>NZ_WNKY01000030.1 GCF_009720825.1 Duganella radicis | reverse complement strand
GACTGCTCGAACCGCTTGGCTATATACCGCCGGCCGAAGCTGAGGCAAACTATTACCGACAACTTTCCGAGCAGGCTAAGTCGCCTGACTCACACCAAACGGCCTCCTAAATTTCCGGGGCGATTCAATTGTCTCCACAAGCAAGCTTAAGGTTGGCCATGTTGCTGTGCCTATTGATACTGCTGAACTGGTGGAGTTGGTTAACGAGGCGCGTCAAGGTCGGATGAAAATAGCTGGCTTTGCAATGACACTGCCAGATGGTGGAAATGTTTATACCTATTCGCCCGTTCCGCCGAGCGAACCGGACTTCTGTGTGGCCCAGTTGGAGGTTCGGACAAACAGCACTCTTATGCTCAGCCATCAATTTGACTATGCGCTGACTAACGCAGAACTCCGCAGCAATGTCATCCCTTTTGATGGCGTAGCTGACCTGCTTTCGTTGTTTGGCTTCGGATTCACCGGCCATATGCCGGTACAGCCGATGATCTCAATCCAGTTGCATCCGCCAGCTGACATTATCTTCAGCGATTGCAGCCTTGAGAAAAACCACCTAAAGCTACGGGTTCTTAAGAGGGATACGTTCAAGCCAGAGCAGCTATCTATAGGGTTGCGGCAATTTCCTAACCCCACTACTGCGCGTCGAAAACAAATTGGAGCGGAGATTCTTTGGGAGGCTGCAGAACTACAAGGGTTTGAATCCGGGAGCATTGAAATGGATCTTGATGACTGCGCGACCGCACAGCTGATGGCGTCCGTTGATGGATTCACCGTGCGTCGCATGGTGGTGCTTGATCCGCATAAGAGTCTAAACCCTCGTCTGACCGATTATCGATACCTCGATCCAAATTTAACTCAGCTAAACAAATATCTATTTTCGCCCAAAGATGCTCGCCAATTGGAAGTAGGCACCGCCGCTCTTTTGCACCTCATTGGCGGAACGAGCTTGAATCCTCCAGGGAGTGATACGCCGGACGTAATCGTTGAAACTCCGAAGAAGAAATTGGCGCTAGTCGAATGCACAACCAAAGTTGAGAATATTCGCGAGAAAGTTGGGAAGCTTGTCGGACGCAGAGATGGACTGATCGCAGTGGAAAATAAGTATGGAGTGAATCGAGAGGTTATGGCTATCTTGCTTGTGAACCAACCCGCCACATCAATCGTTGATGAGCAAGAATTCTTATCCCAGCATCAAGTCGCCTTGCTTACTCTCGAAGACATTCACGCAATGATGGGGAGTCTGGAGTACCCTCCTGACCTAGATAAGCTTTACCTTGAAAAGCTGGGGGCGATGCGGGGAGCGCAACTACCTTTGTTTGACGGCCACGCAAAGTGATATCTGAGCAGCAAAGTAGCGTCGCTTGTAGCGACGCTCGCAAATCCCGGTCAGCATGTTTGAACTTGAAGACGGCGGTGGCGAGAGCCTGCATTGAAATCCGCGCGGCAGAAAATGCGGGGAAAAGAGTAGGGGCAGCGTTAGACTGCAACCGTCAGTGAATCTTTCGAGATTGGATGGCCTTACAGCCCATCATGCATCGTTCCAGATCAGCAAGAACAGTCTGGAGCGCATAAGCCTGGTCTGCCATAATGGTGTTCCATCCTAAGGTGGAGCCGGAGTTGGCTACTTTCCTGAAGCCAGCTTGTATGGCTGTGAATCGACTGCTGACTCGTGCATATTCCGCGGCAAGCATCGGATCGCAAGTTACCAAATTTACGGCGCTTTTGGGTTCCAAAGGTCGGGTATCGAGAATGCATCTGGGAGCTGCGTCCAGCAGCTTGGCAGGACCTCCTTCGCAGTAAGCGTTGAATAACGGGAGCCCTGTCTTAATGCAGCTGATGCATTCTTCAAGTTCAACTTCAAGACCAGCTGCGCTCACGATTGCTAGGGCGCTCTCGCCGCGTTCCCTGCGCCTCTGCTCACTGGTCGCGAGCCTAATAGTCATGAATAACGTAGCCAACGTGCCTACAGCACCGCACCAAGTAGCCCAGTCCCCGATCGCTGGCGGAGTCCAACGGTGCACAGCAAAAAGCTTTAGGACAAGGTAATGGATGATCAACAGCCCGCACACAGCAAAGAAGACCCAGCATAGTCCAACAAGAACTTTTAGCCTGAAGACAAGATTTTCCAGGAAGGAATCGTATCGTTATTACGCTCCCGCTTGGGGCGCCTGTGCCACCACGGTATCCGCAGCAGTGATCGCTTGGCATTTGATCAATAAAGCGCATTTACTTGCCAATTAGCAATCGCTGAGGCAAAATTGCCAGATCAATTACGCGAACGGTAGCTTAGATGTAGGGCTATCAATGTCGGGCGTTTCGCCAGACTGAGTACAGGTGGGATATCAATCACGACACGAAAGCGGCTTGCGCCAAATCCGTGTCCGGTAGGTCCCGATTCGGCGCAAGCCGCTTTCGTGTCTATATTAGGTAATTGAGCAATTTTGCTACTATTCTTGCTGAGTTCTTAGAGCAAGTGGACTCTGCTCGAGCGCAGATCGTGCACTTGCCTTCGCTCGTCTTCGTGTTCGGCCGTCACCTTCGAGAAGATCCAAATGCGGCCGCATCTGGTATGCGCGATATGTTTGTATCATGGGCGCATGACACCAATCATGAGATCGCTGAATTTCTGCGCTTGCCAGAAGACTATCCTGAATGGAATCAGTTCATCGGGTATGACGATCTAGTCGAGTTTGAGACGGACGCAGGATGTATTTCCCGCGCAATTTTGTTGTTCGTCGAGAGCGAAGGAGCCTTTGCAGAGCTTGGGGCATTCTGCAAGGAGCTAGTCTTAGCCGAGCGCTTGTTCGTTGTTTTGTACAGCAAGTTTTATCATACAAATTCCTATATCGCTCTTGGTCCGTTGCGCGTGCTGCAGCGTGTGCAAGGCGATGAGCATTCAATATGTCCGGTTGAGGGCGATACATTGGAAGACTTTCAAAAGGTACTTCCTGAGTTGGCTGCCGACGTTTTGGAAAAGGTTAAGCAAGGCAGAACGCATGCATTCGACCCACAACAGGTACGTGATCAGTTTCTGTTCATCGCAGATGTAGTCGAACTGTTTGGCGCACTCAAGGTCGCGGAAATTATTGACCTGTTGACTAAATTTAATATGCCACTGGAAAAGGCAAGAGTGAACCAGATGCTGAGCCTACTGTGCCTTCTGGAGGTAGTTCAGCTTTCAGAGCATTTATCACGTCGCTTCTATGTCCCACCTAAAGGAAAGCGAGAAGGCTTCATTGGATACAAGACTCCAGGGTCGGATGCTCGACTGGATCGCGTTCAATTCAAGCTTCGTGCTCTTGAAATTCTGAAGCATGACTCGTTCCGCCGCCAAGCCTATGAGAAGGTCCATGGACGCCACTAACTCACAGCTGCTGAACTTACTCTGCGACGAACTTCCCTTTACTCGTACTGAGGCTTGGGAGTTAATTCGCAGTGCGCCACGGCGTTATAAGGTTCATTTCATCGAAAAAAGAAATGGGCGTGGTAAGCGTCTGATCGCGCAGCCGACCGCCGAACTAAAGGCGGTACAGCGGTGGGTAGTCACGCGTTTCATTTCTCAAATGCCGATCCACGATGCTGCATCTGCGTACCGAACCAATAGAAGTATTGGTGATCACGCTCGACTTCATGCAAGAAACAAGTACCTTTTGAAGATTGATTTCAAAGATTTTTTCCCATCGATAGGTGCTCGGGACTTCAAGCGGCACGCGATCAAGTACTTGGCAATAGATGCCAGGCTTGCTTCTGAGCTGGCCTTGTTATTGTTCCGCCGAGATGAACACAAGAGGTTCACGCTTTCGATTGGCGCACCAAGTTCACCTGTGCTCTCAAACACTTTGATGTACGAGTTCGACTCCAAGCTTTCTGAATTCTGTGAACCCAAAGGGATCACTTATTCGCGATATGCAGATGATCTCGCGCTCTCAACAAACAAGCCTCATGAGCTAGACACAGCGTTCAAGTTCATCAATGAGTTATTGAATGACTTGGCATATCCTCGTCTAACCATAAATCAAGAGAAAACGGTCTTTGCATCGAAAAAGCATCAGCGCAAACTGACAGGTTTGACCCTAACGAATGCTGGAGATATCTCGCTTGGTCGAGAGCGAAAACGAGAAATCCGCGCGATGGCGGATCATTATCGTAAAGGGAAACTTGAAGGGAACCGGCACGGGCAGCTCAAGGGATGGCTTGCATTTGCGCTTTCTGTGGAGCCTGAATTTGTGCGAACAATACGGAAGCTATTGGGCGAAGAAATGTATGCGGCACTTCTGTCATTCGGAGATGTAAGTGCGCCGCTGGTAACGCAACTAGATGATCGCGAGTAGCTGTCGCTTCCCTCGTGTTGTGCTAGCGCATGAAAGTACTATGAGTAGAAAATGAATAAAGCACTGATTGCTCAGTGCTTTATTCTTGAATTTGGTGCCCCGGGCCGGAATCGAACCGGCACGCCTTGCGGCGGCGGATTTTGAGTCCGCTGCGTCTACCAATTCCACCACCGAGGCAGGTGTATTGCAATGCGACCCGCATTATCTCCGATTTGCAAGAACCCCGCAACCCTGATTCCAATCTTTGCAAACAGATAAGTATTTCTGTCCGCCCGAAGCAGGTATCATCTCGCTTACCGCTAGACATGGCCGGTTCGCGCCGGCGCTGAGACGCATGAAAAATAATAAGATTCGCGAGATTATTCTGGGGAAACCGCTCGATCCGATGAAGAGCGAAACCCGCCACTCCATGGCGCTGGTCGCTTTCCTGGCCTGGGTCGGGCTGGGCGCCGATGGCCTGTCGTCCTCCGCTTACGGTCCGGAGGAAACCTTCCGCGCGCTGGGCGGCCACACGCACCTCGGCCTGTACATGGCGATCGCCACGGCGGCCACGGTGTTCATCATCGCGCTGGCCTATAACCAGGTGATCGAGCTGTTTCCGACCGGTGGTGGCGGCTACCGCGTGGCGAGCAAGTTGGTGGGGCCGTATCTGGGTCTGATTTCCGGCTGCGCCCTGATCCTCGATTATGTGCTGACGATTGCGATTTCCATCGCGTCCGGCGTCGATGCGCTGGCGTCGTTCCTGCCGCTGGGCTTCCAGCCCTACAAGCTATGGGCCGAGGTGTTTTTCATCGGGCTGCTGATTGTGATGAATCTGCGCGGCCTGAAGGAGGCGATCCAGATTCTGCTGCCGATTTTCCTCGGCTTTGTGGTCACGCATTTGGTATTAATCGTTTATGGCATTTTCGCGCATGCCTCGCATTTGCCGGAGCTGATTCCGACCACCGTGGCCGAGACCACCGATCTGGCCAGCCATATCGGCTGGGCCGGCGTGGCGGGCATGCTGTTGCTGGCGTATTCGCAGGGCGGCGGTACTTATACCGGTCTGGAGGCGGTGTCCAACAATGTCAATCTGCTGGCCGAGCCGCGCGTGCGCACCGGCAAGGTGACCATGCTGTACATGGCCTTGTCGCTGGCGTTCACGGCGGGCGGCATTATTCTGCTGTATCTGCTGTGGGATGCGCAGCCGGTGGCGGGCGAGACTTTGAATGCGTCCACTTTCAAGACCATCATCGCCAGCATGGGGCTGGGTGGCGAGGTGGTGAATCAGGGCCTGCTGGTGGTGGTGCTGGCGTTTGAGGCCGGCTTGCTGTTCGTGGCGGCCAATACCGGTTTCCTCGGCGGTCCGTCGGTGCTGTCGAACATGGCGGCCGATTCCTGGGTGCCGCACAAGTTCCGCTATCTCTCCACGCGGCTGGTGACGCAGAACGGCATTCTGGTGATGGGCATCGCCGCGCTGGCCATTCTGTGGTGGACCGGCGGCAGCGTGACCTTGCTGGTGGTGCTGTATTCGATTTCGGTGTTCCTGACGTTTGCGATTTCGCTGTTCGGGCTGGTGTTGTACTGGTCGCGCAATCGCAAGAAGGGCACGCAGTGGAAGCGGCGTTGGCTGTTGTCGGCACTGGGCTTTGTGATTTGCGCCGGCATTCTGGTGGTGCTGCTGTTCGAGAAGTTTGCCGATGGCGGCTGGGCGACGGCGGCCATCATTGCGGCGATGGCGGTGTTTTGCTTCTATATCCGCAAGCATTACCGCGAGACCAAGCAGGCGATTCATTCGGTGGACGAGGTGTTTGCGTCGCAGCCGTTCGGGCCGAATCAGGAGCCGGTCGAGCCGAATCAGGATGACCAGACGGCGGTATTCATCGTCGGCACCTCGCGCGGCGGCGGTTTGCATGCCTTGCTGTGGGTGCAGCGCATGTTCCCGGGGCACTTCAAGAATTTCCTGTTCGTGAACGCGCGCACGGTCGATTCGCACGCCTACGGCGGCGAGGGCGCCATGGAGCAGATGCGCACCGAGGCGGCGGAGACGCTGGAATTCTTTGTCGACTTTTGCCATAGCCATGGCATGGCGGCCTCGTCCTATCTTGGCTTCGGCACGGATGCGGTGGAGGAGGTGACGCGGCTGTGCGAAGAGATCAGCCGCGAGTTCCCGCACTCGATTTTCTTCACCAGCAAATTGATCTTCGCTTCCGACAACTGGTTCACCCGGCTGCTGCACAACCAGGCGGCGCTGGCCGCCCAGCGCCGTTTGCACCTCGAAGGCTTGCAGATGGTGATTCTGCCGATGAAGGTGTGATCAGTCGCTCTGGTGGCGGATGGTGTCTTTCGACAGCAGATGGTCTTGCAGCAAGCGCTTGGCGCGCTCGCGGGCCAGGCGCAGGATGTCGCGGGCGCTGCGTTTTGCGCTCAGCACCGGTGCTTGCTTGGGTTGGTTCATGATCATGCCTCCCTGGTTTGTTGTTGCTGCTCCAGCAGCGCGAAAATGGCGTCTTTCGACAGTACGTATTGGTCCATCAGCACGCCTTTCAGTTCGGCGATCTGTTCGCGGTAGTCGGCGATGGCGGTCAGGGTGTAGCTGTAGAGTTCGTCGGCCTTGGCTTCCACCATGGCGAGACCCGCTTCCTTGTCCTTGAACTGGCTGTGGTCGATTTTCGAGCGCGAGTACATCGACAGTTTGTTGACCATCAGGTCCAGCATGGAGGTGGCTTTTTCGATGTCGTTCTGGCTGCCCACCGAGATGCCGCGCGCGCCGTAGAACAATTCTTCCGCCGCCACGCCGCCGTACAGCTGGATGACGTCGCGCTCCAGTTCTTCCAGCGTGCGCAGGGCGACGTCGTCCGAGGCCGACAGCACGTAGCCCAGCGCGCCCAGCTTGGACACCGATTCGGTCGAGATCTTCAACAGCGGCGAGCGTTCTTTCACTTCGGCCAGCGACAGGCCTTCGCGCAGCCACGGGTCGATCTGCATGAAGAAGTGGCCCAGTTCGTGCAGGGCGACGCGTTCGCGCTGGCGGGTTTTCTCGGCGGTGGTGGCGCGGTCGGTCAGGCCGATGGTGGCGCGCTCGAAGGCGCGGAACATCAGCTCGGTGTTGATGACTTTGTCTTCCTGGATGGCCAGCATGCTGGCGCGCTCGACCACGGTCTGCAACACCGCCGGGCTGAGGTTGGCGGTGATTTCCGCCACATGGTCCAGTTGCAGATCGTCCCAGTCGACGCAGCCGTCGGCCTTGCGCGCCAGGAAGGAGCGCAGCAGTTCGCGCCGTTCGTTCTTGTTCGGCAGGCGGAAGTTGATCTTGACCGAGAAGCGGCGCAGCATGGCTTCGTCCATGCGGGTGGAGGCGTCATCGAAGTTGGAGGCGACCACCCAGATCACGCCTTCGCCCTTGTCGCTGCGCACGCCGTCGAGCAGGCCCAGCAAGGTGTTGGCGGTGTCGTCTTCCCATTTTTTCTCGCCGCGGCCGCGCGGCATGAACAGGCTCTGCGCTTCATCGAGGAAGATGATGCAGTTGCCGCGCTTGCACGCCTTGCGGTGCAGGGCGTGCAGCGCTTTCGAGCCGCCGCCGATGTAGCCGGATTCCAGCGCCGAGCCGGAGGCCGAAATCAGCGGGATATTCAGGCGCTTGGCCAGGTAGCCGGCCAGCTTGGTCTTGCCGGTGCCGGCCGGGCCGGTCAGCATGACGTTGAACGGCTTGTCGATGTCGTGTTCCTTGTACAGCGCGCGGTTGCGGATCATGTCTTCCAGATGCAGCACTTCCTGCTTGATGTCTTCCATGCCGATCAGGTCGTCCATGCTGCCGCCCAGCTGGTCCGGCGTCAGCACGGTGGCGTTCACGCCCATGCCGGGCAGGCCGTTCTTCAACAGGAACAGCGCCAGCACCACCAGCAGGATGTCGAGCGCGTGGCGCGTCAGGAAGGCGCCCGCGCGCGCCAGCTTGTTGTCGTCGCCATCCTGCATCACCGCCTTGTGCGAGGCCAAGTAGTCGTCGCGCGCGATGGCGTAGGGGATGTTGTTGCGCAGCAGGACTTCGCGCTCCAGGCTCAGGTGGGTGGTGCCCGGCACTTTGACCACGTACAGTTTGTCGTCGTTCTTCAGCTTGAAGATGTAGCGCGGCGCGTCCGATTGCGGCGCCGCCACCAGCAGGTAGTCCAGCTGGGCGCGCTTGGCCGGCAGCGCCGTGATCTGGGCGATGTCCTGGGTGTGCAGCACCGGGCTGCTGTCCTGCGCCACGTCGGCGCGCAAGCCCAGCACGATGGCCAGGGTGATCGTCAACGCCAGCAGGGCGATGCGGACGTAGTTGTTACGCAGAGCAGATTGAAGTTTGTGCAAGGTGAACATTGGGTGCCATCCAGAGGCATGCTGCCAAGGCTGGGCGCGAGGGTGAGGCGCAGCAGCCGGGGCCGCCATGACCGGCAACGCAGATTTGGGCGTGGCCAGAGTGGAAATAAAATGCTGCCGTACGGCAACGCATTCATTGCGCCACTATAGCGCCGGCGGCGGCTTTTGTATCACTTCCCCCCCATAAAAAGCCGCGGCGCGCAACAGATGCTCTTGGCTCACCGTTTATTCCGGCTTTTTTGCAGTTGGTGCGCGCGCTTTTACCGCTCGTCGCATCCGCAGGATCTTTGCCGGGGGCTTTGTTAATCTGTACACGTCTACCGCTGAATTACAGATGGCAGCGGTGGCTCCCGAAACTTACAACTTATGGAGCATACCAATGAAAACGATCCTCGCAGGCATCGCGGCCTCGCTCGCCCTGTCGTCCCTGATGACCGTCGCCCACGCTGAAGACGTCAGTGTGCAGATCACCTCCAAATCGCCGCAGCGCTATCACTTGCTGGAGGAGGATTTCTACAACTTCAAGAGCGTCTACGGTCTGGAGAATGGCCAGCGCATCAGCTTCACTTCCCGCATGAATCACTTCTACACCCAGCTCGACGACGGCAAGCGGATACGGATTTACCCGATCTCGCGCACCGCCTTCCTGACCGAGAGCGGCGCCCGCATCGAGTTCCGCGACCAGGGTGAAACCGTGGGCATCGCCAACTTCGAGAAGCTGGTGCCGGACAGCCAGCTGGCCGCCAATACCAGCATGACGGCCCGTCGCTAACACGTGTTCATAGGGAGATGCATCATGAAAACCACTTTGTTGAGCGTGGCCGTGGCCGCCGCCTTGTCGATCGCCACACTGGCCCACGCCGCACCGCCGGACAACGACAGCGTGAAGATCACCGCGCCGGCCGTGTCCGACTTTAAATTCAAGCCGCAGGAATTCCAGGATTACCTGTACACCTACGCCCTGAGCAACGGCGAGGAAATGAAGTTCACGCAGAAGATCGCCCACTACTACGCCCAGCTCAAGGGCCAGAAGAAGGTGGAGATTTTCCCGGTGGCGCCCGGTGAGTTCATCACCGAGGCCGGCACCCGCATCAGCTTCCAGGACGATGGCTTCGCGCTGACCATCGATAACTACGAACGCCTGCCGATGACGGCCCAGCTGCCGGCCAACACCACCGTGGTGGCCAGCCGTTGAGCGCCCTTACTTGCCTGGCTGGTCGTATTTGCGGTCGATCCGCGCCAGGGCGCCATCGCGCCGCATCTCGGCCAGTGCGGCGTTGAGCTTGTCGATCACCTCGTCCGGCACCGAAGGGTTGCAGGCCAGGTAGACTTTGACGCGATGGAACACCAGCAGCGGCACGATTTTGTCCGCCCAGTCGGGATGGCCGGGAAAGGCCACGCCGTTGCGGATCGCTACCGCCCACAGGTCGATGCGGTTGAGCAGCAGTTTCTGTGGGTTGACCAGGTCGTTGGTGGCGGCGTCCACATGGAAGCCGCGGCTGCGCAGGTAGTCGTCGCGGGCGTCGCCGATGGTGGTGCCGATGCGCAGCTTGCGCGCATCGTCGATGCTGTTGAGCGGAAAACGGTGGTCGGCGCGGCCCCAGAACTGCCATTCGGCCTCGTCGGTCGGTCCCACCCATTTGAACAGCGCCTCGCGCTCCGGCGTGCGCGAGGTGGAATACACGCAGGTCTGGCCCTGGGTCTGCGCCATCAGCAGGGCGCGCTTCCACGGCAGCAGTTCGATCTTGTAGTCGGTGCCGGTGCGCACCATCAGTTCGCGGATTTTTTCCGTGGCGCGGCCGGTGATCACGCCGTCGGCGCCGGCCATGCTGGACGGCGGCAGGTGCTCGGTGGTGATGTGCAGCGAGGCGGCGCCAGCCGCCCGCACACAAGTCGCCAGCAGGAATAATGTCGAGATGATAAGTCGCATGGGCTGGCCGCTTTCTGCTGAAAAGCATAGCAGCAATGCCTGCCGGGCGGCAACGCCTAATCGGCGCGGCGGTACAGGCGGAAGCGTTCCTCGCGGTCGGCCGGCCGGCGGCCTTCCCACAGCAGCACCCATTGCTTGCCGCGATGCTGGGGATCGATCTCGCGGTCGTCGCGCAGCTTGATGCTATCTTGCAACAACAGCAGGTTGCAGCGGCCGCCTTCCACGCCGGCGAACGGCAGTTGCGCGTAGTAGGCGAACGAGGCGCGCTGGGCCGGGCCGACATTGGTTTCGATGCAGCCGGCCTTGGGCGGCAGCTTGTCGGCGATCTGGCGCGCCACGCTGGCGTAGCTCTTGCTGTAATTGACGTCCGGCAGGAACAGCGTCATCAGCAAAATCCAGATCAGGATCAGGCCGCCGGACGACAGCACCACGGCGCGCCACAGCACCGCCGGCTGGCGCGAGATGCGCCAGTACACCAGCACAAACCAGCCCAGGGTGGCGGCCAGCGCCACGAAGAAGGCGATCCAGCCCAGCTCGGGGCGGAAGCCCGGCACCAGCTTGAGCGCGTTCTTGGCGGCCTGCGCCGGCCAGCCGGTCAGCTTGGCGATCCAGAACACCCAGATCACGGCCGCGCACAGGGTCAGCGCCATCACCGAGAACCAGTCGATGGCGTTGATGGCGCCGCGCTTGACGGTCAGCAGGCCGAACGCGGCCATGACCGCCAGCGGCGGCAGCAGCACCAGCAGCTGGCCTTGCTCGGGCTGGGGATGGCACAGGGTCAGCAGCACGCCCATCACCACGAAGGACAGCGGCACCACGATGTGCAGCACGCCGCGCTGGCGGCGCCAGGCCCACACGGCCCAGGCGGCAAACGGCCAGGCCGGCCAGAAGAACCAGACGCCGACGCGGAAGAAGAATTTGATCGAGGACCAGCCCGGCCAGTCCAGTTGCAGCCAGTTCCAGCCCAGCCACGCGTTCAGCGGCTGCTGGTGGTAGGGTTCCAGCAGCTGGGCCGGGGCCAGCCACAGGGCGGTGACCAGGCCGCCGATGGCGATCATGGCGCCGAGGTCGCGCACGGCGCGGATGGCCGGCTGGGCCAGGAAGCGGGTGCAGGCGAACAGGGCCAGCATCATGAACACCGGGGTGATCCAGCCGCGCGCCAGGGTCAGCAGGCCGATCGCCAGGCCGCTCAGGGCGGCGTTGCGCAGCGACGGCTTTTCCACGTAGCGCACGGTGCGGTACAGCAGGAAGGCGCTCATCGCCACCTGCATGGCTTCGGGCGTGGTTTCGTGGCTGTGCAGCAGCAGGCCGAGGCAGCCGAGGTAGATCAGGACGGCGGCGTCGGCCAGGGTGCGGCCGAAGTCGTCCGGCTCGGGCTGGCCGCCGAAGGCCAGGCGCAGCGGTTGCGCGTCTTGGCGGCGGCCGAGGTGGAAGGTGGCGTACCACAAGGACAATACGCCCAGCAGGAACACGCCGATGGTGCCCACGCGCGCGGCCAGCACGTCGCCCAGCAGCCAGCCGAACAGCTTGATGCCCAGCGCGCCCAGCCAGAAGGCCAGCGGGCCTTCGTCGGGCCAGGACAGGCCGGCGATGTTGGGCCACAGCCAGTCCTGCCAGCTGCCGTGCGCCATGGTCCACATGATGCCGAAGCTGGCGGCGTCGTCGTTCTTCCACGGGTCGCGGCCGATCAGGCCGGGCAGGATGTACAACAGGCCGAGGGCGAACAGCGCCCAGCGCGGCAAGGCCAGGGTGGCGGCGGCAGGAAGACGGACTGGCTTCATCGATCAGTGTGTTTTTATGAGTAGAACCGGAGTATGAGGGACCCAAACAAAAAAAGCAGCCGGAAGGCTGCTTTTTTTATCGAAGCGGCTGAAATTAGCCTGCTGCGACGGCGGTTTTCGAACCGACCGAACCGAACTTCTGGCGGAATTTCTCAACGCGGCCAGCGGTGTCGACGATTTTGTGTTTGCCGGTGTAGAACGGGTGCGATTCAGCCGACACCTCGATCTTCACCAGCGGGTAGTCTTTACCTTCGTGGTTGATGGTTTCGCGGGTCTGGATGGTCGAACGGGTGATGAATTTGAAATCGCACGACAGATCGTGGAAAACAACTTCGCGGTATTCTGGGTGACCTTCTGGTTTCATGTGTAGCCTCGGTTTGTTTGGTAGCCAAACAGCACTTCGTCGGTCTGTACTGCCTCTCGACCCGATTGCTGATCACTTGCCAGGTTAAAAAATAATGCGATCGCGGATTATACGCCCGTAAACGCAAACAGGCAACCGGTGGTTGCCTGTTTGTCATGGTTGATCAGCGATCAACCACCGCGCCGCATCATGTCGAAGAACTCGGTGTTGTTCTTCGTGGCGCGCATCTTGTCGAGGATGAACTCCATCGCCTCGATCTCGTCCATCGAGTACAGCAGCTTGCGCAGGATCCAGATTTTTTGCAGCTGGTCCGGCTTGATCAGCAGTTCCTCGCGGCGGGTGCCCGATTTGTTCAGGTTGATGGCCGGGTAGACGCGTTTCTCGGCCAGGCGGCGCTCCAGGTGCACCTCCATGTTGCCGGTACCCTTGAATTCCTCGTAGATCACGTCGTCCATGCGCGAGCCGGTTTCGATCAGCGCGGTGGCGACGATGGTCAGCGAGCCGCCTTCCTCGACGTTGCGGGCGGCGCCGAAGAAGCGCTTCGGACGTTGCAGCGCGTTGGCGTCGACACCGCCGGTCAGCACCTTGCCCGAGGCCGGGATCACGGTGTTGTAGGCGCGCGCCAGGCGGGTGATCGAGTCCAGCAGGATGACCACGTCTTTCTTCATCTCGACCAGGCGCTTGGCTTTTTCCAGCACCATCTCGGCGACCTGCACGTGGCGGGTGGCCGGCTCGTCGAAGGTGGAGGCCACCACTTCGCCGCGCACCGAGCGTTGCATCTCCGTCACCTCTTCCGGACGTTCGTCGATCAGCAGCACGATCAGGGTCACATCCGGGTGGTTCGCGGTGATGGCGTGGGCGATGTGTTGCAGCATGACCGACTTGCCGGACTTCGGCGACGCCACCAGCAGGCCGCGCTGGCCCTTGCCGATCGGCGAGATCAGGTCGATGATGCGGCCGGTGATGTTTTCCGTGCCGTTGATGTCACGTTCCAGGCGCAGCGGCTCTTGCGGGTGCAGCGGCGTCAGGTTCTCGAACAATATGCGGTGCTTGGAGGCTTCCGGCGACTCGCCGTTGACCTTGTCGACCTTGACCAGCGCGAAATAGCGCTCGCCATCCTTCGGGGTACGCACTTCGCCCTCGATCGAGTCGCCGGTGTGCAGGTTGAAGCGGCGGATCTGCGAAGGGGAAATGTAGATATCGTCGGTGGAGGCCATGTAGCTGGCGTCCGGCGAACGCAGGAAGCCGAAGCCGTCCGGCAGCACTTCCAGGGCGCCGTCGCCGAAGATCTGCTCGCCCGATTTGGCGCGTTTTTTCAGGATCGCGAACATCAGTTCCTGCTTGCGCAGGCGTGCCGCGTTGTCGATATCCAGCCCGATCGCCATCTCCAGCAATGCGGAGACGTGTAAGGCCTTGAGTTCAGATAGATGCATATTGTTGAGTGTCCCGTGACGGGAAAGTAAAGGTAGGGGAGGGAACTGCGTGGGTTGTCTCGTATTATTCAGCGGCGGCCGCGGGCGCGGCGCCGCTGGTACAACGCAGCGATATCTTACTTAGATATTGCTGTCGATGAAAGAGGTCAGCTGGCCTTTTGCCATGGCGCCAACCTTTTGAGCGGCTGCGACGCCGTTCTTGAACAGGATCAGGGTCGGGATGCCGCGGATGCCGAACTTGGCCGGGACGGCCTGGTTCGAATCGACGTCCATCTTGGCGATCTGGATCTTGCCGTCGTATTCCTTGGCGACTTCTTCCAGGATCGGGGCGATGCTCTTGCATGGGCCGCACCATTCGGCCCAGAAGTCGACCAGCACAGGGCGGTCGGATTTCAGCACGTCGGCGTCGAAGGATGCATCGGTAATGTGTTTGATATTTTCGCTCATATTTTCCTCAATCGAGGTCGGTCAGTAATAACGCCTGGGGACGGGCCTCAAACGCTGCCATGAGCAGCAGTTGGGTGCCATTTGCACGATTTCAATGTCTCGGAGGGGATGGCAACAAGGTCGGCAGGCGAGGGATGGCGTAAATAATAACCCATTTTTTGGAAATGTGCGGTTGTTTGTCGCAAGCCTCTAAACTATTTACCAGGATTAGCAGGATGCACGGCCGCCTGCGGCTGGCAGCGGGCGGCCCCGCGCTCCAGCAGGGCGCGCAAAGCGTCCATGCTCATCGGCTTGGGGCAGGCGTCCAAAATGGCCAGGCCCTGGGCCTCGGCCAGGCGGCCGGCGGTTTTCAGCACGGCGCCGTCGACCCCGGACAGCAGCACCACGCAGCCCTTGTATTGCTGCGCCGCCGCAAGACGCAGGAAGTCGATGCCGTCCATGACCGGCATCGACAGGTCGCAGATCAGCAGCGCCGGCGGCCGCAGGCGCAGTTCGATCAGGGCGCGGCGGCCGTCGGTCTCGCGCACCACCGTGTGCTCGCCCAGGGCGGCGATCATATCGGCCAGCAGTTCCAGCATGAAGGCATCGTCATCGAGCAGCAATATCCGCATCTTAGTTGTCGTCGGCGAAAGTAGTGTTGGTCATGATTTGTTCGGTGATCTGCTCCAGCAGCGACCACAGTTTTTGCAGCAGTGCGCCGGCGCGCTGGCGGTTGTCGGCATCGCTGACGGTGACCGGCAACTGCTCCAGTTCCAGCAGCAGCTCGCCCATGCCCAGCGCGCCCACGGTGCGCGCCGGCGATTTGAGGCGGTGGCCCAGCTCGCGCAGCGCCACCAGGTCGCCGCGCTGGAGCGCGCTTTCCATCTGGTTCAGGCCATCTTGCGTATTTTGCAAAAACTTGAAGGCAAACTTGCGCACCTTGTGCGGATGATAGCCCAACAGCTTGGCCAGGATGGACAAATCGATCACCGCCGGATCGCCGCCCAGGGTGGTCTTGAAGGCGGTGCGCGCGGGCCGGGATGGCAGCATGTCGGCGGCGCGCTGGTCGCGCTCGGGCAGCCAGTTGGCGATGGTCTGGTACATCAGTGCCGGCTGGATCGGCTTGGAGATGAAGTCGTCCATGCCGGCCTCGATGCAGCGCACCCGGTCCTCGCTGGTGGCGGTGGCGGTCATGGCCAGCACCCGCATGTCGGCCAGGCGCGGGTCGGCGCGGATGCGGCGCGTGGCTTCCAGGCCGTCCATCAGCGGCATCTGCACGTCCATCAGCACGCAGTCGAAGACGGTCTGGCGCAGCAGCTCCAGCGCCTCCATGCCGTTGGCGGCCAGGCATACCGAGGAGCCCACGTCTTCCAGCATCTCCAGCGCGATCTGCTGGTTGAAGGTGTTGTCCTCCACCAGCAGGATGCGGGCGTTTTTCAACGCCGACATCACGGCGGCGCTGCGCGAGGAGGCCAGCAGCTCGGCGGCGGCATCCTTCACGCGGTCGATCAGGGCCGGCACGGTGGCGCTGCTGATGCCGAGGCGCGCGGTGAACCAGAAAGTGCTGCCTTGTCCCGGGCGGCTGCGCACGCCCACCTCGCCGCCCATCAGCTGCGCCAGCTGCTTGCAGATGGCCAGGCCCAGGCCGGTGCCGCCGTATTCGCGCGTGGTGGAGGTGTCGGCCTGCTGGAATTGCTGGAACAGTTTTTCGATCTCGGCTTCCGACAGGCCGATGCCGCAGTCGCTCACTTCAAAGCGCAGCAGGCAGCCGCTGGCGTCGCCCACCACCTGGCGCACCCGCACTTCGATGCGGCCTTTCTCGCTGAACTTGATGGCGTTGTTGGCGTAGTTGATCAGGACTTGCCCGAGCCGCAGCGGGTCGCCGCGCAGCACCTTGGGCAGGGTCGGATCGAGGTCGTACACCAGTTCCAGCTCGCGGCTGGCGGCTTTCGGCGCCACCACGGTGTTGAGCGTCTGGATGACATGGTCGAGGGCGAAGTCGACCTGCTCGATTTCCAGCTTGCCGGCCTCGATCTTCGAGATGTCGAGGATGTCGTCGATGATGCCCAGCAGGTGCTCGCCGGCGAAGCGGATCTTTTCCAGATAGTCGCGCTGGCGCGGATCGAGCTCGGTCTTCAGCGCCAGGTAGGCCATGCCGATCACGCCATTCATCGGCGTGCGGATTTCGTGGCTCATATTGGCCAGGAACTGGCCCTTGGTCTGGCTGGCCTCCTCGGCCACCAGACGGGCGTGATCGAGTTCGCGCGTGCGCGCCGCCACCCGTTCCTCCAGATGCTCGTTCAATTCGCGCAGCGCGTCCTCGCCGCGTTTGCGGTCGGTGATCTCGGTCAGGCTGGCCACCACCAGGTGCACGGCGCCGCTGTCGTCCGGAATCGGCTCGGCGTTGACCGACAGCCAGCAGCGGCTGCCGTCCGGCTGCGTCAGGCCCATCACCACGTCGCGCACCGACATGCCGGTGATCAGCGCCAGTTGCACCGGGTGGCTGTTGGCGTCGTAGGGCGTGCCGTCCTCGCGCACCCCGGCCCACAGGCCGCCGGCGCTCAGCTCCTCGGTATGCGCCAGCATGCGCGCGGCGGCGGCGTTGCGCTCCAGGATCTGGCCGGCGCCGTCGATCATCACCAGGCCGTTGGTGACGGCGTTGAAGATGGAGGCGATGCGCTGGCTGGATTCGTGCAGCGCGCTTTCGGCTTGGCGGCGCCCGGTGATATCGGTCAGCATGGCCAGCATGCCGGCGTAGTGGCCGGAATCGGCGTTCATCACGGTGGTCGACAACAGGCACCAGACCGTGCTGCCGTCGCTGCGCAGGAAACAGACGTCGCCCTGGCTGGCCTCACCGGACAGGCGGCGCTGCAAGTGCTGCTTGAGCAGGGCGCGGCCGTTGTCGTCCATGAAGTCGGTCATTGCGCGGCCCATCATCTGCTCGATGTCGTAGTCCAGCATGTGCGCCAGCGTCGGATTGACGAAGGTGGTGCGGTCATCGGCGTTGGTCATCCAGATGCCTTCGGCGGCGGTCTGCACGATCTGGCGATAGCGTTCGGAGCTGGCGTGCAGCGCTTCCTCGGCGCGCTGGCGCTGGGTCATGTCGCGCAGCGCCATGATCACCAGCTCCTGACCGCCCAGCTCCACCGGCGACATGTGCACCATGGCCGGGAAGCTGCTGCCGTCGGCGCGCACCGCGCACAGCACGCGGCCCGGCAGGTTGGGACGCGAGAACAGCTCGCGCACGCGGCCATTGGTGCGCATGGCTTCCGGCGCCAGTTGCTCGATCGAGCGCCCGGCCATATTGCCCTCGAAACCGAAGCTGCGCGCGCAGGCCGGGTTGGCGTGGCATACGCGCCCGCTCTTGTCGGCCACCAGCACCGCGCCGGGCGTGGCGTCCACCACCGCGCACATGCGCGCTTCCTCGGCGGCGGCGCGTTCGTTGATGTCGGCCAGGGTGCCGGCGGCGCGCAGCGGCAGGCCGGCTTCATCGCGCTCCAGGATCATGCCGCGCGCCAGTACCCATTTCCAACTGCCGTCCTGGACGCGCATGCGGTGCTCGCTGCGGATATGGCCGGTGGCGTCGCTGGTGCTGGACAGGTAGTCCTGGATTTCGCGCTCCAGCCGCGGGCGGTCGTCCGGGTGCACATACTCCAGCCATTCCGCCAGCGTGGGGCGGAAGGTATCGGCGCTGTAGCCGAGCAGCTCGCAGTAGCGCGGCGACAGGATCAGGGTGCCGGAGTTGAGGCGCCACTCCCAGCTGCCCTCGCCGGAGCCGGCCAGCGCAAAGCTGGCCAGGCGTTCGGCGCTGCCCAGTTGCGCGCGCGCCGCCTCCAGCGCGCGGGCCTGTACGCGCAAGCGCCAGGCGCCGGCCAGCGACACCACCACCAGCAGCGCGCCGACCATCAGGCCGCCGTAGCGCAGCAGGGGATTGCCGTCCGGCGGCTGGTACAGGAAGCCGTCGAGATTGAAGCTGGCCGGCAGCATGCCCTGCCCGGCGTAGGCGCGGGCGATGGCGCGCCAGCGTTCCGGATTGCTGTATCCCGGTTCGATCAGCGGCTGCTCCAGCAGCGGGGCAATGCGCTGCGCTTCGAAGATCAGGTGTTCGCGGCTGTGGCGCTCCGGGTAGCGGGCGCGTATCAGGTCGGCGATCTCGCCCGGGTGCTGCATGGCGTAGACCCAGCCGCGCAGCGTGGCCTCGCGCAGCGCCTGCGCGCGCGCCGGGTGTTCGCGCAATTCGCTCTCGGTGGTGTACAACACGTCGCCGTAGAAATCCAGGCCGTGGCTGCGCGGCGACACCAGTTCGTAGGCCAGGTTCAGGCGGTCCAGCACATACGGGGCCTCGGTCTGGTAGACCGACATGGCGTCGACCCGGCCCTCGGCCAGGTCGTCGTAGTTGTAGCTGTGCGGGATCTGGTAGATGCTTTCCATGCGCACGCCGGATTTTTTCAGGAAGACCGTCAGTTCCTCGTTATTCGGCGCGATCATCAGGCGGCTGCCTTCCCATGGGCGCGGCTTGCCGTTGGCGTCCAGGCGGCGCAGCAGGGTGGCGCCGGAGTGCTGGAAGATGGAGGCCAGCACCACTACCGGCTGGCCGAGATTACGCGCCAGCAGCAAGGTGGTGTTGCCGACGCCGTACTGGGCCTGGCCCTGCATCACCGATTGCAGCGGATCGTTGCCGGGGCGCGCCTCCAGCAGGGTGACATCGAGGCCGGCGTCGCGGTAATAGCCCTGGTCCTGGGCGGCGTAATAGCCGGCGAACTGGAACTGGTGCTGCCATTTGAGCTGGACGGTGACTTTTTCGGCGGCGCCGGCCGGCGTCAGAAAAAGCGCGAGCACGCACGCTGTCAGCTGATGCGACAAACGTTGCCAAGTAGCCTGGCGCAAGCGCGGACGGCAGTGAAACAAGAGTTTCCCTTTCGGTGATCTATGCGTGCTGAGTGTGGGGAACTATAGCATCGAAGCCGGGGCTGTTGGCGGGCGCGTGGCAATCAGCCGATTGCGTCGGGAATGAGGACCAAACAGCCGCGGATTTAACATTCTTGGGCTGTTTTCGTGACAAACGGTGAGAATGCGGCGGGCGGGGTGGCTTGCGCGCTGCTAGCTTATTGGGTGAAGCTGCCGGCGAACTGGTAGCGGTGGCCCGGGTGCCACATGGTGGCCAGGGTGGCGATCATGCCGCCGGAGCGGGTCTGGCGCTTGAGCACCAGGCAGGCCTGCCTGGTGTCGATGGCCAGCATGTCGGCGATGTCGCGCGGGGCGGCCAGCGCCTCGATGCTGTAGCTGGCGCCTTGCAGGGGCGCGGCCTGCATCAGGTATTCGTTGGGGGTGATGTGGGCGAAGTCCTGCTCCATGTAGTCCGGCGCGCACTGCGGATTGACCCAGCGGTCCTCGACCTGGATCGGCACGCCGTTCTCGAAGTGGACGATCACCGAGTGGAACAGCAGGTGGCCGGCCGGCAGGTCGAACTGCTTGGCCATCAATTCGCTGGCCTTGACGCGCTCCAGCTGTTGCAGGCTGCTGCGGTGGGCGTGGCCGCGCGCCCGCACTTCGTCGGCGATGGATTTAATCTCCAGCAGGGTGGCCTGGTATTTTTGCTGGGCCACGTAGGTGCCGGAGCCCTGGCGGCGGGTCAGCACCTGTTCGGCGGTGAGTTCGCGCACGGCGCGGTTGACGGTCATGCGGGAGACGCCGAACTGCTTGACCAGCGCCTGTTCGGACGGGATCACATCGCCTTCCTTCCACGTGCCGGCGGCGATTTCCGCCAGCAGGTAGTCTTTGATGCGCTGGAAAATAGGTGTGCTGTCCTGGGTAACTTGATCGTCCAAACCGCTGTCTCCTGGTAAGAGCGATCATTCTAGCATCGCCTGCTTGTACAATTCAAAAGCAAGAGGCGGAGTGCATGGTTTTTCGGTGCTGGCTACGATGGCCACATTCCACCAATCACGGAGTCTGAGATGGGCAAGTATGGTAACGATGAGA
Source organism: Duganella radicis (assembly GCF_009720825.1). GTDB lineage: Bacteria > Pseudomonadota > Gammaproteobacteria > Burkholderiales > Burkholderiaceae_D > Rugamonas > Rugamonas radicis. Next base: position 48,916 of record NZ_WNKY01000030.1, on the reverse strand, counting down.
AGCGCTGGACTGCGGTGCAGCAGCGCGACGCCGGCGCCGACGGCGTGTTCTGGTATTCGGTGCGCAGCACCGGCGTGTACTGCCGGCCCTCGTGCGGGGCGCGTCCGGCCTTGCGCAAGAATGTGGCGTTTCACGACAGCCGCGAGGCGGCCGAGCAGGCCGGCTTCCGGCCCTGCCTGCGCTGCAAGCCGGACCAGCCGCCGCTGGCCGAGCGCCAGGCGGCCATCGTGGCGCAGGCCTGCCGTCTGATCGACGAGGCGGAGGAGGCGCCGGATCTGGACAGTCTGGCCGAGGCGGTGGGCGTGAGCCGCTTCCATTTCCATCGCATGTTCAAGGCGGTGACGGGGATTACGCCCAAGGCTTACGCCAACGCGGCGCGGGCGCGGAAGGTGCAGGCCGGCCTGGCGGCGCAGGCCACGGTGACGGATGCGCTGTATGCGGCCGGCTTCAATTCGAGCGGGCGGTTTTATGCGCAGTCGGAGGCGGTGCTGGGCATGAAGCCTTCCACTTTCCGCGCCGGCGGGGCGGGCGAGCAAATCAGGTTTGCGATTGCCGAGTGTTCGCTGGGACCGATACTGGTGGCCAGCACGGAGCAGGGCATTTGCGCGATTCTGATCGATGACGATCCGGATTTTCTGGTGAAGGATTTGCAGGATCGTTTTCCGAAGGCGGAGCTGATCGGGGCGGAGCCGGAGTTCGAACAGGTGGTGTCGCGCGTGGTGGGCATGGTCGAGCAGCCGTCGGTGGGATTGGATTTGCCCTTGGATGTGCGCGGCACGGCGTTCCAGCAGCGCGTGTGGCAGGTGCTGCGGGCGATACCGGCCGGGCGGCGCGTGACCTATGCCGAACTGGCGCAACTGGCCGGCGTGCCGCGTGGGGCGCGGGCGGTGGCTTCGGCCTGCGCGGCCAACGCGATCGCGGTGGCGATACCGTGCCACCGCGTGGTGCGCAACGATGGATCGATCTCCGGCTATCGCTGGGGCGTGGACCGCAAGGCGGAGTTGTTGAACAGGGAGGTGATCAGTGAGTAATGTGAGTAATGTGAGCAATGGCGAGCTCGATTTCGGCGACGCGGCGGCGGAGCGCAAGGCGCGCCCCACGCTCGCCGCCCGCCCGGCCACGGCAGGGGCGGCGGCGGGGATCGCGGTGCACGTCGCCGGCCTCGATTGGCAGGGCATCGCCGATGAGTTGAATGCGCACGGCTACGCCATCCTGCCCGGCATGCTGGGCGCCGAGGAGTGCGCCGCCATGGCCGCGCAGTACGGCCAATCGCAGTTGTTCCGCAGCCGCGTGGTGATGTCGCAGCACGGCTTTGGCAGCGGCGAGTATCAGTACTTCCGCTACCCGCTGCCGTCCATGATCGCCGCCCTGCGCCATGCCCTCTACGGCCCGCTGGCCGCCATTGCCAACCGCTGGCACGAGCTGATGGACCTGCCCGACCGCTTCCCCGCCGAGCACACCGACTTCCTGGCACGTTGCCACGCCGCCGGCCAGACGCGCCCGACGCCGCTGCTGCTCCAGTACACCGCCGGCGATTACAACTGCCTGCATCAGGACCTGTACGGCGACCACGTCTTCCCCCTGCAAGCCGCCGTGCTGCTGTCGCAACCGGGAAAAGACTTCGAGGGCGGCGAATTTGTCCTGACCGAACAACGCCCGCGCATGCAGTCGCGCGTGGAGGTGGTTCCGCTGAAACGCGGCGACATGGTAATCTTCGCCGTCAACCATCGCCCGGTGCAGGGCACGCGCGGCATCTACCGCGTCAACCTGCGGCATGGCGTGAGCCGGCTGCGCGCCGGATCGCGCCACACGCTGGGCATCATCTTCCACGACGCAAACTAACCAAGGAACACCTGTGGCAAGGCAAAGAGAATTCGACCGTGTCGAAACACTGAACAAGGCACTGGAAGTCTTCTGGCAAAAAGGCTACGCGGCCACCTCCACCAGCGACCTGCTGGACGCCATGCGGATCGGCCGCCAAAGCATGTACGACACCTTTGGCGACAAGCGCTCGCTCTACCTCGAAGCGCTACAGCGCTACAATGAGGCCAGCGTCAACGACCTGCTGCGCCACCTGAAAGGCGACAGCGGCCTCGCCGCCATCGGGCATATGCTGCAAGCCTTCGCTTCCCGTCCCAAACGCGACAACGCCAAAGGCTGCATGGGCGTCAACGCCATCGCCGAATTCGGCACCGGCGACGAGGAAGTCAACGCCCTGCGCGACGCCAGCGCCAAACTGCTCAACCACGCCGTGGAAGCACAGTTGCGTGCCGCTGCGGCGGCCGGTGAAATTCCGGCCGATACCGACATCGGCCAGGCCGCGGCCTTTGTCGCCGCCACCCTGTCTGGCATGAAAATCAGTGCCAAGGCCGGTGCCTCCATCGCCACCCTGCGCGCCATCGCCAGCTTCGCCGTGCAGGGGCTGCGCGGTTAACGCATCAGACAAGTATCACAAAACGTTTACTTGACCGTTCGATCCAGAAATTCTACCATGGCCTTGGTTTTTGACTAATTGATCCAAAACGAAAGGAAATATCATGAAAGTAGCTCTGGTAACCGGCGGCGCGCGCGGCATAGGCGCGGCCATCGTCAAACGGCTGGCGCAGGACGGCGCGGCCGTGGCCTTCACCTACGTCTCCTCGCCCGACAAGGCCAACGACCTTGCCGCCACCATCAACGCCAATGGCGGCAAGGCGCTGGCCATCCGCGCCGACAGCGCCGACGCCGTCGCGGTGAAGGCGGCCGTGGCCAAAACGGTGGAACACTTCGGCGCGCTGGACATCCTGGTCACCAACGCCGGCATCCTGAATCTGGCGCCGATTGAGGACTATCCACTGGAAGACTTCGACCGCATGGTCGCCACCAATGTGCGCGGCGTATTCGTCGCCATGCAGGCGGCGGCCAAAGTGATGAAGGAGGGCGGCCGCATTGTGACCATCGGCAGCATCGCCAGCATTCGCGTGGCCTTCCCGACCTCCAGCGTGTACTCGATGACCAAGGGCGCGGTGGCGGCGCTGGTGCGCGGCGCGGCGATTGACCTGGCGCCACGCGGCATCACCGTCAACAACGTCCAGCCGGGGCCGACCGAAACCGATATGAACCCGGCCGACGGTCCGCACGCGCCGGCGCTGCAAACCATGATCCCGGCGCGCCGTTTCGGCAAGGCGGAAGAGGTGGCGGGAATGGTGGCGTATCTGGTGAGTGGTGAAGCCGGCTTCGTAACGGGCGCCAGCTTCACCGTGGACGGCGGCTATACCGCCTGAACGCTTTTCTGCGTTTGATACAGGCGGGCGTAGATGCCGTTCTGCGCCAGCAGCGCATCGTGGCTGCCCGATTCGGCAATGCGGCCGCGATCCAGCACCACGATGCGGTCCGCTTTCTCTATGGTCGACAGGCGGTGGGCGATGACCACCGTGGTGCGGCCTTTCATCAAGACTTCCAAAGCCTGCTGCACCAGGCGCTCGGATTCGGTATCCAGCGCGCTGGTGGCTTCGTCCAGAATCAGGATAGGCGCGTTCTTGTACAGCGCGCGCGCAATCGCCAGACGCTGGCGCTGGCCGCCTGACAGGCGCGTGCCGTTTTCTCCCACCTGCGAGTGGTAGCCCTCCGGCTGGCGCACGATGAATTCATGCGCATGTGCCGCGCGCGCCGCCGCCTCGATGCGCTCCATCGACGGCGCCGGATCGCCGTAAGCGATATTGGCCGCCAGCGTGTCGTTGAACAGCACCACGTCCTGCGACACCAGCGCGATCTGCTGGCGCAATGAGGTCATGGTGTAGTCGCGCAGGTCGACGCCGTCCAGCTGGATGCTGCCGCCGCTGACATCGTAGAAACGCGGCAGCAGGCCGGCCAGCGTGGTCTTGCCGCTGCCCGAACTCCCCACCAGCGCAACCGTCTCGCCGGCGGCGATATCGAGCGATACATGGTCCAGCGCCGGACGCGCATCCGGGTCCAGCGGCGCGCCGTCCGCACCGCGATAGTGGAAGCTCACGTCCCGCACCGACAGGCGGCCCTCGGCGCGGGCGATGGTCTTGGTGCCTTGATCGGCTTCCGACTCCATGTCGATCAGGCCAAACACCGATTCGGCCGCCGCCAGTCCGCGCTGCATCGGCTCGTTAATCTTGGTCAGGTTCTTGATCGGCGACTGCATCGCCATCAGCGACGACATGAAGGCCACGAAGGCGCCCGGCGACAGCGCGCCGGCCTGCGCGCGCAGCAGCGCGAAGTAAATCACCGACGACAGCGTAATCCCGATCAGCATCATGATGATGCCGGAGTTGAGCGCGGACGTCGCCGCGTGCTTCACAGCCAGTTGGCGATTCAGCTTGACCACGTTGTCGAAGCGCTCCTGCTCATATTTCTGGCCGCCGAAAATCTTCACCACGCGCTGGCCGCTGATGCTCTCGTCCAGCACATTGGTCAGATCGCCCATGGCCGCCTGCGCGCTTTTGCTCAACTTGCGCATGCGGCGGCCGGCGAAGGTGACGATGGCCGCCACCAGCGGCAGCAGGCCAAGGCAGAACACCGCCAGCTGCCAGTCGATGGTGAACAGGGTAATCAGGTAGCCGGCGGTGGCCACGGTATCGCGCACCGCCACGTTGACCACCGTGAGGCCGGCCTGCGCCACCTGCGCCGCGTCGAAGGCTACGCGCGACAGGGTGGTGCCGGTGGAGGATTGATCGAAGTAGCCGTTCGGCAGGCGCATGATGCGGGCGAACATGACTTCGCGCAGGTTGGCCTGGACCCGGCTGCTCAGCCACGCGGCGCCGTATTCGCCGGCGAAGCTGGACACCATGCGCATCACCGCCAGCCCGAAGATCACCGCCGGAATGGTCCACAGCGCGGCCTTGGTCGGATCGGCCGGCAGCAGATGGCCCAGCGCCTCCTGCACCCAGGCCAGGATGCCGGTGGCCGGGGCTTTGGCCGGGCCGAAGGTGTGCGAGGGGGCCAGCGCGTCCACCACGTTTTGCAGCTGGCGGATCAACAGCACGTCGGTGGCAGCGGCCAGGCCGACCGCGAACAGCGTGACGACGGCGATCCACGCGTAGGGGCGGAATTCTTTGAGCAGGCGGAGATAAAGTAGGCGGCTGGACACAGGACTATTCGCGAGAGCTAATACTTTTCACATTGTACCCGGCCGGCCGTCAAATTCCGCTACACTCTGAAACTTGCTGCTGAATGGAGAAATCGATGCGTCTTCCCCTTTTAATCGCCGCCGCCCTGGCCCTGCCGGCCCATGCCGACACCATCATCGACCGTGCCAATGGCTACACGCTGAACGCGGCCGGCCAGCTACAGCGCTTTACTTCGCTGGCTTTCGATGACCTGGGCCGTATCGTGGCGGTGGGCAGCGAGGCGCAAACGGCGGCCGCGCTGCCAAAGGCGGAGCATATCGACGTGCAGGGCAAGACCGTGCTGCCAGGCCTGATCGACGCCCACGGCCACGTGTTTGAACTGGGCGAAATCGCCTCCGGCGTGGAGCTCTACAGCCCCACCTCGCTCAACGCGGCGGTGAAAGCGGTGGCGGATTTCGCCCGCACGCACCCGAAAAAGGCCTGGATCGTTGGCTTTGGCTGGAATCAGGAGATCTGGAAACTGGGCCGCTTCCCCACCGCCGCCGAGCTGGATGCGGTGGTCAACGACCGCCCGGTGCTGCTGCACCGCGTCGACGGCCACGCCATCTGGGTCAATACCAAGGCGCTGGAAATGGCCGGCATCGACAAGAGCACGCGCGATCCGGCCGGCGGCAAGATCGAGCGCGACGCCAGCGGCAAGCCGACCGGCGTGCTGGTTGACGCGGCCATGGAGCTGGTCAACCGCGTGGTGCCGTTGCCCACGCCGGCCGAGGCGCGCGCCACGCTGGATGTGGCGCTGGCGCAGTTGTCCAAGGTCGGCCTGACCAGCGTGCACGATGCCGGCATCAAGGTGGTGCAGGACGATATCTACCGCGACTACGCCGATCACGGCAAGCTGACCACCCGCATCTACGCCATGATTGGCGACACCACCGCCGATTTCGACGAGCTGTCCAAGGACGGCCCGCTCAAGTCCTACGCCAACGACGTGTATGCGCTGGCGGCGGTCAAGCTGTATTCGGACGGTGCGCTCGGCAGCCGCGGCGCGGCGCTGCTGGCGCCCTATACCGACATGCCGTCCACCAAAGGCCTGTTGTTCTACCCGGACGCCGAGATGCGCGCCAAGATGAACAAGGCCATGAAGGCCGGCTATCAGGTCAACATCCACGCCATCGGCGATGCCGGCAACCGCCAGATCCTGGACGCCTACGCGGCCCTGATCCCGCAGCACAACAATGTCGGCCTGCGCCATCGCATCGAGCACGCGCAGGTGGTGGCGCTGGAGGATATCCCGCGCTTCAAGCAGCTGGGCATCATCCCGTCGATGCAGCCGACCCACGCCACCTCGGACCAGAATATGGCCGAGCAGCGCGTGGGCCATGAGCGCATCAAGGGCGCGTATGCATGGCGCAGCTTCCTCGACCAGGGCTCGCGGATCGCCTGCGGATCGGACTTCCCGATCGAGTCGCCCAATCCGTTCGAAGGCCTGCACGCGGCGGTCACGCGCCAGAACAACGCCAACGTGCCGCCGGGCGGCTGGTACAAGAATCAGGCCATGACGCTGACCGAAGCCTTCCGCTGCTTCACGCTGGACGCGGCTTATGCGGCGCACCAGGAAAACGTGGTCGGTTCGCTGGAGCCGGGCAAGTGGGCCGACTTCATCGTGGTCGACCGCGACATCTTCAAAATCGTCCCCGAACAGCTGGGCAAGACCACGGTGCTGCAAACCTGGATGGGTGGAAGGCGGGTCTATAGCCGCCGCTGACGCGATAGAAAAAACCTGTTGACTTGGTTGTATATACAACTTATGCTGCGAGGATATTCACAACCTCGCAGCAGGAGATCTTATGAGCAGCCACTTCGACAACGACCCCCGTTACGACGCCAGCCGCGAGATCCGCGCGCCACGCGGCCCTGAGCGCACTTGCAAGAGCTGGGGCGCGGAAGCGGCCTACCGCATGATCCAGAATAATCTGGACAAGGAAGTGGCGGAGAATCCCAGGCATCTGGTGGTCTACGGCGGCATCGGCCGCGCGGCCCGCAACTGGGCGTGCTACGACCAGATCCTGGCTTCGCTGCGCGAGCTGGAAGAGAATCAGACCCTGTTGATCCAGTCCGGCAAGCCGGTGGGCGTGTTCCAGACTCACGAAGACGCGCCGCGCGTGCTGATCGCCAATTCGAATCTGGTGCCGAAGTGGGCCAACTGGGAGCACTTCAATGAACTGGACCGCAAAGGCCTGTTCATGTACGGCCAGATGACGGCCGGTTCGTGGATTTACATCGGCACGCAGGGCATTGTGCAGGGCACTTTCGAGACCTTTGCGGAAGCGGGCCGCCAGCATTTCGGCGGCGATCTGAAAGGCCGCTGGGTGCTGACCGCCGGCCTGGGCGGCATGGGCGGCGCGCAGCCGCTGGCCGCGACCATGGCGGGCGCGGTGTCGCTGACCATCGAGTGCCAGCAGAGCAGCATCGATTTCCGTCTGCGCACCCGTTACCTCGACAAGCAGGCCGCGTCCATCGATGAGGCGCTGGAGATGATCAAGCAGCACAAGGCCAATGGCGACGCGATTTCCATCGGCCTGCTGGGCAACGCGGCCGACGTGCTGCCGGAGCTGGTGCGCCGCGCCAAGGCCGGCGGCATCGTGCCGGATGTGGTGACCGACCAGACCTCGGCGCATGACCTGATCAATGGCTATCTGCCGCAAGGCTGGACCGTCGAGCAGTGGAAGGCGGCGCAGCAGGATGCATCGCGCCATCCGGAGTTGAAGGCCGCCGCCACCGCGTCGTGCGCGGTGCACGTGCAGGCCATGCTGGACTTCCAGTCGCTTGGCGCCAAGGTAGTCGACTATGGCAACAACATCCGTCAGGTGGCGTTTGACCACGGCGTGAAGAATGCTTTCGATTTCCCGGGCTTTGTGCCGGCTTACATCCGTCCGCAGTTCTGCGAGGGCCGTGGCCCGTTCCGTTGGGTGGCGCTGTCCGGCGATCCGGAAGATATCTACAAGACCGATGCCAAGATCAAGGAGCTGTTCCCGCATCACGCGCAGGTGCATCGCTGGCTGGACATGGCGCGCGAGCGCATCGCCTTCCAGGGCCTGCCGGCGCGTATCTGCTGGCTGGGCTTGGGCGAGCGTCACATCGCCGGCCTGGCGTTCAATGAGATGGTGCGCAAGGGCGAGCTGAAAGCGCCGATCGTGATTGGCCGCGACCATCTGGACACCGGCTCGGTGGCCAGCCCTAACCGCGAAACGGAAGCCATGAAGGATGGCACCGACGCCGTTTCCGACTGGCCTCTGCTGAATGCCCTGCTGAATACCGCCGGTGGCGCGACCTGGGTGTCGCTGCACCATGGCGGCGGCGTGGGCATGGGTTATTCGCAGCACTCCGGCGTGGTGATCGTGGCCGATGGCACCGACGCCGCCGCCAAGCGCCTGGCGCGCGTGCTAGTGAACGACAGCGGCTCGGGCGTGATGCGTCACGCCGACGCGGGCTATGAAACCGCGGTCGCTTGCGCCAAGCGTAATGGCCTGAATCTTCCTATGGTCCTGTAAGACGGGAGGGCGCCCTTGCAAAGGCGCCCCGTTCCGCAGGCGGGCGGCGGGCCGCCCGAATTCCCTGCTCCACCTATGATCAAATGAGCTTAACGATGACTTTGACTCTCAAACCGGGCGCCATGACGCTCTCCGAACTGCGCTCCGTGTGGAACGCCGCTGGCCCGCTGTCGCTGGCCGAAGAAGCCTATCCTGTGATTGAAGCCTCGGCCGCCGCTGTGCAGGCCATCGTCGCCAAAGGCGACGCGGCTTACGGCATCAACACCGGCTTCGGCCTGCTGGCCAAGACCCGCATCCCGGACGACAAGCTGGAACAGTTGCAGCGCAATCTGATCCTGTCGCACTCGGTGGGCACCGGTGAGCTGATGTCGGACGCGGTGTGCCGCCTGATTATGCTGATGAAGATCGGCAGCCTGGCGCGCGGTTACTCGGGCGTGCGTCCGCTGATTATCGAGTCGCTGATCGCGATTTACAACGCAGGCATCATGCCGGCCATTCCGGCCAAGGGATCGGTCGGCGCGTCGGGCGACCTGGCGCCGCTGTCGCATATGACGTTGGCGATCATGGGCGTGGGCCAGGTGCGCGTCAAAGGCGAGCTGCAAGATGCCGCCGCCGCGTTGCAAGCGGCCGGCATCGCGCCGGTGGTGCTGGCCGCGAAGGAAGGCCTGGCGCTGATCAACGGCACGCAGGTGTCGACCGCGCTGGCGCTGCATGGCCTGTTCATGGCCGAGCGCCTGCTGGAAGCGGGCATGGTGGCGGGCGCTTTGTCGCTGGACGCGGCCAAGGGTTCGGATTCGCCGTTCGACGCGCGCGTGCACGAGGTGCGCGGCCAGCCGGGTCAGATCGCCGCCGCGTCGATTTATCGTCAGCTGGTGTCGGACAGCGCGATCCGCGCTTCGCACCTGGTCGGCGATGAGCGTGTGCAGGACCCGTACTGCCTGCGCTGCCAGCCGCAAGTCATGGGCGCGTGCTGGGACATCATCAACAACGCCGCGCGCACGCTGCTGATCGAGGCAAACGCGGTGACCGACAATCCGCTGCTGTTCAAGGATGGCGAGCTGTCGGTGGTGGTCTCGGGCGGTAACTTCCACGCCGAACCGGTGGCGTTTGCCGCCGATACGCTGGCGCTGGCGATCGCTGAAATCGGCTCGATTTCGGAGCGCCGCATTTCGCTGCTGATCGATGCGACCTTGTCCGGCCTGCCGCCGTTCCTGGTGCGCGATCCGGGCGTGAACTCGGGCTTCATGATCGCGCACGTTACCGCCGCCGCGCTGGCGTCGGAGAACAAGTCGATTGCGCATCCGGGCAGTGTGGACACGATTCCTACCTCGGCCAATCAGGAGGACCACGTCAGCATGGCGACTTACGCTGCGCGCCGCCTGGAGGATATGGCGCAGAATACCGCGACCATCGTCGGTATCGAGTTGCTGGCGGCGGCGCAGGGCATCGATTTCCATCGCCCGTTGACCACTTCGCCGCATCTGGAACATGTGCATGAGCAGCTGCGCCAGAAGGTGCCGTTCTATGACGTGGACCGCTTCTTTGCGCCCGATATTGAAGCGGCCAAGGGCATGGTGTTGCGCGGCGAGTTGAGCGCGTCGTGCAAGGAGTTGTTCACGGCGCTGCATCCTTAAGGAGAGTCGGCATGGATTATCAGTTCAAAGCAGGCAGTATTCCCTTGCTGGTGTCCATGCCGCACGTGGGCACCGACATTCCGGGCGACGTGCTGGCGGCGATGACGCCGGCCGCTGTCGACAGGCAGGATACGGACTGGCATCTGGTTCGTTTGTATGCGTTTCTGGGCGAGATGGGCGCGTCGGTGCTGTCGGCACGCTGGTCGCGTTATGTGATCGATTTGAACCGGCCGCCGGAGAATACCAATTTGTATCCGGGGCAGGATACGACGGGTTTGTGCCCGGTCGATACCTTTCATCGCGAGCCGCTTTATCTGCCGGGTCGCGCGCCCGACGAAGCTGAGGTTCAGCGCCGCTTGCAGGCGTACTGGAAGCCGTATCACGATCAGCTGCGCGCGGAGCTGGATCGCTTGCTGGCGCTGCACGGGCGCGTGGTGCTGTGGGATGCGCATTCCATCGCCTCGCACGTGCCGCGCTTCTTCGAGGGCAAGCTGCCGGATCTGAACTTTGGCACGGCGGATGGCAAGAGTTGCGCGCCTGGCCTGACCGAGGCCGTGGTGGCGCGCGCGGATGGCGGCTATACCATCGCCGTCAACGGCCGCTTCAAGGGCGGGCATATCACGCGCTTTTACGGCGAGCCGGCAAAGGGCATCCACGCGATTCAGCTGGAGATGTGCCAGTCGACCTATATGGATGAAGATGCGCCGTATGGTTATCGTGAGGATCTGGCGTCGCAGGTGCGGCAGCCGTTGCGCGCGATGATGCAGGCAGCTGCCGATTGGGTGCGCGCATGAGTAAACTGTTTGCGCGCCACGCGCTGCTGCCAGACGGCTGGGCCAAGGATGTGCTGATCGAGTGGGATGCCGCCGGCACCATCACGGCGGTGACGCCGGGTGTTGCCGATGCGGGCGCAGCCAGCGCACGCGCCGTGGCCACCGCGTCCGCGGCGCCCGGCGGTATGCCCGCCGCGTCGGCTGGTGTTGAGTGCGTGGAGTACGCGCTGCCGGGCATGATCAATCTGCACTCGCACAGCTTCCAGCGTGCGCTGGGCGGGCGTACCGAGAAGGCGGGCGACAGCAAGGACAGTTTCTGGACCTGGCGTGACCTGATGTATCGCTTTGCGCGCAACATCACTCCGGAGCATATTGAGGCCATCGCCGCGCAGCTGTTCAGCGAATGCCTGCGCCATGGCTACACCTCGATGTGCGAATTCCACTACGTGCAGCGCACGCCGGACGGCGGCATGTATGCGCGCCCGGCGGAAACGGCGGAACGTGTCATTGCCGCCGCACGTTTGACCGGAATCGGCATAACCATGCTGCCGGTGTTGTATAGTTATTCCGGCTTCGGCGAAAAGGCGTTAAAACCTGAGCAACAACGTTTCCGCACCGATGCGCAGGATGTGTTGCGCATCGTGGAGGCGCTGGAGCCGCTGCGCGATGCGCAGACCGAGGTCGGCGTGGCGCCGCATTCGTTGCGGGCCGCTGCGGTGGGGCAGATACAGGAAGTGCTGGCGACGCTGCCGAAGGCGCGTCCGGTGCACATCCACATCGCCGAGCAGATGGCGGAAGTGCAGCAGTCGCTGGACTGGAGCGGCCGCCGTCCGGTGCAGTGGCTGCTGGAGCATCTGGAAGTGGACCAGCGCTGGTGCCTGATCCACGCCACGCATCTGACGGACGTTGAGGTGAGCGGCATGGCACGCAGCGGCGCGGTGGCGGGCCTGTGCCCGACTACGGAAGCGAATCTCGGCGATGGCCTGTTCCCGCTGGAGAGTTTCCTGGCACAGGGCGGCGTGTTTGGCATCGGCAGCGACAGCCACGTGTCGCAAAGCGCGGTGGAAGAGCTGCGCTGGCTGGAATATGGACAGCGCTTGCAGCACCAGCGCCGCAATATCGCGGTGTCCGATGCGCAGCGCAATGTGGGGGATTTCCTGTGGCAGGGCGCGCTGCGCGGCGGCGCGCAAGCGGCTGGACGGTCGGTCGGCGCCCTGGCGCCCGGCCTGCGCGCGGACATCGTGGTGCTGGATGACGCGCATCCGAATATGTTTGGGTTGGCGCTGGACGAGGTACTCGGCAGCCTGGTCTTCAGCGGCAACGACAATCTGGTCAAGGACGTCATGGTCGGCGGCCAGTGGGTAGTGCGCAATCAGCAGCACGTGGCGCAGCAGGCGATCGCTGCGCGCTTCAAGCAGACTTTGGCCGAACTGAGGGAGTTCCGATGACCCAGCTAATCCAGTATGCAAACCTGCGCTCCGCGCCGTGGAAGAACGGCGGCGGCAGCACCACCGAAATCGCCGTCTCGCCAGCCGGTGCGCATCTCGATGATTTCGAGTGGCGCGTCAGCCTGGCCACTATTGCGCAGGATGGTCCATTCTCCGCCTTCCCCGGCATCGACCGCTCGCTGGCGCTGGTGGACGGCGACGGCGTGCTGCTGGATTTCGGCGACGAGCGCTTTGTGCTCAGTCCCAGCGAGCCGCTGATCGAGTTCGCCGGCGAAGACGCGGTGCATGCCACCGTCACCGGCCAGCACACCACCGATTTCAATGTCATGACGCGGCGCGGCGCGTGCCGCCATCGCCTGGAACTGCGCACTGTGCGCGGCAAGGAAGCGCTCAAGCGCCGCGCCGGCACCACGCTGCTGTTCCTGGCCGAGGGCGAAAGCCTGACGCTGAGCAGCGCGCGCGAACGCATCGCCATGGTGCGCTACGATACGGTGGTGCTGGAAGCCGACGACGATTGGACCATGGAAGCGCAACAGGCCACCGTTCTGGTGGCCGATATTATTTATAACTAGGGCAGCAAGTATGTGGGATGTGTTGTTTACGAACGTGCATCTGGCCACGATGGCCGATGGCTACGGTGAGATTCGGGACGCCGCCATTGCGGTAAAAGACGGCCGCATCGCCTGGCTTGGGCCGCAAGCCGGGATGCCTGCCGCGCAGGCGGTCACTGTGCATGACGGCGGCGGCAGCTGGCTGACGCCCGGCCTGATCGACTGCCACACCCACATCGTCCACGCTGGCAATCGCAGCGATGAATTCGAGGCGCGCCTGAATGGCGCCACATACGAGGACATCGCCCGTGCCGGTGGCGGCATCATGTCCACCGTGCGCGCCACGCGCGCGGCGTCGGAGGATGAGCTGCTGCGGCAAAGCCTGCCGCGCGTGCTGTCGCTGCTGGCCGAAGGCGTAACCACCATCGAAATCAAATCCGGCTATGGCCTGACGCTGGCGTCGGAAGCCGCCATGCTGCGCGCCGCGCGCCGTATCGGTCGCGAACTGCCGGTGAGCGTGGCGACCACCTTCCTGGGCGCGCACGCGCTGCCGCCGGAGTTTGCCGGCCGCGCTGACGATTATGTTGATGAAGTCTGCAAGATGATCGCACCGCTGGCCGCCGAAGGGCTGGTGGATGCGGTGGATGCGTTTTGCGAGCGTATCGGCTTTTCCTATGAACAGACGGAGCGCGTGTTCAAGGCCGCGCAGGCGGCCGGCCTGCCGGTCAAGCTGCATGCGGAGCAGTTGTCCGATCAGCGTGGCGCGGCGCTGACGGCGCGTTACCAAGGTTTGTCGGCGGATCATCTGGAGCATCTGAGCGCCGAAGGCATCGCGGCCATGGCCGCCGCCGGCACGGTGGCGGTGCTGCTGCCCGGCGCTTACTACTTCCTGCGCGACACCACGCCGCCGCCCGTCGCCACCATGCGCGCCGCCGGCGTGAAGATGGCGGTGGCCACCGACTGCAATCCCGGCACCTCGCCGATGACCTCCCTGCTGCTGGCGATGAATATGGCTTGTACCCTGTGGCGATTGACGCCGAAGGAGGCGCTGGCCGGCTGCACGCTGCATGCGGCGCGCGCGCTTGGGCTGCATGACGAAATCGGCAGCCTGGAAGTGGGCAAGCGTGCCGATTTCGCGCTGTGGCGCATTGCGCGTCCGGCCGATCTGTCTTACGCCATCGGCCTGAATCCGTGCCGTGGGGTCGTCAACGCAGGCAAATTGCGCTCTCCGGCCTTGTAAAAATCCGTCGCTTCTTGCGGGCTTTCGGTTACATTATCCGGATGTCATCGAAGGAAGCGTTATGTTCGTCCCGAATTCCCTGCGCGCCGCCGTGCTGGCTGCGCTGAGCGCCCACGCAGTCGCCCAAGAACCTGTACCAACGCCGCCCGTGCCGCATGCGCCGGAGGCGCCCGCCGCCGCAGCGGCCACGCCGCAACCGGCGGTAACCACGCCCACGCCAGCCGCCTTGCCGGTTGCCGCACCCCGGCCTTTTATCGACATCGTACGCGGCGCCCAGCATTTGCCGGGTTTTCTGAGTCTGTACCAGAAAGAGGAAAAGGTCTGGATCGAGCTGCGGCCCGACCAGTTTGACCGTCCGATGTTCATGTCGGTGAACATGCCGAACGGGATCGGCGAGCGTGGCATCTATGGCAGCCAGATGGGATTGAGCCAGGTGGTGGTGTTCCACCGCGTGGGGAATATCGTGCAGATCATCGCCAAGAACACGGACTTTGGCGCCAGGGGCGGCACGCCGCAGGCGCTGGCGGTGCAGCAGGCGTTCTCGGACAGCCTGCTGGCGATTGCGCCGGTGGCCAGCAGCCCGCATCCGCAATCCAAGTCCATTCTGGTGGAAGCCAATATCCTGCTGTTCGGCGACATCCCGTCGATGACCACGCGGCTGGAGGCGGCCTTCCGCATGACGTATGTGATGGATGCGCGCAACAGCAGCTTCCTCACCATCCGCTCGGACGAGAGCATGACCGGCTTGCAGGTCAATGCGCATTACTTCACGCCGCGCATACCGGCCCCGCCGGCGGTGATGCCACCGGTGCCGGCCGCCGTGCCGAATCCGCCGTCAACGCTGCCGGACCCGCGCAGCATGTTCCTCGGTTTTTACTACAGCTTCATGCCGCTGCCGGCGCAGGCCATGCATGGCCGCCGCGCGGACGACCGCATCGGCCATTTCGTCAGCACCAGCCAGGATTATTCGGATGATGTGACGCCGACCACGGCGGTGCACCTGGTGGAGCGTTGGCGGCTGGAGAAGCAGGACCCGGCGGCGGCGCTGTCGGAACCGAAGCAGCCCATCGTCTACTGGATCGACGCCAATGTGCCGGAGAAGTACCGCGAATCGGTGCGACACGGCGTGCTGGCGTGGAACGCGGCGTTTGAGCGCATCGGCTTCAGGAACGCCATCGTGGTAAAGCAGCAGACCGAGAAGGATTCCTTCGATACCATGGACGCACGCCATGCCTCGATCCGCTGGTTCGTCGGCAGCGATGTCGGCTTCGCCATCGGGCCCAGTCAGGTCGATCCGCGCAGCGGCGAGATCCTGGATGCGGATATCGCCATGTCGGACGTGTTTGCGCGCACGGCTCGGCGTGTGATCGGCGAGGACAGCATCTCGCTGCTGCCGACGCAATCGGCGGAGGCCCGCTGCGACTACATGCAGGAGTCGGCGCAGGAGATGGGCTTCGCCATGGATGTGCTGGAGGCGCGCGGCCTGCTGGACATGAGCGGCCCGGAAGCGAATGCGGTGGCGCAGGCGTATGTGAGGTCGGTGGTCATGCACGAAGTCGGGCACACGCTGGGCTTGCGGCATAACTTCCGCGCGTCGACGATCTATACCTTGCAGCAGTTGCAGGACCCGGAGTTCACCAGGAAGAACAGCATGACCGGGTCGGTGATGGATTACACGCCGTTCAACCTGTCGCTGAAAGGCGAGAAGCAGGGCGAGTATGTGGCCTCCACGCTGGGACCTTACGATTACTGGGCGATCGAGTATGCCTACAAGCCTATCGAGCCGGCGCAGGAGAAGGAGGAACTGGCGAAGATCGCCGCGCGCTCGAATGAGCCGCAACTGGCGTTCGGCACCGACCAGGATGCGAACGGCTTCAATCTCGATCCTGACGTGAATGTGTATGACCTGGGTAGCGATCCGCTGGCTTACTTCCAGCGTCGCCTGGCGATTTCACGCGAGTTGTGGGACCGGGTGCAAAACCGCACGCTCAAGCCGGGCGAGAGTTACGAGGTGCTGCGCCGCAGCTTCGATTACGGCTTCCAGCAATTTGTGCGCACCTTGCCGGTGGTGGTGAAGTATGTGGGCGGCGTGACCTATCTGCGCGATCACGCCGGCACTGGCCGCGCGACTTTTACGCCGGTACCGTTGCCGCGCCAGCGCGCGGCCTTGCAGATGCTGACCAATAGCCTGTTCAAGGCGGACAGCTTCCAGTTTTCACCGGCCACCATCAGCCGCCTGGGGGCGGATCATTTCGCCACACGCGGCCGGCCGGATGTGTCGGTCGGCGCGCGCGTGCTGTCCTTGCAGGCGGCGGCACTGGATCAGCTAATGTCGGACGGGGTGGCGATCCGCCTGCTCGATTCGCAGGAGAAGGTGGAGGACCGCAAGCAGGTGCTGAGCCTCGCCGAGCTGTATTCGAATGTGCAGGACGCGGTGTGGAGCGAACTCAAAGCCGGCAAAGATATTAGCGGCATGCGGCGCAATTTGCAGCGCGAGCATTTGAAGCGGCTGGTGGCGGCGCTGTTGCGTGTGTCGGCCGGAACGCCGGCCGATGTGCGGAGCCTGCAACGCGAGAATGCCTTGCAGTTGCAGCGCGAGATGCAGGCGGCGCTGGCGAGGCCGATCAGCCGCGAGGCCAAGGCGCATTTGTCGGAAAGCGTTGAGACGCTGGGGCAGGCGCTGAAAGCGTCGATGCTGCGCGCGGGCGCCTGATGGCGGCGCAGGCGTTGAAGTGGTGGCTGCGCGCCGTGCTGGCTGGCCTGGCGTTGCCGCTTTGCGGTGCAGGAGCGGCGGCGGGCGATACGCTGCATATCGGCTCGAAGCGGTTCACGGAGTCGTATATTCTCGGCGAGATGCTGGCGCAGGTGGCGGCGCCGCATGCGCAGGTCGAGCATCTGCAAGGCCTGGGCAATACGGCGATTGTGCTGGCGGCGTTGCAGACAGGGCGGATCGATGTCTATCCGGAGTATATCGGCACCATCGATCTGGAGATCCTCAAGCACAAGCAGCCATCGTCGATGACGCAGATGCGCAAGGAACTGGCGGCCATGGGCCTGGGCGTGGCGGTGCCGCTGGGCTTTAACAATACCTATGCGCTGGCGATGCGCGGCGGCGGCGATGGACCGCGCAAGCTGAGCGAGCTGGCGGCGCAGGGCGGGTTGCGGTTTGGCTTGTCGCATGAGTTTATCGGGCGCGCGGATGGCTGGCAGGGATTGGCGGCGCGCTATGGCCTGACGCAGCGGCCGGAGGGGCTGGATCATGGCCTGGCTTACGAGGCGCTGAAAGGACGGCAGGTGGATGTCATCGATATCTACTCGACCGAGCCGCGCATCGGGCAGTATGGCTTGCGGGTGCTGGAAGATGATCGCGGCTACTTCCCGCGCTATGACGCGGTGCTGTTGTACCGGCTGGAGGCGGCGCAGCGTTTTCCTGCGGCGTGGAAGGCGATCGGCCAGCTGGAAGGGCGCATCAGCGAGGCGGACATGATTGCGATGAACGCCGCCGCTGAAATCGATGGCAAGAGCTTCACGCGCGTGGCGAGCGACTGGCTGGCGGCGCATCCCTTGCACCCCGCACGCCCCGCCGGTGCGCCGCAACCCTCGCCCGAAGCCGCATCGCCGCCGCTAGCCGCAGGCGGGCCCGCCGCTGTCCCTGCTGCGGGCCGGGGGCTGATGGCGAAAGTCTTCGATGAAAATCTCTGGCGGTTGACGCAGCAGCATCTGACGCTGGTGTTGCTGGCGGTGGCGCTTGCCTGTCTGATCGGCGTCCCGCTGGGCATCCTGGCCGCCGCCTTGCCGCGCCTGCGGCAACTGGTGCTGGGGCTGACAGGCGTGCTGCAAACCGTGCCGTCGCTGGCCTTGCTGGCGCTGCTGATACCGCTGCTGGGCACCATCGGCACCGCGCCGGCGTTGGTGGCGCTGGTGGTGTATGCGCTGCTGCCCATCGTGCGCAACACCTGTATCGGCTTGCTGCAAGTGCGCAAGGGCTTGAAGCTGGCGGCGCAGGCGCTGGGCCTGCGTCCGCTGCAAAGGCTGCTGCACATCGATCTGCCGCTGGCCTTGCCGGTGATGCTGGCCGGTGTGAAAACCGCCGCCGTGATGAGCGTGGGCACGGCCACCATCGCCGCCTTCATCGGCGCCGGCGGCTACGGCGAGCGCATCACCATCGGCCTGGCCCTGAACGACAACGACATGCTGCTGGCCGGCGCTATCCCTGCGGCAATATTGGCATTGCTGACGCAGGGCCTGTTCGAGCTGCTGGAGCGAACAGTAACTAACAGGTATCACCTTTATGTAAAGTCGCCGTAATGATTTGTAAGGCCTGCGGCGCCGGGCGGACCAGGGCGATATAGTGAACCCGTTGATTCAATCTCCCTCCCACTGACAACGGGTTCCGCCCATCCAGCGCTTGCCGCTGGGTGGGATTTTTTTGCATTACTCCCAAATTTGCTTCAATGATTGGGCTTCATCCAGAGCATCGCTCCAGGCCTCTAATTGCGCCAGACTGGCTGTGGCCAGTTTCTTGCGAGTGGTCTGTGACAATGGCCCGAAACGTTTGACGAGCAGCCGTTCCAGAAGCACAACCGCCCCCTCCCTGCGTCCCTGCTCCAGACCTTGTTCCAAACCTTTCTTGATCCCATCGTCAAAAAACATTTGCTCCAAAGGGTTGAGTAACTTCATTTCGTGCTCCTTTCCCAACTTGCGGGCAGCTTGCCAATAGCGTCGTTGATAAGGCTCGGGCAAGGTCATCATCCAATTGATCGCGTCGAATAAAACCAGTATGCGCTTTTTGTTCCAGCCATGCCGAAACAGGAGTGCGGTCAAGTGTAGCTTGGCGGCGTAGAGTTTTTTCGGATCATGGTGGGCCTGCTGCGAACGCCAGTGGGCCAGTGTCAACCAGGCAACCGGATTGCTCGAAGCCTCCAGTGCCTCGATGTCGGTGACGTAATCGAGCAGCTTTGCGCTGCCGAAAGAAAACGCCGTCGCCGTGCCCTCGAACTGCTGGTCGAAGCTGGCTGGGCGCCAGCGAGGATACTCGTCCGCGAGCAGCACCAGACTGGCCAGCGGCAAATCATATGTTTCGCTGATGCGGTAGTTGTAGTCGTGCATGCGCTTTGCCATTGTGGCGTCTCGCTGAGTCTGGATTTCTATGTGCACCAGTCCTTGTCGCCCGTCGCGCATTCGTACCTCTGCCAGTATGTCGGCCACCATGACATTCGGCGCACCGCTAAAGCCCGAGCGAGCAAATTCTTTGTCGCGGAAGCGCGGTCGTTGCCGCCAGTCGATGCGAGCGCTGAAGTCAGGAAAGTAAAAGTCGAGGAAGGCGCGCAAAGCATGCTTTAGCACGGCTTTCCACGGCAAATCGTAACGGGCGGACGGGACGGTATTCGGCATCGGCCCAGTCTGCATTCATACCGTGCCGCGCCGTATGAGGAAGTTCAATCTACGGTTGATTTTATGCCTGCGACGACAGCTGCGTCAGGGCGTCGCCGGTGACGCGGCAGATGCGCCAGTCGGGCATGACGGTGGCGCCCATGTTTTGGTAGAAGGTGATGGCGTTGGCGTTCCAGTCCAGCACCGACCATTCGAAGCGGCCGCAATCGCGCTCCACCGCCAGTTGCGCCAGCGCCACCAGCATTTGCTTGCCGTAACCCTTGCCGCGATGCGCCTGTTGCACGTACAGGTCTTCCAGGTACAGGCCTTTCTTGCACAGGAAGGTGGAGAAGTTGTGGAAGAACAGCGCGAAGGTGACCACCTCGCCACCGGTTTCGCCGACCAGCGCCTCGCACACCGGCTTGTCGCAGAACAGGCTGTCGTGCAGGGCCGCTTCGTTGGCGACCACCATGTGCTCCAGCTTTTCAAACACGGCCAGCTCGAAGATCATGCCAAAGATGGCGGGGACGTCGGCCGGCGTGGCCGGACGGATGGTCAGTTCGGAGGTACTCATCGGGTTTTTGCGGTAGTGGAGGAAGTCGGTTTCAGCACCCAGGCCACGCTGGACAGGCATAGCACCATGCCTATCCATTCCAGCGGACCGGGACGGTAGTGTTCAAGCTGGATCGACAGCAGCACCGAGATCACCGGCGTCACCACGCCGATGTACACGGTCTTGTCGGAGCCGATGCGGTGGATCAGGGTGAAGTAGGCGGCAAACGCGATCACCGAGCCCAGCAGCGACAGGTAGAGCAGGCCGCCCCAGTATCTGGCGGTGGACGGCATGACGAAGGACTGGCCGCTGACCAGCACCCACAGCGCCACCAGCAGGCTGCCCCACAGCATGGACCAGGCCATGGTCAGCAGCACGTTGTCGGATTGCTCGCGCACTTTGATCACCAGCACGTTGCCGACCGAGCTGGCGATGGTGGCGCACAGCGCCAGCACCAGGCCGAGCAGGAAATGACCATTGCCACCGGACGAGATCTCATTCCATGCGTCATGGATGGAGTGGTAGAACAGCAGGGTGACGCCGGCAATGGCGACCCCGCCGGCCGCCCATGTGCGGGGACTGAGCGGGGTGCGGAAGACCAGATGGTTGAGGATGGGGTTCCAGAACACCATCAGCGCGAACAGCACGGCCACCAGCCCGGAGACCAGGTATTGCTCGGAGGTGTAGGTGCAGATGTAGCTGACGGCAAAGGTGGCGCTGCCTTGCAGGATCAGCCAGCGTTGCGCGCGCCATGGCAGCGGCAGCTTGTGGCCGCGCGCGGCGCACCAGGCAAACAGCACGGCCGATGCCAGCGCGAAGCGATATACCACGGACACGGCCGGCGGCACGTCACCGAGTTGCAGCGTAATGGCGAAAAACGTGGAGCCCCAGATCAGACAGGCGGTGATGAATAGCAGTGGAGAAGACATCAAACCAGTATAGCTGGCCGGGGCGTATCTTGCCTAGCGGCCAGCGTTTTGTTGCGGCGCAACGGATTAATGTATAAGTTGTAACGGGAGTGTAAATTCAGCGGTGCTGGCCGAAAGACCAAGTATAGTGAATTCATACTTCTTTTCATTTCGGGAGAGCGCCATGAATACCGCGCTGCAAGTCAAAGTCGTCACGCTGTTGGGCTATGTGGCCCTGAGCACCGCTTTGGTGCTGCTGCTGGCCGACGATGAGATGCAGGGCGCGGCGCAGGCCTTGTTCGCCCATTCCTGGTTCCGTTAATAGGCCCAGTGCAGGCGGCGGTACAGGAAGCTCAGCACGAACAGCGGGCCGATCAGCAGGAAGCGCAGGTCGTCAAAAAAGGACGGCTTCTTGCCCTCGATCTTGTGGCCGATGAACTGGCCTATCCACGCCAGCACGAAAATGATGATCGACAGCGGCAGCACGCTGGCCGGCGGCAGGGCGGCCAGGATGGACAGCATCACGGCCGCCATCAGCAGCATGCCGAGCGCGAACGGCCTGGACAGCTTGAAGTAGTACCACATCGAGGCCACGGTGAAGCCCAGCGCCACCAGCGGATGCAGCGCCCATAGCAGGCCGAGCAAGGTGAACACGATGACCGGCACGCAGACGAAGTGGATCACTTCGTTGGTGGGGTGGAGGTGGCTCTCGCTGTACTTGGCCAGCAGGGTGTCGATGGCGCGGTTGTCCGGCATGGTGGTCTCCTTGGGCGTTTTGTTATCGGCTGATTCTACACCTGTAGAATACGCCCATGACTGATGATTTGCGCAAGCGTTGTTTCGATCCGGTGGTGGATGAACGCACCCGGCTGCTGGTGCTGGGCAGTTTGCCCGGTGAAAAATCGCTGGCCGTCCAGCAATACTATGGCAACCGCCAGAACAAATTCTGGGCGCTGATGTCCGAGGTGCTGGATGTGGCCTTGGTGCCGCTAGCGTATGAGGCGCGGCTGCAAACCTTGCTGGCGCATGGCGTTGGCCTATGGGACGTGGTGGCCGAAGCCCACCGCCCGGGCAGCCTCGACAGCGCAATCCGCGACCGCAACGACAACGACTTGCCGGCGCTGCTGGCGCGTTATCCCAATATTCACACCATCGCCTTCAACGGTGGTACCGCAGCCAGGCTGGGCTTGAAGAGATTGGGCAAGCAGGCGCGGCGTTACCGCATCTTCAATCTCCCCTCGAGCAGCCCGGCATACACGCTGTCCTACGTCGCGAAGCGCGATGCCTGGCTAGCGCTGCGACTCGGCCTTGGCGTGGTTGAGCGGCTGAACAGCGAGCCGTAAACCCATGGCTTCAATACTGCTCGCCGGCGTCTTGAGAGAGGGATTGTCTTGCTTCGACAGCGTGCGAGTCGGCCTCCCACGTCGCCATTTGTTGGGAAACTGCCGCGATGGCAAGTGCGGAGGCATACTATGTCTTAATATTTGATAGTAGTTCAGATCTGATCCTACAGTAGGGCCTCGGCAAGGGTACAAGGTCGGTCTGCTAAATTTAGCGACTGAGCTGGGCAATGTATCGCGTGCCTGCAAGGTAATGGCATTTTCCCGTGATACTTTCTATCGATATCAGTCGGCTGTCGAGGGGGGATTGATGCCCTGATCGATGCCAATCGCAAAAAGCCCAACATCAAGAATCGGGTAGACGAGGACACCGAGACTGCGGTTCTGGCCCTCACGTTGGAACAGCCGGTGTACGGCCAGCTGCGGGCCTCTAACGAACTGCGCGGTCGGGGTGTGTTTGTCTAGCCCTCCGGCGTGCGCTCGATCCGGATCACTCAACAATCACGGCCGCTTCACCTCTGGCATTTACTACCTTTGCACCAACAACGGTCCAGTGGCCTTGGCGTTTCTGTAAGACAAGTGGCACATTAGAAGCCGTGCAGTCATTCATGGTGCGTCCGAAGTTTGCACCATACTTCCCTTTACTGGACCGAGTTGCGCTGATGCGTCTGCATACACCCCGTAGCCACCGGTCAAAAGAACCACATCTGCTTCCGCCAAAGACGCATATTGCAAAGACGCCAACTACACCCTGGGCACGCTACGATTTAAGCGGGAACCCTATTACGCCGGAAATGGCGCATCCAGGGAACGAACCGGGAGTCCCCAAACCGGCGGCCCCTCCTGTAGTGCCATCGCCGACTTGGTGGATGCGTCTTGGCGTCGCAATCGGTCTACTGCTTTATTCAGGGGATGTACATTAACATACAGGCAGTAGCTTAAATGACTTCGAAAATTGGAACGGTAATGGACAAGGAACCTGCGTCGTTGGAGGAATCATTTCACAACTGCTTCTTTTATTTTGTACAGGCGGTTGACGTCTTGTCGTTGAGTGCACCAGAGCAATGTGAAGCCATGGGCAACTTCAATGTTGCCCAAGAAATTCAGCAAGATGTTCATGATAACGGCATTGCGCTGATAAATTGGCCTGTCGCCTATCTATCCTTGAATGAAAGAAATGCGATAACGAAATTGTTGAGTTTGTTAATGGAGCTTCCAGAAGCTGCCTTGTCGCGGGGTGACCATAAGAAGGCCATGAGCCACCCTGGATGGACCAATCTTCGTATTGCCGCAAGGGAATTGCATGCACAGCTCGAACATGCCATTAAGAGAAATGGTGATTTCTTTAACACTGTAAAACGTAGTCTGTAAGCAAGGTAACTCTTCTAATTTACCGAACTTCGGCGGCCAGAGCCGATAAAAAATCGCCCCCGGCCGGGATTCCAGACGGGGCGATTTTATTTTTTATTCGCGAGGAGGCTGCATCGTGGGGCTGGGCTACGCTTCTTTTTGAGAATTCTGCTGAAGAGCACCTGTTGCCGGGGGGTGTTTTTTACTTTGTAAGCATGCCCTCGTCTCTTTTGATGGAGATTATCGTTAATGTAATGCCTTCGTTATTAGATAATGTAATTGCATTTCAATCGATATGGACGGCGTTGGGGGCGTTGCAAGTGGCTGCGGTTTGGTTTGTGGCTTTGCGATTTAAATCTCCGGCAACTTGAATCGACCAGACACAAGAACTGTAGGCTCCCCAAACAAAAACGCCAACCTGCATGGGTTGGCGTTTTACTTGCGGTGTTCTTGGTGGCCCGGGGCGGAATCGAACGTAAGCGTTCAACCGCCCCACCTGTTCAGCAGGATCAGGACTGCGTAGAGTTCGGAAATGGCAGCAGCGAGTCGACCTGGCTGTTGGGGCACGTCGGGAGACGTTCCAATACATCGGCCAGCCAGCGTGCCGAATCAAGTCCGTTGAGCTTGGCCGTCGCGAACAAGCTCTGGATGGCGGCTTCCCGGTGGCCTGCGCGTTCGGAGCCGGTAAACAGCCAGTTCTTTTTGCCGATGGCGATGGGACGGATGGCGTTTTCGATAGCATTGTTATCGATCGGCAGCGTGCCCGAGCCGGCATAGCGTTCGAGCGCCGGCCAGCGCTTGAGCGCGTGCTCGACGGCCTTGACCGTGCCGCTGCCGGTGGCCACGGTGCGTTCAGTCGCCAGCAACCAGGCGTGCAGTTCGGCCAGTACCGGTATGGCAAGGCGTTGACGCAGCGCCTGGCGCTGCGGTGGATCAAGTCCTGCACCTTGCTGCTCGATCGCGTACAACGCGCCGATGCGCCGCAGCGCCTCGGCGGCGACCGGACTGCCGCTAGCGGCGTGTGCGTCGAAGAATTTGCGCCGGATGCTACAACGGGGCGCAAAACCACCATGACGTATGCGGGAGGAGTGGCCCTGACGTACGGCTACGACGCCTACGGTCGCGTTTCCGGAATTACCAGCAATATCGCTGGAGCGGCCACGATCGCTGGTTCTTTCTTGCGACAACCAGCAACCAACTTGCTCTATGCTTGGAAATATGGGAACGGCTTATCGCGCTTGATTACGCTTGATGCTGACGGACGTGTCACGAAGCTCGATGGCGGTGCAGTCCACAAGCTCACCTATGGATACACGACCAACGCCGATACGGTTCAATCGATCACGGATGGCATCTATTCCACACAAAGCGAGACCTTGCTTTACGATGCGAATGAGAGGTTGTCCACTGTGACGCGCAGCGGCGACAATCAATCCATTACTTGGGACGCCGCTGGCAACCCGCTGACAATGAGCCGGGCTGGCGTGTCCAGTACGGTGACGGTGTCGCCATCAAGCAACCGCCTGGTTTCAGTCAGCGGAGGCATCTCTCGATCCTTCACTTACGATAACGTTGGTAAGGTGACGGCCGATGGGGTGCATAACATCACCTATGACAACTTCAACCGTACTCAGACGATGACCGTCTCCGGCGTGACGACGACCTATACCAGTAATTTGCTGAATCAACGTGTTTTGAAGGGGACTACGCGCTATATCTACGATGACGAAGGGCGATTGATTTACGAAACTGGAACCACGCCCACCAGCTATATCTGGCTGGAGTCAAACCTCATCGGGATTGCACGCGGCGGTACGTTCTATGCGCTGCATGCTGACCACCTTGGCCGTCCTGAGGTGCTGACCAATACGTCCGGTACGATTGTCTGGCGTGCAAATAACACGGCGTTTGATCGTACCGTAGCAGTCGATACGATTGGGGGGCTCAATATAGGCTTCCCTGGTCAATACTACGATGTGGAGTCTGGGCTCTGGTACAACTGGAATCGATACTATGACCCCGCGACTAAGCGTTATATGCAAAGCGACCCGATTGGGCTCTCAGGCGGCATAAACACATATGCATATGTGAGAGGCAACCCCCTCTCAATGATTGATTTGGCGGGATTGGCCCCCGGTGACGTGTATGCGACGTTGGATATGGCGGCAATCGCTTTCGCTGCGGAATACAATCCTCAATCAATCAGCGAGGGAAAAGAATATTTCTCATATTTGTACAAGGTCGACAACGGTTTTACGTATGAGAAGGGCACTCCACTAGGCTCTCATGGCGGCGCTATAGGGAGCCCGAGCTGGTTCAAAACAGACGTTGGGATGATACATACACATGGTAAATTTCTTTCAAGCTCCGATAATTACTTCTCCGAGGGTGACATGATTACAGGAAATGCATTGCAGTATCCCATCTACGTGGCCACGCCCAATCTGTCACTGCTGAAGTATTACCCGAACAAAAACAAGAAATTACGCGGTCGTGTTGAAATGATCTTGCTTCCTGGAGGAGGGAAACCATGTCCTTAATTTTGCGGCGCTCTTTTCGGCATGTGATTGGCGGAATGCTTCTCGCGCTCGGTATGTTGCTCGTGCCAGCCGCAGGGCGTGCGTCGTCTGAGCAGCCGCTAGTCTTGTCTAGCTTCTCGCTGGTAACGACGAGTCCTACTGACGCGCGACCTATCAAGGTGTGGGGAACGCAGTCAGCCTCTGGGGTCGAGGCGCTTAACATCGAGGCGTTTGATCGCAAGTTTCGTCTTAGTGCAGCACAGTTGAGTGAACTGCGCGGGCTGACTGTCAACAATGTTCAGCTTTCTTTCGATAGCGCGATGATCAAACGGCTGCCCGATCGTTTGTTGGTACAGCTAGCGCTGGGCCGCATTGCTGATGGGTTGATCAAAACCAAGGTTGTGTACGTGCATTCCAATGGCGAGTTGTCGATGCGCAGCCCTTTCGAGCAATAGTAGCATGTAGGCGGAGGTGATATGATAGCCGACACTTTGCGCGAATGCCCACGGCTACCGCCATGGGCTGCATCCATTACGAATGTTGGCTGCTTCTTTCCGAAAACGCGTGCGGAGCGCGCCAGAGTGCTGGGGGCTTGGCTTTGTCGCGCCAGCCCCATCGCCAGGTCATATTGACCTGGCGATGGCGTAACCGGTATTTGGTCGGTTGAGTAGGGGACGGATCGGGAATAGATCTGTAGCTTAGGAAATTTTTACACCCAAAGCAAAAACGCCGATCTGCACGGATCGGCGTTTTTGCTTTGGGTGTTCTTGGTGGCCCGGGGCGGAATCGAACCACCGACACAAGGATTTTCAATCCTCTGCTCTACCAACTGAGCTACCAGGCCAAGGAGCAGAATTATAGCATGCGGCTGGCAAAGCGCAAGGGGCAATTTCCATTTCCTACAAACGCTATAATGGCCGGATGAATAAGCCCACCTCTCCCGCCGCGCCGCGCGTGACCGAAAGTGATATTTGCATCGTTGGCAATGGCGCGATTGCCAAGACCGCGGCGCTGGGCTTGGCCCAGGCCGGCCTGAGTGTGACGCTGCTCGGTCCTCCGGCCCCGCCGCCGGCGCCGCCAGCGGCCGATCCGGGGTGGGACGCGCGCGTTTACGCGCTCAATCACACCGCCCACAAGCTGTTGTCCTCCCTGCGCGTGTGGGATGCGCTGGACCACGCCCGCGTGGCGCCGGTCGACGCCATGATCGTGCAGGGCGATGGTCCGCAAGCCGGCGGCCTGGCTTTCGACGCCTACGGCGCCCACGCCGACACGCTGACCTGGATACTTGAAGACCGCAATCTGAATCAGGCGCTGGACGCGGCGCTGCGCTTCGCCCAGAACGTGAAGATGGTCAGTGGCCGCGCCACCGGCTTGCTGCGCGCCGCCGACAGCGCCAGCGTACATCTCGACGACGGCGGCAGCATCAAGGCCGCGCTGGTGGTCGGCGCCGACGGCGCGCAGTCCTGGGTGCGCGGCCAGTGCGACATCGGCCTCGATTACCGCAGCTACAACCAGTGCGCCGTGGTCACCAATTTTGAATGCGAATTGCCACACCACGGCGCGGCCTATCAATGGTTCACCGGCGCCGAAGGCATCGTGGCCTTGCTGCCACTGCCCGGCAACAAGGTATCGCTGGTATGGTCCGCGCCCGAGCAACTGGCCGATACGCTGCGCGCCGAATCGGCGCAGCAGATCGCCGACCGCCTCGCCGTCTATGCCCGCGAGAAGCTGGGCGCCCTGACGCCGCTGCAACCGGAGCTGGTGCGCGACTTCCCACTGCGCCTGGTGCGCCCGCACGCGATGATTGCACCGCGCGTGGCCCTGATCGGCGACGCCGCCCACGTGGTCCATCCGCTGGCCGGCCATGGCATGAACCTGGGCTTCGCCGATGTGGCGCAGCTGGTGAAAACCCTGTCCGAACGCGAGCCGCACCGCGGCATCGGCGACGACCGCGTGCTGGCCCGCTACGAGCGCGCGCGCAAGGAAGATGTGCTGCTGATGCAGCTCACCACCGATGGTCTGGCGCGTCTGTTCGAGGCGGATATCGAGCCTCTGCGCGTGGTTCGTAATTTCGGATTAAACTTGTTGGATAAATTACCTGTGCTGAAGCGCCGCCTCATCTCTCACGCGATGGGCAAGTAATCAGTCGTTACCGGAGAAGTTATGAGAAAGAGTAAGATCGCGTTGCTGTCGTTGTCCGTGTTGATGGCATCCTGCGTCGGCGCGCAAAACCCGCCCAGCACTGAGGCCATCAAGAAGCTGATCGAGCCGCGCCTGGGCGTGAACGTGAAAGTGGATTCGGTCAAGGAGACGCCCTACGCAGGCCTGTATGAAGTGCGTATCGGCAGCGACATCCTGTACACCGACAAAACCGCCACCTATCTGATCAACGGCCACGTATTCAACCTGACCACCGGCGCCGACCTGACGCGCGAGCGCATCGACGAAATTTCGAAGATCAAGTTCTCCGACCTGCCGCTGGATAAAGCCATCAAGACCGTCAAGGGCGACGGCTCGCGCGTGATCGCCGTGTTCGAAGACCCTAACTGCGGCTACTGCAAGCGCCTGCGCCAGACCACGCTCAAGGAAACCGACAACGTCACCATCTACACCTTCCTGTACAACATCCTGTCGGATGATTCGTTCACCAAGTCGAAGAACATCTGGTGCTCGGCCGACCGCAGCAAGGCATGGGATGACTGGATGGTGAGCGGCAAAGCCGCACCGGTGGCCGCCGCATCGTGCGCCACGCCGAACGACGAGGTGCTGGAACTGGGCCGCAAGCTGGGCGTGTCCGGCACGCCGGCGATCTTCTTCGCCGACGGCTCGCGCATTCCGGGCGCCATCGACGCCAAGACGCTGGAGGCGAAACTGGGCAAGGTTAAGCAGTAATCACAACGCAGCGACAACAGGAGACTTGAATGATCACTTTGAACATCAACGGTAAAGATGTGCAGGTAGACGCCGATCCCTCGACGCCGATCCTGTGGGCCTTGCGTGACAACCTGAATATGACCGGCACCAAATTCGGCTGCGGCATGGCACTGTGCGGCGCCTGCACCGTGCACCTTGGCGGTCAGCCGATCCGCTCCTGCGTGACGCCGATTTCGGCCGCCGCCGGCCAGAAGATCACCACCATCGAGGCCATGGAAACCGACAAGGTGGGCAAAGCCGTGCAGGATGCGTGGGTCAAGATCGACGTGCCGCAATGCGGCTACTGCCAGAGTGGCCAGATCATGAGCGCCACCGCGCTGCTGCGCACGAATAAAAATCCGTCGGATGCCGACATCGATAACGCCATGAGCGGCAATATCTGCCGCTGCGGCACGTATCAGCGCATCCGTGCCGCCATCAAAGACGCTGCCAAAGCCATCGCCTGAGGATGGAGACCATTATGCGTATCGAATGGCTTAATCAAGGCACGATCGCCAGCGCTTCGGCATCGGGCATGTCGCGCCGCGTTTTCATGAAAGCCGGCGCCGTGGTCGGCGGCGGTTTTGTGCTGGGCTTCGTGGTGCAGGGCGGCGGACGTTTCGCCAACGCGCAGCAGCCGCCGGCCAAGGTGTATGAACCGAACGCATTCCTGCACATCGCACCGGATAACACGGTGACGGTGCAGGTCAACCGTCTGGAGTTCGGACAGGGCGTGCAAACCGCGCTGCCGATGCTGATCGCGGAAGAACTGGATGCGGATTGGTCGAAAGTGAACGGCGCGCTGGCGCCGGCCGGCGACCAGTACAAGGACCCGGCGTTCGGTATCCAGATCACCGGCGGCTCGGGCAGCGTGGCCCACTCGTACTTGCAGTACCGCGAAATCGGCGCCAAGGCGCGCGCGATGCTGATCGCGGCGGCGGCCGAGCAGTGGAAGGTGCCGGCGGACCAGATCAAGACCGTCAAGGGCACGCTGATCGGTCCTTCGGGCCAGACGGCCACTTACGGCGCGCTGGCAGAAGCGGCCATGAAGCAACCGGTGCCTGCCACCGTCAAGCTGAAAGACCCGAAAGACTTCACCATCATTGGCAAGCCGGTGAAGCGCCTCGACGCGCGCGCCAAGTCCAGCGGCAAGCAGCAGTTCGGCATGGACTTCAAGGCGCCGGACAGCAAAGTCGCGGTGGTGGCGCGTCCACCGGTATTCGGCGCCAAGGTCGCCAAATTCGACGCCAGCAAGGCCAAGGCCATCAAAGGCGTGATCGATGTGCTGGAAGTGAAGACTGATCGCGGCGGCAGCGGCGTGGTGGTGATCGCCGAGGGCTACTGGCCGGCCAAGACCGGCCGCGAAGCGCTGGCCATCGACTGGGATACCAGCGGCGTGGAGAAAGTCAGCAGCGACAAGCAGCTGGCCGAGTTCAAGACGCTGTCGCAAAAGCCGGGCAATCCGGTGCGCAAGGCCGATACTTCCAAGCTGGCTGGCGCGGCGAAGAAAATCTCCGCTGTGTATGAATTCCCGTATCTGGCGCACGCGCCGATGGAGCCGCTGAACTGCGTGGTCGATCTGCGCAAGGATGGCTGCACGGTGTGGGCTGGCTCGCAGTTCCAGACCATGGACCAGGGTGCGATTGCCGCCACCGCCGGCTTGAAGCCGGAGCAGGTGACGTTGAATACCATGATGGCGGGCGGTGGCTTTGGCCGCCGCGCGGTGCCGACTTCCGACTATCTCGTTGAAGCGGTCAACATCGCCAAGGTATGGCAGGCCGCGGGACACAAGGAACCGGTTAAAGTCATCTGGAGCCGCGAGGACGACGTCAAGGGCGGCTACTACCGTCCATCCCACGTGCACCGCGCCGATATCGGCGTCGATGCCAAGGGCGAGATCGTGGCGTGGAATCATGTCATCGTCGGCCAGTCCATCCTGACCGGCACGCCATTCGAGCCGATGATGATCAAGGATGGCGTCGACGCGACCATGGTCGAAGGCATGGGGGAGCCGTACGAAGTGCCGCTCAATCTGAGTGCACACTCGGTCAAGGCCAATGTGCCGGTGCTGTGGTGGCGTTCGGTCGGTTCGACCCACACCGCCTTTGTGATGGAGACCCTGATCGACGAAGCCGCGCACGCGGCCAAAATGGATCCGGTGGCCTATCGCAAAAAGCTGATGGGTGAGAAGGGCAAGCGCCACATCGCCGCGCTGGAGCTGGCGGTCGCCAAGTCGGGCTACGGCAAGAAGGCTTTACCTAAAGGCCAGGCTTACGGCGTGGCGGTGCATGAATCGTTCAACACCGTGATCGCCTACGTGGTGGTGGCTTCGGTGAAGAACGGTCAGCCGAAACTGCACTCGGTCACAGCCGGTGTCCACTGCAACACGGCGGTCAATCCATTGACCATTGAAGCGCAGATCCAGGGCGCGGCGCTGATGGGCCTCGGCATGACCTTGCCGGGCGCCGCCATCACGTTGAAAGACGGCGTGGTCGAACAGCAGAACTTCAGCGACTACACCGTGGCGCGCATGACCGACATGCCGAAGATCGCCGTGCACATCGTGCCTTCCAACGATCCGCCGACCGGCATGGGCGAGCCAGGCCTGCCGCCGCTGGCGCCCGCATTCGCCAACGCGCTGTTCAAGTTGACCGGCAAGCGCCTGCGCAAGCTGCCGTTCGACCTGGCCAGCGCCTGACCGGATGGCTTTAGTCGGCATCCTGCTTGCAGCCGGACGTGGTCGACGTTTCGACCCGTCCGGCGTGGAAAACAAACTGCTGCAAACGCTGGCCGACGGCGAAATCGTCGTCGCCGCCAGCGCGAAGAATATGCTGGCCGTGCTGCCGCGCGTGCTGGCCGTGGTGCGCGAGGGCGACGACAAGCTCGCCGCGCTGCTGGGCCGCCTCGGTTGCGAGGTGCGCGTCTGCGCCACCGCCGATCTGGGCATGGCCGAATCCCTTACCACCGCAATCGATTACACCAAGGGCGCCGAAGGCTGGCTGATAGGACTGGGCGACATGCCGCACGTCCGGCCGGATACCATGCGCGCGTTGGTCGCTACAATAGAACGCGGGGCGCGCATCGCGGCGCCCGTGTTTGAGGGACGGCGCGGCAATCCGGTCGCCTTCAGTGCATATCACCTGCCGTTGCTGCTGGCGCTGGAAGGCGATCAGGGCGCGCGCGCAATTTTAAAAAGCCACTCGGTAAGCGAAGTGGTCGTCGACGATGAAGGCGTGGTGCGCGACATCGACACAAAACAGGATTTATGATGAAAAAAAATCAACCGGCTATCGCCTATACCATCGTCGGCCATGATCTGGCGGCGCACTTGTTCCATGTTTCGGTGACGGTGGCCGCGCCGGCCGAAGGCGGACAGATTTTCGCGCTGCCGGCGTGGATCCCCGGCAGCTACATGATCCGTGAGTTTTCTCGCAATATTGTGCGCATCCGGGCCGAATCGAAAGGCCAGCCGGTCGAGCTGACCAAGCTGGATAAGCACTCGTGGCAGGCCGCCCCGCTGGCCGACCGCGCGGCGCCGCTGACGCTGCACTATGAAGTCTACGCCTGGGATTTGTCGGTGCGCGCAGCGCATCTGGACCAGAACCATGGCTTCTTCAACGGCACCAGCGTGTTCCTGCGCGTGCTGGGACAGGAAGAACAGGCGCACGTGGTGGACATCCAGCGTCCGGCCGACGAGGCGGCGGCGGCGTGGCGCGTCGCCACCTCGCTGCCGGAACTGAAAGCGAAACGTTATGGTTTTGGCACTTACATCGCCTCCAACTATGATGAACTGATCGATCATCCGGTGGAGCAGGGCGACTTTGCGCTGGCCACCTTCAAGGCGCATGGCGTCCCGCACGACATCGTCATCACCGGCCGGGTGCCGAATCTGGACCTGGCGCGCCTGAGCGTCGACCTGAAAAAAATCTGCGAGACCCAGATCGCCTTCTTCGAGCCCAAGACCAAAAAAGCGCCAATGGACCGCTATGTGTTCATGACGATGGCGGTGGGGGACGGTTACGGCGGGCTGGAACACCGCGCCTCGACCGCGCTGATCTGCAACCGCAACGACCTGCCGACCGCCTCGGCCAAGGGCAAGGAAATCAGCGACGGTTACCTGCAATACCTCGGCCTGTGCAGCCACGAATACTTCCATACCTGGAATGTGAAGCGCATTAAGCCGGCCGCGTTTGCCCCTTATAACCTGCAAGTCGAGAATTACTCGCCGCTATTGTGGCTGTTCGAAGGTTTCACCAGTTATTACGACGATTTGATGTTGGTGCGCGCCGGCCTGATCACTGAGCCGGCTTATTTCAAATTGCTGGGCAAGACCGTAGGCAGCGTATTGCGCGGCAGCGGACGTACCAAGCAAAGCGTGGCCGATTCCAGTTTTGACGCTTGGGGTAAATATTATCGCCAGGATGAAAATGCACCGAATGCGATTATCAGCTATTACACCAAGGGGTCTTTAATTGGCTTGGCGCTGGATTTAAGCATACGTGCTAAAACCGGTGGAAAAAAATCGCTGGACGATGTCATGCGCGCGTTATGGCAGCGTTATGGCCGCGATTTCTATAACGGCGGTGGCCGTGGCGTTACGCCGGCCGAAGCGGAAGCCTTATTCGATGAAATTAGTGGCGGCCGATTCAAGCCCTTCTTCGATAAATACATTCGCGGCACCGAAGACTTGCCGCTGGCTAAATTGCTGGCGCCATTTGGCGTTAAATATAATGACGAGCGTAAATCATCAAAGCCGAGTTTCGATGCGAATCTCGGCCGCGATGGAAATGACTGCAAACTGTCTGCCGTCCATGAAAATGGCGCTGCTCACCGCGCCGGATTATCGGCCGGCGATATTCTGATTGCAGTCGATGGCTTGCGCGTAACTGCCACCAATCTGGATAATCTGCTGTCGCGCTATGTTGTTGGCGATGCGGTGGAAGTCCATGCCTTCCGCCGCGACGAATTAATGGTCTTCGATTTAACTCTGCAAGGCGAGCGCGTTCCCGGCATTACCCTGAGTCTGGAAGCGTCGGCCAGGAAATCGACTGGCCCGCTTCGACCAAGTGCAAGCCGGTAAATTTTTCTCAAAACAGCCGCGCCCCTATGGCGCGGCTTTTTTTTACGTTACACTCATGCTAATTTTTAGCACGTAAAAGCTCAAAACTGGCATACATAGTGATTTTGCTCGACCCCTCCACCGTCATCGTGATGGCGACCCTGATGGCCGGCGCCATGAGTGTCGTGCTGTATTCCGCGCACCTGAGTTTCCCCAAGGAGATTCAAGGCATGCGCGAATGGTCATTCGGCTTGTTGTTGCTAGTGGCCGGGGCCATGTTTTATAACCTGGGTGACAGCACGTATATCCCCAAAATGTGTGCGAATTCGGTGCTGATCTGGGCACTGGGGTTTATGCTGATCGGTACAGAAAAGTTTTACGAGCTGCGCCCATCGTGGATGCTATTTCACGGCATTTGGCTGGTGAGCATGCTGACGATCGGCTATTGGCTGATCTTCGTGCCGAATTTCAGTTATCGGGTAGCGGCGTTCTCTTATCTGGCGTCGATATTCTACTTGCGCCTGATTTATCTAATCTGGAAGCACGGCGAGCCGCATTTTTCAACCCGATTTTTCCGGGCATTAATGATAGTGCAGGCTTTGGTGGTATTAACACGCGGCGTGTTAGCTTCAATAAATGGTGAGGCCCATATTAATTTGCTGGCGATTGGCCCATTTCAGAGTATTTACCTGGCCACCGGTCATTTCATGATTCTGCTGATGACGGTGGGATTCATGACGGTGTGCACGCGCCGTCTGCAAACCATATTGGAAAGACGTTCCACGCTCGATCCATTAACCGAGGTATTAAATCGCCGTGGGTTCGCCGATATCTATGCCAAAGAGCATGCCTTGATGCGTCGCGAAGGCACATTCATGACCATGCTGAATATCGATATCGATTACTTTAAAAAAATCAACGACTGCCACGGCCATGCCGTTGGCGACCGCGTATTAATCGATGTGGCGCAGGTAATCGCCAAGGCCTTGCGCGCGTCCGATCATCTGGCGCGTTTTGGCGGCGAGGAATTTGTGGTGCTGCTGCCGGCCACCGGCCTGGACCGGGCGCTGCATATCACCGAGCGCATCCAGACGGCGCTGCGTGCGCCGCGTCCGGACGTGCCGTCGTACACGGTCAGCGTCGGCGTGGCCTGCCAGACCAGCGCGGAGGAAAGCCTGGATGGCATCCTGGTCCGCGCCGACAAGGCGTTATATTGCGCTAAGGAAAGAGGGCGCGACCGCTATGAGATCGCGCCGGATGCGGCTTTTACTGGAACAGGCGTGCCAGCTCGGCACCAGGATCGGGCGCGCGCATAAACGCTTCGCCGACCAGGAAGGCATGCACGTTGGCGTCGCGCATGGTTTTGACATCGGCCGGAGTCAGGATGCCGGATTCGGTGATCACCAGCTTATCGACTGGCATGCGGTCCAGCAGGCCGAGGGTGTTTTGCAGCGATACCTCGAAAGTGCGCAGATTGCGGTTGTTGACGCCCACCAGACGGGTTTTCAGCTTCAGCGCGGCAGTCAGCTCGTCGCCATCGTGGGTTTCCACCAGCACGTCCATCCCCAGTTCGTGGGCCACG
Source organism: Duganella radicis (assembly GCF_009720825.1). GTDB lineage: Bacteria > Pseudomonadota > Gammaproteobacteria > Burkholderiales > Burkholderiaceae_D > Rugamonas > Rugamonas radicis. The sequence continues at coordinate 13,047 of NZ_WNKY01000030.1, read as the reverse complement.
GCTTCCATTTCCGCCATCAGGCCGTGATCCAGCGCCGACACGATCAGCAGAATGGCATCGGCGCCCATCGCCCGCGCTTCGTAGATCTGGTAGATGTCGATCATGAAGTCCTTGCGCAGCACCGGCAGCGAGCAGGCGCCGCGCGCCTGCTGCAAGTACGCCACCGAACCCTGGAAGAACTGCTCGTCGGTCAGCACCGACAGGCACGCGGAGCCATTGGCTTCGTAGGTGGCGGCGATTTCTGCCGGGCGGAAGTCGGCGCGGATCACGCCTTTCGATGGCGACGCCTTCTTGATTTCGGTGATCACGCCCGGCTTGCCGGCGTTGATTTTGGCGCGCAGGCTGGCTTCAAAGCCGCGCAGGCCGGCGCGCAGTTCGGTGTTGGATTCCACCTCGTCGCGCAGGCTGGCGAAGCTGCGGTGTTTTTTGGCGGCGGCGACTTCGTCGGCTTTCACCGCGAGGATTTTATTCAGAATGTCAGACATGATTAACGTTGCTCCGAGAGTGCAAGGCGCACGCCGAGGGCCAGGAACAGGCCGCCCATGGTGCGGTTCAGCCACAGCGACACCAGCGGCTTGATGTTCAGGCGCGTGCTGGCGAAGGCGGTGAAGAGGGCAAGGCCGTGGCAATACAGCATGCCGTTAAAATTAAAGATCGCGCCCAGGATGATGAAGGCCAGCGGCTTGTTGCTGGAGTCCGCCGCGATAAACTGCGGCACAAACGCCAGGAAGAACAGCGCCACTTTGGGATTCAGCACATTGGTCAGAAAGCCCTGGAAGAAGATTTTGCGCCAGGCCAGCGGCTGGGCGGCGCGTGCGACGACATCGGCGTCCGCATCAGCGGCGCTGCCGTCGCGCAGTTTGGCGCGCAGCATGCCGACGCCCATGTAGACGATGTAGGCCGCGCCTATCCATTTCACCACCGTGAAAGCGGCGGCGGAGGTGGACAGCACGGCCGACAGGCCCAGCGCCGCCGCGAAGATGTGCACCATGGTGCCGGCGCCGATGCCCAGCGCGGCGGCCGAACCGGCGCGCCAGCCCTGGGTGGCGCTGCGCGTCATGATCAGCAGCGAATCGGGACCGGGCATGATGTTCAGCAGCAGGCCCGAGATGATAAACAGCGTCAGGTCATGGATGCCGAACATGGTCAGCTCCCCTTGCCGAGCGACTGGGTGACTTCGACGAATTGCTCGATCTTGCGCAGCGCGGCGCCGGAATGAATCGCTTCGCGTGCGCGCTTCAAGCCATCTTCAATCGAACTGGCCACACCGGCTGCGTACAGCGCCGTGCCGGCATTCAGCGAGACGATATCGTAGGCCGCACCCGGCTCGCCGCGCAGCGCTTCCATCATGCGCTGTTTGGACTCGGCCGCATCGGCCACGCGCAGATTGCGGCTGGCGATCATCGACATGCCGAAATCTTCCGGATGGATTTCATACTCGCGGATCTCGCCGTCGATCAGCTCACCGACCATGGTGGAGGCGCCCAGCGACACCTCGTCCATATTGTCCTTGCCGTAGACGACGATGGCATGCTGCGCGCCCAGGCGTTGCAGCACGCGCACCTGAATACCAACCAGATCGGCGTGGAATACGCCCATCAGAATATTCGGTGCGCCGGCCGGATTGGTCAGCGGACCCAGAATATTGAAGATGGAACGCACGCCTAGTTCCTTGCGCACCGGCGCCACGTGCTTCATGGCGGCATGGTGGTTGGGCGCGAACATGAAGCCGATGCCGGTCTGCGCGATCGATTGCGCGATCTGCTCCGGCTTCAGATTGATATTCGCGCCCAGCGATTCAATCACGTCCGCACTGCCGGACGACGACGACACGCTGCGGCCGCCGTGCTTGGCGACGCGCGCGCCCGCCGCCGCCGCCACGAACATGGCCGTGGTGGAGATATTGAATGTGTGCGCGCCGTCGCCGCCGGTGCCGACGATGTCGAGCAGGCCGGTGGTGTCGGCCATCGGCACCTTGGTGGAGAACTCGCGCATCACGGTGGCGGCGGCGGCGATTTCGCCGATGGTTTCTTTTTTCACGCGCAGGCCCATGGTCAGGGCGGCCACCATGGTCGGCGACATTTCGCCCGACATGATCTGGCGGAACAGGTGCAGCATCTCGTCGTGGAAAATCTCGCGGTGTTCGATGCAGCGCAGCAGTGCTTCTTGATGGGTGATAGGCATGGCTTTTCCTTCTTTAATCAGCGTACGAGGAAGTTCTTCAACAGTTGGTGGCCGTGTTCCGACAGGATCGACTCGGGGTGGAACTGCACGCCCTCGATGTCGTATTCCTTGTGGCGCACGCCCATGATTTCACCGTCGTCGGTCCATGCCGTCACTTCGAGGCAGGACGGCAGCGAGCTACGCTCGATGGCCAACGAGTGATACCGGATCACTGTGAAGGGAGAGGGGATGTCCTTGAAGACGCCCACGCCCGTATGCGCGATTAAAGAAGTTTTGCCATGCATGACCTGCTTGGCGCGGATGATTTTGCCGCCGAACGCCTCGCCGATGGCCTGGTGGCCAAGGCACACGCCCAGAATCGGCTTCTTGCCGGCGAAGTGCCTGAGCACTTCGATGGAGATACCGGCTTGCGACGGGTCTTTCGGTCCCGGCGAAATGCAGATGTGGTCCGGATTCAGCGCCTCGATCTCCGCGATGGTGATTTCATCATTGCGGTAGACGCGCACGTCTTCACCCAGCTCGCCGAAGTACTGCACGATGTTGTAGGTGAAGGAGTCGTAGTTGTCGATCATCAGCAGCATATTAGAACTCCCCATCCAGACCATCTTGCACTTGCTCGGCGGCGCGCAGCACGGCGCGCGCCTTATGTTCAGTTTCCTGCCATTCCATCTCGGCGATGGAGTCGGCGACGATGCCGGCGGCGGCCTGCACGTACAGGTTGCCGTCCTTGATCACGCCGGTGCGGATCGCGATCGCCACGTCCATCTCGCCGCCGAACGACAGATAGCCGCAGGCGCCGCCATAGATGCCGCGCTTGGAGATTTCCAGCTCGTCGATGATTTCCATCGCGCGCACTTTCGGCGCGCCGGTCAGCGTGCCGGCCGGGAAGGTGGCGCGCAGCACGTCCAGATTCGACAGGCCGTCTTTCAGCTTGCCCTCGACGTTGGAGACGATGTGCTGCACGTGCGAATATTTTTCGATGATCAGGCGGTCGGTCACTTTGATGCTGCCGATTTCCGAGATGCGGCCCAGGTCATTGCGCGCCAGGTCGATCAGCATCACGTGTTCGGCGATTTCCTTCTGGTCGGCCAGCAGTTCCTTGGCCAGTTCGGCGTCGCGTTCCGGCGTCGCACCGCGCGGGCGGGTGCCGGCGATAGGGCGCAGCGTGACTTTTTTCTGGCCGTCCGGCGCGGTCTCGTTGCGCACCAAAATCTCCGGCGAGGCGCCGACGATCTGCATGTCGCCGAAATTGTAGAAGTACATATATGGCGACGGGTTCAGCGAACGCAGCGCACGGTACAGGCTCAGTGGCGAATCGACATACGGCTTGCGGATGCGCTGGCCGATCTGCACCTGCATCAAGTCGCCGGCCAGCACGTATTCGTGGGCGCGGGCCACCGCTTTCAGATAGTCTTCCTTGGCGAATTCGCGCACGGCTTCGGTGCGTACCGAGGCGCTGGCCACCGGTACTTCCACGCCACGGCGCAGCATCACGCGCAGCTCTTTCAGGCGCTGCTTGGCCTTGGTGTAGGACTCCGGCTGGGTGGTGTCGGCGTAGACGATCAGATACAGCTTGCCGCTCAGGTTATCGATGACCGCCAGTTCCTCGGTCACCATCAGCTGGATGTCGGGCAGGCCCAGATCATCCTTCGGCTGCGTGTTCGCCAGCGTTTTCTCGATGTGGCGCACGGTGTCGTAGCCGAAGTAACCGGCCAGGCCGCCGCAGAAGCGCGGCATGCCGGGGCGGATCGCCACTTTAAAGCGTTTTTGATATGCCTCGATGAAATCCAGCGGATTGCCTTCGTGGGTCTCGATCACCGCGCCGTTTTTCACGATCTCGGTGCGGCTGCCGAAGGTGCGCAGCAGGGTGGTCGCCGGCAGGCCAATGAAGGAGAAGCGGCCGAAACGCTCGCCGCCCACCACCGACTCCAGCAGGAAGGTGTTCTTGCCGGCGTTCTGGGTCTGCGCCAGTTTCAGGTACAGCGTGAGGGGCGTTTCGAGATCGGCGAAGGCTTCCGCGATCAGGGGGATACGGTTGTAGCCATCCGTGGCCAACGATTTGAATTCGAGTTCGGTCATGTGTTCTCTCCATGCGCTGGCTGAGGTGTGCCAGCGTAGTGGTGCATCAAAAAACCTGTCGCGCGCAAGCGGGCGGACGACAGCAATCAGTTCGGCTTAGTTTTGCCAGGATTGCCAGCGTCGCCACAGCCAGGCCTCAATCGAGCCTGGTTGGTTGACGATGTGTTTTTTGGTGAGAGACGACATTTTGGTCAGTTGTTCAGCTATTGGTGTGATGTGAACGAATCAGGCTAGCCGCTTCTAGCAGCGTGGCTACTATACCATCGGAATCCGTGTCGTGTATAGACTCTCCGTGGTTATATCCATATGGGACTGTCAAAACCGGGCAACCCGCAGCCCGCGCGGCTTGCGCGTCATTCGAGGAATCGCCGATGGCCACCACCTGGGACGGCGGCAGGTCGAAGTCGGCGCACACGGTTCGCAGGGGCAGCGGGTCCGGTTTCTTGCGCGGCAGCGAGTCGCCGCCATAGACCACCTCGAAGAACTGGTCCAGGCCTTTCAGCTTCAATAAGGGCGTGGTGAAGCTGATTGGCTTGTTGGTCACGCAGGCCAGTCGCAGGCCGTGGGCCTTCATGGCGGCCAGCCCCTCGGTCACTTGCGGGAACAAGGTGCTGTAGTTGCCGTTGATGGCGAGGTAGTGGCGCTGGTAGGCGTCCATCGCTTGCGCAAAAGCGGCCTCGATGCGGTCCGCGTCCCAATTCAGCGCCAGGACGGAGCGGATCAGGTTTTCCGAGCCTTTGCCGACCATCAGGGCGATCTGCTCCTGCGTGATCGGGCCCAAGCCCAGCTCTTCGCGCATGCCGTTGATCGCGACGTGGAAGTCGGGAATCGTGTCCAGCATGGTGCCGTCAAGGTCGATGATCGCGGCGCGCACGCCTGCCAGTACGCTCATCGGCTTATACCTTGGCCAGGTTGGCACGCATGGCGTCGATCACGGCCTTGTAGTCCGGCTGGCCGAAGATGGCCGAACCGGCAACAAAGGTGTCCGCACCGGCTGCCGCGGCGGCGGCGATGTTCTCGATCTTGATGCCGCCGTCCACTTCCAGCAGGATGTCGCGGCCGGATTCGTCGATCAGGCGGCGCGCTTCGGCGATTTTCTTCAGTGCCTGCGGAATGAAGGATTGGCCGCCGAAGCCCGGGTTGACCGACATGATCAGGATCATGTCGACCTTGTCCATCACGTGCTCCAGGTAGCTCAGCGGGGTGGCCGGGTTGAACACCAGGCCGGCCTTGCAGCCGTGGTCGCGGATCAGTTGCAGCGAGCGGTCGATGTGCTCGGACGCTTCCGGGTGGAAGGTGATGATGTTGGCGCCGGCCTTGGCGAAGTCCGGAATGATGCGGTCGACCGGCTTGACCATCAGGTGCACATCGATCGGCACATCCACATGCGGACGGATGGCCTGGCACACCAGCGGGCCGATGGTCAGGTTGGGAACATAATGGTTGTCCATCACGTCAAAGTGGATGATGTCGGCGCCGGCGGATACGACGTTGCGCACCTCTTCGCCCAGGCGGGCGAAATCGGCGGACAGGATGCTGGGAGCGATGCGGTAGGTGGTCATGGCTTGGGCTTGCAATAAAAAAGATGCGCTATTTTACGCTGCTCCGGACGCCAGCGCCCGTTTTCAGGCGCGTCCTCCTTGCACGCGGGACGGATTTGCGGTGCAATGGGTACCTGGCGATATACAATCGCCAAGTTTGCTATTTAGAGGAATGTTGATGTCCAATTATGAATTTACCGTGTCGGTCAGAACCCAGTACCTGCCGGAGCAGTCGGACCCGGAACGCACGAATTTTGTGTTTACGTACTCGATCACGATCAAGAATACCGGCACGGTGGCGGCGCAGCTGATCTCGCGCCATTGGATCATCACCGACGCCAACAACCACATCGAGGAAGTGCGCGGACTGGGCGTGGTCGGCCACCAGCCGCTGCTGCAACCGGGCGAACAATTCGAATACACCAGCGGCGCCGCCCTGCAAACACCGCAGGGCTCGATGGTGGGCGAGTACTTCTGCGTGGCCGAGGACGGCCACCAGTTCGAGGCCAAGATCCCGGAATTCGTGCTGTCGCTGCCGCGCACCCTGCATTGAGCCGCTTACTTCTTGCCCTTCATGGTCCACCAGACGATGAACACCAGCAGGAAGAACGCCACGCCCGCTTCAACCATCAATAGCCACATAGTTATCCTTTTATGTCTCTCACGTCCCGTAGTCTACTCGTTCCGCTGAGCGCCGTCGCGCTGGTCCTGGCCGCCTGTACCTCCACGCCGCTGCCGCCGGAGAAGCCGGCCCAGCCGCCGGTGCAGCCGCAACCGCAGCCGCCGGTCCAGCCGGCGCCGCCAACGCCACCCACTCAGCCGACGCCACCGGCCAAGCTGCAAATGGTCCCGGCCACCTTCGCCGCGCTGCCGGGCTGGGACAAGGACGACCTGCGCGCCGCCTGGCCGGCCTTTACCTCGTCGTGCACGGTGCTGGTGAAGCAGTCGCTGTGGAAAGAGTCCTGCACCATCGCCCGCTCGGTCAACGGCAACGACGAGCGTGCCATCCGCACCTTCTTTGAAACTTTCCTTGAGCCGAATCAGGTCATCGCCCCGGACGGCGCCACCGACGGCCTGATCACCGGCTACTACGAGCCGCTGCTGCACGGCGCCCGCAAGAAGGGCGGCCCGTACCAGACGCCGCTGTACAAGGTGCCGGACGATATGGTCACCATCGACCTGGCCAGCGTCTACCCCGAACTGAAAGGCATGCGCCTGCGCGGCAAGGTGGTGGGCAAGAAGGTGGTGCCGTACGCCACCCGCGCCGATATCGAATCGGCCAGTTTCAGCGGCAAGGAACTGCTGTGGGTGGACGACCCGGTCGAGTCCTTCTTCCTGCAAGTGCAGGGCTCGGGCCGCGTACAGCTGAGCGACACCGGCGAAACCGTGCGCGTGGCGTACGCCGACCAGAATGGCCATCCCTACAAGTCGATCGGCAAATACCTGGTGGAGAAGGGCGAGCTGACGCTGGAGCAGGCTTCGGCGCAGGGCATCAAGGCGTGGATCGCCGGCCACCCGACCCGCATGCAGGAGCTGTTCAATGTGAACCCGAGCTATGTCTTCTTCAAGGAAGAAAAGCTGCCGGACCCGAAAGTGGGGCCGAAAGGCTCGCTGGGCGTGCCGCTGACGCCGCAGCGTTCGGTCGCCATCGACGCCACCCAGCTGCCGCAGGGGGCGCCGGTGTTCCTGTCCACCACCCAGCCGAACAGCGACATCCCGCTGCAACGGCTGGTGATGGCGCAGGATACGGGCGGCGCCATCCGCGGCGCCATCCGGGTCGACTACTTCTTCGGCTTCGGCACCGAGGCGGCCGAGAACGCCGGCCGCATGAAGCAGCGCGGCAGCATCTGGGTGCTGCTGCCCAAACAGGTGAACTGACGCACACGGGGCGGTGACGGGCGCACGGTTCGTCACTTGTCATATGCATGTCATCCCGGGTCGCTACATTGGGCGCTTTCGATCTTACCGAGAGCGACCATGAAGAAACAGCACGATAGCGTACCGTCGGCCCCACAAAGGCGGACGATGTTGAAAATGGGCCTGGCCTCCGCCTCCGGCCTGTCGATGGGCGGGCTGCTGACCGCCTGCGGCGGCGATAGCGGCAGCAGCAGCGTCACCAGCGGCGAGACGGTCGCGCCCAGCACGCAGATTTCCAGCTTCGCGCTGGCGGTTTTGCCGGACACCCAGTTCTACTCCCGCTATGCGACTTCGTCGGAAAGCAATCAGTACGAGCGCCATTACGGCAACGAGCCGTACGCGGCGCAGACCAACTGGGTGGCGCGCAACGCGCAGGCGCTCAACATCCCATTCCTGATCCATCTGGGCGACGTGGTCGACCAGGTCGGCAAGCCGGAGCAGTGGAAAGTGGCGGACAGCGCCATGCAGGTGCTGGAGGTGGCCAAGGTGCCGTACTCCATCCTGGCCGGCAACCACGATGTGCTGAACGATATCGATTACGACAGCGATCCCACCAAAGGCACCGACACCCAGCGCGTGCTGGCCAACGAGCCGTATCTGCAATGGTTCAGCGCCAGGCGCGCGCAACGCCAGGCCACCTTTGGCGCGCGCGACAGCACCGGCTTCCACGAGTACCATATTTTCAAGGCGCAGGATCAGCAATTCCTGGTGTTGTCGCTGTCATGGCGCATTTCCGACGCCGGCATCGCCTGGGCCCGCAAGGTGCTGGCCGACCATCCGACCCTGCCGGCCATCCTGGTCAATCACCAGCTGCTGAATATCGCGCCGGACGCGGTCAGCCCGCTGGAAACCGGCTACGGCAAGATGTTGTGGGAAAAGCTGATACGCGATAACGACCAGATCTTCATGACGCTCAACGGCCACCATCATGGCGGCGCGCGCCTGACCAAGACCAATGACTTCGGCAACGCGGTGGAGGAGATGGTGGTCGATTATCAGATGGCCTACCAGGGCGGCAACGGCCTGATGCGCCTGTATGAGTTCGATCTGACCAATAACCAGATCAAGGTGCTGTCGTTCTCGCCGTGGGTGCCGATGAAACCGGCCGAGACGCTGAACGCCTTCGACCGCGCGGTGCTGACCGAGCCGAATCACAGCTTCACCATCAACATGAATTTCGCCAGGCGCTTCGCCCGTTTCAATCCGGGCTTCAGCGCCGGCAAGGCGACGGTGGCGTCGTCGCTGGTCGACCAGGCCAAGGCGCTGGTGCTCAAGGGTTACACCGAGCCGGCTGTGGTGACGCCGGTCGCGCCCAAGGATGCCGAGGACTATCCGAAGGTCGCCTCCACGGTGGCGCACTGGCGCTTCTACGGCGGCGCGGATGGCGCGCCGGTGGTGCCGGGCACGCGCATCGCGGACGTTACCGGCGCCAATCCGCTCACGCGCGATCAGCTCAACCGTGGCGGCGTGGTCGGCGCCGATGCCGGCGACATCGTCTGGAGCAGCGACCACCACCGGCTGTCCTCGGCGCCGGGATCGGTCAGCTTCCTGAATACCGACAAGAACGCCCCACGCCTCAGCTATTTCCTGACCGACGCGGCGGCCGCCATCAACGCCCAGACCTTTGCCAGCAGCGGCTACACGATCGAAGCCTTCATCAAGATCAACCCGGCGTGGGACAAGGCCAAACACGCCTGGATGAACATCATGACCCGCGACGGCAAGCGCGGCGACCTGCCCGGTTTCATCGGCGGCGACCCGGAATCGCCGCCGCTGCTGTTCGCGATTTCCAGCCTGCGCGAAGTGCAATGGGAAGTGGTGCCGGACATCGGCGGCCAGCGCGACGCCATGGCCAGCTGGTCGGGCGAGATCATCGCCGGCAACTGGGTGCACATCGCCATCGTCAACGATCCGGCGACGCACGACACCGTGATGTATGTGGAGGGCGCGCCGGTGCTGCGCAACAGCAGCAATGTGGCCGGGCTGGCGACCTTGTCGGCCTCGTCGCCGTGGGTGGTGGGCGGCGGCTCGTGGGATGGTCAGCGGGCTGACGGCTTCTTCGGCAATATCGGCGAAATCCGCGTGGCCAGCGGTGCGCTGCCGGCCAGCCAGTGGCTGACCGCGCGCCGCGGCTAGCGCAGCACCAGCACGGGCAGCGTGGTGTGGGAGAGCACGCGCTGCGTCTCGCTGCCCAGGAACAGCTTGTTCAAGCCTTTGCGCCCGTGCGAGGCCATCATGATCAGGTCGCAGCCGTACTTTTTGGCGGCTTCCACAATCTCCTCGCAGGGATTGGGCGACATCGCTATCACCCCTTCAAACGGAATGCCGGCCGCGCTGGCGGCCGCCGCCACCTTGTCGATATGGTGGCGGGCGGCGTTCTGGATTTGCGTTTCGTACTGGCCGGTGTCGATCATGGCGCCGCTATCGCCCAGCGAGGGCAGCAGCATGGGCTGGATCACCGTGACGGCGACGATGCGCGATTGATGCAACTTGGCGAAATCGACCGCGATGGCGGTGGCCTTGTCCGACAGGTCGGAACCGTCGGTGGGCAGCAGGATGGATTTGAACATGACTGGCTCCCATGAGTGGACATGGAACCAGCCTACTGGCTAGTCAGCTTTTCTGGCGCACGGATGGCGACAGGGCCAGCAGCAGGATCAGCACCACGCTGCCGGCCGCCACGCAGGCCAGGCCGGTGCGCACGCCGAAATGCTCGCCGATATAGCCGGCCGTCAGCGCCCCCACCGGGGCGATCGCCACCGTCAGGAAGCGCATGGTGGAGACCATGCGTCCCAGGTACTCGTCCGGCGTGACTTTCTGGCGCATGGTGGTGTAGGGCAGCAGGAACAGCATCACGCCGCAGTCGAGGAACAGCGACATGGCGGCGCAGGCGATCGCGCTGGCCAGCGGGTAGCCGAACAGATTGGCCGGAATCAGCGGATTGACGATGTAGGCGAAAGCACACAGGCCGGCGCCGGTCAGCATGGCGCCGGTGGCGCCAAAGCGCGCGGTCAGCGGCTTGAGCAGCAGGGAACTCATCAGTACCCCGAGCGCGCCGACCATCTGCGCCACCCCCAGCATGCCGGGGCTCATGCCCAGTTCGCGGGTGGCGAAAATCACCTGAAGCGCGGCGAAGCCGTAGAACAGCATATGCCACAGGCCCGAGGCCCAGGCCAGCGTGCGCAGCAGCGGTTGGCTCCAGATGAAGCGGAAACCGTCCAGCACGTCGCGCAGCGGATGCTTGTTGGAGGGCGGCGGCTTGGGATCGTTGGCTTTCACATTGCGCAGCAGGGCGATCGACACCACGAAGCCGAGCGCGTTCAGGATCACCGCGTAGGGCGCGGTCAGCCACTGGATCAGCACGCCGGCGATGCCAGGCGCCAGCAGGCGCGAGGCGGAATCGGTGGCGGTGAACTTGGACTGGGCGTCGGTCAGCTTGTCGCGGCCGATCATATTGGTCAGGAACACCTGCTCGGCGCCGCCGCCCACCACGCCGCAGGCGCCGGTGATAAACGACACCACGTACATCCATTGCACCGACAGCAGGCCCAGCCACCACGCCACCGGAATACTGGCCAGCGATAGCGCCTGGATGGCTTTGCTGGCCAGCAGGATGGGCAGCTTGCGGTTACGGTCGAGGAAAACGCCGGCCGGCAGGGCCAGCAGCGCGAACGGCATGGCGGCCGCCGCGCCCATCATGCCCATCTGCGCGGGCGAGGCTTTCAGCATCAGCACCGCGCACAGCGGCAGCGCCAGCGCGCTGACGTAACTGCCAAAGCCATTGATGATCGCACTGGCCCAGTAGCGGCGGAAGTCGCCGTTGCGCAGCAGTTCGTCGTTACGGAAGTTAAAAATGGGAAGCTCTTTAGTACTAATTGCCGAATTTCAATCATACCAGTGCCGATGATAGGCGCTACAATCGATTGGTAAATTTTCCACCTGGAGGAACACATGCAGTACGAAGACCTGATCGTAGAAGTGCACGACAAAGTAGCCCTGATCCGTCTGAACCGCCCCAAAGCCCTGAATGCGCTGAACGACCACATGATGAACGAGCTGGGCGATGCCTTATATAAGTTCGATGCCGACCCGGCCATCGGCTGCATCGTGCTGACCGGCAGCGAGAAAGCCTTCGCCGCCGGCGCCGACATCGCGGCCATGGTGGACTACACCTATCCGGATACCTACCGCGACAACTACATCGGCCGCAACTGGGAGCACATCCTGCGCGTGCGCAAGCCGGTGATCGGCGCCGTGGCCGGCTTCGCGCTGGGCGGCGGCTGCGAGCTGGCCATGATGTGCGACTTTCTGGTGGCGGCGGACAGCGCCAAGTTCGGCCAGCCGGAAATCAAGGTCGGCGTGGTGCCGGGCGCGGGCGGCACGCAGCGCCTGCCGCGCGCGATCGGCAAGGCCAAGGCGATGGACATGCTGCTGACCGCGCGCACCATCGATGCGGCCGAGGCGGAGCGCATCGGCCTGGTGTCGCGCGTGGTGCCGGCGGATAAGCTGATCGAAGAAGTGCTGGCCATCGGCAAACAGATCGCTTCCATGTCGACCTCGGTGGCCATGCAGATCAAGGATTCCGTGAACCGCGCCTTTGAAACCACGCTGTCCGAAGGTGTGACCTATGAGCGCCGTCTGTTCCAGGCCGCGTTCGGCACACCGGCGCAAAAAGAAGGCATGCAGGCTTTCCTGGAAAAGCGCTTGCCAAACTTCGAAGGTCTTTGATATAGTTCGGTCCCTCGCGAAACGGCGCATGCAAATGTGAAGTAGAAACGAGGGGTTGACGAGATAAACGAAACACTGCATAATCTCGCTTCTCTGCTGCGAACAAAACGCTTCGCAGCGCAAGACAAGATCTTTAAAAAATTACAGTTGATAAGTGTGGGCGTTTGATGCTGCAACAAAAAGCATTAAATGCTCAACAAGAAATACTGTCAGTATTTTGAGTGAGCGAACCTGGTCAGAAATGACCACAAACAGAGATTAAACTAAAGAGTTTGATCCTGGCTCAGATTGAACGCTGGCGGCATGCCTTACACATGCAAGTCGAACGGCAGCACGGACTTCGGTCTGGTGGCGAGTGGCGAACGGGTGAGTAATATATCGGAACGTACCCAAGAGTGGGGGATAACGTAGCGAAAGTTACGCTAATACCGCATACGATCTATGGATGAAAGCAGGGGACCGCAAGGCCTTGTGCTCCTGGAGCGGCCGATATCTGATTAGCTAGTTGGTGGGGTAAAGGCCCACCAAGGCATCGATCAGTAGCTGGTCTGAGAGGACGACCAGCCACACTGGAACTGAGACACGGTCCAGACTCCTA
>NZ_WNKY01000002.1 GCF_009720825.1 Duganella radicis | reverse complement strand
TGGCGGGCGCCTCCGCGGCCGGCTCGGCCGCCGGGACGGCCGTTGGCGGTGCGCTGGCGGCCGCGCCGCCAGGCGGGGTATTCCGCATCAGCGCATGCATCTGTTCCGCCGTATGCTCCCACGAGGTGCGTTCGACCACCGCGCGCATGCGCTGCGCCAGCGCGGCGCGCTGCTCGGCGGTCAGCGCCAGCGCGGCCTCGCAATGGGCGATGAATTCGGCGTGGTCATGGCCGATGGCGACGATGTCGCCGTAGGGCCGCTCGACGTCGGTGATGGCGGTGCTGACCGACGGCAGCTCGGCCGCCATGTACTCCAGCACCTTGGTCGGGCTGATGTAACGGGTGGCCTCGTTCAGCGCGAACGGCAGCAGGCACACGTCCCAGCCGGCCAGGAACTGCGGCAGCGCCAGATACGACTGCTGGCCGAAGTAGTGGATGTTCTGACGCTGCGGCAGCGAGGCCGGATCGATCTTGACCACCGGCCCCACCAGCACCAGCTGCCATTCCGGATGGGCGTCGGCCATGTCGGCGATCAGTTCGGCGTCGAAACGCTCATCGATCACGCCGTAGTAGCCGAGGCGCGGATGCGGGATGTCGGCGTGCAGCGGATGGCCGTTGCTGCGGTCCAGCGCCTGCTGGAAGTGCACCGCGTCGACGCTGCTGGCGAAGCAGTGCGCGTTGGCGTGGCGGCTGCGCTTGGCCTCGTACAGACTGGGGCCGCCGGTGAACACCAGGTCGGCGCGCTTGAGCAGGGCGGTTTCGCGTTGCAGCAGCTGCTTGGGCGGATTCTTGAAGGCCGACAGCTCGTCCATGCAATCGTAGATCACCAGCGAGGCGTTCGGCGGAATCAGCGGCAGCGCCATCGGCGTGTAGAACCACGCCAGCGGCGCGTCGTTGTAGCCGGGCAGCTCGGCCAGCAGCGGTTGCAGCAGCGGGATCTGGTCGTCGTGGAAGCCCGGCGCCTGCACCGGCGTGTGCGGCTTGCACACGGTGACGTTCGGCGCCGGCGTCGAGGTCTCCATGTAGGCGGGGCCGTCGTGATACACCGGTTCCTCGACGAACAGGATGCGATAGTGTTGGGCCAGGCGCGACAGCAAATGCTGTGGGCGTTGATAGACGAAGTCCCACCGCAGGTGACAGAAAACAATCATGGTTTGCATAGCGCTCTCCCTTTGCCCGCTCGGGCTGTTAGTGGTTGGTTGACAAAGATGGTCGGTCAGGCGGATCGCCTGGTGCAGCGCGGTGGCATAGCTGGGCACCGGCACGCGTTCCAGCGGCGGTGAGCTATGCAGGTCGACGTCCCACAGGCCGCTGCGGTGCCAGTGGTCGGGGTTCTCCCAGTCGGCGCGGTCGATGGTCGGGTACAGGCACACGCCCAGCAGGTCGACGCCTTGCTGCTGCGCCAGCGCGGCCTGTTCGGCCATCTGGCGTATCCAGACGCCGCGGCCGCTGCCGACGTGGCTGGTTTCGGCCAACAGCAGCGGACGCTGGTAGCGCTGCTGTAGTTCGCTCAGGATCTGGTGCAGCGGCTGGCGGCGTGGATCGTCCAGGTGCCACCACAGCCGCAGGTTGGTGCCGCTCTCCCACTGGTTGCTGTGGTAGACGTTGCCGCCGACGATGTCCAGATAGCGCGGCGCGCCGCCCAGCTCCGGCTCGCGCCGGCCGCACAGCATGTCCCAGGCGTCGAACTGCGAGGAACGCCAGCCGGCCGCCTGCGCGCGCAGGTCGGGGCGGTCGGCCGGGGCGATCACGTGGATCAGCGGATCGCATTGCAGGAAGCGCGCGCCCGGGGTGATGGCGCGGATGGCGTCGATGGCGGCGATGGTGGCGCGAACCAGCTGCCGCTTGCCGGCCTCGCCGGCGTCCGGGTGGCGCATGTTCAGGCAATGGAACATGTGCACCGACAGGCCCCAGCTCTGGAACGAGATTTCGTTGATCGGCGAGTACACCGGCGCCGGGCCGACATGGGGCGCGAGAAATTTCGCCAGTTCGGTGCAGTAGCGCACGAAACGCGGCACAAAATCTGTACCGTAAATGTCAACGTCGTCCGGCCAGCCATAGTGGCAGAAGGTCCAGCAGACCTGCAAGCCCAGTTCTTGGGCCGCCTGGAGGCGTCCCTCAAGGATGCTGAAATCGAACTTGCCGTCGCGTTCGCACAGGCGCCAGCCGGCCGATTCACGCACCGTGCGGATGCCGAATTCGCTCAGCAGTGCGTAGTCGGCGCGGGCCCGCTCCAGGTGCCCGGTTTCGAGGTTCATATCGAGCCGGCGCCCGTGGTGATTGATGTGGTCGGCGCCTTCATAGCCGGCTTGCCAGAAGCCGGCAAACGGCGAGGAGATGGAAGACATGGCAATCGGTCCTTGAGTGGTTGCGCGCAACGGAATCGCCATGTGGTTGGAATTGCTGGCGCGCTGTGCCAAACCAACCGGAACTGTGAATCCATCCTAGCAAGCGCGCCACAGTTTTCCGCGCGGAATTGAACGATGCAAACCTGCGTTTGCGCTCAAGGTTGCTACGATGAGCAGTCATCGACATTCGTGTGCGAGGACTAGCATGAGCCAATTCGAGTACCCGCGTCCGCAATTGCAGCGCGACGCCTGGCAGTGCCTTAACGGCACCTGGGATTTCACCTTCGACGACGCGCGCCGCTACCGTCATCCGGGCGACGATATCGCCTGGGACAAGCGCATCGAGGTGCCGTATGCGCCGGAGACGCAGCTCAGCGGTATCGGCGATACCGGCTTCCACACCATCTGCTGGTATCGCTGCGAGTTCACGCTTGAAACCCGTAGCGCGCGCACCATGCTGCACTTCGGCGCGGTCGACTACCGCGCCAGCGTGTGGGTCAACGGCGTGCTGGTGGCCGAGCACGAGGGCGGCCATACGCCGTTCCGCGCCGATATCACCGCCGCGCTCAACGAGGGGCAGCGGCAAACGCTGGTGGTGCGGGCCGAGGATGATCCGAGCGACCTGGCCAAGCCGCGCGGCAAGCAGGATTGGCAGCTGGAGCCGCACTCGATCTGGTATCCGCGCACCACCGGCATCTGGCAGACGGTGTGGCTGGAGCCATTGCCGGCCACCTATATCGCCTCGCTGCGCTGGACGCCGATGTTTGACAATTTTGAAATCGGCTGCGAGGTGCTGGCCGGCGGCGACATCGACCAGCAACTGTCGGTGCAGGTGCGTTTGCTGCACAACGGGGTACTGCTGGCGGCCGACCGCTATCTGCTGGTGGGGCAGGAGGCCAACCGCAAGATCGTGCTGTCCGATCCCGGCATCGACGATTCGCGCAACGATCTGCTGTGGAGCCCCGAGCGTCCGACCCTGCTGGACGCGGAACTGACGCTGTACCACGGCGACGAGGTGGTCGACCGCGTGTGCTCCTACACGGCCTTGCGTTCGGTGGCCATCAACCGCGACCGCTTCATGCTCAATGGCCGGCCGTACCATCTGAGGCTGGTGCTGGACCAGGGCTACTGGCCGGAGTCGCTGATGACGGCGCCGTCCGACGAGGCGCTGCGGCGCGACGTGGAACTGGCCAAGGCCATGGGCTTCAACGGTGTGCGCAAGCACCAGAAGGTGGAAGACCCGCGCTATCTGTACTGGGCCGACAGGCTGGGCTTACTGGTGTGGGGCGAGATGCCGTCGGCCTATGCCTTCGGCGCGCGCTCGATGACGCGGCTGGTGAAGGAGTGGACCGAGGTGATCGAGCGCGATTACAGCCATCCGTGCGTGATCGTGTGGGTGCCGTTCAACGAGTCGTGGGGGGTGCCGAACCTGACCTCGACCCAAGCGCACCGCAACGCGGTTGAAGCCTTGTACCACCTGACGCGCATGCTGGACGGCACCCGGCCGGTGATCGGCAACGATGGCTGGGAGGCCTCGGCCACCGACATCCTCGGCATCCACGATTACGACGGCGATCCGGAAAAGCTGGGCGCGCGCTACGCGGTCAACGATCCGGTGCGGCAGCTGTTCGATCAGCGCCGTCCGGGCGGGCGCATATTGACGCTGGACGGTTTCCCGCATCGCGGCCAGCCGATCGTGCTGACGGAGTTCGGCGGCATCGCCTACGATCCGAACGCGCCGGAAGGGCATACCTGGGGCTATTCGCGCGCCGGCGATGCGGCGACCTATCTGGAACGCTACCGCGCCTTGCTGCATGTGGTGAACGAGACCGTGATGTTCAGCGGTTTCTGCTACACGCAGTTTGCCGACACCTTCCAGGAAACCAACGGCCTGCTGAACGCCGACCGCTCGCCCAAGGTACCGCTGGAGCAGATCAGCGCCGCCACGCGCAACGTGCCGGTTTAATCGGTTTCGAGATTGGTACGGATCTGCTGCAACAGGGCCTGCAACTGCGCCAGCTGATCGGCGCTCATGCCGGCCACCGCCGCGCCGGACGCCTGCACACCCAGATCGTGCAGGCTGTCGAAGATACGCCGGCCCTCGGCGCTGAGCGTCAGGCGCGTAATGCGGCGGTCATCGGCGTCGGCTTCGGCATCCAGCATGCCCTTGTCGCGCAAGCCCTTGAGCAGGCGTGCCAGCTGCGCCTTGTCGCGTCCCGAATGCGCCACCAGGTCGCCCTGCGTGGCGCCGGGACGGCGCGCGAAAAAGCCCATGGCCTTGTATTCCATATGGGTCAGCTCATGTGGCGTATCGCGCAAACCACGCAGCTGGCGCGCCCGGTACAAGTGCATCACTGAATGGATGGCATCGAACACCTGTTCCGATTGGTTGACTTTATTAACTTGTTTGGTCATAATAGGTGACATTATCAACTATGGGGCAGATGATGGCAAATCGCATTCAACGCGTAAGACACGAACTCAAACGGCGAGAACTGGAAGTGGTGAAGGTGCGGCATCTGGCTCCGAACTACGTCAGCGTAACATTCAAAGGCGAGACCTTACACGATTTCGTTTCGGCTTCCTATGACGACCACGTGAAATTCCTGATCAGCGACGAGGACCGGCGCGATTTCACGCCGCGCAGCTACAACAACGAAACGTGCGAACTGGTGGTGGAATTCGCCTTGCACGCCACCGGCGCGGCCTCCGACTGGGCGCGCCAGGCCACGCCTGGCCAGATCGCGGTATTCGGCGGCCCGCGCGGCTCGATGATCATCCCGATGGACTATGCATGGCACGTGCTGGCCGGCGATGCGACCGCGCTGCCGGCCATCCGCCGCCGCCTGGAAGAACTGCCGGCGGACGCCAAAGTACAGGTGTTGGTGTCAGGCGAGGAGGCGGCGGCGCTGAGCTTCGACAGTGCCGCGCAGGTGCAACTGCAACGCTACGCCGACAGCGCGGCGCTGCTGGCCGCGATCCGCGCGCTGGCGCTGCCGGCGGGCGAAGGCTTCTTCTGGTTTGCGGGGGAAGCGTCGGTGGCCGCGCAGGTGCGCGACGCCGTGTTTGTCGACAAGGGCCACCCGCGCGAGGCGGCCCGCATCTCGGCGTACTGGAAGCAGGGCGCTTCCGGCCACCACGAGGATCTGTAAGATCAGAACGAGTGCTTGACACCGGTGATGAGGCCAGTCTGGCTCATGCCGGCGCCGACCGAGCCGCCGGCGCTGAGTGCCAGCGCCGCCGTGCCGTCGTTGCTGATGCGGCCAGCCGCCACGTACCACGCGCTGCGCTTGGACAGGTTGTACACGCCGCGCACCAGGAACTGCGAGGTGTCGTTGTTGGTAGCGCGGTAATCCAGCCTGGCGATCTGGCCGTCGATGGTGAAGAATGGCGTCACGTTGTAGGCGGCGCCCAGGTACACCAGATTGCTGCGCGGCTGCGTGGTGGAACCCTCGTTGTTGCGGGTGATGACGCCCAGGCCGACCTTCCAGTCATTCTGCTTGATGAAGGCCGCGACGTGGGCGCGGCTGTCGGTCTTGCTGCTGCTGTTCAGGCCATTGGCCGCGCCGGTGCCGCCATAGATGCGGTCAAAGGCGCTGATCAGCGAGTAGCCGTTGCCGTCGTAGCGCAGCAGGGCGGACCACTCGCGGCAGGCCACGGCGTCGGTGGCGCTTTCGCCGGCGCAGCTGGTCCCGGCCGGGCCGCCGGCGGTGGAGGTGTCGCGGCCCAGACTATAGGTGGCGCCGACGGTCACGCCGCTGAAGGTGCCGCGATAGGCGACCGAGTTGTCGCTGCGGCCATTCGGAATGAAGCTGTCCAGCGAACCCAGACCGTATTGCGACGGGCCGATGATGTCCACGTCATAGGTCGAGATATTCAGCATGTTGTAGTTGCGGCCCAGCGTCAGCTGGCCCCACTTGCCTTGCAGGCCCACCCAGGCCTGGCGGCCGAACAGGCGGTTCTGGCCTTGGGTGCCGGTGTCCGGCGCGAAGCCGTTCTCCAGCTGGAAGATGGCTTTCAGGCCGTCGCCCAGATCCTCCGTGCCACGGAAGCCGAGGCGCGAAGGGAACATGCCGCCGCCCAGGCTCGGCATGCGGGTCACGCTGTTGCCGGCGGCATCGGCGTTGGTGTAGGTTTCCACGGCGGCGTCGATGATGCCGTACATGGTGACGTTGCTTTGCGCGTGGGCGGCGCCCACGGTCAGGGCTGCCGCCATGGCGGCATAGAGGGTTTTCTTCATTTAAGTCTCCTGGTTTGAGTTTATTTTTTGTCCCAGACGGCGGTGGAGCCGACCGAGTACAGCGCGCCCGGCGCGTTGCGGGTCTTCTGGAAATCTTCCAGTGACTGCCCGCGCATGGCGGCGTAGATGTGCAGATTGGATACGCCCACCACGGCGCCCAGCTTCTCCAGCAGGAAGAAGATCACGCCGTACTGGATCATGCCGCGCCAGTCGCGGCGCGTGATCAGGTCGCGTTCTTCGGGCGTGAGGCCGGCGGCGTCGTAGGTCGCTTCCGGCGCTTCCTTGAACTGCACGCGGAATTCCGGCTTGACCAACTGGTGCAGATACTTGTTGATGCGGTAGGCGCGCACGCTGGTCTCCAGCGTGAACGGATAGGTACCCGGCAGTTCTTCCGCACCCTTGGTCTGGTGCGCCATGTGGGCACGGTGCGCTTCGATGGCGGCGGCGCTGAGCGACTTGTCGGTCGATGCGGCGTTTTCGTACAACGCCACGGCGATGCCGGTCATCGACGGCAGGTAGTACTCGCGGTGCACGCATTTCAGGTTGCCCGACATGGCGCCGCGCATGGCCATCCACATCACCACTTCCGCGCTTTCCCAGCCGCCCAGGCGGGCGAAATCGGCGTGGGTCATGTTGAGCAGCGTTTCCGGATCGTTTTCGAACAGGTCGAGGAACTGGTGGTCCCACGGCGTGTTGTTGAAGCCCGCGCGCTCGCCGTGCACCTGGTGCGACAGGCCGCCGGTGGCCACCAGCACCACGTTCAGGTCTTCCGGATAGCTTTCGATGGCGCGGCGCAGGCCTTGCCCTAGCTTGAAGCAGCGGCGGGCCGACGGCACCGGAAATTGCAGCACGCCGATTTGCAGCGGCACGATCTTGCCCGGCCATTCCCGCTCATGCGGCCACAGGATGGACAGCGGCGAGAAGCAGCCGTGGTCCAGGCCCTTCTCCTGGAAAAAGGACATGTCGAATTCGTCCGCCATCAGCGACTGGCCGATGTGGCGCGCCAGACCGGCATGTCCGGCGACCGGCGGCAGATTGCGCGCGCCGCCGCCTTCATCGGCCGGCTGATAGCTCTCACCAATCCCCAGCGAGAACGCCGAGTAGTGGTCGAAGAAGAACGAGGTCACGTGATCGTTGTAGATGACCAGCATGACGTCGGGCTTTTTCTCCGCCAGCCATTGCTGCACCGGCTCATAAGCCTTGAAGATGGGCGCCCAAGCAGCGTCTTGCTGTTTGTTGGCGTCCAGCGCGAAGCCGATGGTCGGGGTGTGGGAAGAGGCGATGGCGCCGATGATGTTAGCCATGATGATTCCTATGCTTTTGCTACGGCGGTACGTTGACCGAATTTATTCATGATGATGAAGATGGCCGCCAGCGTGGCCGGTCCGGCCAGAATGGCGATCACCGCGCTGAAGCCCCAGCCCATCGACAGCAGCACGCCGCCGGCGAAGGAGCCGAAGATGCTGCCGAAGCGGCCCATGCCCTGCATCCAGCTGACGCCAGTGGCGCGCACCACGGTCGGGTAGCACGACGGGGCGTAGGCATTCAGGCCGGTCTGGGCGCCGCTCATGCAGAAGCCCGCCAGCAGTACGAACACCGGGAACAGCGACGATTCCACGCTGCCCGACGACAGGCACAGGATGAACGCCGCGCCGCCGATGTAGGCCAGCGAGATGACTTTGTTCGGTGCGATGCGGTCCATGAAGTAGCCTACCAGCAGCGCGCCAACGGTGCCGCCCAGCTGGAACAGCGCGGTGATGTTGGCGGCGCGCTCGATCGGCAGGCCGGCGTCCTTGATCATGGTCGGCAGCCAGCCGCTCAGCAGGTAGATCACCAGAAGGCCCATGAAGTAGGTGCCCCACAGCGACAGGGTGGTGCCGCGATAAGCAGCGGACAACAGTACCTTGCCCGGCTGCGAACCGGTGACTTGCGGTTCGCTGATGGTGAACTGCGCGTTGGCAGGGACCTCGCCGCCGACCACGCGGCGCAGGGTGCGGCCGATACGCTCGGCGGCGAATTTGCGCACCACCAGGAAGCGCACCGATTCAGGAATCAGCAGCAGGTAGATGGGCAGGCAGGCCAGTGGAATCGCGCCGCCGGCGATCAGCACCGCGCGCCAGCCGTAGTCCGGCAGCAGCGCCGCCGCACCAAAGCCGACCAGCGCAGAACCGAGATTAAAGCCGGTGAACATGATGGCGATCAGCGTGGAGCGCGAACGCTCAGGCACGTATTCCGACAGCAGGGTAGTGGTGTTCGGCATGGCCGCGCCCAGACCGAGGCCGGTCAGGAAGCGCAGCAGCGACAGGGTGGTGACGTCGCTGGCGAAGGCGCTCAGCACGCTGAAAGTGCCGAACCATGCGACGGAAGTCATCAGCAGTTTTTTGCGGCCGAAGCGGTCCGACATCGGGCCGACCAGGATCGCGCCGATGGCCAGGCCGATCGGCGCGGCGCTCATGACGACGCCGAAGGCGGCGCGGGAGATGCCCCACTCCTTGGTGATGGCCGGTGCAAGGAAGCCCATGATGGCGACATCCATGCCGTCGGTGGCGACGATCAGGAAGCACAGGGCCAGCAGCAGCCATTGGTAGCCGCTCATCTTCCGGCTGTTGATATGTGCCCGGACGTCGAGCATTTGTCCTATATTCATTAAGTCTCCTGTCTACTGCCAAGTATTTTGTAAAGTGATGTAAAGGCGGCTTGCACTGCCACCGCTTCACCAGTGTACGTTTGGACAGGAGGAGATGTATTGCTATTGCTTGCTGAACTGTTTCAATCTGCTTATCGCCAGTTTTTGCTGAAGGCTTCGATCTCGGCCATCAGCGCGTAGGCGCCGGGAGAGAGATGCGCATTCTTGCGGGTAGTGACGCCAATGCTGCGTTCCATTCCCGGCATTTCAAACGGCAGCACCACCAGCTGCCCTGTGCGAACTTCATGATGCAGCTGATGGGCCGACAACACGGTCAGCATGTCGCTCGACACCAACAGCCCGCGCAGCAGCGCCAGGTCGCCGGTTTCCACGGCGGGCGAGGGCGCCTGCTTGCCGTGGCGTTCAAAGAACTGCACCAGCGATTCGCGCAAGGGCGTGCCGCTGCGCGACAGGCCCCATGGATAGCCGGTGAGGTCGTCCAACGCCAGTCTGGCGCGCCGGGCCAGCGGATGGCCGGCGCGCGCCACCAGCGCGGCCTTGTCCTCGAACAGCGAGCGCGATTCGAAGGCATCGCCCACGCCGGCGCGCTGCGCGCCGACGATGAAGTCGATACGGCCGCTCAGCAGGCTGGCGGTCAGTTCTTCATACGGGCTTTCCAGCGAACGGATTTGCAGTTGTGGATGGCGTTTCAACACTGACGAAATGGCCACGGGCAGCAGCTGCGAGCGCGCCAGCGGCAGCGCGCCGATGGTCACCACGCCGAGTACCACGCCAGCCAGCGCGGCGATGTCTTCCGGGATGTGGCGCAGTTCTGCCAGTACGCGCTCGAACGATTCGGTCCAGCGGCGGCCGGCGTCGGTGGGCACCATGCCGTGCGCGGTGCGCAGGAATAGCGGCTGTCCCAGCATGTCCTCCAGCCGCGCGATGGCCTGGCTGACGGCCGATTGCGACACGCCCATCACGTGCGCCACGCTGGGCATGTGGTGCATTTCCGCCAGCAGCGATGCGGCCTGCAGGCGGCGTTCGTTCAGCAACGCCTCGATGCCGCCAACCTTGGCGCCGTTGCGGTCGCGCAGGCGCACGGCTTCTTCGCGCACTGCGTGCAGCTCGGCCTCGATGCGGTCGGCGCGCTTGCGCACCACATCGCCGGCGGCGGTGAGCAGCATGCCGCGTCCCTTGCGCTCGAACAGCTGGGCGTCGAGGCTCTCTTCCAGTGCGGCGACCGAGCGCGCCACGGCCGAGGAGGCGCGGTACAGGCTTTCCGAGGAGCGGCGGATGCCGCCGCTGGCGGCGACGGCATTAAACGCATGAAGGTGACGCAGGCTAACCAGGAACATAAGCAGATGAAGTGGGCCGCAATAAGCAGATTAGAACAAATCAAGGCGCACAACGCAACCACGCGAATGGTGCTGGCACGGATACTTGTGGCTTCACATTTCTTAACAATCCGTTCACCATGAGCCACCAACCAGACTCCGACCAGCGCGCCGTGCCTTGCATGTTGATGCGCGGCGGTACCTCGCGCGGACCGTTCTTCCTGGAGTCCGACCTGCCGGCGGAGACGGCGGCACGCGATCGCTTGCTGCTGGCGGCCATGGGCTCGCCCGACCCGCGCCAGATCGATGGCCTGGGCGGCGCGCATCCGCTGACCAGCAAGGTGGGCATCGTCCGCCGCAGCGCGACGCCGGGCGTGGATCTGGATTTTTTGTTCGCCCAGCTGCAACCGAATAACGACACCGTCGACGTGACGCCAAACTGCGGCAACATGCTGGCGGCGGTGCTGCCGTTCGCGCTGGAGCGCGGGCTGCTGCCGATCGCCGATGGCGCCACCACTGCGCGCATTCTGACGCTGAATACCGGCATGCGGTGCGACGTCACCGTGCAAACGCCGGGCGGCAAGCTGCAATACAGCGGCGAGGCCCGCATCGATGGCGTACCCGGTGCCGCCGCCCCGATCAGCATCAACTTCCTCGACACCGCCGGCTCCGTGTGCCCCTCGCTGCTGCCCACCGGCCGCACGCTGGACCGCATCAACGTGGGCGCCGCCGTGACGCCGTCCGCTGCGGCCCCAGCGCCGCCGCCCACCGCAACTGACTCCGCGTTGACTGCGGTTGCCGCGCCCGCCGCCGCGCCATTCGCCGTCGATGCCACGCTGATCGACAACGGCATGCCGATGGTGCTGGTGCGCGCGTCGGCCTTCGGCATCACTGGCTACGAAAGCGCCGCCGAGCTGACCGCCAACGACGCCCTGCGCGCCCGCCTCGAAGCCCTGCGCCTGGCCGCCGGCCCGCTGATGGGCCTTGGCGACGTCACCAAGAAGAACTACCCGAAAATGTGCCTGATCGCGCCCCCGCGCGACGGCGGCGCGGTGAGTACCCGCTGCTTCATCCCGCACGTCTGCCATGACTCCATCGGCGTGCTGGCGGCAGTGACCGTCGCCACCGCCTGCGTCCTCGAAGGCGCCATCGCCGACGGCATCGCCGCCGTCCCCGCCGGCGCGGTAAAGACGCTCTCCATCGAACACCCAACCGGCGAATTCAGCGTCGAACTGGAAACCGACCAAACCGGGCAAGTGGTCCGCGCCGCACTGCTGCGCACCGCACGCCCCATCATGCGCGGCGAAGTCCTCGTCCCCGCCCATCTCTAAAGGACCAACACATGATCATCGACTGCCACGGCCACTACACCACCGCGCCGAAAGCATTGGAAGAATGGCGCAACAAACAAATCGCCAACCTGAACACGCCCGAACTAGGCCCCAAAGTCGCGGAGCTGAAAATCAGCGATGATGAACTGCGCGACTCCATCGAAACCAATCAACTGCGCCTGATGAAAGAGCGCGGCTCCGACCTGACCATCTTCTCGCCGCGCGCCAGCTTCATGGCCCACCACATCGGCGACTTCAACACCAGCGCCACCTGGGCCGCCATCTGCAACGAGTTATGCGCGCGCGTGGCGCAGCTGTTCCCGGATAACTTCATCGGCGCCGCCATGCTGCCGCAATCGCCGGGCGTCGATCCGGCCACCAGCATCCCGGAACTGGAGAAGTGCGTCAGGGAGTACGGCATGGTCGGCATCAACCTGAATCCCGATCCATCGGGCGGTCACTGGACCGCGCCGCCGCTGTCGGACCGTTCGTGGTATCCGATCTACGAGAAAATGGTGGAGTACGAAATTCCCGCCATGATCCACGTCAGCACCAGCTGCAACGCGTGCTTCCACACCACCGGCGCGCACTACTTGAACGCCGACACCACCGCCTTCATGCAATGCCTGACCAGCGACTTGTTCAAGGACTTCCCGACCTTGAAATTCCTGATCCCGCACGGCGGCGGCGCCGTGCCATACCACTGGGGCCGATTCCGCGGCCTGGCGCAGGAAATGAAAAAACCGCTGCTGAGCGAACACCTGCTGAACAACATCTACTTCGACACCTGCGTCTACCACCAGCCAGGCATCGACCTGCTGACCAAGGTTATGCCGGTGAAGAATGTGCTGTTCGCCTCCGAGATGATCGGCGCCGTGCGCGGCATCGATCCGGAAACCGGCAACTACTACGACGACACCAAACGCTACATCGAGGCGGCCAACCTGAGCGCCGACGACCGCACCGATATTTTTGAACGCAACGCGCGCCGCGTCTTCCCACGCCTGGACCGCGCACTGAAGGAGAAGGGCTTATGAGCACACCGCTGATCAACCAACTGGGCATCGTCAAGCGCAACATCGTGCGCGCCGAGCGTGGGCATGTGGAGCATCTGGGCCAGTTTGGCAGCGCCACCGTGCACGAGGCCATGGGCCGTGTGGGTTTGCTCAAGCCGTACATGCGCCCGATCTACGCTGGCGCGCAAGCCGCCGGCACCGCCGTCACCGTGCTACTGCACCCGGGCGACAACTGGATGATGCACGTGGTGGCGGAACAGATCCAGCCGGGCGACATTGTGGTGGCGGCCATCACCGCCGAATGCAGTGACGGCTACTTCGGCGACCTTTTGGCCACCAGCTTCAAGGCGCGCGGCGCTAAAGCGCTCATCATCGACGCCGGCGTACGCGACGTGCGCTTCCTGAGCGAGATGGGTTTCCCGGTGTGGAGCAAGAACATCAGCGCCAAAGGCACTATTAAATCGACGCTGGGCTCGGTGAACATTCCGGTACTGTGCGCCGGCGCGCTGGTCAATCCGGGCGACGCCGTGATCGCCGACGATGACGGTGTGGTGATCGTGCCAGCCGCCGACGTGGCGCGCGTGGCAGCCGTCGCGCAAAAGCGCGAAGACCTGGAAGGCGAGAAGCGCGCCAGGCTGGCTGCTGGCGTGCTGGGGCTCGACATGTACAACATGCGCGGCCCGCTGGAGCAGGCCGGCCTCAAATACATCGATTGATCCCACCTAGCCGGTTCGGGCGACAAAGCGCTGTTTTGCAAACAGCGCTGTCGCGGCCAGCAGGCCAGGAATCGCCAGTACGGCGAGAATCATGCTGAAATCCAGTTTCAGCACCACTAGCTGTCCTACCAGGAAAGCGCCCGCGATTGCGCCGATCCGTCCCGCCGCCAGCATCCAGGCCACACCGCTTGCCCGGGCGGCGGTCGGGTAATACTGCGCCGCGAGGGATGGCAGCGATGCCTGCGAGGTCGACATCAAGGTTCCCGCAATCATCACGATGATGACCAATGCGGATAACTCTCCTCCTGCCTGACCAATGGTAAAGATAGCGACCGAGGAGAGGGCAAAGCCGATTGCCACCATCCTGTCCGCGTTATATCGGTCCATCAGCCAGCCGAGGGCGACCGCGCCAACGCCGCCGAGCGGAAACAATGCCGCAACCATGGTCGCGTCCCGCGATGAAAGACCCGTCTCTCGAAACAGTACTGGCATCCAGTTCACCAGCGCGTAAAAAATCACCAGGCCCATGAAATACGTAATCCATAGCATGGCGGTGCCGAAGGCGTAGCGACGGGAAAACATTACATTCAGCGCATTGAGCTTGCGGTCCGTCAGGCAGGTTTCGGCCAGCCTGAAGTCCTGGCTGTTGCCGATTGGTCCAATGCGGGACAACACGGCGCGGATGCGGGCGCCCGGCCATGCACGCGCCACCATAAACCTCACCGATTCCGGCAGTGAAAGCAGCAGGACCACGCCCAGCAGCACGGGAGCCACGCCACCAACCAGCAAGACACTGCGCCACCCCCAGTGAGGCATCATCCAGGCCGCAAGGAAGCCGCCCAGCGCCGCTCCCAGCGGAAAGCCGCAGAACATGCCATTGGTAAGCGTCGCGCGGCGCGCTCCGGGGCAGTACTCGCTCATCAGCGTGATGGCGTTGGGCATGGCGGCGCCCAGTCCTATACCGGTTATGAAGCGGAATATCGTCAACTGCGTGAGGCTGTCGGCCTTGGCGGCAAACAGGCTCGCGATGCCGAACAGGAAGACGGCGCCGACAAGCGGACGCCTGCGGCCGAAACGATCGGCCAGCGGGCCCGCCACCATGGAACCGAAGATCAGGCCAACCAAGGCTGCGCTCAGCACTGGCGCCAGCTGAGCCTTGCTCTGCCCCCACTCCGCCATCAGCAAGGGGGCGATATAGCCGATGGATGCTGTATCGAAGCCGTCCAGAAGCACCACGCAAAAGCACAGCGCAAATACCAACCACTGATAGGCCGAGAACGGCCGGTTGTCCAGAAACTGCTGCACGTCCAGTGCGGGCTGTTGATGACGCATTTTATTCGCCTCCTTCTTTTTGTGGCGGCTTGACGTTATAGGAGATCCGTCCTGCGGGGAGGAAGAAGAAGGCGATTACCGCACCGCCTTTCACTTCCGGATAGTGGTGGCTACCTGGCGATGGCGCAGTCCAACCCGCGCCGCACCAACCGTTGGGGCCGCCCAGTGCCGCGCCCTCATTGAGTGGAATCACCATATTGAATTCACCATAGGGATGTGAATGGTAATCACCCCGGAATATTTTTCCGGAATCGCCGTGCTCACTGAGCAGGCTATCCATGTAGACAGCGGTGATGCTGAAGTTGAACGTTTCAGCACATGGTTCCATGAGGCGGCTGCGCCGATACCGCGCGCCGCTGATCTCCACGTTCGCCACCCATCCTTCCCGCACCCCGGCCTGAATCAACTGGCTGAGGTCTTCATATAGCGCGGACCCGGGGCCATGTGTCTGATTCAGCCAATCCTCGACCTTGGCGCCGGGTGTCATGTCCTTTATCTCATCAAGAAATGGAATGCACCGACGAATCAATTCCTCACGCTTTTTCATCATTGTTCTCCTCCTGGTTTTGAGCGGTGTTTTGTGACTGGAATATTACGGAGGATGGGCGGCCGCAAGAAGCGAAGGTTCTGCATAAGGGTCATGAACAACTTTCAATTCACCTGGGCTATCCGTTGTGTCCGGTGTAAGTTGCGCGGTATGATGGGCAGTGAGAAAATCAGCCCCGCACGTATGAACCTCGATCGCCTGGACCTCAATCTCCTGCGTGTCTTCAATGTTGTTTATGAAGAACGCAACCTGCTGCGCGCCGCCAAACGGCTGAATCTGAGCCAGTCTGCGATCAGCCACGCGCTGGGACGTTTGCGGGAGTCGCTTGGAGATGATCTGTTTGTGCGGACAGGTAACGGCATGCAGCCTACCGCGCGAGCTAATGCGATGTCCGCGCCGCTGCATAGCGCGCTGATCCAGATTGGCAACGCGGTGGGTAACGAACCATTTGCGCCGGCGACCGCGGAACGTGAATTCGTGATTGCCGCGAATGACTATATCACCCTGGTTTTGGTGGAGCGGCTCCAACTGCGCCTGCAGGAATTGGCGCCGAGGATCAACCTGGTGATCCGGCCGTCCACCCGCATAGATCTCGCGGGGCAGCTGGACCTGGGGCGAATCGACATCGCCGTCGGGGTCTTCGCGGAACTTCCGCCACGCTTTGGCGCTGTGTCGCTGTGGAGGCAGACGGATGCGCTGGCCATGCGGCCCGGTCACCCGTTGGCCAACCGGGCGGTCGCATTGGAGGACCTGGCCGCGTATCCGCTGCTGGCGGTGTCGCTGGGCGGGGCGGAAGAGGGGGCCGTTGACGGTTATCTTTCCGAGCGCGGACTGGCGCGCGAGTCCGAGATGTTCGATCGTGCGGCATTGCCGGAAGCCGCGCGCCTGCGCATGTTGTTGCCGCATTCGCTTGCGGTTCCCGCGCTGCTGCGCGGCAGCGACATGCTGGCGGTGCTGCCGGAACCGCTCAGCAGGCACTTCGCGCAAAGCGGCGGCCTTTGCCAGGCCGCGCTTCCCTATGAGGCGCGCCGGGTACAGGTCCAGGCCGTCTGGCATGCGCGCAGCGGCGACGACCCGGCGCATATCTGGCTGCGCGGTGTAATTCAACAAACGACGAATGCTCTTGGCATCGACGCGGACGCCATGACGCGCCGCCAGTCGACTGAAGCGCAAATTGTGCAAGCGCATATTGAATAGACTTCAGTGGCGTGCGATCCCCATCTCGGGGATGATCAGTGAATGCAATGACATCTCATCCCCCTCGCGCACCCCGCGCTCTTTTGCTTGACCACCGTCGTCCTGCGTTCATTCATCGCCGGCCGCAATCCGGTCACCTTCATGCGCGGTGGTTCCGCGCGTGATTTCGCCTCGCGCTATTGCTGCTGGGATCGAGCGGGGTCGTCTATGAATGTGGGGCGCCAGCCATTCGCACGGGTTGGCGCTCAATAGCGTTGCGACCTTTTGGAATCATGCTGGCATGACTGCGTGCGGCGAACGCCGCTAGTTTGATCTAATCGAGAGACGAGCCGGAAAAGCAGGCCCAGGATGTCGAAACGATGTCCTGGGCCTGATCTCTTTTCAGCGCCGCTTGAAGGATATCCTCAAGCCACTACACTGAGATGACTATCTACACGTGGGATGAAACCAAGCGTAAAAGCAACGTGCGCAAGCATGGGCTGGACTTTGCCGATGCGCCAGGCGTAATCGAGAACCGTGCTTTTACGACAGAAGACGTGCGCTTTCATTACACGAGCGCCGATTTACCACGCTTGGATACCTCCAGGACAAAGCAGTTTCTGTAACCTACTCGGAGTATAAAAATGTCATCAGAATTATCTCATTCCGCACGGCTAGTAGAAGAGAGTATAAACGACTACTTGGCTCGTGCTGATAGCTGGATTAACGCGAAGCCCAACCGCGACGATGAAATCCAGTTCGACGAAGATTGCCCGGAGTACGATCCGCGCTATTTCACTGAACCGGTTTATCGCATTAATGGCCGGATCATCGAGCCGCGCAAGTCCCCTGACGATCCAATTGATCCGGAGGTGGTGGCGTTTTATAAGAGGATCACGCCGCTGGTGCAGATGGAGCCGGAGATTTTGGGCGGCATGCCCGTGTTCAAGGACACACTCGTGCCTATCAAGTGCATGTTTGATTATCTGCTGGCGCGGAAGTCGATGAGCGACTTCCTGCGCGACTATCCATCCGTGCCTGAAGCAACAGCGCGCGCCGTGTTGGAGAACGACGCCACGCTGTTCTATGAGGAGATTAGTAAGAGGCTGGCTGCGGACGGCGGATGAAGAGGGCGGTCAGCATGCCGATCGCACACACGCCGATCACGTACCATGCCGGGCCAAGTGGATCGTTCTTCAGCATCAGCGTCACCACCACCGGCGTCAGGCCGCCGAAGATGGCGTAGGACAGGTTGTACGAGAACGACAGGCCCGAGAAGCGCACCTGCGCCGGGAAGGCTTGCACCAGCACGCACGGCACCGCGCCCACCACGCCCACGCAGAAGCCGGTCAGGCCATACAGCGGCAGCAGCAGTTCCGGTTGCGCGCGCAGCGTGGTGTAGAAAACGTAGGTGCAGATCGCCAGCAGCAGCGAGCCGACAAACAGTACCGGTTTGGCGCCCACCTTGTCGGCCAGCACGCCATACACCACGCAGCCCAGCGCCAGCCCCAGCGTCGCCAGGGTGTTGGCCACCAGCGAAGTGCGCGCGTCGATGTGGTAGACCTTTTGCAGCAAGGCTGGCGTCATCAGGATCACCACCACGATACCGGCCGACAGCATCCACGTCAGCAGCATCGATACCGTCACCGCGCCGCGATGGCTGCGCAGCACGGACTTCAACGGCATTTCGGCCGCCAGCGCTTTGCGCTGCGCCATCTCGGCGAAGACCGGCGTCTCATGCAGCCAGCGGCGCAGGTACATCGCGCCCAGGCCGAACACGCCGCCCAGCAGGAAGGGGATGCGCCATGCGCCGGTCAGCACTTCATCCGGTTTGTAGACGGTGTTCAGGCCCGTCGCCACCAGCGATCCAAGCAGGATGCCGAAGGTCAGGCCGGCCGTCAGCACGCCGCAGGCATAGCCGGTGTAACGCGACGGCACGTGTTCGGACACGAACACCCAGGCACCAGGCACTTCGCCACCCACCGCCGCGCCCTGGAACACGCGCATCAACAGCAGCAGCAAAGGCGCGGCCAGGCCGATGTTGGCGTAGGTCGGCAGCAGGCCGATGGTCAGCGTCGGCACCGCCATCATCAGGATCGACAGCGTGAACATGCGCTTGCGGCCCAGCAGGTCGCCAAAGTGCGCCATGACGATGCCGCCCAACGGACGCACCACATAGCCGGCGGCGAAGATGCCAAACGTTTGCAGGGTGCGCAGCCAGTCCGGCATCTCGGGCGGGAAGAACAGCTGCCCGATGGCGTTGGCAAAGAAGACGAAGATGATGAAGTCGTAGAACTCAAGCGCGCCGCCCAGTGCGGCCAGCGACAGTGTTTTGTAATCCTGGCCCGTCAGCGGGCGAACAGTCTCGTTGTTGTGCATTGTTTTGTTGTTGTCAGGTTGATCGAGAGTAGGGCAGACGTAGCATAGCACCCGAAGTGTGGCTTTTGTGCACGGTTTATGTTGCGCCGCCGCAGCCAAGTGCCGGCCAAGGCAGGACGGGGGATCTCCTGCGGCTGGCGTGCTGCGGCGCAGCACGAATATATCTTTACAAATTCCTACGGTAAGCTAAAGTCGATACAAATGATAACGCTATCTTAGCGTTCGACAGATCCTCCCCGTATTCGATTGATAGTGGCCGCTGTATCGCAGCGGTTTCATCGGGCTGGTTATGTTAGCGCTAACTATTCTTGGAGACATGGATGCAGAGTATCCGTTGGGTGGTCATGGGCGTCAGCGGTTGCGGCAAGAGTACGGTCGGGCAGGCGCTGGCTACCGCGAACGGCGTGCCTTTCGTCGAGGGCGACCAGTATCACCCGCCGGCCAACGTGGCCAAGATGTCGGCCGGCGTGCCGCTCAACGATGACGACCGCGCCGACTGGCTGCTGGCCTTGCAGGCGCAGATCGGCGCGGCGCGCCTGCGCGGCGAGGGATTGGTGATCTCCTGCTCCTCGCTCAAGCGCCGCTACCGCGACCTGCTGCGCGAAGGCGATCCGGCGCTGCGCTTCGCGCACCTGAACGGACCGAAGGAATTGATCGAAGCGCGCATGCGGGCGCGCGTCGGCCACTACATGCCGACTTCCCTGCTGGACAGCCAGTTCCGCGACCTGGAACCGCTGCAAGCCGATGAGGCAGGCATCACGCTGGATATCGAAACACCGCCCACGGAGCTGGTCACACAAATCCGGGGCAACAGCTAGCAGCACAAATCACAATAACTAGATGGAGACTGACAATGACTACACCAACTACCCGTAACACCATCATGCGCCTGGCCGTGGCCAGTGCGTGCAGCTGGATCGCCATCTCGGCGGCTCACGCCCAGCAAGTCGTCGCCGCCGATGCGCAACAAGCCGCGCCGGCCGCACAGGACGCGCCGGCCGCCGCCACCGAACCTGAAGCCAAGGTCGATAACGTGGTGACCGTGTCCGGCTCGCGCATTTCGGCGCGCGGCTTCACTCTGCCTACGCCAACCACGGTGCTGAGTTCCGAAGACCTGGCCAAGACCGCCAAGCCTAACCTGTTCAACGCCATCGCCGAGCTGCCGGCGCTGCAAGGCAGCACCGGCCGTACCACCAGCACCAACAGCACCAGCAGCGGCATTCAGGGCTTGTCCTCGCTGTCGCTGCGCGGCCTCGGTCCGATCCGCACCCTGACGCTGCTGGATGGCCAGCGCGTGGTTGGCGCCAACGTCACCGGCGTGACGGACGTCAGCCAGTTCCCGCAGCTGCTGGTCAAGCGCGTGGACGTGGTGACCGGCGGCGCCTCGGCGTCCTACGGTTCGGACGCCATCGGCGGTGTGGTCAACTTTGTCACCGATAAAAAGTTCGAAGGCGCCAAGTTCAACGTCGAAGGCGGCCAGACCACCTATAGCGACGACAAGAACGGCACCTTCCAGGCGGCCTTCGGCAAGGCCTTCATGGACGACCGTTTGCACGTGACGGCCAGCGTGGAATATGGCCGCGAGAAGGGCATCGAGTCGCCGGGCTTCGGTGAGGTCGGCCCGAATGGCCGTACGTGGTACAAGAACCCGGCTTACCAGATCCGTCCACTGTCGCAGACCAATGACGGCAAGCCGCAATACACCGTGATCGAACACGCGCAGCAGTACCAGTACGCCAAGTACGGCCTGATTACCAGCGGCCCGCTGCAAGGCACGGCGTTCGGCGCCAATGGTCAGCCATATCAGTTCCAGTATGGCTCGAACGGCGTGCCGACCGGCACCGGCGCGGTGACCGGCTGCGTCAATCCGTTCTGCATCGGCGGTGACCTGAGCGGCAGCGTCGGCGCCGGCACCAACCTGGCGATGGACCTGACGCGCCAGGTGGGCTATACCCGCGTGGGCTTCGACATCAATCCGGATCACGAGATCTATATGACCGCGAACTTCGGCCGCGTGAAGTCCGCCTTCTCGCCGAATCCGGGCGCGGCCAAGAACGCCAACCTGACCATTCAGTGCTCGAATCCATACCTGCCGGCTTCCATCGTGGCGGCGTGCGCGTCGAATAACATCACCAGCTTCCAGTACGGTACGGCCAACGCCATCTTCCCGGAGAATATCAACGTTCACCCGACCCGCGAGATGCGCCGCCTGACGCTGGGCGCGAACGGCCGCTTCCCGGCCTTCGGCAAGGAATGGACCTATGATGCTTACGTCGAGCGCGGCATCAACTTCACCGACATCATCGTCAAGGACATGACGCTGAACGCGCGCTACAACGCCGCTATCGACGCTGTGCGCCTGGCCGACGGCAGCATCGTTTGCCGCAACACCGTGGCGCGCGCCGCCGGCTGCGTCCCGCTCAACATCATCGGCAATGTGCCGGTCAGCGCCGCCGCCTGGGGCTATGTGGCGCCGGAAAACGGCCCGCAGCAGCACACCCGCCAGCAGCAGGACGTGGGCAGTTTCAATATCAACGGTGAAGTGTTTGACACCTGGGCCGGCCCGGTCGCACTGGCAACCGGCGCCGAATGGCGCCGCGAGTCGTATCGCGTCAACGGCGACCCATACGGCAACGGTATCTTCCCGGACAGCCCGAACACCGCGCAGTATCCGGCCGATCCTATCCTCAACTCCACCGTCGGCAATAACTGGTACGCCGGTAACTACCACAACGCTTCCGGCACCTACAACGTGCGCGAAGCCTATGCGGAGTTGAACCTGCCGGTGCTGAAATCGGCCACCTGGGGCGAGGCCAACATCAACGTCGCCGACCGCCATACCAAGTACAGCACCTCCGGCCACGTGGAAAGCTGGAAGCTGGGCGCCAACTGGAAGACCGGCATTGATGGTTTGCGCTTGCGCGCGGTCACCTCGAAAGACGTGCGCGCGCCGAACTTGAGCGAACTGTATGCGGCGGCGGTGGTGGTCAACAACGTGGTGCAGTATCAGGGCAACACCGTCACCATCCAGCAGCGCACCGTGGGCAACACCAGGCTGCGTCCTGAAATCGCCCGCAACAATATCTTCGGCGTGGTGCTGGATCGCCCAAGCTGGGCGCCGGGCTTCAGCGCTTCGGTCGACTACTTCGACATCAAGGTCAATGGTGTGATCTCGTCGCTGTCGGCGCAGCAGGAAGTGGATCTGTGCGTGGCCGGTAACCAGGAAATCTGCGGCGCCATGTCGCTCGGTAACCCGATCCCGACCAACAACTACGTGACGGTGCAAGCCTTCAACCTGGCTTCCTTGCATAGCAAGGGCTATGACCTGGAAGCGTCGTATCGCCTGAATCTGAAGGACTGGAATCTGCCGGGCCGCTTCACCGTGCGCGGCCTGCTGACCCGTAACATCAGCTTCCTGACCGACCCGGGCGTGGTGGGCACCATTCCATCGGAAGGCGCCGGCAATAACCTGGGTAACACGCCACGCTGGAAAGGCCTGTTCTCGCAGTCGTGGGATACCGATAAATACAGCCTGACGCTGAGCGAGCGCTGGATCAGCAGCGGCAAGTACAGCAACGAGTATATCGAGTGCCAGACCAATTGCCCGGTATCGACCGTGATCCATCCGACCATCTA
This sequence comes from Duganella radicis, assembly GCF_009720825.1. Taxonomy (GTDB): domain Bacteria; phylum Pseudomonadota; class Gammaproteobacteria; order Burkholderiales; family Burkholderiaceae_D; genus Rugamonas; species Rugamonas radicis. The sequence goes on along the minus strand of NZ_WNKY01000002.1, from coordinate 314,597 downwards.
CAACAACCACATGAAGGGCGCTTTCTACGTGGACCTGGGCGGCAGCTGGAAGTTCTCGGACAAGGCCACGGCCTTCTTCAAGATCGACAACATCGGCAACGTCGATCCGGCAGCGGCGCCGCAAGCTAACCTGAGCTTCGGCATCAACCCGGCCCTGTACGATGTGATCGGCCGTGTGTACCGCGTTGGTCTGCGCTACAACTTCTAAGCGATGACTATCACCACTCCGTTGGCGGCGCTCTTCGGAGTGACGCCGGCGGCGTGGGCACTGATCGCCGTGGCATTGGCGGTCGGTTCGCTCACGCTGCTGATCGCATGGGCCAAGGTGCAGCCGCTGCTGGCATTCGTGGCGGCGGCGCTGATCGCGGCGCTGCTGCTGGGCGTACCGCTTGAGAATATCCCCAAGTCGATCGACAAGGGCATAGGCGACCTGCTTGGATCGCTGATTGTGATTGTCTGCCTGGGCGCGGTGTTCGGCAAGCTGATTGCCGACAGCGGCGCGGCGCAGCGCATCGCCAGTTACCTGATCGGCGTGTTCGGTTCCGCACGCATGCCGGTGGCCCTGACGCTGACCGGCTTCGTGGCCGGCATTCCGCTCTACTACAACGTCGGCTTCGTGCTGCTGGTGCCGCTGGTGTTCTCGCTGGTGTACCAGAGCGGCCGGCCGGCGGTGGCGCTGGCGATCCCGCTGCTGGCCGGGCTGTCGATCGCGCACGGCTTTCTGCCGCCGCATCCGTCGCCCACCGCACTGGTTGCGCAGTTCCACGCCGATATGGGCCGCACGCTGTTCTACGGTCTGATCGTCGCGGTGCCTACGCTGATCATCGCCGGCCCGGTATTCGCCATGACGCTCAAGCGCATCGAAGCCGCACCAGCGCCCATGTTCCGCGCCGGCCTGCGCGACGAGTCGGAGCTGCCGGGCGTCTTCAATAGTTTTGCGACCGCGCTGTTGCCGGTATGGCTGCTGGCCGCCGCCACCGGCGCCAGTATGCTGCCGATCGCCGATCCGGCGTTGAAGTCGCTGGTGGCTTTCCTGGCCAATCCCATGATCGTGATGCTGCTTGCCTTGCTGGTGGCGGTGTTCACGCTGGGCGTGGCGCGCGGCCAGAAGCTGCCGGTGCTGATGGCCGGCGCACAGGACGCCCTGCGCGACATCGCGCCCATCCTGCTGGTGATCGCGGGGGCGGGCGCGTTAAAGCAGGTGCTGGTGGATTCCGGCGTCAGCGCGCAATTGGGCACGCAGCTGGGCGCCTTGCCGGTGCCGCCGCTGGTGCTGGGCTGGATCGTGGCGACGCTGATCCGCATCTGCCTTGGCTCCGCCACCGTGGCCGGGCTGACGGCGGCCGGCATTGTGGCGCCGGTGGTGCAGGGCTCGGGCATCGACCCCAGCCTGATGGTGCTGGCGATAGGCGCCGGCAGTTTGATGTGCAGCCATGTGAACGACTCCGGCTTCTGGATGTTCAAGGAGTACTTCGGGCTGTCGCTGAAAGATACCTTCCGTTCGTGGACGCTGATGGAAACGCTGGTCGGTGTGTTCGGACTTATTTTCGTATTGATTCTTTCTGCCTTCTTGGGATAAACAGATGAAACCAATTTTGACTATGCTGGTTGCGGCAGCCTTTGCCGCGCCCATGTTGGTGCAGGCCGCATCGGTGTCGGCCTACCAGACCATGCCCAACGATCCGCGCGCCATCAAGGTGAAAGCGGTCGGCGATGGCCGCGCCGACGATACGGCCGCCATCCAGGAGGCGCTGACCGCCGCCGCCAATAAAGGCGAGGGCGGCGTGGTGTTCCTGCCGTCCGGCCGTTACCGCATCACCCGTTCGCTGCTGGTGCCGCTGGCGGTGCGCCTGTATGGCGTCGGCCCGACGCGGCCAGTGCTGGTGCTGGGCGCGAATACGCCGGGCTTCCAGAAGGGCGTGGCCAACATGGTGGTATTCACTGGCGGCGATCAGTACACGGTAGGCAAGGTGCCGGTGCCGGTCAAGAGCGCGGTGCCATACAACGAGAATGTGCGGGATGCGAATTCGTCGACCTTTTATTCGGCGATGAGCAATGTGGACTTTGAGATCGGCGACGGCAACCCGGCCGCCGCCGCGGTGCGCCTGCGCACGGCGCAGCACTCCTACCTGAGCCACTTGGACTTCCACATCGGTTCCGGCCTGGCGGGGGTGTACATGGTCGGTAACGAGAGTTTCGATCTGAAATTCTACGGCGGCCGTTATGGCATCCTGACCGAGAAGACTTCGCCGGCCTGGCAGTTCACGCTGATGGACACCACCTTCGAAGGCCAGCGCGAGGCGGCGATACGCGGCCACGAGGCCGGTCTCACGCTGGTCAACACCACCATCCGCAACACGCCGGTGGGGATTGAGATCAGCCGTGGCTATGGCGACTGGTTGTGGGGCAAGGACGTGCGCTTCGAGAACGTCTCCAAGGCCGCTGTCGTCATCAGCAACGAGGACAATGTCTACACGCAGGTTGGCTTCGATAACGCTGTCGCCAAGAACACGCCGGTGTTCGCGCGCTTCCGCGACAGCGGCAAGACGGTGCAGGGCTATGGTCCGACCTATCAGATCAGCGAATTCAATTATGGTTTGATGCTGCCGGGTGTCGGCAGCGTCGGCAAGTTCGGTACCCATGTGAAGGGCGCGGCGCTGAAAGCCCTGCCGGCGCAACGCACGCCCGTGATGCGCGCGCTGCCGGCCACCAAACAGTGGGCCAGTGTGCGCGACTTTGGCGCCGCCGGCGATGGCGTGACCGACGATACGGCGGCGGTGCAGAAGGCCATCGACAGCAGCCGCGTGGTCTATTTGCCGCAAGGCTTCTACATGGTGCAGGACACCATTCGCCTGAAACCGGATACGGTGCTGATTGGCTTGCACCCCGGCGTGACGCAGCTGGTGCTGCCGAACGGCGCCGCCGCTTACGCCGGCACGGATGGTCCGAAAGCGCTGCTGGAAAGCGCCAAGGGCGACGACGCCATCGTCACCGGCTTTGGCCTGGCCACCGGCGAGGTCAATCCGCGTGCGACGGCGCTGTTGTGGAAGGCTGGCGCCGAGTCGCTGGTGGACGATATCCGCATCCAGGGTGGTCACGGTACGCGCCTGTATGACGGCAAGCGCCGCGATCCTTATCAGAAGTCCGCCAACTTTGACCCCACCGCACATTGGGACCGCCAGTATCCCAGCATCTGGGTGACGGATGGCGGTGGCGGCACCTTTGTCGCTTGCTGGTCGCCTAGCACGTTTGCGCAGGCGGGGTTCTATGTCTCCAATACCAAAACGCCGGGCAAGGTCTACGAACTGTCGGCCGAGCACCACATCCGCGCCGAGATCGTGCTGGATAATGTGGAGAACTGGGAGTTCCTGGCGCCGCAAACCGAGCAGGAGGTGCGTGACGGCATGGATGCGGTGTCGCTGGAGATTCGCAACTCGCGCAACATCACGTTTGCCAACTACCACGCCTACCGCGTCACGCGCTCGATCAAGCCGGCCGTGTCGGCGGTGAAGATGACCAACTCGGGCGATATCCGCTTCCGCAATGTGCACGTCAATGCGGAAAGCGGCTATGCCACTTGCGATGAAAACGGCTGCGATACTTATCTGCGCGCCAGCAAGTACCCGTTCGAAAACACGCTGCAAGACCTGACGCACAAGCAGGAGGTGCGCGAGCATGAATTCGCGGTGCTGGACATCGGCCCGGCCACGCCAGCCAGCGCGGTACGCGCGGCCTACCCACAGGTCGAGAAGTTGGAAGGCGATTTCTACTCCATTGCCGGCGCGGCGGTGGACCGTAACGGCAAGCTGTATTTTGTCGACCGCCGCTTCAACCGCATCTACAGCTGGTCGAAAGAGGGCGGGCTGGCGGTGGTGCGCGATGCACCGCTCGATCCGGTCAATCTGGCCATCGATAACAGCGGATCGATTCTGGTGGTCTCCTCGTCCGGTCCTGAGGGCACGGTGTATTCGTTCGATCCTGCCCAAGCGGCCGGCCCGATCACCATCATCAAGCCGACACCGGCCAAGGCCAACGCCAATGCGCGCGTGGTGGTGCCGGTCAACTTCTGGCAGAACGGCGAGTTCCGTGACCAGCTCAACTTCGACACCTACGAGTTCACCACGCTGGCCGAGATGTTCGCCCGCGACGTGGCCCTGCCGAAGAAGCGTGAATACGTGTCGCCGGACGGCTCGCTGGTGCTGCCGGCTTACCGCGTGTTCAAACAAGGCCCCAACGACCACCTGGGCTACCGCTTCTCCGACACGCTGGATACCCACGGCCTGGTCTCGGCCGGCGCCAACGGCCGCGTGGTGTTCACCAACGGCTCCGAGAACCGCACCTTCAGCGGCGTGATCGGCGCGGGCGGCGCCATCACGGACCTCAAGCTGGCGGCCAATCGCGGCGGCGAAAGCGCGGCGGTGGATGGCAAGGGCAATGTCTATGTGGCCAATGGCCAGGTGTTCGTCTACGCGCCGGACGGCAAGGAGATCGGCCGTATCGACGTGCCGGAACGTCCGCTGCAACTGATCTTCGGCGGCGCCGACAAGCGCACGCTGTTCATCCTCACTCATCATTCGCTGTACGCGGCGGGAGGCTTCAATGCGCAATAAACTCGCTTGTCTGCTGATGGCGCTGTGCGCGCAAGCCGGCGCGCAGCAGGCCGCGCAGACGCCACCGGCCATCCGCCTGTGGCCCGACGGCGCCCCCGGCGCCGAGCAGCGCCGCGACGAAGCGGAAAAGGTCGACAACAGCTACGTCAGCAACGTGCACGCACCGTCGCTGACCGTGGTGCGCGCCCATCCGCGCCACGCCAACGGCGCGGCCGTGATCATCGCGCCGGGTGGCGGCCACCGCATGCTGGTGTTCCAGAACGAGGGCATGGTGGCGGCCAAATCGCTCAACCGCGCCGGCGTCACCGCCTTCGTGCTGAAATACCGCCTGGCGCGCGACGCCGGTTCCAGCTACTCCATCGAAAACGATGCGGCGGCCGACCTGCGGCGCGCCGTGCGCTGGGTGCGGGCGCATGCGGCCGAGTACAACGTCGATCCGCAGCGCGTCGGCATCATGGGCTTCTCGGCTGGCGGCGAACTGGTGTCGCTGGTGGCGGATAATCCCGAACCGCCGCTGCCGGCCAGACAGGACGCTGTCGACAAGCTGAGCGCGCGGCCGGACTTCCAGATTCTGGTGTATCCAGGCCCGCTGGGCTCGCCGGCGAAAGCCGCGCAAACCGCGCCGCCAGCCTTCATCGTGGCCGGCTCCAGCGACAAGTGCTGCATGCCGCCCGCGCTCACGCTGTACCAGCAGCTGATCGCGTCCAACGTCTCGGCTGAGCTGCACCTGTACGCCGACACCGACCACGCCTTCAACATGGGCCAGCGCTCCGAGCGCCTGTCCGACGCGCACTGGCCGGACCGCCTGCACGACTGGCTGAGCGACAGCGGCTGGCTGATTCCGCGCAACGGCCAGCCCCCGCAAGGCGTGCCTTCTCCACAGTAGAGTTGCGGCGCCGCCACTCGGTGTGTTACCGCACGGCGGCCGCTGCGGTAGAATTCCAGAATTGGATTGTGTTCCATTCAGGAGGCAGTAATGTCTACCACGCAAACTTTCCGCCCGGATCATCAATCGTCCGAGGTGGTGGAGGCCGGCATCGAGCGGGCCGACCGTGTCGGCCCCGAGAGCGCGGCCGAATACCTGAGTCATCGCGGGGTGGCGGAAAGCGTCATCAAGCGCGTTATTTCCGAACCGGAACATCGGCGCAACCCCGGCCGCCTGCGTTCGCGCGACGAACGTCTGCTCGAAGAAGGCTCGCGCCTCAATAAATTCATGCCGTAAGGAAAGCTCAGGCGTAGGAACCGGCTGACACGCCTTTATGTTCCCAACCTACATAAGACCTCTACGTGCTCCTATAATCAGCGCAACATAGCGGCGATATAGTGCTCTTCATCCGAGACCCACAAAGATGAGGCACGATATGTACGCAGCTAAACAGACTTCCGTTTCCGCCAGCATCCCACGCGCGATGCAGCAAGCCCCTGCGCCCGCCATCAGCCTGACCGGCGCCCAACAGAATGAATTGCTGCGCGCCCTGTCGCGCGAAGAATTGCTGGATTTGTTCGTGCACCTGGACCTGGTGCCGCTGGAAGCGGGCAAACGCCTGTTCGACACCGGTGACCTGATGGAGTTCGCCTACTTCCCCACCAACGCAATCGTTTCTTTGCAGTACGTCTCCGAGGATGGCGGCGCCGCCGAGGTGGCGGTGGTCGGGCGCGAGGGTGTGGTCGGCGTGTCGATGTACGAGAACGAGCGCGCCAACTGCTGCGCCGTGGTCCAGACCGCCGGCTACGGCTACCGCATCAAGTCCGCCGTGCTGCGCCAGGCCTTCTTTGGCGGCGGTGCGCTGGCCCAGCAGTTGATGCGGCATACCAGCGCGCTGTTCGCCCAACTGGCCCAGACCGTGGCCGGCGTGCGCCACGGCAGCATCGAGCAGCGCCTGTGCCGCTGGCTGCTGGAACGGCTGGACCGTTCGCTGTCGAATGAGTTGAAAGTGACGCAGGAGATGATCGCCAACATGCTGGGCGTGCGGCGCGAATCGATCACCTGCTGCGCCGGCAAGTTGCAGGAAGAGGGCCTGATCGAATACCGCCGCGGCACCGTCGTCATCCTCGACCGCCACGGCATGGAACGCCGCGCCGGCGGTTGCTATTCCCCGTCTTAATGTAAATACCTGGGCGCTTGCTGGAGCTGATCCAGCTTGCGCTGCACCAGCTGATACCAGGCCTGCGCCCAGCGTGCCGCCGCCTGCGATTCTTCCACCGTAGCTGCCGCCATCGTGCGCCGCACCGCCAGCATTTGCCGATGCATGGCATAGGCGGCGGGGTGGAATTTGCGGCGCGGGCGATGTGAGGTTTGCGTATCCATGCAGGTGATTCTGAACGCCGCACGTTGCTGCGGCTGTACGCTGCCTCACCTACGGGAAGCCTTTATTTACCTGGGTCCTTTTGATTGGCGAACTGGTCGAACTCGACGTTGTAGACCTCGTTGCCGACCTTTTCCACCTTGCGCACATATACCGTCTGCACGATGTCGCGGGTGGCCGGATCGATGGCGATCGGGCCGCGAGGGCTGTTCAGCTTGATGTTCTTGAGGATCTCCATCGCCTTGTCGCCCTCGATCTTGCCGTTCAGCTTGCGCGCCACCTCATAGATGGCGGCCATGCCGTCATAGGCGCCCACGGCCATGAAGTTGGGCCGGCCGCCGTCCGGATTGGTGGCGGCGAAGGCTTTCAGGAAGGCCGCGTTCTCGGGCGATTTGTGCGCCGCCGAGTAGTGGAAGGTGGTGATCACGCCCAGCGTGGCATCGCCCATGGCGGGCAGGACGTGGTCGTCGGTCAGGTCGCCGGTGGCGATCACCTTGATGCCGGCCTCGGCCAGGCCGCGCTCGCGGTAGCCCTTCATGAAGGCCACGCTTTGCTCGCCGGCCGGCACGAACACGAACACCGCGTCGGGCTTGGCGTCCTTGATGCGCTGGATGAAGGGCGCGAACTCCGGATTGCGCAGCGGGACGCGGATGGCTTCCGTGACGGTGCCGCCGCCCTTGACCAGCTCCGCCTTGAAAGCCGCTTCGGCATCGATGCCCGGGCCGTAGTCGGCCACCAGGGTCACCACTTTCCTGATCTTGTTCTTCACCGCCCAGGTGGCCATCGGCGCCGAGATTTGCGGCAGCGTCATCGAGAAGCGGGCGATGTAGTTGGACTTGGTGGTGACGGCCGAGGTGGCGGCGTTCATGACGATCATCGGCTTTTTGGCCTGTTCGGCGATCGGCGCCACGGCCAGCGCTTCCGGCGTCAGGCCGAAGCCGGCCAGGAAGTCCACCTTGTCGCGCACCACCAGTTCCTGCGCCAGGCGCTTGGCCACTTCCGGCGCCGGGCCGGTGGTGTCTTTGATGATGATCTGGATCTTCTTGCCGGCCACGCTGTCCCCATATTGCGACATATAGGCCTTGATGCCGCCTTCCATTTGTTTGCCATAGTCAGCGAAAGGTCCGGAGAAGGCGGCTATCACGCCAATCTTGATCGTGTCTTGCGCCCACGCGGCCGGCACGGCGGCCAGGGTGAATGCTGCAAGTGTCGCTATTTTCACTACTTTTTTCATGTTCATGCCTGTCTCCCGTGTTGTTCTGTGTCCGATGATTGACAATACACCGTGCGAATCATAGTATCCAATCTATGTGCGATTAACAACCCATTGTTCGATAATCGCACATCATTAAAACAACAGGAGACTAGGTATGAAAAACACGATTCGTGGCGCGGTGGCGCTGTTCTGCACTCTGGGCGCTTCGGCCGCCATGGCTCAATCGAATGTGACCGTGTACGGCCTGCTGGATAGCGGCATCGAGCGCGTCACCAATGTCAACGCCGCCGGCGACAGCGTGACCCGCATGCCGTCGCTGACTGGTTCCTTCCCTTCGCGTATCGGCTTCCGTGGCACGGAAGACCTGGGCGGCGGCCTGTCGGTCATCTTCACGCTGGAAGCCGGCCTGGCGGTCGACACCGGCACCATGGGGCAGGGCAATCGCCTGTTCGGCCGTCAGGCCACGGTCGGCCTGAAGGGCAACTTCGGTACGGTGAACATCGGCCGCCAGATCAATATGACTTACATCGCGATGCTGAAATCGGACGTGATGGGCCCGAACCTGTTCGCGATCGGCAGCATCGACTCCTACCTGCCGAATGCGCGCAGCGACAACGCCATCGGCTACCTGGGCAACTTCAACAACTTCGTGATCGGCGCCACCTACAGCACCGGCCGTGACGCTTCCAGCGCCGGCGGCCCTGCCGCCACCGGTTGCGCCGGCGAGGTGCCGGGCAATGCCAAGGCTTGCCGCCAGGTGACTGGCCTGTTTGGTTACGAAACCCCGGCGTTCGGCGTGAATGCTTCGTACGACATCTTGTACGGTAACACCGGCGCGGCCGCGGGTCTGACCAGCAGCAACAACAGCGACAAGCGCGTGACCGCCAATGCGTATGTCAAGGTAGGCGAGGGCAAGGTGGCCGGTGGCGTGGTCGACCGCACCACGCGCGCGGCGACCGGTCTGACCGAGTCCGACCTGTACTTCCTGGGGGTGAGCTATCCGGTGACGCCGTTCACCACCATCGATGCGCAGTGGGCGCGCAAGGATGTGAAGAACAGCGGCGACGACGCCACCATGCTGGTGGCGCGTGCGACCTACTACTTCTCGAAACGTACCGCCGTGTATGGTGGTGTGGGCCGCATGAAGAACTCGGGCCTGTCGGCGGTGGCGCTGGATGCCGGCGGCACCGTGGGCGCCGGCAAGTCGCAGAACGGCGTGATGGCCGGCATCCGCCACACCTTCTAAAGCGGCGTCGTCCCGGCGCAGGCCGGGACCCAATTTAATTGGATTCCGGCCTGCGCCGGAATGGCGTTTACGGCAGCAACACCGCCAGTTCCTGCGCGCCGCGTTGCAGCACGGGCAGGAACTCGTGCTGCAACTGCTCCACGCTGACGCGGGCCGCTTGCGCGCCCACGTTCAGCGCCGCCAGCACCGTGCCGGAGGCGCCGCGCACCGGCACGGCGATCGAACGCAGTCCCAGTTCCAGTTCCTCATCGTTGATGGCGTAACCGTCGCGGCGCACCTGGGCCAGCACTTCGCGCAGGCGCTTGGGGTTGACCACGGTGTTGACCGTCATCGGCCGCAAGCGCGTGTGCTCCAGATACGCATCCAGCTGATCCGGCGGCAGATACGCCAGCATCACCCGGCCCAGCGAGGTGCAGTAGGCCGGCAGGCGGCTGCCGGTGTTCAGCGCCACCGACATCACGCGCGACGTCGCCGCCCGCGCCACGTACAGCACTTCGCCATCCTCCAGCACCGCCAGCGAACTCGATTCATTGAGCGCGCGGCTGATGTTGTTCAGGTAGGGCTGGGCCGACACCGTCAGCGGCGTCGACGACAGATAGGAGTAGCCCAGCGTCAGCACCTTGGGCCGCAGCGAGAAATTGTTCAGCTCCGCGTCGACGTAGCCCAGTTCGCGCAAGGTGTGCAGGCAGCGGCGCACGGCGGCGCGCGGGATGCCGGTCTTCTGGCTGATGCTGGCGATGGTCTGCGGCTTGCGCGCGTCGCTGAACGCGCGCAGCACGGCCAGGCCGCGCGCCAGCGAGGTCATGAAACTGGGATCGGTCATCGCATCGATCTGCTCGGCGATGGTCGGTTCGCGGTCGTCATCCGCGTCGATAACAGGGGTGGCTTTAGACATGGCGTGATTTTAATGCAGTCATTGGTTTCAATAGGCGTTTTTTTCTTGACCGGGGCTGACGCAAGTTCTACACTGGGTGTGCGGTAATCAATCATTAGTTCGATTATCGCACAACATGCACTGGAAAGCAGATATGATCGATAAAACTTTTGAATCACTGGAGCGGGCGGTCGCCGACATCCATGACGGCGCCACCGTCATGATCGGCGGCTTCGGCAATGCCGGCATGCCGTCGGCGTTGATCGACGCCCTGATCGCGCAGGGCGCGAAGGAACTCACCATCGTCAACAACAACGCCGGCAACGGCGAAACCGGCCTGGCCGCGCTGCTCAAGGCCAAGCGCGTGCGCAAGATCATTTGCTCCTTCCCGCGCCAGACCGACTCGCATCATTTCGATGCCCTGTACCGCGCCGGCGAAATCGAACTGGAACTGACGCCGCAAGGCAACCTGGCGGAGCGCATCCGCGCCGCCGGCGCCGGCATCGGCGGCTTCTTCACGCCGACCGGCTACGGCACGCTGCTGGCCGAGGGCAAGGAGACGCGCCTGATCAACGGCCGCCAATATGTGCTGGAGTCGCCGATCCACGCCGACTTCGCGCTGATCAAGGCGCTGAAAGGCGACCGCTGGGGCAATCTGGTCTACCGCAAGACCGCGCGCAACTTCGGCCCCATCATGGCCATGGCCGCCAAGGTCACCATCGCCCAGGTGCAGGATGTGGTGGCGCTGGGCGAACTGGACCCGGAAGTGATCGTCACGCCGGGCATTTTCGTACAACGCGTGGTGAAGGAATCGGCATGAGCACTCATCGTTATACCCGCGACCAGATGGCAGCCCGCGTCGCGCAAGACATTCAGGAAGGCGCTTACGTTAACCTCGGCATCGGCCTGCCGACCAAGGTCGCCAACTATCTGCCGACCGACCGCGAAGTGTTCCTGCATTCGGAGAACGGCTTGCTGGGCATGGGCCCCGCGCCGGCCGAAGGCGAGGAAGACGAAGACCTGATCAACGCCGGCAAGCAACCGGTGACGCTGTTGACCGGCGGCGCCTTCTTCCACCACGCCGATTCCTTCGCCATGATGCGCGGCGGCCACCTCGACGTCTGCGTGCTGGGCGCTTTCCAGGTGTCGGCCAAGGGCGACCTGGCCAACTGGCACACCGGCGCACCGGATGCGATTCCAGCCGTGGGCGGGGCCATGGACCTGGCGCTGGGCGCTAAGCAGGTGTTCGTCATGATGGAACACCAGACCAAGACCGGTGAGAGTAAGATCGTCGCTGAATGCAGCTATCCGCTGACCGGCGTGGCGTGCGTCAACCGCATCTACACCGACATGGCGGTACTGGACGTCACCAAAGACGGCCTGCGCGTGCTTGAAATGGCGCCTGGCCTGACGTTTGAAGAATTGCAGGCCGCTACCGGCGCGCCGCTGTTGAAAGGATAAGTAACATGACCGAAGCATTTATCTGCGATGCCATCCGCACCCCCATCGGCCGCTACGGCGGTTCGCTGAAAGACGTGCGCGCCGACGATCTGGGCGCGATTCCGCTGCGCGCGCTGAAGGAGCGCAATCCCGGCGTGCAGTGGGATCAGGTGGACGACGTGTTCTACGGCTGCGCCAACCAGTCGGGTGAAGACAACCGCAATGTGGCGCGCATGTCGCTGCTGCTGGCCGGTCTGCCGCAGGAGGTTCCGGGCACCACCATCAACCGCCTGTGCGGCTCTGGCATGGACGCCATCGGCACCGCCGCGCGCGCGATCCAGGCCGGCGACGCCAGCCTGATTATCGCCGGCGGCGTGGAATCGATGACGCGCGCACCCTACGTCATGGGCAAGGCCGATAGCGCCTTCTCGCGCAGCGCCAGGATCGAAGACACCACCATGGGCTGGCGCTTCGTCAACAAGGCGCTGAAGGAAGTCTACGGCACCGAGACCATGCCGGAAACGGCCGAAAACGTCGCCGCCGATTACGGCGTCAGCCGCGCCGACCAGGACGCGTTCGCGCTGGCCAGCCAGCAGAAGACCGCCGCCGCCATCGAGGCCGGTGTGTTCAAGCAGGAGATCGTGCCGGTAACGCTGCCGGTCAAGAAGGGCGATCCTGTGGTGTTCGCGCAGGACGAGCATCCGCGCGCCACCACCACCGAAGCGCTGGCCAAGCTGAAAGGCGTGGTACGCGCCGATGGCACGGTCACCGCCGGCAATGCCTCGGGCATCAACGACGGCGCTTGCGCGGTGCTGGTCGCCAGCGGCGAGGCGGCCAGGCAGCACGGCCTGAAACCGCTGGCGCGCATCGTCGGCATGGCCACCGCCGGCGTGGCGCCGCGCGTGATGGGCATCGGCCCGGTGCCGGCAGTGCAAAAGCTGTTGCGCCAGACCGGCCTGACGCTGGATCAGATGGACGTCATCGAATTGAACGAAGCCTTCGCGGCGCAAGGCCTGGCCGTGCTGCGCGAACTGGGCCTGAAGGATGACGACCAGCGCGTCAACCCGAACGGCGGCGCGATCGCGCTGGGTCACCCGCTGGGCATGAGCGGCGCGCGCCTGGTCACCACCGCGACCTACCAGCTGCACCGCACCGGCGGCCGTTATGCGCTGTGCACCATGTGCATCGGCGTGGGACAGGGCATTGCGATGATTATCGAAAAAGTGTAGTTTTAGTTGCAGGAAGTAGTGGAGACAAAATGAAAATGCAAAATCAAAACGGGAGGCAGACATGCTAGCCAATTTCGCCGGTGTGCTGTTCGACGGCATCGCCTACGGCAGTCTGCTGTTCCTGATCAGTGTCGGCCTGTCGGTCACGATGGGCATGATGAACTTTATTAACCTGGCCCACGGCGCGTTCGCGATGCTGGGCGGTTACGTCAGCGTGTCGTTGCTGTCGCGCTTTGGGGTGCCGTTCCTGGCGTCGCTGCCGCTGGCCTTCATCGCCTCGGCGGTGGTGGGGCTGGTGCTGGAGCGGCTGCTGTATCGCCGCCTGTACAAAGCCAGCCATCTGGATCAGGTGCTGTTTTCGATCGGCCTGACCTTCATGGCGGTGGCCGGCGCCACTTACTTCTACGGCCCGACGCAACAGCCGGTGGTGCTGCCGGACTGGCTGCGCGGCCAGGTGTCGCTGCTGGGTCTTGACGTTGGTTCGTACCGCCTGTTCCTGATCGGCGTGGTGGTGATCGTGACCATCGCTCTCGGTCTGCTGATCGAGCGTACCCGCTTCGGCGCGCAGATCCGCGCTTCGGTGGACAATCAGACCGCGGCCGCGGGCCTCGGCATCAATGTCAGCCTGGTGTTCAGCCTGACCTTCGCGCTGGGCTCCGGCCTGGCCGGTCTGGGTGGCGGCCTGGGTATCGACGTGCTGGGCCTCGACCCGACCTTCCCGGTCAAATACATGGTCTACTTCCTGCTGGTGGTGGCGGTGGGCGGTGCCGGCACCATCAAGGGCCCGCTGCTGGCGGCGGCCATTCTCGGCGTGTTCGACGTCGCCGGTAAATACTACGTGCCGGAAGTCGGCGCCTTCGTGATCTATGCACTGATGGTTGTGCTGCTGATCCTGTTCCCTGCTGGCCTGATGCGGAGGAAAGCATGAACGCCTTTGTTGAAACGGAGACCAAACCTGTGTCCCAAGCTGCTCGCATCCTGCCCGCTCCCAAACTGCCTAACGATCGTTGGCAGCCGCTGGAAATCGTCTTCTGGCTGCTGCCGATCGCGGCCTACTTTGCCTTCCCCGGCTATCTGGTGCTGATCAGCCAGATCATGATCGTCGGCCTGTTCGCGGTGTCGCTGGATCTGATCCTCGGCTACGCCGGCATCGTCTCGCTGGGCCATGCCGCCTTTTTCGGGCTTGGCGCCTACACCGCCGGCCTGCTGTCGGTGCATGGCTGGGGCGAGCCGCTGAGCGGCCTGCTGGCCGGCGGCGTGGTGGCCGGTATCGCTGGCCTGCTGACCGCTTTCCTGGTGGTGCGCGGCCAGGACCTGACGCGTTTGATGGTCACGCTGGGCATTGGCCTGATGCTGTTTGAAGCGGCCAACAAGGCCGCCTTCATCACCGGCGGCGTCGACGGCCTGTCCGGCATGATGGTCGGTAAGCTGTTCGGCACTTTCGAGTTTGACCTGAACGGCAACGTCGCTTTCTGGTACAGCTTCGTGGTGCTGTTCATCGTGTTCGCGGTGCTGCGCCGGGTGGTCAAGTCGCCATTTGGCCTGAGCCTGATCGGCATCCGCGAAGGCGTGCGCCGCATGCCATCGCTGGGCGTCAACGTGAACCGCCGCCTGGTGGCCGTGTTCACGGTGGGCGCAGTGGTTGCCGGCCTGGCTGGCGCTCTGCTGGCGCAGACCACGCAGTTTGTCGGCCTCGATTCGCTGGGCTTCCCGCGCTCCGCTGAACTGGTGATCATGCTGGTACTGGGCGGCACCGGCCGTCTGTATGGCGCGCTGGTTGGCGCGGCCGTGTTCATGCTGGCGCAGGACTACATCGCCGGCCTGAACCCGACCTACTGGCAGTTCTATATCGGCCTGCTGCTGGTGCTGATCGTGCTGTTTGCACGCGGCGGCATCCTGGGCGGTCTGGAACGCGTGCTGCACATGGTGAAACCTCAACGCAAGGAGCAGCCATGAGCCGCGACATCACTTTACGTACCGAAGGCCTGAGCAAGAAGTGGGGCGCTTTCGTCGCCAACAGCGATGTGTCGCTGACCTTCGAGCCGGGCGCGCGCCACGCGCTGATCGGCCCTAACGGCGCCGGCAAGACCACCTTCATCAACTTGCTGACCGGCGCCTTCAGCCCAAGCAGCGGCAAGGTGTATCTGGGCGGAGAGGACATCACGCACCTGCCGCAGCATGAGCGTGTCCACTGCGGCATGACGCGCACCTTCCAGCTCAACACCCTGTTCGCCGGCATGACGGTGCTGGAGTCGGTGGCGCTGGCGATCAGCGAGCGTCGCGGTTTGCGGAATGTGTGGTGGAAGACGGTGGCCAATCATCCGGAAGTGATTTCGGAAGCGATGGAGCTGCTGGCCACCTTGAAGCTGAGCGATCAGGCCAACAGCATCACGCGCAGCATGGCTTACGGCAAGCAGCGGCTGGTGGAGATCGCGCTGGCGCTGGCGACCAAGCCGCGCATCCTGCTGCTGGACGAACCGGCGGCAGGCATTCCGCAGGCCGAGAGCAAGGAGCTGTTTGAAGTGCTGGCGCAGTTGCCGCGCGATGTGACGGTGCTGTTCATCGAACACGATATGGGACTCGTGTTCCGCTTCGCCGACCGCATCACGGTGCTGGTGGGCGGCAAAGTGCTGACCGAGGGCACGCCGGCGGAAATCGCCGTCGATCCGCGCGTCAAGGAAGTTTATCTGGGGGAGTCGGAACATGACTGAATTGCTGGTGTTGGATAAGGTCACCGCCGGATATGGCGAATCGATCGTGCTGGAAGATGTGTCGTTCACCCTGAAGGAAGGCGATTCGCTGGCGCTGCTGGGCCGTAACGGCGTCGGCAAAACCAGCCTGCTGGTGACGTTGATGGGTCTCACGCGCCTGCACAAGGGCAGCATACGCTGGGCCGGCGGCGATATCTCGCGCGTGTCGACCCACAAGCGTTCGCGCGCTGGCCTGGGCTGGGTGCCGCAGGAGCGCCATATGTTCCCGTCGCTGACGGTGGAGGAGCACTTGACGGTGGTGGCGCGTCCCGGTCCGTGGAATCTGCAAAAGATTTACCAGATGTTCCCGCGCCTGTTCGAGCGCCGCAACAACATGGGCAACCAGTTGTCCGGCGGCGAGCAGCAGATGGTGGCGATCGCGCGTGCGTTGATGACCAATCCGCGCATCCTGTTGCTGGATGAGCCGATGGAAGGCCTGGCCCCCATCATCGTGCAGGAGCTGGTGCGGGCAATCCGCAAGCTGGTGCAGGAAGAGGGCATGTCGGTGATCGTGGTGGAGCAGCATGCGCGCCTGGCGCTGTCGCTGACGCAGCGCGCCATCGTGTTGGATCGCGGCCGCATCGTGCACGACTCGGACAGCGCCAGCCTGCTGGCGGACGGCGATAAGCTCGACAAGCTGGTCGCCGTAGCCTAGAAAGTAAAAGGCGCGCTTTGTTAGCGCGCCTTTTTTTATTTCTTGGTGTAGATGCCGACGCCGACGAAGTATTTGTCGTCAGCCTTCTTCACGTAAGAGGACTTCGGCTCCAGCGCCTTGCTCACCGGGTTCACCCACACATAGTCCACCCAGCCGGTCTTGCCGCTCATGGCCAGATCGCGCATCTCTTTCGAGAAGTACTTGCCGTTGGCGTCGCGTAGTTCGATCATCTCTTTATTATTCAACTTGGGATTGGTGCCGTGGCATTTCATCACCGCCTTGGAGTCGTGCACGAACACGTAAAGCTCGCCCTGGATATAGCCGCCTTTCGGATCGGCGAAATCCTTGCATGCTTCATCGATGCCTTTCTTCTGGATGTTGGCCACGGCCTTGTCGACCAGCGCGATGGCTTCCTGTTTATCCTGAGCGAATGCCGGCAGGGCGGCAGCCAGCATAAGAGCCGCGGTCAAATGGCTGAATTTCATGATGTCTCCCGGATGATTTACTTTTTGGTGTAGATGCCGACGCTGACCATATACTTCTCATCCACCTTGCGCACATAGGCGGATTTCGGTTCCAGCACTTTCGAGGTTGGATTCGGCCATACATAATCGACCCAGCCAGGCTTGCCGGATTGC
The DNA here is from genome assembly GCF_009720825.1 of Duganella radicis. Classification (GTDB taxonomy): domain Bacteria; phylum Pseudomonadota; class Gammaproteobacteria; order Burkholderiales; family Burkholderiaceae_D; genus Rugamonas; species Rugamonas radicis. The sequence goes on along the minus strand of NZ_WNKY01000002.1, from coordinate 297,633 downwards.
GCCACGTTGCGCATCTCCTTGGTGAAGTATTTGCCGTTGGCGTCCTTCAGTTCAATCATGTCCTTGCCGTTCATGCGCGGGATGGTTGCGTGGCAGACCATCTTGCACTGCATGTCCTGGACGACCACGTACACCTCGCCCTGGATATAGCTGCCCTTGGGATCTGCAAAATCCTTGCAGGCTTCTTCCACACCTTTTTTCTGGATATTGGCTACCGCCTTGTCGGCCAGCGCGACGGCTGCGGCACGCTCGGCTTCCTGGGCATAAACGGTAGGCATGGCCGCCAGCATGGCGACAGCGGCTAACTGAGTCAATTTCATTTTGTCTCCTGTATTTTTATAGCGGGCGCCGGATGTCCGGCAAGGCCTATGCTAGCGCAACAGGTGTGCGATTAATAGGCTGTTGTGCGATCAGCGCACTGTTTCGCGCGGCGCGAGCGGTGCGCGACTTTGTTCGTTGTTTTCTTGTACCAGCTTAGTCAGCAGCGCCATGAATTGCAACTGTTCCGGACCGGTGAGAGGGGCGAGGAGGCGACGGCGCAGGCGCTGCGCGCCGGGGATCAAATCCTCCAGCAGACGTTCGCCGTCCGCGGTGATGGTCAGGGCGCGCTGGCGGCGATTGGTCGGTATCACTTTGCGTTCCAGCAGGCCTTTCTCTTCAAGGCGCGCGCACACGGTCGCGCCGGTGGAGGTATCGATGCCGGTGGTGGCGGCCAGCGACACCTGATCGATGCCCGGCTGCGCCGCCAGATTGCGCAGCATCGCGTACTGCACCGGCGTCAGCTCGGAACCCATTTCGTCGTAAAAAATCGACACCGAGATTTGCTGCGCGCGGCGCAGCAAGTGGCCCGGATGCTCGTATAGATTGATTAACTTGCTTTCGGTTTCTGGCATGGTTGTCTCGTCTTGTGCGACGCCGCATCTGAATTGTGTTTACTTTGTGCCCGTACTGTACTACATTCAGTGTACTGAATATTAAAGCAAAAGGAGACAAAGATGTATCCAAAAAATACCTGGTACGTGGCTTGCACGCCGGACGAAATCGCCACCAAGCCGCTGGGCCGCACCATCTGTGGCGAGAAGATCGTGTTCTATCGCGGCGCCGAAGGCAAGGTCGCGGCGGTGGAGGATTTCTGTCCGCATCGCGGCGCGCCGCTGTCGCTGGGCTTTGTGCGCGAGGGACAGCTGGTATGCGGCTACCATGGCCTGGAGATGGGCTGCGACGGCAAGGTGGTCAGCATGCCGGGCCAGCGCGTGCGTGGCTTCCCGTGCATCCGCAGCTATCCGGTGGAAGAGCGCTACGGCTTTATCTGGGTCTGGACCGGCGACAAGGAGAAGGCCGATCCGGCGCTGATCCATCATCTGGAATGGGCCGACAATCCGGAATGGGCTTATGGCGGCGGCCTGTATCACATCAACTGCGAGTACCGCCTGATGATCGATAACCTGATGGACCTGACGCACGAAACCTACGTACACGCCTCCAGCATCGGCCAGAAGGAAATCGACGAGGCGCCGGTCAACACCCGCGTCGAGGGCGAGCAGGTGATCACCAGCCGCTTCATGGAAAACATCATGGCGCCGCCGTTCTGGCGCGCGGCCCTGCGCGGCAACGGCCTGGCGGACGACGTGCCGGTCGACCGCTGGCAGATCTGCCGCTTCTCGCCGCCCAGCCACGTGATGATCGAAGTCGGCGTGGCGCACGCCGGCAAGGGCGGCTACGACGCCGCGCCCGAGCACAAGGCCTCCAGCATCGTAGTGGATTTCATCACGCCGGAGACGGAAACCTCGCACTGGTATTTCTGGGGCATGGCGCGCAACTTCAAGCCGGACGACCAGGAACTCACCGCCACCATCCGCGAAGGACAGGGTAAGATCTTCTCCGAGGACCGCGAGATGCTGGAACTCCAGCAGCAGAATATCCTGCGCCATCCGGAGCGCAAGCTGCTGATGCTGAACATCGACGCCGGCGGCGTGCAGTCGCGCCGCATTCTGGATCAATGGCTGGAGCAGGAGAAGCCGGTATGAGTACCGATTTGCTGGAAGTGCGCGTAGCGCGGCGCGCCAACGAGGCGGAAGGCATTTGCAGCTATGAGCTGGTGAGCGCGGACGGCGCGCCGCTGCCGGCCTTCACCGCCGGTGCGCATATCGACGTGCACGTGGCGCCGGGCATTGTGCGCCAGTATTCGCTGTGCAATCCGCCGCATGAGCGCCACCGCTACGTGATCGGTGTGCTGCGCGATCCGGCTTCGCGCGGCGGCTCGCAAGCCATGCACGAACAAATCCAGCAAGGCGCGAAGCTGACCATCAGCGCGCCGCGCAACCACTTCCCGCTGGTGGAGGCGCCGCGCAGCGTGCTGCTGGCTGGCGGTATCGGCATCACGCCGCTGCTGGCGATGGCGGAGACATTGTCAGCGCAGGGGGCGTGGTTCGAGCTGCATTACTGTACCCGCTCGCCGGAGCGCACCGCGTTCCGCGACCGCATCCTGAGCGCGCCGTACGCACCGCAGGTCAGCTTCCATCACGACAGCGTGCGGCCGTTCGATCTGCCGGCGTTGCTGGCGGAGCTGCCGCGCGAAACGCATATCTACTTCTGTGGCCCGTCCGGCTTCATCGACCATGTGAAAGCCAGCGCGGAGGCCGCAGGATGGCCGCACGCGCAGCTGCATCTGGAATACTTCGGCGCCGCCGCTCCGGTGCCGCAGGATGGCGACCAGCCGTTCGAAGTCAAGCTGGCCTCCAGCGGCAAGTGTTACACCATCCCGGCCGGTGTCACCGTGCTGAAGGTGCTGAACGACGCCGGCGTGTTCGTGCCCGCATCGTGCGAGCAGGGCGTGTGTGGCACCTGCCTGACGCGCGTTCTGGACGGCGTGCCCGATCACCGCGACTTGTACCTCACCGAAGAGGAGCAGGCAGCCAACGACCAGTTTACCCCTTGTTGTTCGCGTTCCAGAAGCGCCACCCTGCTGCTGGATTTATAAAAAGAGAAGAGGAGACACCATGGATCAAAACAACATCAATACCCAACGCCGCCAGCTGCTGCTGGGCGCCGCCGCATTGTCGGCTGGCGTGCTGCCATCCATCGCCAGCGCCGCCGAGCCCTTGAAGGTCGGCCTGATCGTACCGATGTCCGGCCCATTCGCCTCCACCGGCCGCCAGATCGAGGCGGCCGTCAAACTGTATATGCAGCAGAACGGCAGCGTGGCCGGCGGCCGTCCGGTTGAAATCATTTTGAAGGATGATGGTGGCGTGTCGCCGGACGTCACCAAGCGCCTGGCGCAGGAACTGGTCTCGCGCGACAAGGTGCAGGTGCTGGCCGGCTTCGGCCTGACCCCACTGGCCTTCGCCGCCGCGCCGGTGGCCACGCAGGCCAAGGTGCCGATGATCGTGATGGCCGCCGCCACCTCGGTGATCCCGCAACGCTCGCCCTACATCGTGCGCACCGGCTTCACGCTGGCGCAGGTGACCGCGCCAATGGCGCAGTGGGCCGGCAAGAACAAAATCAAATCGGTGGTGACGTTTGTCAGCGACTACGGCCCCGGCCTGGACGCCGAAAAAGTCTTCATCAAAGACTTTACCGAAGCTGGCGGCAAAGTGATCGACAGCCTGCGCGCACCGCTGCGCAATCCGGACTACGCGCCATTCCTGGCCAAGGTAAAGGACTTGAAACCGGACGCGCTGTTCGTGTTCGTGCCGTCGGGCGAGGGCGCCGCGGTGCTCAAGCAATTCACCGATCGTGGCCTGGGCACCGCCGGCATCCGCCTGATCTGCACCGGCGACGTGCTGGACGACGATCTGATGGCCAGCATCGGACCTGCCGCCGCCGGCGTGGTCAGCAGCCATCACTATTCCGCCGCGCATCCGTCGGCGGAAAACAAAGCCTACGTGGACGCCTTCTCCAAGGCCAACAAGGGCATGCGGCCCAACTTCCACTCGGTGGGCGCCTATGACGGCATGCACATGCTGTACCAGGCATTGAAGCAAACGGGCGGCGACAGCAACGGCGACAAGCTGCTGGCCGCCATGAAGGGCATGTCCTGGACCAGCGTGCGCGGCCCGGTCAGCATCGACGCCAACACGCGCGACATTGTGCAGACGGTCTATATCCGCAAGGCGGAAGCGGTTGGCGGCGCGTGGTTCAACGTGGAGTTCGACCAGGTCGATAAAGTACGCGATCCCGGTGTGTAAATCTGTGGTGGAATAAACACGTCTGCATCGCGCCGCACCTGTGCGGCGCGATTTTTTTATGGGCTCAACAAAGAATCTATTTGAAGTTAACTATCTAGTTAGTGTAATGTCTGCTCAGGATCAAAAAAACAACCACAACGACGGAGACAGCAGATGAACAAGATTCGCATCGGTGCGTGGCAAGGCTTCGCCCTGAAAAGCAGTGTGCTCGGTTTCAGCGCCGTAATCAGCGCGCAGGCGCAGACCGCGGCGGAAGGCGCGCCGCAGCAGATTGAATCAGTGGTGATCACCGGCTCGCGCATCGCCACCCGAAACTACACCTCGCCCAGCCCCATCGTCGCCACCACCAAGGACGTGTTGCAAGAAAGCGGCAACGTTACGCTGGAAGCGACGCTGAACCAGCTGCCGCAATTCACGCCGTCCGGCACGGCGGCTACTGGCGGGCAGGGTACCGGCGCGCGCGCCACGCTGGACCTGCGCGGCCTGGGCGACAACCGCAACCTGGTGCTGCTGGACGGCCGCCGCCTGCCGCTGGCCAGCGCCTTCGGGCAGGTCGACATCAACACCGTGCCGCAAGCGGTCATCGACGGCATCGAAACCATCAGCGGCGGCGCCTCGGCGGTCTACGGCTCGGACGCCATGTCGGGCGTGATCAACTTCAAATCGCTGCGCAAGATGAAGGGCGTCGTGTTCGATGTCCAATACGGCAATTCGCAGAAGGGCGATCTGCGCAAGGTCAGCCCGTCGCTCACCGCCGGCACCGAGTTCGATGGAGGCAAAGGCTTCTCGCTGTTCTCGATCAGCTATGACGACCGCGAAAGCCTGCCGGGCCGCGCGCGTCCGTTCTTCGCGCTGGGCGTGCCGTCCAGCTACCTGGGCACCAGCACCTATCTGCCGGCCGCCAACAACCTGCCGACGCAGGCCGCCATCAACAGCGTGTTCTCCAAATACGGCGTGACCGCCACCGTCCCGCGCACCAATAACCTCGGCTTCAACGATAACGGCACCCTGTTCAGCCAGACCGGCGCGGTGAACTATCTGGGCGCCACCAGCGGCGCTTACGCCATCATCGGCGGCAATGTACGCATGCCGGTGCTGATCCAGAACGATTTGCTGAATGGCCTGCGGCGTGAAAGCCTGTTTGAAAAACTGGACTATCGTTTCTCTCCCGAGCTGACCGGCTACGCGCAATTCCTGCACACGCACTCGGTGGCGCACACCAACTCCGGCCGCACGCTGACTCAGTTCGGACAAGGCGCCAACACCTTGGTGCCGCTGTCGAATCCCTTTATTCCGGCGGACTTGAGGACCATCCTGGCTTCGCGTCCCGATGCCAGTGCGCCCTTCCTGTGGAACAGCCGCTTTGTCGGCGTGCCGAACAAGCAGTGGGACGAGGCTTACACCGTCGATCAACTGATCGTCGGCGCACGCGGCGAGCTGCCGTTCCGCGACTGGAGCTGGGATGCCTACGTTTCGGCCGACCGCACGGTGCACGACCAGACCCAGTACAACGCGGTGCTGACCTCGCGCGTGCAGGAACTGCTGAACGCCAAGGATGGCGGAGCCTCGATCTGCGCGGGCGGCTTCAATCCGTTCGGCGATTCGAATTCGCGCTCGCTGTCGGACGCCTGCCGCAACTACATTTCCACCAATGCGCTGAGCCGCGAAAGCCTGACCCAGCGCATCGCCGAAGCCAGCCTGCAAGGCACGCTGGCCACACTGCCGGCCGGCGAGATGCAATTCTCGGCCTCCGCCAACTATCGCAAGAACACCTACGACTACGTGCCGGATTCGCAACTGGCTGCGCAAAACATCGAGGCGGTGATTGCCTCGCAGCGCTCGTCGGGCAAGACCTCGGTGAAGGAAGTGGCGCTGGAATTGCGCATCCCGCTGCTGGCCGATGCGCCGTTCGCCAAGTCGCTGGGCATCACGCCCGGCTACCGCCATTCCAACTACGACACTGGCGTCAACGCCGGCACCTACAAGGTGGAAGTGGAGTGGACGCCGGTGAAGAACTGGCTGGTGCGGGGCGGCATCCAGCACGCCATCCGCGCGCCGAACATCGGTGAACTGTACAGCGCCGCCAGCGGCAATCAGGTGCAGTTCGGCAGCCCGCCAAACGGCGGCGAGCCTTGCGACGTGCGCACCGCCGCCCGCAGCGGCGCCAACGCGGCCCAGCTGCGCGCGCTGTGTATCGCCACCGGCGTGCCATCGAATGTGGTGGACAGCTACACCTTCCCGACCGTGGCCACGTCCACCGTCTCCTCGGGCAATCCGAACCTGAAACCGGAGGTGGCGGACACCCGCACACTGGGCCTGGTGTTTACGCCACAGCTGCCATGGCCGCTGTTCCAGCAACTGAGCGGTTCGATCGATTACTACACCATCAAGATCAAGGACACCATTTCGGCGGTGCCGGCGGCATCGGCGCTTAACAAGTGCTACAACCTCGATGGCTCCAATCCGACCTACTCGGCCAGCAATGCCTTCTGCCAGCTGATCTCGCGCGACGCCAATGGCCTGCTGACGCAAGTCGCCGCGCCGTACCTCAACCTCGGCCTGTTGAAGACCTCCGGCGTCGACGTGCAGCTGGACTGGCGCTTCCCGCTGTCGGCGCTCGGCCTGTCCAAGGATGCCGGCACCTTCAACATCAACACCGCTGTGAGCTTCACCAACAGCTATCAGTCGCAGGCGCTGCCGGGTGACGCCATCAAGGAATTCAAAGGCACGGTGGATACGGTAATCCGTCCGGCATGGCAGTCCACCGTGACGTTCCGCTACGATCTGGGTGCCTTCTCGGGCAATCTGCGCTGGCGACACATCCCGGCCATGGACGACGTCACCACCGTGACCCGTCCGGCCAGCCCGACCGCCGGTGTCGCCAAGTACGACATCTTCGATCTGGGTGTGCGCTACTCGCTGACCAAGAACGTCACGCTGCGCGCCGGTATCAACAACCTGTTCAACCGCGATCCGGCCTACGTGCCGGGCAATCAGAACCTGACGCTGGCGTCGACCTACGACATCATCGGCCGCTCGTACTACCTCGGCGTGCGTACCAAGTTCTGATCCATGGGAGGGCTTATGAAAACATTCAGACTGGCGGCATTACTGGCCGCCTGCACCATGCTGCCAGCGATGGCGCAAAGACAGGTGACGGTGGACGCCGCCGGTACGGCGCATGTGCGCGAGGCGACCATCGAGCTGTCCAACGTGCTTAGCCCGGCCTCGCAAGACATCATCCGCCGCAGCCGTCCGACCGAAGGGCCGGGTGCGGCGCGGCCGCCGGAGACCACCGACATGGCGGAACTGCGCAAGGCCATGAACGCGGCCTTGCAGCCCAACGTGCAGCATATGCGCGATGTGTTCCCGGTTGACGTCGAAGAGACCACGCTGAACGGCATTTCGGTCGCCATCATCACGCCGAAAGGCGGCGTGCCGGAGGCGAATCGCAACCGCGTCATGATCAACGCGCCCGGTGGCGGCTTCCGCACCGGCATCCGCGCCAATGGCCTGTTGATCAGCATTCCCGTGGCGGCGGTTGGGCGCTTCAAAGTGATCTCGCTGCTGTACCGCCAGGGGCCGGAGTACCGCTTTCCGGCTGCCACCGAAGACTTCACCAAGGTCTATCAGGCGGTACTGAAGGACTACAAGCCGGCCAACATCGGCTTGGTGGGCTGTTCGGCTGGAGGCGCGCTGGTGGCGCAAAGCGTGGCCTCGTTCCAGAAAGCCGGACTGCCGGCGCCGGGCGTGATCGGTGTCTACTGCGCCGGTCTGGGGGCACGCTTCATGGAAGGCGATTCGGCGGTCTTCGCGGGACTGGCGACCGGCGCCAACATCGCCATGCCGCCGGGACCTTCGTACCTGGACAATGTCAGCGTCGACGATCCGGCGGTTACGCCGGCCAACAACCTGGCGGTGCTGGCCAAATTCCCGCCGACGATCTTCGCCACCGGCACGCGCGACTTCGCCATGAGCTCCGCCGCCTACGGCCACCGGCGCTTGCTCAAGGCGGGCGTGGCGTCCGAGCTGCTGATCTACGATGGACTGGGTCACGGCTTCATGACCAACCCAGACTACCCGGAGGCGCGCGACCTGTACGAAATCGCCGCGAAGTTCTACGACAGGTATCTCGGCCGATGAGGTGTGGGAGGTGTGGCGCGCTTGGGGTTCGGTTAGAATAATGCCATGACAGCAAAAATAACCAAACCTGCAAGCAAGGCGCCGCGCAAAAAAGCGGCGCCGGCGCCAGCCGACGAAGACGGTACGCGCAGCCGCATTCTCAACGTCGCGATCCAGGAGTTTTCGCGGCTGGGACTGAGCGGCGCGCGCATCGACGAAATCGCGGCGGAGACGGGCGCCAACAAGGGCATGATCTACTACTACTTCGGTAACAAGGAAGGGTTGTACGTGGCCGCGCTGGAAGAGAGTTATACGCGCTTCCGCCAGATCGAACACGGCTTCCACCTGGACGAACTGCCGCCAATACCGGCGTTGCGCGCGCTGGTGGGATCGACCTTCGATTATCACGCCCAGCACCCGGAGTTCATCCGCATGGTGATGACCGAGAATATCCATAACGGTGAATACATCCGCAAAATCCCGACGCTCAAGGCCATCAACAAGCCGGCCATCGGCCTGCTGGAAGGGCTGTGCGCGCGCGGGGTGGAGGAGGGCGTGTTCCGTCCCGACGTGGATCCGGTCGACCTGCATATGTCGATCAGCGCACTATCGTTCTACAACGTCTCCAACCAGCACACCTTCAGCTTTATTTTTGGCCGCGACCTCAAGGCGGCCGACGTCCACGCCAAGCGCCGCGAGGCCGTCATCGACATGATCCTGCGCTACGTGCGCGCCTGATGACCCGATGTCGCAAAACAGCTGAATTCCGGCTGTTTTTCGCTTGAGTTTAACTAACTGGTTAGTGTAGTATCAATCGTAAATGATCTGATCGGAATAAACCTATGTCCCTTACCGCACCACGCCGTATTTTGCTGGGCCTGATCGGGGCCGGCATCGGCCGTTCGCTCACGCCGGCCATGCACGAACGCGAGGCCGCCGCCAACGGCATGCACTGCCTGTATCAACTGCTGGACATCGACCGCCTTGGCCTGACCGTCGAACAGCTTCCCGAGCTGCTGGACGCCGCCGAGCTGCTGGGCTTTTCGGGCCTGAACATCACCTATCCCGCCAAGCAGCACATCATGCCGCTGCTGGACGAATTGTGCGACGACGCACGCGCCATTGGCGCGGTCAACAGCGTGGTGTTCAAGGATGGCAGGCGTATCGGCTACAACACCGACTGGTGGGGCTTCGCCGAAAGCTTCAAGGCCAGCCTGCCGGATGTGACCATGGGCGAAGTGGTGCAACTGGGCGCGGGCGGCGCCGGCGCCGCCACCGCGCATGCCGCGCTCATGATGGGCACGCGCACGCTGCGCCTGGTCGATGCGGATCAAAGCCGCGCCGAAGCGCTGGCTGTCTCGCTCAACGCCCGTTTTGGCGCCGGCCGCGCGGTCGCCTGCACCGAGCTGGAGGCCGCCATGCGCGTGGCCGATGGCTTGATCCACGCCACGCCGACCGGCATGGCCAAACATCCTGGCCTGCCATTGCCTGCGGAGTTGCTGCGGCCGGGCCAGTGGGTATCGGAGATCGTTTACTTCCCGCTGCAAACCGCACTGCTGCAAGCGGCGCAGGCCAAGGGTTGTCGCACCATGACTGGTGGCGGCATGGCCGTGTTCCAGGCCGTGAAAGCATTTGAATTGTTCACCGGCGTGCAGCCAGACGCCTCACGCATGCAACAGCACTTCAAGGAGCTGCAAGCAAATGAAGACGCAAGAAAATAATCCGCTGCCGACCAATCCTCTTGGCCTGGATGGCATTGAGTTTGTGGAGTACGCCACCGCCGAACCGCTGGCGCTAGGCGCGGTGCTGGAGACCATGGGCTTTGTGCAGGTTGGCCGCCATCGCTCGCGCGAGGTGGTGCTGTACCGGCAGGGCGGCATGAATGTGGTGGTGAATGCCGATCCGGTGGCGTGGGCGGTGGCCGATGCCGATCGCGGCACCACCACCTTGTCCGCCATCGCCTTCCGTGTGCGCGACGCTGGCGCCGCATACCAGCATGCGCTGGCGCGCGGCGCATGGGCCATTCCCACCCGTGCCGGCGCGATGGAACTGAACATCCCCGGCGTGCATGGCGCGGGCGACTCCGTGCTGTACTTCGTCGACCGCTATCAGGACTTTTCCATCTACGACGTCGACTTCAAAATCAGCGACGCGCCGCTGCCCAAGCCGGTGGTGGACGACATGGCATTCTTCGGCGTGGTGCAGGCGATACGCCGCGACCGTACCGCGCAGTGGATCGACTTTTATCAGCACCTTATGAGCTTCCGCGTGGTGCCGCAAGGCGAGGTGCAGGGCGTGCTGCCATCAGGGACGTTGCTGGAAAGCCCCGGCAAGCGCTTCTACCTGCAATTGATCGAACCGCCGGCCGGCAGCGACGATGGGCACTGGGATGAGGAATTGATACGCGTCGGCTTCGGTACACGCGACGTTATGGGCGCTGTACGCACCCTGCAATCGCGCGGCGTCACCTTTGTCGACCGGCCGCCGGTGCAGCCATGCGACAAGGGCGCGTTGACCCAGCTGTTCAAGGGCAGCGTCAGTTTTGAACTGGTCCACAGCGAGGGCGTATGAACCTGAGTAATTTTGGCATGGACACCATCACGCTGGCCGGCACGCTGGAAATGAAGCTGGAAGCTTCGCGCAGCGCCGGCTTTTCGCAGCTGATGTTATGGGCCAAGGATCTGGTGAACTATCCGGGCGGGCTGGATGCGGCAGTGAAGCTGGTGCGCGAGAGCGGCATCCGCGTCACCGGCATTCAGGTCATGCGCGACTACGAAGGCCTGAGCGGCACGCTGCACGATTACAAGGTGGACATCGCCAAAAGCATGCTGCAAATCTGCCAGGCGGTGGGATCGCCGTTGCTGATGGTATGCTCATCGACCTCGAAGCATGCCAGCGGCGACCTGGATAAAATCGCCCGCGACCTCGCCAAACTGGCCACGCTGGCCGTGCCACTGGGCGTGCGGGTAGGATTTGAAGCCTTGTCCTGGGGCCGCAACGTGAGCGAATACGAAGTCGCATGGGAGGCCGTGGAACGGGCCGATCACGCCAATCTGGGCGTAGTAATCGACTCCTTCCACATGTTGGCCAACGGCGCGGTGCACGACACGATAGATTTGATCCCATGGTCCAAGATCGCCATGGTGCAGCTGTCCGACTTCATGTGGCGCGAAATCCGGTCATCGGAAGAGCGATTGGAAACCGCGCGCCACCTGCGCGTCTTCCCCGGAGAAGGCGAACACTCGGTGGAACTGTCCGACCTGGTGCGCCGCCTGGACCGCGCCGGCTACCGTGGCGACTACAGCTTCGAAGTCTTCAACGACGACTACCTGCAAATGGCGCCCGAACTGGTCGCCCAACGCGCCCGCCGCTCCGCCAAATGGGTCACCGACCAGGTCCTGCGCCGCAGCCTGCAAATCCGCGGCGCCACCCTCTAAATTCGGGGTCTAAATTCGGGGTCAGCTCTGTCATTTGGACATCCGAGTATATTGTTTGATCCCGATCAATACGCTAAAACCACTGAAAACGTGTATTGATGAATCTCAAACAAATTGCCCGGATGTCCAAATGACAGAGCTGACCCTGATTTTAGGCGGCTGCTACAGCCGCGCGTAACGCCAGCAAATAGCTCTCCGCTCCAAACCCGCAAATTTGCCCCTTCACCACATCCGCAAAGACCGACACATGGCGGAAGGGTTCGCGCGCGTGCACGTTGGACATGTGGACCTCCACGATCGGCGCTTTCAGTATCGCCAGCGCGTCGCGGATGCCGTAGCTGTAGTGCGTCCACGCGCCGGCGTTGATTATCACGCCGTGAAATCCTTCCTCGTGCGCCTTATGTATCCGTTCGCACATTTCGCCTTCGTGGTTGGTCTGGAAGCATTCCACCTCGGTGCCCAGCTCTTTTCCCAATGTCCGCACGCGCTGGTCGATCTCGGCCAGCGTTACGGTGCCGTACTGTGCGGGATCCCGTTTGCCGAACATGTTCAGATTGATCCCATGTAGCACCAATATCTTCATCAGTTTTCCTCAATTTGAACGCGGCGCACGTCGCCGACGACGAATACATATGCCAGCAATCCCGCCACAGCCGCCGCACACACGTACACCAGCGCGTAGAAGAACGAGCCGGTTGCACTGATGATGAAGCCGATCACCAGCGGCGTGACAATGCCCGCCAGGTTGGAGCAGGTGTTGAAGATGCCGCCGGTGAGACCCATCAGCTGTTTGGGCGCCACGTCCGAAATCAGCGTCCAGCCCAATCCCACCATGCCTTGGCCGAAGAAAGCAAACGACAGGATCGCAATCACCGCTACATCACTATCGACATAATTCGCGCCAATGATGCTGGCCGATCCGATCAGGCCACAGATGATCGGCAGCTTGCGCGCCACGTTGGCCGAGCCGGTACGCTTGAGCAGCCAGTCCGATATCCAACCGCCAAACATTACGCCGACCGCCGCAGCCAGGAAGGGCAACACCGCAAAGAAGCCGACCTTGAGCCAGCCCATTTGACGTTCGGTCGCCAGGTAAGTCGGGAACCACGTAAGGAAGAACACCAGCGTGGTATTGCCGGCAAACTGCCCAAGGCTGGCGCCCCAGATCTGACGGATGCGCACCAGCTTCATCACGTCGCCCCAGGCGAATTTGGTCTTCTCGGCCTTGACGTCTTCCAGTCCGCCACCGGCCGCGATGTAATCGAGTTCCGCCTGATTGACGGTGGTTGAGTCCTTCGGCTCGCGATACACGCGCCACCACACCAGCGCAAACAGCACGCCTACCGCGCCGACCACCACAAACAGTGCGCGCCAGCCAAAGTTATGCATCAACCAGAACAAGCTCGGTGCAAAGCATGCCAGTCCCAGATATTCGCCGACGGTGTAGATGCCAGTGGCGCGCGCCCGTTCATGCTGCGGGAACCAGGTCGCCACCACGCGGCTGTTGACCGGGAAGCAGGGTGCTTCGCTGACGCCCAGGCCAAAGCGCACCAGCAGCAGCGATTTCAATCCCACCGCGGCGCCTTGCAGGCCGGTGAAGATGGACCAGAAGGTCAGCGCCAGGAAGTAAGTCAGCTTGCTGCCGAAGCGGTCGAGGAAGATCCCGCCCGGTATCTGCGCCAGTGCATAGGTCCACGAGAACGCCGAGAACACCAATCCCATCAAGGCGGCATTGATCTGCAAGTCCTGCGTCATCAGCGGCGCGGCGATGCCCAGCACCGTGCGGTCCATGTAGTTGATAATGGTGCCTACCGCCAGCAGCGCCAGCATGGTGAAGCGGGTCCGTGTGCGCGCTGCGGGATTGCCCGCGTAGGTCGCCGTGGTGTGATTCATACTTCGGTCTCCGTCGTTTTATTCTTTAGTCGCGCGTTCCGCGCGGCAGCGGCGAAGCACCAGGCGTCATGTTGACGGGCTGGTTCTGGAATGCCATCTGTGCCGCGTCTTCTGACTGCACGGTCACAGTGGTGCCGAAATCGATATATTGTGCACTGTTCGGACGCCATTGTGGCCACGGCGTGGCCGGCGTTGCGGGATTGCCGCTGCGGGCGAAGGCCAGCAGGCTGTCCATCATGCGCCTGGACAGCGCGCGGTCGTAGGGTTGCCAGTTGCGCGTTGTGCGGAACATGTTCAGCGCATCCTGGGTCTGGAACCAGTACGGCACGTCGGACGTATGATACGCACCTTGCGGATTGTCTTTGATCTGCACCGCTGGATTAAACGGCTGCACATGCGAGAACAGGAACATGTAGAACGGCGCCTTGCCGCTGGCCTGCTGCGCGATTGCCATCGCGCGCGTGCCTTTTTCTATCATGGCCTGACGGCTGTACAAGCGGCTCATGCGCGCCGCATCGGCGTCGCTGTCAGCGGGATACAGCTCGAGGAACTGCTGTACGCGGTCACCGTAAATTTTGCCTGCGGTGTCGCGGAACTGCGCCAGCGTGGAGACGCCGCGCAGCGGGCTGAAACTGATGTCGTCGGCGGTGAAGCCGGCCATCACCGGCACGTCATTCTGCCGGCCAGCCGCATAGATGTTGGGGATGCTGTCCGGCAGGACGTAGCCGTCGATATTCGGCCGGACCGTCACCGATCCGGATTCGCCGAATTGGAAATCGCGCTGCACGGCGAAGACTTTATCGGCCGGCAGCTGACGCATTTCATCCAGCGAGCCCGCGCCGACAGCTTTTTGCACTTCCAGCCCGGTCTTTTCCGATTCCGCCAGCGACGGCGCGTTATTGCTGACGCCAGCGCCGCTCATCAGCACCGCACGCTGGAACAGACCCTTGGCCAGCGGGCTGGCGAGCAGGGTGCCTACCGAGGCCGCACCAGCCGACTGGCCGGAAATCGTCACGCGCGACGGATCGCCGCCGAAGCGGGCGATATTCTTTTGTATCCATTGCAGTGCCGCGATCTGGTCGAGGAAGCCGTAATTGCCCGACGCATGCTGTGGCGATTCCGCCGTCAGCTCGGGATGCGCCATGTAGCCAAGGATGCCGAGCCGGTAGTTCATGTTGACGAAGACGGCGTCGCCGCGCGCCGCCACGTTCTCACCGCCATACAGCGCCATGCCGCTGGAACCTACCGTGAAGCCGCCGCCATGAATGAAGACGATCACCGGCAGCCGCGCCGAGGCCTTGGCTTTGGCCGGCGCCCATACATTCAGGTACAGACAATCCTCGCTGCTGGCTTCCTCGCCGAAGTAGTGGTTGATGTCCTTGCGGCGCAGCAGCTGGATGCACTCTGGTGCCTTGCGGTCTGCGTGATAAACGTCACGCCAAGGTGCCGCCGGCTGCGGCGCGCGCCAACGCAGCTCGCGTACCGGGGGCGCGGCGAAGGGCACGCCCAGCCAGGCTCGCACGCCGGAGGGCAGGGTAAGGCCCTCAATCTTCCCGCGGTCGATACTCACCATGGTTTGCGCCGATGCCATGCCTGCCACCGCCATGCCGGCGATTGCCAGATATTTCATATCGTGTCTCCTCGTGGATTTTTTAACAGAGAATACACTAACTATTTAGTTAATTCCACAGAATCCGTATAAGAAAAACTGATTTAATTCGTTTCCAGCCGCGTAGTCACTTCATATACTCGTCCATAGGGAGATTTGTATATGCAAGCCTGGATAGACGAAGCGCAGCGGCAGGAGGTGGCGTCGGAACGCGGGCGTCCGCTGTGGCGCGGCGAGTGGCCGACCTGGCTGCTGATGGTGACAATTTACGGCGGCTGGTCCGCCACGCTGGCTTGCTGGCCGCTGCTTGGCGCCGCGCCGGCTACCTTGCTGATGATCTGGTGGTGCGCGTGGTACATGTCGCTCCAGCACGAGTTGATACACGGACATCCCACGCGCTGGCCATGGCTGAACCGCATATTTGGCTATGCGCCGCTGGCCGTATGGTATCCGTACGAGATTTATCGCGAGAGCCATCTGCGCCATCACAACGACTTCGATCTGACCTTGCCAGAACTGGACGAGGAGAGCACTTATGTGTCGCCCGCCGAATGGGCTGCCATGAGCCGTCCGCTGCGCGTACTGCATTGGCTGAACAAGACGTTCTGGGGCCGTCTGGCCATCGGCCCGGCGCTGGCGATCACCAAAACGTGGGGTGGCGCGGCACGCAAGCTGCTGGGCGGCGATTTCCGCGATGCCGGCGTGTGGCTGCGCCATCTGCTGATGCTGGCCGCTTTGCTGTGGTGGGTGGAGATGGTGTTCGGCGTATCGGCGATCTGGTATCTGCTGGCGATTTCGTATCCGGCGCAATCGCTGGCCATGATCCGCTCCTACTACGAGCATCGTCCGGCCGAAGATCACAAGCAGCGCATCGTGCTGAATGATGCGGGGCTGGTGTTCCGCATTCTGTTCCTGAACAATAACCTGCACCTGGTGCACCATGACCTGCCATCGCTGCCGTGGTATCTGCTACCGCGCGTGTATGGTGCGCGGCGCGAGGCTTATAATGCGCGCAGCGGCGGCTTCCAGATCAATGGCTACGGTGAGCTGATGCGCCGCTATGGCTTCCACCCGATAGACGCACCTGTACACCCTCGCATGCCATGAACTGGACTGTCTCCCTGCCGATGTATAACGTCACCCCGCGCTTGCAGCGGGAGTACGAGGCTTTGCTGGCGACAGTGCTGGCCGACGCCGATGTGCGCGATGAGGTGCAGCTGTTGAAACAGCCGGAATTGCCCGCCTTGTGGCGTCGTCCGGACCTGCTGCTGGGTCAGACTTGCGGCTATCCCTACGTGAGCTTCCTGCGCGGCGTGGTGTCATTGCTGGCTACGCCGTGTTTCGATTTTCCCGGATGCGAAGGCAGCAATTACTCCAGTGTGATCGTCACCCGCGCTGTCGACGGCGTCGACTCGCTGGCCGATGCACGCGGGCTTACCGCCGCTGTCAACGACCTGCATTCCAACAGCGGCATGAACGTGCTGCGCCACGCCGTGGCGCCATTGGCGCGCGACGGCCGCTTTTTCGGCAAGGTGAAATGGACCGGCGCGCATGTCGCCAGCCTGCACGCGGTGCGTGAAGGGGAGGCGGATATCGCCGCCATCGACTGCGTCACCTTCGGTTATCTGCGTGACGAAGTGCCGGATGCCGTGCAAGGCATCAAGGTCCTGCAATATTCCACATCCTCGCCCGGCCTGCCGTTGATAACCGCACGCAGCGTGCCGAAAGAAGTCCAGACGCGCCTGCGATCAGCCCTGCTGTCGCCCAGTCCACAACTGTGCACGCACATGGAGGCGTTGCACATCAAAGCCTTTCAGCATCGCACAGATGCCGAGTACAGCCGCATCTCGCAACTCGAAGCCGAATCCATCTCCGTCGGATATCCCGCATTATTGATAATGTAGGACAGTCATCTATTCCCACTTGATCGCCAATCGCGTCAAGATCATGCGGCACGGCTGCCCTGTTGGCACTCTGACGAATGATCTGGCCAAGCTGGATCACATCCTTCAGCCACGACGAGGTATTCATCAAACTGGAAGTCGAACAAATGAATCTATGGCTGGCCGCAGTCGCGGCGGGCAAATACCAAGAGGGGATAACATGTATATCGTGCTGCTCAAATTTGCTGAACAAGCAGAGGCGGAGATACTGGAAATCTCCCAGTCGCGGGCTGACGAGCGACTGAAGTTCCTGCTGGGTTGATGGTAGTTTGGCTTCGACAGCCGCTTCTCATCAGTTATACTCAATTCAGGCCGCATAGACGGCCGAATCTCCTCCCACTTCCATGAGAAAAGTCACAATGACGATTACGAAGCGACTGATATTAACCCTGTCGTTGGCCTTGGTGGCGCTGATCTTTGTCGGCGCCGCCGGTCTTACCCAGCTCGCGCGCGCGCAGCAGCGGCTGGATAGAGTACAAACCAATCTGATTCCCAGCATCGCCGGTTTGAATATGGCCAAGGGCTATCTGGCGGATAGTCGTCTGGCTGGCTATCGCTTGTCGGTGTTCTCCAATCTGGCGGATAAAACCGCGCTGGACAAAGCCTACAACGATGCCCACGCCAAGTTTGACGAAGTGGTTGCGCTGTACGAGAAGGAACGCATCGTCGACGATACCGATCGCAAGATGCTGGAAGCCGACAAGGCGGCCATGGCCGCTTATCGCCAGGCGCTGGTACCGTTCCTGGCCGGCGCGCATGCCGGCGACATGGACGCGGTGCGCGCCACGCTGCAAGCGGGTACGCCGTTGGCCACGTCGGCGGCTGGCGTCAAAAAAGCCTTTGACGATCATATCGCCTACAACAACAAGCTGATCGAGGATGTGCGCACCGAGAGTGTGGCGGCCTACAACTTCGCTTTCCGCCTGCTGGTGACGGTGATTGTGCTGGCGGTGCTGGTGACCGGCGCGCTGGCGTGGCAGCTGTACGTGACCATCAAGGGCAGCCTGGAATCGATCCGTGGCACGCTGGAAGATGTGAGCCAGTCGCTGGACCTGACGCATCAGATCAAGGTGGAACGCATGGACGAAATCGGCCACACGGCGGTGGCGTTCAACAAGCTGCTGGTGCAGATTGCCGGCGTGATCGAGACGGTGCGTGCCTCCACCAGCGCGGTGGGTGCGGCTTCGCAGCAGATCGCGGTCGGCACCGGCGACCTGTCGCAGCGCACTTCGTCGCAGGCGGCGGCGCTGGAGCAGACCGCCGCCAGCATGGAGCAGCTGACTTCCACCGTGGGCCAGAATGCCGACAATGCACGCCAGGCCAACCAACTGGCGCGTTCGGCGTCGGAAGTGGCGACGCAGGGCGGTTCGGTGGTGGAGCAGGTGGTGGTGACCATGGGCTCGATCAACGAATCTTCGCGCAAGATTGTCGATATTATTTCGGTCATCGATGGCATCGCGTTCCAGACCAACATCCTGGCGCTGAATGCGGCGGTGGAAGCGGCGCGTGCCGGTGAACAGGGACGTGGCTTCGCCGTGGTGGCGACCGAGGTGCGCAATCTGGCGCAGCGCTCGGCGGCGGCAGCCAAGGAAATCAAGGCGCTGATCGATGACTCGGTGGAGAAGGTTGGCTCGGGCACCAAGCTGGTGGAGCAGGCCGGCAGCACCATGCACGAAGTGGTCTCCAGCATCAAGCAGGTGACCGACATCGTGGGCGAAATCAGCGCGGCCACGCAGGAGCAGAACGACGGTATCGCCCAGGTGCATCGCGCGGTAACGGAAATGGATCAGAGCACGCAGCAAAATGCATCGCTGGTGGAGCAGACCGCCGCCGCAGCGACCTTGTTGCGCGACCAGGCGGACAAGCTGGAACAAGTGGTCAGCGCGTTCAAGATCAACGCCTCGCACGTGGCCTACGCACCGGCGCCCGCGCCGGTAATAGCGCCACAGCGTGCCGCTGTCGCCGTGCTGCCCAAGACGCCACGCGCCAAACCCGCGGCGAAACCAGCCGCCAAACCAGCACCGCAGACGCGCAAGGAAGCCTCTTCCGGCGACGAGTGGGAAGAGTTCTAACCCGCTGTGCGGGGGCTGACACGATTCATCCACTCGGCAATCGGCGCGGGCATCACCCCGCGCTGATTGCGGCGGTCATACACCTCATCCTTTTTAATCTGCACGCGGCACAGCGTAAAGGCTTGCTGCGGCTCACGGCTGTTGTCCACCATGATGGTGGTATCCCCCGTTCACGATGGTGCCGGATTCGCTCAGCCATTCAGTTTGCGGATGATTCGACCGGGAATATCGGGGTCGGCGTGGAAGTAGGGGACGTTTGGCGGCTGGGGGAGGTTTACGCCGGCCCGGAGCATCCGGCGCAGTGCTCGTGCAAGCGCCTTTTGGCCTTCACGGACGTTGTGTTCCACCTCCTCCGCGCTGGGCGCTGGGGCGGTGACGGTGACTGAACCGAACTTGACGGTCTTGAGCGCCGAACCGTCTTCTCTGATAACAAGCTCGACTTCTGGTGGTTTGCGCCTGGTACCCATGATGGGGAAATCGTATCACTGCGGCGATCAGCGCGATTTTCCTTTGCGCGCTACAATCAAACTCCATCTCTCTGGAGGATAGCGATGAACTTCAAGCGTCTGGGAAAATCTGGTTTGCGTGTGCCCGAGCTGAGTTTTGGCACGGCGACTTTTGGCGGCGGCAATGACTTCTTCAAAGCCTGGGGCAGTACGGACGCGGGCGGCGCTTCGCGGCTGATCGATGTGTGCCTTGAACATGGTGTCTCCATGTTCGATACCGCCGATGTGTATTCGGACGGCCTTGCCGAACAAATCCTCGGCCAGGCCATCAAGGGCAAGCGCAATCGCTTGCTGATCTCGACCAAGGTCACCTTCCCGACCGGCCAGGGCCCCAACGACTACGGCTCCTCGCGCCAGCACATTATCGAGGCGGTTGACAAATCCCTGCAACGGCTACAGGTCGAGCATATCGACTTGCTGCAACTGCACGGCCAGGACTACAACACACCGGTCGAGGAAACCCTCTCCACGCTGGACCAGTTGGTCCGCGCCGGCAAGGTGCGCTATATCGGCGCATCCAATTTCTCCGGCTGGCATTTGATGAAATCTCTGGCGACATCGGAGCGCTACGGCTATCCGCGCCACGTGGCACACCAGATTTACTACTCGCTGCTGAACCGCGATTACGAATGGGAGCTGGCGCCGCTGGCGGAGGATCAGGGCGTGGGCGCGGTGGTCTGGAGCCCGCTGGGCTGGGGTAAGCTGACCGGCAAGATCCGCCGTGGTCAGCCGGCCAAACCGGGCACGCGCGCACACGACATCGCCGGCACCGGCCCGCACTTTGAAGAGGAACGCCTGTTCCGGATTATCGAAGCGTTGGACGTGGTGGCGGAGCAGACCAGCAAGTCGATTCCGCAGATTGCGCTCAACTGGCTGTTGGGTAAAAAGACCGTCTCCAACGTCATCATCGGCGCGCGCGACGAGAAGCAACTGATCGAAAACATCGGTGCCACCGGCTGGTCGTTGACGCCGGAGCAGAATGCGCTGCTGGAGCAAGCCAGCAATGTGCCGCCGGCCTACCCGGTGTGGCACCAGCGCGGTTTCGCCATGCTGAATGAGCGCGGCGCTTAAAAGTTTTTGACCAGCGTCGCCCGCAGCGAGCGCGATTCGATAGGGTGAAAGTGGATGTCGGCGACGGCCGCCACTTCACCCTTCAACTGCGATTCATAGTAGTAGTCGATGGCTGAATCGCGGCGGTTGGTGATATTGAAGGCCTCCAGCTCCAGCGCCAGATCCTTCCTGATCTTCCAGCCGAAACGCCCGTTCAGCGTCATGCTCGACCTGGAGCGCACGCTGTTATCTTCGATCAGTGGACGCGGACCGAAATAGCGCAGCTTGAGCGAGGCGGAATACGGTCCGCCATCGTCCGCCGTCAGTGCTAGCTGGCCGGTGCCCTCGATCGCGCCCGGGATGTAGCTGCCCACCTCCTGATAGCCGCGCGAACGCGCCCGCGCATACGCCAGGTCCAGATCGACCGACAGCCATTTCAGCGGTTTGTAGTAGTTGGAGAACTCTACGCCATAACGCCGGCTGGGCGGGCCAGCCTCGGTGGCGCCGGCATCGCCGATGTAGACCAGCTCCGAATCGAAATCCAGCCGGTACACCGACAGCGACGTCTGCAAGCCGGGCAGCCACGAACTGCGCGCGCCCAGCTCCATGCCGCGCGAACGCACCAGCGGCGTCACCTTGTCGGCTGCCAGCCCGGTCTTGGGATCAATGGTAATGGTCGTGCCGCGCGCATCGTTGCTATGGAAGCCGCTGCCGAAATTGGCGTACACCTCGGCCGTGCGCCATGGCCCGTAGATCAGGCTCAGACTCGGGCTGACCAGATGGTCGTAAGCCTTGCCCGAATTGGCCGCAAGATCGCTCTGCACATTAAAACGATAGCTGTCGAAACGCGCGCCGACCACGGTGCGGAAAGCATCATCCCAGCGGGTATTGTTTTCCAGGAAAAGCCCGGCGCTGGATTCAACAATGTGATCCTGCCGCGTCACCGACAGCGTCTTGCGCGCCTGCGTGTTGTACAAGCCGTTGAAGATATTGTCGTTCTGAAGTTGCACGCCGACCGTGGTTTCGCTATTGCCGGTCCCGGTGTGATGATGCCAGCTGTGCGAGGCATTCAGGCCACTGGTGACGCGCTTGTCCGGCTGCGCAAACTGGTCGCCATGCACCGGATCTTCCATGAAGTAGGTGAAGTTGGACCACAGGTCCAGCTGGTTGGCGATGATGTAGGCATTCACCCTCGACGCGCTATCCTCCGCCGTGCGCCGCCAGGTCCCGGACAGGCTGTAACGGTGGGCCTTGCCGCCGTCGGTATTGTCGATGGTGTCGTTGCGGCCGATCTGGCCGTCCTGCACCGCGCGCAGCGGAATCTGGTCGGTGGAGTTCCAGTCGGCCTTGTAGACCATCAGGCTGACATTGAAGCCGTTGTTGGCGTAGCCTTCGCTGTAGCGCAGCACCGCGTTCAGTTTCTGATAATCGTCCGGGCGTGTGAAAGGGCCGTCGTTGTGCATCGCTTCGACAGCGTACAGCAGGCTGCCGTTGCCGGCATCGACTGAATTGGCGACCAGCGCGCGGCCGTAGCCGTTCTGGCCCGCGGAGACGCTGGCCACGCCTTGCAGCAGGCGGTTCGCATACACCACGGAAGCCGTGCCGGCCGAGGCAAAGTCGCCTTCCTCGGCGGAGTAGGGGCCTTTCTTGTAATCGAGTCGCACCGCCAGTTCAGGTATCAGGAAATTCAGATCGGTCCAGCCCTGTCCATGCGCGTGGCTGCGCTGGTTGACCGGCATGCCGTCCACCGTGGTGCGCAGGTCGGTGCCATGATCCAGATTGAAGCCGCGTAGATAGAACTGATTGGCCTTGCCTTCGCCGCTATGCTGGCTGACCACCAGCCCCGGCACCGCCTCCAGCATCTCGCCCGGACGATACACGGTGCGCGCCGCCAGCTCCTCTTGCGTGACGGTGCCGGCGCTGGCCGCATCGGCCACACCCAGCTGATTGGTGCGCGAGCCGTCCACCAGCACCCTTTGCAGGATCTGGTCGTCCGCTTGCGCGGAACCTAAAGCCAACAGCAGCGCGTACTTAAGGGGCGATTTGATCGATGTGGTCTTGATCGAACAACAGGGTTTTGGTGGTGCCATCGGTTTGCAGGTTCAGCGTGTTCTTTTGCGACGGCAGGAAGTCTATCAGCAAAGCATTGTGTATGCGGCTGCCTTTTGTCAGTTTTACACTTGGCATTTCCTGGAAAATGACCACGCTGTCGGCGTCCACCTTCATGCCCACCCATTGCAAGGGCAGGCGCGCGCCGTCCGGAGCGGTGATGGTGAACTGTTTTTCCACATAGCGGCGCAGCGGCGCTTCGCTGTCGGCGCGGCCAAGATCGAACTGGCGGCCATAGAGATTGGCCAGCAGCGAGGTGAGATCGTGCGCCGTGTAGGTGTGCACGATCTCGGTGCCGCCGGTGCGCTCGTTGTAGCTGATGTCCGCCATGCCCGTGTGGAAGTTGTGGGCGCAGGCGCTGCCGGCGCAGGCCAGCAGCACAGCCAGAACAAGCCGGTACATCACTTCTTCTCGTCCTTCTTCAATGGCGTATTAAAGTCGCGCATCAGGTTATTCTTGTCACGCTCGGTCTTGAACAGTTCGAGGCGGGACTGGGTAACCTTGCGCGGCCACGCGTTGTTTGAGGTGTCGATATCGGCGGTTTCCCAGTACGGGTCCTGGGTCAGGCCCACCATTGGCTCGTCGGTGACGATCAACTTGGTGATCTTGTTCGAGTTGTAGCGCCATACTTCAGCCGGAATGCGCTCGATGTACTTCTTGCCGCTCTTGAGTTCAATCTCCAGGATCAGCGGCATCACCATGCCGCCCAGGTTGGAGAAGTCCACCAGGTACAGATGCTTGCCCTGATCCAGCAGCTTCTTCTCCCACGGCTCCAGCTTCTCGGTCGCCTCGGCGTAGTTGTTGCGGTCCTTGTTGGTGACGGTGAACTCGTCATGCTCGTTGTAGAAGTCCTTCAGCTCCGGATGGGCGTCCACGCGCTTCGGCAGGGCCTTGTTGCGCTGCTCGGAGAGCGACACAGGCTCGGCGTCCTTCTGCGCCTTCTTCCATGCCTTTTCCTTCTCTGGGTCTTTGGTATTCACGCCGTATTCGCTGATGCCATCGATGCTGATGTCCACCGGATCGGTGGTGTAGAACCAGCCGCGCCAGAACCAGTCGAGGTCCGTGCCGGAAGCGTCTTCCATGGTGCGGAAGAAGTCCGCTGGCGTAGGGCGCTTGAACTTCCAGCGTTGCGCGTATTCGCGGAAGGCGTAGTCGAACAGCTCACGGCCCAGAATCGTCTCGCGCAGGATGTTCAAGCCGGTGGCCGGTTTGGCGTAGGCGTTGGGGCCTACCTGCACCAGTGATTCCGAGTTGGTCATGATCGGCACCTGGTTCTTGCTGCGCATGTAGTCGACAATGGCGCGCGGCTCGCC
Source organism: Duganella radicis (assembly GCF_009720825.1). Lineage (GTDB taxonomy): Bacteria > Pseudomonadota > Gammaproteobacteria > Burkholderiales > Burkholderiaceae_D > Rugamonas > Rugamonas radicis. The sequence continues at coordinate 273,392 of NZ_WNKY01000002.1, read as the reverse complement.
GCGGCGCGACGGGTATTTGTCTTCCCATTCCTGCTCGGCGAGGTACTGCACGAAGGTGTTCAGGCCTTCGTCCATCCAGGTCCACTGGCGCTCGTCCGAGTTGATGATCATCGGGTAGTAGTTATGGCCCACCTCGTGGATAATCACGCCGATCAGGCCATACTTGGTCTGCTCCGACCAGGTCAAGGCGCCGGTCTTCTTGTCCTTGGAAGGACGCGGGCCGTTAAAGGAGATCATCGGATACTCCATGCCGCCCACCGGACCGTTGACCGAGATCGCGGTCGGATACGGATAGTCGAAGCTGTACTTGTTGTACTTGTCGATGGTGTGGATGATGGCCTGCGTGCTGTACTTGCCCCACAGCGGATTGCCTTCCTTCGGATAGTAGGACATCGCCATCACATCGGTGGAATCCTTCTTGTAGCCCTGCGCGTCCCAGATGAATTTGCGGCTGGAGGCCCAGGCAAAATCGCGCACGTTGCTGGCCTTGAAGTGCCAGGTCTTGCTGGCCGTGCTGCGCGATTTCTCGGCCTTCGCAGCTTCCTCCTGCGTGACGATCACCACTGGCGAGGTGGCGGTCTTCGCCTTCGCCAGACGCTCGCGCTGTGCGGCCGTCAGCACGTCGTTCGGATTTTGAAGCTCGCCGGTGGACGCCACCACGTGATCGGCCGGCACGGTCAGCTGCACATCATAGTCGCCGAATTCCAGCGTGAACTCGCCGGTGCCCAGGAACTGCTTGTGCTGCCAGCCATAGACGTCGTAGTAGGCCGCCATGCGTGGGAACCACTGGGCGATCTCGAACAAGTCGTTCTTGTCTTCCTCGAAGTGCTCGTAGCCGGAACGGCCGCCCAGCACCTGCTGCTCGTTGATGTTGTAGGACCAGTCGATATTGAAGACGAACTTCTCACCCGGCTTCAATGGCGTCGGCAGGTCGATGCGCATCATGGTGCGGTTGATGACGTGCTTGAGCGCCTGGCCGTTAGCGCCGACGCTCTTGATCTTGAAACCGCCGTCGAACTCACGGCCTGCCAGGATGGCGCGCATGCCTTCGAACTTGTAGCCGTCGTCCGCCGACGATGGCTTGGCCCATGCCTCGCGCGAAGGCTGGGTGAGCATCATGCGGGCGTCGGAGTCTTTCTTGTAGATGTTCTGGTCCAGCTGCACCCACAGGTAGCTCAGCGTATCGGGCGAGTTATTGTGATAGGTGATTTGCTCGCTGCCGGTGATCGCGCGCCTGGTCTCATCCAGCGTGGCGCTGATGGTGTAGTCGGCGCGCTGTTGCCAGTAGGCGTGACCCGGCGCACCGGAGGCGGTGCGGTAGGCGTTAGGTGTAGGCAGGATCTCTTCGAGTTGACGGAACTTGTCGTCGAAAGGCTCCGCTGCGTAAGCGGACACCGTCAGGCAAATGGCCAGTAAGCCGATTTTCTTGCGCATGTAGTGGGTTCCTCTGGATAAGAGGATAAATTGTATAGCAGGTTTTCATACGACTACCTGCCGATACAATAATATACAAACCCAAAATTAAACTGGTTTCAGCGCTTGGCTTTGGCGGCGTGGAACTCTTCCTGGAACCGGTAGTGCGCGTCGTCCGTGGCGGTGACGGCGGTGGATGGCACGTCCAGTTTCATCAGGCGCGAACCCGCACCGGCGCTGGCTTGCGGCCATTCCGGCAAACCGGCGCCGTTAGGATTGCCGGTCTTGATGAAGTTGGCGAAGTATTCCTGCATTTGCGCCGACAGCGCGCGGTCCTCGTCGGTCCAGGCATAGACTTTATTTCCGGCCAGGTTGCCCATGGCGTATTCGATCTCCACCGAGTGGCCGGCGCCTTCCTGGCCCGGACGCGGACGGGTGTAGTAATAACGGTAGGTCGGCTTGCCGCTGGTGCGCGCGTGGGTGTCGATCCACTTCCAGGTGCCGTAGCCGATGAAGCGGTCGCTCGCCAGCTCGGTCGCGGCCTGCTTCACGTCGCCGCTGTAGGCTTGCTGCGCGGCGGCGGCCTGGTCGCCGTACAGCTTTTGCAGCGCGGCGGCGAAGTTTTCGGCGGTTGGCTCGGCGTCGCCGAGGATTTGTTTGTAGTGCCCTTCATACGAGTTCCAGCCCGCCAGCAAAGGCACTTTGGCCTGCTCGCCGGCGGCGTACATGATGGCTGGCGAACGCGGAATCACATAGCCATCTTCGATGGCGGAGAACCAGGTGCCCGGCTTTTTGGTGGTGTCCAGCAGCTGCTGTGCCGGCATGGTGCGCAGTTCGGCCAGTGTCGGCGCGCCGGCGTCTTTGGCAAAGGCGGCGCCAACCTGCTCGGCAAAGCTGAGCGGAGCCAGGCCCATGGCGCTGAGCAGGGAACCGCTTTCGCCGATGGCGCCGGCGATCAAGCCCCTGGCCTGAGGATTGATCATCTGCGCACTGACCGAGAACGAACCGGCCGATTCGCCGGCGATGGTTACGCGTGCGGGATCGCCGCCAAAAGCCGCGATATTCTTCTTCACCCATTGCAGCGCCGCCGCCTGGTCCATCAGACCGTAGTTGCCGGAGGCGTGATGCGGCGATTCTTTGGTCAGTTCGGGATGCGCCAAAAAGCCGAAGATGTTCAGGCGATAGTTGACGGTCAGCGTGACAATGCCCTTGGCCGCCATGCTCTCGCCGTCGTAGCGCGGCTCCGAGCCGTCGCCCGCAGCAAAGCCGCCGCCGTAGAAGTACACCAGCACCGGCAGCTTTTCCCTGGCCGATTTGGCCGGGGTCCAGACGTTGAGGTACAGGCAGTCCTCGCTCACGCCGTCGGCACGGAACACCATGTCGCTGAACAGCGGCAGCTGCATGCAGCGCGCGGCGAAATGATCGGCTTTGCGCGTGCTTTTCCACTTGGCCGCAGGTTGCGGTGCCGCCCAGCGCAGCTTGCCGACTGGTGCCGCCGCATAGGGAATACCCTTGAACGACTTCACGCCCGAGGCCTCCTGCACGCCCGTCACCGCACCGCTGGCGGTGGTGGCGCGCGGTGTGCTGCTGGCGGCGGCGTAGGTGGAAGAGGAAATTACACTAGCGGCGATCAACAGCACATGGAGTTTGTTCATTGTCTCGATATGGTTTTAGTGTTTGGGCCGCAAACGTGGTGCGGCATCGGACTGGCGGCGTATCAGTGCGTGCTCGATAACGACGTGTTCAGTTTCTTCCGGCGTGCCGTTGCGCTGGGCGCGGATCAGGCGCACCAGGATCTGCACGGCCTTTTCCGCCATGTCGGCAATCGGCTGGCGCACGGTGGTCAGCTCGGGCCAGATGGTGGTGGCGAGCGCGGTATCGTCGAAGCCAGCCACGGTCAGGTCGCCTGGCACGTCCAGGCCGAGGCGGTGTGCGATCGCCACCACGGCGGCGGCCATGTCGTCGTTGCTGGCAAAGACGGCGGTCGGGCGCTGTTCAAGGCCCAGTAGCTGTTCGGCCGCATCCAGGCCGGAGCGGTAGGTGAACAGGCCTTGCACAATCAGCTCTTTGGCTTTCTGCGCGTTTTTCTCCGCGATGGCGGCCTTGAAGCCGGCCAGGCGGCGCGCGCTGGCGCTCTGGTTCGGATGGCCGATGACGAAGCCGATGCGCTGGTGGCCCAGCGCGATCAGGTGGCTGGTCATGGCGTAGGCGGCTTCGTAGTCGTCGATGCTGACGCCGCCGACGCGCGGGTCGGGCTGGCCGCAAGCCACGGTGATGGCCGGCGTGCCGGAAGCGGCGATCAGGTCGATCAGATCGCGCACGTCGCACAATGGCGGTGGCAGGATGATGCCGTCCACGCCGTTGGCGATCAGGCGGCGCGCCTGTTCGACGCCGTGTTCATCGGCTTCGCATTTTTCCACCACCAACTGCACATTATTCGGGCTGGCCTGGTTCAGCAGGCCGACCAGGAATTCGCTCAGGTAGCCCGCGCTTGGATTCGAATACAGGAAGCCGACGCGGATCGGGCGCGAGCCGGCGAGGCGGCGCGCCGCCTGGTTGGGAACGTAGTTGAGGGCAGCAACAGCCGCATCGACGCGGTTGCGGGTTTTTTCGCGGACGTTGGTATCGCCGTTCATCACGCGCGACACCGTCATCGGGGATACGCCAGCCAGCTTGGCCACATCGGCCATGGTGGGGGCCTGCGAGCGGCTCTGCACGGCCGGTACGGGCGCCGGTTTCACCTTAGTTTTTGTCATCTGTCCTCAATTAGTATAAAGCTAGGTTAAGTCCCGGACTTTACCACAAGCGGGGCTTAACCACGACCCGGCGCATAGGGATAACGCAAGGATTGATAGTATTCCAGCGGATGGGCGGGCGCTTGCACGCCGGGCGGCAGCGGCAGGCCGGACACCGACTGGAAGTAGGCGATGCAGGCATCGCGCCACAAAATGGCGTTATTGACCTGGCGTGTCAGGCGCTGGTCGACTTCGGCGTAGCGGCGCGCGTCGATCAATGGCTTGAGCGCGGACCAGCGGGCTTGCATGGCTTTGGTCTCGGCCACGCCCCTGTCGTAACGGGCCAACAGCTCGGCCCACAGCGTGCGGCCGGACGGCATGGCGTAGTCCCATGGCAGGTGGTGGAACCACAGCAGCAGCTGTTCCGGCGTGGTGCGCGGATCGGCATACTGGCGCGCGATCTCCGGCGCGTACTGGGACAGCGCGTTGCTGCCGCTGGCGGTGCGATTGAAGCCGATACCGTTGCGGTCCGCGCGGTGATAGTAGACCGGGTTCCAGTCCGGGCGCTCAAGATTGTCCACCCACGGCGCCGGGCCGTGATGGTGGCTGGTGCCCATCATGTGATGCAGGCCGAGAGGCGTCATGTAATCCACCACCGCTTCGCGCGACACCATCATGATATCGACGATGGGCCTGACCACGCGCTGGTCCGGGCCGAAGGTGAGGGCGGCCCATTCGGCGGCGATGTCTTTGGCCTTGGCTTGCGGGTTCCATGCCAGCTTGCCGTAGGCGTACCAGTTGGCCTGGTCGAAGTGGGAGCCGGACCAGTTACGGTCGCTGCCGATGTTGGCCACGCCGGCCATGCCGCTCAGGGTCTGGGCCACGGTCTTGCCGGCGCCTTGGCCAGTGCGGGTGTCCGATTCCAGCGTCTCTTCGTACATGGTGCCGAGGTAGGCCAGGTCGGTCGAGTAGCCCAGGTACTCCTTGGTGATCTGGAATTCCATCATCAGCGGCGTTTTTGGCATGGCGCCGAACAGCGGGTGGAACGGCTCGCGCGGCTGGAAGTCGATGGCGCCGTTCTTCACCTGTACCAGCACGTTGGCGGCGAACTGGCCGTCCAGTGGCTTGAATTCTTCGTAGGCCTGCTTGGCGCGGTCTTCGTCAAGGTGAGCGCCTTTGGGCGCGTAGACGAAGGCGCGCCACATGACGATGCCTTTGTGGGGCGCGACGGCGGCGGCCAGCATATTGGCGCCGTCGGCATGGGTGCGGTGGTAGTCCTGCGGGCCGGGCTGGCCTTCGGAATTAGCCTTGACCAGGAAGCCGCCGAAGTCGGGGATGGCCTTGTAAATTTCGTCGGCCTTGTTCTTCCACCATTGCCGCACTTCCGGCGCCAGCGGGTCGGCGGTGCTGGTTTCGTGCAGTTCCAGCGGCGTCGAGAAGCGCGCCGACAGGTAGACCTTGATGCCATAAGGGCGCAGGATGTCCGCCACAGCGGCGGTCTTGGCGATGAAGGACGCGGTCAGGACTTCCGGCTTGGAGTTGACGTTGTTAAGCACCGTGCCGTTAATGCCCAGCGAGGCGTTGGCGCGGGCGTAGTCGGTGTAGCGCGCATCTTTAATCTCCGGCAGGCCCCACCAGTCCCAGATCGACTGGCCGGAGTAGCCGCGCTCCACGCTGCGGTCGAGGTTATCCCAGTGATTCAGCAAACGCAGTTGCAGCTTGGGTGCGGAACTAACGGACGCCGTGCTGCCGATGGCGGCGCCGCGCAGCCAGGCGTAGGCGCCGTACAGCAGGCCGATATCGCTGTTGGCGGCGATGAGGGTGACTTTGTGGCCTAGCACGCGTGTGGCGCGCAGCAGATAGCCTTCTTCTCCCAGTGCGGCCAGGTCGGCGCGCAGTGCGGCGTCGGACGCGGTCAGCGCTGGCAGGCGGGTCGGCGTGGCGAGCAGCAGGCTGCCGTCGGCGATGCGCGCCTCAGGCGCGGGGGCTTTGCCCAGCATGCCGGCCAGGCCGCGCTGAAGTTCGGCCAGCGCGGCATTGGTGGTCGGCGTTGCGGCGCCGGGCAACACGATGCCGCGTGCCTGCGCTTTGACTGCGGTTTGCGCCGTGCCGCTCAGCGGCCGGTAGCGCAGCCACAGGTCATAGCCGTCTTCATCGGCCGCAAATACTGTCGATGCGAGCGACAGCAGTAGCGCCGCCAGGGCCGCGGGAAGAAAAAAACGCATGGTGTCTCCGATTTATGATAGCGTAACCATTTCATTATGCCACGATGTTAGTGAACATTTCCAACGAGGAGTTAGACAAAGATGAAAATATCCCGCCGTAGCTTTATGGCCATGATGGCCGCCGCCGGCGCGGCGCCGCTGCACGCCGCTGAAATGCCTGAGCCCTTGAAGGTGCTGGGCAAACGCAAAGGTATCAACATCGGCAATGCGATCGGAGGCCGCTACTTCCACGATCCTGCCTACAAGGCGCTGATGGCGCGCGAGTGCAATATGCTGGTGGCCGAGAATGAAGGCAAGTGGCAGGCGCTGGAGCCCAGGCCGGGCCAGTACAATTTTGGCCCGGCCGACGCCATGTACGCGTGGGCGAAGGAACAGGGCATGCTGGTGCGCGGGCATAACCTGGTCTGGCAGGAGGCCAAGTGGCTGCCGAAGTGGGTGAATGAATACGACTTCGGCGCGCAGCCGGCCAAGGCGGCGGAAGCGCTGCTGCGCAAGCATATCGTGACCGTGTGCGAGCATTTTGGTAGCGCTATTCACAGTTATGATGTGGTGAACGAGGCGGTCGATCCGAAGACCGGTGGCTTGCGTTCGAATGTGTTCACCGAGCGTATGGGGGCGGTGGAGCAGATCGATCTGGCGTTCCGGCTGGCGCGGGAGAAGGCGCCCGGGGCGCAACTGGTCTACAACGATTACATGCGCGGCGATGAAGGCAGCGCCAAACATCGGGCAGGTGTGCTCAAGCTGCTGCATGATCTGAAATCGCGCGGCACGCCGGTGCAGGCCTTGGGCTTGCAGAGCCATATCGGTTCGTGGGATGACATCAGCACCAGTGCCACCTATCAGCAGGAATGGCGCAAGTTCCTGGACGAGGTGACGGGCATGGGGCTGGATTTGCTGATTACCGAGTTTGACGTCAATGACCGCAAGTTGCCGGCCGATGTGAAGACGCGCGATGCAGGCGTGGCGGCGCTGGCCAGGGATTATCTGGACGTGACGCTCAGCTACCCGCAGTGCAAGGACTTCCTGATGTGGGGAATGGCGGATAACGTCAGCTGGCTGCAAGGCTGGGATGAGGCGCCGCGCACCGATGGGCAGAAGATGCGGCCAACGCCGTTTGACGCCGAATTGCGCGCCAAGCCGCTGCGCGATGCGATCGCCGCCGCTATCAAGGCGGCGCCGCAGCGCGCCTGAGGCTTACTGGCGCGGACTTTCCGGCGGGCCGAGGTAGCTCGGCTTCTGCCCGCCGGTGTTGACCACCAGCTTTTGCAGCACCAGCCCCGAATCCAGCGCCCAGAACTTGAGCGTGTGCTTGCCCGGCTTGTCGATCTTGTGCCGCGACACCAGCACCGTCGCGCCATCCGATACACTGCGCTCCCAGGCTTTTTCACTGCCATCCGCATGCAGGTTGACGACCTGCGGTGCTTCGTCGTCGAACGAAATCGCATAGCGCAGACCCTCGCCCGGCTGGAACTTCTGCGTCGGCGCCAGCGTGGCCTGCACCTCGAACTGACCGGCGCTGAACAGCTGCATCTCATACTCCAGGCGCATGGAAGGAGACGCATCGGCCGGCGCATCCACCGGCAGCACCGTCATACCAGACAAGGTGCGGCCGTGATCCGGTACTTTCAACCAGCTGCGCTGACCAGCCGGCACGGCGCGGGTGTAATGCTCCGCCTCCATCGCCACCACGCCGCCGGTTTCGATAAAGCCACTCAGCGACGCCGCATCGGCGGGCTTGCGCACCGGGACTTTCACCACCGTCCTGCCGCCAGCGCCCGAGATGGTCAGCGTCGCGCTGCGCACACCGTCCGGCACCTCGGCCCAGCGCACATTCACCACCACGCGCTGCTCGCGCGCCACTTTGCCAGCCGGCTTGTCCAGTGTGATCCACGGCTCGCTGGCCACGACCTTGTAATCGAACGGCTGCTGGCCGCGATTGAAAATGTCGATGAAGCGAGCACGTTGCTCGAATACGTCCAGTGCCGGCAAGGCGAGGGCGTCGCCGCCCGGTCCCGGCCAAACCTGTTCGCTGCCTTCCACCGCCACTCCCATGTCGGCGGCTTTCGGCACTTGCATCTCCGTCACCGGCGGCATCACATTGCGCGGTGGCTGGTTCCAGTAGGTGTAGCCCAGGTGAGTCTGCGACATCATGTGATTCCACTTGCCGCCGCTGATATCCTCGTGATAGCGGCGCACCAGCTCAGCGTCTTCCGCAAACAGCGAACGGGTACGCGCCGCCAGGTCATTGGTGGAAGCGCGGCCCTGCAGGCCATACAGGCGATTCAAGCCGGCAGTGACGTATAGCTCATTCACTACCGCGCTGGCCTTCACCGGATATAGCACCAGCTGATAGAACGCATCGCGCCTGGCTGCCGGCAGGGCGGCGGAAATCTTCTCCGCACGTGCCGCCAACGTCTTGTAGTCGTCGACGATGCGCGCCGCTTCGTTGTAGTTCACCAGACTGTAAGTGTTGGGCTCCAGCTGCTCCGGCTTGCGGCGGCCGTTGTACTTGGCGTATTTGGCCACGATGTCGGCGATATCGTCGGCATGCTCAGGGCCGAACTCGCGCGCGGCCCACAGCTTCAGGTAATCCGGCAGGCGCTCGGCCGGCCACGCGGCAGGGTTCCATGCGTAGGTGAGGAAGAACTCGATCGGCACCTCCATCGGTTTCAGGTCGCCGACGTTGACGATCCACATGCGGTTGGCCTGATACTGCCACGCCAGATGCATCTGTTCCCAGACTTTCGGCAGCGGCGTCACATTGATCCACTTGTATGAACGCGGACCGCCGACATAGTCGAAGTGATAGTAGACGCCTGCGCCACCTGCGCGCTTGCGTTCTTCCGGCGTCGGCAGGCGGCGGATATTGCCCCAGTTGTCGTCGCACCACAGCAGCATCACGTCATCCGGAACCCGCATGCCTTTTTCGTAGTAGTCCTGCACCTCCTTGTACAGTGCCCACAGCTGCGGCACTTTGGTGACATCCGGATTAATCTCTTTCGCGATGATGCTGCGCTGGTCGCTGACGATGCGCTCCAGCAGCGACACATTGGCATCGCGCGACATCGGCTCGTCGCCGTCGCCGCGCATGCCCAGCGTAACCACCTTCTCCTGTCCTTGCGTCGCGCGCAGGCCTTGCGTCCAGAACTCGCGCAGCTTTTCGCCGCTGCGGTTGTAGTCCCAGTGCTGGCCGCCGCCGTAGCGGCGCCACTCATCGTGCGCGCGCATCATTGGCTCGTGGTGCGAGGTGCCGATGACAACGCCGTATTCATCGGCGGTCTTGCCATTCAGCTTATCGTCATCGTAGAAGGCCTCGCCCCACATGGCCGGCCACAGGTAATTGCCGCGCAAGCGCAGGATCAGTTCAAACACCTTCGAATAAAACTTGTGATTGAAGTCGCCGTAATGCTGCTTGACCCAGCCGGTCAGCGCCGGCGCTTCATCGTTCAGGAAAATGCCGCGATACTGCACCACCGGCGCATCGCTCACCGCGGCGGCGGCCGATGCGTAGACGTTGGCGTGCTTCGCAGCCGGCACGTCGGCCCACCAGTTCCACGGCGAGACGCCGATCTGCTCGGACATTTCATAGATGCCGTAGATGGTGCCGCGCTTGTCGCTGCCGGCGATCACCAGCGCGCGTTCCACGCCGGGCAGCGGATTGCGCAGGGTCTGCACCTGCCAGCCTTCCCACTTGCCCTTGATGGACGAGACATCCAGTTTGCCGGCCGCCACCAACTGATCGATCAGCGCGCTCTTGCCGACGGTGCCAATGATGACCACATCCGCGCCAGCCGGTTTGCCGCCGGTATTCAGCGCAGGGCGCGCCGCGCTGACACGGGCTATGTCGGCCTGCAGATCGCCCGCCGCGCGCACCACGCCCGGATAGTCGGCCGGGTCCACATACAGCTTGGCGGCCTGGCCGTTGCGGGCCAGCGCCACCGCATCGGCGGGAGGGGTGTCAAACCACGCCAGTTTTTTCTGGCCCAGCGCGTGCGCGGGCAGGGCGTGTGAAAGCAGGGCCAATAGCATGGCTGCGGTGGCGAGGAGTCGTTGTCTCATATGGTTTTATTTTTCAGTTATTTTTCAATTATTTTTCAATTGGCTGGTAGTCGAACCATGCAAAATCCGCAGCAGGCATGGCTTGCTGCCGGGCGCCTTCGGCATACATGCCGATGAAGACGCCGGTAAATCCGCCCGCCGCTTCGGACGACAGCGGCGCAGTTGGCAGGATGCCGATTTGCTTGAGTTGTGCGCCCGCGCCGCCATAGCTGAATTCATAGCGGTCGGGCCACGATTCCACTTGCAGCACAACGGGCCCCGGCGGCAACGGCGCGCTAGCCTTCAGCGAAGTGACGCCGCCAGCGCGGGCCAGCAGTTCCAGCTTGCGTTGTGGTGCGCCGGTGACGCGCAGCTGGTAGTAGTTCTTCTCATTCTGGCGCAGCACCAGGCCTGCCGCGTGGCTGGCGGCGGATGGTTCGAATTCAATCTGCGTGGCCGCGCGCATGCGCATGTGCTCCTGGCGGCGGGCGATGAAGGCCGGCTGCGCGATGTCGTTCATGGTGACGCCGCTGCCTTTCAGGCGCAGGTAGCCCGGACGTTCGCTCAGGGACCAGAGACCGTCGCCCGGACCGCGCAACTGCGCCCATTGCAGGCCAAGCCTGGGCGCGGTGAAGTCGTCGCGCACCGGTTCGGCCGGCCATGGCGCCAGCGGCGGCAGACCCTCGGCCGACATTTCCGTCGCCAGTGGCCGGCCTTTGTTCACGGTGATCCAGCCTTGCTCATTCCATTCGACGGGCGTCAGCAGGGTTTCGCGGCCGAGGTGGTGTTTTTGATCGATGGGGCGTATGCCCAGCAATGGCATCCACCATTTGCCCTCCGGCGTTTGTACCAGGTCGCCGTGGCCGGTGGCTTGCAGCGGCAGTTCCGGATGGCCGCGATGCGTCAGGACAGGATTGGCAGGATTGGAGACGAACGGGCCGAAGGGCGACGCGGAGCGCGCCATGGTCAGGCTGTGGTTATACGAGGTGCCGCCCTCGGAGATCATCAGGTAATACTGACCATCGTGCTTGTACAGGTGCGGGCCTTCCGGCCATACGCCGCCGGTGCCGGACCAGATCAGGCGCGGCGGCTCCAGCAGCTTGCCGGCCTTGAGGTCGATCTCGGCCTGATACACGCCGCCATGTTCGCCGCCGCCATGGCGGGTGTAATAGACCTTGCCGTCATCGTCGAAGAACAGCGACGGGTCCATGGCGAAACTGGGGTCGTTCAGCCACACCGGTTCCGACCATTCGCCGGCGGGGTCTTTGGTGTGGACGTAGAAGGCGCCGCCGCCCTCCATATTGGTGGTCACCATATAGAACACGCCGTCGTGGCAGCGCAGGGTTGGGGCGTAGATGCCTTGCGAGCTGCGGGTGTTTTTCAGATTCAGCTGGCTGGCGCGCGTGAGCGCGTGGCCGATCTGGCGCCAGTGCACCAGATCCTTGCTGTGATAGATTGGCACGCCGGGGAAGTACTCGAAGCTGCTAGTGGCCAGATAATAGTCGCCGCCGACGCGGCAGATGCTCGGGTCGGCGTGGAAGCCGCTCAGCACGGGATTGGTATAAGTGGCCACAGGCGCAGCGATCGCAGGCGCGGCCAGCGAGGCGGCGGCGAACAAGGAGGCGGCGGTGGCCGCGAATCGGGCGCGCATCATTTGGCGCCTCCACATTGTTTGCGCAGCGCGGCCAACGGCACGGTTTCGGCCAGCGCGCGGTAGCCGGCCAGCGATGGATGCAGGTGGTCGCCGGAGTCATAGACCGGTTTGAGGTGATCCGGCCTGGCGGGATCGCGCAGCGCCGCGTCGAAATCGGCGATGGCGTCGAACACGCCGGAAGTGCGTATCCACTTGTTCAATTCCTGGCGATCCGCCTCGTTTTCGGGCTCCGGATGGTAGTAATCGCTGCCGACATACGGCGTCACCGTGGCGCCAATCAGACAGACGCCGTGCGCGCGTGCGCGTTCGGCCAGTTGGCGGTGGGCCAGTTTCAGGTCCGCCAGCAGTTGCTGGCGGTCGGCTGGCGTATCAGGCGTGTTGCGATGCTGGCCACCCATGTCGTTCACGCCGATCAGCACCAGCGCATGCGTCACGCCGGCGCGTGACAATACGTCGCGGTCGAAGCGTGCCACCAGGTTAGGACCCAGGCCATCGCGCAGCATGCGGCCGCCGCCGATGCCGGCATTGACCACGCCCAGCGCGATTTTCTGGTTGCGCAGGCGCGCCGCCAGCACGTCCGGCCAGCGGGTATTGGTATCGGGCGGTACGCCATAGCCGTCGGTGATGGAGTCGCCAATCGCTACCAGCGCGCCCACTTTGCGTGGCGCCAGCACCTCGACGTCGCTGAGCGCATACCAGCGCGTAGTCTTGCCCGCATCCTCCCACACCGCGTCGTTCACGCGATTGCCTTTGGCGAGGAAAGTGGTGGCGCGCGCGCCCGGATGGCCGGTCTGGCGCGCCGGCGCCTCCTTGAAATACATCGACACCGCCAGATCGGTGCCAGGTTTGAGCTCCATGTCGATGGCGTCGCTGTAGTATTCCGCGCCGGCCGGGATCGTGACCGAGCCGTTGCCGCCGAAGGTGAGGGGGCGCGGGCTGGCGGCGACATCGGCCTTGCCGGGCTGCGGCGACAGCGCCACGCTTGCCGCGTCAAGCGTCAATGGTGCAGTGCCATATACATTGCTGACGCGAACCCGGAATTGCTTGCCTCCCAGAGTGAGACGGACCACCTGGCGGAGACTGCCGTCGCGCCAGTTTTCAGCCGCCAGTTCATTCGCCGGCTCGGGAATTTGCTGCGCCGCACCCCAACTCGCCACCCAGTGCGAAGCCGGTTCCGCAGCCGTGGCGTTCATCAGAAAGGCCGCAAGCGCGGCGCCCAGGCAGCTGCGTAAAGCGTGTTGACTTGGTTGCATAAATCCTTCACACTCATAAAATGTTAGCGCTATTCATTTTAGGGTAAGAAGATGGTAGGTGCAACAAAAACACTGGCTTAGTACCCTGCCTGAACCAAGGAGACTCCTATGAAGAACAATCTGAAACACGCGCCAGTTCTGGCACACCTTCCCGCCGATCTGCCGGACGCACTGCTGGTGGGCCGCGTATGGCGCAATGACGTCAACGGCCCTAGCGTGGTCGTGGTGCGCAAAGGCGAGGTATTCGACATCACCGCCGCCGTTCCCACCGTTTCCGACCTGCTGGACCGCGACGACGTGGTGGCTTTCGCCCATTCCGCGCCAGGCCAGTCGCTGGGCCGCGTGGAAGCGCTGATCGAAACCGCCCTGAGTGGCGACCAGAGCGCGCCGGTGCGCCTGCTGGCGCCCAACGACCTGCAAGCCATCAAGGCTTGCGGCGTGACCTTCGCCGTCAGCCTGCTGGAGCGCGTGATTGAAGAACAAGCCGGCGGCAACCCGGCCAAGGCCGATGAGCTGCGCAAGTCGCTGCTGAAAGATATCGGCGCCGACCTGTCGGCCATCAAGCCTGGCTCGCCGGAAGCGGAAAAGCTGAAAGAGCAGTTCATCGCGCGCGGCGCCTGGTCGCAATACATGGAAGTGGGTATCGGCCCTTACGCCGAAGTGTTCTCCAAGTCGCAGCCCATGTCGGCGGTGGGCTTTGGCGCCGACGTCGGCCTGCACCCTGAATCGAAATGGAACAACCCGGAGCCGGAAGTCGTGCTGGCCGTGAACAGCCGCGCGCAAGCCGTCGGCGCCGCGCTGGGCAACGACGTCAATCTGCGCGACATCGAAGGCCGCAGCGCGCTGCTGCTGGGTAAAGCCAAGGACAATAACGCCTCGTGCGGCATCGGCCCCTTCATCCGCCTGTTCGACGAACGCTTCACCATCGACACCGTGCGCAATGCGGAACTGCGGCTGGTGATCGAAGGCGCTGAAGACGGCTTCCGTCTGGACGGCGAAAGCCGCATGCGCGAAATCAGCCGCGATCCGCTTGATCTCGTGTCGCAAACCAGCGGTCCGCACCACCAGTATCCGGACGGCTTCATGCTCTTCCTCGGCACCATGTTCTCCCCGATTAAAGATCGCGGCGCACCGGGCGCCGGCTTCACCCATAAGCTGGGTGACCGCGTCAGCATCAGCAGCCCGTCGCTGGGCATGCTGGTGAATCACGTCTACCGCAGCGACGCCGTCACTCCATGGACCTTCGGCGTGCGCGCACTGTATCGCAATCTGGCCCAGCGCGGCCTGCTCAATTAAACAATAGGAGAAAAAGATGGTGCAACCAATGGTCTACGCCACCTACCCGGACCTCGCCGGCAAGCGAGTCCTGATTACTGGTGGCGGCACCGGCATCGGCGCGGGCATCGTGGACGCTTTCGTGAAACAGGGCGCGCAAGTGTTCTTCATCGATATCGCGGTCGAGGCTTCGAAGGAACTGGCCGCCAGCATGAAGGACGCCAAGTTCCCGCCGGTGTTCTTCCACTGCGACTTGACCGACCTGGACGCGCTGTCCAAGGTCATCGCGCAGATCGGGAAGGACCACGGCGCGATTGAGATCCTGATCAACAACGCCGCCAACGACCACCGTCATCAGGTGCCGGATGTCACCGCCAAGTATTGGGACGACAGCCTGGCCGTCAATCTGCGCCACCAGTTCTTCTGCGCCCAGGCCGTGGCGCCGGGCATGAAGGCCGCCGGCGGCGGCGTGATCCTGAACTTCGGTTCGATCTCGTGGCACCTGGCCTTGCCGGACCTGACCCTGTACATGACCGCCAAAGCGGCCATCGAAGGCCTGACCCGCGGCCTGGCGCGTGACCTCGGCAAGGATGGCATCCGCGTCAACTGCGTGGTTCCCGGATCGGTGCTGACCCCGCGCCAGAAAGCGCTGTGGCATGACGAACAGGGCGGCCAGG
Source organism: Duganella radicis (assembly GCF_009720825.1). GTDB lineage: Bacteria > Pseudomonadota > Gammaproteobacteria > Burkholderiales > Burkholderiaceae_D > Rugamonas > Rugamonas radicis. The sequence continues at coordinate 258,122 of NZ_WNKY01000002.1, read as the reverse complement.
CCATCCTCAACGCCCAGGTCCTGCCGCAGCCGGTGGAAACCGAAGATATCGCCGCCATGGTGCTGTTCCTGTCCTCCGACAATGCACGCCGCTGCTCCGGCCGCGATTACTTCGTAGACGCCGGATGGTATGGAGCATGAACCTCTACCAGCCTGAGTGCATCTGGCCGCTGGCCGCCACGCTGGGCGAAGGCCCGGTATGGCACCCTGAGGACAAGGCGCTGTACTTCGTCGACATCAAGCAGCGCGCCATCCACCGCTGCGCGGAAGACGGCAGTCGCCGCCAAAGCTGGACGCTGCCGGCAGAAGTGGGCTTCGCCCTGCCCATGCATGGCGGCGACTTCGTGTGCGGCCTGCCGGGCCGCATCGAGCGCTTCTCGTTCGAGAGCGGCGAACTGTCCGCCATCCAGGAGCTGGAAGCCGACCTGCCTGGTAATCGCCTCAACGACGGCTATGTGGACCGCCACGGCGCGCTGTGGTTCGGCTCCATGGACAACGCCGAAGTGGCGTCCAGCGGCTCGCTGTTCCGCCTGAGCGCAAACGAAGGCTTGCAGCACAAGGACGGCGGCTACGTCATCACCAACGGTCCGTGCGTCAGCCCGGACGGCCGCACCTTCTACCACACGGACACGCTGGAAAAAACCATCTACGCGTTCGACATCGACGACAGCGGCAACCTGTCCAACAAGCGCGTCTTCGTGCGCATCGAGGGCAGCGGCTATCCGGACGGCACGGCGGTGGATGCCGACGGCGCGTTGTGGGTAGGCTTGTTCGCCGGCGCCCGCATCGAGCGCTATGCGGCATCGGGCCAGTTGCTGGACACCGTATCCATGCCGTGTTCGAATATCACCAAGGTCGCATTCGGCGGCGAGGATTTGCGCACCGTGTTTGTGACCACCGCCCGAAAGGGTTTGACCGAAGAAGAATTGAGCCGGGAACCATTGGCTGGAGGCGTCTTCCGCTTCCGCGTGGCCTCGCCGGGACAACTGCAACATCTGTACTTACCTGAATAGGCACTTTTATGAGCACCCAATCGCGTCGCTACCGTTCGCAGGACTGGTTCGATAATCCGGACCACATCGATATGACCGCGCTGTATCTTGAGCGTTTCATGAACTACGGGATCACGCCGGAGGAACTGCGTTCCGGCCGCCCCATCATCGGCATCGCCCAATCGGGCAGCGATATCAGCCCGTGCAACCGCATCCACCTGGAGCTGGCCAAGCGCGTGCGCGACGGCATCCGCGACGCGGGCGGCATCGCCATGGAATTCCCGCTGCACCCGATCTTTGAAAACTGCCGCCGTCCCACCGCCGCCATCGACCGCAACCTGGCGTATATGGGCCTGGTCGAAATCCTGCACGGCTATCCGATCGACGCCGTGGTGCTGACCACCGGTTGTGACAAGACCACGCCGTCGCAGTTGATGGCTGCCGCCACCATCGACATTCCGGCCATCGTGCTGTCCGGCGGTCCTATGCTGGACGGCTGGCTGGATGGTGAACTGGTGGGCTCCGGCGCCGCCATCTGGAAAGGCCGCAAGCAGCTGGCCGCCGGCAAGATCGACGAAGAGAAATTCCTGCAAATCGCCGCCGCTTCGGCGCCGTCGGCGGGCCACTGCAACACCATGGGCACCGCGTCGACCATGAACGCGATTGCGGAAGCACTGGGCATGTCGCTCACCGGCTGCTCGGCGATTCCCGCGCCATACCGTGAACGCGGCCAAATGGCCTACGAAACCGGCAAGCGCATCGTCGAGATGGCGAAGCAGGACATCCGTCCATCGCAGATCCTGAACCGCGACGCCTTCCTCGACGCGATTGTGGTCAACGCCGCCATCGGCGGTTCCACCAACGCCCAGCAGCACATCGTCGCCATGGCGCGCCACGCCGGCGTTGAGCTGAAATCCAGCGACTGGATGGAATACGGCCACAAGGTGCCGCTGCTGCTGAACATGCAGCCGTCCGGCAAATTCCTCGGTGAGCGCTTCCACCGCGCGGGCGGCGTGCCGGCCGTGATGTGGGAACTGGAACAGCAGGGCAGGCTGCGCTCCAACCGTCTGACCGTCACCGGCGCCACCATGGCGGAAAACCTGAAAGGCCGCGAGACCAACGACCGTGAAGTGATTTACCCGTTCAACGCGCCGTTGAAGGAAGACGCGGGCTTCTTCGTCCTGAAGGGCAACCTGTTCGACTTCGCCATCATGAAGACCAGCGTGATCTCGCCTGAATTCCGCCAGCGCTATCTGAGCAAACCTGGCCAGGAAAACGTGTTCGAATCGCGCGCCATCGTGTTCGATGGTTCGGGCGACTACCACAACCGCATCAACGATCCATCGCTGAATATCGATGAAAACTGCATGCTGGTGATTCGCGGCGCCGGCCCGATCGGCTGGCCGGGTTCGGCGGAAGTGGTCAACATGCAACCGCCTGATGCCCTCATCAAGCGTGGTGTCAACTGGCTGCCGACGCTGGGCGACGGCCGCCAGTCCGGCACCTCGGACAGCCCGTCGATCCTGAACGCCTCCCCGGAAAGCGCTGTCGGCGGTGGCTTGGCCTACATTCGCACCGGCGACACGGTGCGCGTGGATCTGAACGAAGGCAGCTGCAATATGCTGATCAGCGACGAGGAACTGGCCAAGCGCAAAGCCGAAGGCATTCCGCCGGTGCCGGAAAGCCAGACACCGTGGCAAGAGCTGTACCGCTCCACCGTCGGCCAGATGGAAACCGGCGCCTGTATGGAACTGGCGCTCAAGTACCAGGGCGTAGGGGACAAGCTGGCGCGCCACAATCACTAAAAAATTCAATCATACGGAGACAAAACCATGAAGAAGATTGTAGTCAGCGCCGTACTCGGCGCCATGATGGCACTGGGCGCAGGCAGCGCGATGGCTGACGCCAAGAACCCGAAGATCGGTTTCTCGATCGACGACCTGCGCCTTGAACGCTGGGCGCGCGACCGCGAGTATTTCACTGCCGAAGCCGAGAAACTGGGCGCCAAGGTCTACGTGCAGTCGGCCGACGCCAGCGAGCAGCGCCAGATTTCGCAGATCGAGAACCTGATCTCGCGCGGCGTGGACGTGCTGGTCATCGTTCCCTACAACGCCACGGTGCTGAACAACGCCGTGCGTGAAGCGAAGAAGGCCAAGATCAAGGTGGTGTCGTACGACCGCCTGATCCTCAACGCCGATATCGACGCCTACATCTCCTTTGACAACGCCAAGGTCGGCGAGCTGCAAGCCAGCAGCCTGGTGGCCATCAAGCCCAAGGGTAACTACTACCTGCTGGGCGGCGCGCCGACCGACAACAACGCCAAGGTGCTGCGCGAAGGCCAGCTGAAAGTGCTGCAACCGCTGATCGACAAGGGCGACATCAAGGTGGTGGGCAAGCAGTGGGTCAAGGACTGGAGCGCGTCGGAAGCCCTGTCCATCGTGGAAAACGCGCTGACCGCCAACGGCAACAAGATCGACGCCGTGGTGGCCTCCAACGATGCCACCGCCGGCGGTGCGATCCAGGCGCTGGCGGCGCAGAAGCTGGCCGGCAAAGTGCCGGTCTCCGGCCAGGACGCCGACCTTGCCGCCGTCAAGCGCGTGATCGCCGGCACCCAGGCTATGACTGTCTACAAACCGCTGAAAGTGATCGCCACCGAAGCGGCGCGCCTGTCGGTCAAGCTGGTGCGCAACGAGGCGCCGGCCTTTAACGCCAGCTATAACAACGGCATGAAAAACGTCAGCACGCTGCTGCTGGCGCCGACCGCGCTGACCAAGGCGAACGTGAATGTGCTGACCGACGACGGTTTCTACACCAAGGCCCAGCTGACCGCCAACTAAGGGAACAGCATGGCCGAATATCTTCTGGAAATGCGCAACATCGTCAAGGAATTTGGCGGTGTGCGCGCCTTGAACGGCATCGACATCAAGCTGAAAGCCGGCGAGTGCGCCGGCTTGTGCGGCGAGAACGGCGCCGGCAAGTCGACTCTGATGAAAGTGCTGTCCGCCGTGTACCCGCACGGCACCTGGGACGGCGAGATTCTCTGGGATGGCAAGCCTTTGCAGGCGCAGTCCATCCGCGAAACCGAAGCTGCGGGCATCGTCATCATTCACCAGGAACTGATGCTGGTGCCTGAGTTATCGGTGGCGGAGAATATCTTCCTCGGCAACGAGATCACGCTGCCGGGCGGCCGCATGGACTATGCGGCCATGAACCGCCGCGCCGAGGAATTGCTGAAAGAGCTGAACATCAATGACGTGAACGTGGTGCTGCCGGTGAAGCAGTACGGCGGCGGCCACCAGCAGCTGATTGAAATCGCCAAGGCGTTGAACAAGAACGCGCGCCTGCTGATCCTGGACGAGCCTTCGTCCTCGCTGACGGCGGCCGAGATCAAGGTGCTGCTGAATATTATCCATTCGCTCAAGGCCAAGGGCGTCACCTGCGTCTATATCTCGCACAAGCTGGATGAAGTGGCCGATATCTGCGACACCATCGTCACCATCCGCGACGGCCAGCATATCGCCACCACGCCGATGTCGGAGATGAATATCGACCGCATCATCGCGCAGATGGTGGGCCGCGAGATGACGCAGCTGTATCCAAAGCGTGAACACACGCCGGGCGAAGTGATTTTCGAAGCCCGCAACGTTACCTGCTACGACGCTGACAACCCCGAGCGCAAGCGCGTGGACAACATCTCCTTCCAGCTGCGCAAGGGCGAGGTGTTGGGTATCGCCGGCCTGGTTGGGGCAGGGCGCACGGAACTGGTGTCGGCCATCTTCGGCGCCTATCCGGGACCCAGCGAAGCCGAGGTATATCTCAACGGCGTCAAGCTGGATACCAGCACGCCGGTGAAAGCCATCCGCAACGGCCTGGCCATGGTGCCGGAAGACCGCAAGCATCACGGCATCGTGCCGGACCTCGGCGTCGGCCACAACATGACGCTGACGGTGCTGAGCGACTTCGCGCGCGCCACCCGCATCGATCAGGAGGCCGAGCTGGCGACCATCCGTCAGGAGATCAAGAGCGTCAAGCTGAAAACTTCCAGCCCGTTCCTGCCGATTACCGGCCTGTCCGGAGGTAATCAGCAGAAGGCCGTGCTGTCCAAGATGCTGCTGACCAAACCGAAGATCCTGATCCTCGATGAACCGACGCGCGGCGTCGACGTTGGCGCCAAGTTCGAGATCTATCAGTTGATCTTCAACCTGGCCAAAGAGGGCATGTCCATCATCATGGTGTCGTCGGAACTGGCCGAAGTGCTGGGCATCTCCGACCGCGTGCTGGTGATCGGCGAGGGCAAGCTGCGCGGCGATTTCGTCAACGATAACCTGAGCCAGGAGACGGTACTGGCGGCGGCGCTGGACCAGGCGCATTGAGATTAGGACTACCAATGAAATTCAATTTGAAACAGCTGTTCACGCAGTACAAGATGCTGGCCCTGTTGATCGCGGTCGCATTGATCTGGGCTTTCTTCAGCTATCACACCGAGGGCGGCTTCGTCACCCCGCGTAACCTGTCCAACCTGATGCGCCAGATGGCGATTACCGGCATTGTCGCTTGCGGCATGTCGCTGGTGATTATCGCCGGCGAGATCGATCTGTCGGTCGGCTCGCTGCTTGGCCTGCTGGGCGGCGTGGCGGCGGTGCTGGACGTCACGCACCACCTGCCATTGCCACTGACCCTGATCGTGGTGCTGGTGGTGGGTCTGGTGATTGGCCTGTTCAACGGCTACCTGACCGCCTACCTGGGCATTCCATCGTTCATCGTCGGCCTGGGCGGCATGCTGGCGTATCGCGGCATTGTGCTGGGCGTGACCGGCGGCACCACCATCGCACCGGTATCGGACGACATGGTCTACATCGGCCAGGCTTACCTGTCGCCGACGCTGGGCATCGCGCTGGGCTTCCTGCTGTTCGTGGTGGCCATCTACCTGATCTTCGCGCAGCGCCGCAGCCGCGCCGCCCACGCGCTGGACGTGGCGCCGATGTGGCGCGACGCCGCCAAGCTGGCAGGCCTGGGCGTGGTGCTGGCGGCTTTCGTCATCACCTTCAACTCGTATGAAGGCATTCCGCTGCCGGTGCTGCTGCTTCTGGCGCTGCTGGGCGTATTCAGCTACGTCACCACGCAGACCGTGTTTGGCCGCCGCGTGTACGCGGTTGGTTCCAACATGGAGGCCACCCGCCTGTCCGGCATCAACGTCAAATCGATCAAGCTCTGGATCTTCGGCATCATGGGCCTGATGTGCGCACTGGCTGGCCTGGTGAACACGGCGCGTCTGGCGGCGGGGTCGCCATCGGCCGGCACCTCCGGCGAGCTGGATGCGATCGCGGCCTGCTTCATCGGCGGCACCTCGATGCGCGGCGGCTCCGGCACCGTGCACGGCGCGCTGATTGGCGCGCTGGTCATGGCCTCGCTGGACAACGGCATGTCGATGCTGGACGTGGACACGTACTGGCAGATGATCGTCAAGGGCGCCATCCTGACGCTGGCGGTGTGGGTGGACGTCAGCACCCGCGCAGGCAAACGATAAAACAAAATAATCCAACAAGGAGACATTGCATGACCAACAACCGTAGGCAGTTCCTGACTTCGATGACCGGCCTGGCCGGGATGACCGTGCTGCCGGCGTTTGCCGCCAACGCGCAAGCGCCGTACAAGAATCCCGCGCTGCCGGTGGAAAAACGGGTGGACGATCTGCTGGGCCGCATGACGCTGGAAGAGAAGATCGCACAGATGCTGTGCACTTGGCAGGCCAAAACGGAAATGCAGGATGCCAAGGGCGAGTTCTCGGCGGACAAGGCACAGAAGGCTTACCCGAATGGCCTGGGCATGATCGCCCGTCCGTCGGACCGCCAGCTGGGCCAGGCCGCCGGCGCCGGCGACACCGGCGGCGTGAAGAATCGCAATGCGCTGGAAACCGCCATCTACGTCAACGCCGCCCAGAAATGGGCGGTGGAACAGACCCGCCTCGGCATCCCGATGTTCATGCACGAGGAAGCGTTGCACGGCTACGTGGCGCGCGATGCCACCTGCTTCCCGCAGGCGATCGGCATCGCTTCCTCGTTCGACACCGACCTGACCACCAAAATCTTCAGCGTGGCGGCGCGCGAGATGCGCGTGCGCGGCGCCAACCTGGCATTGGCGCCGGTGGTGGACGTGGCGCGCGAGCCGCGCTGGGGCCGTATCGAGGAAACCTATGGTGAAGACCCATATCTGTGCGGCGAAATCGGCAAGGCCGCCATCATCGGCTTTGCCGGCACCAGCCCAAAACTGGGCAAGGACAAGGTATTCGTCACGCTCAAGCACATGACGGGCCACGGCCAGCCGGAAAGCGGCACCAACATCGGCCCGGCGGAAGTCAGCGAGCGCACCCTGCGCGAGGATTTCTTCCCGCCGTTTGAAAAGGCCATCAAGGAAACCAATGTCGGTTGCGTCATGCCGTCGTATAACGAGATCGGCGGCGTACCGTCGCACGCCAGCCACTGGCTGCTGCACAAGGTGCTGCGCGAGGAGTGGGGCTTCAAGGGCATCACCGTGTCCGACTACTTCGGCATCAATGAACTGATCACGCGCCACAAGCTGGCGGCCACGCCGAAAGAAGCCGCGCTGCGCGCCATCAAGGCCGGCGTGGACGTGGAAACCCCGGACGGCCTGGCCTACAAGGAATTGGGCGCGCTGGTGAAGGAAAAGCGCGTTTCCGAGGCGGAGATCAACGTGGTGGTGCGGCGCATCCTGACCATGAAGTTCCAATCCGGCCTGTTCGAGCAACCGTACGTGGACGCCAACGCCGCCGACAGCCTGACCGCCACCCCGGACGCCGTGGCGCTGGCGCGCCTGGCCGCGACCCGCACGCCGGTGCTGCTGAAGAACGACAAGGGCGTGCTGCCGCTGGATGGCAAGAAAGTCGGCAAGGTGCTGCTGATCGGTACCCACGCCAAGGATACGCCTATTGGCGGCTACTCGGACATTCCGCGCCACGTGGTGTCGATCCACGACGGCCTGCAAGCCGAGGCCAAGGCGCAAGGCTTCTCGCTGGCGTACTCGGAAGGTGTGCGCATCACCGAAAGCCGCGTGTGGGGCGCCGACGAGATCAAGTTCACGCCACCGGAGGTGAATGCGAAGCTGATCGCGGAAGCGGTGGAAGCGGCCAAATCGGCCGACACCATCATCATGGTCCTCGGCGACAATGAGCAGACCAGCCGCGAAGCCTGGGCCGACAACCACCTGGGCGACCGCGAGTCGCTGGACCTGATGGGCCAGCAGAACGATCTGGCGCGCGCCATCTTCGCGCTGGGCAAACCGACCGTGGTGTTCTTGCTGAACGGACGTCCGCTGTCGATCAACCTGCTGGCGGAAAAAGCCGATGCGATTATCGAAGGCTGGTATATGGGCCAGGAAACCGGCTATGCGGCGGCCGACCTGCTGTTCGGCCGCGCCAACCCGGGCGGCAAGCTGCCGGTGTCGATCGCGCGCAGCGTCGGACAACTGCCGATCTTCTACAACCACAAGCCATCGGCGCGCCGCGGCTACATCGACGGTTCGACCAAGCCGCTGTATCCGTTCGGCTTTGGCCTGAGCTATACCACCTTCGCTATTTCCGAACCACGCCTGGCCAAGGCCAGCATCGGCGTCAACGAGTCGACCAAGGTGGAAGTGGACGTGACCAATACCGGCAAGCGCACCGGCGACGAAGTGGTACAGATCTACATCCGCGACGACGTCAGCTCCGTCACGCGTCCGGTGCTGGAACTGAAGGCCTTCAGGCGCGTCACCCTGCAACCGGGCGAAAAGCGCACGCTGAGCTTCGACATCAAGCCTTCGGATCTGTGGTTCTACAACACCGAGATGAAGCGCGTGGTGGAGCCGGGCAGTTTCACCATCCACGCCGGTCCGGATAGCGTGAACCTGAAGTCCGTCAAGCTGATGGTCAGCTAAGCGGTGTGCCCCGCGTGACCTCTTCGCTGTAAAATCGCCGCTCCGGCAGCCATTCCGGCTGCCCGGGCGGCGAACAGAGGAGAGGGACGATGAGCAAAAACACGATCTGCCTGTGGTACGACCATGACGCTGAGGCGGCAGCCAATTTCTACGCCAGCGTTTTCCCGGATAGCAGCGTCGGCGCCGTGCACCGCGCACCGACCGATTTCCCCGGCGGTAAAGCCGGACAAGCGCTCACCGTTGAATTCACGGTGCTGGGCATTCCTTGCCTGGGTCTCAACGGCGGCAGCACCTTCAAGCAAAGCGAAGCCTTCTCGTTCCAGATTTCCACCGACGACCAGGAAGAAACCGACCGCTATTGGAATGCCATCGTCGGCAATGGCGGCGCCGAAAGCGCCTGCGGCTGGTGCAAGGACAAGTGGGGCCTGTCGTGGCAGATCACCCCGCGCGTGCTGACCGACGCCATGAAGCAGGGTGGCGAGGTCGCCAAGCGCGCTTTCACCGCCATGATGGAGATGCGCAAGATCGACGTGGCCAAAATTGAGGCGGCTGTGCGTGGATAAGGTGCGCTAGCGAACATACGGTTAGCTCAGCCGTTGCTACGATGGCCTCATAAATCCCAACAATGTGAGGCATATCATGGCGAGCGCAAAACAGGTTCTGGTGGTGGACGATAATGTCGATGTGGTGGAGTCGCTGTCGGCGCTGTTGCAGTGCCATGGCTATGAAACCGCTGCCGCCCATAACGGCTACGAGGCTTGCGACTGGGTGCGTGAGGCCATGCCGAAGGCGATTATCATGGACTTGGGCATGCCGTGGATGGACGGCTTTGGCGCCGTGCGCGCCATCCGCCGCATGCCTGGCGCGCAGGCGGTGCCGATCATCGCGCTGACCGGTTCCGCCGACCGCGACTCCGCCAAAAAGGCCGTTGCCGCCGGCTTCACCCAGCATTTCTCCAAGCCGCTCAACTTCGATCACCTGAACCGATACCTGAGCAGCCTGACCTGATCCACGTCAAAAGTGCCTGCATTGACAGGTGCGATGAGTGGGCAGAATATGGAGCGATGAACTCCATCGCCGACAAAGACTATATGGACGCCAGACTGGACGCTACGGTCGCAAGGTTTACTGGCGAACTAAAGGCACACGAACTTGTCGTGACTGCCCAGATAGCTTCGCTCCGTGAGGAATTTGAAGCACGGTTCGTGCAATTTGAAAGCCGGCTGATCAAGTGGGTGGTGGCAACCGTGCTGGGCGGTGTGGTGCTGAATACGTCGATCACCACGGCTCTGCTGCTGAGCCGGCCGCAGCCGGTGCCGGCCGCTCCCATCGTCATCTACGCACAACCACTGCCACAAGGTGTACATTAGCCGATCTCAATAGTCTAACGATGGCGAAGACAAGCATATTTTTCTCATGGCAGGCCGATCGGGATTCGCTTACTGGGCGCAATCTTATCGAGAGAGCACTCGGACGTGCGATCTCAAAAATCTCAAAAGACGTCAGCTTGTTTGAACCTGATCGTGATCGCGGAGCATTGATACTCGACCGGGATACAAAAAACGTCGCTGGCTCCCCGCCTATTGTGGAAACCATCTTCAGAAAGATAGATTCCGCTGCGGTCTTCGTTCCCGACCTTACCTTTGTGGGCACCCGAGGCGGCCGGCGCCCTACGCCAAATCCGAACGTTTTGATCGAATATGGATGGGCTCTCAAAGCTATGGGACACGCTCGCATTGTTGCTGTAATGAATACAGCGTACGGTGAGCCTTCCGGTGAAAACATGCCATTCGATCTTCGCCATCAACGAAATCCGATTCGATACTTTTGTCCAAAGGGGGCGAGCGACTCAGTTCGGGCCGCTGCGAGGGATTCCCTTGCGAAGGATTTTGAAAGTGCTCTCCGTATGGTGTTTAGCAGTAAAGAATATTGTGAGAATTTGCCAGGTGAGATTCCGAATCGACTGAATCGGCTTCTTGATCAAGTCAATGCGAACCGCTATGAAAAAGTTCGTCCATCCCATGTTGCCCAAATGCTCGGTGAGGAGAACGCTATCGAAGTCGAGGAGTGGTTCCTTGGTAAGAAAGCTCCGACGTTTTCGCAGCTTTTGAGTGTTGCTGGGTTATTTGGAATTGAAACCAAGTGGCTACAGCATGGTGACGGGCCTATCTACCCTGTAGATTATGTGCGATTACCGAGGATACCTGTTGAGGCGGCACATTTCTTGTTAAATTGGGAAGGTCAGGCGGACAGGTTAGAGGAACTGCATTTAATACGGGCCATGAATGACGCGGGCGGGCTCTATTTTATTAAGAAATCCAAGCGTGGTCATTTCCAAATCTATTACACCCCGATTCATGTTTCAGAGGTAATTGGCGCGAGTGGTGAAGCTGATCTAATGGCACTCTTCGTCACTTTGGAACTTCTGTATAAGAGATACACGATTACAGGAGCCGAGGTTTTAGTTGTGGGGCATCAATTAACGGATGCAGAAGTTTCTCTATTGGTCCGTGGAAACACAAATCCGGGCGTACTTCTCGAAAATAATCGGTGCATGTGGTGGGAGGATATCTGGGACAGAGAGATGACCAAAAACGATTATTGGCCAGGTTATCATGCGCTGCGGGACCGGATTGAGCGATGCATTAATAGTGATGCCCACCTTATGAAGTGGCGAGCGCAGATCCAGGGCGGTGAACTGACAATAGACCGCAGTCGACATGATCCTGGTTAAACGTAATCGTGTTGACAGGATAGGTGCCGGGGCAGAATATGGAGCGATGAACTCCATCACCGACAAAGACTATATCGATGCCAAGCTGGACGCTACGGTCGCGAGGTTCACTGGCGAACTAAAGGCCCATGAGCTTGCCATGACGGGCCGTATCGATGCGCTCGCTCAAAGCACGGATAGCGGCTTCAAGTCGATCCGGCAGGAGTTTGAAACGCGGTTTGCGAAGTTTGAAAGCCGGCTGATCAAGTGGGTGGTGGCAACCGTGCTGGGCGGTGTGGTGCTGAATACGTCGATCACCACGGCTTTGCTGCTGAGCCGGCAGCCGCCGGCTCCGGCACCGGCCGCGCCCATCATCATTTATGCGCAACCGGCTCCGCAAGCCACGCGATAATCAGCGCAGCGTTTCCGTCAGCACGCGGCCTTCCGAGCCGGCCGGCGGACGCAGGTGCAGCAGGTTGGCCAGGGTCGGCGCGATGTCGACCACTTCCGCGTACTGGCCATAGGCGCCAGGCTTGATCCAGCGTTTACCCATGATCATCAGCGGCACATTGGTGTCGTAAGCATACGGCGAACCGTGCGAGGTGCCGCTGGTGCCGGTGCCGAAGTACCAGTATGGCTTGGTGATCACCATCAGATCGCCCGACGACTGGCGGTTCCACGCGCGGCGCATCAGGGTGTTGATATGCGTGCCTTGCACCGCGCCGCTTTCAAACTGGGTGCGGGTGAAGGCGTCGACGATGCCGTTCTGCGCCAGCAGGTATTGCGCCGCCACGTTTTCCACATCCTCGCGTTTCAGCTTGTTCTGGTCGGCCAGCGCGTAGTCCAGATGGATGTTCGGCAGCGACCATGCCTGCACCAGTTTGGCGACGCCGAATTTGGCTTCCAGATGCTTGTCCAGCGCGGCCATCAGCTTGTCGCCATCCAGGCGCTGGGCGTCGAAGTGCTGCGTTTGCGAGAACTCCGGCGTGTTCGGGAAGCCGTGATCGGCGGTCAGCACCACCAGCACATTGTCCATCCCGACGCGCTTGTCCAGATACGTGAAGAACTCGGCCAGCATGCGGTCCACGCGCTGCAAGTGGTCGTGCGACAGTTTGCTTTCCGGGCCAAACGCGTGGTTGACGTAATCGTGCGCCGACAGGCTGACGCCCAGCAGGTCCGGCACGCCGGCCGGATTGCGGCCCAGGTTTTCGCCTTCCACCGCGGCGCGCGCGAAGTCCAGCGTCAGCTGATCCAGATACGGGCCGACGCGCAGGCTGGCGTAGTAGCCGGCGTCGATCTCGCCGCTCTCGCTGTAGTAGCTGTACGGCAGGCGATTGTGGCCGCCGGCCTTGGGCGCGTTCAGCTCTTCCGGCGCGTCGCCGGCGTAAGCGGCTTCGGGCAGCAGGGCGGACCAGCTCTTGCCGTAGTAGCGGTCCTGCGGCTTGGTCGCCAGGTATTTGGTGGCCCATTCCGGATGCTGCTTCATGTAGTAGGTGCTGCTGGCGAAGTTGCCGGTTTTTTCCATGTACATGTAAGCGGTGCCGGTTTTACCCGCCAGCAGGATCGCGCCGCGATCCTTGCCGGAGACGGTAATCACCTTGCTCTTGCTGCCGGTGGCGTAGCGCAGTTCATCGCCCAGCGTGTTCACTTTCAGCTTGGCTGGCGAGGTGCCGTCGGCAGGCTTGGTCTCTTCGCCGATGTAGGTGTAGTTGGTGTCCTCGGTGCAGTAGACCGATTTTTTGGTGATCGGATCGATCCAGTTATTGCCGATGATACCGTGCACATAAGGATAGGCGCCGGTCAGCACCGCGCTGTGGCCGATGGCGGTCACGGTCACGCCGTGCGCCTGGTGTGCGTTGCTGAACGAAGCGCCCTGATCCAGCATGCGGCGCAAGCCGCCCTGGCCGAACTGGTCGCGGTAGCGCTGCACCTGTTCATTCGGCAGGCCGTCCACCACCAGCACGACGACGAGCTTGGGCAGGGTGGATGCGGTGCTTGGCGCCGGCGTGGCTGCGTAGCAGCTGGAGAGGGCAAGGCTGGCAGCGGCGAGTACGATCGCGCGCAGGGACAGTGCTTTTGTCATATAGGTCGTCGTAAGGTGAAATGGGATAACACGACATGTTATCCCATTCTTGTGACGAAACGATGACGGCGGGTCAGCCCTGTTTTTTACCGCCCGCCACCAGTTGGATCAGCACCGCCACCACGATGTTCAGCGCCAGTGCCAGCAAGCCGGTATAAGCGGTGTAGCTGTCGCCGCCCAGCATGAAGGTGTGCACCGGTTTGATGCCGTCGCTGAAAGCCAGCAGGCTGCCCGCCACAATCCCGACCGCCCAACCGCCCAGCAGGGCGCGTGCGCCGAACCAGCCGAAGAACAGGCCAAACACCACCGACGGGAAGGTTTGCAGTATCCACACGCCGCCCAGCAGTTGCAGGTCGAGCGCGAATTTGGTCGGCAGGAACAGGATGAACACCAGCGCGCCGACCTTCACCACCAGCGACACCGCCTTGGCCACCGAGGCCTCGCCTTGCGGCGTGACGGCCGGATTCACGTACGGCTTCCAGAAGTTGCGGGTGAACAGATTGGCCGCGCCAATCGACATCACCGCCGCCGGCACCAGCGCGCCAATGGCGATGGCGGCGAAGGCAAAACCACTGAACCAGCTTGGGAACAGGGCGTTGAACAGCGCCGGCACCACGTCGTTATTGCCGGCCACGGTGATGTGTGCGGCATACGCCATGAAGCCCAGCAGCGCGATCAGGCCTAGCAGGATGGTGTAGGCCGGCAGGAACACGGCGTTCTTGCGGATGGTGTCCGCGCTGTTGGCGGCAAAGATGCCGGTCAGCGTGTGCGGGTACATGAAGGCCGCCATCGCCGATCCCAGCGCCAGCGTGGCGAACGGCAGGATCTGTGCCGATTTGAGCGTCAGGCCGGTGGCGCCGCCCTTGGCCGCGAAGGCTTCGCCGGCGGCGGAAAACACGGTACCGTAGCCACCCAGCTTGATCGGCACCAGCACCACCGCCACCAGCACCACGATGTAGATCATCAGGTCCTTGACGAAAGCAATCAGCGCCGGCGCGCGCAGGCCCGCCGCATAGGTGTATAGCGCCAGGATGACAAAGGCCGCCGCCAGCGGCAGTTCGCCGGTCAGGCCCAGCGCCTTGATCACCACTTCCATGCCCACCAGTTGCAGGGCGATGTAAGGCATGGTCGCCACCACGCCGGTCAGGGCGATGGCGAATTCCAGCGGGCGCGAACCATAGCGCCCGAACACCACGTCGGCCGCCGTGACGTGGCCGGCTTTTTGCGCGGCGTGCCACAGCTTGGGCATGATCAGGTAGACGATAGGGTAGACCAGGATGGTGTAGGGCAGGGCGAAGAAGCCGTATGCGCCCACCGCGTACACCAGCGCCGGCACCGCGATCACGGTGTAGGCGGTGTAGAAGTCGCCGCCGACCAGGAACCAGGTGATCCAGGCGCCGAAGTTACGGCCGCCCAGTCCCCATTCTTCCAGCTGGTGGCCTTGCTGCTTGCCGCTTTGCCAGCGCGATGCGGCAAAGCCCAGCACCGTCACCAGCACAAAGAAGAAGATGAAGACACTCAGCGCCGTCCAGTTGATTTGGTCCGACATCATTCCACTCCCTTCTTGCGGTCATGCTGGTACACCAGCCAGATGATGAGGGCCGTCAGCGGCACCCAGGCGAACTGGTACCAGTAAAAGAAGGGGAAGCCAAACAGCGAGGGCAGCTCGCGATTGTAGAAAGGCAGCCAGAGTAGGCCGATGAAAGGCAAGGCAAGCAGATAACGCACGGCGACTCCATGATATAGGTTGTCGCCGCATCGTATAAAAACGCGGCGCGCTACGCATCCTCCGAAAGAGGTGGTGTATGTAGCGCGCCTGTTACTTTTGGCTAGGGTTGCGGATTCCAGCCGGCGCCGCCGCCATAGGCCGCGAACACCTTGGCGCGGTCTGCAAAGCCGGCCGCCACGTCGCTGGCGCTCAGCTGGAAACCGCCGACGCGCGCCGCCAGGTTGATGGCGTCGCCCGACAGCGTGGTGCTGCCGTATTCACGCCAGCCGCTGGCTGCGGTGGCCACCGCGGGATTCGGCGCCGGCTGGCCGTTCACGCCGGCCGAAGCCCAGCCCACCGTCGCGATGTGGGAGTCCATCCTGGTATTGATGAAGGCGATGTTGTCCCAGTAGGCAGTGTTGCCGGCGCTGCGGGCCAGGTAAGTGGCGCCGGCCGGTACGTCGCCGTGCAGCGGGCCGGGGCCGGGACCATGCGTCAGGCGGCTGTTGAGGAAGACGTAACCTTTATCGGTGGCGTTGGCGGCGCGCGCTTGCAGGATGTAGCCGCCGCTGGTGCTGCTGGTGGTATCGCCCACCGAGCGGATTTCGCATTCCTCGAACAGGGCGGCGCGGCTGCTGCCCCAGATGAAGTCCACATTGCCCGCGACCAGCGATTGCCAGAACCACGCGTAGCCTTTGAGGTTGAGCGTATCCTGTTCGCTGTAGAAGTTGGCGTTCTTCGCGATCAGACGGCCGCTGTCGTTGTTGAAGTAGAGGGTCTCCGCCTGTGCCGAGATGGCGGAGGAGCGCAATGTGGTGTTCTTCAAGGTCAACGTGTCGAGCACCAGCATGTCCGACGCCTCCACCAGCAGCACCGCACGGCCGCCGGCCGCCGCCGCGTCGGCACTGGCCTGGCTGGCGCCGGAGCCGGTGTTGAGCGTGTCATAGTTGGTGTACTGGATGATGGCGCCGTCGCGGCTTTCGCCCTTCAGCGTCACGTTGTCCTTGCCGCGCAGGTAGAGCAGCTCGTTGTAGACGCCATTGCGTACGGTGATGGTGACCGGATCGGCCGCGCCCAGCGTCTGCATGACGAAATTGAGTGCGCCTTGCACGGTGGCGAAGTCGGTGTCGGCGCTGTCGCCGACGGTGAAGCTGTTGCCCGACGACGGGGCGGCAGCGCGCGTGGTGAACGACCAGTCGCCCAGCGCACCGATGCCGACGAACGGCGTGCCGCCCAGCGTGGCGCCGGTGAACACGCCGTTGGAGATGGCCACGTAGTACTCCGTGCCATATGCCAGCTTGTTGGCATGCGGCTTGATGGTGACCGTATTGCCGCTGATGGTGATCGGCGTGGTGTTCACCTTGCGCACATTGGCCTGGCCCGGATAACCGAGGATATCGGTCTCTCCGGACAGGCGGATCACGTCCACCAGCGCGTTATCCGCCTTGCGGAAAATGCGGATGCTGCCGCCGGAGCCCAGCGTCGGCGGACCGTCGAAAGTCAGCTTGAGCGAGGCATCGACCTGTGTCGCGTCTCCGTGGGCGGCGGGCAGGGTGACGCCGTTCAGTGCATAGGTTTGCGTCGGCTGGATGAACTGCGGCGCTATGGTGGCAGCGATGGCGCGTTTCAAGGTTGGATCGGAATCGCTGGTCACCGTGATGGTGGCGGTGCCCGCACCAACCGGCGTGACGCTCAGCACCGTGCCGTTGATGGCGACCGCCGCCACCGCAGGATTGCTGGACGCGGCCGTGTAGGTATCCAGGGTGCCATCCGGCTTGACGGCGGTGACGTTGACCGCCAGCGGCGTATCGCCCACTTCCGCCGCATATGTCAGCGACGACGGATTCAACGTCAGTTGCGAAGGCTTGAGCGACGGATCGCCGATGCGCACGTCGTCGATCTGGAACGATTTGTTGGTGGTGTACAGCCCAACCAGGCCGCGTTCCGAGAAGCTGGCGTCGGTGATGGAACCCAGCGCTTCGCCGTCGAGATAGACGGTCAGTGTCGTGCCCTTCATTTCAAAGCGCACGGTGTAGAACTGCGCGTCCATCTGGATCGGCTTCTTCACCTGCTTGGGGCGCGTCAAGGTGCCGGCCAGCATGCGGGCGATTTCCACCTGCGTGCTGGTGGTGGCGCTTTGCACATTCAGGCCTGCGCCATACCAGTTGCTGGCATCCTTGTAGCGTGTGAGCAGATACAAAAGCTTGTTGCTGGTGGTGCTGTTGGTCATGGGCTTGATGCGTGCCTCGACGTAGTAGTCGCCGGTCGGCACGCCGCTCATCGCCGCTGGCGTCAACGTGGCCAATACGCCGCCGGTGG
Source organism: Duganella radicis (assembly GCF_009720825.1). Classification (GTDB taxonomy): domain Bacteria; phylum Pseudomonadota; class Gammaproteobacteria; order Burkholderiales; family Burkholderiaceae_D; genus Rugamonas; species Rugamonas radicis. Next base: position 240,376 of record NZ_WNKY01000002.1, on the reverse strand, counting down.
TGGCCGCGGTGTACTGCATCACGATATTCGACGCGCCCACGCTTTCGGCTTTGACGCTGAAACTGCCGTTGGCGCCGGGCACTGGCAGCAGGCTCCACTTGGCCATGCTGCTGTTCTGGAAGTCGTCGCAGAAGTACAGGCCCGTGGCCGGGCAGGTCAAGGTGACGCCGACGTCCGGCGTGACGTTGCCGCTGCCGCTGATGGTGGAGGTCAGCTTGCCGGCGCCGGCCAGCGCGATGGCGTTGGCCTTCACCAGCGCGACCGGACGCGCGCTGAACGCATACGGCGCGCTGTAGGCCACGCTGCTTGGCGTCGAGCAGCCCGCCAGCGCGGCGCCGTTCAATACCGAACCTGCGTCCTTGAAGGCGCCAGGCACTGTGCCGCCGATCGGCGTCACCACCTGGTCGCAGCGCGTAATGCCGGCAATCTCGAACACGTTATTGTTCGACAGGATCTGCGCCTGCTGGCCGACGCCCACGCTGTATTCGTATGGGTAGGCCGGATGCGATTTGCTGCCCACGAAGTAGTTGTTGAACAAATGGACCTGACCATAACGCACGCGCGGCGCGCGGCTGACGATATCGCGGAACACGTTGTTGCTAAACGTGATGTGCAGCTTGCCGTTGTCCGCCGTCGCCGTGTCGCTGGAGCCGATCAGGTTATTCTTGCGGTGCTGGCCGAACACGTTGTACGACACCGTCACGAAGTCCGAAGCGTTGGTGATGTCCAGCGCACCGTCGTGGCACTGTTTGATCTGGCCGTTCTCCACCGGCAGCAGGTCGTCGGTCATGGCGCCATCGGTAAAGCTGACGTGATCCACCCACACATGGTCCGAGTTGGTGACGCCGATGCCGTCATAGGCCGAGTTCCAGTTGCCCAGCGCGCCGTCGGTCGGGTCCCAGATCGGCCCCACGTCGCAGGGGTTCACGATTTTCAGATTGCGGATGATGATCTGTGAAACGCCGGACACCACGATATGCCCGTTGATGATGCCCGCGTTGCCGTCAGCGCCGATCAGCGTGGTGTTGCTGGGCAGGCGGATCAAGCCGCGTATGGCCTGGTCGCCGGTGTTCGCATACGGCACGCCCTCGGTCATGTCGATGGTGCCGCTTAACCTGATGATCTTGGGATTGACGCCGCCACGCTGGATCGCCGCCAGCAGCTGCGGGCGCGAAGTCACGGTGTAGATTTGCGAGCTGATGGCGGCCGAACCGCCCACGGTGCCGGCGCCAAAGCCGTCGGCCGGCGCGGTTTGCAGCGCCGGGTCGATGGTGGCCGCTTGCAGCGCCGCGCTCACAGCGAGCAGGCAAAGCGCCGCCCTGAAACGAGAGAGTTTCATCATGATGCTCCTTGAATTGTGAGAGGGCGCTTAGCTGCGGCGTGTACGTAAAGCCAGGCCAAGCAGGCCGGCCGACAGCATCAACACCGAAGCCGGCTCCGGCACCGCTTGCAGCGTGATTTGCGTTTGCAGCGGATTGAAATCGCCATTCCATTCCACCGCGCTCAAGTCGATGCGGATGGTGTGGGCGTCGACCACGGTGAGCACCGGCGTGCCGCCGGTCAGCCCGGCATCGGTCACGCTAAAGCCCTTGATGGCCGCGCCCAGCGTGGCGCCGAAGTCGAAGCTGGCGATATACGAACCGCTTGGCACCGCAAGGTTGTTGTAGATGGTGAGATGGCCATCCGGCGCGAAATCGAAGCCAAACAAGGCATCGGCGGTAAAGAATTCCACGCTGGTGTTGAGCGGATCGAGGCCGCTGGTGACGGAACCGGCGTAGTCACCGCCGATACTGAGTATGCCGCCGGCGCTGTAGCTGGCGCTGATGACGGCGTTTTGCAATGGATCGGATGCCTGTGCGGCGCCGGCGGCGAGCAACAGGCAGGCCGCGGCTGCGGCTTTGCGTAGTGTGAGGTGCATTTTGTCTCCAGATAGTTTGAGTTCAACAGCGCCGGTCTTTGCCGGCCGCCGGTCGGCACACCTCGCGTATGCCGTGCCACCGAGAGGAGGGCCGGAGGGCGGCCGAGCTCGCGGTTGGTCAAAAATCTGTGATGCGGTGGGTTGCTACTGGTTTGACCAATTCTATGGTGGTCTGACCAATTTTGCAATCAGGTGTGTGTAAAACTATCAAAACAAAAATGCAATTGATTTCCACAATGAACATAGTGTTGTATGGAAAGTTTATTTAAGGAAAAGAGCACTTTTTTGCAGGAGAAGCCCACAGGAAATGAAAACTCTTGCCAAAACGCTGATAGAATGCAGGGGTGAGGAATCTTCTTGCAGGAGTCGATTATGATTATGGTGAACAACATTGGTGGTGCTACGCTGTCCGCGGCTTTGGTTGCTGACAAAGCGCTCGCCCCCGTAAAACCAGCCGAAACGGATCAAGGCACCAACGTGGACCTCAGCGCGTCGGTGGCTGCTTATCTGTCGCTGCCCGGTTTCAACGCTTCCAGTTCCCTGCAAACTGATACGAGCAATACCAGCAACACCGGTGACCAGGCCAATGCCCTGGTCAAGGCCGTGTCTGAAGACGAGAGCCTGAAAACCGCGCTGCAACAGTTTGACGAAGGCCTGAAAAAGCTGGCCCAGCGTCCTGAAACGCAAATCTTCCAGGCCAAGTTCAGCAACGACGCCAACGCTGCTGCGGCGCCAGTGGACAACAGCCTGCTGCCGTCGCCTGAACCGCTGCCGGGCGTAGGCAAGGATGGCCTGCTGGGCGTGCCGCCGCCGGAAGCCGAAATGTCGGCCGACACCAATCATGACGGCAAGATCAGCGAAGACGAGCGCATCCGTTACGAGGCGCCGCTGACCTACCGCAGCCTGGCCCACGACGAGGCGGCCGATGCGCAAACCAACGGCCCTAACGCTTTCTCGTTGACCGAAGTCAACCGCGCATACGGTGCGGTGGCGACGCCGGAACCGGCCTGACCGTACCCCCGCCAAAAAATGGGCTTTGCCAGAAATGGCAAAGCCCATTTTTTTTGTCTCCGCACGGCAATAATCCACACTTGGGCCTGAAAAAATGCGAATATGTTAGTTAATGTATATTTTTTTCACCTTTGCTAAGAGGGTGGGGGGAGACTGGAGTGAAAAAACGGATCGTCACAGCGGTGTTGCTTGCCGCAGGCTTGGGCGGCTGCGCGCTCGGGCCGGATTTCAAAAAACCGGCGGCGCCAGCCACCGCCAGCGATAGTTACACCCCCAAACCCTTACCCGCCCAAACCGCGTCCGCGCCGGGCGTGGGCGGCGCGGCGCAGCGCTTCGCCTTCGGGCAGGAGATCCCGGCGCAGTGGTGGACCCTGTTCCGTTCACCGGCGCTCGATCAATTGATCCGCAGCGCGCTGGCGCAGAATCCCAGCATGGCCGCCGCCGAAGCCACGCTGCGCCAGGCGCAGGAAAACTATAACGCGCAGTCGGGCAACCTGATCTACCCGTCGGTGAACGCGCAGTTGGGCGCCACGCGGCAAAAGACCAGCACCGCCACCGCCGGCGCCGCCGCTGGCGTGTTCAATCTGTATAACGCCTCGGTCAATGTGGCTTACACGCCGGATGTTTTCGGCGCCACCCGCCGCACGCTGGAAGGCGCGCAGGCGGCTGTCGATTATCAGCGCTTCCAGCTGGAAGCCGCCTATCTGACGCTGGCCGCCAATGTGGTCACCACCGCCATCCAGGAAGCCTCGTTGCGCGCGCAGTTGCAGGCCACGCGTGAAGTACTGGATGCATTGAACCGCCAGTTGGGCGTGATCGAGAAGCAGTTCGAGTACGGCGCCATTCCGCGCACCACGGTGCTCAGCCAGCGCAATCAGGTGGCGCAGGTTGCCGCCACCGTGGCGCCGCTGGAGAAAGCGCTGGCATCGGCGCAGCACCAATTGTCGGTCCTGGCGGGCAAGCTGCCGGGCGAGGCTGGCATGCCGGAGTTCGCGCTGGAGTCGCTGACCTTGCCGGAGCAACTGCCGGTGTCGCTGCCATCGGAACTAGTGCGCCAGCGGCCCGACATCCGCGCCAGCGAAGAACAGCTGCATCAGGCCAGCGCCGCTGTCGGCGTGGCGACGGCGGCCCAGTATCCGCAGTTCTCGCTGAGCGGCAGCTATGGCTCGGCGAGCCAGAGTTTCGGCAAACTGTTCGACTCCAACACCAATGCCTGGAGCCTGGCCGCCGCCATCACGCAGCCTATCTTCAACGGTGGTGCCCTCAGCGCCCAGCGGCGCGCGGCGGAGGCGGCCTATGACGCGGCGGCGGCGCAGTATCGCGCCACCGTGTTGAGCGCCTTCCAGAACGTGGCCGACGCGCTGCGCGCGCTGGATGCCGATGCCGCCGCCCTGAAATCGCAGGCCGAGGCGGAGGCGCTGGCCAAGGAAACGCTCACGCTGGCGGAGCAGCAGTACAAGCTGGGAGGCATCAGCTACTTGTCCCTGCTCGATGCGCAGCGCAGCTATCAGCAGACCCATATCAGCCTGGTGCAGGCGCAGGCGGCGCGCTATGCCGACACGGCGGCGCTGTTCCAGGCGCTGGGTGGCGGCTGGTGGAATCGTAAGAATCAATAATCAATACAGCGGGAGATAAGTTCATGACCAAGCGTATGCTCATCATGGTAGGCGCCGTGCTTTTACTGATCCTGGTGCTGGCCTTCGGGAAGTACATGCAGATCAAAAAACTGATTGCCAGCTCGCCCAAGCCGGGCGCGCAGGTGGTCACAGCGGTGAAGGCGCAGACGGCCGAATGGCAGCCGCAGCTCAGTTCCGTGGGCACGCTGGCGCCGGTGCGCGGCGTCGATGTCACCACCGAGATCGCGGGCCTGGTGCGCGAAGTGCGCTTCAAGTCGGGCGACGAGGTGAAAGCGGGGCAGGTGCTGTTTGAAATGAACGCGGACTCCGACGTGGCGCAGCTGCGCGCCTTGCAGGCCTCCGCCGACCTGTCGGCCACCACCCTCAAGCGCGACAAGCTGCAACTGGCGGCGCAGGCCATTTCGCAGGCGCAGGTCGATGCCGATGAGGCGGACCTGAAGAGCAAGCAGGCACTGGTCGCACAACAGAAAGCGCTGGTCGACAAGAAAACCATCCGCGCGCCGTTCGCCGGCAAGCTGGGGATCACCGCCATCAATCCGGGCCAGTACCTGAACCCGGGCGACAAGCTGGTGACGCTGCAAACCATCGATACCGTGTATGTCGATTTCTTCGTGCCGCAAAAGCAGCTGGCCGGCCTGTCGATCGGCCAGAAGCTGAACCTGACCAGTGACGCCTATCCCGGTGTGGCCTTCCCGGCCAAGGTCACGTCCATCAGCCCGAAAGTGGATGCCGCCACCCGCAACGTGCAGGTGCAGGCCACGGTGCCGAATGCCAAGCGCCAGCTGTTGCCGGGCATGTTCGCCAACGTGGCGCTGGACCAGGGCGATCAGAAAAAATACCTGACCCTGCCGCAGACCGCCATTACCTACAACCCGTATGGCTCGACCGTGTTCGTGCTGGCGCCACCGGCCGCCAACGCCAAGGACCCGCTCAAGGATGACAAGGGCCAGCCTTACCTGGTGGCGCAGCAGGTGTTCGTCACCACCGGCCCGACGCGCGGCGACCAGGTGGCCATCCTCACCGGCTTGAAGGAAGGCCAGGCCGTGGTCACCAGCGGCCAGCTGAAACTGAAGAATGGCACGCCGGCCACCATCGACAACAAGGTGCAGCCGGCTAACAGCCCGAATCCGACGCCGCAGGAACACTGAGGATAGAGCGCCATGAACTTTACCGACATCTTCATCAAACGGCCGGTGCTGGCCAGCGTGATCAGTTTACTGATCGTGGTGCTGGGTTTGCGCTCGCTGTTCAGCCTTCCGATCAACCAGTATCCGAAGACGCAGAACGCGGTGGTGACCATCTCCACCACCTACTACGGCGCGGATGCGGCCACGGTGGCGGGTTTTATCACCCAGCCGCTGGAATCGGCCATCGCGCAGGCGCAGGGTATCGATTACCTGTCGTCGTCGTCGAATAGTGGCGTGTCGACCATCACCGCCACGCTGCGCCTGAACTACGATTCCAACCGCGCGCTGACCGAGATCACCACCCAGGTCAACTCGGTCAAGAACCAGCTGCCGCAACAGGCGCAGCAACCGGTGCTGACGGTGCAGACCGGCCAGACCACGGACGCCATGTACATGGGCTTCTACAGCGACACGCTGCCGACCAATAACGTCACCGACTTCCTGGCGCGCGTGGTCAAGCCCAAGCTGGATTCGATCCAGGGCGTGCAGACCGCCGAGCTGCTGGGCGCGCGCCAGTTCGCCCTGCGCGCATGGCTGGACGCCGGCAAGATGGCGGCGCATGGCGTCACAGCGGCCGAAGTCAGCGCCGCGCTGGCGGCCAACAACTACCTGGCCGGCCTCGGTTCGACCAAGGGCCAGATGGTGACCGTGCCGCTGACCGCCGGCACCGACCTGCACACGGTGGACGAGTTCAAGCAACTGGCCGTCAAGCAGGCCGGCGGCGCCATCGTGCGGCTGGAGGATATCGCCACCGTCACGCTGGGATCGGAAAACTATGACTTCAACGTGGCGTTCAGCGGCGTGCGCTCGGTGTTCATCGGTATCAAGGTGGCGCCGGAGGCCAACATCCTGGACGTGGCCAAGCGCGTGCGCGAAGCCTTCCCGGCCATCCGCGACCAGCTGCCTTCGGGCCTGACCGGTGAAATCGTCTACGACTCCACGGAGTTCATCAACACCTCGATCGACGAAGTGGTGAAGACCCTGGTGGAGGCGCTGATCATCGTGACGGTGGTGATCTATCTGTTCCTCGGCAGCTTCCGGGCGGTGATCGTGCCGGTGGTGGCGATGCCGCTGTCGCTGATCGGCACCTTCTTTGTGATGCTGATGCTGGGTTACTCGATCAACCTGCTGACGCTATTGGCGATCGTGCTGGCCATCGGCCTGGTGGTGGACGACGCGATTATCGTGGTGGAGAACGTCGACCGTCACATGAAGGCCGGCATGACGCCGTTCGATTCCGCCATTGTCGCCGCGCGCGAGCTGGGTAGTCCGATTCTGGCGATGACGGTGGTGCTGATCGCGGTGTATGTGCCGATCGGCTTCCAGGGCGGCCTGACTGGCGCGCTGTTCACCGAGTTTGCCTTCACGCTGGCGGGGGCGGTGGCGGTGTCCGGCATTGTGGCGCTGACGCTGTCGCCCATGATGTGCGGCCATTTCTTCGACCATACGCAGGACGAGGGCAAGTTCGTCAAGGCCATCGACAAGGTGTTCGACAAGGTGCACAACGGCTATCTGCGCGTGCTGCATAGTTTGCTGAATACCTGGCCGGTGCTGATCGTGTTCGGCGTGATCGTGTTCCTGCTGCTGATCGTGCAGTTCAAGATGTCGCAGTCCGAGCTGGCGCCGGAAGAGGATCAGGGCATCGTGCTGTCGCAGGTGGTGGGCGCGCCAACCGCCACCTCGGACCAGATGCAGGCTTACGCCAAGCAGATTTTCGAAGTGGCGAAGTCGCTGCCGGAATATGAGCAGATGTTCCAGATCACCGGTGTACCGACCACCAACTCCGGTATCGGCGGTGTGCTGTTCAAATCGTGGGACAAGCGCACCCGTTCCGCACACGAGATCCAGCAGGAGCTGCAAGCCAAGTGGAACGGCATCGCCGGCGGCCGCGTGGCGGCGTTCCAGTTCCCGGCGCTGCCGGGCAGCTCTGGCCTGCCGGTGCAGTTCGTGATCACCACCACCGAACCGTTCGAGAATCTGAACACGGTGGCGCACGCGGTGCTGGAAAAAGCCCAGAAGGACAACAAGTTCTACTTCGTCGACGTCGACCTGAAAATCGACACGCCGCAAGCGCGCGTGGACGTGGACCGCGACAAGCTGGCCACGCTGGGCCTGACGCAGCAGGACTTCGGCAACGCCATGGCGGCGGCGCTGGGTGGCGGCTACGTCAACTACTTCTCGATCTCGGGCCGTTCGTACAAGGTGATCCCGCAGGTACAGCAGGTGGACCGCCTGAATCCGAGCGATGTGCTGGACTTCTACATCAAGACGCCAAACGGCGACATGATCCCGGCCAGCACCGTGGCCACCATCAAGTACAGCGTGCAGCCGGAATCGATCACCCGCTTCCAGCAGCTGAACTCCGCGACGATCTCCGGCGTGACCGGCGCCTCGCAGGGCGAGATCCAGCAGTACCTGCGCGACGCCTTGAAGGAAGTGGCGCCGTCGGGCTACACGGCGGACTTCTCGGGCGAATCGCGCCAGTACGCGGCGGAGTCGGGCGGCTTCCTGGTGACCATGCTGTTCGCGATCATCATCGTGTTCCTGGCGCTGGCGGCGCAGTTTGAGAGCTTCCGCGATCCGGTGGTGATTCTGTTCTCGGTGCCGATGGCGCTGTTTGGCGCGATGTCGTTCATCTTCCTCGGCTTCGCCTCGATCAACATCTACACGCAGGTGGGGCTGGTGACGCTGATGGGCCTCATCTCCAAGCACGGCATCCTGATCGTGGAAGTGGCGAATCACTTGCGCGAAGCCGGCAAGTCCAAGCGCGAGGCGATCGAGGAAGCGGCGGCCACCCGTCTGCGTCCTATCCTGATGACCACCGCCGCCATGGTGTTCGGCGTGGTGCCGCTGGTGATCGCATCGGGCGCGGGCGCCGCCGGCCGTCACGCCATGGGGCTGGTGATCTTTACCGGCCTGTCGATCGGCACCTTGTTCACGCTGTTCGTGGTGCCTGCCATGTATATGTTCCTGGCGGGTGAACACAAGGCCGAGGCCAAGCCGGCCGGCGCCGCCGACGCACCAGCACCGCAGGGCGCACACTGAGTACCGTCATGAGCAATACCGATCAAGCCCGCGCCGGCCGCTGGCGCTGGCTGTCGGGCGGGCGCCAGCGCCGCCAGGAGGAAGTCATCCTGATGATGCTGTGCGCCCTCAGCATCCCGAGTATCCTGCCGTTTGGCGTGTACCGGCTGATGCAGGGCAGCTGGGCGTCGGCGGCGGTGGACCTGGCGCTGGTGACCGGCATGATGGCGGTGATCGTACACGTGTGGCGTACCGGCCGCTATCAGGTGGCCAGCCTGGGCGTCACCATCTTCTACTCGGCCGGCATGCTGGTGACCGTGTACCTGCGCGGCGTGTCGTTGGTGTACTGGGTTTATCCGACCATGATCGCCGCCTACTTCGTGCTGCGGCCAGTGGTCGCGCTGGGGATCAACAGCGCCGGCTTGTTGATCCTGGTGGTCATACTGGTGGCCCGGCTGGAGCTGCTCAATCTGATGACCATCGTGGTGACGATCGCGCTGGTGAACTTCTTCGCCTATATCTTCGCCTATCGCACTGGCTTGCAGAACAAGGAGCTGCACACGGCGGTGGAGCTGGACTTCCTGACCGGCGTCGGTAACCGCCGCGCGATGGAGCGCAAGCTGTCCGAATATGCGCAGGAGCGCCGGCCGCACCTCGAATCCAGCCTGTTGTTGCTGGACCTGGACCACTTCAAGCAAATCAACGACCAGTATGGCCACGCCGCCGGCGACAAAGTACTGATACGGCTGGCGGAGCTGATGCGCGGGCACACACGTTCTTCCGACCGCATCTTCCGCTACGGCGGCGAGGAATTCGCTATCCTTGCCAGCGGCGCGGGCCTGAGCGCGGCGGCGCGGCTGGCGGAAGGGATACGCGCGGCGGTGGCGTCGGCCACGCTGCTGGAGGGGCATCCGATCACCATCTCCATCGGCGTGACGGATATGGACAAGGAACTCACACCGGCCGAGTGGCTGGCGCAGGCTGACAAGCTGCTGTACGCGGCCAAGCAGGGCGGCCGTAATGCCGTGCGGGTGGCGGAGCAGACGTCATGAAGCGTGTGCTTGCGGCATTTGTGGCCTCGCACGCATTTGCTGCGGCGTCGCTGGCCACGGAGCCGCCGGTGCTGGGCGCGCAGCCGCAGCCGGCTGGCGATCTGGCGCAGGGCGCCTCGCCGGCAGCGCCGGTGCTGACCGACGAAATCATCAGGAAAGCGGTACGCGACACCATTGCCGAAGATCCGCATCCGGCGCCGGCAGGCGACCGGCAGGACGGCGTCCTGCGCGCCAACACCGCGCACGCACGCATGACGGCCGCCTTCAACGATGCCAAGGTACCGGACTGTCTGCACGACGATGCGCTCAAGCTGCAACCGGCCCACATAGGGCCAATCGGCGTGGTCGGCCCCTTGTCGCTGCCCTGGATTATCGCTGCCGCCGTGCGCGGCAAATGCAATTAGAAAGGACGTACGCCGATCAGCGGCGCATGCAGCCAGCCGGCGAACACCACGGCGGCCACGATGCCGCCGGCGATAGTGAGCGCGGTGGCGCCGCCGCTGCCTGCCGGGTAGACCGTGCCCGCAGCGCGGTCGCGCCGGCGCGATACGCTGAACAGCGCCACCGACCACACCAGGAAGCCGCCAAACAGCAGGATGTCATGCAGGGTGCCGTTGGCGATCAGGTGCGCCAGCGCCCAGGTCTTCACGCCCAGCGTCATCGGGTGATGCAGTTTGGCCTTGATGCCGTTGCGCGGCACGTAGGCGGCTGCAAGGAAGACGAAGGCGATCACCGCCAGCAGTGCGGCGATGTGGCGGGTGAACAGTGGCGGCGTCCAGATCACGACGGGCGTTTCGCGTGCGATGCTGTAGCCCCAGACGATCAGCGCGAAGCCGACAATCGAGATCACCGAGTACAGGCCTTTCCACGCATTCGCGCCGATGCGCTGGCGGGTGGCGTTGCGCCAGTCCTCCGCGAAGATGCGGACCGAGTGCAGTCCGAGAAAAATAATCAGGCCTAGTATCAGTATTGTCATCGCAGGTTCTCAAGTGGGTTGAGGCTATCGCAGCCGGCCCGCCAAGTGTACCGCATCGCCGCTGCCGGCGAGACGCAGGGCACGCCAGCCATCGGCATCGGCGGTGTCGTCCGGCGCCACCTGCACCGACAGCGCGGTGCAGGGCAGGGCTACCGGCTTGACGAAGCGGACGTCGATTTCATGGAAGCGGATACCTTGCTGCGCCAGCACTTCATAGCTGCGCACAAAGCTGCCGAAACCATGTAGCACCATGCCGCGGAACACTGAGCGCCGCGCCAGCGGACCGCACCAGTGGATGGGATTGAAGTCGCCGGTCAGCAGCGCGAAGCGCAGGCCGTCGCGGGCGTCGGCGTGCCACAGGCCGGCGGTGATCCAATCCGGCTCCGGACCGCGCTCCTGCGGCGCTTTCGGCGCGCGCGGGCCGGGCAGCAGGAAGCTCATATGCAGCCGCGCTTCCACCAGTGACGGCTGCTGCGCCGTGCCGGTGATGACGGCCACCACCACCTTGATGCGGCCCGGCGTCTCCTCGATCCGCTCGACGGCGGCGCTGACGTGCAAGGGCACATTGCGCGGCAGCGGGCCATGCACACGCAGACCCACGCCTTGATTGATGACGGAAGTGAGACGGTAGGGCATGCGCAGCAGCAGTTCGCCCACCAGCGGCAAGCTCCATTGCGACACCATGTGCGGCGGCAGCTGGCCATCGTAGCTGCGCGCGGCGCCGGCCCAGGCGATGTACTGCTCCACCAGATCCTGCGGCGGCGCCGCGATGACACGCGCCACCGGCGCGATGCGCCGCAAAAGCCGCTGCGCCGCCGTCGCCTCGCCCGCTCCCGCCACCGCGATGCTGGCGGGGCGAGGAGCGGTTGGTGGCAGCAGGGCATGCCGCAGCGTGTGCGCCAGCACGCGCGCGCCGGTCAGCAGCATGGGCGTCTGGTGGCGCAGCAGGACATATGGCACGGCGCTCATTGCTGCACCGCCTTCACCACCGCCGCCAGCAGTGCCTGCGGCTGATACAGCAGCCGATGCGGCGTCAGTCCAAGCCGCACCACCACCAACTGCTGCGACGGCACGATGGCGATGCTCTGTCCATCATGCCCCTCCATCCAATACGTATCGGGCGGCAGCTGGAAGCGGGTGTCGGGATTCTGGCCTTCCGGCGTATCGCCGCCCGGTCCCCAGCGCCACACCTGTCCCATGCCATACTGCCCGCCGGATGCAGGCACCGGCTGCCGCATGCCCTCCACATAACCGGCCGGCAGGATGCGCTTACCCTGCCAAACCCCATCCTGCAACAGGAACTGGCCGAAGCGCGCCCAGTCCAGCGTATTCGCATACATATAACTGGAGCCGACCAGATTGCCGCTCGCATCGGCTTCAATCACTGCGCTGTTCATGCCCAGTGGCGCAAACAAACGATTGTGCGGCAGCGACAGCGCATCGCTGCCCGCCACGCGCTGCCAGATGCGCGACAACAGCACCGTGGTGCCGCTCGAATAATTCCACTTGCTGCCCGGCGGCTGTTCCAGCGGCTGGGCTGCCGTGAAAGCCGCCATGTCCGGTTCCAGATACAGCATGCGCGTCACATCCGACACATCGCCGTAGCTCTCGTTGTACCGCAAGCCGCTGCTCATCGACAGCAACTGCGCGAGGGTGATCTGGGCGCGCGGATCGTCCTTGCCCGGCCAGAAGCCGTTCTGCTGCAAGGACAGCTTGCCGTCCTCGATCTGCATGCCGACCAGCGCCGCCGTCACCGTCTTGGTCATCGACCATCCCAGCAGCGGCGTGGCCGCATTGAAGCCGGCGCCGTAGCGCTGCGCGATCAGGTGGCCGCGATGAATCACCGCCATGCCGCGCACGCCCGGCCCGGCCAGCGCATCCTGATCCAGCAAGGCTTGCACCGCCGGATTGACCTCGGCCTGCGAACCGGTAGGCCAGGCCACATTGGGCGAGGGCGCCCAGATTTTGATCGGATTGAATTGATACTTCGAAGCCTGCGCCACGTCACCATCCGGCACCGTCGCACAGCCAGTGCCCGGCCGGTACACCGCCATGCCGTCGCCGGCAAATCCGAAGAACTGCGCGCGCACCGTCTTGCGTTCCTGATCGACGCTGATCTTCAGATGCTTGAGCGCCGGATTGCCGGGCGCCCGCACATCATCGGCCAGCACGGCCTGCGCATCGCGTCCGGCGATAAACACATTGGAACACACAATCTTGGCGCCGTAATTGGCGCCAACCTTCAGCAACTCCGGCGGACGGACCGCCAGCGTCGCCGCACCGCCTGCCGCAACCACCAATACTGCCGCAGCAGTCAGTACGGGTTTCGATGCCATTTACATGCTAGCCCTGAATTCCACGCCGATTGCGCGCGGCGGTGTGAGATAAGCGTACGGCGCGCCGTATTGTTCGGTTTGACCACCCAGCGACGTTACGTAGCGCTGGTCGAATACATTATTAACGATAAGTGCCACGCCGTAGCGCGAGCCTGGACTGTCCCAGCCCACGCGCAGATCGAACTTGCTGTTGGCGGTGCCGGTTTTCAGCCTGGCGGTACTCAGGCAACTGAGGTCCGACGTGTCGCTATTGCAGCGGGTGGCGGTGGCGTGCGTGCCCTGGAAATTGACGCTGGTGCGGCCATTGGCCGTCTCCCAGTTCATGTTCACACCCGCCATGGTGGTCAGGCGCGGCGTGCCGACCGGCTGGCCGCCAAGGTCCAGCGTGACGTTGCCGCTGGCGTCCAGGCGCTGGTAGCGGGTGTAGGTCTGGTTGATGTATTCAAAGCCGCCGAACAGCGTCACGCGCGGCGACAAGCGGATGCGTCCATCGACATCGAGGCCGTGCGCTTTCTGGTCACTGGCGATCACATTGTAGGTCGGGATAGTGCCCACGCTGTACAGCTGGATGTCCTGCAGGTTCTTGAACTTGTAGGCAAACAGTGAAGCGTTGACGGTGGCGCGGATGTCCGGCAAGGCCAGCTTCACGCCGGCCTCGAAGTTGGTCATCTTCTCCGGCTCAAAGCTTGGGTCCTGGCCGGCGCGGGTGGACGACGCGGGATTCGGCGGCGTGAAGATATTGAAGCCGCCAGCCTGGTAGCCGCGCGACAGGGATGTGAACAGCAGCGTGTCCTTGTTCAGCTTATGGTCCAGCACCAGGCGCGGGCTCCAGTCGGTCCAGTCCTTCTCGCGTGTGACCGGCGATGACGCCAGTTGCGCGGCGTTGGCGAAGATCACGTTGGACGGGAAGGAGGCCGCATTCAGGCCGGCCAGTGGACCGAAGCGGTTGAGGAAATCGTCCAGCTGCGGCGACACGCGGCCCGGTACGAACCACGTCATGCGCTTGTTATCCCGGGTGTAGCGCAGGCCGATGGTGGCGTTGGTCTGTGGCGTCAGGTGCCAGATGGTGTCGCCGTAGATCGAGGCCGATTTGGTGCGCACGTCGCTGTAGTGCGTCTCGTCCCAGCTGAACTGCGAACTGGCGCTGATGCCAGGCAGGCCAGCCGCGGCCAGGCCGCCAAACAGCATGGCGAAATTCGGATCGCCGCCCTGAAACTGGCTCAGGGTGTCCAGTGTGCCGGTGGTGACGTAGGCGCCTGCGTCCTGGTGCTCGTTGTTGTGATAAAAGCTCAGGCCCGCGATCCAGTCCAGTCGATCGGTTTTTCCCGACAGCTTGAACTCCTGCTGGAAGCTGCGCGCACGCTTGGCGTCCTGCGTAGTGAGGTACAGATCGGCGCGTGCGCCGCCGTCGTTGTCGGTCAGGTTGTGGGTGTTGAAGCGGCGGTAGGCGGTGGTGGAGTTGAAGGTCATGCCAGCCAGCGGCGCCTCGAAACGCAGGGTGGCGCCGTCGAACAGCCGGCCTTCGCCGCCTTGCTGGTCGTTGGCCAGTGGCGCGTCGAACGGGTTGACGAAGTTGGCGGTGTAGGCGGCATCGTACACGCCGCGATAACCGCCCAGCGGCAGCGCCGGGTCCTTGATCACGCCAAAGGCCGAACGGCCGTATTGTTCCATGTTCTCATGCTCCCACGCGAACACCAGCCTGGCGGCGTCGAAGTCCTTGCGCAGCGAGAGGCGGGTGGCCCAGTCCTTGTCGCCGCCGGACTTCTTGCCGGTGGCGGTGTTGTCGGCCCAGCCTTCGCTGCCCGAACGCACCACCACCAGGCGAGTGGCGAAGGTGTCGGTGATGGGGAAGTTCAGCATCACATCGGCATTGGCGCGGCCGAAGCGTCCCAGCTTGACGTGGGCATTGGCATCCAGCTCCTTGCCCGGTTCATTGGTGGTGATGGCGATGGCGCCGGCAGCACTGTTACGGCCGAACAGCGTGCCTTGCGGGCCCTTGACCACTTCAATGCGCTGCACGTCAATGAAGTTCATCAGCGCGCCGCCGGTCTTGCCGGTGTAAACGCCATCCACATAAATGCCGACCGGCGAATCGGTGGCGATGCCGAAGTCGCCCGCCTGCACGCCGCGAATGCCGAACGATGGCTGGGTGGGTTCGGTCGCATCGACCGACAGGCCGGGAATGTAGCCGTTCAGGTCCGCCAGATCCTTGGCGCCGATGGCTTCAATATCCTTGCCGGTGACGACTTGCATGGTCATTGGCACATCCTGCACCAGCTGCTTGCGCGACTGCGCGGTGACCACCACGGACTGCACCTCGTCGGCAGCCCACGCCGGCGGGGCAAAGAAGGCGGCAGCCAGGCTGGCGGCGATAACTGTGCGGTGCGTTTTCATGTCGTCTCCCATTGATGTGTTTTCATGCAGCGTCCACCCGGCCATGGCTAAGACGATAGGATTCACAAGCGGAGGCGATCGTTTCAGCCCAAGCGATTATGCCTACAACAATGCCAAATACTCAAGAATTACCGCCCCGGATGACGCGTATCGAACACACAATGAAGCTAGTTGAAGCGCCAATGATGGCACCGAACAGGTGGGCTTGCCAAGCCACGATGACATCGGCCGGAAGACCGGACCAGCCGGCGTTGTAGCCGCCCGCTTCGGCGGCGATCTTGGTGGCCAGCGCGGCACCCAGCAGGCACAGGACGGCGCGTCCGCGCGTTGCGGCGCGCGGCCACAGGGTGCCGGCGGCCAGCACCGCCAGCATCACGGCGATGCCGGATGCGCCCCGGTAGTACAGGCAGTCGGGCGCGATCAGCAGCAGGCCGGCGGCGATCAACGGCGCGCCCGCCGCAAGCAGTATGCCCAAACGCCGCCAGCCGAGCGACGGCTGCGCCACCGTGGCCGCCGCCGCTGCGGTGGCCAGGTCAATCAATGCATGCTGAGACGAGTAGTGCACCACATGGCAGGTCCACAAGCGCCACGCTTCGCCCGCCAGGATCGCATGGCGGTCGAACTCCAGCAGCTCAGGCGCGGCGTCGAACGGCATAGGCTACGCCGCACAACAAGGCCGCCAGCGCGAGGCTGATCCAACCCATGCTGCCGCCGCCTTTGTAGCCGGCCTTGTTTTCAACCTGATAGTTGCTGGTGTCGTTCTTGATGCGTTCACGGAAGCCGTCCAATTGCGCTTGGAGTTGCGGGATCAGTTCATCGACGGCGCGTTCGTAGCCTTGGTTCTGTGCGGCGCGCGCTTTTTCGGTGAAGCCGGCGGCGGTGGCGCTGCCTTTCACGCGGCTGGTGCCCGGTGCGCGGAACAGCAGTTTGTGGCTTTGCACGTCGAACACCGAGGCGTCCAGCATGGTCTGGATGTCGTACTGGTCGCCGTTGATGATGTAGGCGCCGACGATGGTCCAGTACAGGACCGACAGCGCGTTGCTGTCGCTGAATTGCACTTGGTCGTAGGACAGCAGGGCGATCACTTCGACGTCGAACATGCGGCCCACCTGTTCCAGATTGGCGAAGCCGCCCTTGGCGCGCAGGTACTGGGTCGGGATGATTTCGATCTTGCCGATGTATTCGTGCCTGGTGAAGGAGTCGCGCACACGCTCCAGCAATTTCATCTTGCCTGCTTCCGGCAGGCTGGAACCCCAACCGCCGCCGGGCACGAAGGCAATGCCGACTTTCACCGGCGGCCTCAATTTGACCACGGTGGGCACGAGCGACGGCGGCGTCTTGGCGTCCGGGTACAGATAATCGACCACGCTGCCGGTGTGCTGCCGGGTGTTCGGGTTGTGCCACAGGGCGCAGCTGCTGAGGGTTGCAGCGGCCAGCATCAGCAGCAGGATTTTAAGATAGCGCATGGCGAGCTTCCTCTTGTTGGAACAGTTGATAAATGCTGATGGCGCCCGTCAGCGGCAGCGCAATGTGAATCACCATCAGCCACCACAGGCTGCCGCTCAACACGTAGCCGGTGGCGAACAGCAGCGCCGAGGCGATGCTGAGCGAGATCTGCTTCGGATTCTTGTAGCCGTGCGCCGCGCCATAGGCCAGGCCGGACACCGCGACCGCGCCCCAAGTGCCGATGTGGGGCGTGAGTGTCAGCAGCAGGAAGCCGCGATACAACAGCTCCCAGCCGGCGCCGATGAACAGGACGAGGACAAGGAACATGCGCATCTCGGCGGCGTTGGTGGGCATGCCGGATTCGCGGCCGCTCTCCAGCGCGGCGGCGCGTTTGGCCGGCGGCATCTTGTGGGAACTGAGGCCGCTGCCGATCAGCAGTGCGGCCATGGCGATGGCGGCGGCGATCAGGCACCACAGCGGCGCTCCGGCGGAGGGAAGCGCGAGACCGATGTCGATGGCGCCATAACCGTTCCACCAGCAGATGAGCAGGAGCGCCAGCAGCAGCAGGCCGATTTCGCGCATCGAGCTGAAATAGCGTTGGGCCAGCGGGCGTTTGGGCTTATTGTCCTTGCGCGTGCTGTGCCATAAAGTCCTGACGGGCAGGATGAATACGAGGTAAAACGCCAGCGCCAGTTCGATCATGTATAGGCCGTGAAAAGGATGACGGCCGATTATACGTTACAAAATAAGCAATCGAACAGCGCTGGCGTTCAAGGTGTCAGCGGATGCTGCACGCGGTATCGTCGCACACTACTTGCTGCGCTGGGGCTTCTCCCACCAGCTGGCCAATCAGCGCGCCGACTTGCATGTCCTCGGCGCGGCCGAAATGGCTGAGCCGCAGCCGGCCTTCGCGGTCGATCACAATCAAGGTCGGCGTGCCGCGCAACTGGTATTCCTCCATGGTCAGCGGAATCGGACCGTGGGCCGAAGGCTGGTCTATCGCCACCGGGAAGCCGATGCGGTACTCGTGCACGAAGGCTTCCAGCGCTTCGCGGTTCATCACCGCGTGGTGCTCGAACACCGAGTGCAGCCCGAGCACCGCCACGTCTTGCTCGTCAAAGGCGGCGCGGATGGCCTTGGCCTGCGGGATGCCGTGTGAAACGCAGCCGGGACACAGCATCTGGAAGGCGTAGATCACCACGACCTTTCCGCGCAGCTGTTGCAGCGACAGCGGCCGGGCGCTGTTCAGCCATGCCGCAACCTGTAGTTCGGGGGCGATAGAGGACATGGCGGCTCCTTATTTGGCGCGCAGTTTGACCGACGGGAAGTCGACCGGCACCTTGAACGCCACGTTGACGTAGTTGGTGAACAGATTGAGCGCCACGTGGGCCAGGATTTCAACGATTTCTTCGTCGTTGAAGCCGGCGTCGCGCAGGGCTGTCACTTCTTCATCGGCGATCTGGGCGCGGTTGTTGACCACTGCGACGGCAAAGCGCAGGGCGGCGGCGGTTTTCGGATCGGCCGAGTGGCCGGCTTGCGCGGCGCTCATCTCCTCGGCGGTGGCGCCGGCCTTGCGGCCCAACACGGTGTGCGCGGCCAGGCAGTATTCGCAATCGTTGCGGTCGGCGATGGCGACGGCGATCTGTTCGCCGAGTTTGGCGTTGATGACGCCTCCACCCAGCGCGCCGAAGGAACCCCACATGCTTTTCAGCGCGGCGGTGGAGTTGGCCACGGCCTTGAACATATTGGGAGTGGCGCCGAACGCGCCATGGATCTGTGCCAGCAGTTGCTGACGTTCGCCGGTGGCATCGGTAACAAGATTAATACGCGACATGATAGGACTCCTAATTAAATTGATTAAAAAAATTTTAAGCGAAGACTTTCCAGTTGCGCGCCTTGGCCGCCGGATCGGCCGGCTCGTGTTCAAGGCAATCCATGCGCAACAGCGGTACTGACAAAGGCGCATCCACCAAACCACAGTGGTGCGGAGCGGGCTTGCCCGGATGGCGGTTCGGCTCAAAGAACCGGCACGACAGACAGGCACGCATCTCGGGGAAGCGATCGGTCTTTTGCAACTGCGCGATCAGTTTGAACAAACCGGAGAGGAGTTCCGCCTGCTGCGACGCAGGCAGGGCATCCGCCGCTTGTTCGGCAAAATTCAGAGCGCTGCCGATACGGGCCGCCATGGCCGCACCTTCCACGGTGAGAAAGAGTGCGGTGGCGCGGCCGTCGTCTTCCGCCCGCGCCTTGTACAGCAAACCCTTGGACACCAAGGCCGATACCGAATCGCTGGCACTGGCCGCGCTGATCGACAACTGCGACGCCAGCCAGGACAAGCGTACCCCTTGCTTGCGGCCTTGAAGCAGTTGCAGCATCTCGGCCTGCGTAGGGTTGAGGTTTTCAGCCGTGGCGAACTCCCACATACCGGACCGCATCACACTGGCGATGCGGCCGATAGAGGTGATGATACGGGCCGAAACATCCGGCGTATCCTGCCACGGCTTTTTAGATTTGGTGTCCATGCTTCGCATTATACACAGCAAATCCGAATTAGCAAGGACTCCTAATGATATTTAAAAGCTGGTGGAAAGCCCCGCATACAGCGAACGGCGCTCGCCGTACTGTGGCGCGCCCACGCCCACGCCCGAGCCGTCACGCAGCAGATAGGACTTATCGAAGGCATTGATCAGGGCCAGGCGGCCTTCCACAGTGCCGACCGGGGTGGCCTTCCAGGTGTGCGTCAGCGCCAGGTTGACGGTGGTGTAGTGCGGCAGGTGGCCCGAGTTTGGCGCGCCCCCGTCCGGCGTCATGCGCAAGCCGCTGCCGTACAGGAAGTCGCTGCTGATCTGGTTGTCGCCCCAGTGATAGTGAGCGCCGCCGGACAGCGTGACGGTCTGGTCGTGGTCGACGTGGATGTAGTGATTGGCGATATACGCCAATTCATCGGGACCGAACAGCGACTGGCCGGAGATGATGTTGGTGCCCTCGGCCTTCTGCGTGGTCACGTTGAGGAAGGCGCCCCAGTTCTTCTGGTTGTACACGCCGGACAGCTCCAGCCCCTTGGCGTAGCCGCGGTCATAGTTAAACGGCGACAGGATCAGGGCCTGGCCGAACTGTCCTTCATCCAGCATGTTACGGATCTTCTTGTAGTAGGCGTCCGCCGTCACGGTCAGCGATTCGCTCAGCTGGTGGCTGACGCCGACGTCGAAGTAATGCGTACGCTCGGACTTGACGTTGTCCGACACCGGCACTTCCGGCGCGTTCGAGGTGCCGGCGTATTTGTCGATGCTCGATTGCGCCGCCAGCTCCTGCGGTGGTGGCGTGAAGTAGCGCGAATAGCCGGCGTGCAGCGCCGTGCCCTTGGCCAACTGGTAAGCCACGTTGATGCGCGGGCTCCATTGCTGCTCGTTGACGAAGGCGTCCACTTTGTCGAAACGTACGCCATAGTTGATGGTCAGCGGCGCGCCGATATGCCACTCGTCTTGCAAATAAACGCTGGACAGCTTGCCGGTCTTGGCGCTGTTGTCGATGATGGTGCGTGGATCGGTACTGGCCTGGGTGCCATCGTCATTCAGGTCGAACACACCCACTGTGTTATCGCTGTGCGTGGTCTGTCGGGTGTAGGCCACGCCGGTGCGCAGGGTGTGGGTGTTATTCAACTTGTAGCTGGCGTCGAACTGCACGCCGTTGGCGGAGTTGGTGCGCAGGGTGTTGGACGCCACGCCGTTGTAGGCCAGGTCGCCCACAGGATCGGGCGTATAGCGCAGTTCCGAATATTGGTGGAAGGCCGACACCTGGTAATTCAGGTCGCCCAGGCTTTTTTGCAGCGACAGCACCAGGAAGCGATTCAGCTCGCGCTGGCGTTCATCCAGTTGCGCCGAGTCGGGCGCGGTCGCTCCGGTGACGGCGAAGGAGGGCTGCTGGTCCGGGTTGTTCGGAATCTGGAAGCGGCCGTTGTAAGTGCCGAACATCAGTCCGAGGCGGGTGTTATCGTCGACGAAGTAGGATAGCGTGCCGAAGGACTTGGCTTGCTTGGTGCGGTCGTGCAGCGCTCTGGTGGTGGGCTGTGGGTTTTCGATGCCCAGATTGTTCGACAGGTAGCTGCCGGACAGGTAGTAGTTGAACGCGCCCTGCGTGCCGAAGAACTCCGCGCTCGGTTCAACGTGGTCATGGCTGCCCACCAGCACGCCGATGCGGCCGCCGCTGCCAGGCTGGCCTTCCTTGGTCTGGATATCGACAATCCCGGAGGTGCGCAGGCCGAATTGCGCCGGCAGCGCGCCGGTAATGAAGTCGGTCGATTCGACGAAACGGGTATCGATCGATTGCCCGAAGCCGCTGATCGATTCCGGCAACTGCACGCCGTTGACGCGGTACTGCACGTTGGCGTGATCGTCGCGCACATGGATCGAGCCGGAACCCTTGGAGTCCTGGCTCACGCCGGGAAGGCGCAGCAGCACTTCATTGAACGGCGTGTTGTCGCCCTGGCCGAGTTGATTGATCATGTGCTTGTCGACGCTGTAGACAGTGGTGCCGATGTTGGGCGACAGATCGATGCGCGCACTTTTCAGGTGGGCGGCGGTGACTTCCACTTGCGGGACCGATGCGTCGTCGTCGGCGTGGACGTGCTGGGCGTAGAAGACGGCTGCGATCAGCAGGGGCAGGGTACGGAGTTGTGGCTTGCGTTGCATGTTAAATCCTTGAATAGGTTCAGGCGTGCGCAGGCGGCACCCACGGTGGGTGCAAGCGTGCGGAGAAATTCAGATGGAAGAAACAGCAACGCCGGGCGGCGCGTGGGAAGGCGGGGTGAAATAGCCGGTTTGCGCGGCGCGCACCACGGTGGGCGGCGCCAGCACCGGCAGGCTGGTTTGCAGCGCCACCGGAGCGACGGTAACGCTGGCCGGCGGGACGCCGCCGGCAGGCAGATGCACCACCGAGCAGGCGGCGCAATCGGGTTCGTGATCGGTGTAAGCGTGGGTGTGGGAGTTGGCTCCCAGCAGTTGCAGCGCCAGGAACAGCAGCACGAAGAACATCATGACGCGCTGGTAGCGCGTCTGGCGATGTGGTGTGTTGATGTTGATGGCCGGGGCTTGCATGCCGCGATTTTACCTCAATGCGGCTGATTCAGGTACGAATCGCCCACCAGACCGCGCCGCGTGGCCAGCACCACGGCGTGGGTGCGCGCCGTTGCGCCAAGCTTGTCAAAAAGACCTTTGACGTGGGTTTTGACGGTGCCGACGCCGATCCCCAGTTCGCGCGCGATCGATTTGTTGCACTGGCCCTGGGCCAGCAGTTGCAGCACATCGGTCTCGCGGCTGGTCAGGCCGATGCGGGTGAAGCTGTCGGCCACGCAGCGGCTCAGTTCAGAGCTCAGGTAGCGCATGCCGCGGCTGAGGGTGCGCACGGCGGTCAGCAGCTGTTCCGAATCGGCGTTTTGCAGCAGGTAGCCATGCACGCCGGCCATCATGGCGGTGCGTACTTCCCATTCGCGTTCCAGCTGGGTGACGATCAGCACCTTGGGCTGCTGTTCGCCGTGGTGGGCGCTGGCGCTGCGGCGCATGTGTTCCAGCCCGCCGCGGTGGTCGATGATGATCACATCGGCGGTGCCTTCGCTGGTGATGTCCATGTCGGCGTGGGCGCCGAGCAGCGCGGCCAGGCCGGCGTTGACAATCGGGTCCGCATGCGCGATCCGCACACTGATTTTTTCGCCTTGCTGGACGATGGCATTGGTGTTGCCGGTGCCGCCAACGGCGGCCTGTGGCCAGGATCGGGTATCCACTCGCATGTCACTCTCCTAAAAATAGAAATGCTATCAATCGCTATCCAATGGGTTGGCCGGCACGATCAGGCGGCGGCGCCCGAACAGGCGCGCATCCAGCGAGTAAGCGCCTCCGCCCATCAGCACCAGCGCGATCGCCGTCACGGTGGCGATCATCAGCGGCGCCGTGTGCGGCCAGTCTGCGTGGGCCAGGCAGGCCACCTGGAAAGCCCCGCTGAGCAGGGCCGCCACCGGCGTCAGGATGCCGATCGCCAGGGCCAGTACCAGCGCCAGTTCCAACAGCGCCAGCCACCAGGGCGTGACGCCGCCGCAGCCGCTCTCCAACAGTAGCTGCAAGCCCACGGCTGCCCTTAACAACAAGAGACCGACTCCCGCGCCACCGCGCGGGAAACTGGAACTGAATCCTCGCATGAACAGAAGATTAAGCTTTCCACATCGTTTTGCCACGCCCCGATCCGGGAGGTGGTGCCTACCCAGATGGAGGTATAGGCAAAACCTTGCGCTTATGGCATGCTTTGGGCCAGATGTCAGAACTTTATTCGCGAGATTGATGCCCATGAACCCGCCGCCTATCACCATCCTGAGCGTGGATGACCACCCCATGTTCCGTGAGGGCATAGCCAGCGTGATCGCCGACGAAGAGGATATGCAGCTGGTGGAGGAGGCCACCAACGGCGTGCAGGCGGTGGAAGCCTGGCGCCGCCTGCGGCCCGACGTCACGCTGATGGACATCCAGATGCCGGACATGAACGGCATCGACGCCACCATCGCCATCCGCAAGGAGTTCCCGCATGCGCGGATCGTGGTGCTGACCACCTACGAGGGCGACGTGCTGGCGCAGCGCGCGATCGCGGCCGGCGCATCCGGCTATCTGCTCAAGAGCATGTTGCGCAAGGAGCTGCTGGCGACCATTCGTTGCGTGCACGAAGGACGGCGCAGCATTCCGGCGGCGGTGGCCAGCGGCATCGCCGAGCATTGGCATGAGGGAGCGCTGAGCAAGCGCGAGGTCGAAGTGCTGCAACTGGTGGCCGGAGGCCAGAGCAACAAGCGCATTGGCATGCACCTGGCGATTTCCGAGGAGACGGTCAAGGTGCACATGAAGAGCATCCTGGCCAAGCTGAACGCCAGCGACCGCACCCACGCCGTCACGCTGGCGATCGAACGCGGCATCCTTGACCTGCACTCCTGCGGGATTATCCAGTAACTACGCGGCTTCCCGCATCAGCCAGCGCCGCAGCGCGCCGCGCCGGCGCTGGTAGGCCGCCGCTGCCGGCGCGCGCACCTGCACCACCGTTCCCAGCGCGAAGCGGCACCACAAATCCAGCGTGGCGTCGATCTTGGCCGCGCGCTCGCGCATGCCGGTCAAGCCCCAGTGGCCGGGCAGCTCGCCGGCCGCCAGCACGTCGTCCGGAATGCCGCGACCGTCGTCGCGCACTTCCAGCGTGATGTGGTCCGGCCCATAACCCAGTTCCAGCTCGATGCGGCAAGCGCCCGCGTGGCGGAAAGCGTTGAGCAGCGCTTCGCGGCCGATGTGGTACAGGTGCTCGCCGGCGTGGTCGTTCAGCGCCGCCAGCTGGCCGGTGACGATCAGCGCGAAATCGGCCGCGTGTTCCTCGCGCAGTTCCTGTCCCAGTTCGCTGAACAGGCGCGGCAAGTCATGCTGCCACGCGCCCACGCTGCGCAAGCCGCTGACTTGCTCGCGGCCCTCGGCCAGCACCTGGTCGGCCTGATTGAGGATTTTCTCCACCAGCAGATAAGCTTCGCCGCCCGGCGGCAGACGCTTGAGCAGGGTTTGCACGCGTAGCATCAGGCCTTGCACGCTTTGCAGGAAAGTGTCGTGCAGCGTGCGGGCGATGCGTTCGCGCTCGTCGGCGCGGTCTTCGAGGCGGCGGCGCAGCTGGTTGGTGACCTGTCGCAGCCGCAAGCGGTAGGCCGCCCAGAGCAGCAGCCCCACCGCCATCGCGCACAGCAGCTTGAACCACATGGTTTCGATGAAGGTGGGCGGAATGCTGAACGCCAGTTGCGTTTCCTGCGGATTCCACACGCCGTCTTCATTGGCCGCCATCACGCGGAAGCGGTAATGGCCGGGATCGAGATTGGTATAGAAAGCCTGGCGGCGCGTGCCGGGGTCTTGCCAGTCCTTGTCCACCCCATCCAGCCGGTAGCGGAAGCGCACCCGTTCCGGCACGCTCAGGCTGAGCGCCGTGTAATCGATGCGCAGGCTGTTGGTCGATTGCGGCAGTTCCAGGCCGGGCAGGGGGCTGTAGCGCTGCTCGCCGATCGCCAGGTCTTGTACCACCACTGGCGGCGCCACCGGATTGCGTGAAATGTGCGAAGGATCGATCCAGTGGATGCGGTTGGCGGTGGCCATCCACAGCAGGCCGTCGTCGCCCAGCACCAGCGAAGGCATGGGGCGCAACTGCGATGCGGCGCCCAGCAGGCCGTCGTGGGCGTCGAAGCGTTCGTAGTCCACCTCGTGGCCTTGCTGGCGCTGGGTCAGCGCCACCTGCTCCGCGCTGACGCGGCTCAGGCCCTCGGTGCCGAACAGCCAAAGATCGCCTTTCGCGGTGCGGGCGATGCCGGACACGCCACGGAAACTCTCGCCCTTGCGGCCGTGCAGCGAGACGAAGCGCTCGCCGTCAAACCAGGCCACACCGCGCTCGCCGCCGGCCCACAGCTGGCCGCCGCTGCGATACATGGTCAGCACATTGCCCAGCTCCAGTCCCTGGTCGACGCCGTACACCGTGGCCGCGCCATTGGCGATGCGGACGATATGGTTGCGGATGTAGCCGGCCCACAGCACGCCGTTGCCGCCATCGGCCAGGCAGGTGGGGAAGCGGTCGACTGTGGCGGGCGTGAGCAGCGGCAGGTCGTCGCGCCGCTGCCACTTGCCGTCCTTGAGCAGGTACAGGCCTTCGCGCACGATGGAGACCCACAGGCCGCCGCCCGGCGCGCGGCTCATGGCCTGCACCTCGTAGCTGCGCGCCTCCGGCGGCAGCGGATAGCGCTCCACGCGGCCGCCGTCAACGCTCCATACCTCATCGTCGTTGCCGGCCCAGAGCACGCCGTCCGGATCGCGGTACAGCGCCGAGATATGCCCGGACAGCACGTTGCGCCGCTCGCCCTCCGGCCCCAATGCATGCAGGGCGCCGATGCGGTCGCCGGCCCACACGCCGCCGCCGCTGGCCGGCGCGATGGCGGGGCGGTTGAACATGATTTGCAGCGGGAGCGTCAGCAGCCGGTTGCGGCGGAAGCGATTCAGGCCGGCCGAGGTGCCGATCCACACATTGCCTTCGCGGTCCTGGAAAAAGCTTTGCGGCAGGCCGCCGCTCAGTTCCTGCTGCTGCGCCGTGCCGCTGCCGGCGTTGCGCCGCTCCATGCCGCCGGCGCGGAACAGCCACATATTGCCATCGCGATCGTAATGCATATTGCTGCCGCTGAGCGCAGGCCTGGCGGCCGCGTTGCCGGGCGGCGCCTCGGGCTGCATGCGGTAGTAGCTGTCGATATCGGACGCCCACACCGAGCCGTCGGGCGCCAGCGCCATGCCGCTCAAATCGCCGTGCGGCCAGGCCTGGCGGAACGGCGAGCGGACATCGGCACGGCTGTATATCCCGCCCTGCATGGCCACCCATTGCCGCCCGTTGCGGTCGAACAGCACCTGGCGCGTGCGCCGTTGCGGCAAGCCGTCGGCTTCGCCGGCGGTGACGAAGCGGTCGCCCGCCAGCCGCGCGAGGCCGTCGCGCGCGGCCACCCACAGCACGCCGTCCGGCGCGCGCGCAATGCTGGTGATGGCGCCGGCCGGCAGCCCGTCGTCAGCCGCGTAATGGCGCGCCTGGCCGTTGCGGAAAAAGCTGATGCCGCCGCCGGTGCGGTAACCGACCCACAAGCCGCCTTCGGGCGGGGCGTACAGCGTGCGCACGTTGAAGGACTGGAGCGTGTGGCCTTCCACGCTGTCCATGCGTTCGTAGCGGCGGCCGTCGAAGCGGTACAAGCCGCTGCCGGCGGCCAGCCATAGCCAGCCGTCGCTGGTTTGCGCGATATTGAGGATGTCGACCGGCGCGTTATCGAGCGCGCTCCAGGCGGTGTGGGTGTATTGGTCTTGCTGGCGGGCGGCGGGCCGCTGGGCCGAAGCTGGCACGCACCATAGCAAGCCGCACAGGACAGCGGCATGCAGGAGCAGGGTTGCGCGTGCAGTCGTCATCTGGTCATTTTAGCACCTATCCAGGCGCAAGTTGAGATCCCCCAAAAGGAAGGGGAAGGCACGATCAATACCAGTGATGCCAGAACCACGCGTGCTCTCTACACTGTGCGCACGATTTACTTACTGGAGCTATGCTAAATCATGAAAATGTATATCGTATCGTTGGCCGTCGGCTTGCTGGTCGGCCTCATATACGGCTTCCTGAACGTCCGTTCGCCGGCGCCGCCGGTGATCGCGCTGGTCGGCCTGCTAGGGATGCTGCTCGGCGAGCAGTTGCCGCCGCTGCTGCGCCAGATCTGGAAGCCGGAAGCCAGGCAAGTGTCGTGGATCGAAGACCACGTCAAGCCGCATTGTTTCGGCCAACTGCCATCCGCGCAAAAGTCCGATGAAACCAGGAGCACCTAAATGTCGCAAACACCCGATCTGATTCTTCACCGCGGCCTGTTCACCACGCTGGACCGCGGCAATCCGACGGCGGAAGCCGTCGCCATCAAGGATGGCAAATTCACCCACGTCGGCCGTGCCAATGACATCATGGCGCTGGCCGGACCGGCCACCAAAATCATCGACCTGCAAGGCAAGCGCGTGCTGCCAGGCCTGATCGATAACCACTGCCACATCATCCGTGGCGGCCTGAATTTCAACCTTGAGCTGCGCTGGGATGGCGTGCGTTCGCTGGCCGACGCCATGGCCATGCTGAAGGCACAGGTGGCGATCACGCCGGCGCCGCAATGGGTGCGTGTGGTGGGTGGCTTCACCGAGCACCAGTTTGCCGAGAAGCGCCTGCCGACCATCGAAGAATTGAACGCGGTGGCGCCGGATACGCCAGTATTCATCCTGCACCTGTACGACCGCGCCCTGCTGAACGGCGCCGCGCTGCGCGCCGTCGGCTACACCAAGGACACGCCGGAACCGCCGGGTGGCCAGATCCTGCGCGACGGCTCCGGCAATCCGACCGGCCTGCTGCTGGCCAAGCCCAATGCCTCCATCCTCTACGCGACTTTGGCCAAGGGCCCGAAACTGCCGCTGGAATACCAGGTCAACTCGACCCGCCACTTCATGCGCGAACTGAATCGCCTGGGCGTGACCGGCGTGATCGACGCCGGCGGCGGCTTCCAGAACTATCCGGAAGACTATCAGGTGATCCAGCAGCTGGCCGACGCCAGGCAGCTGACCATCCGCATGGCCTACAACCTGTTCACGCAGAAGCCCAAGCAGGAGAAGGAAGACTTCATCAACTGGACGCAAAGCGTGAAGTATCAGCAGGGCGACGACTACTTCCGCCACAACGGCGCCGGCGAAATGCTGACCTTCTCGGCAGCCGACTTTGAAGACTTCCGCCAGCCGCGGCCCGACATGCCGGCCAATATGGAAGAAGATCTGGAAGGCGTGGTGCGCGTGCTGGCGCAGAACCGCTGGCCATGGCGCATGCATGCCACCTACGACGAAACCATCAGCCGCGCGCTGGACGTGTTCGAACGCGTGAATCAGGACATTCCGCTGGAAGGCCTGAACTGGTTCTTCGATCATGCCGAAACCATCTCGCAGCAATCGATCGACCGTATCGCCGCGCTGGGTGGCGGCGTCGCCGTGCAGCACCGCATGGCCTATCAGGGCGAGTACTTCATCGAGCGTTACGGCCATGGCGCCGCCGAAGCCACGCCGCCGATCAAGAAGATCCTGGAGTCGGGCGTGAAAACCTCGGCCGGCACCGACGCCACCCGTGTGGCTTCCTATAATCCGTGGGTATCGCTGGCCTGGATGATCACCGGTAAAACCGTCAGCGGCGCCCAGCTCTACCCGCGCGCCAATTGCCTGGACCGCGAAACCGCGCTGCGCATGTGGACCGAGAACACCACCTGGTTCTCCAACGAGGAAGGCAAGAAGGGCCGCATCCAGGTCGGCCAGCTGGCAGACCTGATCGTGCCGGACAAGGATTTCTACGCCTGCGCCGAAAGCGAGATCTGGGATCTGACTTCCGACCTGACCATCGTGGGCGGCAACGTGGTGTACGCGGCGGGCGCTTTCGCCAGCCACGATACGCCACCGCCGCCGGCCATGCCGGATTGGTCGCCGGTGCGCCGTTACGGCGGCTACGCCGGCTGGGGCGAGAAGCAGGGCACCAGCCGTGCCGCGCTCAAGGAACTGGAGAAGCGCCAGTTGCAGCAGAAACGTGAGCGCGAGCAGCAAGCCGCCGCCTGCGGCTGCGCCAACAACTGCAATGTGCACGGCCACCAGCACGCCAACTCGTGGGCCAGCAAGATGCCGGTGTCGGACCTCAAGAGCTTCTGGGGCGCGCTGGGTTGCGCCTGCTGGGCGGTTTGATGCGGGCGCCTGCCATCGCGACCACCGCGCGTTCGCTCGCCGAACGCGCGCAGTGGATACGCTGGATATGTCTGCTGCTGTTGTGCGCCGCCTATATCCAGGGTGGCGTCAACAAGCTGACCGACTTCAATTCCGCCATCGGCGAGATGCGGCATTTCGGCCTGTCGCCGGCGGCGCCTCTGGCGGCGCTGGTGATCGCGCTGGAACTGGGCGCCTCGGTGGCCATCCTTACCGGCTTTTACCGCTGGCTGGGCGCTGGCTTCCTCGGCGTGTTCACGCTGATGGCGACTTTTGTGGCCAACCGTTTCTGGGAGATGGGCGGCCAGGAGCGCTTCATGGCGGCCAACAGCTTCTTCGAGCACCTTGGACTGACCGGTGCTTTCCTGTTGGTGGCCTGGCTCGATTTACAGAAAGGTAGTAATGGAACGCGGTGATATCAAACAGGGCGCGGTGCTGGGTTTCCTGGCCGGCTACGTGGACACGCTGGGCTTTGTCGGGCTATTCGGCCTGTTCACGGCCCACGTGACGGGCAACTTCGTGCTGATCGGCCGGGCGCTGATCGAGCCCTCGCAAGCCATCGGCATCAAGCTGATGGTGTTCCCGGTGTTTATGTTGTTTGTCGCGCTGGCGCGGCTGGCGATACTGCACTGGGACCGCGGCGGCGGCAAGACGCTGCGCAACAGCTTCCTGTTCCAGCTGTTCATGATGATGGCGACGGTGCTGTGCGCGTGGCAGGCGGCGCCGGTGGTGGAAGCGTCGGCGCCACTGACGCTGCTCACCGGCTGCCTGTGCGCCGGCGCCATGGCGGTGCAGAACACCTACGGCAAGCTATTGCTGGGCAAGACGGCGGCAACCACCGTCATGACCGGTAACGTCACGACGCTGGTGATCGAGTTGGTGGATTCGCTGCGCGGCGATGCGGAAGCGATCGGCCGTTGCAAGAAGCTGACCTGGCCGGTGCTGGGCTTCGCCGCCGGCTGCATGAGCGGCGGCGTGGCCTTTGTGCTGGCTGGCTTCCATGGCTTGCTGCTGCCGTGCGCGATGCTGGTGTGGCTCGCGGCGGCGGCAAAGGATTAGATGGTGATAATCCCGCGTTTGAGAGCGATCGTCACCGCGTGAGTGCGATCGTTCGCGGCCAGCTTGGCCAGCACGTTCTTCATATGAGCCTTGACGGTTTCCTCGGAAATCGTCAGGCGCTCGGCGATGCGGCGATTGGAATGTCCACTCGCCGCATAATTCAATACTTCCATTTCCCTTGAACTCAACGGACCCTGGCCCATGTGCTGGGCCAGTTCCATCGCGATCTCCGGTGGTATGCGGCGCTGGCCCATGTGGACGCCGCGCACGGTGTCCAGCAAGTCCTTGCGCAAAGTACTCTTCAACAGGAAGCCCGCCGCACCGCCTTGCACGGCGCGCAGGATTTGCGCGTCGCCCTTGTAGGTGGTCAGCATCACGACGCGGGCGTTGTTATGCTCGCGCCGGATTTCCTGCAAAGCCGTGACACCGTCCATCTCCGGCATGGCGATATCCATGATGGTGACGTCCGGCCGCAGCGCCTGATAGGCATCCACCGCCTCGCGGCCATTGCACGCTTCGCCGACGACGATCATGTCGGCCTGGGTGGAGATAGCCTCGCCCAGGCCTGCCCGCAACAGCGGATGGTCGTCGACGACCAGTACGGAAATAGGATTGCCCATGTCAGCGCAACTGCGTGTAGGCCACCGGCACCCACTGATAGGCCTTGCCGTTGCTGCGCAAGTGGCCCAGGCCCGGGAAGGACAGGTGCGAAGCGCCGACCAGCGAGCCATCCTTGGCTACGGCCTGGAATACCTTGGCGCGCGCGGCGGCGGCGCTCTTGGCGTCGCTGTCGAAGCCGATGGTCACTTCCGGATGGTCGAACTGCACCGCGCCGACGTGGATCAGGTCACCGATCAGCACCAGCTTCTTGCCCTTGCTTTCCACCGTGTAGATGGTGTGGCCCGGCGTGTGGCCGTAGCTGGACGTGGCGCGCACGCCCGGCGCCAGTTCGGTGTCGCCGCTGAATGGCTTGAGGTGCTGCGCCGTCGCGTAGGGCGACAGCGAGGCCACCGCGCCCTGGAAGAAGTCCTTGCTGTCGGACGGTGCCTTATCCTGGTTGGCTTGGCTCAGCCAGAAGTCGGTATCGCGTTTGTCGGCACGCACCACGGCGTTGGGGAACACGATCTGGCTGTTGGCCGCCAGGCCGCCCACATGGTCCGGGTGCAGGTGGGTCAGGTAGATTTCATCGATCTGTTCCGGCTGATAGCCCGAGGCCTTGATGTTGGCCACCAGCTTGCCCAGGGTAGGGCCAAACAGGCCGCCGGCGCCGGTGTCCACCAGAATCAGCTTGCTGCCGGTGTTGATCAGGAAGCCGTTGACCGAGGTCTCGGTCGGCACGCTCTGGAAGTTGCGGGCCAGCGCCTTGGTGGTGGTTTCAGCTGGCTCGTGCAGCAGCTTGTCGACCGGCAGATCGACCGTGCCGTCGCTGATGGCGGTCACTTCAAAGTCGCCCAGCGTGATGCGGTGGAAGCCCGGCGCGTTGGTGCCGGCCAGCGGCGCGGCGGCGAAGGCGGGGGCGGCGAAGAGCGCGGCGATCAGTGGTGTAATTTTCATGTTGGCGTCCTTAACAATTCATCGATAACTGAAGTATGCTGCTTTGCAAAAAATGGCACAATATGTAAAAAGGCAAATAGTCTTTGCGTAATGCGCAAAGATCCGCATCGATGAGGAAAAGATGATTGACGGTTTGAAATGCTTCGTTACTGTAGTGGAACTTGGCAGCTTGTCGCGGGCGGCGGTGCAGCTGGAAATGGCGGTGTCCTCGGTATCGCGCAAGATTGATGCGCTGGAGACGGAATTGGGCGCGCGCCTGCTGCTGCGCAGCTCGCGGCAGGTGATCGTCACCGACGCCGGCGAGCGCTTCCTGCCGCGCGCCCGCAACATCCTGGCCGAACTGGCGGACGGCATGAACGCCGTGCAGGAACTGGACAGCGAACCGCGCGGCCTGCTGACCGTGACCGCGCCGGCGGCATTCGGCCGGCTGCACGTGGCGCCGGCGATTGCCGCCTTCTTGCAGCGGCACCCGCTGATCGAGGTGGATCTGCATGTCAGCGACGACGTGGTGGACCTGTCGGCGCGCCGCGTGGACGTGGCGGTGCGCGCCGGCGTGCTGCCGGCCAGCGATCTGGTGGCGACCCATCTGGCGGGCATGAACCGGGTGGTCAGCGCCAGTCCCGCCTATCTGGAAAAACATGGCTGGCCCAAGTCGCCCGAAGACCTGCTGAATCATGAGTGCCTGACGGTGAACGGCCGCGTGCCGCCGCGCGGCTGGTGGCGTTTTGAGGGCGTGAATGGCTATCAGCCCTTGCCGGTCAAGGGCCGCTTGCGCTGCGACGATACCGACTCGCTGCTGCACGCGGCCATCAGCGGCGCCGGCATCGTCCATCTGGCGAACTGGCTGGCCAGCGATGCGATCGTCGCCGGCCAGCTGGTGCCGGTGTTTCCGATGTTGCCGGTGGAGCAGGGCGGCGTCAATGTGCGGCGCGATCCGAACGAACCGGCCATTCATGCGGTGCACATGCCTGGCCGTTCGAATCAGGCCAAGGCACAGCTATTGATACGTCATCTGAGGGAGTATTTTGGCAGCCCGGCCTACTGGGATGTGGCCATGCTGGCTGCCGGAGCGGCGGAACGCCGCTCCGTGAGGTAGATCAGTCCCAGTCGCCGCCACCGCCACCACCACTGTCACCTCCGCCGCTGCTGCCGCCATCGTCCCAGCCACCGCTGGTGCCGAAGTCGTTGCCGCCCATGTCGTCGCGGCGCAGCAGTTCATCGCGCGAGGATGGATCGTCGTAGACGATGTCGTTGCGTGGCTGGTCGTGGCCAGAGCTGGAATTGGAATCGTGGCCGCCGGTGAACTGGCGCGCCAGCGCCTCACCCGCAACGATACCCGCGCCGACCGCCGCACCGGTGGCCAGGCCGCCCATGATGCGCGAACCCATGCCTGGCTGCCCAGGCTGGCCATAACCCGGCTGGCCGTAGCCCTGCTGTGGGTAGCCTTGCTGAGGATAGCCGCCGCCCGGAGGATAGCCCGGCGCCGAACCCGGATTGTAGCCGGCCGGGTTGAAGCCATCGTTGGCGGCCTGCTGCTGGCGGCGCTGCATGAAGCGCGTGGCCAGCCAGATAAAGCCGGCCAGGCCCAAACCGATGATCAGGATGCCGCCGAACGAAATGCCGCTGCTCTGCGGCGCGTTGGCGTATCCGCCGCTGCCGTAATTGCTGCCGCCGCCATTGTTGGCGTTGGCATGGCGCGCCGGCTGCTGCGAATAATTGGTCTTCTGGCCCTCCGCCAGCAGGGTTTTCAGCTTGGCCAGTGCCTCCGGTTTGACTTTCGGCAGTCCGGGCGACAGCTGCTCGGCCTTGGCCAGCGAGGCTTGCGCGGCCACGAACTGGCCTTGCTTGGCTTGCAACTCGGCCTCGACAAAATACGCGGTGGCGCTGTTGGGGTGCGCCTTCAGCACCTGATCCATCATCGCCTGCGCTTCGGCGTACTTGCCCGCTTCGGCTGCGACATACACCTCGTGAATGGTCGGCTCGGCGGCAAATACAGGGGCCGCGAACGCCAGAGCGCCGGCCAGCATGGTGATACGTACAATAGATTTCGCCGTCATTTCATTACCTCCTGGTGAAGACAGGCCTAAGATGAAGGTAGTTTACGCCAATTTCAAGGGGCCTGCGGTGCGTTGCAGCACAGAGTCGCGGGCGGCGGCGATGCTGGCGGCCACCAGGTCGGCGGTGGCGGCGCACAAGGTCCAGCCGAGATGGCCGTGGCCCGTGTTGTAGAACACGCCCGGCGCCTTGCCGGGGCCTACGCGCGGCATCAGGTCCGGCATCATGGGCCGCAGCCCGGCCCATGGCGTGATGCTGCGCGTGCTCACCTCCGGGAAGTTTTGCTGCACCCAGGCCGTCAGCGGCGCGATGCGGTCGGCGCGGATGTCGCGGTTAAAACCGTGGAACTCGGCGGTGCCGGCCACGCGCAAACGGTCCTCGCCGAGACGGCTGCTGACCAGCTTCACGGTATCGTCCACCAGGCTGACTTGCGGCGCGGCGGCGCGGCTGGCCGCGTCCTCCAAATGCACGGTGACGGAATAGCCCTTCACGGGATAGACGTTGACGTGATCGCCCACCTGTGCCGCGAGTTCACGGCTGGCGGCGCCGGCGCAGATCACCACGCCGTCATAATCGGTGATGTCGGCGCCGTCGCCTTGCAACACGGTGACGCTGACGCCACGGTCGCTGGCGCTGAGCTGCACCACCTGCTGGTTGAAGCGCAGCTGAGCGCCGAGGCGCTGCGCCGCCTGCGCCAGGCCGGTGGTGAATTTATGGATATCGCCGCTGCTGTCGCTTTCGGTGTAATGGCCGCCGTAGTACTGGCCTTGCAGCGCCGGTTCGATGGCGCGCATCTCGTCCGGCGTGACGGCGCGGCGCGGCACGCCGCCGCGCGCCAGCAGCCTGCTGACCGCCAGCGCATGCTCGAACTCCGCGCGGTCGCGGTGGATGTGCAGTATGCCCTGGCGTTTCAGGTCGAACTCCAGGCCTTCATCCTCGGCCCACTGAAACAGGTGCTCGCGCGCGGCCACCGCCATGCGGGCCAGGGCGATGGTGTTGTCGTGATAGTGCGGCATGGCGCCGATAAATTCGCCAAACCAGGACAGCTTGTGCCACGTTGGATGCAGGTGCACCAGCAGCGGCGCATCGCTGCGCAGCATCCATTGCAACGCCTTGGCGATGGTGGCGCGGTGGTTCCAGACTTCCGCATGGGAGGCCGACAGCTGGCCGCCGTTGGCATATGAGGTTTCCATCGCCACGTAGCGATGGCGTTCCAGCAGGGTGACGGCGAAGCCGCGCTTGGCGAGGGCATAGGCGGTAGTCACTCCGGTGACGCCGCCGCCGATGATGGCGATGGTTTTCATGATAGGCATAACAATGTTACAAGAAAACCATCGCCTCCGAAACAAATTTTATGCTTTCTGTTGTTTCGCGATATAACGGTCGATCACCGTCGGCAGCACCGTCAGCGGCACGCCGCAGCTGGACACCAGCGCATCGTTAAAGCCCGGCAGGTCGAATTTGCCGCCCAGCGCCGCCTTGGCGCGCTCGCGCTGGCGCAGGATTTCGTTGTGGCCCATCTTGTAGCCGCAGGCCTGGCCCGGCGATACGGTGTAGCGATCGATCTCGCTGGTCATGGCTTGCTGGCCACGGCCGGTGTTCTCGACCAGGAAGCGGATCGCCTGTTCGCGCGTCCACTTCATGGCGTGCATGCCGGTGTCCACCACCAGGCGGCAGGCGCGGAATTGCTGCGCCTGGAGATAGCCGATCTGGCTGAACGGATCGTTGGCGTACAGGCCAAATTCATCGACCAGCTGTTCCGCATACAGCGCCCAGCCCTCGACGAAGGCGTTAAAGCCGATCAGCGAAGAGATCAGCGGCAGCTCGCCGTGGTGCTCGGCCAGATAGGCGCCTTGCCATGCGTGGCCCGGCAGGCCTTCGTGCGCGGTCAGGGTGGCGATTTCCGACTTCGGCCACAGCGTGGTCGATTTCAGGTTGATGTAGTAGATGGCCGGGCGCGAACCGTCCAGTGAAGCGAAGTTCATATAGCCCAGTGGCGCGCCGGCCTCGATATCGGTCGGCACGCGCTTGATTTGCAGCGGCACTTTCAGGTCGAGGTGCGAAATTTGCGGCATCAGCTTGCGCACCGCGTCCACGCGCTCGTTGCAGTAGGCGATCAGCTCTTCGCGGCCTTTGTCGTTGTCGGCGTAGAAGCGCTGCGGGTCTTTCGACAGCGCCAGCAGGCGCTGGCCCACCGTGCCCTGCGTGATGCCCTGTTTTTTCAGGATGGCGTCGATGCGCGCTTGCAGCTGCTTGTTCTGTTCCAGACCGATGGCGTGGATTTCCTTCGCGCCGCGCGTGGTCGACGTGCCGAGACGCAGCGCCCACTCGTAGTAGGCCGCGCCGTCCGGCAGGCGATGCACGCCGGCCACGTTGGTGGCCTTGGCGGCGGCTTTGCTGAAGGCGGCGATCTGGCGTTCCAGCGCCGGATACACCGAACCTTCCACCAGTTTCAGGGCACGCGCGTGCCAGTCGCCGGCGATGTTCTGTTTTTGCGTGCGCCCGGTGATCGAGGTCACCAGCTTTTGCTGGTCGGCGGCGGTCTTGCGGAAATCCTGCAGCTGGCCCAGCGCGGTGCGGCAGATGAAGTCCGGCGGCATGATGCCCTTGGCGGCTTGCTCGGCGATGCGCGCGGTTTCCTGGTCCAGCACCCTGGCCATGGCGGCCAGGCGTTCGATGTAGGCTTCCGCATCGGCGGCGTTGGCGATGGCGTGCTGCGAGTCGAGGAATTCCGGAATGCGGGTCAGCGCGCCGTCCTGCTGCGTGACAGGGAATGGCGCGGTGCCGCCATTGAAGCCTGCGGCCGCGCCGCCAAACGGGAAGCGCAGACCGGCGATGCCCGATTCGGCCGCGTAGGCGACGGTGTCGTAGCGGATTTGCGCATCGGCGCTCAGGGCTTGGCGGTCGATGGCGCGCAGGCGGGTCTGAATGGATTTGACTTCGGCTTCCCATGCCGCGTCACCAGCCGGTGAGACGTCTTCCAGCTGCGACTTCAAGGCCGCGCGTTCGCCCTTATCCAGGCCAAGGCCGGTGGCGCTGGTCGGCGACAGGTGCAGCGCCTCTTCCGCGATATCGTCCAGCAGTTTGGTGAATTTGGCGTCGGCCGGGTTGGTGGTGTCGGCAAAGGCCAGGCCGGGAGCAGCGGTAGCTGCGAGGGTGGCCAACAGGAAGTCGCGGCGGGTATAAGTCATGGCATCCTTTGTAAGAAGCGGCGAAAGGCCGACCTTAGCTTGCCGCCCTCCGGCATGTCAATGGCATTTAGCTATCCCGACTGTATCGTAATGTATAGCGCTCGGCGAGTGCGCGCAGCACGTCGACTTCCTGGCGCGGCAGGGCCAGCGCCACATGCATGTCCGGACGCACCAGGTAAGCGGCATCTTGCAGCAGGCCTGCGTGGGCGGCGTCCTCGCTCCACGGCCAGGCATGCAGCGACAGGCGCAAAGCCTGCGCGGCGGCGGCCAGCAGCGGATCGACATGGCCGTAGACATGCAACTGCCAGTCCAGCGATTGCAGCGCGGCGAAGTTATCGGACGGCAGCCACGGCAGCCGGTCGCCGCCGATGATGTCGCCGGCGCGGCCGCCGCTCAGCGGGCTGTCGGGATAGTGGATCAGCACTTGCGACAAGGTCTTGAACAGCGTGCGGCGCGCCGCCGCAAAGCCGCTCAGCACCGGGAACACATGCGGCAGCAGCCAGCTGCGCAACAGCTGTCCGCCGGTGCCTTGCGAGACGATCAGCTGGAAGGCGCGGTCGGTGGTGATCACCAGCTTGCGGGCGAAGACGATGCGCTCCGCCTCATAGGTATCGAGCAGCGCGGCGTCGGCGCGGCCTTGCAGCACGTGGGCCAGCTTCCAGGCGAGGTTGATGGCGTCGCCGATGCCGGTGTTCATGCCCTGGCCGCCGGCCGGGCTGTGGATGTGGGCCGCGTCGCCGGACAGGAAACAGCGGCCCACGCGAAAGTGCGACGCCACGCGATGATGCACGCGGTAGGTGGAGAACCAGTTCACCTGCTCCACCCGTATGCCCAGCAGCGGCTCCAGCACCGGGCGCACGGCTTCAAAGTCCGGATTGGACGGCGCGTCATCGGGCATGATGCCGATCAGCCGCTGCATGCCGCGCGAACGCACCGGCAGCATCAGCGCAAAGGTATTGGCGCCGAGGTGACCGATCAAATCTTGATTCGGCGGGCCGGCGGTCTGCACATCGGCCACGTAGTACAGATGCTGGTAAGTGCCGCCGGTGAACTCCAGTCGCAGTGATTCACGCACGCGGCTGCGCGCGCCGTCGCAGCCGCACAGGTAAGTGCAACTGGCGGTGTGGCGGTCGCCATCCTGTTCCAGCACGGCGCGCACGCCCCATTCGTCCTGCGTGAAGGATTCCAGCTCGGTGTTCCATTCCACCTCCACGCCTTCCGCCTTGAGCTGGGCGACGAGAAAGCGTTCGTGATCGTCCTGCGGATAGGCCAGCACGAAAGGGTAGGGACTGAGGCCGGCGCCGATATCCTTGAGCGGTAGCAGGGCGATATCGTCGCCATGCTCGCGCAGGTGGATGGCTTCTATCTTGATGCCTTGGTTGATCACCACATCGGCAAAGCCCAACTGACGGTAAAACTCCAGCGTGCGCGCATGCACCGCCATGGCGCGCGAGGCCTGACCGGGGCCGCTGTTCTTGTCGATGATGCGGACAGCAATGCCCCGTCTCGCCAGCGCGATGGCAAGTACCAGGCCGGTAGGTCCGGCGCCAACAATGAGCACTTGAGTAGCCATGCAACCAGTCTACAACCAAGGGCGGATGCGGTGCGCGCAATTGTGGGACCACAGTTTGCGTAGCGCTGGTATGATTAGTTTATTTTTACTTAACTGTTTTCGTAGCCGATGAGCGATTTCACCACCCGTCGCGCGCTGATGCTGGCGCTGCTCTCCACTCCCTTGGCTCGCGCAGGGGATTTTCTCGATCAGTCGCCGGTAGCCGCGCCGCTTTCGCCGATCGCGCTGCTGGCGCGGCTGGAAAAGGAGTCGGGCGGACGGCTGGGTGTGGCCGCGCTGAACACGGCCGACGGCC
Organism: Duganella radicis; assembly: GCF_009720825.1. GTDB lineage: Bacteria > Pseudomonadota > Gammaproteobacteria > Burkholderiales > Burkholderiaceae_D > Rugamonas > Rugamonas radicis. Next base: position 201,348 of record NZ_WNKY01000002.1, on the reverse strand, counting down.
GGCAACTGCTGCATCGCGCCGACGAGCGCTTCCCGTTTTGCAGCACTTTCAAGATGATGTTGTCGGCAGCGTTGCTGGCGCGCGAACCGGCGCTGCTGAAAAAGCGCATCGCCGTTGACAAGAGCGATCTGGTGCCGCATGCACCGATCACCAGCAAGCATGTGGGCGAGGGCATGACTGTGGCGGAACTGTGCGAAGCGACCCTGCAATACAGCGACAACCCAGCCGCCAACCTGCTGATGAAACAGATCGGCGGCCCGGCTGCGGTGACCGCCTATGCGCGCTCCATCGGCGACAACGAATTCCGGCTTGAACGCTGGGAGACGGAACTCAACACCGCGCTGCCCGGCGACACGCGCGACACCACCACGCCGCTGGCGATGGCGAAGTCCCTGCAAAAGCTGGTGCTGGGGGATGCGCTGCCGTCGCCGGCGCGCAAGCAGCTGAAAGACTGGATGCTGGGGAATACGACGGGCGCCACGCGCATCCGCGCCGGCGTGCCTTCCGGCTGGCCTGTCGCTGATAAAACCGGCGCTGGCGATTACGGCACCGTCAACGACATCGCGGTGATCTGGCCACCGGGCAAAGCGCCGATCGTGCTGGCGGTATATCTCACGCAGCCGGGCAAGGACGACAAACTGCGTCCCGAAATCCACGGCGAAGCCGCCAGAATCGTGATCGAGGCGTTCAAATGACAGAACGCAGATTCAACATCTTCGGCCGCCACATCGCCGTCACCGGCGCACCGGGCGCATGGCGCGCCTACTACTTCGGCGCCGAAGGCAAGCGCCGCGAGGCCGACTTCATCATCCCCGGCGACGTGGCGGAGGCGGATCTGTGCGAATACCTGTCGGACCTGTTCCACGAAGACGCCACCCCGCGTAACAACACCGCGGTGCAGTTATGCTGAAGACCTATCACGGCAGCTGCCACTGCGGCGCGGTCACCTTCGAGGCGGACATCGACCTAAGCGAGGGCACCCTCCGCTGCAACTGCTCGATATGCGCGAAAGTGCGCTTCTGGCCGGCCATCATCAAGCCGGAAGCATTCCGCCTGCAATCGGGCGAGGGCGAATTAACGCTGTACCAGTTCCTGACGAAGCGGGACAGGCATCTGTTCTGCCGCCACTGCGGCGTGCGCGCCTTCGGCATTGGCAGCTCGCCGCGCTGGGGGCCGTTCTACGCAGTCAACGTCACCTGCCTTGACGACGCCAGCCCGGAAGAACTGGTGAACGCGCCCATCACCTACCTCGACGGCAAAAACGACAACTGGGAAAACCCGCCAACCGAAACACGCCATCTTTAACATGCAAATCCGTAAAGCACTCCTCACCGATAACGACCATGTCAGAACCGTGGTGCGGAAATCCCTGGCCTCGTTCGGCCTGATCGCGGATTTCGAAAGCCTGGACGCCGCCATTGGCGCCATCGGCCGTGCCGACTCGCCCAACGATATCGAACTGGTGGCGGAAGTGGATGGCAGGCTTGGAGGTTGTCTTGTCATCCAGCGCCGTCAAGGCACATCCGCCAAATTATTTGGCTTCCACGTCGATGCAGGCATGCAGGGACGCGGCGTCGGTCGAGCCCTGCTGACTGAAGGAATAGCTGAAGCGCGCAGAAATAATTTCACCCGGCTGGATCTGGAAACCTGTGGCGACATGCACGCTGCGATTCACCTGTATGAGTCATTTGGATGGAAACGCGGCCCCGACCCGCTGCCAGAAAGTGGCGCAGACCGTTTTTATTCCTTGGCATTGACATGACAGTACGGGCTTACACACCAGAGGACTTCCCGGCAGTTTGCCGCATCTACCTCGACGCCAAGCGTGCAGAACTCCAGTTCGAACCCGGCCAATTTGAGTTTACACCGCTGGAGCAGGATGCAGGCATATTGGCGGCATTCAAAGAATCCGAGGTGCTGGTGTACGAGGACGGAGAAATCCAAGGATTTTCCGCCACCTTCGACGGCCAACTGCGAGCACTGTTCGTACAAGGTGGTGCAAGAGGAAAGGGCATAGGCCACGCACTGCTGAACGCCGTCATCGCTAAGACTGCGAACGCCATCACTCTCAACGTCGCCCGTTCCAACGAAGGCGCAATCCGATTCTATGAAAGGAACGGATTCACCTTGACCGTCGAAACCACTCGCCAATACAGCGGCATCGAAGTCCGCTACGCGCAAATGCAGCTTGCTCGCAATTCGCTAGTGGGCGTTGACAAGGCAGCGGCGGCGCGCCATGCTGGCCGCCACGAGGAGGCGTTGGAGCTGGTGCTGGAATCATTTGCCCGCGCGGATGAAAGCCATGTCCCAACCATGTTCACATGGCGGCTGCTGCTGGACGAATATGCTCCGGCGCGCGAGGCAATGGTACGCGAGCGTGATGCGCAAGTGGCGCAATTGCTGGCTGGAGAGCTGAACTTCGGCAGGAGCGGCTCCCACTGGCAGCGTTCACGCTTCCGGCTCATCATCGGCATGAACAACGACCTGCAAGATCAGCGCGCGACCTATGAATTATTTCTGCGGCTGTTGACGACCAAGCCGGAGGCGGTGCGCGACGCGGTCGGTCTGGCCTTGCCGGCCATAGTCGAAGCAGGGAACTACGCGCTTGCCGAGTCTTACCTCGATGACCCGCTGCCTCGGCTGGATGAATTGAATACCCTCGCGGACGACCTGCCGCTTTTCCCTATGGCGAACGTTGCGCCAAGGTTGGCTGCGGAGCTGCATAACTTCATGCGCGAGGTAAGCATGCTCGCTGCCGTGCATCGAGGCCTGGGCCGCGACGCGCAAGCAGACGCGTTGCCCGAAGCCGCACTGGCAGGCTTGAAGCGGAACGACATCCGCACATGGGCAGCGCGGGAACTTGCCGATCCCGGCATGCTTTTCCGCGAGATCGCCAGAGTGGAAATCCGCTGCACCACGGAGGACGATTGGCAGGAACTCAAGCGCATACGCCTCGCCGCCTTGCTGGATGCGCCGACGGCGTTTGGCGTTAGTCATGCCAGCGCTGTAGCCTACACGGACGAAGCGTGGCGAGACCGCGCGGCGGGGCGCGGTCCGGCGCGCTACATTCTGGCATTTGAAGGAAATGAAGCAATCGGCATCGTCGCCCACGTCCCGGATGAGAAACAAGAACTCAACTTGATCGCCATGTGGGTAGCGCCATCACAGCGAGGGACGTCCACCGCCGGCCGATTGGTGGACGCCGTTAAAACCTACGCCCGAAACCACGGTCACGCGCGCATCGTGCTGGATGTCGCCCCAGGCAACCAGCGCGCCTCCGCGTTCTATCAAAAACAAGGCTTCGTCTTCCTTCCTGAGTGGGACATCCTTGAAAGCCATCCTCACATCCAGGTCCAGAAAATGGCGTGGACGGCGTAGATCAAGGCGTTTGATAGCTGATTAGTCGTCCAGCCCCTTGCCGTCGAGGATGCGCTGGGTGCATTTTTCGATGCGGGCGACGCGCGTCTTTGCTTGTTTGGCGGAGGAGAAGTGCAGCAGGTAGGCGCGTTGGCGGCCGGGTGTCAGTTCTTCGAAGGCGGTGCGCAGGGCGGGTGTTTCGTCCATGGCGTATTCCAGCTCTTCGGGGAAGGAGAATTCGGCGGTCTTTTTCAGCTCCACTTTGACGCCGGATTTTTCCAGCGCGATGGCGTCTTTGATGTAGCTCTTTAAGACCTTTTCCTGGCGCGTGATGTCGGCCAGTTCTTTGAACCGGATCTGGCGCGCGGCCTGCACATTCTCGGTCTGCTGGATCAGCAGGTTTTTCGGGTCTTTCATCAGCGCGCCTTTGAAGAACAGCAGCGCGCAGTATTCTTTGAAGCCGTGCATCAGCACGACGTTGTGGCCGTCCAGCGTGTAGCACGGCTGGCCCCATTTGAAGTCCTCTTCCAGTTCACTCTCGGCGATGATGGCGCGCAGGGCTTCGAATTCGGCGCGCCAGCTCTTGGCGCGCTCCAGGAAGGCGTCTACTTTGTCGTTGCTCATTCGGTCTCCTCTCATTGCCATTCAAGGTGGACGACTTTGTAGCCTTTGTCTTTCAGGACTTGCAGCAGTGTCGGCAGGGCTTTGGCGGTCGGTCCGTTCGCGTCGTGCATCAGGATGATACCGCTGCCGCTTTTATCCAGGCTGTCCTTCAGACGCTGGGCCAGGATGGCGGTGGTGTCTTCGGGAATCCAGTCGTTGATACCCATGTCGATCGAGGCGACGGTGATGTTGGCTTGCTTGAGCGCTTCCAGCATGGTGGGCGTCTCTGCCAGGAAGGGGAAGCGGTAGGCTGGCGTTTCCACGCCGAAGACGGCTTTGTACGCGGCGCGGCTGCGCTTGAGGTCTTCCAGTTGCTGCTCAGGGCTGAGCGAGCCGAGATTCGGATGGGTGTCGCTGTGGATGCCGGCTGAGTGGCCTTCGCTGACTTCGCGGCGTGCCAGTTCCGGGTTTTGCGTGATGTTCTGGCCGACCAGGAAGAAGGTGGCTTTGGCGCATTGGTCGGACAGGGCTTTCAGCACCAGCGGGGTGTTCTCCGGCGATGGGCCATCGTCGAAGGTGAGGACGACTTCGCCCTTTTTCAGCGGCAGCGCGCTGTGCTGGAGGGCGCCGTAGGCGGCGCCTTCGCGTTTGAGGATGATGGTGCGTTCGGTGTTCAGTTTGTCCGGGCCGCAGTCGGCGGCGCTGGCGGTTCCTGCGAGTGCTGCCAGTATCAATGCGATTGCTTTCATGCGCTTCTGTCTCCGATATGTATGTGACCGACCAGTTCTGCGACTGGCAGGACCAGCGGGATGGCTTCGCCGGGAAGGTCGGCTTGCCATTCGCTGATTTGTTGGGCATGGCATTTTAACGCGGCTTCGCGTTGTGTCCATGCTTGCGTGTATTCGGCAGGCGTTTTGAGGCCGGCCGCCTTGGGGCCGAGGTAGTCGCGGGCGATGGCGGGCCAGTCAGGGATGGCTTGCACGTACATCAGGTCAGCGCCGATGGGGCCTCGCAGGTTGATGGCGGCCAGGGAGTGGCCGGTTTCATGGCTGATGGAGATGCCGATACGACTCGGAGCGCCGGCCAGCAGGATGCGTGGCGGGGCCCCGGGCGTGGAAGCGATTGCGATGTCGGCGACGGGAATGCGCAGCACGGCGGCCAACGCCTCGCGCGCGGCGAGACGGATGCCGCGGCGCGCGGCCTCGCGCAGTGCCGGGGAAGGCGCGGTGCGGATCAGGATGGCGAACAGGCCGTCCTGTGGCGCCGGCGTGGGACCGGGCCAGAGATGGACGGCCAGTGGTTTCATTTGCGCGCCGGGGCGGCGGGACAGCCGGCCCAGTTGCCGTTGGCCGGTATGTGTTCGCCTTTCATCACCAGCGTCAGTGGCCCAAGGCGCGCGTTGTTGCCGACGGCGGCGCTGTACAGCACCGCCGCGCGTGGCCCCATGTAGACGCGCTCTCCAATCACCACATGGTCGATTTTCATCACGCGGTCCTCAAACAGGTGCGTTTGCGGGCAGGTGAGGGCATTCAGTTCGCTATGGTCGCCGATCTGTACGCAGTCGAATTCCGTGATGTCGGTCGTGTCCATGTAGACGCCTTTGCCGATCCGGGAACCCAGCATGTTGAAGGCAATCGGCAGCCACGGTGTGCCGCGCAGGTAGCGCATGAAGTTCGGCACGGCGATGCCTTCGTACAGATTGGTTACGCCTTCCGACAGCCACACGAACGGTGTCCACATTGGCTCCGATTGTTTGCGATAGCGTCCGATCAGCAGCCATTTGAGCAGCACCACGAACACGTAGTTGCCCACGCCGTAGGCCAGTCCCGCCAGCGTCAGGTCCCAGATCACCTCACCCCAGCGTCCTGCGCCAGCCGCTGGCATCACCGCCAGCACCAGCGTGTAGCCGACCGCGATCACCAGCGCATGCGGCGCGACGATGCGGAAGGCCTCAATCAAGCCGCGCCCCAGACGCCGCATCGGCGATGGATGGAAGGTCAGATGCTCAGGATAGCCGCTGGTCTGCTCGCGCGCCGGCAGGTTGATCGGCGGGGAGCCGAGCCAGGTGTCGCCATCCTTCATGTGCTGGTTGTCCGGCGCGCGCGAGTGCACGCCGATCAGCACATGCTCCGGCAGCACGGTGCCGTCCGGGATGTAGGCGCCGTTGCCGACAAAGCTGCGGTGCGAGACCACGGTCGGTTTCATCACCATCCAGCCGCCATCGATTTCCTCGTCGCCCAACATGACGGCATCGGCGATGAAGGTTTCGTCGCCAAGCGTCAGCATGTCCGGCACCACGCCCAGCGCGGTGGAGATTTCGGCGTCCTTGCCGACCTTGGCGCCCAGCAGGCGATACCAATAGGGCGCGAACACGGTGGCGTAAATGCCGTGCAAAACGTTGAGGCTCGATTCCTGAATCTGGCTCACCAGCCATTTGGCGCAGTAGGTGTTGCCGTGGACCGGGAACTGGCCCGGCTTCAATCGTGGCAGTGCGCTCCAGCGGATGCCGGCCGAGACCAGCGCGGTCAGCACGATCAGCACCGTGCTGGCGGGGAAGGCCAGCAGGAAGTAGCGCAGCAGGCGGATGCGCACGTCGTCGCCCTGTATCCACGGCAGCCAGCCGGCTTCGTCGAACCAGTCGATCAGCACGAAGCTCGGGAATACCGGCATGAAGAACAGGGTCACGACCAGCAGGATGCCGATGATGAAGAACAGTGCTTCGCCTGTGAGGCGCGCGGCGCTGGCGACGGGACGCGGCGGCAGTTTGCGTTCAAACGCGCCCATGTCGCGCGCCGGTGAGCCGGCCCATACGCGGCCGGCTGGCACCACCTTGCCGTCGCCCAGCGCCGATTGGCCTTCCAGGTGGCCCAGCGTTTCGACGCGCGTGTTCCCTTCCATGATGGCGAAGGAGCTGACGCAGGCGTCCTTTTCCAGCGTGATCTGGCCAAGATGTAGTTGGCCGCGTTCGACGCGGGCGTTTTCGAAATTGACGGCGTTGCCGATGCTGACCTGGTCGCCGATGCTGAGCAGGTCCGGCGCGCGCAGGGTCATGGAGCCGATGATGACGTCCTTGCCCACTTTGGCGCCGAGCGCGCGCAGCCACCATGCGTTGAGCGAGGAGCCGCTGAGCAGGTAGGCGGGGGCGGCTTCGACCAGCCGGTCTGCCAGCCACCAGCGGTAGTAGGTGATGCTCCACAGCGGATACACGCCGGCCTTCAGGCGGCCGGCGATCAGCCATTTGCCGGCGATGGCGATGGCGAATTCGCCGATGGTCGCCAGCAGGAACACGCCGACCGAGGCGGCGATGGCGCGTGCTACGGAGTCGCCGGGATCGCCGGTGTAGAAGTGGTAGGTGAAGAAGGGCGCCAGCCATTGCGCCATGCGCAGGGTGACCAGTGGCGGCATGGCGGCCGCCTGGGCGATGCCGCAGATCCAGCGTTTGAGCGTGGCGGGCGGTGTCCAGTCTTTTTCTTCTGTGCCGCCGTCCGGCGCTGCGCCCAACGCTTCGGCGATTTTGCCGATCTGGCGTTGCTGGTAGATGTCGCGCACGGTGATGTGGGCGTAGCGCGGGTCGGCGCGCAGCGAAGATGCCAGGCGGGCTGCGAAGAAGGAGTGGCCGCCAAGGTCGGTGAAGAAGTCGGCGTTGCGCAAAATCGGCTGGCCGGGGAATAGTGCGGCCAATGCCGCGAACAGCGCTTCTTCGGCCGGCGTTTCGGGCAGGTCGGAGTCTTCGGCGCTGCCGGCGGGGGCGACGCTCAGTGGTGTGGCTTTCAGTGTCTTGCGGTCGATTTTGCCGGAGGTCAGGCGCGGCATGGCGTCCAGCATTTCGTAGCGGCCGGGGACCATGTAGGGCGGCAGCTTGGCGGCGAGGGCGGCGCGCAGTTCGCGCGGGTCCAGCGTGGTCGCGCCTTCGGGGACGATGTAGGCGACCAGTTGATCGATGCCGTCGTCCTTGCGCAGCAGGACCGCCACGGTGCCGACGCCGGGTTGCTGCGCAAGCAGGGCTTCGATTTCGCCCAGTTCGACGCGGAAGCCGCGGATTTTGACTTGGTCGTCGGCGCGGCCCAGGCAAGTCACTTCGCCGTCTGGGCCGATGCGCGCGAGGTCGCCGGTACGGTACAGGCGCGCGTCGTGCGGGCCGCTCGACCATGGGTTGGGCAGGAATTTTTCGGCCGTCAGATCGGGGCGGCCCAGGTAGCCGGCGGCCAGCCCCGGACCGGTGATGCACAATTCGCCGACTTCGCCGTGCGGCAGCAGGCGCAGGACCGGGCTCGGTCCGGCGCCCGCGCCGCCCGCCGCCGGGCCATTTGCCGCCTTTGGGCCACCGGCCGTCGCCACGCCGCTTGCCTGCGGCAGGCCATGCGCCGTCGCTTCCGCGTACTCGGTGTTCGCATCGATCACCAGCAGGCCATAGTTGGGTAGCGGTCGGCCGATGGTTACCGGATAGCCGGGACGCAGGCGCGCCAGGCTGGCGGAGACGGTGGCTTCGGTCGGGCCGTAGGTGTTGAACATCTGGCGGCCTTCGCGCGACCAGCGCTGCACCAGCGATTCCGGGCACGCTTCGCCGCCGAGGTTAATCAGCCTTAAACTCGGCACCTCCTGATTGAACAAGGCCAGCAGCGTCGGCACCGCGTGCAGCACGGTCACGCCGTTCTGCTCCAGCATGCGCGGCAAGGTCTCCGGATCGCCGCTGATCTCTTTAGGCCCGATCCACAGCGTGGCGCCGACCAGATACGAAATCCAGATCTCCTCGAACGACATGTCGAAGGCCACGGAGAAGCCCTGATAAACCTTGTCCTCGCCGCTCACGCCCAGCACTTCGTTCTCGCTGCGCAGGAAGTGGCAGATGCTGCGCTGGGTGATCAAGATTCCTTTCGGCTTGCCGGTGGAGCCGGAGGTGTAAATCACATAGGCCGGAACATCGGGCGACACCGCACCGCGCCGGGCCAGTGTTTCACCGGCGGCGGGTGGTGCGAGCAATGCTTCGGCGGTCCACACGGCGCGGCCGGATGCCGCAACGTCGGCCAGACGCGGCGCGAAGGCGGCGCACGTCAACACGCCGGCACTGGCCGCATCGTCCAGGCAAACCTGCAAGCGCTCGACCGGCGTGTCCTCGTCGACCGGCAGCCACGCCGCGCCGGCCTTGGCGATGCCCGCTTGCAGCACCAGCAGCTCCAGCCCGCGCGGCAGCCATAAACCGACGATCTGGCCCGGCCGCACGCCGGCCGCGATCAGCCGCGCCGCCACCAGGTCGGCCTGCGCATCCAGTTCGCCATACGTCAGCTGGCGATCGCCGAAAATCAACGCCACCCGCCCTGGATGGCGCGCGGCGCTGGCCTCCAGCAGGTCGGCGAGAATTTCCTCGCGCAGCAAGGATTCCTGCTGCGGGCCAAAAAGAACGTCGGGATGGGGCGGTGTTACGGCTTGATTCATGCGGATACTTTATTCGGATTTAGCCTGCATTGTACGGTACGGCAGATGGTTCCCCTAGAGGGGGAATGCAAGTTCTGCTTACAGCCTTTACAATAGGAAATACGAGCTGACAACCGAAGGAGCCGCATGTCTACGAATCATCGCCCATTCATCGCACCGGTGCAGTTTGACGACGCCCAGGCCGCCTACGATCAGGTGCTGGCCATTTACGATACCAATATCGCCTATCTGCGCGACGCCATGAGGCGTTTCGTGGCCGGCGAAGACGTCGGCGAGCATGTCCGCGCCTGCTATCCGTTCGTTCGTGTACATACGGATACCGTGGCGCGCGCCGATTCGCGCCTGGCGTTCGGCTTTGTGGCCGGTCCCGGCACCTACGAAACCACGCTGACGCGGCCGGATCTGTTCGCGCGCTACTATCTCCAGCAATTCAAGCTGCTGCTGAAAAACCACGGCAGCCACCATGTCAAGCTGGAAGTCGGTACCAGTTCGCAGCCGATTCCTATCCATTTTTCGTTTGCCGAGCATGAACATATCGAAGGCAGCCTGACGGCCGAGCGCCGCCTGCTGATGCGCGACGTGTTCGATCTGCCTAATTTGGCGGCAATGGACGACGGCATCGCCAACGGCACCCACGAGCCGCCGGTGGGCGAGGCGCAGCCGCTGTCGCTATTCACGGCGCCGCGCGTGGACTATTCGCTGCAACGCCTGCGCCACTATACCGGCACCTCGTGCGAGCATTTCCAGAAATTTGTCCTGTTCACCAACTACCAGTTCTATATCGACGAGTTTATCAAGCTGGGACATGAGTTGATGGCCAATCCTTCCGGCGTGCCGGGCGACGACTATATCGCTTTTGTGGAACCGGGCAATCTGGTGACGCGCCGTGTGGGCCAGTCGGTGCAGCCGGGCGATGCGCTGGGCGCCGCGCCGCCGCGCATGCCGCAGATGCCGGGTTATCACCTGATCCGCGCCGACGGCACCGGCATTTCGATGGTGAATATCGGCGTCGGCCCGGCCAATGCCAAGACCATCACCGACCACATTGCGGTGCTGCGGCCGCACGCCTGGCTGATGCTGGGTCATTGCGCCGGTCTGCGTAACACGCAGGAGCTGGGCGACTATGTGCTGGCGCACGGCTATGTGCGTGAAGATCATGTGCTGGACGAGGACTTGCCGCTGTGGGTGCCGATTCCACCGCTGGCCGAGGTGCAGGTGGCGATCGAGGCCGCCGTGGCCGAGGTCACGCAGCTGACCGGCCACGATCTGAAGCGTGTGATGCGCACCGGTACTGTCGCCAGTACCGATAACCGCAACTGGGAATTGATGCCGCAGCGGACGCCCGAGCGCCGTTTCAGCCAGAGCAGGGCGATTGCGCTGGACATGGAAAGCGCGACCATCGCCGCCAACGGTTTCCGTTTCCGCGTTCCCTACGGTACGTTGCTGTGCGTGAGCGATAAGCCGATGCACGGCGAGATCAAGCTGCCGGGCATGGCCAATCAGTTCTACCGCGATCGTGTCGACCAGCATCTGCGCATCGGCATCCGCGCGATGGAGCTGCTGCGTGCGCTGGGCGTGGACAAGCTCCACAGCCGCAAGCTGCGCAGCTTTACCGAGGTGGCGTTCCAGTAAGCAGGCGTCCGCGCAGCAGGGACGGGCGCCAGGTCAGGGTGAAGGCGACGGTGATTGCGCCGGCTGACAGTAGGACGGCCCAGAGCAGGACGCCGAAACTGGGGCCGTCGCGCCATAGGCAGAGGGTGAGGGCGAGGCTTAGCAGCAGCGCGCCGCCAAGCCGTAGCGGACGGCGGCGCGGGGTGTGGCTGGCGATGTCGCCGCCAGCGCGCTCCCAGTTGTCCGGCATGGCCAGTGAGAGGCAAGCAAAGCCGGCATAGGTGGCCGTGGCGGCGAGAAGTAGCAATGCGGCGCTCACGGTGCGCTCTCCACGGCAGCCTGCCGGCCGGCGGCTGGGGCGGCCGGGATGGGTGAGGAGGCGGACGCGGCTGGGATGGCCGAGGCAGCTGGCGCGTCCTGGATGGCTGAGGTGGCTGGGACGGCCTGGATGGCTGGCGCGGCCGAGGTGGCGGGGATTGCTGCGGCCGTCGTCGCGCTGGCGCGCTTTGCGGCCATGCGCCGGGCTGCGCAGGCGGCAATGACGGCGGCCGTCAGCAGCATCAGGTCCACGCCCGCCACTGCCCACATGCCCTCGGATGCCGCGCGCAGCAGGTGGTCGGCGGTGGTGATGGCATTCAGCAGCACGCAGGCTACGGCGCCGGCGCTGATGGCCCATGCCTGCTCGCGCCACGCGGCGCGGCGGCGCAGCCAGGCGTGCACAAAACTCAGCAGCCACGTCAGGAAGAAGGCCCACATCTCCAGCGTGGCGCGATCTTCTCCGCCCCAGCTGGCATCCGCCGGCAGCAGCCGGTTGGCCGCCAGCAGCGCCAGGGTGGCGAGCATGACACCGCTGATGGCGCCGGTCGCCAGTCCCTCGACGAAAGGCACGCCGGCCAGGTTCTTGCGCGCATGCCGGACGCGCCGCGCCTCCAGCCAGAACAGGAAGCCGGTGGCGATCAGTGTGCAGCCGCTCAGGCCCGCCAGGAAATACAGCCAGCGCAGCGGCCAGTGTTGAAACTGGATGAAGTGGATGCCGGAGATAAAGCGCTGGACCGTCATCACGGAACCCGCTTCGAAACGGTTCAGGATCGCGCCGCTGCCGGCGTCGAAATAGATCTGGTCGAGATTCATGGTCACGTCGCGCGCGTAGGAGCGGCGCAGTTCGACGTAGCTGTTGGCGTCGCCGGGATGCCAGACGCGCACAAAGTAAGGCCGGCCGCCGGCCCATTCCTGTTCCGCACGCGCCACCATGCCGTCCAGCGAGGCCAGCGTGCCGGGCGCCTTGGCCTTAGGACGCGAGAATTTGCCGTAAGCCTCGGCGGTGAAGGCCGCCTTGCCTTCCTTGCCGCTACCGAAAACGCTCCAATGCGCTTGCGGGAAGTAGATGGTGATGAAGATGATCAGCCCGGACAGGGTCATCACAAAATGAAAGGGCAGGCCCAGCACGCCGGTCAGGTTGTGCAGATCCAGGGTGCCGCGTTGCAGCGACTTGTGGGGGCGGAAGGTAAAGAACTGGACGAAGATTTTCTTGTGGATGATCACGCCGGACACCAGCAGCACCAGCATCGCCATCGCCGCCAATCCGACGATCCATTTGCCCAGATCGTTCCAGCCCAGATGCAAACCGTAGTGGAAGGGGAAGATAAAACCGCTGCCGCCCTTGCTGCCCGGCTCCGGCAGGAAGGTGAGGGTCGCCGGATCGAGCTGGCGCACCGGCGCGTCGTCGGCGCCAGCCTTGTAGGTGAGGCGCAGCACCGGCACCCGTTCGGTCGGCAGGTCGACCCGCCATTGCGTGGTCTTGGGCGGCAGGACAGGCGTGACCGCCGCGGCGATGCGGTCCAGCGACAGTTGCTGCGGCGCGGGCGGCAGCCGGGTGGCCGGCATCATCCAGCGGTCGATCTCGCGGTCGAACACGCTCAGCGAGCCCATCCAGAACACCGCGAACAAGACACCGCCCAGCACCACGCCGGCCCAGGTGTGCAGCCACACCAGCAAGTTACGGAAGCCCCACAGGACCAGCATCGGCATGATCACAAAGCCCAGCATGGCGCCGAGCACCACCGCTTCCGGCCGCGCCATGCCGCTCCAGGCGAGGGCGGCGCCGATGCCGCCCACCGCCAGTGCCGACAGCAGCCAGGCGGCCGGCACGCCAATCAGCACTTGCAGCCAGCGGATCAGGGGCGGTTTGGAGCGCATGGCGGTTCTCCGGTCAGAAGTCGAGCGCGTAGCCCAGCGTTACCGTGCGGCCGCGGCCGGCAAAATAGCGTGCCGGCTCGACCAGCGCGCTTTGCGAGTAGTAGGTGATGTAGCTGCGGTCGAACAGATTGGCCACGCCCAGACGCACCGCACCCTTGTCCAGCTTGTAGTTGAGGGATGCGTCGGCCAGCGTGTAGCCGCTGAATTCCTTGGCCGGATCGTCAAAGCGCTGGTGGAAGGCGTGCTGCACTTGCAGCAGCGACGACAGCATGTCGTTCCAGCTGGCGTTCCAGGTGGCGATCACGCGATTGGGCGCCACGTTCAGACCATCGAGCCGGGCGTCCAGGCTGCCGTCGGCATTGCTGTCGTAGCGGCCCTTGGTGTAGGCGTAGGCCAGGCTGGCGCGGTGCGCCTTGTTGAAACGGTAGCTGGCGCTGGCGTCGTAGCCTTCCAGCCGGGTCTTCTCGCGCGCCATCGCAAACACGCCGTTGACCGAAACGATACGCGTGCCGAAGTCCGAATCCGAGCGGTAGTAGGCGGCATCGAGCTCCCAGTCGCCCTTGCGCACGCGCGTGCCTACCTCCACACCGTCGGTCAGGATGGGTTCCAGGCTGCGCAGCTTGGCGATGCTCTGGCCGGGGGTGTTAATCGAGCGCAGCGTGCGGCCGATGTCGGGCAGGCCGAAGCCTTCCGAATAGCTGGCGTAGAGCGTCACATCGTGCACCGGGTTGAACACCAGTCCGATGTTGGACAGCGTTTCATTAAACTTGATCTTGCCGCCTTCCACCAGCGTGTTGTTATAGGCCGCCAGCGTGCGGTAGGTGTCGACCTTGAGGTCGGCGTTCTCGCGGCGCAGGCCGGCGTGCAGGGTGAGGCTGTCGAGCAGCTTGTATTCGCCCTGCACGAACAGCGACAGATTGCGGTATTTGGATTCCGGCACGAAGGTGCGGCCGGTGCCGTACATGTCCTGCTTGCCCTCGTCGATCAGGGTGTCGAAGCCGGCGGTCAGTTTCAGGCGGCCGTCCAGCAGGCCGGCCTTGGTCAGGCCGACCTTGCTGCCGTACTTGAAGGCCACCGCGCGCGACTGGTCGTACAGCGTGCCGCGCGGCGCGATGCGCACGTCCTGGAAGGTGGCCGAGTTGTCGGCGCCAAACAGGCCGACGAATTGCTGGTGATAGACCATGGCGGACAGCTCCATGCCGGCCAGGTCGTAGTGGTTGTAGCTGGCGCTGGCGGTCCAGGCGTCGTTCCACGCCGGGGTGCCGGGGGGCGTGCCTTCGCGCGAGGTGGACGGAATGCCCAGCGCGCGGTTGCCGGCCACGCCGACATAGCTGGCCTTGGACTTGATGCGGTAGCGGTTGAGCGAGAATTGCAGCTTTTGCTGGCTGTCCGGGCGATAACCCAGCTTGGCCAGGATGTCGTAGCTGCGCGAATCCATCAGGTCGCCCTGGGTGACGTCGACGCCGATGCTTCGGCCTTTGCCGTCCAGGTACAGGCCTTGGTCCTCGTAACCGGCCGAGAACAGATAATCCAGCTTGTCGAGGCGGCCGTCGACCCGGTAGGTGGTCTTGTAATTCAGGGTTTCGCCCTCGATGCCGCTGGTGGGTGCGGTCACCTGCACGTCGATATGCTGGTTCACCGTGCCTTTTTCCGGGCGCCGGGTGACGATGTTGATGGTGCCGCCAGTCGCGCCCAGGCCGTTGATGGCGTTCGGGCCCTGGATGATTTCAATCCGCTCCACCATCGCGTAGTCGATGGTGTGCGCTTCGCGGCCGGTCGGGCGCACCGGGTTGGACTGCGGCACGCCGTCGATCAGGATCAGCGGCGTGCGCCCGCGCAGGGTTTCGCCGGAACCGTTCATCTTGCCCCGGCTCGGGGTGTAGGAGGGCAGGATGTTGCTCAGCACGTCCGATGAGTTGGTCGACAACGTCAGTTGCTGTTCGATCTCGTCCTTGCCGATGACCACCACCGTCTGCGGCGCCTTTTCCGCTTCGAGATTGGCGCGCGAGGCGGAAATGATGACGGCCTCGCCGGCCGGCATCTCAGCGGCGCCAGTGTCGGCCTGCGCCTGCGCGGCCATGGCCAGCAGCATGGCCGCAAGCAGCGGACGGTGTTTGAACGGTATCGCGTGGTACGACTGCACGGCAACTCCTTGATGATGGAATGAGAATGTAAATCATTATCATTCACTTCGTGCGAATATGTCAACGCAGTTGTTCGCGCCGTTCGGCTTCCTCCTGTTGTTTGCGGTGCGCGCGTGCGGCGAGCTCGCGCGCTTGCGCGGGGTTGAGGAAGAACAGGCCGTCGTCGTCGCCGACCACCAGGTCGCCCGGTTGCACGCTGACGCCGGCGATGCTGACCGGCACGTTGACCTCGCCGCCGAGGTCCAGCGCCCGCGTGGTGAGAGCGCTGACGGCCAGCGAGAACACGGGAAAGCCCAGCGCCGCCAGCGCACGCACGTCGGTGACGCAGCCGGCGATGACCACGCCGGCCAATTGCTTCTTCATCGCGGCCAGGGTGCGCAGCTCGCCCCAGCAGGCGCGGTGCTGGTCGCCGGCGGCCATTTCGATCACCAGCACGTCGCCCGGCTGGCTGGCGATCAGGGCCGGGCGGATCACGCTGCCGTCGATGGCGGGCAGCCTGACCGTGACGGCGTTGCCCAGCAGGCGGCAGGGCCGCGCCAGCGCTTGCAGGCCGTGCGCGTAGCCGTCCTCGCACAGGTGGCCGATGGTGGATGCCTCGATGTCCGCATACAGCGCCAGCAGCTCCGGCCCGGCGCCCTGTACCCTGGGGTGAACGCGATGCATGCCTTATGCCGCCGGGCGGAAGGGATTGCTGGTCAGGCTTTTCCCGAATGGCATGCTGCCGGGACCGGCGGCGCGCTCGATCATCGGCCGCAGCAGCAGTTTCAGCGGCCATGCCTCCTCCTCGAACAGGCGGCGCTGCAACAGGGCGCGCGCCTCGGCGGGGAAATCGATGTGGTCGATGGCCTGCGCCAGCGCGTCGCGCAGCACCGCCCAGAGCTGGGCGTCGGCGATGCCGTAGCGCTGCGCCACCACCTCGATGATGGCGCGCAGGTTGACCTGTACCGCCAGCGTTTGCAGGTAGAACAGCAAGTCCTCGGGCGTGTCGTGGTACAGGGTGTTGGCGTGGCCCGGCTTGAGCCGGTATTGCGGATCGGCCAGGCCTTGCCGCTCCAGCCATGGCACGTGGATGCGCAGCGAGTCGTGATCGCGCAGGAGCAGGCCGGCCATCTGCCCGTCGCGCCATACCAGCACCGCGTTCTGGCCGTGCACCTCGGCCAGCATGCCGAGGCGGAACATGCGCAGGTTGATGTCGAAGAAGCTGTCGCACAGCTCGCGGAACAGCGTCAGTACCGGCCCGGCTTGCGGCGCCAGTTGGCGGTGGCGCAGCCATTCGTCGAAGAAGTGGGTCTCCCGCGGTGGCAGATGCACGCCGAGCGCCGCCATCGGAATCAGGCGGCAGGCGGGATCGCGCAGCAACGCCGCCGGATAGCTGCGCACCATGGCCGACAGGTGGCGCGGGCCTTCGTCGAACAAGGTGGCGTGTTGCGGCAGATAGGACCACCACTTGGTTTCGTCGCAAATGAAGACCCGCTGTTCCAGCACGCTGTCCAGACGCATGGCCTGGCGCAGCAGGCTTTCGCTGCGCTGGCCGTTGATCATTTTGATCGCTGGCAGATAGCGCGACGCGCCCAGCGAATGGATGCCTAGCGGTAGCTTGAGGTAATGCTCGCCGCCGCCGGCCGGCGCCAGCGAGCGCACCGATGAGGTGGGCAGGAAGCCGTGGTTGACGAAGTCCAGCGCGACGCACACGCCGTCGCGCAGCTCGGCCCCCAGCATGGCCGGCAGGATGTGGCGCAACTGCCACGGATGGACCGGCAGCGCCACATGGCTGGCGGCAATGCCGCGCCGCCGCATTTCCTGCTGGAGCGCGGCTTGTTGTGGCTCGCTCAGCAGGAAATGTTCTGGCCGGCTGTGGAAGGGATCGTCGACGCCGTCGCCGGCGGCCAGGTCGCCGCGCGCGACGGCGACCCAGCGCAGCGGCACTTCGTTGCCGAACTCCGCCATGTAGTCGAGGTAGTCCTGTTGGGTGAAGCCTTTCTTGGGCTTGGCCACCGGGTGGAAGGGACGGTCGCGCAGGGAGGCGCATTGTTCCAGTGTCTGGAAGAAATCGGTGGGGCTGCGTTCGAGCAGGCCGGCGGTATTGACGCGGTGGCCTTGCGACCAGGCTGTCTGTTGCACCGATTCCCGTATCCACTCCAGCAGCATGGCCGCGCCTTCGGTGTTATCGCGGATGACCGTGTCCGGTGCGTGGGCGATCAGCAACTCCATGAAGCTGACCGGGTCGAGCGGGGAGATGTCCGGCGCGGCCTGCGCCATCGTTTGGCGCAGCGAGTAGGCCGCCGCGTCCGGCGCGCATTGCAGCGGCTGGACCACGCCGCGCACCACCGGCACCAGCACGCAATGCTGCGGAGTGTGGCTGATGGTCCAACGCCACATCAAGGCGTGTGAATCGCTGTCCGGGAGCAGGCCGGCATGCCGGGCCTGGAACTGTTCGGGCGAGAGCAGCTCCGTCGTGGCGGCGTCGAAAAAGTGCTCGGCCAGCAGGCAGTCGATCAGATCCCGCAGGACCAGGTTGGCGGCCTGCGCCCGATAATGGTCAACGTTTGTCACGTGTCTATCCTTCGCTAAGAGTCATGGAATGAAGTTTGGCCTGTAGCGCGCGGAAGGCGATGCCGCGCTCGTCGCCCAGCACGAAGGCCGAGACGCCCCGGCCCCGCCAGGCGGCATAGTCGCCGTCGGCGCGCGGTATGGCGCAATAGGGAATGGCGGCCCGTGCGCAAGCCTGCTGGATCTCGCGCAGCGCGGCCTGCACCGGCGGCGCCGCCGTTTGCCACGCCAGCCCGCACGATTGCGACAGGTCGGCCGCGCCTTCCAGCACCAGATCGACGCCGGGTACTTCCAGAATGGCGCCGATGTGCCGCACGCCGGCCAGGCTTTCAATCATGGGAACCACCATGATTTCCTGATTGGCGTGGACCACATACTCGGCCAGGCTATGCTTGCCGAAGGCACCGGGCCGGCCGGCGTTCAGGCTGCGCATGCCATGCGGCTGGTATTTGCAGGCGGCCACGATGCGCCGCATGGTCTCCGCGCTTTCGACGCACGGCGCGACGATGCCCTGCGCGCCGCCGTCGAGGGCGCGCAGGATTTCCCCGCTGTCCGCGGCGGCGCTGGAAATGCGCACCAGCGGTGTGATGCCGGCCGCTTCCGCCGTGCGCAGCATGTTTTCCAGCGTCTCGGGATTGATCAGCGTGTGCTCGGTGTCGATGATCACGAAATCGAAGCCGGCGGCGCCGGCCAGCTCCACCGACGCCGGCGCCGGGATGGAGCAGAACAGGCCGAACACGGCCTGGCCCTGCGCCAGCTTGCGCTTGAGCAGATTGGGCCGGATCACGGCGCGTCCCGGAACGGGTGCAGCGGGTTGGGCACCTGGCGGAAGCGCGGCTCGCTGTCGCCCAGCAGGCGGCGTTTGGTCAGTTCCTCCACCTGGAAGGTGGGCGCGAACAGGTCGAACGCGCGGAAGCGTGCCGCGTGCTGCGGGTGGCGCCGCTGGTAGTCGTGGATCACGCCGGCGGTCATGGCCCAATACTCCTGTTCCGGCAGGTCGTAGTGGCGCGCCAGGAAGATCGCCGTCTCCGCCATGCAGATGAAGAAGAAGGCGTCGCAGGAAAAGTCGCGCACCGCGTCCAGGTCGTCGGTGAGGATGAAGGAGTTGCGGTTGATGCGCGCGTGGCTGGGCGGCAGCGGTACCAGCGCCGGCGTCCGTTCCGGCTGCCCGAGGTGCGCCGGCGAATAGCGCACGCCGTCGTGGAAGTCTTTCAGCGCGATGCGCGTGGGCCAGCCGTCGCGGTGGATCAGGACGATGTTCTGGGCGTGCGATTCCATGCCGATGCCATGCGCCAGCAGCATGTGGATGATCGGATTGACGGTCACTTGCAGCATGCGTTCGGTCCAGGCGCGCCCCCCGTGCCGCGCGATCCACGGATCGGCCAGCGGGCGGCCGTCGTCGTCCACGTGGCACAAGCCGTTGAATGGCACGGCGGCCTCGCCGGCGCGCAGGTAGGGATGCAGGCTTTGGCGCCAGATCGCGCCCAGCGTGCCGTAGGCCTTGCCCGCGCGGACCTCGGGCAGGCGGTCGTAGTCGAAGCTCACGCCCAGCACCTCACCCAGGATCACGAAGTCCAGTTCGCGCGCATAGGCGTCCTGCGCGATCAGGCCGTGCAGCCAGTCGGTCACGATGGGGCCGTTCATGACGGTGTGGGCGGCCAGGATGCGGCTGGTCGAGGTGTTGGTGATGCTCAGCGAGAGCTTGACGTAGGCCTTATCGGCCGCGCTGTGATTGGCCAGCGTGCGGATCGATTGCTGGGCGCGATAGCTGTCCTGGCCATGGCCCAGCAGGACGATCTCGCCGCTGGCCAGTTCGGCGTGGAACAGGGCGGCGATGCGTTGTTGCCACTGCCATGGGTGCACCGGCAGCAGCAAATGATCGTCGATCGATTTGCCGGCCTGGCGCAGCGTGGCGGCGAATCGGCCGTAATCGGCCTCGCCCAGTTCCTGCCGGATCAACGCCTCGTAGCTGGTATGCGCCGAGTGGTTCACGCGGCCGAGGCGGCGGGGGACGGCGATCCACTGCAACTGGAGCGCCTGTTTGAACTCCGGCCCGTAGCGGCGGTTGTCGTCCAGCGAGAAGCCGATGCGCGACTTGTAGCTCGGGTGGTACAGGTGCGCGTCCATGATGTCGCCTTCCAGCTCGTCGTAGCCGCGCTGGGCCGGCGGCGGCAGCGGCGGACGTTCCTGGCTGTGCGCCTGCAAGTCCTTGAGCAGGGTTTGCTCCAGCTCTTCCATGAAAGCGCTCAGCCGCTCCGAGGGCGGCAGCGTGCCGAGGATCTCGGTGCAGACGTCGGCCAGCGTCGCCGGCCTGGCGTCTTCGTCGCGCGTGGTGCGCAGCACCGGGCCGCCGTCCAGCTTGACCAGGCCGAAGCTGGATTTCATCTCGCCGGGGCAGCGCAGGCGCACCGTCTTGCCATCGGCGCCACGGCCGGTGACGACGAACTCGCCGCGTGCATATTCGCACTCCAGCACGCCTTCATAGATCAACGCTTGCAGCAGTTGCCGCACCACGCGTTGTTCCACCTGCCCGTAGCGCGGCGATTGCAGGGCGGCGATCCATTGCGGCCCGGTGCCTTCGGCCGGCGAGCTGATTGCTTTTGCTTCCGAGATTTGCATGTTTATCCCTTCTGATAATGAAATTGATGGTCCAGCGGAGCTGGTTTGGGAAAGCACAGGGCCAGCGGCAGCGTCACCAGCAGCAGCAGCCCGATGGCGACGAACAGTTCATTGAGCGCGATGCCGCTGGCGCTGACCGGCGCGGCGCCGTGCGCCAGCAGGCCGGCGCGCCGCAGCTCGTAGTAAATCGATACCGCGACCACCGCCAGCGAGGCGGTCACCCGGCGCAGGATGTTGTTCATGGCCGAACCCTCGGTGACCAGCTGTTCGGGGATGGCGTTCAGCCCGGCGGTGGTGACCGGGATATACGACAGCCCCAGGCCGACGCCGCGCGCCGCCATCAGCGCCACGATCAGCCATAGCGGCGCCTGGCTGACACCGCCGGCGCCGGCCAGGCCGAGCGCCATGGTCGCCAGCGCGCTGCACAGCATGCCGGCGGCGACGCCGGCGCGCGGCCCGTGCCGGTCCAGCAACCGCCCGCCCAGCGAGGAAAACACGCCGGCGAACAGCGCGGTGGCGAACAGCGCCAGGCCGGTCCACATGGCGCCGTAGCCCAGGACGGTGTGCATCAGCAGCGGCAGCAGCACCACGCAGCCGAACATGCCGACCGATTGCGCCGACGCCACCGCCACGCTGAGGCTGTAGCTGGGTTCGGCGAAGATGCGCAGGTTCAGCAAGGGCTCGGGCTGGCGCAGCTCGACCCGCACGAACAGCGCCAGGCACAGCAGCGCGGCGGCGATCAGCGTCAGGTTCAGCGGCGCGCTCAGCGCGGCCATGTCCTTGAGCCGGCCCAGCGTCGCCAGCAACAGCCCCACGCCCGACGTCACCAGCGCGAAGCCGCGCCAGTCGAACCGGCGCGGCGCGCGCACCGGCGGCGACGGCAGCCAGCGCCAGCCGATGGCCCAGCTCACCAGGCCGATGGGAATATTCACCGCGAACAGCGCGTGCCAGCTGCTGAACTGCACCAGCACGCCGCCCGCCACCGGCCCGGCAGCCGGCGCCAGCATCACCGCCATGCCCCACCAGCCGCTGACGCGCCCGCGCTCTTCCTTGGGGTAGACCTCAAACACCAGCGCCAGCGACAGTGGAATCATCAGGCCGCCGGCCACCCCCTGGATGCAGCGCGCGGCGATCACCCACGCCATCGATGGCGCCAGCGCGCCCAGGCAGGAACCGGCCAGGAACAGCGCCAGCCCGGCCAGATAGACCCGTTTCTTGCCATGGCGGTTGCCGAGGTAGCCGGTCAGCGGCATGGTCATGCCCATGCTGATCATGAAGGCGGTGATGACCCAGCTGGCGGTCACGGCGTCGATGCCGAACACGCTCATGAAGGCGGGCATGGCCGGGTTCAGCGCGGTGTTGTTGAGGCTGACCGCCAGTGTGCCCAGCAGCACGGTGGCGACCACCAGCCGGCGCGCGGCCAGCGTCGGTGACGGCACACTCATGCGGCGGCGCCGATGTTGGCCGTGGCGGTGCCGGCGGCATGCAGCTCGGCGCGCACCGCCGCCGCGAAAATGTCGGCCACGGCGTCGACTTCCGCCGCGCTGATGATCAGCGGCGGCAGGAAGCGCACCACCGAGGAATGGCGACCGCCCAGTTCCAGGATCAGTCCGTTCTGGAAGCAGCGGCGCTGGATGGCGCTGGCCAGCGCCGGGTTGGCCAGCGGATGGCCGAGCGTGTCGGTGGCGCCGTCGCCGTCGACGATTTCCACGCCGATCATCAGGCCGCGCCCGCGCACCTCGCCGATCTCCGGCGTGCCGCGTTGCAGCGCCGCCAGTCTGTCCATCAGCTGGCGGCCGCGCTGGGCCGCCTGTTCCGGCAGGTTCTCGCGCCGGATGTGGCGCAGGCTGGCCAGGCCGGCCGCCATCGCCATCTGGTTGCCGCGGAAGGTGCCGATGTGCGCGCCCGGTTTCCAGACATCGAAGCGCTCGCGGTAGACCAGCACCGACAGCGGCAGGCTGCCGCCGATGGCTTTCGACAGCACCAGGATGTCCGGCACGATGCCGGCGTGTTCGAAGGCGTACAGCTTGCCGGTGCGGCCAAAGCCGGTCTGCACCTCGTCGATGATCAGCACGATGCCGTATTCCTCGGTGATGCGGCGCACCTCGCGCAGCCATTCGACCGGGGCCGGAATCGCGCCGCCTTCTCCCTGCACCACCTCCAGGATGATGGCGGCCGGCCGGCGCACGCCGCTCTCCGGATCGCCCAGCAGGTTGCGCAGGTAGTGGGCGCTCAGTTGCTGGCATTGCTCGCCGCCGACGCCGAACGGGCAGCGGTAGGCGTAGGGGTAGGGCAGGAACTGCACCTCCGGCATCAGGCCCGGAATGTCGCTCTTTTGATGCAGGCTGCCGCTCAGGCTCATGGTGGCGTGGGTGGAGCCGTGGTAGCCGCCATGGAAGGAAAACACGCCGCTGCGGCCGGTGGCGATCTTGGCCAGCTTGACCGCCGCCTCGACGGCGTCGGCGCCGGTCGGCGCGCAAAAATGGACGCGCGCCTGTTCGGCGAAAGCGGCCGGCAGGCTGGCGAACAATTCGTCGACGAAGGCTTCCTTCAGCGGCGTGGTCAGGTCCAGCGTGTGCAGCGGCACTTTCTGGTCGAGCATGGCGCGGATGGCGTCCACCACCACCGGGTGGTTGTGGCCCAGCGCCAGAGTGCCGGCGCCGGCCAGGCAATCGTAGTAGGTCTTGCCGTCCATGTCGGTGACGTGGATGCCTTCGGCGCGCTGAATCGCCAGCGGCAGGCGGCGCGGATAGGAACGGGCATTGGATTCGCGCGCGGCCTGGCTGTCCAGCAGGGACCGGTTGCCGCGGCGTTCAGGGGTTAGCGTGTGCAGCATGGGATTCACTCCGTGATGGTGTTGTTTGTGATGGTTCGGCATCGATAAAGATCTGTTGCGGACGCGGGTGGCACAGGAAGTCGGCATGCGAAATGTTGTAGCCGTAGGCGCCGGCCAGCGGCAGCACCAGCAGGTCGCCGATCGCTAGCCCGCTGAGGACCGCGTCGCGCGACAGCACGTCCTTCGGCGTGCAGAGCTGGCCGACCACGGTCCATGCGGCGGGCGTGGCGGCGGCGTGCGCCGCCGGCAGGTGCAGCACCGGATGGTCGTGGCCTTGCGCCGACGGCAGCCGGAACTGGTGGGTGCCGCCACGGCACACCGCGAAGTTCTTGCCGTGGCTGTGTTTTAGGTCCAGCACCTGCATCAGGTAGTAGCCGCAAAAGGCCGTGACCAGGCGGCCCGGTTCGAAACGGATGCGCGGCGCTTGCGGATTGCTGCTCAGGCGCGCGGCCAGGTGGCGGCACAGGCGCGCCCAGTCGAACTGCTGCGGCAGCAGATAGTTCACGCCCATGCCGCCGCCCGCGTTCAGCCAACGCACCGTCTGGCGGTCGCTGGCCAGCGCCTGCCACGACGGCCAGCGTTCCAGATACCAGTCCAGCAGCTGGATGTGGCGCTCCACGTCCAGCTGGTGCGACATGGCGTGCACGTGGAAACCATGCAGCGCCAGGTGCGGGCAGGCTTCGACCAGCGCCACCGCCTGCGGCAGCTGCGCCTCGTCGATGCCGAACGGCGTTGGCGCGCCAGCCATCGACAGTTTGGTGGCCAGATGGGCGGGCAGGCTGGGGTTAATCCGGATCAGCACCGGCTGGCGCTTTTGCAGCTCGCTGGCGATGGCGTTCAGGCGGCGGATTTCGTCCAGGCTCTCGACGTGGATCATTTCCACGTTGTGGCGCAACGCCTGGCGCAGATCCGAGTCCAGCTTGCCCGGCCCGGAAAAGATGAAATTGCGCCGCGGGCCGGATTGCAGGGCGCGTGCGATTTCGCCGCCGGAGGAGATCTCGAAACCATCCACCCACGGCGCCAGCGCTTCCAGCACCGGCGCCTCGCTATTGGCCTTGATGGCGTAGTACAGCTCCACGCCGGGCGGCAGCAGGGATTTCAGCCATTGCACATGGCGGCGCAGCGCCGGCAGGTCGTAGATGAAGGCGGACACCGGATCGGTGGCGGTGGCGGCCAGCGCGCGCGCATGGCGCGCCACCAGTTCGGGCAGCGCCGTCATGGCCGCACCTGCCACGGCGCCCGCAACTGCACGTAGCCGGCGAACTTGTCGGCGGCGGCGGCCAACCGGATGCGGAAGTTGGTCTTGCACGGAATGCTGGCGTCGTCCAGCAGGGCATCGAGTTCGGGCGCCGGGGTTTGCAGGGTGCTACGAATCTGTGCCAGTTCCTGCCGCACCAGTTGCCACATCGCCGGCGCCAGCGCCGGCCGTCCATGGGTCAGCGCCAGCACAGCTTCCGACAGGTTGTTGACGAACAGGCAGTAGGCGATCCGGCTCCAGCCCTGCGCGCGCGGATACTCCATCGACTGGCGCACGCGCGCCGGTATGTCGTGCGGCACGGCGTGGATGCCAAGTTCCGCGCTGAGTTTGACGCCTTCGTAGTCGCGCAGCAGCAGCCGGGCAGGGTGGCCATCGCGGTGCACCAGCACGGTGTTTTGCAGGTGCGGCTCGAATATCACGCCGTGGTTGAAGAACATGTTCAGCACGGGGCGCAGCAATAGCGCGGCGTAGCTGGCGAACCAGCGTAGCAGGTCGTCCGCCTCGGGCGCGCGCCCCAGTTGCTGCTCCAGGAAAGCCAGCACATTGGATTGCAGCGCGAGGTCGCGGCCGAACACGGTGCCGGCCAGCAGGCAGTTCTCTTCGCCCTCCGCAAGGCAGAAATTGGTGCGCAGGATGGCGCCGGTCTGCTCGCGGAACCAGATCCTGTCTTCTTCGGAGTGGCCGGCGGGCGACCATCCCAGCGCGGCCGGCTCGGACACCGTGTGCAGGCCGCCGGTGCTGTCCGGCGAGGCGCTGGTCAGCCGTTTGAGCAGGCTGTCGATCAACAGCGCGCTTTCCAGTTCGTACCAGGCGTTCTTGCGCACGCAGTTGGTGATGCGGATGTTCAGCGAACCCTTGATGAAGTATTCGTGCCCCGGTATGTACATGGTGCGCACCGAGGCGGTGGGATGGGACAGGAAGCCGCTGCGGCCGAGGTCGCGAATCTCCTGCCGCGCCTGCAGGCGTTGCACGCGCGGATCGGCGCGGAACAATTCGGCCTGGACCGGGTGCATGCTGAGGATGGCGTGTCCCGGCCGCGCGCCGCTCTGATCGGCGCACGCCGCCAGCACGTCCTCGCGCGCCATGCCGTTGGCGGCGATCCACAGGCCCCCCGCCGGCACCTCGAACAGGTGCAGCCGCAGGGCGGCGCCGAATTCCGGCGACACCTCTTCCTGCCGCAGCGCGGCCGGCCACAGCCTGGCCTTGGGCGCCACCTGGGCCGGATGGCCGTACCACAGACATTGTTCACTGCGCAGGTACTCCGCCAGCGGCGCCACGGCCTGATCGTCGAAGTGGGCGGCGACCGCGCGCTTGAGGTCGCGGCTGGCGAGGATTTGCGTCAGCAGTTCCGGATTGTTCTGCCCGGTCACGGCGGCGCAGCTGTCGAGCATGGATTCGGCCAGCAGCGCCGGCGTCAGGGCTTGCCAGCGCTGGCCGGGCCGCTGGCCGTAGACCGCCGACACATAGGTCTGGCTGCCCAGCGTGTCGTCGCGGTCGGCCAGCACGGCGAAGCGGGCGCCATCCGGCATGCGCACCAGCAGCGGCACGGTGCGCGGCGATTGCAGCCGGCGGTAAAGCTGGAACGGCAGGCCGAGCGGCTGCCGCTGGCTGTCCTGGTCGAGCAGGGACAGCGGCAGCGCGAACTCCTTGAGCAGGCAATTGAGCAGTGCGGCGGACGCGGCCTGATCGGCCATCACGCGCGCGGCGGCGGGAAGGCGCGGACTCATGCCGTCTCCCGCGCCACCGCCGCCGGCGCATCGATGTGCAGCAGGTGCGGCGGTGTGACCGGCAGGCCGAGGCTGGTTTTCAGCACGGCGGCGAACAGGTTGCCGTCCAGCCGGTCGTCCAGCGCCAGTTCGGACTCGTCGTCGTGCAGGCCGTTGTGTATGTCGCGCAGGCGCAGGCCGGCCGGGGAGAGCGCATACTCGACATGGTGCCGGCCGAGGCCCAGCTCATGCGGTTGCAGCAGCGTCAGCAACTCGTCGCAGCGCGGTGGGCGTGGCATGAAGGATTGCACGCGCTTGGTGCGTTGCGGGTCCTGGTCGAAGGCGATGCGGCTGCCGCTCAGGATGGCGAAACCTTCCGTTGTGGCCAGCGCATCCAGCGCGTACACCACTTCATCGTCGCGGTGCTTTTCCACCAGTGCGTAGCCATGGCGCAGCGCGCCCAGGCTGCGCCGCAGTTCTTCCATATCGCGGACGATGGCGCCGCCGCTGGCCGCACCGCCTTCCAGCGGCTGCACACTGGCGGGGAACCAGTCGGCGCCGATGCCGGCCGGAGGCTCGGCGCAATCGATGATGCGGCGGGCATGCGGAACGGCGACGGGATCACGCCGCTGGTCGTGCCGCACGGCGGGCCGCCAGGACGCGCCCGGCAGGCCGAGGCTGGCGGCGCTCACCGCCGCCGAGGCGTGCAGCACGGCGTGCGCCGCCAGCACGCCGTCCACGCGCCGGCCGTGCACCGAAAGAAAACGCGCCACCGCCAGCGGATTGAAAACGTCGCACTCGCCCAGTTCGCACTGTCCGTACAGCGGCGAGTGCCTGGCGCGCACGATATGTTCGCCGACGCAGTCGGTCAGGATGGTGACCTTCAGCTGTAGGTCGGCGGCGGCGGGAAGTAGGCCTTGCTCCAATATGCGGGTTGGGGCATGGGCGAGTATCAGTAGTTCCATCAGTCTGCATCCTCCGGTCAGTGAAATGGGTGCATCCGGCCAGGCCGAAATGCGTCTCATTTACATGACGAAGCAGACTGAGGAAATTTTAGATTTTTATCGTATTTTTTTAAGTGGGTTGTTTGCCGGAGGGCGGCACCAGCCCGGTCAGCAACCAGACGCGCGAGGCTTCCTCATAGGCGATGCGGTGCGCGGGCGCCGCCGCCAGCCAGGCCGCCAATGCCGTCGCGGTTGCCGCGTCGGGTGGGTGTTGTTGCGCCGATAGCACCCAGTCAAGCGCGGCTTGCCAGACGGGATCGTTTTCGCGGGAAGTTGTCATGGGAACAAATACAGTGCCGAAGCGTTATGAAAATTGTGATTTCGGTATTGTATCTGAGCGCAAGCACGGCGTTGTGCCCAGGTCTAGGCGTGGGAAGGGGCGAGGGCGTTGGCGCAATGCGTCATGGCGTCGCGGATCATGAAATTGACCAGCGTGATGGAAACGCCAAGCTGCTCGGCGATCTCGCGCTGGGTCAGGCCGCCCAGCCGGTGCAGTTCGAACGCCGAGCGCGTGCGCTCGGGCAGGGCGGCGAGGGCGTCCGCCACGATGCGCAGGTCCTGGCGGCTGACGCTCAACGATTCCGGTGTGCCGGACGGGGCCGGGACCTGCAAGCCATCCTCCTCGTCGGCGAACACGCGGGCTTCCAGCGCCGCCCGGCGGTGCGCGTCGATCGCCAGGTTGCGCACGATCTGGAACAAATACGCCAGCGGTTGCCTGGCCTCGACCGCATGGCCGGCCTCGGTCACTTTCAGGTAGCTGTCCTGCACCACGTCCTGCGCCCACGCCGTGTTGCCCAGCACCTTGAAGGCGGCCCGTAGAAGTTGTGGCTGGTTGGCGACAAACATCGCACTCCAGTCGATGTGTGGTTTGATCGACTCCATGTTGCATTTCCTCTCAGCTTGTCGTTTCAGCAAGGAGATTCTATGAAGTTCGCCCGGTAAAAGCAATAGAAATGATTCTCATTACGGTTTACTTTCGTTCGGGAAAAAGGATTTTATGAAAGTAGCTGATGTTGATATCTTTTTGGGTATCGAAAACCCCAAAAAATTGATTGGTTTGTTTTCGTTCCCGGCACTAAGATTTGTTTCAGAAGGCTGAATATCGATCAGCTCTCCCGACATAGACGAACACTGGAGACCTATGAAACACACCGTATCCGGGGCTTTTGAGTCCCAGGCGAAGCATCGCCTCGTCCTGAAATCCGGCGTCGCCGTTCTGGCCGCCGCAGGCTTGCTGAGTACTTTCCAGGTCATGGCGCAGGAAGCCCCGGCTACCGAGTCCGCCACCGGCGAAGCCACCGTGGTGGTGACCGGCGTGCGCCGCGCCGCGCAAAGCGCCCAGAAGATCAAGAAGGATGCCGATAACGTTATCGACTCCATCGTCGCCGACGATATCGGCAAGTTCCCGGACACCAATGTGGCCGAGACCATCGCCCGCGTCACCGGCGTGCAGGTGCGCCGTGACGGCGGCGAAGCCAACACGGTGCTGATCCGTGGTTTGCCCGGCATCGCCACCCTGCTGAACGGCCGCGAGCTGTTCACCACCACCGGCCGCTACATCCAGCTGGCCGACATTCCATCGACCATGCTGCAACGTGTGGACGTGTACAAGTCGCAGAGCGCGGATCTGAACGAGGGCGGCATCGCCGGCGTGATCGACGTGCGCACCAACCGTCCGTTCGACTTCAAGGGCTTTACCGCCGTGGTCAACGGCGGTGCCACCAACTATTCGCAATCCGGGCGCACCGACCCTAACGTCAGCGGCATGATCTCCAACCGCTGGAAGACCGACCTGGGCGAGTTCGGCGCGCTGGTGGGCGTGTCCTACCTGCGCAACCACTACTCGGAAGAGCGCGTATTCAACACCAAGCCGATCGACAAGAGCTGGCTGCTGCCCAAGCTGACCGGTCCTGACCTGGTCGGCCTGGAAAACATCCTGGGCGACCGCCGCCGCTCGGCCGTCAACTACGCGCTGCAATGGAAGCCGAACAAGGACGTCGAGCTGTACGCCGAAGGCCTGGGCAGCCATTACCTGAACAATTTCGAGACCGACTTCTTCGTCGGCCTGCCATGGTGGGGCCCAGGCGATCAGATGAGCGCCACCAAGATCCCGGGTTCGGATCAGCTGCAAACCCTGACCTCGCACAACGTCAACACCATCATGTCGACGCAAGCCAACCGCGCCAGCAATGTGACCCAGCAGCACGCCATCGGCGGCCGCTGGAACGCCGCGCCGGGCCTGCGCCTGACCACCGAAATCGCCCGCACCCTGTCGGACTACGACTGGCAGAACCCGATCCTGGACACCATCACCAACGTGCCTAACGCCGTGGTGACCACCAATCTGGGCGGCCATTCCAACGTCGCTTACGGCGGCATGGACCTGAACGATCCGTCGAAATACACGCTGTCGCAGCTGTTCGACCGCTACGGCCATGACCACGGTTCGGCGACCGACTGGCGCGCCGACGGCACTTACACCATGCAGGACGAAGGCTTGTTCAAGGACTTCGGCTTCGGCGTGCGCGCCGCCAAGCGTACCGCTTCGTCGATCAAGTCGTATGAGGGCTCGACCCCGGCGCCGGCGGGTGTCGCCGTGACCTCGCTGCCGGGCATGACCTGCACCACGCAGATGCAGAACGACTGGGGCACCAATTCGTGGTACACCCCGTGCGCCAGCTACCTGATCTCGAACACCGCCGACGTGCGCAAAGCCGTCACCGGCAACAGCGCCGCCAAGGCGCTCGACCCTGGCTCGTACTTCGCCGACGAGGAGAAGAACTACGCCTTGTACGGCAAGGCGCACATCGGCTGGGAAACCGCCGGCATTCCGTTTGACGGCGTGCTGGGCATGCGTGTGACCAAGACCGACTCGGACCTGCTGGGCAATTCGCTGGTCGGCACCGCCATCGTGCCAACCTCGAAGAAATCGAGCGACACGTCCTATCTGCCAAGCGCCAACTTCAAGGCCACGCTGCGTGACGACGTGATCGCCCGCTTCTCGGTATCGAAGACCCTGACCCGTCCGGACTTCGCCCAGCTGAATCCAGGCACTGCTTACGTCAACGCCAACGGCACCACTATCCAGGCGACGGCGTCGGGCGGCAATCCGGATCTGAAACCGTTCACCGCACGTAACTACGACGGCTCGCTGGAGTACTACTTCTCGTCCACCGGCATGGCTAGCTTCGCGCTGTTCCGCCACGAGTTCAAAGGCTACATCATGAACAAGGTGGTGAAGGAGACCTTCAACGGCATATCCTACGACACCACCCGTCCATTCAATACGGATGACGGTTACCTGCAAGGCGCCGAAGTGGCGTACCGCACCTTCTTCGACAAGCTGCCAGGCTGGCTGGGTGGCTTTGGCGTGGAGGCGAATGCGACCTACACCGAAGGCCAGACCAGCTCGTCGAGCAATCCGGACCTGAGCGGCAAGCCGTTCGCCGGCATGTCGAAATGGTCGTACAACGTGGTGGCGCTGTATGAGAAGTATGGTATCTCGGGCCGCCTGGCGTACAACTGGCGCTCGAAGTTCACGCAAGTCTACAATGACGGCGGTCCGGGCCTGGACCTGATCGCATCGCCGATGTCGTCGCTGGATGGCTCGCTGGGCTACAAGATCAACGAGAATACCTCGGTCACCCTGACCGGCACCAATCTGTTGAACTTCAAGTACACCGACTACTGGACCAACAAGGGCCTGTACCCACGCGATACCCGTCGCTATGACCGTTCCGTGGGCCTGTTCCTGAACTGGAAGATCTGAGCAGACTGAAGCCAACTGGCCGCGTCCCCGCCTGAGCGAGGGCGCGGCCTCGCACTTTGAGGTAACCGAGATGTCGAATCAAAAAATGTCCGTGATCGAGAAGGTCGGCTTCGGCGCCGGCGACATGGCGCTGAATGTGGTGATCTCGTCGATGATGTTGATGATCACCTTCTTCTACACCGACGTCTATGGCCTGGCCACGACCGACCTGGCCTTGCTGTTCGTGCTGGTGAAGGTCATCGGCGCCTGTAGCGATCTGGTGATGGGCCAGATTACCGATGCCGTCATGACGCGCTGGGGGCGTTATCGTCCGTGGCTGCTGTTCCTCGCCGTGCCGTATGGACTGAGCGTATTCTTCGTCTTCTCCACCCCCGACTGGGGCTACAGCGCCAAGCTGGTATGGGCTTATTCGACCTATATCATCATGACGCTGATGACCTCCGGTGTGGGCGTATCGTACATCTCGCTGCCAAGCACCTTGTCCAACGATCCGCAGCAGGTGCTGTCGGCCAATGGCTACCGCCTGTTCCTGGCCAAAGTCGGCGCCTTCATGGTGACCGTGGTGGTGCCGGTGCTGTCCGAGCGCTGGGGCGGGGGCAATGCGGCTGTGGGCTACCAGGCCGCCATGGCCCTGATGGCCGCCATGGGCGTGGTGCTGTTCCTGTTCTGCTTCTTCACCACCACCGAGCGCGTGGTGCACAAGGTGGCGCGCCAGCCGCTGGGTGAGCAGGTCAAGGTGCTGCTGCAAAACGACCAGTGGCTGATCCTGTGCGCCGTGTGCGTGACCGGTACCATCGGCTATGTGGTGCGCGGCTCGGTCGCCATTTACTACGCCAAGTATTATCTGGGCGCGAACGCCGAAACCGTGTCGGCCTTCCTGTCGACCGGCGTGGCGGCGGCCATCCTGTCCATGGTCGCCTCGACCTGGATTACCAAATTCTATTGCAAGGTCAAGCTGTTCCGCTGGACCCAGATCGCCGTCGGCTTGATCAGCGCGGCCATGTATTTCTTCGTCAAGCCGGGCGACGTGGCGCTGGCCTTCGTGTTGTACTTCCTGCTGTCCTTCGTGGTGGACCTGCATGCGCCGGTGTTCTGGTCGGCCATCGCCGAAACCATCGACTACGGCACCCTGAAGACCGGCAAGCGCGTTTCCGGCTTCGCCTTCGGCGGCATTTCGGTGTGCCAGAAGGCCGGCATGGGCATCGCCGGCGCGCTGGTGGGCGTGCTGCTGACGCATTTTGAATATCATCCGAACCAGGAGCAGACCGCATTTGCCCTGCATGGCATTGTGCTGATGCTGACGCTGATTCCTGGGTTCTTCCACACCGTAATGGGCCTGCTGATGTTCAAGTATCGCATCAACGATACTTACTACGGCGAGGTCAAGGCGAAGATGGGGGCCAAAGAATATGTGGCAGTCTAATTTTATGGAAATTGAAATGGAAAACATCCTCACCCCGCTGATCGAGCAGCGCGCCGATCCGCATATCTACCGTCATACCGACGGCTATTACTACTTCGTCGCCTCGGTGCCGGAATACGACCGCATTGAGCTGCGCCGCGCGCCAACCATCGCCGGCCTGGCGGACGCGGAGAAGGTCACCGTCTGGCGCAAGCCGGACACCGGCCCATACAGCGAACTGGTTTGGGCGCCGGAACTGCACTTCAACCAGGGCGCCTGGTACGTCTACTTCGCCGCCGCGCCCAGCCGCGAGATCAAGTACAAGCTGTTCCAGCACCGCATGTACGCGATCAGCACCGCCGCCGCCAACCCGCTGGAAGGCGAGTGGGAGTTCAAGGGCCAGATCGACACCGGCATCGACACTTTCTGCCTGGACGCCACCACCTTCACCCACAAGGACCAGCTGTACTACGTGTGGGCGCAGAAGGACAACGCCATCGAGGGCAATTCCAACATCTACATCGCGCCGATGAAAACGCCGTGGCAGCTGGGCGGCGAGCCGGTCATGTTGAGCAAGCCGGAATTCGACTGGGAGATCCGCGGCTTCTGGGTCAACGAAGGTCCGTCCATCCTGAAGAAGAACGGCAAGATCTTCCTCAGCTATTCGGCCAGCGCCACCGACGAAAACTACGCCATGGGCCTGCTGTGGGCGGACGAAAACGCCGATGTGCTGGACCCGAAATCGTGGACCAAGGCCAAGGAACCGGTGCTGCAAACCTGCTTCGAGCACAAGGTGTATGGCCCCGGCCATAATTCCTTTACCGTCGCGGATGATGGCGAAACTGTCATGTTGGTTTATCATGCACGCACCTACACCGAGATTATCGGCGACCCGCTGTGGAATCCGGACCGTCACACCTACGTAAAACCGTTGAAGTGGGACGAGCAGGGTATGCCCGTATTCGGAAAGCCGTCGATCGCATGAAATAAAAAGAGCGAACGCACCACTTCCGGCGGCCGAGCAGGGAAACCTCTCGGCCGCCTTGTCATTAGAGAGTCAACATGCAAGCAACGATCACTGAATCCCCATTTGGCAAACTGCCGGACGGCCGTGAAGCCCACCTCTACACCCTGACCAACGCCAATGGCATGATCGCCAAAATCAGTAATCTGGGCGGCGTCATCGTCGAGCTGCACGTGCCGGACCGCGACGGCGTGCTGGCCGATGTCTGCCACGGTTACGATCATCTGGATGCCTATCTGGGCGAATCGCAGTACTTCGGCGCGCTGATCGGCCGTTACGGCAACCGCATCGCCAATGGCCGCTTCACGCTGGACGGCGTGACCCATCAGCTGGACGTGAACGACGGCATCAACCACCTGCACGGCGGCACCGGCGGTTTCCACCGCCAGCTGTGGGACGCCGAAACCTTCGAGACGCCGCAATCGGTGGGCCTGATCCTGACTTACCTGAGCATCGACGGCGACCAGGGTTATCCCGGCACCGCCGAAGTCACCGCCATCTACGAGCTGCGCGAGAATAACGAGTTGCGCATCGCCTTCCACGCGGTCGCCGACAAGGCCACGCCGATGAACCTGACCAACCATGCTTACTTCAACCTGGCCGGGAAGGGCGATATTCTCGGCCACCAGCTGACCATTCCGGCCGACGCCTACACCCCGGTCGGCACCGGTCTGATTCCGGTCGGGCCGCCAGCGCCGGTGGCCGGCACGCCGTTCGATTTCCGCACGCCGCACGCCATCGGCGCGCGCGTCGATCAAAAAGACGAGCAGTTGGGCTTCGGTTCGGGCTATGACCACAACTTTGTGCTGAATAAATCGGCTGAAAAGGCGATGGAAGTGTCGGCCCGGGTGGTGGAGCCGGTGTCGGGCCGGGTGCTGGAGGTGCTGTCGCAGGAGCCGGGCATCCAGTTCTACAGCGGTAACTTCCTGAATGACGCGATTACTGGAAAAGGTCGCATCTACGGTTATCGCAGCGGCTTCTGTCTGGAACCGCAGCACTTCCCCGACTCGCCAAATCGTCCTGACTTTCCGTCGACCATCCTGCGCCCGGGCGAAGAATACGCCACGGTGATGGCTTACCGCTTCTCGATCGCGTAGGTATATCGTTTTCGATATCGATATCGATAAACAATTTATTGGAAAGTTATCTCACTCAGCCTTAGTATGCCTTATCGATGTGGGGGCATGATATTCACGCCCCCGCACAGGAAAATACTGAGGAGAAATGCATGTCTGAGAATGACAAAAAGGTGAAGCTGCGCTCCGCCGAATGGTTTGGTACGCAAGACAAGAACGGTTTCATGTATCGCAGCTGGATGAAGAATCAGGGCATTCCTGATCACGAATTCGAAGGCAAACCGATCATCGGCATCTGCAACACCTGGTCCGAACTGACCCCATGCAACGCGCACTTCCGCAAACTGGCGGACCACGTCAAGCGCGGTATCCTCGAAGCCGGCGGCTTCCCGGTTGAATTCCCGGTGTTCTCCAACGGCGAATCCAACCTGCGCCCAACCGCCATGCTGACCCGTAACCTGGCGTCCATGGACGTGGAAGAATCGATCCGCGGCAACCCCATGGACGGCGTGGTGCTGCTGGTGGGCTGCGACAAGACCACCCCGGCGCTGCTGATGGGCGCCGCCTCGGTCGACATCCCGACCATCGTGGTGACCGGCGGCCCTATGCTGAACGGTAAACTGAACGGCAAGAATATCGGCTCCGGCACCGCCGTCTGGCAGCTGCACGAGCAAGTCAAGGCCGGTGAAATCTCGATGCACGAGTTCATTGGCGCGGAAGCGGGCCACTCCCGTTCCGCAGGCACCTGCAACACCATGGGCACCGCATCGACCATGGCCTGCATGGCCGAATCGCTGGGCACATCGCTGCCGCACAACGCCGCCATTCCTGCCGTCGACGCGCGTCGCTACGTGCTGGCCCACATGTCGGGCATCCGAATCGTGGAGATGGTGAAGCAGGACCTGAAGCTGTCCAAGATCCTGACCAAAGAGAATTTCGAAAACGCCATCCGCGTCAACGCCGCCATCGGCGGTTCGACCAACGCCGTGATCCACCTGAAAGCCATCGCCGGCCGTATCGGTGTCGATCTGGAGCTGGAAGACTGGACCCGCGTCGGCCGCGGCACCCCGACCATCGTCGACCTGCTGCCGTCGGGCCGCTTCCTGATGGAAGAGTTCTACTACGCCGGCGGCCTGCCGGGCGTGATCCGCCGCATGGGCGACGGTAACATCCTGCCGCACCCGAACGCGCTGACCGTCAACGGCAAGACCATCTGGGAAAACTGCAACGACGCGCCGATCTACGATGATGAAGTGATCCGCACGCTGGACAACCCGATCCGCAAGGACGGCGGCATCTGCATCCTGCGCGGCAATCTGGCGCCACGCGGCGCGGTGCTGAAACCATCGGCCGCCACGCCGGAACTGATGCAGCATCGCGGCAAGGCCGTGGTGTTCGAGGACTTTGAGCACTACAAGTCGCGCATCATGGACCCGGACCTGGAAGTGGACAAGGACTCCGTGCTGGTGATGAAGAACTGCGGCCCGAAAGGTTATCCGGGCATGGCGGAAGTGGGCAATATGGGGCTGCCTCCGAAACTGCTGGCAGCTGGCGTGAAGGACATGGTACGTATCTCGGATGCGCGCATGAGCGGTACCGCGTACGGCACCGTGGTGCTGCACGTGGCGCCGGAAGCCATGGCCGGCGGCCCGCTGGGCATCGTCAAGGATGGCGACTGGATCACGCTGGATTGCGCCGGCGGCAAGCTGAATCTGGAAGTGTCGGACGAGGAAATCGCCGCGCGCCAGGCGGCTCGTGAGCGCGGCAGCGCGCCAGGTCCGAAGACCGGCTACCAGCAACTGTACATCGAGCACGTGCTGCAAGCCGACGAAGGTTGCGACTTCGACTTCCTGGTCGGCAATCGCGGCTCGGCAGTGCCACGCCACTCGCATTAATTCCGGAGACTTTACATGCTACTCGTACAATTCAAGAACGAACAAGGCGCGCGCAAGATCGGCGTGCTGGAAGATAAAACCATCCGCATCATCGACGGTTACAGCACCACTTACGCGCTGGCCCAGGATGCGATCCGCAAAGCCACCTCGCTGGCCACGCTGGCTGAAAAAGCCATCGGCGCGCAAACCACCTCGTTTGAAGCCGTTGCCGCCGCCGGCCGCCTGCTGTCGCCGCTGGATCACTCGGACGACGCCCACACCTACGTCACCGGCACCGGCCTGACCCACCTGGGCTCCGCCGACACCCGCGACGCCATGCACAAGAAAATCGGCGGCGACGTCGAATCGCTGAGCGACTCCATGAAGATGTTCCGCATGGGCGTGGAAGGCGGCAAGCCAGCCGCCGGCGAAGCAGGCGTGCAGCCGGAATGGTTCTATAAAGGCGACGGCTCGATCGTGGCCGCCAGCGGCCAGGATCTGAACATGCCGGACTTCGCGCTGGATGGCGGCGAAGAGCCGGAAGTGGCGGGCCTGTACATCATCGGCGACGACGGCCAGCCATACCGCGTTGGTTTCGCCATCGGCAACGAGTTCTCGGACCACGTGACCGAGCGCCAGAACTATCTTTACCTGGCGCACTCCAAGCTGCGCGTGTGCGGCCTCGGTCCAGCGCTGCTGGTGGGCGAAGCGCCGGCCAGCATCGAGGGCACCTCGCGCATCCTCGACAAGGAAGGCAAGGTACGTTGGGAGAAGCCATTCTTCAGCGGCGAGCAGAATATGTCGCACACCATCGCCAATCTGGAACATCACCACTTCAAATACGCGTTGTTCAAGCGTCCTGGCGACGTGCACGTGCACTTCTTCGGCACCGCCACCCTGAGCGTGGCCGACAACATCTCGGTGCAGCCGGGTGAAACGTTTGAGATCCACTCGCCGCAATTCGGTCCGGCCCTGCGCAACAAGCTGGCCGTGTACAAAACCGAAGTGGCCAAGGTGAAGGCATTATGATCATTACCGGCGATGCACTGATCGGCGGTCAGTCCGTTAAAGGCACCGGCGCGGGCGTCCGCGCCTACAATCCGGCCACGCAGCAGGTGATCGATCCTGAATTCCGTACTGTCGATGCGGCGCAGATCGATCAGGCTTGCCGCCTTGCCGATGAAGCTTTCGACACCTTCCGTTCGCTGAGCGACGAGAAGCGCGCCACCTTCCTCGACACCATCGCCGACCAGATCATGGCATTGGGCGATGTGCTGGTGGAGCGTGTGATGGCCGAAACCAGCCTGCCGCGCCCGCGCGTGGAAGGCGAGCGCGCCCGCACCGTGGGCCAGCTCAAACTGTTTGCCAACTTGCTGCGCGAAGGTTCGTGGCACGATGTGCGCTTCGATAAAGCTCTGCCGGACCGGACACCGCCGCGTCCTGACCTGCGCATGCGCATGATCGGCCTTGGCCCTGTGGCGGTTTTCGCCGCCAGCAACTTCCCGTTGGCTTTTTCTGTCGCAGGCGGCGACACCGCGTCGGCGCTGGCCGCCGGCTGCCCGGTGGTGTTGAAGGCGCACTTCGCGCATCCGGGCACGTCGGAGCTGGTCGGCCGCGCTGTCGTCAAAGCGGTGGAGATCTGCGGCCTGCCGGCTGGCGTGTTCTCGCTGCTGACCGGCGTGGGCAATGAACTGGGTATTGAGCTGGTGCGCCATCCCGCCATCAAGGCGGTGGGCTTTACCGGCTCGCGCGGTGGCGGCCTGGCGCTGATGGCCGCCGCGGCCGCGCGTCCGGTGCCGATTCCGGTGTATGCCGAAATGAGCTCGATCAATCCGGTGTTCCTGCTGCCGCAGGCGCTGAAAAACCGCGCGGAAGATATCGCCGCCGGCTTCGCCGCTTCGCTGACGCTGGGCGTGGGCCAGATGTGCACCAATCCTGGCCTGGTGCTGGCGATTGCCGGTCCTGACCTGGATCGCTTCACGGCGGCGGCTTCGCAGGCACTGGCGGGCGGTGCGGCTTGCTCGATGCTGTCGCCGGGGATCGCCGGTAACTTCGCGCGCGGTGTGAACCAATTGGCGGAACATGCGGATGTGAAGACGCTGGCGCTGGCGCCGCAGGCGGAAGGCAAGGGCGCTCCGGCGTTGTTCGTGTCGTCGGCTTCGGCCTTCCTGTCGCAGCACGCGCTGCAAGAAGAGATTTTTGGCCCGGCATCGCTGGTGGTGGCGTGCAAGGACGTGGCGGAACTGCGCCAGGTCGCGGACAAGCTGGAAGGCCAGCTGACCGCCACGCTGCAAATGGACGATGGCGACCTGGAAGCCGCGCAAGCGCTGCTGCCGGTGTTGGAGCGCAAGGTTGGCCGCATTCTGGCCAATGGCTATCCGACCGGCGTGGAAGTGTGCAGCGCCATGGTGCATGGCGGCCCGTTCCCATCGACGTCGGACGGCCGCACGACCTCGGTCGGCACCGGCGCGATCACGCGCTTCCTGCGTCCGGTGTGCTACCAGAACCTGTCGCAAGCCTTGCTGCCTGAAGTCCTGCGCGACAACGGCTCGGCCAAATGGCTGCGCCGCGAAGGCGAATTGACCCGCAATTGATGTGCAGTTGATGCACCGCGCCCCGCCGGAGGTGGGGTGCTTCCAATAATAAAACCGGAGACTGTATGACTCAACTGGCCAAGTTTGGCAGCTTGCGCGGCAAGCGCGTATTCATTACCGGCGGCGGTACCGGCATCGGCGAAGCGATGGTGATTTCCTTCGCGGAGCAGGGCGCACAAGTCGCCTTCGTCGACATCGCCCGCGATGCCAGCCTCGCGCTGATCCGCCGTGTGAAGGAAGCCGGTTATCCCGAGCCGCTGTTCCGCCAGTGTGACATCACAGACATCCCGGCCCTCCAGGCCACCATCAACGAACTGGCTGGCCTGGTCGGCGACTTCGACATCCTCGTCAACAACGCCGCCAACGACCAGCGCCACGAAACCTCCGACGTCACGCCCGAATTCTGGGACAAGTGCATCGCCGTCAACCAGCGTCCGATGTTCTTCACCTGCCAGGCTGTTTTGGAAGGCATGAAGAAAAAAGGCGCAGGCTCCATCATCAACGTCGGCTCCATCTCCTGGCACGTCAAGAACGCTGGCTACCCGGCCTACGCCACTACCAAGGCCGCCGTGCATGGCCTGACCCGTGGCCTGGCGCGTGAATTCGGCGCCCACGGCATCCGCGTCAACACCGTCACCCCTGGTTGGGTAATGACCCAGCGCCAGATCGACCTGTGGCTGGACGACGCCGGCGAGCAGGATATCAAGCGTAACCAATGCCTGCAAAACAAACTGATGCCGCAACACGTGGCATCGATGGTGTTGTTCCTGGCCGCCGACGACGGCGCCATGTGCACGGCCCAGGAGTTCATCGTCGACGCGGGCTGGGTGTAATCCGCCCGCAGTAGCACCGTTCGCCCCCGGAGACACCGCATCGACGCGGCGGGGTATAGCAACCATAGAAAATGGCAGGAACATGGTGAAAAGAACCATCGCCGCCGCGCTGACCAGTGCCGCCTTCGCCGGCTCCGTCGCTGCGGCCGCCCCCGCAGCCGTCACGCCTTTGCGCAGCCCGGACGCGCATATCGCCGTTACCGTGCGTGCCGCCGACGGCAAGCTCACTTACGCCATCACCCGCGACGGCAAGCCGGTCCTGTTGGCCTCCGATCTCGGCCTGCAACTCGCCGGCGCGGACCTCAGCAACGACCTCACGCTGGTCAACGCCAGCGCTCCGCGCGCGGTTGAGGACCATTACCAGATGGCCGTCGGCAAAAAGCGCGATATCAGCTACCGCGCCAACGAGCAGACCTACTCGCTGCAAAACGCCAAACAGCAAAAGATCGACATCGTGTTCCGTGTCTCGAACGACGGCGTAGCGTTCCGCTACATCGTCGCCGAGCCATCGCTGCCGCTGAAAAAACTGGTGCAGGAACAAACCACCTTTGCGCTGCCAAACGGTGCCAAGGCGTGGCTGCAACCGATGGCGGTGGCGCAAACCGGCTGGTCCAACACCAATCCATCGTACGAAGAACACTACCAGATGGAGATCCCGGCCGGCACCAAATCGCCGACCGAAGCCGGCTGGGTGTTCCCGGCCCTGTTCAAGACCGGCCCCAACTGGCTCGCCATCTCCGAAGCCAATATGGACGGTAGCTGGCAAGCCTCGCGCCTCGCGCAAAACAGCGACGGCGGCAAATACCGCATCGGTAATCCAATGGCGCCCGAGGTCTACACCAACGGCGGCCTGATGGCCGAAGTGGAGGGGACGCTCACCTCCCCATGGCGTCTGATCGCACTGGGTTCGCTGGCCACCGTTACCAACTCCACTCTTGGCACCGACCTCGCCGCACCGGCCATCGCCTTCGATGCCGCGCGCGTCAAACCCGGCCACGCCTCGTGGAGCTGGGCCATCCTGAAGGACGACGGCACTGTCTACGACATCCAGAAAAAGTTCATCGACTACGCCGCCGACATGCACTGGGATTACACCCTGATCGACGCCGACTGGGACCGCAAGATCGGCTACGACAAGATCAAGGAACTGGCCGACTACGCCGCCAGCAAGAACATCGGCCTGATCCTCTGGTACAACTCCTCCGGCGACTGGAACAAAACCGAATACTCGCCTAAAAGCCAACTGCTGACCCATGAGCAGCGCGTCAAGGAATTCAAGCGCGTGCGCGACATGGGCATCAAGGGCCTGAAGATCGACTTCTTCGGCGGCGATGGCCAGTCCATGATCGCCTACTACAACGACATCCTGCGTGACGCCGCCGATGCCGGCCTGCTGGTCAACTTCCATGGCGCCACGCTGCCGCGTGGCTGGGCGCGCACCTGGCCCAACCTGATGACCATGGAAGCCATCCGCGGCTTCGAGTTCACCACCTTCGAACAGAAGGACCAGGACCTGATGCCGAGCCACGCCGCCATGCTGCCGTTCACCCGCAACCTGTTCGATCCGATGGATTTCACGCCCATGGTGTTCGGCGATATCCCCAACATCAAGCGTGCCAGCACCAACGGCTTTGAACTGGCGACGTCTGTGCTGTATCTGTCCGGTATCCAGCACTTTGCGGAAATCCCGGAAGGCATGGCCACCGTGCCGACCTACGTCAAGCAATTCCTGCAAAACCTGCCGCGCAGCTGGGACGACAGCCGGCTGGTGGACGGCTATCCCGGCCAGCACGCCGTGATCGCGCGCCGCGCAGGCGACACCTGGTACATCGCCGGCATCAACGGCAGCGGGAAAGAAAAAACGCTGACACTGGACTTGTCCTTCATCGGCAAAAAACAGGGCGTCATCTTCACCGATGGCGACCAGACGCGCAGCTTTAGCCAGCGCAGCATCGCTGCCAGCAAAAAAGTAGTCGTAACCATCAAGCCGCACGGCGGCTTTGTCATCCAACTATAAACAGGAGACCTGAGAGATGAATCCAATCAAACGTGGCGTACTCGCGCTGTGCATGTTGGCCTCTGGCGGCGTATTCGCGGCCGAACTGACCATCGATGCCGCCAAACCAGGCGCCGTGATCAACAAGGACGTGTACGGCCAGTTCGCCGAGCACCTTGGCACTGGTATCTATGAAGGTATCTGGGTCGGTCCGAAATCGAAAATCCCTAACACCAAGGGCTGGCGCAACGACGTGGTCGGCGCGCTGAAAGACATCAAGGTGCCGCTGGTGCGCTGGCCGGGCGGCTGCTTCGCCGATGAATACCACTGGCGCGATGGCATTGGCCCGCGCGAGAAGCGTCCGGTCAAGGTCAACACCAACTGGGGCGGCGTGGATGAATCCAACGCCGTCGGCACGCACGAATTCTTCGATCTGGTCGACCTGCTGGGCGCGGACGCCTACGTCAACGGCAACCTGGGTACCGGCAGCGCGCAAGAGATGTCGGAGTGGGTCGAGTACATGACCTCCGACAGCAAGTCCACGCTGGCCAACCTGCGTCGCAAGAATGGCCACGACAAGCCGTTCAAGGTGGCTTACTTCGCCGTCGGTAACGAGGCGTGGGGCTGTGGCGGCAATATGAGCCCGCAGTACTACTCGGACCTGTACAAGCAAGTCGAGACCTTCCTGCGCGCACCGCAACAGTATCGTCCTAAAATTATCGCCAGCGGCGGCAATGACAACGATCTGACCTGGACCGATGTGCTGAGCAAGGAGCTGAAAAAACAAACCAGCGGCATCAGCTTCCACTACTACACTCTGCCAACCGGCAAATGGGAAGTGAAGGGCGCCTCCACCGGATTCCAGGAAAACGAATGGATTTCCACCGTGTCCAACACCTTGCGCATGGATGACCATATCCGCAAGAACACCGCCGCCATGGACAAGCATGACCCTGAGAAGAAACTGGGCCTGTTCGTGGACGAGTGGGGCACCTGGTATGACGTTGAGAAGGGCACCAATCCGGGCTTCCTGTTCCAGCAGAACACTCTGCGCGATGCGGTGGTCGCCGCGCTCAACTTCAACATCTTCCACGCCCACGCCGACCGCGTGCGCATGACCAATATCGCGCAGATGGTCAACGTGCTGCAAGCGATGATCATCACCGACAAGGACAAGATGATCCTGACGCCGACCTACTACGCGTACCAGATGTATGTGCCGTTCCAGGGCGCGACCTCGCTGCCGATTACGCTCAAGGATAATCCTGACTACAGCGTTGGCAATGTGAAGGTGCCTGAGGTCAGCGCATCGGCCGCACGTGGCACTGACGGCAAGCTGTATTTGGCGCTGGTTAACACCAATCCGAACAAGCCTGCCGATGTGGCGCTGAATGTTCCGGGCCAGACTGTGAAAGCAGTGAAAGGCCGCGTGCTGACCGCCGCCGCAATGGATGCGCATAACACCTTCGCCTCGCCGCAAGCGATCAAGCCTGCGCCGTTCAGCGCCGCCGCTGGCGCCGATGGCAAGCTGACCGTCAAAGTGCCGGCCAAGGCCGTAATCGTAGTGGCAGTGGAGTAAGCACATGGAAGAGATCAAGATGAAGCGCCGCAAGGTAATTACCGCCGGCGGCGTAGCTCTGGTGTTGGCAGGTTGCGGCGGTGGCGGTGGCGGCACGACGGCGACGCCTACCCCGGCGCCAACGCCAACTCCAACTCCGACGCCAACGCCAACCCCGACGCCGACGCCAACCCCGACGCCGACGCCAACGAGCGTCACGTTCGCCGACGTGTCGGTCCACGACCCGTCCGTCATCAAGGTGGACGGCACGTTCTACGTATTCGGCTCGCACCTGGCCGCGGCCAAGTCGACGGACCTGATGAACTGGACCAAGATCGCCGACGGCGTCAACGCCGCCAATCCGCTGTTCAACAACGTGGTGACCTCGCTGGCCGATACCTTCGCCTGGGCGCAGGTCACCGACCTGTGGGCGCCGGACGTGGTGAAGCTTGCCGATGGCA
Organism: Duganella radicis; assembly: GCF_009720825.1. Classification (GTDB taxonomy): domain Bacteria; phylum Pseudomonadota; class Gammaproteobacteria; order Burkholderiales; family Burkholderiaceae_D; genus Rugamonas; species Rugamonas radicis. Next base: position 157,444 of record NZ_WNKY01000002.1, on the reverse strand, counting down.
AGTTCTATCACTACTACTGCTCGTGCAAAGGCGACTCCCCGCGCTCGGCGCTGGGTCTCGCGGTGGCGGACAAGGTGGAAGGCCCGTACGTCAACAAGCAGATCCTGCTCAAGTCGGGCAACTGGGGCGGCCCGGGCGAAGATGGCGTCACCATCTACGACGCGCTGACCATGCCGAACGTGGTGGACCCGAACACCTTCTTCGACCAGAGCGGCAAGCTGTGGATGATCTACGGCTCGTACTCGGGCGGCATCTTCATCCTGGAGATGGACACCACCACCGGCTTGCAGAAGCCGGGGCAGAGCTACGGCAAGCACCTGATGGGCGGTAACCACAGCCGCATCGAAGGCGCGTATGTGCTGTACAGCCCACAGTCGAAGTACTACTACCTGTTCACGTCCTTTGGCGGGCTGGATGCCAATGGCGCGTACAACATGCGCGTAGCGCGTTCGCTGAAACCGGATGGTCCGTATCTGGACGCCAAGGGCAACGACATGGCCAACGTCAAGTCGAATCCCGCGCTGCCGCTGTTTGACGATGCCAGCATCGCGCCGTACGGCCAGAAGATCATGGGCAACCACCAGTTCGCGCTGGCGGCCGGCGAAACCGGCACGCCGCTGGGCTATGTATCGCCGGGCCACAACTCGGCTTACTACGAAGCCTCGACCGGGCAGTACTTCCTGATCTTCCATACCCGCTTCCCGGGCACGGGTGAACTGCATCAGGTGCGCGTGCACGAGATGTTCATCAATGCCGATGGCTGGCCGGTGGTGTCGCCGTTCCGCTACGCGCCGCTCAGCAAGAACGCGACGACGTTGTCGGCCGAGGTGACGGCGGCCGATGCGGCGGGCTCGTACAAGATGATCAACCACGGCAAGGACATCTCGACCGCCATCAAGGCTTCGCAGAATGTGGTGCTGGCGGCGGATGGTACGGTGTCCGGCTCGGCGTCGGGTACGTGGAAGCACGACGGCAGCAACAAGATCACCATTTCGCTCGGCGCGACCGGGACCTTCGCTGGCGTGTTGTCGCGCCAGTGGAATACCAACGCCGGCGCGTTTGTGGTGACGTGGACGGCGCAATCGGTGGACGGCGTGTCCATCTGGGGCGCGCGTACCGGCAACTGACAAGAGGTTCGCAATGAAGTATGTTTTATCGATGGTGGCGTTGGCGCTGGCTACCGTTGGCTGCACGGCCAAGGAAGTCAGCGTGCATGATCCGGTGATGGCCAAGGAGGGTGATACTTACTACGTGTTCAGCACGGGGCCGGGTATCACTTTCTACAGCTCGAAGGATATGAAGAACTGGACGCCGGAAGGCCGTGTGTTCAAGGGCCAGCCGGTGTGGGCGAAGAAGGCCGCGCCGACGTTTGACGACCATATCTGGGCGCCGGACATCCAGTTCCATAATGGTCAATACTATTTGTATTATTCCGTTTCGGGCTTTGGCAAGAACACGTCGGGCATCGGCGTCACCGTCAATAAAACGCTGAATCCTCGTTCGCCTGACTACAAGTGGGAGGACAAGGGGATGGTGCTCCAGTCGGTGCCTAACCGCGATGACTGGAACGCCATCGATCCGAATGTGATTGAAGATGGCAAGGGCAATGCGTGGATGTCGTTCGGCTCCTTCTGGAGCGGGCTGAAACTCGTCAAGCTCAATAAGGCGTGGACTGGCCTGGCGGAACCACAGGAGTGGCACGCGATCGCCAGCCGCACCCATGGCGCGTCCGGCGCGGGCGAGCAGGCCGGTGCCGGTGAGATCGAGGCGCCATACATCTTCAAGAAGGGCGAATATTACTATCTGTTCGCATCGTTCGGCCTTTGCTGCCGCAAGGGCGATAGCACCTACCATGTGGTGGTGGGCCGTTCGAAAGAGATCACCGGACCGTATGTCGACAAGAACGGCGTCGACATGATGAAAGGCGGCGGCTCGCTGTTGATCGCCGGCGACAAGGACTGGAAAGGCCTGGGCCACAACAGCGCCTACACCATGGACGGCAAGGACTATCTCGTGTTGCACGCCTACGAGACGGCCGACAACTACCTGCAAAAGCTGAAAATCATGGAAATGAAATTTGACGCCGCCGGCTGGCCGACCGTCGAGCAGGCAGACCTCAACAAATACCGCAGCAATCAGCTGCCGGCGAAATAATGGCTGCCCGCGTGTCCATCGCCTCGCAACGGCTGTCCCGCCGCGGCGCGATCAAGCTGGCGGCGGGAGCGGCAGCGACAGTCGCTTCGCATGGTGCCCTCGCGTCCGGCAAAGCCGTGAGCGGTGCATCGACGGCCGGCGCGGTCGCTGCCGGAGCTGTCGGCGCGGCCAGCGCGGCATCGCCCGCCGACGGCCCTGTGTCGCTATTCCCGCTGAACGCCGTGCGCCTCGGGCCGAGCCCCTTCCTGGAGGCCCAACAAACCGACCTGCGCTACATCCTGTCGCTGGACGCCGACCGCTTGCTGGCCCCATTCCTGCGCGAAGCCGGCCTGCCGCTCAAGCAGCCCACCTACGGCAACTGGGAATCCTCCGGCCTCGATGGCCACATGGGTGGCCACTACCTCTCCGCGCTGGCCCTGATGGTCGCCGCCACCGGCGACAACGAAGTCCGCAAGCGCCTGAACTACTTCGTTGAAGAACTCAATCTCTGCCAGCAAGCCAACGGCAACGGCTATATCGGTGGCGTCCCTGGTGGCGCGGCCGCATGGAAGGACATCGCCGAAGGCAAACTCCACGCCGACAACTTCTCGGTCAACGGCAAATGGGTCCCTTGGTACAACCTCCACAAAACCTACGCCGGCCTGCGCGACGCCTACACTTACGCCGGCAATGAGCAAGCCCGCACCATGCTGATCGCCCTGTGCGACTGGACGCTGGAGCTGACTTCGCACCTGAGCGAAGAGCAGATGCAATCCATGCTGCGCGCGGAACACGGCGGCATGAACGAAGTGCTGGCCGACGTCGCCCATATGACCGGCCAACAGAAATACATGGAACTGGCCATTCGCTTCTCGCATCAGGCCATCCTCAAGCCGCTGGAAGAGAACAAAGACCAGCTCACCGGCCTGCACGCCAACACGCAAATCCCGAAAGTCATCGGCTTCAAGCGCATCGGCGACATCACGTCGCGCAAAGACTGGCAAAAAGCCGCCGCCTTCTTCTGGCAGACCGTCCATGACCACCGCACCGTGGCCATCGGCGGCAATAGCGTGAGAGAGCACTTCCACAGCGATAAAGACTACACCTCCATGATCGAGGAAGTGGAGGGCCCGGAGACCTGCAACACCTACAATATGCTCAAGCTCACCGAACTGCTGTTCACCGGTGACGCCAAAGGCAGCTACGCCGACTACTACGAGCGTGCGTTGTACAACCACATCCTGTCGTCGCAGCACCCGGACAGCGGTGGTTTCGTCTACTTCACGCCGATGCGGCCCAACCATTACCGCGTCTACTCGCAGCCGCAGAAAGCCATGTGGTGCTGCGTCGGCTCCGGCCTTGAAAGCCACGCCAAGTACGGAGAATTCATCTACGCCCATCGCGGCGACAACCTGTATGTCAACCTGTTCATCCCGTCCACGCTGGACTGGCGCGAGCAGGGCGTGCAAATTCGCCAGTCCAACCGCTTCCCGGATGAAGACCGCAGCACCATCACCGTCAAGGGCAATAAGACCTTCACGCTGAAAATCCGCTATCCGGAATGGGTGGAGCAGGGCGCCTTGCGCGTCAGCGTCAACGGCAAACAGGTGGCTGCCGCCATCGGCGCCGACCGCTACGTCAACGTGCGCCGTGCATGGCGCGACGGCGACAAGGTCGAGATCCAGCTGCCGATGAAAACCCGCCTTGAGCAGATGCCCGACAAATCGGCGTACTACGCCGTGCTGCACGGCCCCGTGGTGCTGGCGGCGAAGACCAATCCATTCCCTGGCGAGCAGCCCAACTACCTGGCCGACGACAGCCGCATGGGCCACATCGCCAGCGGCCCGGTATGTCCGCTGGAGCAGGCGCCGGTGCTGGTGAGCGAGAACGCCGCCTTCGCCGGTCGCTTCCGCCCGGTGCCCGGCCGGCCGCTGACCTTTACCGCGCCGGGACTGGTGCAGGCCGCGCAGTCCGGCCCCACCACCTTCGTGCCGTTCTTCCGCGTGCACGATGCGCGCTACGTGGTCTACTGGCCGTACTCCACGCCGGGCGAGCTGGTCGAACGCCGTGCCAAAGCCGCCGAAGACGAAAAAGAACGCCTCGCGCTGGACGCCCAGACCATCGATCAGGTGGCGCCGGGCGAGCAGCAGCCGGAGTCCGACCACTTCTTCAAGGCCGAAGGCGCGGATGCGGGCGTCAACAAAGGCCGACACTGGCGCCACGCGACCGGCTGGTTCAGCTACGATCTGACCGATAAAAAAGGCGAGGCGCATGTGCTGCGGCTGACATATTCAAAACAGGATGCTGGCCGCCGTTTCGATATCCTGATCAACGGCCAGCTGCTGGCCGAAGTGCGTCTGGACGCCAGTGCGCTGCAGGAGTTCTATACCCGCGATTACCCGATTCCCGCAGGCGCAGCCAGTGCCGGCAAGCTGGTAATCAGGTTTGTCGCAAGGGATGGCTCGGTGGCCGGCGGCCTGTATGGCCTGCGCCTGCTGCGCTGACATATCGAAATTGATATTGCAGGATCTGAAAATATCATTGGATAGATATTTGTGTTTCTCATAGTATTAATCCGAAAAGAACACGATAAAAAACTTATCAGGAGACCTCACCATGAATCGTAGAACCGTTCTGGCGTCCGCACTGGCCGCCGCCATCACCCTGAGCGCGCCGGCATTCGCCGCCAAGCCGCTGGTCATCGGCTTCTCGCAGGTCGGCGCCGAAAGCGAATGGCGCACCGCGAACACTGTTTCGGTCAAGGACGCCGCCAAAAAAGAAGGCATCACCCTCAAGTTCGCGGACGCCCAGCAGAAGCAGGAAAATCAGGTCAAGGCCATCCGCTCCTTCATCGCCCAGCGCGTGGACGTGATTGCGTTCTCGCCGGTGGTGGAATCGGGCTGGGATACGGTGCTGCGTGAAGCCAAGCGCGCCAACATCCCGGTGATCCTGACCGACCGCGCGGTGAATGTCAGCGATCCTTCGTTGTACGTGAGTTTCCTGGGTTCGGACTTCGTGGAAGAAGGCCGCCGCGCCGGCCGCTGGCTGGTGGAGCGCCAGAAGAAAACCCCTGATGCCGTTTTGAATATCGTTGAGCTGCAAGGCACCGTGGGCTCCGCGCCTGCGCTGGACCGCAAGAAGGGCTTCGAGGAAGTCATCGCCGGCAATCCGAAGCTGAAGGTGCTTCGTTCGCAGACCGGTGACTTCACCCGCGCCAAGGGCAAGGAAGTGATGGAAGCCTTCCTGAAAGCCGAAGGCAAGAAGATCAATGTGCTGTATGCGCACAACGATGACATGGCTATCGGCGCGATCCAGGCCATCGAGGAAGCGGGCCTGAAACCAGGCAAGGACATTTTGGTGATTTCGATCGACGGCGTGAAGGGCGCGTTTGAAGCCATGATCGCCGGTAAGCTGAATGTAACGGTGGAGTGCAATCCGCTGCTCGGCCCTCAGCTGATGCAGATCGCCAAAGACGTTGTCGCCGGCAAGCCTGTACCTAAGCGCGTTGTGACGCAAGAGGGCGTGTTCCCGGCTGAAGTCGCGGCCAAGGAATTCCCGAACCGTAAATACTGATAGCGATGACGATTACTTCTTCCGCTCCGGCGCCTGTGCTGGAGCTGCGTGGCATCAGCAAGGCCTTCACCGGAGTGCAGGCCTTGAACGGCGTGTCGCTCAATTTGTATCCTGGTGAAGTCCACACGCTGATGGGCCAGAACGGCGCCGGCAAGTCGACTTTGATCAAGGTGCTGACTGGCGTGTACACGCCGGATGCCGGTCAGATTGTGCTGGCCGGGCAGTCGATTCAGCCGCAGTCCACGCTGGATGCGCAGAACCATGGCATCAGCACTGTTTATCAGGAAGTGAATCTCTGCCCGAATCTGTCGGTGGCAGAGAATATTTTCATCGGGCGTTATCCGCGCAAGCTGGGGCGCATCGATTGGGCCGGCATGGCGAAGCAGGCCACCGAGCTGCTGGAGCGCATGCAGATCCGGATCGATGTGACGCTGCCGCTGGCGCACTATCCGCTGGCGATCCAGCAGATGGTGGCGATTTCGCGTTCACTGCTGGTGTCGGCCAAGGTGCTGATTCTGGACGAGCCGACTTCCTCGCTGGATGAGAAGGAAGTGGATTTGCTGTTCAGCGTATTGCGCGGCCTGCGCGAGCAGGGCATGGCGATTCTGTTTGTGACGCACTTCCTTGATCAGACGTACGCGATTTCGGACCGTATCACCGTGATGCGCAATGGCGAGCGGGAAGGGGAATACCTCGCCGCCGACCTGTCGCGCGTTGAGCTGGTCAACAAGATGGTCGGCGCGCCGGCCTCCATCCCGGTAGCCGCCAGCCCCGCTGGCGATGCCGCTGCGCCGGGTGACGTCGGCGGCGGGCAATCAGCCGCTTCGGCTGGTGGCGCGGCGGGGGGCGAGGGACGCTTCAAGGCCTTCCTGCGCGCCGTGGGTCTGGGCCGCAAGGGCGCGCTCACGCCGATGGATCTGGAAATCCGCGAGGGCGAGCTGCTGGGCCTTGCCGGCCTGCTGGGCTCCGGCCGCACCGAGGCTGCGCGCCTGCTGTTCGGCGCCGACAAAGCCGACAGCGGCTCCATCACCATCGACGGCAAAGAACAAACCTTCGCCACGCCGCGCGACGCCATCGCCGCCGGCATCGGCTTCTGCTCCGAAGACCGCAAACTGGAAGGCGCGGTGCTCGACCTGTCGGTGCGCGAAAACCTGATTCTCGCCCTGCAGGCCCGCAGCGGCATGATGCGGGCCATTCCGCTCAAACGCCAGCAACAACTGGCGGAAGAATACGTGAAAGCGCTCGGTATCAAAACCGCCAGCATCGAAACGCCGATCGGCTCACTCTCCGGCGGCAACCAGCAAAAAGTGCTGCTGGCGCGCTGGCTGGTCACCGATCCCAAACTGCTGATCCTGGACGAACCGACGCGCGGCATCGACGTGCGCGCCAAGCAGGAAATCATGGACTACGTCTCCGCCCTGTGCAAGAAAGGCATGTCCATCCTGTTCATCTCGTCCGAACTGCCCGAAGTGCTGCGCGTGAGCGACCGCATCGTCGTCATGCGCGACCGCAAAGCCGGCGGCGAATACCCGCGCGGTGCGCTGGACGAAACCACCGTGCTGCACGTGATCGCGGCGGGAGACCAGCATGCATAACGCCTCCGCCGCGCCGCTGGGCAACGCAACGACAACCAAGCGAAATACCGCCATGCTGCAACACCCTCTATTCCGTCCGCTGGCCGCGCTGGCGATCCTGCTGTTGATCGACTTGATCATGATCCCCGGCTTCTTTCACCTTGAGATCAAGGACGGCCACCTGTACGGCAGCCTGATCGACATCGCCAACCGCGCCGCGCCGCTGATCCTGGCGGCCATCGGCATGACGCTGGTGATCGCCACGCGCGGCATCGACATCTCGGTCGGCGCCACCGTCGCCATCAGCGGCACCGTGGCCGCGATGCTGATCGGCGGCACCATGGTCATGAACAACGGCACGCCGGAATACGTGGCCAACACCCCGATGTGGATGGCGCTGGCCGCCGCCATGGGGGCCGCGCTGCTGTGCGGCGCGTGGAATGGCGCGCTGGTGGCAGGCCTGGGCCTGCAACCCATCGTCGCCACCCTGATCCTGATGGTGGCGGGGCGCGGCCTGGCGCAGTTGTTCACCGATGGCCAGATCATCACCGTCTACTACCAACCGTTCTTCTTCCTCGGCAGCGGCTACCTGCTTGGCTTGCCGTTCTCGCTGTTCATCGTGGCGGCCGTGTTCATCGTCACCGCGCTGCTGCTGCGTAAAACCGCGCTTGGCCTGTTCATCCAGTCGGTCGGCATTAACCCGGTCGCCGCTCGGCTGGCTGGCTTGAAGACCGCGTCGCTGATCTTCTTCGTCTACGTGTTCTGTGCGGCCTGCGCCGGCGTGGCCGGTCTGATGATCACCTCCAACATCAAGAGCGCGGACGCCAACAACGCCGGCCTGCTGCTGGAACTGGACGCCATCCTGGCCGTCACGTTGGGCGGCACCTCGCTGGCCGGCGGCAAATTCAGCCTGGCCGGCAGCGTGATCGGCGCGCTGATCATCCAGACGCTGACCTACACCATCTACTCCATCGGCCTGCCGCCGGAAGTCAACATGGTGGTCAAATCGGTCGTCGTGTTTGTGATCTGCGTGTCGCAGTCGGCGGAATTCAAAACCATGTGGCGCCGCGCTTTCCCTGGCGCCCGCGGAGGCAAGACCCAATGAGCACCATGAATCTTCCACGGCCTTCGATCGCCGCATCGCCATACTTCACGCCCCTGATCACCGTGCTGCTGCTGGCGGTTCTGCTGGGCGCGGGCGGCGCCGCCTATCCGGGCTTCCTGTCGCTACAGGTGATGTTCAACCTCCTGATCGACAACGCCTTCCTGCTGGTGATCGCGGTCGGCATGAGCTTCGTCATCCTGTCCGGCGGCATCGACCTGTCGGTCGGCTCGGTGCTGGCGCTGACCACCATGATCTGCGCCTACATGCTGCAAACCTGGCACTGGAACCCGCTGCTGGTGATCGCCGTCGCGCTGGCGGTGGGCACCGTGTTCGGCGCCGCCATGGGCGCGATGATCCACTACTTCAAACTGCAACCGTTCATCGTCACGCTGGCCGGCATGTTCCTGGCGCGCGGTCTGTGCTATCTGATCAGCATTAACTCGATCACCATCGAAGACTCGTTCTTCGTCGCGCTGTCGCAAACGCAGCTGCCGATTGGCGACTGCTTCATCTCGCCGGGCGCGCTGATCGCGCTGGTCACGCTGGCGGGCGCCATCTACGTTGCGCACTGCACCCCGTTCGGTCGCGCCATCTACGCCATCGGCGGCAACGAACAATCGGCGTTGATGATGGGCCTTCGCGTGGCGCGCACCAAGGTGCTGATCTACGCCTTCAGCGGCTTCTGCGCCGCCTTGGCCGGCGTGCTGTTCTCGTTCTACATGCTGTCCGGTTACGGGCTGCATGCGCAGGGCACCGAGCTGGATGCGATTGCGGCGGTGGTCATCGGCGGCACGCTGCTGAGTGGCGGCTACGGCTACGTGGCCGGTGCGCTGACCGGCGTGCTGGTGCTGGGCTCCATTCAGACGCTGATCGCCTTCGATGGCACGCTTAGCTCGTGGTGGACCAAGATTGTCATTGGCGGCTTGCTGTTCATCTTCTGCGTGGTACAGCGCTTGATGTCGCTGCGCGGAACAAAAAAATAATTAAACACTGGAGAGATTACCTTGAAAAAAAGTCTGATGTTCGCTGCGGCGAGCCTGCTGGCTTGCGCCGCGCAAGCGGCCAATCCGCTATTCCCTAAACTGTTCACCGCCGATCCGGCGGCCCTGGTCGACAACGGCACCGTGTACCTGTACGTCGGCCACGATCAGGCCACGGCGACCGACAAGGACTATGTGATGAAGGAGTGGCGCGTCTACAGCAGCTGCGACATGAAGAACTGGACCGACCGCGGCTCGCCGCTGGCGCCATCGGCCTTCAAGTGGGCCATCGGCAAAGTGGATGCCTGGGCTGCCGACATCACCAAGCGCGATGGCAAGTACTACTTCTACGCCACCGTCGATCACGCCACCATTCCGGGCCGCGCCATCGGCGTCGCCGTTTCCGACAAGCCGGAAGGCCCGTTCGTGGATGCGCGCGGTTCGGCGCTCGTCACCAACGACATGACCCTGGAAACCAACATCGCCTGGGACGATATCGATCCGGCGATCTTCCAGGACGACGATGGCCAGGCTTACCTCTACTGGGGCAACTCGGTGCTGAAGTGGGCCAAGCTGAAGCCGAACATGACCGAACTGGATGGCCCGGTTCACACCGTGGGCGTGGAGCGCTTCACCGAGGCCTCTTACCTGCACAAGCATAACGGCACGTACTACCTGTCGTACTCCCGTGAATTCCCTGAGGAGACCGCGTACATGACCGGCCCGACCGCGACCGGCCCATGGAAGTACCAGGGCGTGATCATGTCCAAGAACGCCAAGGTGAAGACCATCCACCAGGCCATCATTGCGTTCAACGGCAAGAACTACATCTTCTACCACAACGCCAAACTGCCGGGTGGCGGCGAGTATCGTCGTTCGGTAGCGGTGGAGGAGTTTGCGTACAACGCCGACGGCACCATCCCGTTTATCAAGCAGACCAAGGAAGGCCCTGCGGCCAATCCGAGTGCTGCTTGCAAGTGATATCGAAAACAACGGTATTGTTACGAATTCAATATCGAACGTGATATCATCAAACTATGGATACTAACCCGAACTGGTTTCTGCGCGCGCGCCTGAAAACGCGCCAGCTGCTGCTGCTGATCGCGCTGGACGAACAACGCAACATCCACCGTGCATCCGAAGAACTGCACATGACGCAACCCGCCGCGTCCAAGCAGCTCAAGGATCTGGAGGAGATGTTGGGCGTGCAGCTGTTCGACCGGCTGCCGCGCGGCATGGAGCCGACCATTTACGGCGAAACCATGATCCGTCACGCCCGCATGGCGCTGACCAGCCTCTCGCTGGCGCACGAGGACATCGTCGCCATCAAGGCCGGGCTGACCGGGCAGGTGGACATCGGCACCATCATGACGCCGGGGATCGCGCTGCTGCCGCAGGCCATCACGCGTACCAAGCAGGCCGCGCCCAAGTTGCGCATCGGCGTCGAGATGGAGCAGTCCAACGTGCTGCTGGAGCAGTTGCAACGCGGCCGGCTGGACTTCATGATCGGCCGCATTCCGGAGCGCGAAAGCGCCGAAGGCCTGAGCTACGAGGAGTTGGGCGACGAACCTGCGTGCGCGGTGGTGCGCGCCGGGCATCCGCTGCTCAAGTCCAAAAACCTGCAACTGCGCGACATCGCCAACCAGCCGTGGATCTTGCCGCCGCAAGGCTCCATCCTGCGCGCACGCTGCGAGTTGATGTTCCGCCGCGCCGGGCTGGAAGTGCCGATCAATGTGGTCGACACCACGGCCGTGCTGCTGATTAAGCCGCTGTTGCAGCAGACCGACGCGCTGAACGTGATGCCGGTGGCGGTGGCCAAGTACTACGAATCGCAGGGTGTGCTCAACATTTTGCCGATCGAACTGCCGTGCCGGATGGATGCTTTCGGCATCATCACCGTGGATGGCCATATCCTGTCCCCGGGCGCCGAACTGCTGCTCAAATCCGTGCGCGAAGTGGCGCGCGAGATTTACTAAAACAGCTATTTATGCCGCCATTTCGCGGCAGGTTTTTTCGCAGGCTTCGCAGGCGCGGACGCATTCTTCCATCTCGTCCAGGTCGCGGCAACTGAGCGCGCAGTCATGGCAAATGTCGGCGCATAGCGCGCAAAGCCGCGCGCTGTAGGGCGAACCGCTGAGTTGCAGGTTGGCTGATGCCTGGCAGATGGCGGCGCAGTCCATCATCAGGCGGAAGTGTTCCGGCGCGACGTGTCTGCCGCCCATTTGCAGGCAGTGGCGCAGTGCTGTCTCCAGGCAGGCCTGGTGGCAGTTGGTGCAGGCGTCTATGCAGTCCTGCATGTCTGGTATCTGATCCATTTCGGCTCCCCGTTCGCTGGCGTGAAAATGTTCATGCTAGGCGCGGAGGTGGCCGGGGTCCGTGCGTTGCCTATCTTTGGGCCGGTGGCGGCGTGCCGCCGAAGGACTCGAATGCTTCCAACAGGATTTTGGCGCGGAAGGGTTTGAGGATGACGCGGTTGACCTGGCGTTCGCGCAGCTCGTGCATCAGCGCTGTCGTGGCTTGATCGACCATGACGGCGATCGGGATGGTGGCCGGGCTGGCGGACAGGCCGTTGCGGACTTTGTCCAGCAGGGTGAGGTTGTAAAGACAGCCGCCGCTGACGCCGCAGTCGATGGATATCACCGCGCCCTGAAAAGCCCGCTCGCGCAGCAGCCGCTCGGCGGTTTGCAGGTTGGCCGCCTCGTGCACCGTGCCCAGCCCCAGTGAGCGCGCCGTCAGCGAGACGGTTTTGCGCAGCAGGTTTTGCTCTTCCACCAGCAGCATGTTGAGTTGACCCTGCGGCACGTCAGCCATGTGGCGCCTCCGCCGGGTTGGTCAATTCCTCTACCAGTAAATCGCGCAGCGAGGACAGGATGGCCAGTTCGGTGGCGTCGAGCTGGCGCGGCTTGTGGTCGATCAGGCACAGGGTGCCGATCGTGTAACCGGACGGCATGGCCAGCGGTGCGCCAGCATAGAAGATGACGTGCGGCGGCCCGGTGACCAGCGGGTTATCGGCAAAACGCTCGTCGGCGCGCGAGTCGGGGAGCACAAAGATATCCGGTTGCAGGATGGCGTGGGCGCAGAACGACACATCGCGTCCGGTCTCGCACACGTCCAGCCCCACACGTGCCTTGAACCACTGGCGGTTTTCGTCGATCAACGAGATTAGCGCGATCGGCACGTCGAATTCATGCGCCGCGAATTGCGCCACCTTGTCGAGACGTTCCTCTGGTGGCGTGTCGAGGATCAGCATCGCGCGCAGGGCCGCGAGGCGTTCCTTGTCGTTATCGGGTATCGGCGCAGCTAACATGGCAAGAGACGGCGCGATGGCCGCGTAGTCGTGTTATTCCCACTCTAACACTATCGGCAATGCGATACAATGTTGACTCAGTCATCAAATTTGCCGGAGTACCCATGCCTGTCCCCGTTTTCAACGACCGCGTCGCGGCGGTCCGTTCGTTCAACCGATTTTTCACCCGCCAGATCGGCGTGCTGCGCGAGGGCCTGCTGCACAGTGAATTCACGTTGACTGAAATGCGCGTGCTGTACGAACTGGCGCACCACGGCGACCAGCCATCCGCCGCGCTATGCCGCGATCTGGGACTGGATCGCGGTTACCTGAGCCGCATCATCGCCAAGTTCGAAAGCGCGGGGCTGGTCGGCAAAGTGCCATCGCCCACCGACGGCCGCGCCAAGCTGCTGCATCTGACGAAGCACGGCCGCGCCGTCTACGAGCCGCTGGACCGCCGCTCGCGTGAGGAAGTCGGCGACATGCTGTCGCGTTTCGAGGAGGCGGATCAACTGCGCATGCTGGACGCGATGCGCACCATCCGCCAACTGCTCGATGCGGAGAGTGGCCTGAAATATGCCCAGCCGTTTGTGCTGCGCGCCCACCGTCCCGGCGACATGGCGTGGATCACGCGCCGCCACGGCGATATTTACGCGACCCAGCAGGGATGGGATCGCAGCTTCGAAACGCTGGTCGGCCAGATTTGCGCCGACTTCGAACGTGACTTCGATCCGGCGCTGGAGCACTGCTGGATCGCCGAAATGAACGGCCAGCCGGTCGGCTCCATTGCGCTGGCGCGCAGCGGCGAAGAGGGCGTCGGCAAACTGCGTCTGCTGCTGGTGGAAGAGCAGGCGCGCGGCTATGGCCTTGGCACGCGGCTGGTGGACGAATGCCACCGCTTTGCGCGCGCCGCCGGCTACCGCAAGATGCGGCTGTGGACCACCGACCAGCAAAAGGAAGCACGCCACATTTACCAGAACAAGGGGTACGTGCTGGTGGACGAAGAACCGGTACATGCCTTCGGCAAGGACATGGTCAACGAAACCTGGGAGCTCGATCTGTAAGCAGTTGATTGCCCACGCCCCGTCTCTCTGGCAGTATTGCCAACTTAATGATTTTCTATCACGGGGATGGTATGCGGAAAAACGGAGTGCTGGTATGGTCGAAGCGGATATTGATTGCTGCCGTGGCCTTGCTGTTGTTGGTGATTGCCGCGGCGTGGCTGTATTTGCGCGGCAGCCTGGCGCAGCTCGAAGGCTCACGCCAGGCGGTGGGACTGGAAACCACGGCCAGCGTGGCGCGCGATGAACACGGTGTGCCGGTCATCAGCGGCGGCAGTCGCGGCGACGTGGCGTATGCCACCGGCTTCGTGCACGCGCAGGAGCGCTTCTTCCAGATGGATTTGCTGCGCCGCGTGGCGGCAGGCGAGTTGTCCGAGCTGTTTGGCGAACGTGCGCTGCCGCTCGATAAGTCACATCGCCTGCACCGTTTCCGCGCCCGCGCCGAACTGGCGATCAAGGCCATGCCGGCCGCCGACCGCGCGCTGCTGGACCGCTACGTCGCCGGCGTCAACGATGGCCTGAATGCCCTGAGTGCCAAGCCGTTTGAATATGCGCTGGTTGGCCTGCCGCCGCGCGCGTGGTCGCCATCCGACACCATGCTGGTGATCTGGGCCATGTACTTCGATTTGCAAGGTAGTCAGGAACCGCGCGAACTGGCGCGTGGCTGGTTCAAGGAACACGCGACCGAAGAGCAGCGCGCCTTCCTCGCGCCGGAGTCCACGCCATGGGATGCGCCGCTCGATGCGCAAACCATCGCCGCCGTTGATGCCGTGATCCCGGCCGCGCCGCCGGCATGGTGGGGCAAGCCGAAAGCGGCCGACGCGCCGGCGCCGGCCAAGGTGGCCGCCGCCGAATTCGTCAACACCGTGGGCAGCAACAACTGGGCCGTCGCCGGCAGCCGCACGGATACCGGCGCCGCGATTGTCGCCGACGATATGCACCTCGGCATCCAGCTGCCCAACACCTGGTATCGCGCCGCGCTGCAATTCCCGGACGGGAAGGGCGGCCAGCGCCGCATGGTGGGCGTGACCTTGCCGGGCACGCCGTTCGTGGTGGTCGGCAGTAACGGCCATGTGGCCTGGGGCTTCACCAACAGCTACGGCGATTACATGGACTTCATCGCGCTGGAAACCGACGCCTCCAAACCGGACCAGGTGCGTACGCAAGCCGGATGGGAAACGCCGGTAGTGCATGAAGAAACCATCCTGATTAAAGGCGCGGCGGCCGTCAAACTGATGGTGCGCGAAACCTCGCTCGGCCCGATCCGCGAAACGCAGGGCCGCAGCTATGCGCTGCACTGGACGGCCCATCTGCCAGGAGCGGTCAATTTCAACGCCGGCAAACTGGAAATGGCCGAGACGCTGGAACAGGCGCTGGCGATTGCGCCGACGCTGGGCATCCCGGCGCAGAATTTTGTCGGCGGCGACGATAAGGGCAATATCGGCTGGACCATCGCCGGCCCGCTGCCGCGCCGCGCGCAAGCTGGCCTGGCCTCGACTTATCCGATGAGCGTCGACGACGCGGCCGGCGTGTGGCAAGGCTGGCTGTCGCCGGAAGAGTATCCGAAAGTGGTGAACCCGGAGCACGGCCATCTTGGCACCGCCAACAGCCGCCAACTGGCGGGTGGCGGCGCGCAGCTGATCGGCGACGGCGGCTTCGATCTCGGCGCCCGCACGCATCAGGTGCGCGACGATCTGGCCGCGCTTGGCCCGAAAACGGATGTGAAAAAAGTCTACGCCATCGGCCTCGATGACCGCGCCGTATTCCTGACCACATGGCGCGAGCGCGCCATCGCCGCGCTGGACGCCAAGGCCGTCGCCGGCAACGCCCAGCGCGCCGAAGCCTTGAAACTGTTGAAGGATAGCTGGAGCGGCAAGGCGGACGTGGACTCGGTTGGCTACCGCATCACGCGCGGCTTCATGTACGCGGTGTACGACATCATGTATGAAAGCGCGAACGGCGAACTGGCGAAGATCGATCCAAAATCGACCATGGCCTCGGTGAGCTCGCGCTGGCCGGTGGTGCTGGCGCGTCTGCTGGACCAGCAGCCGGCGGCCTGGCTGCCGCCGCAGTATCCGGATTGGAAGTCCTTGCAGGTGGCGGCGATGGATCGGGTGATCAAGGATCTGACCAAGGATGGCCAGCCATTGTCGGCCGCCACCTGGGGCCAGCGCAACACGGCGGCCAGCGCGCATCCAATGGCCTCGGCGATTCCAGTACTGGGCAAGTACCTGAAAGTGGCGCCGGACATGCTGCCGGGCGACCAGCACATGCCGCGCGTGTCCGGCCCGACCTTCGGCCAGTCGGAACGCCTGACCGTGTCGCCAGGTCATGAAGAGCAGGGCATTTTCAACATGCCGGCGGGGCAGAGCGGCCATCCGTTGTCGCCTTACTTCCTGGATGGCCGCACGGACTGGGTTACCGGGCGGGCATCGCCGCTGCTGCCGGGGCCTGCGCGGCATACGCTGACTTTTGTGAAGTAAGCCCGAACAGTGGGCGCAGCACGCCGATGCGGCGCACCACTTCAAACACCCCGAAGCTGATGGCGAAGGTGAGCACGATCAGGAACACGCCTTCGATGCCGGGTGCCAGTTTGATAGGCTTCATCCAGTGCGCCATGCAGACGATCAGCGTCTGGTGCAGGATGTAGACCGGGAACACGGCTTCGGTCAGGTAGCGGCGCTTGGCACTGTCGAAGTTCAGGTGGCGGCGCCCGAAACCGCACACGGTCAGGATCGGCGCCCACTGGCAGATGCAATAGATGGTTCGGAATAGCGGCTTCCATTGCTGCACTTCCGGCGTGTTGGCCATCGCTTCGGGGATCGACCAATAGCAGACGATCAGCGCCCAACTGGCGAGCCACAGGCCAAGGCTGGTGAAGCGCAGCGCTTCCACCTTGGCCCAGACCTGATTTTGCATCGCCAGCAGTGCGCCCAGCGCGAACAGGAAGAAGTACTGCGCATGGTTGTACCAGTCGTCGACCAGGGCGTGCGTGGCTTCGAAACGGTCGGCCAGCGTGAAGCGTGCCAGGGCCAGCACGGCGACCGGCAGCACCACGATGCGCCAGCCGCTTAGCAAACGACCCAATGTGTCCGAAACGGCGGTGAAGCGCGCGCCCAGCAGCCACACAATCAAGCCGCCGATCATGGTGTAGACCCACAGGTAGGCCACGAACCACAGGTGATTCCAGGTCGGCATGATCAGGCAGTCGTCGCCGCGGCAGAAGCCGTGATAGCGGGCGAGGTATAGGCGCATGAAGTCGCCGTAGCCGCCCTGGTAGGCCACTTTTTCCACCACTTCAAAATATGCCTGTGGCGGCACGATCACGAACATGCCGAAGATGAGCGGCACCAGCAACCGCCAGCTGCGCTGCCGGAGCAGCGCGCCGACGCGGATTTTCTTCAGCATGAAGGCGGTCGCCACGCCGGAGATCATGAACAGCAGGCCGAGACGCCATGGCGACGAGAGGATCATCAGCGGTTCGATGGCATGGCTGGCGTCGGGACTTTTCACATGCCAGTCCCATGTCACGTAGTACATGCCGGTGTGGTAGAAGATCAGGACGAAGAACGCGAAGATGCGTATCCAGTCGAGGAAGTAGAGGCGGTTGTTGTTCATTGTTGGCTCCTTGTTGATGGAGCCAGATTAGCGGCGGCCCGCGCGAGCGTCCATCGCCGTGGGGCGAAATGGGCGCGGCGTGGGGCGAGCCGGAAGCCGGACGTTGCCGGCGCCATGGCTGCTAGTTTGCCGCCACCGGCGTGCCCGCGACGTCCGGCACTTGCAGAATGAACTGGCTGCGCAGGTCGCGCACCATTCTCCTGATGTCGGCCTGCATCGCCTTGTGGTCTTGTGGCGTACAGACTTTGCTGCCCGCCTTGCCGCTCTTGAAGCTGCGGTCGATCACCAGTTTGCCGCCGGTTTGGCGGAATCTGGCGTGATATTGGAAGTAAGGGCTGCTGATGTTGACGTCGAGCGGCACCGCCAGCAGTTTGGCGTTGTCCGGGAATTGGTACTCGGCTTGTTCTTCGTAGTCGTTGTCGGGACAGATGAAGGGCTGGGTGCGCGCCACTTCGTTGGTCAGCCTGAATACCTGGTCCGACAATCCGGCATACAGACTGCTGGATGCGGGAATGCCGATGGTGCCCGGCAGGTAGACCCAGTTTTCGCCTTTGCCGCGCAGGGTGTAGCGATAACCTTTGCCGTCCGCGGCGCTGTCAAGATCGCCCAGTTCGACGGTGCCGCTGCCTTTAATACCCACTGATTTCAGCAGGCTTTCGACGAAGCGCTCCCTGTCGTTGGTATTCCAGTTGCGCTGTTCGGTACGAATTTCTTCGTCCAACGCGCCCAGATTGTTGCGCGTGAATTTGAACTGCGCCGAGCCGTCCGCGCCAATTTGCACGGCGTACTGGTTCTTGATCTTGTTCGGCTGGGAAGTCGGCGTATGCCCCATCTGGCCGGTCCGGGTCAGGATCACCTGTTTGTCCAGATCCCAGAATGGCAGGTAGCCGACGCTGAGATTGTCGGCCGTGGTGTCAATGTACAGGTCCAGCGATGGAATGTAGTTGATGACGTGGTTGAACGGCTCCATGCTGGCAACCGGGGGGAGCTTGTAGGCGTTGCCGGCGCTGATCAGCGCCGGGGTGCTGTCGATGCCGACGGCACTCAGCAGGGCTTCCATCAGCACGACGTGGTCCTTGCAGTCGCCGTAGCGATTTTCCAGCACCGATTCCGCGCTGTGCGGTTCGCGCCCGCCATTACCGATGTACACCGCGACATAGCGGATGTTGGTGCGGACCCAGTTGCCGATGGCACGCGCCTTGTCGCGCGGGGCACTCAGCCCGTGAACCAATTCGCGCGCCTTGGCCTCGATGGCGGGCGTGGTGGCGGCTGCCGCCCTGGATGCCACGTCGTACGCCAGGCCGATGTCGCGGTAGTCGTCGAAGGTGGATACCACCAGGTGCCGGCCAAAGTCAGCATAACTGACGGCGTCGAATTCAAGGCGGGGAGTGTCGGCGGGCGTGTAGTCCCAGCGATAGACGGTGCGGCCCTCGTGCCGCTCTGGCGTTTGCGCCTTGAAGCCCAGTTCGTCCGCCTTGAGCCGCATGTCGGAGGGCAGGTCGTAGATCAGCGTCAGTTGTTGGGTGGGATAGTATTGCGGATAGGTGGTGTCGTAGAACTGCCCGCCAAACAGCGCGCTGCGGCGGGTTTTGCGCATTTTCGAGTACAGCTTGTCGCCGACCGCGACGTCGGGATAGATCACGGCCTTGATCTGCATGTCCTGGAACATCGGCGCACCGTTGTATGCCGCTTCCTGTTGCAGCCTGATTTGCTCCGGCTGCACCGGGATGCGGCGGCCATCGGGCTTTTCGGTATAGGCTTCCAGGATGTCGACCTCCTCCAGCGTACGATTGAAGTGAAACTGGCGCTGGGCCTCTGCGGCGACAGCGCGCTGCTCGTTCAACTGCACTAGATATTCTTCGGTCTGGCTGTAGCCGCCGTCACGCTGGACCACAAAGTGCTGGAGGTTCTTCAGGATGCTGACGGAGAGGTCGGTGCCATCGTCGGCTGCACCGGCGTGCGTGGAAAACAGGGCGGCGGCGCACAGGGCCGCGATAAACTTTATTTTCATCGATTAGCTATTCCGGATTGATACAAGACGGGCTTCCACATCGGCGCGGTACTGGCGGCTTAGCGGCACTGCTGCGCCGCCGCGCAGCAGCAGTTCGCCGTCGCCTTTTTCCAGGTTGACGATGCTGGCCACCCAGTCCAACTGCACGGCGGCGCGGCGGTGGCAGCGGATAAAGCGTGGACCGAGTTTTTCCAGCAGACCGGCCAGCGTCTGCCGCATCAGCGGTTCGCCATCCCCGGTGTGCAGGATGACGTAGTTGTCGGCGGTTTCGATCCACTGGATCTGGTCGACCTTGACGATGCGCGTGCCATGGCGCTCGGGGACCAGCAGCTGGGTGACCGAGGGCAGGGGCGCTGCGGCCGGGCGTGCGCCGAGGCGTTCACGCGCGCGCTGCAAGGCACGTTGCAGGCGTGGCTGGTCGTAGGGCTTGAGCAGGTAGTCGATGGCGTTGGCATCAAAAGCGCGGATGGCGTATTCGTCGTAGGCAGTGACGAAGATGACCAGCGGCGCTGGCGTGGGTAGCGAGGCGGCGACATCGAGGCCGGTGATCTCGGGCATCTGGATGTCGAGCAGCAGCAGGTCGGGCGCGAAGGCGGGCAGCTTTTCCAGTGCATCCACGCCGTCGCGGGCTTCTTCGATGGCGGTGATGCCAGGCTCGGAGGCCAGCATGCGCCGTAGCTTGTCGCGCGCGGGGCGTTCGTCGTCGACGATCAGGATGCGCATGGCAGCCTCACTTCCGCGCGTACGCCGGCCGGCGCCAGCGGCGTCAAATCGAAGCTGGCCCGCGCGCCGTAAAGCGCATCCAGCCGCTCGCGCAAATTACGCACGCCGATCCCGCCGCGTCCCGCGCCGCCCGCACACGCCTCACTCGCGCCATCTGCACCCGCACCCGCACCCGCGCCGCGTGCCGCAGCCCCTGTACCCGCATCGCTCACCGCAGCCCACACGTCCCCGCCGCGCCGCGCCTCGTCGTCCGCAGCGGGAAGCGTGCCGCTGTCGTCTTCGATGCATAGCCGCAGCGTGTCGCCGTCGCGCCTGGCACTGATGCTGATCGCCGTTGACTGACGGCGCTTTTCGACGGTGTGCTTGAACACGTTCTCCAGCAACGGCTGCATGCTCATCACAGGCACCTCACAGCCGAGCAGCGCTTCATCGATATCCCATGCGATGCTGACGCGGTCCACAAAACGCTCGCTCATCAGCGCCGCGTAGCCGCGCAGAATGCGCAGTTCGGTCTCCAGCGGCACCAGATGGCGCTCGCCGACATCCAGTGTGGCGCGTAACACGTCGGACAACTGCACCAGCATCGCGTCCGCCCGCTGCACATCGCTGTACATCAGCGACGAAATCGTGTTCAGGGCGTTGAACAGGAAGTGTGGCTGCATCTGCTGGCTCAATCGTAGCAACTGCGCCTCGCGCAGCGAGGCATTGGCCCGCTCCACGCGCACCTTCTCGTCCAGCATCGCGTGGAAAGACAGCACGCCGAATGTAATGGCAACGAAGATGCTGAAGAACACCGTCATCTTGACATCTTCGTACAGATAGACCTGAGCCCAGCCTTCATGCGGGTAGGTCTCGCCCATCAGCGCGTACACGCCGTGCCGCATGCTGAACGCGGCCGGCACGAACATCACCCAGTACACCGGCAGCCATGCCAGCTGCCGCGCGAACCAGCGCAGCGGTGCGTTGGAAATCAGCGCGTCGTACTTGCGGGTGTAGCGGCGCTGGAGGATCAGCAGCACGGTGCCGGTCAGCGCGGACGATGTCTCCCACAACACCGGCTTCCAAACGCCGTGATCGTGATCGCGCAGATACTCCTGTACCGAAGTGGAAACCATGAGTATCCAGAACAGGACCCAGGCAATCGCGATGATGGTGCGGGTTCTTTGCATGGGCTTAGCGGTAGCGGGCTTCCATCAGGTCGATCTCGCGTACCAGCTTGCGCGAGATCTCGTCCGAGATGTGATCATGCTTGGCCAGATCCCACACGGTGCGCCGCTCGGCTTCCAGTGCGGCCAGGCGCAGTTCTTTTTCGGCGTGATCGGTTTTGCGCCATGCCTGCTCGCTTTCGGGATCGACCTCCTTCAGCTTGTGCTCATAAAACGCGATCACCCGTGCCGCTGCCTGCGGATACACGTCGGGATCGATGCAGGCATCGGACTCCATCAACTCGATCTGCGTTTTCTCGATAGCGGTGATGGCCGCGTTGGCAGCTGAGCGCCGCGCCAGATCCTCCTCCTGCTGCTCTTCCGGCTCGGCCGGGAAGGTCACGCCGGCCAACAAGCGTGGCAGGGCAATACTGGCCACCAGCAGCGAAATCAGGATCACCGAACAGGCCAGGAAAATGGTCAGCGCGCGCGCCGGGAAGGGCGAGCCGTCCGGCAGCGCCAGCGGCAGCGTCAGCACGCCGGCCAGCGTGATGGTGCCGCGCGCGCCGGCCAGCGTGGTCGCCAGCAGCAGGCGCGGATTGATCTTGTGGCGCGGCTGATGGCGCACTTTCTGTTTGAAGACAGTCAGCCGCAGCGAGGCCCACACCCACACCATGCGCAGTGCCAGCAGGCCGCCGGTAATGGCGAAGGCGTAGACCACCAGCCACCAGCGATTCACATGGCCGCTTTCCTCCAGCGAGGCGCCGGCCAGGCGGAAAATGTCCGGCAGCTGTTCGCCCAGCAGCACGAACATCACACCGTTGAGCGCGAACTGCACCGTGTCCCACACGGCCGAGCGCTGGATGCGGGTGTTGGCGTGCGCGTGGCCGCTCAACTCGACGTAGCTCATGGTGATGCCGGCCGCCACCGCCGCCAGAATGCCCGATGCGTGCAGGCGCTCCGCCACCAGATAGGCACCGAAGGGAATCAACAGATTGACCAGAATCGGCGAGCCAGGCGGTTCGCCGAAGTGGCGCACCAGCCAGCGCTGCACCCACGTCACCACCAGCGTCAGGCCGACGCCGGCCGCGATGCCGGCGGCCACCAGCCAGACAAAGGTGAGGGCGGCGGTTTGCAGCGAGAAGGCGCCAGTCATGGCCGCCGCCACCGCAAAGCGGAAGCACACCAGGCCCGAGGCATCGTTCAGCAGCGATTCGCCTTCCAGAATATGCATCAGGCGTTTCGGAATCGGCGAGCTGGAAGCGATTGAACTGACCGCGATCGGATCGGTGGGCGAAACGATGGCCGCCAGCGCGAACGCCACCGGCAGCGGCATGGCCGGGATCATCCAGTGAATCAGAAAACCGGCGCCGATCACCGTGAACACCACCAGCCCGAACGCCAGTTCCAGAATGGTGCCCTTGTCGCGCAGCAGGCCGCTCTTGGGGATGCGCCAGCCGTCGAGGAACAGCAGCGGCGGCAGGAACACCAAGAAGAACAGGTCCGGCTCCAGATCCACGCCGTGCGAGGACTTGGCGGCGATCAGCGCGCCCAGGCCGATCTGCACCAGCGGCAGCGGGATCGCGCGCGGCAGCAAACGCCTGATGTAGGCGCTGGCCACCACCGCCAGCAGCATGATCAGCACGACTTCAATCGAATCCATTCCCATCCTTCTTCATAATCAACTCAACAGCAAAACGAGGCTAAGCTTACACTATTGGAAGTTAGGTAAAAAGTTACCGCCCAGATCTGGCGAAATGGAAATTGTTCTGTCATAATGCATGCCTTCTGCGGGAGTAGCTCAGTTGGTAGAGCGCAACCTTGCCAAGGTTGAGGTCGAGAGTTCGAGACTCTTCTCCCGCTCCAGAATTCAGTAGCACATTAAAAGGAAGCCCATGGGCTTCCTTTTTTGTTGTTTTATCGTTCTCCAGCACAACATCTCCGCCGTTGCAAACGTTATACTGGGCGAGGACCACCGAAGGAGACGAAATCCATGAAATCAGTTCAGCAGGAAGTTGATGAACGCAGCAACCTAACCAACTCCAACAAATTCGAACTCCTCCTGTTCCGCCTGGGCGGCGACGCCAACGGCGAACATTCCGAGCTGTTCGGTATTAACGTCTTCAAAATCCGCGAGATCGTGGCGATGCCCGAAGTGACTGCTGTGGCCGGATCCCCGCCACACATGCTGGGTGTCGTGAACCTGCGCGGACAAATCATCACGGTGCTGGATTTGCCAGGCATCGTCGGTGTGACCCCAAAAACCGGTCTGAACATCATGTTGGTCACTGAATTCGCGCGCACCACGCAAGCGTTCGCGGTCGAGTCGGTGGATGAAATCGTGCGCCTGGACTGGAGCCAGGTGCTGACCGCCGAAGGCACGGCCGGCGGCAAGGTCACCAGCATCGCCCGCGTTGACGGCGACACCCAGAACACCCGCCTGGCGCAGGTGCTCGACGTGGAAACCATCCTGCGCGAACTGGTGCCGCCGGAGCGCGAGGACATCGACCCGGAAACCATCGGCCCGAAAGTGTTGCTCAAGCCGGGCTCCGTGGTGCTGGCCGCCGACGACTCCGTGGTGGCGCGCAACCTGATCGAAAAAGGCCTGGAAGCGATGGGGGTGCACTTCATCATGACCAAGTCCGGCAAGGAAGCGTGGGACCGTCTGCAATCGATCGCGGAAGGCGCCAAGGCCGAAGGCCTGCCGATCACCGACCGCGTGGCCATGGTGTTGACCGACCTGGAAATGCCGGAGATGGACGGCTTCACGCTGACCCGCCTGATCAAGCAAGACCCGCGCTTTGCCAAGATCCCGGTGGTGATTCACTCTTCGCTGTCGGGCAAGACCAACGAAGACCACGTCAAGGGCGTGGGCGCGGATGCGTATGTGGCCAAGTTCTCGGCTGAGGATCTGGCTGGCACCATTCGCAGCGTGTTGGGTAAAGCCGTCGCCGCGTAAAAGCTGGCGTTGCGTGGAAAAGCCATAACGGTGACGTTACGGCTTTTTTATTATTGGGCTTGATCAACTCCATTCTTCAACTTCGGCTTTCGCCCCAAATCGGACCTTCATAATTATTACGAAACCTAACTTAGCGGGGCCATTGGCCTGAGCTTTAGCGCAAAAAAATCAATCCCTCTTATCCTCTTTTTTTGACTCAACCTTACCGCCGCGAAGCAAAATATTAGAGTTACTCACTCCCTTTAGTACCAATTCATAAGGATGTTCAGCTCCGCGCTCTCTCTCTGTGCGGTTCACCAACAGCGCTTTCAAGATCGCAACATCGTTTTCATTTACTTCCGTAGATGGAGGTTTTGCTCCTAAAAACCTTAATCCGTCAAAATATCGCTTACTATCCTCTTTAACTGCCAGCAAAATCAACACTCGCGCATTTGAGACGCGATAAACATAAACGATAAATATCGCAATACTTACATAAAGCCCCAGAATTACTTGTTGAGTTAGTGCGGGGAGCTCTTTCTGAACAAACACGCTATACGCAGCAAAATTAATCATTAACAATAAGTTAAAAGTGATAAATAAGTTCATCAAGTAGCGCTTTACCTTCGACGAACTTTCGATCTCTTGATCCACAGACAATTCGAGATCCGCAATTGCCTCTCTGCTTAGGTGCTGATCTTCGATTTCGCGTCTGATTTTGATCAGTTCCGCCAAGGTAATCTCTGCTTTAGATTCATGAATTCGCGCGGCAATCTCTGCATCCAGAGCTGCTTCTAGATCAACAATGGCGGCATCATCATTAGTATTTTCTGACGCCGGTTGCTTTTCAACAGATCTTTGTATGTGAGCTTTTAAGTCATAAATCTCGCTTTTCAATTCAGCGACTTGCCTGATCAGACTAGGTCCTTCCGTCGGGGGAATAAAAATTCCTGCTGTGATTTTATTGAAAAATTTAGGGTAGACTAGTCTTAGTGCCAAGAAAATAATTACCAAAAAAAACAAAGAGACGAAAATAAGAATAGACGTCTCATCAACAGCGGTTGATGCGATACGTTGGTAAGGTGGTGGCATTCCATTTCCTGACATGATGACCCTTTGAAAACACTAAGATAAGATCTTCTTGTTGTTAATGCTTCTCAGCAAATTACCAATGCGGCTCTTGGCCGAATTAGGTCTAATTTACGGAAATAAGGCTAACGCCGACTATCAACAATTCGAAGTAAATGACTCGCCAGCACAACCATTTCTTGAGCCTCAGTAGCATCGGTTATTGAAACCGTGCGATGTGAATACGGATTCTTGTACTAAACAATTGCCCCAGCAAACAGATGTGCCAATGAGTCACGTTCTGCCTCTGGTTGTTTCATATCTGAAAGAGATCGTACTGCGCTAAGGCTTTCAGTAAATCGATTTTCTTCACGTCGCTCCTTAGTGGTGACTGGCCGTTCTTGGCCGAGTGGAGCCGGCCACATGCTCAACGGCCAAGCAACTCATCAAATGTCTTCGGTAAATCCACCAAGCTACATATTTGCCGGTAACGATCTGAAGGTGCAGCAACATCAATTGCTCCCACACGGGTTTCGACGTCGTATTCACCGAGCGCTTGGTCCAAGAGGAGAAATGCAATGCCAGCATAGGTTTCATGTTTTGATTCAGTGTAGCCCGGAATGAGTACCGTAATGGCCCCCTTGGACCCATCCCTTGCAATGGATAAAGTAACTGATGCTGCTTGAACAGATATTCCTTGATACTTAATATCAAAAGGCTCTCTACGTGGCCGGAATTTTATAACTTTCCACTTCTTCAACTCAGGTGCGGCAGCATAGAGTTTTTCCACATTGGGAAAGGCATCTTTAATGCCATCAGCACTAATGACAAAATCTCGCATGCGGCCTTCTTTGGGACCAAACTCAAACGTCAGCGATGGATTGATTTTTTGCATTCGTGCCGCAAGTTTGTCAAACACAACTTCCTGGTTGCTCTCAAAGTTAAAAATCTCATCCTCGTTCTGCTGGAACCATAACCAAAAATCAGCTTCAGGCGAAGCTGTGGCAGTGCAACCGAGGAGAGATAGCATGAGCAAAAAAATCGTTCGATAAAATTTCATCAAAGCCTTAAAAGTTTGAGTGGCTGTTCATGACCGATGGCGGGAGCTATGCAGGCCGCCAAATAGCCTCAAAATCTTGCGACGAAATTGCGGTGTAACCTGCATCAGATAAATCGATGGGCTTATCGCTCAGTCCACCGAATTCGTCCTGCACATGCTGATCACCGTAGCACAGAAGCATGCCAGAATCGTACCGCTCGATTTGACGAAGTACACCACCGGTTTCATCAACCTCGAAATACCACCACGAAGCGCCCCAAGCATCATGCTCATCGCCGCGCGGCTCGTTCCAGTATCGTTTCACGTAAGTCGGCATATTCAATTTCGTATCATGGGCCAGCGGCCGCTCTTGGCCGTACGCGGTCAACGCCAAAAAGTGTGCTCGTCGGAACGCCAGCGCCGAACGATTCTCCGAGCTTTGTGCCGGAGTTCCTGCGAGAGCTTTTCCGTAGTCGCGATTACGTTAAGGAACTCCACCATTTCAGCATCTATGGAAGCTCCATGCTCAATCCATTCAACGGCCAAGCCTTGCCAATAACCGGCCGAGGTATCAGTGGGCCAGCTCAATCCAGCAAGAATAACGTCACGTGCGGCGGCATCATTCGCGCGGTAATCTGCAAACGGTGTTTGAAGTCGCACAACTAGCGCACGCTGGTCCATATCAGTTTCCCATACCTTCGTTTAAATGAATGTCCGCACTTGGCAGAATGGAGCAGTTGCACAACGAATGACAGCGTCGGATTAAATCGGGCTCAGGAAAATACAATCGCAGCACCAGAAGCCATGCTCTTGCTACAAGCTTCGCGGAGGACGACACACGAAAACGTTTCGATACCGTATCTCTGCCAAACACAGTTACCGTCCCCCTGAGATTCAGCCGCCTCCCAAAGCTCTTCAGCTTGGGAATGTAACCCCTCAGGAATTTCAAGAACCTCGGCCAGACGCTCCAATTCAGCGAGCAGTCTCGGCACCGAACCAAGCATGCCCCCTGGAAGCTTCACATCGTCGGCAAAAACTACCTGAGGAAAATCTTGGGGAAGATAAAACCCTTCTGCATCACTATGGACGATTAGGTGATCGAAAGAGCGAGCAAATCGAGGTTGCCTTTTGAACAGTCGATGCAAAATCCTTGGCGATTCGCCGGTTACATTGGAAAAATAGGCCTTGAGGATAGGATCGCTTGAACTCTTGTCATTACCTGGCGGTGGCATTGCTAGGTCAGCATCAATATACGCCGCAATCCGTCTGAGATAGTGCAAGCCAGAATACCCGAACATCTGGGCACTCCATACTTCGCATTCCAATGGCTCTACATGCGGAGGCAGTCCAGCCTCCTCCAGCACGCGTCCAACCCACGAGAAGTATCCGGAAAAAACTTCCGCTCCCTCAGGATCATTTTCTCTAAGATCCGCGATACAGCCAACAGATAAACTCAATCCCACGTAACGCCTCCTAGTCCGTCCAACACAGCGATATTTGCCAACTCTAACCGCTTGATCAACTTACGCTCTTCAAAAAATCTGGCAAAGAATTCGAAGGGCCGGTTCTGGCCGATTGCACCGTTTATTTACCTTTTCGTGCAAAGTAGACTATCGGCAATTCAATTAAAAAAGTAACTAGCATGACGGTTATCACTCGATACCAATCCAGATTGGAAAAACCATCCAAATATCCACTACAGATAGCTGTTCCGAGAGCAGCCCCGATTGGAGCAGTAAGAAGGAAATTTTTGTTCATGGCACTTTTGAGTTGTAAAATTTTTTCTAACCTTCAGCGTCTGTTCTTGGCCGTTAGACGTCGGCGGTCAGGTAATCAATTGCAACGCCTAATTCAGCGTACCCAAGAACTCGAAAACCCGCTTCTGTGAACTTCCCTGGAACGTGTACCTTGGTCAACTCCGCCAATACGGCATGCCTTTGTCCAGCAGATTCGGTAGCGATTTCAACCCATTGGATGAATTTGTATCCGCCATTTCGGAAGTGGTAAAACCAGTCGCCATCCCAATCTGAAAGGTGCCCATTTTGCACATCCAACGTGCGCCATCTCGGTGATAGCGGCCCGAGACCATACATGGCAAGCCTCAGCTCGTCCCACTTCGTATCGTTCATCAACGGCTGCATACGCCCGTTCTTTCTATTAACTAGGTTCGTTTCTGGTCGAACTCAACCAATTGGCTTTTAGCATACCAGCTTGCGCGCTGGCAAAGTTCACGAATTTCCACTTAGGTAAGAGATGAGCAAAGAGGAGGGGAAGAGGTTAGTATGGTGTAGTCGTAATGAGAACATTGCGGCCCTTTTAACTTTCAGGAAAGGATCTACCGTGGCAGCGAAAAAGATACTGTTTTTGACGGGCGACTTTGCGGAAGATTACGAGACGATGGTGCCGTTTCAGGCGCTGCAAGCGGTCGGTCATACGGTGCATGCCGTGTGCCCGGACAAGCAGGCTGGCGATACCATCAAGACCGCCATTCACGATTTTGAAGGCGACCAGACTTATACCGAAAAGCCCGGCCACCGCTTCACCCTTAACGCCAGTTTCGCCGACGCCGATGTCAGCAAGTACGATGCGTTGGCCATCGCCGGCGGACGTGCGCCGGAGTACCTGCGTTTGAATCCGCGCGTGATCGAGCTGGTGCAGCAGTTCGCTGCGGCCAACAAGCCGATCGCGGCGATCTGCCATGGCGCGCAGTTGCTGGCGGCGGCCGAGGTCATACGCGGCAAGACTATCTCGGCGTATCCGGCCTGCTCGCCGGAGGTGAAGCTGGCGGGCGCCAATTATGCCGATATTCCGGTCGATCAGGCGGTCACTGACGGCATTTTCGTCACCGCGCCGGCCTGGCCTGCGCATCCGGCGTGGATTGCGCAGTTCCTGGCGCGGCTCGGCACGGAGATCAAGCTGTAAGGTTCTTCGCGTGGAAGCGCAGATGGTCTTCCACAAAGGTTGAGATGAAGTAGTAGCCGTGATCGTAGCCAGCGTGCCGACGCAAGGTCAGCGGCTGCGCTGCGGTCGCGCAGGCGGCTTCGAACGCTTCCGGATACAGCTGCTCTTGCAGGAATTTGTCGCCCAAGCCTTGGTCGATCAGGATGCCGGCCGGGAAGGGCGTTTTCAGCTGCGCCATCAGCAGGCTGGCGTCGTATTGCGCCCACGCGGCGTGGTCTTCGCCGAGATAGCCGCTGAATGCTTTCACGCCCCATGGGCATTGCGATGGCGCGGCTATCGGTGCAAACGCCGATACGGAACGGAACACGTCCGGCCGTTTCAGCGCCATGGTCAGCGCGCCGTGGCCGCCCATGGAGTGGCCGAAGATGCCGATGCGAGCAGCGTCGACCGGCAGTTCCCGCGCCACCAGTTCGCGCAGCTCGTGGATGTAGCTGTACATGCGGTAGTGTTTCGACCATTCCGGTTGCGTGGCGTCCAGATAGAAACCGGCGCCAACGCCGAAGTCCCAGTTGGCTGTCTCACCTTCCACACCGGCGCCGCGCGGGCTGGTGTCCGGCGCGATCAGCATCAGGCCCAGTTCCGCTGCCACGCGCTGCGCGCCGGCTTTGATCATGAAGGTCTCTTCGGTGCAGGTCAGGCCGGCGAGATAAAACAATGCGGGCACCGGGCCATGCTCGGCCTGCGGCGGAATGAATATCGAGAAGCGCATCGGCAAACCGATCTCGCGCGAATCGTGACGATAAAAGCGTTGAACGCCGCCGAAACAGGCGTGTTCGTTAACGATTTCCAGCATATTTGTTTCCTTATGTTCCCCAGCGCACGGTGAAAAAGCTGGCATTAGCCCAGAATTGTACAAGTATCTTTACAAAGGAGAAGTGCATGCCGGATATTCAAGGCATCTTGGCCGATCTGGGCTGGCCGCTGGCGATTGCCGTGGCGTGGCTGTCGGGCGAATTCGTGCACCGGTGGACGCGGTTGCCGCGCATCAGTGTCTATGGTTTGATTGGTTTTTTATTGGCACAGGCATTCCCGGAAGCGCTCAGCAGTGGCGCCGCCAGCAATGTGACCATTCTGGCGAATCTCGCCTTCGGTCTGATCCTGTTTGAGTTTGGTTATCGCATCAATCTGCACTGGCTGCGGATCAATCCCTGGATCGCAGTCAGCGGTCTCGCTGAATCCGCCGCGACGTTTGGCGTGGTCTATCTGATCTCGCATCTCACCGGCATGCCGCCGTTGACCTCTTTGCTGTTGGCCTCGCTGGCCATGTCCACTTCGCCGGCCGGCGTGCTGCGCGTGATTAATGAAGAAGATAGTTCCGGCCAGGTGACCGAGCGCGTGCTGCATCTGGTGGCCATTAACAGCGTCATCGCGCTGTTCGTGTTCAAGGTGGTGGTGGGCTTCTGGGTGTTCCAGACTTCGGGCAGTTTGACGCAGGCTATCTCGCACAGCGGCATCGAGCTGCTGGTGTCGGCCGCCATGGGCGCGCTGATGGGCTTTATCGTGCCGCTGGTGCTGCGCCGCCTTGGCGCGCTGGCGCAGGACGGCACGATTGCCTTCGCGCTGGGTGTGATTCTGCTGGTGGCGGCTTCGCGCGCGTTTGATGTGTCGCCGGTGCTGGCGACGCTGACCTTCGGCCTGACGGCGCGCCACAAGCGCGTGGCGTTCAGCCGCACCGAGCGTAACTTCGGCGGCATCGGCGAGCTGCTGACGGTGCTGCTGTTTGTGTTTGCCGTCTCCACGCTGGAATGGGAACGGGTGGTCGATGGCGCCGCGCTGGGCGCTGTGCTGTTGCTGGCGCGCTTTGTGGTGAAGGCGACCGCGGTGGCCGCGTTCGCTCATGTCGGCGGCATTTCCTGGCGCAAGGGACTGATGACCGGTATCGCCATGTCGCCGATGTCGGTGTTCGTCACGCTGTTGCTGGAGCAGACCAAATACATGGGGATCGTGCTGGTCGATGAACTGGCGGCGCTGGCGGCGATGACGCTGCTGCTGGAAGTGGTCGGCCCCGTCATCACCCAGCGCGCGCTGCACTGGGCGAAGGAAACCCCGCAGGAGGAAAAGTAAATGGCATTGGAAGAATTCAAGAATTCGCAGCCGCTCACCATGGGCGTGGAGCTGGAGCTGCAACTGGTCAGCCTGTCGGACTTCGATCTGACGGCGTCCAGCCCGGACTTGCTGCACCTGTTGAGTCGCAAGCCTTTCCCCGGCAACGTCACGCCGGAAATCACCGAGAGCATGATCGAAATTAACAGCGACGTGCACACCAATCACACCGAGCTGGTGAAGCAGTTACAGGTGATCCGCGATACGTTGGTGCAGGCCGGCGAGCAGCTCAATATCGGCATCTGCGGCGGCGGCACGCACCCGTTCCAGAAATGGGCGGACCGCCGTATCTTTTCCAAGCCGCGCTTCAAGGAAGTGTCGGAGCTGTATGGTTATCTGGCCAAGCAGTTCACCATCTTCGGCCAGCACGTACACATCGGCTGCGCCTCGGGCGACGATGCGCTGTTCCTGTTGCACTCGTTAAGCCGCTACGTGCCGCACTTCATTGCGCTGTCGTCGTCGTCGCCGTACGTGCAGGGCAATGACACGCTGTTCAATTCGGCGCGGCTGAATTCCGTGTTCGCCTTCCCGATGAGCGGACGCGCGCCGTTCACGCAAAGCTGGCACACCTTCGAGCACGAGTACTTCGCCAAGATGGAGCATACCGGCGTGATCAAGAGCATGAAGGACTTTTACTGGGACATCCGCCCCAAGCCGGAATACGGCACCATCGAGCTGCGCGTGTGCGACACGCCGTTGACGGTGGAGCGGGCGGCGGCGCTGGCGGTGTATCTGCAAGCGCTGTGCCGTTATCTGCTGGAGCGGCGCGAGGAGCCGCCGGCGGAAGACGATTACCTGGTCTACAACTACAACCGTTTCCAGGCTTGCCGCTTTGGCCTGGACGGCACCGTCGTTCATCCGAAAACCTACGAGAGTCTGTCGCTGCGCGAGGACATCCTGACCACACTGCGCAAGATGGAGCCGCACGGCGTGGCGCTGGGCAGCAGCGCCGGCCTGCATCATCTGGTGCAGGTCACGCACGAGGGCAGCGACGCCCACTATCTGCGCCAGCAGTTTGAGCGCAGCGGCAGTGTGGAGGGCGTGGTCGACGCCGCCATTCAGCGCTTCCGCGGCGCCTGATTACTTGAAGGTGATGGCCTTGTTGAGGCGGTTGATGATCTCGTCCGGCACAGCCTTGCTGCACATGATGTGGCGCTCGGGGCCGCGCGGCATGTCTTTCAGTGACAGCAGTCGCAAGTTGGCGGAGAGTTCGCCGGCTTCGTGCTTGAGGATGTAGTTGCCTTCCTCTTCCGAGACGAACATCATGTCCACCGCGCCCTTGGCCACCGACTGGATCATCTTGACGGTGGGGGCGGTGGACACGGCCACCACCGGCTGCCATTTCTGGATGAATTTATCCAGGCCGGCGTACGAGAAATTGTCCTTCACCAGCACGCGGATATCGGAGTGCGCCGCCAGCTCGCCCATGCTGGTGATGCCGCGCGCGGCAAAGCCGGCGTTGGTCAGCAGCATCCAGCTTTTGTCGCGGTAAATCGGCTTGGTGAATTTGGCGTACATCGAGCGCTCCGGCATGGCGAACCAGCCTACGGTGCAATTCAGCCCATGCGGATCTTTCACCAAGGCCAGTTGACGGTTGCTTGGTACCTTGAGCCATTCGACCGGGATGCCGGCCGCCTTGAAGGCCGCCACGGCGGGCGCGCCGGTCAGGCCCGCAGGCGAGCCGTCGGGCTGCGGCAGCAGGTAGGGCGGGCGTTCGCTGTACGACACATGGATGACGTCGTCCGCCAGGCTGGGCAGCGAGGTCAGCATCAGGCTTGTGGCGAGTACGGCGAAGCATCTCATGGGGGCCATCCGGATTTGCGAGACCGCCAGTCTACACCTGTGATGCCATTCAATCAAAATACATTTATTTGTGGCATCGTTTTTCTTAGAAGCGTGTCTCGCGCGCCACGCGCAGGAAGTTGTCGAGAATGCCAGTGCAGTCCAACAGCTCCACCCCGCCGGCGCGGTGGAATTCCGGATGCCATTGCAGGCCCATGACGAACGGCGCCTTGCGGTAGCGGATCGCCTCGATCATATTGTCCGGCACCGACAGCGCCTCGACCGACATGTCGCGCCCCAGCGTTTTCACCGCCTGGTGGTGGATGGAGTTGACCAGGCCGGTCTGGCGGCCGCGGAACATCTGCGCCAGCGATGAGCCGGCCGGGAAGCTGATTTCGTGGCGGTTGCGGTCGTACTCGTCGTTGACGTGGGCCAGCGATTCCGGCACGTCGGTGGCGATGTCCTGATACAGCGTGCCGCCGAAGGCAACGTTGATCAGCTGGCAACCACGACAAATGCCCAGCACCGGCTTGCCGGCCTCGACGAATTCGTGCAGCAGCTCCAGCTCGTACATATCGCGCGCGCGATCGCCCGACCATTCGGGCCGGGTCGGCACTTCCGAATAGCTTTGCGGCGAGACGTCGGCGCCGCCTTGCAGCACCAGGCCGTCCAGGTGCTTGGCGTAGTCGCGCAGGCGGATGTTGGACGGATGCAGCAAGCCTTCGGTGTTGACCGTCGGGATCATGAACACCAGCACGTCGCGCGACATCACCCATTGGGCGATCGACTCTTCCAGATATTGCAGGTTCTTGCTGCGCAGGCCGGTGGCGCCGGGCTCGGGATGGAAGATGCGGGCCGAGACGCCGATGTGCAGCGGGCGCTGGATGATGTGGCGCGTGGCGGCGGCCGCGATGCGCCGGTAGCGCGCCATGATGACGCGGCCCCACAGGCTGAACACGGTGTCGCCCGGATCGAGGTAGCGCGGGGTGCCGTTGTCATGGCGGGTCTTGCGGTCCTGCTTGCGGCGCTCGCCGTGGTCGGAGGCGCGGCGCTGCTGCGCCTGTGGGGGCGGATCTTGTTCGTCTGGTCCGGCGCTCATGCTGATTCCTGTCTGTCTCGGATAGCAGCAGTGTGCCATACGTCGACGTCAGCAGTCGCCCGGTTCGCCCGCCGTCGGCGCAACTTGCTGGCTGAGCAGTATGTGACTACGAGTTTGAAGAAGCAAGGAAAGTCCTACGCACGGACGGCCGTATCGCTCTACACGCTCTGTCGTGCCGGCTTTACGATGGCCACTCCCCTGATGCATACGGCACCGGGATCAACCTCTTAAGGAGACCATATCATGGCCAGCTCGAATCAAGGTAACCAAGGTAATCAAGGCGGTAAAGGTAACAACCAGCAAAGCGACACCAGCAACCGCGGCTTCGCTTCGATGGACCCTGACCGTCAACGCGAAATCGCTTCGGAAGGCGGTCGCGCCGCCCATGCTTCCGGCAATGCGCACGAATTCACTTCGGAAGAAGCGCGCCGTGCCGGCAGCATGAGCCACAAGAACGACGGCAACCAGCAAAGCGGCAGCAGTTCCGGCAGCAGCAAGCAAAGCGGCGGCGGCTCGGGTTCGCGCGGCGGCAGCGGCAACAACGCCGGCTCGTCGGGCGGCACCCGTGGCGGCACGCCGGAACAGCACGCGGAAGCCGGCCGTCAAAGCCACAAGAACGACCGTTGATGCAGCGTTAGTGCGCGTACATAATTGCGCGTGACGAAGTAGTACCGTGGAGGCTCTTCCGGGGAGCCTCCATGTTTGATCTGAGTTTGCCGTGGTGGGAATTCATCCTGCGCGGCGTGATTGTGTATTGCGCGCTGCTAGTGCTGGTGCGCGTGTCGGGCAAGCGCACGGTAGGGCAGTTCACGCCCTTCGATTTGCTGGTGGTGATGCTGCTCAGCGAAGCCGTGTCCAACTCCCTGTCCGGCGGCGACGATTCGGTGGCCGGCGGCCTGCTGATCGCTTCCACCCTGATTGCCCTCAACATACTGCTGGCCTGGCTATCCTCGCGCAGCGACAAGCTGGCCGCCATGATCGATGGCGAAAGCGTGCTGCTCGGCCGCGACGGCCAGATCTACCATCACATCCTGAAGCAGAACCGCATCGCCGTCAGCGATGTCCAGCAGGCCTTGCGCGAAGCGAATGTGGAGCTCGATAAAGCTAAATGCATTTTTCTGGAAGCCGATGGCAGCATCACGGTGCTGGAAAAGAAAAGTTAGCCCAGCTTGCCTACCAGCGCATCGGCAAAGGCGGTGACCAGCGGGTCGGCCTCGCGGCGGGTGGCCAGGCCGACGGTGGTGAGCAGGCTGCCATGCGAGAGTGTAACGAAGTGCACGCCGGCCGGCGCGGTCAGGCGCATGCATTCAGGGACGATGGCGATGCCGAGTCCCGCCTCAATCAGATTCAGTTGCGAGGATTTGCGCGACAGCGCGCGCGCCGGCTTGGGGAAGAAGCCCTGTTCCAGGCACAGATTGGCCACCAGGTAGCTCAAGCCGCCACGGTCCTTGTGCGGGATGGAGATGAAGGCTTGCTCGCTCAGGTCGGCCAGATCGACGTTGTCCAACGCGGCCAGCGGCGAGTGCCGCGGCACCGCCACCATCAGTCGCTCGCTGCCGATCTCGCGCACCTGGATGTGCGGATGGCGGCGCAAGGTGGGCAGGCGCAGCAGCCCGATATCGGCGCGGCCTTCTTCAATTTCCAGCGTCTGGTTTTCCGACGGCAGCATCGACAGGTCCAGCGTTACACCCGGATGTTCGTCCAGCGTCTGCGCCAGCGCGTTGCTGATGCGCGGCGTCAGGATCACCGAACTGGAATGCTGCAAGCGGATCACGCCTTGCGCGCCTTTGCCCACATGGCGCGCCTGCACCAGCGTGTCGTCGATGTCCTCCAGAATGCGCTTGCCGCGTTCGAAGAACAGCTGGCCGGCCGGCGTCAGTTCGAACTGGCGGGCGTCGCGCATCAGCAGCGGCGTTTGCAGTTCGTCTTCCAGTTCCTTGATTTGCCGGCTCAGCGCCGACTGGGCGATGAACAGCTTCTCGGCCGCGCGCGAATAACTGCCGGCCTCCACGATCTCTACGAAGTATTTAAACTGTTTGAGCGAAATCACCGTTATGCCGTTTCGAGATAGATGGCCGCCGTTTTTGCTATTGGATCAAATCCGGCGCGGCCGCTAAAGTGAAGCGTCGATTCTTCATTTATGGAGCCAGCCATGTGGGAACTGATAGGTATCGTCGGCATGGTGCTGAGTATTGCAGTAAAACTGATTTACGTCCAGATCGCGGACGGCGCCAGCGAGCCGGGCGAGGATTAAAGCATCTGCCGCAGATGGCTCTTGAGGATTTTGCCGGTGGCGGCCGCAGGCAGGGCGGCCATGATGATGATTTCCGATGGCCGCTTGTAGGGCGCCAGTTGCGGCGCCAGCCAGGCCGCCAGTTCGGCCGGCGTGACGGCGTGGCGCGGGTCGGGTTCGACGAAGGCGATGATGTCTTCATCGCCTTCCGCGGCGGCCCGGCCCAGCACCGCCGATTGCGTTACCGCCGGATGCGCGTTCAGCACCGTCTCCACTTCCAGCGGATAGACATTGAAGCCGGAGCGGATGATCAGTTCCTTGGTCCGGCCGACGATGAACAGCGCGCCATCCGCATCCTGCCGCGCCATGTCGCCGGTATTGAGCCAGCCGTCGCCGCGCAGCACGGCGGCCGTCAGCTCAGGCTCCTGATAGTAGCCGCGCATGACGTTGGGACCACGCACCCACAGTTCGCCATTTTCCACGCGCACTTCCACGCCGGGGATGGCGTGGCCGACCGAGCTGTCGCTGCGCGGCGCATTGAGGCGCGTCTGGCTGACGGTGGGCGCGGCTTCGGTCAGACCGTAGCCGTTATGCAGCGGTACGCCCAGCAGTTGTTCGACCTTGGCTTTCAGATCCGCCGACAGCGGCGAGCCGCCCGCTTAGGCAAAGCGCAACTGCGTTGCCAGCTTGTTTTGCGTTCCGCCCAGCTTTTCCAGCAGGCGCGCGTACATGGCAGGCACGCCTTGCACGATGGTCAGGCGATGGTCGCGCAAGGCCGCGAGCAGCGCATCCGGCGTGAAGCGCGGGCACAGGTATAGGCAGGCGCCAGCGTACAGGGTGCCCAGCATGACCGAGGTCAGGCCGTAGACGTGGGTGATGGGCAGCACGCCCCAGGCGCGGTCGCCCGGCGTCAGGCCGCGCAGACTGCTCGATACGGCGGCGATGAACAGCAGATTGCGGTGCGTGAGCATCACGCCTTTGGGATTGCCGGTGGTGCCGGTGGTGTAGATCAGCGCCGCCACCTGCCGGTCCGACGCGGCGTGTACCGGTTCCGGCGTGCAGTGCGGATTGAGTGCGCCTAGCAGCCACTCGCCCAGCGGCGTCCGCACCGGCACCGCGTCGTTGCGCTGCCCGTGCGCGGCGGTTTCCGGCCCGGCCGGCGAGGGCAGGTAGATCGCCCGCCGCGCGCCGCTGTGGCGCAGCACCACGTCCACTTCGCGCGGCGACAGCCGGCCGTTGATGTGGACGGTCCACGCATCGAGATCGGCGGCGGCAAAACTCAGCACCACCTGCGCGACACAATTTTCGCCGATGATGGCCAGCCGGTCGCCGGGCCGCAGCTGCCAGCCGCGCAGCAGCGCGGCGGCGCTGTCCACGGCGGCCGCCAGTTCGGCATAGGTCCAGTGGCGCTGGACGTCGTGCAGCGCGTGCGCGTGCGGCGCGCGTTGCGCCCAGCGGCGGGGAATGTCGGAAATGCGGGCGGGAAGGGTGTTCAGAATATCCATGGCCGCGCATTGTGGCCGATACGGCCGGCGGCGATCAAGCCTTGATGTCGATCAGCGTGCCGAGATTCTGGTCGGCGGCCTGCACCACCTTGGCCGACAAATCGAATTGCGCCTTGTAGACCAGCGAATTGGTGGTCTCGGTGGCGAGGTTGGTGGCGCTGGGCGCATCCGCCTGCGACAGCTGCTGACCGCGCAAGGACAGCGTCACGCCGCTGCCGGCCGGCGTGTTTTCCTGAAATACCGCCTGCGCCGGCTGGAAGCCCTGCGTGTTCAGATTGGCAACTGCATTGGCGCTGTTGCCCAACGCGCGCTCGGCGGCGTTCAGGCCCGTAACGCCAGCATTAATCGCAGTGATAGCCATGGTGTTTCCCTCCAGCAAGAAGACTACAGTTTACACCGCGCACCGTTGGAATGCACGCACTGATTAAATTTCGGGCACTTGGCTGTTGCGGTTTTCACTGGCCGGCTGATTCTTGATGATCTGAAACGTATCCCATAAGAATTATATTTGTGCTATTCTTGCGCCCGATATTGTTCATAAGAAACACTTATTGGGGAAAACTGAATGGCTTTGTTTGACTTTCTAGAAAAGGAACGCACCGTCGCCGGTGCCGGTTTCAATCGTTGGCTGGTGCCGCCCGCGGCGCTGGCAATTCACCTGTGCATTGGCATGGCGTATGGTTTCTCGGTGTTCTGGTTGCCGCTGTCGAAGGCGCTGGGCATCAAGGAATCGATCGCTTGCGCGGCCGATATCGGCCTGCTGGAGCGCATTCTGTCGACCAGCTGCGACTGGCAGATTTCCATGCTGGGCTGGATGTACACCATGTTCTTCGTCTTCCTCGGCCTGTCGGCCTGGCTGTTCGGCGGCTGGCTGGAACACGCCGGTCCGCGCAAGGCAGGCGTGGTGTCGGCCGTGTGCTGGTGCGGCGGCCTGGTGATCTCGGCGCTGGGCGTGTACCAGCACCAGATCTGGCTGATGTGGCTGGGCTCCGGCGTGATCGGCGGTATCGGCCTGGGCCTGGGCTACATCTCGCCGGTGTCGACCCTGATTAAATGGTTCCCGGACCGCCGCGGCATGGCGACCGGCATGGCCATCATGGGCTTCGGCGGCGGCGCCATGATCGGCGCACCGCTGGCCGACAAGCTGATGAAGTTCTTCGCCACGCCGGATTCGGTGGGCGTGTGGCAAACCTTCCTGGTGATGGCGGCCATCTACTTCGTCTTCATGATGGCGGGTGCGCTGTCCTACCGCGTGCCGCCGACCGGCTGGAAGCCAGCGGGCTGGACCCCGCCGGCCACCAACGGCAACGCCATGATCACCACCCGCCACGTCCACGCCAGCAAGGTGTGGGGCATTCCACAGTTCTGGCTGGTGTGGTGGGTGCTGTGCCTGAACGTGACGGCCGGCATCGGCATCCTGGGCATGGCTTCGCCGCTGTTGCAGGAAATCTTCGGCGGCCAGCTGCTGGGCGTGGCCAAGACCTTCAACGAGCTGGACACCGCGCAGAAAGCGCAGATCGCCGCGATCGCGGCCGGCTTCACCGGCCTGCTGTCGCTGTTCAACATCGGCGGCCGTTTCGCCTGGGCCTCGTGCTCGGACTTCCTGGGCCGCAAGGTCACCTACGGCATCTTCTTCGTGCTGGGCTTCGCGCTGTATGCCTCGATTCCATCGATGGCGCACGGCGGCCATCCGGCGCTGTTCGTCGGTTTCTTCTGCATTATTTTGTCGATGTACGGCGGCGGCTTCGCCACCGTGCCGGCCTACCTGGCCGACCTGTTCGGCACGCAGATGGTGGGCGCCATCCACGGCCGCCTGCTGACCGCGTGGGCGGCGGCTGGTGTGTTCGGTCCCATCCTGGTCAACTACGTGCGCGAGTACCAGATCGCGGCCGGCGTGCCGAAGGCGCAGGCCTACGACATCACCATGTACGTGCTGGCCGGCCTGCTGGTAGTCGGCCTGATCTGCAACCTGCTGGTGCGTCCGGTGGCGGACAAGCACTTCATGACCGACGCCGAACTGGCGGCCGAGAAGAAGCTGGCGCACGAGCGCGACGCGGCGGCCGCGACCGGCACGGCGGTGGCGTCGAATGGCGTGACCAGCCCGGTGGCCGTGGCCTTCGGCTGGCTGGCGGTCGGTATTCCACTGGCGATCGGCATTTCCATCACGGTGCAGAAAGCGGCTGTGCTGTTTAAGTAGGAAAACTCCGGGATGCTGGCACGTTTGATCCAGATCAAACGTGTCAGGTGGGGTTAACGTAGCCTTGACGTTCGCGCCGCACTCGCGGCGACGACAACTCCCTGGCACTTAACTATCGAGGCATATCTATGTACCCATTTTCCCAAACTGTCACCCCCGCAGCAAAAACGCACATGGAAGCGCAACTGTCGTTCTTCAATGACATGTCCAAGTCCATGTTCCGCACGGTTCAGCAGTACAGCGACCTGAACATTCAACTGGCGCAAACCCTGCTGGAAGAAACCACCCAGGCCAGCCAGCAGGTGATCACCGCCCACCGCCCGACCGAGGCGATCGCCGCCGCCGCCGCCCATGCGCAGCCCACCGCTGAAAAGCTGCGCGCCTACCAGCAACACCTCTCGCGCATCGCCGCCGACACGCAAGTCGATCTGTCCAAGGTGGCGGAAGAGCACGTACAGGAAACCAGCCGCACCGCCAAGGCGCTGGCCGATGAAGTGGCGCGCGTCACGTCGGAGGAAACCGAGAAAACCCTGCGCAGCCATCAGGACGCGGTCGAGCGTTTCAGCGATCCGTTCTCGTTCCGCAACGATGGCATGCAGCGTTCGCATGGCAATGAGAGCCGTGGCAGCCAGACGCTGCAAAGCGGCCAGAACGGCACTGAAAGCCGTGAAAGCGGCCACATGCAAGGCGGCCAGGCCACCCAGGCCCAGACCGCGGCCCAAGCCGCCAGCCAGAGCGGCAAGCAGACTGGCGCTCGTAAAGAGACCTGATTAACGCTGTAAGTTGTGTAGCCGCGCCACGCGAAACCGATTCGCGTGGCGCGGTTTTTATTGGAAGATGTGTTTGAGCGATTGCGCTGCTGGCAGGGCAATGGCCCAGGCGGTCAGTTGCTCGACGCTGGCCTTGGCCAGCTTGTTGCGGACCGTTTTCGGCAGCGGCCCGAAGCGCTGCGTGAGCAGCTGTTCCAACAACGTCACCGCACCTTCCTTGCGGCCTTGTTCCAGACCTTTTTTCAGGCCTTTTTCCAGGCCTTTTTCCATGCCTTTTTCCATGCCATTATCGAAGAGCATCTGCTCCAATTGATTCATCAGTTCCATCTTGTCCTCCTTACCCAATTCGGAAGCGGCTTGCCAGTAACGTTCCTGATAGGATGGCGGCAAGACCATCATCCAGTTGATCACTTTGAATAAGATTAGTATGCGCTTTCTACTCCAGCGGTGCTTGAACAGTAGCCCGGTTAATTGCAGTTTGGCCGCATAACGTTCACTCGGTTTGTGGCGAGTCTGTCTTGTCCGCAGATGGGCTAGCGCCACCCAGGCAATTGGATTGTCAGAGGCCATCAAAGCGTCAATGCGACCGGCGTAATCGAGCAATTTAGCCATGCCGAAAGACAGATGCTGCACCAGTCCCAGTTGCTCGTGATGGAAAGCGTGCGGGCGCCAGTGGGGATCATCATCAGCCAGCAACACCAAGCTGGTCACCGGTCGCCCGTATTCCTGGGAAATCCGGTAGTTATAGTCGAGCATACGCTGCGCCAGCGATGCGTCGCGTTGTGACTGCACTTCAATATGCAGCAGTATCCATCCGCCATCGCGCAGACAGACCTCCACCAGCTTGTCTGCAATCATGCGGTCCGGGGTATCGACGTAGCCTGTCCTGGTCAGCTCCTTGTCGTGGAAACGAGGACGTTTCGACCAGTCGATCGTGGCATGAATATCCGCAAAGAAGAGCGCCATGAAGGCGTGGACGGCATGTGTTATCGCCATTTTCCAAGGCAAGTCGTAGCGGTCGGGCGGAGTGGGGGCGGACATTTTTCCAGTCTACGGTCGGGCCGGGCTTTGCCGCATTGACGGCGCGCAAAAAAACATTTTTTCCGGCCTTGGATTATCATGCTGGGCTTGACGTCTGGAGGTCGATGATGAGTAATTCCACGAACACGCAGCCGGAGTCGCTGCATATTGTTTGTCCGCATTGCGATGCGGTGAATCGCGTGCCGTCCGCGAAGTTGTCGGCGCAGCCGGTGTGCGGCAAGTGTCAGAAGGCGCTGTTCACCGGTGCGCCGGTGGATCTGGCCAGTGCGCGCTTCCAGAAGCATATCGAGCGTAGCGATATCCCGGTGCTGGTGGATTTCTGGGCGCCGTGGTGCGGGCCTTGCCGCACGATGGCGCCGTTTTATGCGCAGGCCGCGCAGCGCTTGGAGCCGCAGTTCCGCGTGGTGAAG
The DNA here is from genome assembly GCF_009720825.1 of Duganella radicis. Taxonomy (GTDB): domain Bacteria; phylum Pseudomonadota; class Gammaproteobacteria; order Burkholderiales; family Burkholderiaceae_D; genus Rugamonas; species Rugamonas radicis. The sequence goes on along the minus strand of NZ_WNKY01000002.1, from coordinate 115,089 downwards.
GTGGATGCCGAACAGGCGCAGGATCTGGCCGCGCGCTATGCGATACGCAGTATTCCGACGCTGGCCCTGTTCAAGGGTGGCCGCGAAGTGGCGCGTCAGCCGGGGGCGATGGATGCACAAAACATCATCGCGTGGGCCACGCAGAACAATCGCTAGCTTTCGAAGGCGCGCTCCAGCCACTTGTGGATGCCGTCCAGCGTGCGGAAGTCGGCCACCGAGCGGCTGGCGATTTGCGGATGGCGGTTTTGCAGCATGCGCGATAGCGCGGCGCCGGGACCAAGTTCCAGCGCGACGGTGATGCCCGCTTCGGCGGCGGCGTCCATGCAGGCCAACCAGCGGATTTTTTCCGCCAGCTGGCGCGAGAGCGTATCCACCGCACGCCCCCGGTCGGTGACCGGCGTCGCGTCTATGCCGGCCAGCACCGGTGCTTGCGCCACCTGGAATGTCGCCGCACGCAGCGCCTGGGCGAATGGTGCAACCGCGCTTTGCATGTAGGGTGTATGCGACGCCACTTCCACCGGCAGCCGCTTGCTGCGCGCGCCGTTGGCTTCTATCGCTTGTTGTAGCTGCTCCGCTTGCACCGCGGGCCCGCCGACGATGCAGCTGTCTTCCCCCGTTTCGATGCTGAGGTGGTAGCCGTGTGCGATGGCGAGTGTGCTGGCGCTGGCGAGCGGCAGGCCGGTGATGGTCAGCAGCGCCTGGCCGGGTGCGGCGCGCCGGCAATCATCCATCAACTGAGCGCGTTGCGCGGCCAGCGCGATGGCCTGCTCCGGTGCGATGGCGCCGGTAACAGCGTAGGCTGACAGCTCGCCGATGCTGTAGCCTGCCACCAGCGCGGGCGGCGGCGCGAAGTCGCGAATGGCTTGCCACATGCTGAGCGTAGCGGCGACGATCAGTGGCTGCGCCTTGCGGTTGGCGTAGATGTCGCCATCAAGGTTGGTGCCGGCCAGCAGAGGGTCGGCCAGCGCACTGGCGGCGGGGCTGCTGCGGGCCAGCTTGAACATATCGGGATGCTGGTCGCCTTGTCCGGGGCAGAGCAGCAGCAGGCGCGGATAGCTCATTTGTCGCCCATTGCCGCCAGCGATTGCACCAGGCAGCAGGCCGCAAGCAAGTCCGCCGCGCCGCCGGGCGATAGGCGATGCTGCATGAAGACCTGATGGCTGTGCAGTGCTTCCGCGTGCCAGTGGATGTTGGCGGTGCCGCCTCGCGCCAGGAAACGTTCGGCATGTTCGCGCACGATCTGCGCGCCGCGCGGGCCGGCGCGGTGGTAGACGTTGCTGTCGCTGATGTGCGCCATCAGTGTGTACAGTGTATCGACGCGTTCCTCGGTGACGGTGGCGCCACGCGCGCGCGAGGCCAGCAGGGCAGGGATGCCGATCTCGAACAAAGATGGCAAACCAAGCGCACCTTCCTCGCGCGCGCCACTCACCGCGTATCGCGCAGCCACGCGCAGGCCATTGCTGGGGGCAGTCGCGCAGCCGGCGTGGGCGGCCAGTTCCTCGCCCCAGCGGATCAGCATCGCGGCGCGCAAGGCAGCGGGTGTCATCGGTGTGCCTTGCGCACAGGCGCGGCCGGCGGTGGCGCACAGTAGGCCAAGGCTGAAGATGGCGCCGCGATGGGTATTGATCCCGCGCGTCGCTTTCAGCATCGCCTTCTCTGCCGCGATGCCCAACTGCTTGAGCTGCGCGAACGGCGCGTCATCCCATCCTGCCAGGCAGATTTTGCGGAAGTAGTGACGCAGCGAGAACATGCTGCGCATGAAGGTGCCTGCATCCATGTCGTCATGGCTGCCGCTGTCCACCGGCGACACCAGTCCCGGCTTCGGATACAGACATAGCTCCGCGTGCAGGCTGCGCACCGCCAGCCGCGCGACCTCGCGTGCAAAAGCTGCCCGCGTTGCGCGTACAGCGCGCGAGGCGACGGCGTCAACGAAGATGCCCGCAGTGGCGCCGGGCTGCATACTCCCGACGGTGTCCACTCCCGCGACCGCACGGGTGAAGCCGGAAGCGCGCGTCATGGCGCTTGCGGCGGGCACTATTGCGCCTCCAGCGTCGCCAGCAGGGACGCGGCGTCGACCAGGCGCACAGCGCGCAACTCCTTGACCATCACTTTGGCTGGATGTGCCATCGCCATTTGCCATTCTTTCCACGATACCGCCGCGCCGCCGGGGAAGACTATCTCGCCGTCCAGCGGCAGATGCTCCGCATGTCGCGCCAGCAGCGCGGCGCCGTCCGCCAGATGCTGGTGGCTGGCGGGACGAAACAGCACGTCGATGTCCGAAGACGGCGACACGTACTGCAAGCCAGTCAATGCCTGCATGGCCAGCGATCCAAAGACGCGCAGGCCTGGCATCGCATCACAGAGTGCCGCCGCTTGACCGTGCCACGCGCCAGCGGCGGGCAGGGCGGATTTCAATTCGATTGCATCGCTGCTGCGGGCGATGTGCGCATGGCGGGCGCGTAGCGGGATGCGTACCTTGATGCCGTCGGCATCGGGCGGCAAGGGCAGGCCGAGGCTAACTTCATCCGCCGCCGCGTCGGCATCGAGGCGGCGCACGACGACTGGCCAGTCCCGTCGCTGCCATCGCGCCAGTGCGGCTTGATGTTCCGGCTGTGCGGCAGCAATCGCCGCCGACCAGCCGGCGTCATTCAGCCAAACCAGCGCATGACGCTCAAGGTTGAACATGGCTGCCAGAGACTACCGCGTCGATCACCGGTTGCGCCAGACGCCGCCCGCCACGCTGCAAGCCGAGCGCACTACGCCGGTCACCATCGCTTTGCTGCGCCAGCGCGTCGCGCAGATGCGCCGCCAGATCGCCATGCCAGATCGACTCCAGCCCACCCATGCGCAGGTAATTCTCCGGCCCCGGCGCAAACACCGGATTACTTTGCGCCAGCTCGGTCAGCACCTCTTCCGGCACCTTGGTGATGCGCGCCATCGCCGGCAAACCCATGACCCGGATGGTCGCATCCGGCAGCGCGTGGCAGGCGTCCGCCATCAAGCCGCTGGTGATAAAGCCGCCCGACAGCGCCTGGTCGTACACCAGGCCGATGATCTTGTGTCCCTTGCGCCGCGCCAGATCCACGCACTTGCCCAGATGCGCCATGTAGCTATTGATGCCCAACATCTCATCGCGATGGCGCAGGCGCTGGCCCTGGGTATCGATCAGCATCAGGATCGGCATGCCGGGAAAATCGCGCACCGTGCGCAGAATCGCCTGCGCTTGGGCGAGCGCGATCTCGACGCCAATCGGCGTGTGATTGGTGGTGCCGATCACCGCCACCTTCTGTCCATCCACCTGCGCGCTGCCGCACAAGAACTCATTCTGCTCAACGATGGCATGCCCTTCGGGGAACAGCGCATCCGCCAGTTTTTTCCAGTCCATCTCAAGCTCCCTGACGGCGCGTTGCCGACGCCGCGACAAAACTGTCCACATCCAGCATGGGGATGTTGGCCGCATCCGGCATCCGCATCGCGCTCCAGATATCGATCGGATCGTGCAGGCCGCCGTAGTTGTTCAGGCGCGCTTCCAGCATCTTCTGCTCCGACTCCAGCGCTTCCAGCGTCAGGCCGGTGACGCCGCCAGCCAATGCGGCCACGGCTTCCCGCGCGGCCGCGCGGAAGGCGGCGATATCGTCCGCCACGATACTCTGGCAATCGCCCATCAGATAGCGGTGCTTGCCGCCGGATGTGCGCCATACCAGCGCGCGGTCGCGCGAGTCGAATTCCTCCACGCCGTTGGCGGTTTCGATCACTTCCGGGCCGGACATGGCCAGACGTCCTTCCTCCGACATGACGACCATATTGGCGCAGCGCGTGACAATGCCCATGCCGCCGAACGCGCCATTGGCGCCGCCCACCAGTGCGATCACGGCCACCCCGGCGTCGCGCGCATCGAGCAGGGCGCGCATCACCTCGGATACCGCGATCAGGCCCGCGTTAGCTTCGTGCAGCCGCACACCGCCCGATTCCACCAGCAGCACCACAGCCGCCACTTTGTCGGCAACCGCCTTGCGCAGCAGGCCGGTGAGCTTGGCGCCATGCACCTCGCCGACCGCGCCGCCCATGAAAGCGCCTTCCTGCGCCGCTACGTACATCGGCACGCCGCCCAGCGAGGCGCGGCCGATGGCGACGCCGTCATCAAATGCCACCGGCGCGTTCAACTGCGGCAGGTGAGGGCTGGTGATGCGTGCGGATGGCGGCAGAAATTCCTCGAAGCTGCCGGCGTCGAACAGATGCTGCAAGCGTTCACGCGCGGTGGCTTCCTGATAGCTGATGGCGCGGTTCATGCTGCGTCTCCCAGCATGGTTTGCACGGCTTGATCCAGGCGCAGGCTGACCACTGCCGGCGTGGCGCCCATGTCGTTGATCGAGATGCGGATATCCGCCAGCAGCCAGCGCGCGTGGAAGTCGCGCATCACCGCTTCCCAGATCGGACCGAAACCGACGGCGGCGGTGCTGATCTCGATGCTGCACGCGCCATCCAGCGCGGCCGGCTCGATCAGCACCTCCAGATTGCCCGAACCGACCACGCCCACCACTTCCGGTGCGGCGCTCAGGCGGCGCGTGCCTTGTTCAAATCGATAATGCAGTGTTTCCATCGTGTGCTCCTTACCAGTTGCGGAAACGCTTGGGCGGATTGTACAAACCGCCCGATGCGCGCACCAGGTCTTTCATATTGCGGGCCGCCAGCAGGTCGCGTGTGGCGAGGCGCTTGTCGATACCCAGGTCTTCGGCGCGCGTGATCACGCCGCGGTCGCGCAGGTTTTCCACCATGCGTTTGTCGCGCGCCAGGCCGACCGGCGTGTAACCGGCCACGCCGCGTATCGCTTGCTCGCGTTCCTCGTCGGTGCGGCACAACAGCAGGTTGGCGATGCCTTCCTCGGTCAGGATGTGGGTGACGTCGTCGCCGTAAATCATCACGGGCGGGATGGCCATCTTGGCCTGTTCCATCAGTACCCACGCATCCAGCTTCTCGACGAAGGCCGGTTGCATATGCTCGCGGAAGGTCTCGACCATCTGCACCACCAGCTTCTGGCCGCGAGGGATGGTGTTGCGGCCCGAGCGCGCCTGCTCGCCGGCCTTGAGCCATGCCGGGCTGGCGTGCCTGCGTCCGCGCGCATCCGCGCCCATGTTGGAGGCGCCGCCAAAACCGGCGATGCGGCCGGCCGTCGCGGTGGAGGAGTTACCTTGCAAATCGATTTGCAAAGTGGAACCGATGAACATGTCGCAGGCATAGTGGCCGGCCGCCTGGCACATGGCGCGGTTGCTGCGCATGGTGCCGTCCGGGCCGATCGCAAATACGTCCGGTCGGGCGTGGATGTAATCCTCCATGCCCAGTTCGGAGCCAAACGAATGCACCGAGCTGACGAAGCCCGCCTCGATCGCCGGGATCAGCGCCGGGTGCGGATTCAGCGCCCAGTGCTTGCCGATCTTGCCGCGCAAGCCCAGCGACTCGGCGTAGGTCGGCAGCAGCAGTTCGATGGCGGCGGTGTCGAAGCCGATGCCGTGGTTCAGCCGCTGCACCTCGTACTCGGCATAGATGCCCTTGATGGCCATCATCGCCATCAGCACCTGGATCTCCGAAATTTGCGCCGGGTCGCGCGTGAACAGCGGTTCGATGTAGTAGGGGCGCGGCGACTGCACCACGAAATCCACCCAGTCGCCCGGCACGTCGACGCGCGGCACCTGGTCCACCAGCTTGTTCACCTGGACGATGACGATGCCCTGCTTGAAGGCCGTGGCCTCGACGATGGCCGGCGTGTCCTCGGTATTCGGGCCGGTGTACAGATTGCCGTGGCGGTCCGCCGCTTCCGCCGCGATCAGGCAGACACGCGGCGGCAGGTCGATGAAGTAGCGGCTGAACAGTTCAAGATATGTGTGGATGGCGCCGATATTAAGCTTGCCGGCGGATGCCAGCCGCGCCACCCGCGCCGCCTGCGGGCCGGAGAACGAGAAGTCCAGCCGCGAGGCGACGCCGCGCTCGAAAACATCCAGATGCTCCGGCAGCGCCAGCACCGATTGCAGCATGTGCAGGTTGTTGACGCGCTCCGGATTCAGGTTGGCCAGCGCATGGCCGAGGAAGTCGGCCTGCTTCTGGTTGTTCCCTTCGAGGCAGACGCGGTCACCGCATTCGATGACCGCATGCAGCAGATCGGCGATGCGCGCGGCCGGCAGACTTTTGCCATCCAGCTCAGCGCCCAGCGCCGTACTGGCGCGCTGCAATCGCGCCGCGCGATTTTGCTGCAACGTGTTCCAAGACATTTTATTTTGCTCCCATAATCATGTCAGGCAGACCGGTTGCAATCGATGGGAAAACGCACAGCAGCAGTACCGCCAGCACCATCAGCAACAGGAAGGGGAACACGCCCCAGACCACATCCTTGAGCGGAATGTCCGGCGCAATGTTCTTGATGACGAAAATATTCAGTCCCACCGGTGGATGGATCAGGCCCATCTCCATCACCACCGTCATGACGATGCCGAACCAGATCAGGTCAAAGCCGGCTTCGCGCAGCGGCGGCAGGATGATCGGCGCGGTCATCAGGATGATCGACACCGGCGGCAGGAAGAAGCCGAACACGATCACCATCAATAGTATCACCGCCAGCAGTACCCATTTGGACAGGTGCAGGCTGACCACCCACGCGGCGGCCGACTGGCTGATGTGCAGGTAGCTCATCACATAGGAATACAGCAATGACATGCCGATGATCAGCAACAGCATGGTCGATTCCTTGATCGACGAGCCGAGAATCGGCGACAGGTCTTTCGGCTTCCACACGCCGTAAATCACGGCCAGCAGGGCCAGCGCCAGCAGCGCGCCCAGGCCGGCCGTTTCGGATGGCGTGGCGAAGCCGCCGTACAGCGCCACCATCACGCCGATCAGCAGCACGATGAAAGGCAGCACGCGCGGCAGCATCTCGACTTTCTCGCGCAGGGTGAAATGCTCGTCTTCCAGATAGGCCGACTTCTCGCCGCCTTTCTGATAGATGTCCAGCGCCATGCGATATTCCTTGCGGGCGCGGTAGACGGCGTAGCCGGCAAACAGCACCACCAGCAGGATGCCGGGGCCGATCCCGGCCAGGAACAAGCGGCCCAGCGACTGCTCGGCCGCCACCGCGTACAGAATCATGGTGATCGACGGCGGCAGCAGAATGCCCAGCGTGCCGCCGGCGGCGATGATGCCGGCCGCGAAGCCCGGCGAGTAGCCGCGCTTGCGCATCTCCGGAATGCCGGCCGAGCCGATCGCCGAGCAGGTGGCGGGCGAGGAACCGGCCATGGCCGCGAACAGCGCGCAGGCAAACACGTTGGCGATGCCAAGACCGCCGGGGATCTTGTGCATCCAGGTGTGGATGGCGGAATACAAGTCCTTGCCAGCCGGCGATTTGCCGATGGCCGCGCCCTTCAGGATAAACAGCGGGATCGACAACAGCGTGATCGACGCCATCTCTTCGTAGACGTTCTGCGTGATGGTGTCCAGCGAGGAGGGCGGCATGAAGAAGTACATGAATGCCGTGGCGACGACGCCGAGCGCGAAGGCGATCGGCATCCCGGAGAACATCACCACCAGCGTTACGGCGCCATACAACGCGCCCAGGGTCAGTTCACTCATGCTGCTTGCTCCGGTTTGTTGGTCAGGCGGGCCAGTGTCTGCAACAGCAGTTGCAGCGACAGCAGCGTCATGCCGGCGGCCATCATGGAATAGGGAATCCACAGCGGCGGCGCAAAGGTGGAGGAGGTCGTCTGGCCGTCGACCCAGGCCTCATGGAACAGCAGCCACGATTTCCAGGTGAAGAAGGCGCAGAACAAGGTCGAGACCAGATCCACGAACAGCAGGCGCGCGGCATTCACGCGGCGCGGCAGCAGGCCGGCGATGGCTTCAATGCCGATATGGCCGCGATGGTATTGCACGTAGGCGGTGCAGAAGAAGGTCACGCCGACCAGCATGAACACCGAGGCCTCGTCCTGCCAGTCGGTGGGCGCGTGGAAGAAGTAACGCGACACCACCGAGTAGGTCAATACGATCGCGGTCAGGACCACGGCGATCATGGACAGCGCCATCAGCCCGCGATTGAGTTTGTCCAGCGCCGCCGTCAGCGCCGCGATGACGGCGTTGTCCGGCGGTGCTGGCCCGCGCGACGGCGTCAGTTCCACGCCGTGGCTCATAGCGTTTTCTCCGCCAGCTTCAGCAGATTGGCGCAGCTGGGATTCTTCTCGCCATAGTCCTTCCATGCGGTGGCCTTGGCGATGTCCTGCCATTTTTTCAGCGCGGCCGGATTCATGTCGACCACTTTGGCGCCGGCTTTCTGGTAGACGTTGGCCACCTGCTGGTCGTCTTCCTTGGACGATTTGAGGGCGAAGGCTTCCAGTTCGGCGCCCACGGTCAGCAGCAGTTGCTGCTGGTCTTTCGGCAGGCGGTCAAACACGGAGCGCGACATCATCAGCGGTTCCAGCATGAACCAGTAGGAGCCGGCGCGCGCGGTGGTCAGCGCTTTCGACACTTCTTCGAGACGGAACGAGATCAGAGAGGTGGAAGAAGTCAGCGCCGCTTCCATGGCGCCGGTCTGCATGGCGGCGTAGATTTCATTCGACGGCAGCGTGACCACGGCGGCGCCGGCGGCCTTCAGCATCAGGTCCATTTCGCGCGAACCGCCGCGGATCTTCATGCCCTTGGCGTCGTCCGGATCGACCACCGGCTTGCCGCGCGACGCCATGCCGCCGCCTTGCCAGATCCAGCTCAGCATCACGATGCCCTTGTCGTACAGGATGCGCGCCAGTTCCTTGCCCACTTCCGCGTTCTTCCAGCCATAGGCCTGGTCGTAGGAGGTGACCAGGCCGGGCATCAGGCCAATATTCACTTCCGGGACTTCACCGCCGGCGTACGACAGCGGCACCAGCGACAGGTCCAGCGCGCCCTTGCGCATGGCCGAGAACTGGGCGTTGGTCTTCATCAGCGAGGAACCGGGATAGATCGAGAATTTGAGCGCGCCCTTGGAGCGCTTCTCGACCTCGGCGGCAAACATGCGGGTCAGGCGGTCACGGAAATCCCCCTCCGTGAGGGTGCCGCCGGGGAACTGGTGGGAAATCTTGAGCGCGGTTTGCGCCCAAGCAGGTTGCAGCAACAAGGGGCTGGCGGCCAAGGCTGCCAAGACGGACCTGCGGGTGATAACGCTCATACATCCTCCAAGGGTGGGTGAATTATGCAACGTGCTATTTTATGTATACAAGAATAGCGGTTGCGAATACATTGTCAAGCGATATAATGAAAACCATGACAACCCACTCCGCCACCCTGCGCGAGCAGATCGAAGAAATGATTGCTGTCGGCGAACTCAAGCCCGGCCAGCATCTGGACGAAACCGAACTCGCCACGCGCTTTGGCGTCTCGCGCACGCCGATCCGGGAAACCCTGATCCAGCTGTCGTCGATGGGATTGGTGGTGATCCGGCCACGACGTGGAGCCATCGTGGCCGAGCTTGGCCCGCAGCAGTTGGTGGAAATGTTTGAAGTGATGTCGGAACTGGAGTCGACCTGCGGCCGCCTGGCCGCGCGCCGCATGACACCGGAAGAGCAGCAGGCCTTGCTGGCGGCGCATCAGGCCTGCCAGGAGGCGCTGGACGCGCAGGAGCCGGATGTTTATTACTATCGCAACGAAGTATTCCACGAAGCGATATACGCCGGCAGCCACAATCAGTTTCTGATCGAGCAGACGCGCGCCCTGTACCGCCGCCTGCGCCCTTACCGCCGCCTGCAATTGCGGGTGCGCAACCGCCTGGCCACGTCCTGGAATGAGCACGATGGCGTCGTCAAAGCGATACTGGAAGGCGACGGCGACCGCGCCGCCCAGCTGCTGCGCGAGCACGTCATGATTCAGGGCCAGCGCTTCTCCGACCTGATGGCCTCGCTGCCGCAGTTGCGGCAGGATGTCGCCTAGTCATTTGCGGCGTCGCAGCAGCCAGTAGCCGACGCCCAGCGCCGCCGCGCCGATCGCCGCCTTGCACACCACACCGCGTGGATTGTGTTTCCAGGCGGCCGGCAAACCCATTTCGCTGAACACATTGGGAATGTGGCCATGACGCAGATCGTCGCCGATGCCTTCCACCGCGTCCACCCGGTCCGCCAGCAGCAATAGCAGCCAGTGGCGGATATCGTTTTCGGTCTGCTGGTAGGCGGTGCGGCGCAGCACGCCGCTCAGGCCGCGCGGCGGGGCGGTGGTGCCGTAGACCGGCGTGATGCCGGGACGCTCGGGGGACACCAGCACCTCGGCGTGGCTGTGCTGCTGGGCAGGCGGATGGGGCGGGCGATCCAGCCGGGCCGGCATGCGTTCCATCGGCACGGCGGGGCGCCGGGCGCGATCGAGATCGCTGCCCCAGCCTGGAATATCGTCGCGCCGCAGCGGCGCGGATGGTAGGGAATCGTTAGGCATGGCGTTTTCCTCAGGAATGGGGGCCGGACGGAATTAATACGGTCTTGATGCAATTGTCCAACTTGCCTGAAAAAATCTGATAGGCGTCCGCTACGTCGGCCAGCGGCACCCGGTGCGTGATGATTTCCTTGGGATTGAGATGGCCGGCGCGGATGTGCTCCAGCAAGCGCGGCAAGTGGCGCTTGACGCTGGCCTGATTCATGCGCAAGGTCAGCCCCTTGTTGAGGGCGTTACCGATAGGCACGGCGTTAAAGGTCGGACCGTACACGCCGACGATGGAGACGTTGCCGCCCTTGCGCACGGAGTTGATGGCCCAGTGCAGCACGGTGGCGGAGCCGGCCTGCATCATGGTGTAGCGCCCGGTCAGCGACTGCATGGCGTTGCCGGCGGCTTCGCAGCCCACCGCGTCGATGCAGACGTCGGCGCCCAGCCAGTCGGTCATTTTCTTGATGTGCAGGGCCATGTCGTCCACGTCCTTGAAATTGATCACCTCGCACTGGGCGTAGCGGCGCACGAAGTCCAGCCGGTAATCGACATGGTCGACCACGATCACGCGGCCGGCGCCCATCAGCCAGGCCGACTTGGCGGCAAAGATGCCGACCGGGCCGGCGCCAAACACCACCACGGTGTCGCCGGCGCTGATATCGCCCATTTCGGCGGCCTGGTAGCCGGTCGGCACCGCGTCGGTCAGCAGCACCGCGTCGTCCTGGTCGAGGTCATCCGGGATGACCATCGGGCCGACGTCGGCCATGGGCACGCGCACCAGCTCGGCCTGGCCGCCGTCGTAGCCGCCGGTGGTGTGGGAATAGCCGTAGATGGCGCCCACGGCGGAGGCCTCCGGATTCACGTTGTGGCAATTGCTGTACAGCTCGCGATCGCAAAAATAGCAGCTGCCGCAAAAGATGTTGAACGGCACCAGCACGCGGTCGCCCACCTTCAGCTTTTGCACGGCGTCGCCGACCTCCACCACCTCGCCGACAAACTCATGGCCGAAGGTGGAGCCCACCCGCGTATCCGGCACCATGCCATGGTAGAGGTGCAGATCCGAGCCGCAAATGCAGGAGCGGGTGACGCGCACGATGGCGTCGCCGGGATGTTCGATTTCCGGATCGGGCTTCTGCGCCGCCCGGATGCGATAAGGACCGCGATAGTTCATAGCCAGCATAATGCCTCCTCAGCTCAGGCCTACCTTCAATAGACGGAAGCACCATGATGCGCGTGTTGCGGAGTCGGCCGCGTAGGACGCGGTTATCTGATCCAGTAGGACAACGGCCAGTTATTTTTTTGCCGACATCCGCATGATGCGGACCGGCTTGCTCTCCGGCCCGGTGGCGGGCAGCATGTCTTCCAGCGTTTGCTGATCCAGCACGGCGAGGAAGGCGCGGGTGGCGTCGTTCAGCGTGTGTTTCAGCTTGCAGTTGGGCGTGAGGGGGCAGGTGTCGGCTTCGCGGTCGAAGCATTCGGCCATGAAGAAATCGGTCTCGGTGCTGCGCACCAACGCGCCGATGTTGATCTCTTTCGGCTCTTTCGCCAGCCGCAGGCCGCCATTGCGGCCGCGCACCGTCTCCACCAGTCCGGACAAGCCCAGCTGATACACTACCTTCATCAAGTGATTTTTTGATATCACGTGCAGGTCGGCGATGTCCTGGATGGTGACCAGTCGATCCCGATTGGCTGCCAGATAGAGCAGCGTACGCAGGGTGTAATCGGTAAAGGATGTGAGGCGCATCCGGCTATTTTACATGCTCGTGCGTGAACTTGCGTACCGACGCCGCAGGACGGGCGCTGGCAGACTGGCGGCAGACCGAGGGAGGCCGTATGGATCAGGAAGATGAGCGCCGCCGCTTTATCAGCGAGCTATGGCAGAGGTTTGAGCAGTTGCAGGCGTGGGCGGTGGAAAATTGGCCGGACAAAGAACATCCGCTGTCCAGCGCAGATTTTGTCGAAGCGCGCAAGGAGATACTGGGGTTGCGCAATCCGGCGCAGGCGCCTTCGCGGCCGCCGGCGGAGCGCGAGCCGGAGCAGGGCGGGGCGCAGTATATCGACCTGAATCCCGCCCCCTGGCCCTGATTTAGTCGTGGATGACCGGCTTGCCGGCTTGCGCCAGCAGCCAGGCGATCACGCTCAGTATCAGGCTGGCCAGCACGCCCCAGGCCAGATTCAGGGCACTGTCGAACAGCAGCGGCGCCACCAGGCCTGACACCAGCGCGAACAGCAGCATCTGGATGAAGGACTGCATCGAGGCCGCCAGCCCGCTATTGTTCGGGAAGTACTCCAGCGCGATCAGCGACAGTGGCGTCATGGCCAGCGCCAGGCCGAAGGAGTAGATAAACAGCGGCATCACCGCCCACGGCACGGCGGCGACGAAGGCGGCGTTGTAGGCGACGTTGATCACGCCGGCCGTAATCATCACCGCAAAGCCCAGCCACACCTGGCCCTTGCGCGAAAACTTGTGGGCGAATTTGCCCGACAGCGCGGAGCCGATCACCATGCCGCTGATCAGCGGCACGAACATCCACGCGAAAGCGGTTTCCGGCAGATGCAGGATGTTCATCACGAAGTAGGCGGCGGAGCCGATGTACAGCGCCACGCCCGCAAAGCACATGCCGACGGCCACCGACAGCAGCAGGAAGTGGTGATGGCACAGCACCTTCCAGTAGTTTTTGGCGATCACGCCGAGGTGGAACGGGTGGCGGTCCTTGACGGCCAGGCTTTCCGGCAGCGCGCGCTGCACCGCCACCAGCATCAGGATGCCGAAGGCGCTGAGGAACCAGAAGATCGAACGCCAGCCGAAGCTCACTTGCAGCCAGCCGCCCAGTACCGGCGCGATGGCCGGCGCCAGGCCGAATACCATCATGATATTCGCCAGGATCTTCTGCGCCTCGGCGCCGGTGAAGCGGTCCTGCACGATGGCGCGGCCCACCACGGAGCCGGCGCCGGCGGCCAGGCCCTGCACGATGCGGCAGGCCAGCAGCACGCCGATGGACTGCGCCAGCGCCGCCACCACCGACGCCGCAATGTACAGCACCAGCGAGACGATAATCACCGGGCGGCGGCCGAAGGAGTCGGACAGCGTGCCGTAGAACAGCATCATGAAGGCAAAGCAGAACAGGAACATCGACAGCGTCTGCTGCACCAGCATCGGGCTGGCGTCGAAGGCCTGCGTGATGGCGGGGAAGGACGGCAGATAGGTATCAATGGCCAGCGGGCCGACCATGGAAAGGCCGGCCAGCAGCAGCGTCAGCAAAATATTCATGAATCGCGTATTCTTCGTAGGACCCGGCATTTTACGCGATATTCGACAAATCATGACCATAGATACCTTTGACGGCACCTCCGTCAAACCTTCGCACTGGAACCTCGGCAGTGTGATCGAGCAGTTGCGCGTGTCGCGCGAGGCGACCCACAACATCCGTCACCATGGCCGCGTGCGCGAGCTGCCGTCGCGCGATGCGCTCACCACCATCGTCAACGGCTTGCAGGCGGTGCTGTTCCCGACCCATTACGGCCGTCCCAACCTCACCGACGAGAGCATCGACTTCTTTGTCGGCGATACGCTGAACACCACGTTGAACCGTCTGGCGGAGCAGGTGCGGCGTGGTTTGCAGTTTTCGGCGGAGGAGGCGGTGCCGGATGAAGAAGCGCTGACGAAGCAGGCGCACGACATCACGCGCCAGTTCGCGGCCAGCCTGCCGGAAGTGCGGGCCCTGCTGGTGTCCGACGTGCTGGCGGCGTTTTCCGGCGACCCGGCGGCGACCTCGGTGGCCGAAATCATGCTGTGCTATCCGGGCACCATCGCGATTTTGTATTATCGCTTGGCGCACAGTCTGCACCGTCTCGGCTCGCCGTTTCTGGCGCGGCTGATTTCCGACATCGCCCACTCGATGACCGGGATCGACATCCACCCGGCGGCGCAGATCGGCGGCAGCTTCTTCATCGACCATGGCACCGGCGTGGTGATTGGCGAGACCGCCATCATCGGCCAGCGCGTGCGCCTGTACCAGCACGTCACGCTGGGCGCCAAGCGCTTCCCGGCGGACGAGCAGGGCGCGCTGATTAAAGGCGTGCCGCGCCACCCGATTGTGGAGGACGACGTGGTGATTTACGCCGGCGCCACGATCCTGGGCCGCATCACCATCGGCGCGGGATCGACCATTGGCGGTAACGTGTGGCTGACGCAAAGCGTGCCGCCATCTAGCAACGTGTCCCAGGCTCAGATGCGCAACGATTGAAACTCCGGGGTCAGGTCCTCCATTTCTACACGGCCTCGACCGTGTAACGGATCAGCCCGTGTAGAAATGGAGGACCTGACCCCGGATTTTTTCGCGCAGGGTGCCGGCGGTGTATTCGGTGCGATAGCGGCCCCGTTTTTGAAGTTCGGGGACGATCAGGTCGACCACGTCGCGCATGCTTTCGTGGGCGATGGCGTAGGCGAGATTGAAGCCGTCGATGCCGGTTTCGTCTTGCCACATTTCGAGTTGGTCGGCCACTTGCTTCGGGTCGCCCACCAGCACCGGGCCACGCCCGCCCAGGCCGATGAATTCGGCCGCCTCGCGCACGGTCCATTTGCGATTCGGATCCGCGGCGCTGAAGGAGGCCAGCGCCGAGCGCCCGGCATCGGAGTCGATGTATTCAATCGTCGCGTCCAGCGGGAATTGGCTGAAATCGACCCCGGTCCAGCCGGATAACAGCGCCAACGCCGCTTCGATGTCGATATGGCGCTTGTATTCTTCATGCCTGGCGCGTGCTTCGTCTTCGCCAGGCGCGGTGATGATCAGCGCTTGCGCGTAGATTTTCAGCTCGTCGCCATCGCGGCCGGCCGCGCACGCGGCGGCACGCAGGTCGTCGGCGTATTTTTTCACCACGCGGATACTCGGGCCGCTGACGAAGGTGCACTCGGCATGTTTTGCCGCGAACGCCGTGCCGCGCGGCGAGGTGCCAGCCTGGTACAGCAAGGGCGTGCGCTGCGGCGATGGTTCGCACAGGTGGAAGCCGGGCACCTTGAAGTATTTGCCTTCGTGCGCTATCGGGTGGATGCGCGACGGTTCGGCGTACACGCCACGCTCTTTGTCGTTGACCACCGCGTCATCGTCCCAGCTTTTCTCCCACAGTTTGTAGACCACTTCCATGTATTCATCGGCGAGGTCGTAGCGCTCGTCGTGGCTTAGCTGCTGGTCCAGTCCGAGGTTGCGGGCGGCGCTGTCGAGGTATCCGGTGACGATGTTCCAGCCGATGCGCCCGCGCGTCAGGTGGTCCAGCGTCGACATGCGGCGGGCGAAGGTGTAGGGATGTTCATACGTCAGCGCGCAGGTGACGCCAAAGCCAAGATGGGTGGTGACCTGCGACATCAGCGGCACCAGTGCCAGCGGGTCGTTGAGCGGCGTCTGCACGGCGTGCCGCAGGGCGGCATCGGCGCTGCCCTGATAGACGTCGTAGGCGCCCAGCACGTCGGCCAGAAAGATGGCGTCGAACAGGCCGCGCTCCAGCAGTTGCGCCAGTTCGGTCCAGTAATCCGGATCGGTGTAGCGGTGGCTGTCGTTGCGTGGGTGAGTCCACAGCCCTGGCGACTGGTGACTCACCGTGTTCATTTGAAAAGCGTTGAAGCGTATGAGTTTCGGCATTACTTTTCCAGCGCGAGCTGGTAGTCGGTCTTGGCGTAATCGGCGAAGTGTTTGTTGGTGACTTCCAGGAATTCGCGCGAGCGGTAGGCGGCGGCGATGTCCTTGGCGAATTGCTTGTCCTTGTCGGCGGTGCGCACGGCCACCAGGTTGGCGTAGGCCGGCGAGATTTTCTCGGTGATCAGTGCATCTTTCAGTTTCAGGCCGGAAGCCAGTGCGTAGTTACCATTGACGAAGGAGTAGTCGGCGTCTTGCAAGGAGCGTGGCAGCTGTGCGGCTTCCAGCGGTAGCAGCTTGATTTTTTTGATGTTGGCGACGACGTCTTTTTCCGATGCCTTGATTGGATCGGTTTTCTCACGCAGTTTGATCCAGCCCAATTGGTCCAGCAGCACCAGCGCGCGCGCCTGGTTGGTTGGGTCGTTCGGCAGGGCGACGGTGGCGCCTTCTTTGACATCGTTGAGCGTTTTGTGCTTTTTGCGGTAGATGGCGATCGGCGCGGTCGGGATCTTGATCAGTTCCGACAGGGCCAGTTTGTGGTCGGCCGAGAATTTGTTCAGGTAGATGATGTGCTGGAAGATGTTGGCGTCCAGCGAGCCTTCGGCCAGCGCGAAGTTGGGCTGGATGTAGTCGTTGAATTCCACCAGCTTGACTTTGTAGCCCTGCTTTTCGAGGATAGGCTTGATGCCCAGCTTGACCTGGTCGGCGTACGGGCCGGAGCTGGTGCCGATCACCAGTTCTTTCGGGTCTTTGGCGTAGGCGTTGATGCTGACGGTGGCGGCGATCGCGGCCAGCAGCAGGTTGCGGCGGGTGTTCATGTGGTGTTTCCTTGGTTAGCGTTTGTCGATGCGTTTGGCGATGCGGTTGCCGGTGAACTGGATCAGCTGCACCATCAGGATCAGGATGGCCACGGTGGCGACCATGATGTCGGTTTCGAAGCGGTAGTAGCCGTAGCGGATGGCGAGGTCGCCGATGCCGCCGCCACCCACCACGCCGGCCACGGCGGAGTAGGAGAGGAAGCTGATCGACAGCACCGTCAGCGCCAGCACCAGGCCGGAGCGGGCTTCGACCAGCAGCACGCGCAGGATGATCTGGAATTCCGATGCGCCCATGGCGTGGGCGGCTTCGATCACGCCTTTCGGGACTTCGCGCAGGTTTTGCTCGACCAGCCTTGCAAAATACGGGATGGCGGCGAAGGAGAGCGGCACGGCGGCGGCCAGCGGGCCGATGGAGGTGCCGGCGATGACGCGCGTGAACGGCACCAGCGCCACCAGCAGGATGATGAAGGGGAAGGAGCGGACGGTGTTCACCAACCAGCCCAGTATCAGCGCGGCAGGGCGGTTTTGCAGGGATTGGCCGTCGGCGACCAGGAACAGCAGGATGCCCAGCGGGCCGCCGATCAGCACTGCGGACGACAGGCCGATGCCCAGCATGAGCAAGGTCTGGCCGAGCGCTTCCCACATTTCAGGCAGCATGGCGTGGATGGCGCTGGCCGATGCGGCCAGGGAGGAGATGAGTTCAGACATGGGCGGTCTCCGGGAGTGGGGCGAGAGCGGCTAGCGCGTTGGCGGCGCTGGCGGCGGCCGGCGCGGCCGATGGCGCATCGGCGTCCGCGTGCGCGGCTGCGGCGGCACGTTGGGTCGCATGTGTGGCGGGTTGCCAGGCTGCGGACGGCGCGTGCACGGCGAGAGGCGCGGTGGCGTTGGCGGCCACGGAGGCGGCCAGTTCGCGGCCGAGTGCGGTGCGGCGCTGTGCCGCGAGGCTGGCCGCGTCGTCGAGGACGAATTGTTCGGCGATGGCGCCGTTTTCGATCACGGCCACGCGGTTGCAGATTTCGCCGATGACGTCCAGCTCATGGCTGACGATCACGATCGTTACCTCCAGCCGGTGGTTGATGTCCTTGAGTGTCGCCAGCAGCGCGCGCGTGGTTTCGGCGTCCAGCGCGGACGTCGGCTCGTCGCACAGCAGCACCGCCGGCTTGCTGGCCAGCGCCCGGGCGATGGCGACGCGCTGTTTCTGCCCGCCCGACAGCTGCGCCGGATAGCTGGCGCTTTTGTCGCTCAAGCCCACCAGCTCCAGGCAATCCGCCACGCGCGCGGCGATCTGCGATGTGGTCTGGCCGCCATGAATATGCAGCGGGAAGGCGACGTTGTCGAACACCGTCGCATTTTGCAGCAGATTAAACTGCTGGAAGATCATGCCGATGTTGGCTCGCGCATCGCGCAGGTCGCGCTTGGACAGCGACGTCAATTCACGGTCATCGACCGTGATCGCGCCTTCATCCGGACGCTCCAGCAGGTTAATTAAGCGCAGCAGCGTCGACTTGCCGGCGCCGCTCTTGCCGATCAGGCCAAAGATATCGCCTTGGCCGATCTCCAGCGACACATCGCGCACCGCTTGAAAGTCGCCAAACGATTTGCTCGCATGCTCGATGCGAATCAGGGAAGTAGACATTACGAGTAAGCGGTAGGTTCAGGCAGCGTGCCGTCGAGCGCATAGCGTCCGAGGTCGCGGATTTTGTAGTCGACCGGATCGTGCAGGGTATGCACGCGCACATTGCGCCAGTACCGGTCAAAACCAAATTTGGCGGAAGTCGAGCGTGCGCCGGTCAGTTCGAAAATCTCATTGCTGACGTCCACCCCGGCCTGGTGCGCCAGTACCTTGGCTTCGGCCACCGACACCGCCAGCTCGCCGCGCTGCTGCGCCGTCACCGCCGCGCCAAGACGGAACAAGCGCTCCAGCTCCTGCACCGCATGATCGGCCAGCACCGACGCAGGCCGCAGCTTGAGCCACAACTGGCCGAAGCGATGCTGCACCAGCGGATCGGCGCCAGCCGACGCCACGCCGGACGCGAACCAGGGCCGCGCCTCCTGCGCGATGTAGCCGCGCGCCGCCTCGAACGCGCCTTCGCCGATGCCGAGATACAGATTGGCCATGATCAGCTGCGCCACCTGCGAGCGCAGCGTGGCTTGCGCGGTCGGTTTCACGCCCGGCGCTTGCAGCACCTGCGTCGAAGGCAGCGACACCTGAGTGAAATGCACATTGCCGCTATCGGTCTGCTTCTGGCCGAAGGCATCCCAGTCGGCCTGCACGGCCATGCCATGCTGGCGCGTCGGCACCACGCCGATCAGCGCGGATTGCGTCGCCTCGTGCCAGGCCGAGATGGTGAGCCAGTCCGAACCCACCGAGCCGGATGAAAAACTCTTCACGCCGTCCAATTGGAAGCCGTAGTCGGCATCGCTGGCGATGGTGCGCTTGTCGAGCGGATTGAGGGCATTACCCCAGAACAGATTCTGCTCCACCGTCTGCGTCAGGAAGCGGCGCTGCTGCTGGGCCGTGCCATACAGCTGTATGCCCGCCAGTTGCAGGTGATGGAAGCCGAAGATGTGGGCCAGCGCGCTGTCGGCGCGGGCCAGGATGCGTATCGCTTGATAGACCGTTGGCCAGTCCGCGCCCTGACCGCCGTACGCGGCCGGTATGGACAAGGTAAGCAGGCCGGATTCGCGTATCCATTCGCGTTCCTGCGCCGCGTGGCCGCCGGCCTGGTCGCGCGCATTGGCGCTGGCGGCGAGTCGCAGTGCCAGTTCGGCCGCGATTTGAAGCGGGTCGTGCGCACGGTTGTGCGACGTTTTTAATAGTGCTTGAGACATGGTATGTCCGTCGTCTTGATATCGGTGTTTTTAGTATTGCATCCAGCGCCAAACGCAGTACACGAAGAATTCCGGCTTTTGATATTCGAAAAAATCATGCTTGGTTTTTTGCATATCAAAACGTAAAACTATTCGTTTTGATTTCTACCGGGCGCATTTATGCTGGCTGCCACCATCAAGACAGGGGACAGACCATGAGCATTCTTCTACTGAGCGGCAGCCCGGCCGCGCCATCGAGCACCGGCCGTTTGCTGGATCACGTCGGCGACAAGCTGGCCGCGCTCGGCCACCGCTACACCAGGCTGAATGTGCGCGACCTGCCGGCCAAGGCGCTGCTGCACGCGGACTTCGCCGACCTGGCGCTCAAGCGCGCGGTCGACGCCGTGGCCGAAGTGGAAGCCATCGTGATCGCCACCCCTATCTATAAAGCTTCCTACACCGGCCTGCTGAAAGCCTTCCTCGATCTGCTGCCACAAGACGGCTTGAAGGACAAGCTGGTGCTGCCATTGGCCACCGGCGGCAGCCAGTCGCACATGCTGGCGCTGGACTATGCGCTGCGCCCGGTGCTGCATGCGCTGGATGCGCGCCAGGTGTTCACCAGTATTTACGCCACTTCGCAGCAGCTGACCTGGAGTGACGTCAGCGGCCTGACCGTGGATCAGGCCATCGCCTGGCGCGTGCAGGCTGGTGTGGACGCGCTGTCGGCCGCGCTGCATGCGCAGCGCAAGCAGCCGGACCAAATATTTGTCGCCAGCGCGCAGCCGGTGCGCCTGGCCCGCTAAGGAGTTTCAATGAGCATCGATCAAAAACGCGCGGCGCGCCGTCACACTCTGGGCCTGCTGTTTGCGGCGGGCGTGATGGCGGCCACCAGCAGTGGCCAGGCGCAGGCAAAGCAGGAGGTGCGCATCGGTTATCAGAAGTACGGCACGCTGACGCTGTTGAAGGGCCGCGGCACGCTGGAGCAGCGTCTCGCCGCCCGCAACATCACGGTCAAGTGGACCGAGTTCCCGGCCGGTCCGCAACTGCTGGAGGGCCTGAACGTGGGCAGCGTGGACTTCGGCACGGTGGGCGAAGCGCCGCCTATCTTTGCGCAGGCGGCCGGCGCCAATCTGGTTTATGTCGGCAATGAGCCGCCGTCGCCGGGCAGCGAGGCGATCGTCGTGCCCAAGGATTCCAAACTGCGCGGCGTGGCGGACTTGAAGGGCAAGAAGGTGGCGCTGAACAAGGGCTCCAATGTGCACTACCTGTTGGTCAAGGCGCTGGAAAAAGCCGGCGTGGCCTACAAGGATATCGAAGTACTGTACCTGACGCCGGCCGACGCGCGCGCGGCGTTTGAGCGCGGCAGCGTGGATGCGTGGGTGATCTGGGACCCGTTCCTGGCCGCCGCGGAGAAGCAGTTGAGCGCGCGCGTGCTGGCCGACGGCAAAGGGCTGGTGGCGAACCACCAGTTCTACCTGGCCGCGCGTTCGTATGCGGAGAAGAACGGCGACATTATTCGCATCGTGCTGGAGGAAATCGCCAAGGTGGACGAGTGGGGCGCGAAGAATCCGAAGGAAGTCGCGCAAATCCTGTCGGCACAAACGGGGCTCGATGTGGACGTGGTGGCGCTGGCCGCCTCGCGCTATTCCTACGGCGTCAAGCCGATCACCGGCGAAGTGCTGGCGCAGCAGCAGAAGCTGGCCGACGCCTTCTCCAACCTGAAATTGATCCCGAAACCGATCGCGGTCAAGGATGCGCAATAAGGAACAACGATGTCTCTGAATGTATTCTGGTTTATTCCGACCCACGGTGACAGCCGCTATCTCGGCACCTCCAAAGGCTCGCGTCCTATCGACGCCAACTATCTGAAGCAGGTGGCGGTGGCCGCCGACACGCTGGGCTACGACGGCGTGCTGCTGCCGACCGGCCGCTCCTGCGAAGATGCGTGGGTGGTGGCGTCGTCGCTGATCCACGTCACGCAGAAACTGAAATTCCTGGTGGCGATCCGCCCGGGCCTGACCACGCCGGGTCTCGCCGTGCGCATGGCCTCGACTTTCGACCGCCTGTCCAATGGCCGTCTGCTGATCAACGTCGTCACCGGTGGCGATCAGGGCGAACTGGAAGCGGATGGCCTGTTCGCCGATCACGCCAGGCGCTACGAAATCTCGGATGAATTCATCCGCGTGTGGCGCGCCTCGCTGGCCGGCGAGGGCGGCGACAAGGGCTACGACTTTGAAGGCAAACATATCACGGTGAAGGGCGCCAAAACGCTGTACCCGCCGGTGCAGAAGCCTTACCCACCGCTGTACTTCGGCGGTTCGTCGGAGCCGGCGCATGAACTGGCGGCCGAGCAGATGGACGTGTACCTGACCTGGGGCGAACCGCCGGCCGCCGTGGCGGCAAAGCTGGACGACATCCGCGCGCGCGCCGCCAGACATGGCCGCACCGTCAAATTCGGCATTCGCCTGCACGTCATCGTGCGCGAAACGAATGAGGAAGCATGGCGCGCCGCCGATGAGCTGATCAGCCATCTGGACGATGAAACCATCGCCAAGGCGCAGGCGGCGTTCCAGAAAATGGATTCGGTAGGACAGCAACGAATGGCAGCTTTGCACGGCGGCCGCCGTGACAAGCTCGAAGTATCGCCCAACCTCTGGGCCGGCGTGGGACTGGTGCGTGGTGGTGCCGGGACCGCGCTGGTGGGCGACCCCGAAACGGTGGCGGCGCGCATCCGCGAGTATCAGGAACTCGGCATCGAGACCTTCATTTTCTCGGGCTACCCGCATCTGGAAGAGTCGTACCGCTTTGCGGAGCTGGTGTTCCCGCTGCTGGGCAAGGGCAAGGACCATGGCGAGCAATCGCTGACCGGCCCCTTCGGCGAGATCATGGCCAGCGACATCATCCCCAAGAAGAAGGCGGCGTAGATGAAGAAGAAGCAAAGCGCATGGACGCCGTGGGTGCTGCCGGTGCTGCTGATCGCGGTGTGGCAGGTGTCGTCGCAACTGGGCTGGCTGTCCAGCCGCATCCTGCCGGAGCCGTGGGCGGTGGCCAAGGCCTTCTGGTCACTGGCGGAATCGGGCGAACTGTGGACGCATTTGCGTACCAGCTTGTGGCGCGCGGCCAGCGGCTTCGCCATCGGCGCGGGCCTGGGTCTGGCGCTCGGCCTGCTGACCGGCAGTTTCCGCGGCGCCGAAACGCTGCTCGACACCACGCTGCAAATGATCCGCAACATCCCGGCGCTGGCCCTGATTCCTTTGGTGATCCTGTGGTTCGGCATCGATGAAACGGCCAAGCTGTTTCTGTTGGCGGTGGGCGTGTTCTTCCCTGTGTACCTGAACACCTTCCACGGCATTCGCTCGGCCGACCAGGGCCTGATCGAGATGGCGCGCAGTTACGGCTTGTCCGGTTGGCCGCTGTACCGCGATGTGATCCTGCCGGCGGCGCTGCCGTCGATACTGGTCGGCGTGCGTTTTTCGCTCGGCCTGGTGTGGGTGTTGCTGATCGTGGCGGAAACCATTTCCGCCCAAGCCGGCATCGGCTACATGACCATGAACGCCCGCGAATTCCTGCAAACCGACGTGGTGCTGGTCGGGATTCTGTTGTATGCCTTGCTGGGCAAGCTGGCTGATTTGGTTTCGCGCGGAATGGAGAAGCACTTCCTGCGCTGGAATCCCGCATACCGTTAAGGAGAACGCATGTTTATATCCACCGCTTTATTCGATACCAGCGTGTTCCCGCGCGAGGGCGCGGCGTGGTCGTCGTCGTCGCCGCCGCGCCGCCAGGGCGTGTCGCTGGCGCTGGACAAGGTAAGCAAGTCATTCGGCTCGCGCCAGGTGCTCAAGGATGTGCAACTGGAGCTGGCGCCGGGCGAGTTCGTGGCCATCGTCGGCCGTAGCGGCTGCGGCAAGAGCACCTTGCTGCGCGCGATCGCGGGCCTGGAAACGGCGGAGCAGGGCAGCATCGCGGTGGGCAAGAACGGCATCGCGGCCAGCATCCGCATCATGTTCCAGGAGGCGCGCCTGCTGCCGTGGAAGACGGTGTTGGAGAATGTGGCGATCGGCCTGCCGCGCTCCCTGAACGCGGCGGCGGCCACGCTGGCCACGGTGGGGCTGGCGGAACGCGCCAACGATTGGCCTTCGGAGCTGTCGGGCGGCCAGCGTCAGCGCGTGGCCCTGGCGCGCGCGCTGCTGCACGAGCCGCAGTTGCTGCTGCTGGATGAACCGCTGGGCGCACTGGATGCGCTGACCCGCATCGAGATGCAGCAGTTGATCGAATCCCTGTGGCTGTCGCGCGGCTTCACCGCCGTGCTGGTGACGCACGACGTGCAGGAAGCGATCGCGCTGGCCGACCGCGTGGTGCTGATCGAAGAGGGCCGCATCACGCTGGACCTGAAGGTCGAGCTGCCGCGCCCGCGCGCGCGCGGCAACGCCGCCTTCGCGGCGCTGGAGCAGCGCCTGCTGAGCCGCATCCTCAACCAGACTGCCGCCACCGACGCCGCCATCGCGGCCTGATGCACTACCCGGCCACTTCCCCGGCCGGGTAATCCCCTCACACGCCTTAAGACAGATACCGTTTGTTGATCGCTCCGTTATCATAACGGCATGCGGTAATGATCGATTTTATCGATAGTAAAGCGGTAAATTTTTCGTTTTACAACTTTAGATGTCGCGAGCATAATCGTCCTCACTCGAACAATCTTGTTCCCTACATTAGGAGTTTCTAAATGAAAAAAATCGTTGCCCTGTTGATCGCCGCCGGTGTGTCCCTGTCCGCTTTTGCCGCTCCTGAGAGCTTCTCGTCGGACGCCAACCACACCTTCTCCAGCTTCAGCTACAGCCACTTCGGCTATTCGACCCAGCAAAGCCGCTTCAACAACACCACCGCCAAAGTGACGCTGGACCGCGCCGCCAAGACCGGTTCCGTGGAAGCGACCATCGATGCCAAATCGGTCGACACCGGCTCCAAGCTGTTCGATGGCCACATCCAGGGCGAAGATTTCCTCGACACCGCCAAGTTCCCAACCATCACCTACAAGTCGACCAAGGTCAACTTCAAAGGCGACGTGCCATCGACGGTTGAAGGCAACCTGACCATCAAGGGCGTGACCAAGCCTGTGACCCTGACCGTCACCCACTTCCAGTGCATGGACCACCCGATGATGAAGAAACTGGCCTGCGGCGCCAACGCCACCGCCACCATCAAGCGTAGCGAATTCAACGCCGGCAAATACGCGCCGCACGTGAGCGACGACGTGACCCTGACCTTCGCCATCGAAGCGCTGAAAGACTAATTCACGGGAACTGAGCTCGCCTCAATTCTCTGACACGCTGCCGGCGCGGCATTGATCGCCGCGCCGGTTTTTATTTTTCTGGAGTAGTTATGAAATTGAAGCAGCTCGCATTCGCGGCGGCCGCCGCCTGCGCGTTCCACGCGCACGCCACCGACCTCATCATCATCAACGGCAAGGTCGCCACCATGACCAAAGAGGGCGCTTTCGCGCAAGCCCTCGCCATCAAGGACGGCAAGATCGACGCCGTGGGCAGCAACGCCCAGATCCTCAAACGCAAGACCGCCGGCACCCAGGTCATCGACGCCGCCGGCAAGACCGTGATCCCCGGCCTCAATGACTCGCACCTGCACATCATCCGCGAAGGCCTCAACTACAACGCCGAGCTGCGCTGGGATGGCGTGACCTCGCTCAAGCAAGCCTTGCAGATGCTGAAGGAGCAGGCCGCGCGTACGCCGGAGGGCGGCTGGGTCAAGGTCGTGGGCGGCTGGAACGAATACCAGTTTGAAGAAAAGCGCCTGCCGACGCTGGAAGAAATCAATGCAGCGGTGCCGGACAAGCCGGTATTCCTGCTGTATCTGTACGGCCTCGGCTTCCTGAACAAGAAGGGTATCGAGACCCTCGGCTACAACGCCGACACCAGGTTCAAGGATGGCGTGGTGGAGCTAGGCGCGGACGGCAAGCCGACCGGCAAGCTGATCGCCAAGCCCAATGCCATGATCCTGTACACCACGCTGGCCAAGACCGGCGCGCTGCCGCGCGAGCAGCAGCTGAACTCGACCCAGCAGTATTACACCGAATTGAACCGCCTCGGCCTGACCAGCGCGATTGACGCCGGTGGCGGCGGCCAGGCGTATCCGGACGATTACGCGGTCAGCCTGGAGCTGGCGAAAAACGGCAAGCTGACGGTGCGCACCTCCTACTACCTGTTCGCGCAAAAGCCGGGCAAGGAGTTGGAAGACTACCAGCGCTGGCTGACCCAGACCCATCCGGACAAGAACGATCACCTGTTCTACGCCAACGGCTATAACACCGAGGGCGGCGGCGAGAATCTGGTGTGGAGCGCGGCCGACTTTGAAAACTTCCTGGAGCCGCGTCCCGACATGCCGTCGCACATGGAAAGCGAGCTGGAGCCTGTGTTGCGCCTGCTGATCAAGAACCGCTGGCCGTTCCGCATCCACGCCACCTATGACGAAAGCATCGACCGCGATCTGGCGGTGATCGAAAAAGTGAACAAGGACACGCCGCTGAATGGCCTGCGCTGGTTCTTTGACCACGCCGAGACCATCAGCGACAAGCAGCTGGCGCGCGTGAAGGCGCTGGGCGGCGGCATCGCGGTGCAGGACCGCATGTACTTCCAGGGTGAGCTGTACTGGAAGCAGTACGGCGCCCAAACGCGCCAGATGCCACCGATCCGGAAGATGCTGGCGATGAAGATCCCGGTCGGCCTCGGCACCGACGGCACGCGCGTGTCAAGCTACGGCCCGTGGCCGTCGATCTACTGGGCGGTGACCGGCAAGACCGCCGGCGGTCTGAAGATCTGGCAGGACAAGGATGTGCTGAGCCGCTATCAGGCCTTGAAGCTGATGACCCAGGGCAGCGCCTGGATGAGTGGCGAGGAAAAGCTGAAAGGCACGCTGGCCAAGGGCCAGTACGCCGACGTGGTGATCCTGCCGCAGGACTACTTCACCATGGACGTGGAGAAGATCAAGAACCTCGAATCCAGCCTGACCATCGTCAACGGCAAGGTGGTGTACGCGGCGCCGGAGTACCAGCAATACGCGCCGGCCAGGCTGGAGGTGCAGCCGGACTGGAGCCCCGTCAAATACTACGGCGGCTACCAGAACAAGTAATCACCCCGGCAGGAACCAGCCGATCAGCGCGCCCGCGGCCAGCAGCCACAACAGGTGGATGCGGGTGCGCCAGATCAGCAGGCCGGCCACGGCGGAGATCAGCCACAGCGGCCAATCGGTCGCGGGTTTGTCGTTGCTGGCGGCCAGGATCACGCCCACCGACACCATCAGGCCCACCACCACCGGCGCCATGCCTTGCTTGAACGCGCGCACGCCCAGCAACTCGCGGTTGCGGTGGCCCCAGCGCGCGGCCATGTAGGTCAGGGTGGTGGCCGGCGCCAGGATGCCCAGCATGGTCACCGCCACGCCCGCCAGCGCCATGGTGTAGCTGCCCGCGTTCAGGCCGACGTTCCAGCCCATCAGCGCCACGAACAGCACGTTCGGACCCGGCGCCGCCTGCGCGATGGCGATCGAATTATTGAATTGTTCCTGCGTCAGCCAGTGCTGTTCCACCACCAGGTAGCGGTGCATCTCGGTGGTGGTGGAGATGGCGCCGCCGATCGACATCAGCGACAGCATCATGTAGTGGCCGAACAAGCTCAGCCAGTCGCTGAAAGTCAGCACGATGTGGAGCGGCGCCTCGTTCATGTCGCTCCTTTCAGCTTGCGCCAGGTCAGCGCGCACGCCACGCCGCCGACGATCAGCAGGGTGTAGCCCAGCGGCAGGCGCAGCACCAGCACGCACACCACGCACAGCGCCGCGATCAGCGTGGTCAGCCAGCGCGGCAGCGGATGCGAGCGCAGGGCCGAGGCCAGCTTGAGGCCGGTCGCGGCGATCATGCCGGCCGCCACCGCCGCCATGCCGCGCAGCGCGCCGGCCACGCCCGGATGGCTGCCGTACTGGGCGTACAACAAGGCCAGGCCCAGCACCACCAGCAGCGGCACGCACAGCATGCCGGCCAGCGCGGTCAGGGCGCCGCGCAGGCCGAAGTAGCGGTCGCCCACCATCAGCGACAGGTTGACCACGTTCGGTCCTGGCATGATTTGCGCGACCGCCCAGTCTTCGATGAATTCCTCCGGCGTCAGCCACTTTTTGCGCTCCACCAGCTCGCGCTGGACCACGGCCAGCACGCCGCCGAAGCCTTGCAGGGCAAGAATGGTGAACGATATAAACAGATCCAGCAGGGAGGCCGGGCGGGGGCGGGCAGTATCGGGCGTCATGCCCTCATTATAATTGCGAAATGATAGGAGGCTGACATTGACTTTCTCCTACCGTCGACCATACTCCTTGAGCGCATCACCGATCGGGCGGCAGCCCTCATTTTCACCAAGGATCATGATGAACGTCACGCTAGTCTCCAGCCTGGAATCCGCACCGCCCACCATGCTGTTTCAGCAGCGCCACGACACCGAATGCAGCGCCGTGGTCGAACGCGGCATCACTGTGCAATCCAGTTTCAACACCGTATGCGCGATCGAATACCTGAAGTCGCACAACGTCGACCCGAAAGTGATCGAACGCGTGCTATTACGGCCCGATCAGCGCCGAAAAGCGCCGCATTGACCGACGCTGAGCAGGTTTACTTATGCACAAATCATGTTGACAAGAATTTTTTTGAAAAGTCTTCTTGTCACAATCGGTAAGATTTTAAGCTATTGATTTTAAAGGATATTATTTTTGCCTGTTGGATGGGCAATTTATAGCAAACCGCGCCGTTACAGGCTGTATCCATTGTCAATGGGGTGCTGTCCACATAGATATCCACAGCTCCTGTGGATATCGCCGTCAGAGCGGCTTTTTCAGCGCTTGCAGCACGCTGCCGACGACGATGGCGCCGCCGCCGTCGCCGCTGGCGGTGATGCGCAGGCGGACTTCCTGGCCGTCGCGCCGCCAGGTGCTGATCACATCGGTCCAGGCTTCGCCATCCTTGAGCGCTTGCAGGGCATCGGCCAGCTGGTCCTGCGGGTAGGGCGAGGGATGCAGCAGGCGCGGATCGGCGCCCACCAGTTCCTCGCGGCTGAACTGGAACACCGCGCAGCATTTGTCGTTGACGCTGGCGATGCGGCCGCGCTCATCGAGCGTCAGCAGCACGGCGTGCTGGTCGACCGCAGCCAGCAGCCGGCGCGCCGCGTCCAGTTCCACTTGCAGGGCCTGGGTGTGGCGGTGCGCCTCCTCCAGCCCGGCGTAGGCGCGCAGCGACGAGATCACGGTGGTGAACAGCTTGCGGGTGGTGAGGTCGGTCTTGCACCAGAAATCGTTGATGTCGTAATCAAGGATGATGCTGTGCTCCAGCGCCTGGCCGGGCTGGCCGGTGCGCAGCACAATCCGCACCAGCTGATTGTGCAACTGGTCGCGGATCTGGCGCGCCACGTGCAGGCCGGCGTCGCTGGTTTCCATGATGACGTCCAGCAGCACCAGCGCGATGTCGGGGGTGTTACGCAGCACGTTAAGCGCTTCCTCGCCGCTGTAGGCGTGCAGGAAGCTCAGGCGGCGGCCCTGGAAGCAGGCATTGCTGAGAGAGAACTTGGTGACCACGTGGACGTCGACATCGTCGTCCACGATCAGCACCCGCCATGGCGGCGGCGTGGCGACCGGGGCGGCTGCTGCGGCACCGGGACGCGGCTGGCCGGCGGGCGCCTCGTCTTCTATCATCCAATCGGTATCGTCGTCGTTCTGATTCATGCATCCAGTCCCAGGTAAGTCGAGCAGGCCGATCTCCAGAGTGACACTATTCCTCGCCAGCACTTTTGTCAAAGGATTCGCAGTGCGGCGAAACAACGGTGCTGGTGCTACCCAGTTATGCACATAAAATTATTTTTCAAGAAGCGAAAAGCCCACCGGACGGTGGCTTTTCCGTTTTTGTAAGTGCTTGATTTTTCGAGGGAAAAAATCTGCCTGTGGATTAGGCAATTTGTTGTTTCGCCCGTCGTTAAAGGCGTTCTCGGCTGTCAAGTGGGGCTTATTCACACCCTTATCCACAGTTGATGTGGATATCTGAAAAAACCACTTTAGATACGCTGACTTACCCCTTTTTGCTGAGAAAACGCCTGCGCTATGTCTTGGGACAGGTGACGGCTCATCAGGATCAGGAATACCACCAGCGCGTGCAGCGCCAACGCGAAGGTGATGGCAACGCTGGCCTGGGCGCCGGCCAGCGCCGGGTAAGCCAGCAGGGCCAGCGCCGGAGACAGGCCGTAGCGGTCGGACTTCAGCAGCTGTCTGGCGTCCAGTCTGGCCCAGGCGATGACGCCGATGCCAAAGAAGGCCCAGCCTGCGGTCTGGAAATCGAGGACGCCCAGCGCGAAGGCGCTCAGCAGGGCGAGGGTGCTCAGGGGCAGGGGCAGGCGTTTCATGATGGTGATCTCGATAGGCTGTGGAACTGGACTCAGATTAACGTCGTCCTGATCATTGGTAAATTTTATTGTTGCTATTTGATTGATAGGTTTTTACATGTTGCGTTTTAGTCTATGATGCAGGCATGCGTACGCTTTCCCTTTTCCTTTGCCTGTTCGCCTGGCTGAACGGCGCCTGGGCGCTCGACCACGAGGTGGCGCTCAGTGATTACCACCACGATATCTGGACCGGCAAAGATGGCGCACCCGGCGAAATCGCCGCCATGGCGCAGACCGCCGACGGCTGGCTGTGGATCGGCAGCAGCAATGGCCTGTACCGCTTTGACGGCGTGCGTTTCCGCCGCTTCGAGGCGCTGGGCGGCGAAGCGCTGCCGCGCCGCCCGATCACCGCGCTGACGGCGCTGCGCCATGGCGATTTGCTGATTGGCTATATCTACGGCGGCGTCAGCGTGCTGAGCAAGGGGCATCTGCGCCATGCGCCATCGACCCTCGGCAAGTTGCTGGTCGGGCCGGTGATCAGCACCGTGCGCGACGAGGATGGCGTGCTGTGGGCCTCCACCAATAATGGTTTGCTGCAATTGAAAAACGGCGCCTGGGAACATGTCGGCCCGACGCTGGGCGTGCCGGCCGGGCGCACCTCCAACCTGATCCTGGACCAGTACGAGCAAATCTGGCTGGCGGCCGGCGAGCAGCTGCTGGTCTTGCCGCGCGGCGCGCAGCGTTTCCGCACGGTGTTGAGCGGCTACAGCACGGTCAACCTGAGCGCCTCGCCGGACGGCCGGCTGTGGCTGGACACGCATGACAAGCTGGTGCCGGTGCCGCCGCAGCATGCCGGGCCGGCGCGGCCGCGCGCCAGTTGGCAGGCTCAGGCCGAGGGCCAGGAGAGCGGCTTGTTCGACCGCGACGGCAATTACTGGACGCTGGCCTGTCCCGGCGTCTGCCGCAGCGACGGTATCGGCTTGCAGGCCTCGGCGGTCCACACGCCCACCGTCACGCCCAGCAGCAAGCTGGACCAGCCTTGGCAAGTCAGCAGCCTGACCGGCAACGTACTTTTCGAGGACCGCGACGGCAGCATCTGGATCGGCACCCAGGCCGGCGTCGAGCGCTTCCGCAACAATCGCCTGACGCAGGCGCGGCTCAACGGCGGCGAGCGCATGTTCAGTTTTGCGCGCGACGCCGATGGCCACGTGCTGGCCTGGGCCCGGCCAACCGGCGAGCTGTGGCAGCTGCGCGCCGATGGGCCGGCCCGGGTGGTCGAGCGCCTGCCGGCGGGCCAGTTCGGCGTGCTGGCCAATGGCGCCGATGGCGCGCTGCTGCTGGCCGGCACCGACCACATCGAGCGCCGCCGTGGCGGCCAGGTGGAGCGCATCGCCTATCCACCCGAGCCGGACGGCAAGCCCGGATCGGTGCGCGCCACCCGCATACTCGACGATGGCCGCGACCTGTGGATCACCATCGGCGGGCGCGGCACCTTCCGCCTGCATGAAGGCAAGTGGCAAACCCAGCCCGAGCTGGGCCTGCCGCCCGGTATCTTCTTTGTCGCCCCCGGCGCGCCCGGCGCCATCTGGGCCGGCTATAACGATGGCGTGGTGCTGCACTTCGACAATGGCCGCGTCACGCGCTATGCCGCCCGGGGCGAGCATGAAATCGGCGCCATCACCTATCTGCATGGCGGCAAAGAGGTGATCGCCGCCGGCAACGTCGGGCTGGCGGTGCTGCGCGACGGCCAGTTCCAGCGCCTCAACGCGGCCGACCCGGACGTGCTGGCGCGCGTGTCCGGCATGCTGGTCACGGCCAATGGCGACCACTGGTTTAATGGCGGCAAGGGCGTGGTGCACGTGCGCGCGGCCGACTGGCAGGCCGCGCTGGCGGCGCCGCGGCAAGCGCTCAACTATGTGCTGTACGGCGTGCTGGACGGCTATCCCGACTTTGCCGCCACCGCCATCCGTCTGCCGAGCGCGATGGCCGACGCCGATGGCCAATTGTGGTTTGCCGGTGTCAGCGGCATCGCCCGGCTCGACAGCACGCGCAATGATCCGCCGCCGCACCCGCCGCAAGTCAGGATCGAAACGCTGGTGGCGCAAGGCAAGCGCTACCTCGACTTCACGCGGCCGCTGACGCTGGCGGCCGGCACCACGTCCCTGCGCTTCGAATACACCGCGCTCAGCTACACCATGCCGGAAGGCCTGCGCTTCCGCTATCAACTGGAAGGCGTGGATGCCGGCTGGCAGGACACCGGCATGCGCCGCGCCGTCTCCTACACCAACCTGGGGCCGGGCGACTACCGCTTCCGCGTGGCGGCGGTCAACCAGTTCGGCCAGTGGAACCAGCAGGAGGAGGCGATCTCGCTGCGCATCCTGCCGACCTTCACCCAGACGCCGCTGTTCTACGCCCTGTGTGCGCTGGCGGTGGCCGGGCTGCTGTATTTGCTGTACTGGCTGTGGCTGCGGCAGGCCACCCTGCGCCTGACCACCCGCATGGCCGAGCGCGAACGCATCGCGCGCGCCCTGCACGACAGCTTCCTGCAAAGCGTGCATGGCCTGACGCTCAGCTTCCAGTCGGCGCTGGGCGGCCTGGCGAAGGATTCGGTGGCGCGCCAGAAGATCGAACGGGTGCTGCTGCTGGCGGACAAGGTGATGGAAGAGGGCCGCAACGAGGTGCTGGACCTGCGCTCGGGCGCCATGGGCGACGGCGATCTGGCGCACGGCCTGACGCTGGTGGGCGAGGTGCTGCAGGAAAGCCATCGCGCGGTATTCAGCCTGCACACCGAGGGTACGCCGCGCACGCTGGACGCGCAGGCCGCGTGCGAAAGCTACGCCATCGGCCGCGAGGCCATGATGAACGCCTTCCGTCACGCGGAAGCGGCCGGCGTGCAGGTCGGCTTGCGCTACGGCGATGACGCGTTCCGCCTGCAAGTGCTGGACGATGGCAAGGGTATCGATCCGGAGGTCGTGCGCAACGGCCGCGCCGGCCACTGGGGCGTGACCGGTCTGTTCGAGCGCGCCGCGCGTATCGGCGCCGAGCTGCTGATCGAGCCGCGCGAGCATGGCGGCACGCGCGTGCTGCTGACGGTGCCGGCGGCCTGCGCCTATGCCGGGCAGGCGCGCTGGAAACGTTACGTGCCACGCTGGTTCAGGCGTCGTTGATCAGGCGATCGCCGCCAGCAGCCTGCGCACGGCGCCATGCGCCATCACCAGTTCCGGGCCGTCGTGCAGCAGGGCGTTGTATTTGGCGCGAAATTCGGTGTCGCCTTCCTCGCACGGGCCGATCAGCATTTCCAGCGACTGGCGGAAAGCCTTGGCTTCCTCCAGCGTGACCGGTTCGGCGTCATCGAGCCGCTCGTCGAGCTGGGTCATCAGGCCGGACAGTTTTTGCAGCCAGGCGAAATGCGGGTGGTTGGTGATCAGTTGCAAATGCTCCAGCGGGCTGCCGACGGCGCCGAAATACTGGGTTTCCAGATGGATCAATTGTTTGTGCAGGTCGCGCAGGCCGCGCGCCAGTTCGGTGAGTTGTGTTTTCATGGGATGCATCTT
Source organism: Duganella radicis (assembly GCF_009720825.1). GTDB lineage: Bacteria > Pseudomonadota > Gammaproteobacteria > Burkholderiales > Burkholderiaceae_D > Rugamonas > Rugamonas radicis. The sequence continues at coordinate 81,451 of NZ_WNKY01000002.1, read as the reverse complement.
AGCAGAGCCAGGGTAAGTAAAAAGCCTATATTAAGATGAGTAGTGTTCGCCGTGCGCGCACCCTATGATGGCGTTTCCTTTTACACCACATGGAACCCCATCATGAGCAACCCTAAATTAGAAGTCCTGACCCCGCACAACAGCCAGCTGATCTTCATCGATCACCAGCCGCAAATGGCGTTTGGCGTCCAGTCGATCGACCGCCAGGTGTTGAAGAACAATACCGTGGCGCTGGCCAAGGCTGCCAAGGTGTTCGGCATTCCCACTACCATCACCACCGTGGAGACCGAAGCCTTCTCCGGCCACACCTACCCGGAACTGCTGGACGTGTTCCCGCAAAAAGACATCCTGGAACGTTCCTCGATGAACTCGTGGGATGACCAGAAAGTGCGCGACGCGCTGAAAGCCAACGGCAAGAAAAAAGTCATCGTGGCCGGCCTGTGGACCGAAGTCTGCAACACCACCTTCGCCCTGTGCGCCATGCTGGAAGGCGACTACGAAATCTACATGGTCGCCGACGCCTCGGGCGGCACCTCGAAGGAAGCCCACGAGTACGCCATGCAGCGCATGATCCAGGCCGGCGTGGTGCCGGTGACCTGGCAGCAAGTGCTGCTGGAATGGCAGCGCGACTGGGCGCACCGCGAAACCTACGATGCCGTGATGGCCATCGTGCGCGAACACTCGGGTGCCTACGGCATGGGCGTGGACTACGCTTACACCATGGTGCACAAGGCGCCTGAACGCACCCACAGCACCCACAAAGTGCTGCCGGCCGTGCCAGCGAAATAATTAAAAGACGCTGAGCAAGCCGCGCCGGGCCGCCACAGTCGCGGCCTCGGTGCGGCTGGCTACATTGAGCTTGGCCAGGATGTTATTGACGTGGAATTTGACGGTGCCGACTTCGATGTCGGCGCTGCGCGCGATCATCTTGTTGCTCTTGCCGCTGGCGAGGTGGGCCAGGATGTCCAGCTCGCGCCGCGACAGCTGGCTGCCGGCCATGCGCTCGGCCAGCTTGTTGGCCACCTCCGGCGGCAGGTATTGCTGGCCGCTGGCGACGGTGCGCAGGCAGTCCAGCAGCTGCCCGGAGGCGGCGTCTTTCAGCAGGTAGGCCTTGGCGCCGGCGCGCAAGCCGCGGTACACGTCTTCGTCGCCCTGGTAGGTGGTCAGGATGACGATGCTGGCGCTGGCGTCCTCGGCGCGGATTTGCTCGATGGCGCCAACGCCGTTCAGGCGCGGCATGCTGAGGTCCATGATGACCACGTCCGGCCGGTGCTGGCGGTACAGTTCCACCGCCTGCACGCCGTCGCCGGCCTGCGCCACCAGCCGGAACTCCGGCAAGGTGCCCAGCAGCGCGCTCAAGCCTGCCAGTATCAGGGGATGATCGTCCGCGATCAGGATCGAGATGGGGTCCATAAGGCGTACTCCTTGAAGCTGAGGTGAAAAGCGGTGCCGCTGGCGCTGGCGCTGTGCCACAGGCGTCCGCCATGCGCCTGGACGATACCCTGGCAGAGCGCCAGGCCCATGCCGGTGCCGTCCGGCTTGGTGGAAAACAGCGGTTGATAGATGTGCGCGGCCAGCGCGGCCGGGATGCCGGCGCCGTCGTCGGCCACGGTAATGTGCACGGCGCCGTCGGCCAGTTCGGTGCGCAGCGTCAGCGTGCGCGCCTGCGCCTCGATGGCGTTGCGCACCAGATTCATGATCACTTGCATCAGCTGCACGCGGTCGCCGTGCAGCTGGATGCCTTCCAGTCCGTAGTGCTCGTGGAGGCGGATGCCGTGCCGGCGCAGCTCGGCGCGCAGCAGGGGCAGCACCTCGCGCACGGCGTCGTCGACAAGGAACAGGGCGGGTTCAGGCGCGTCGCCGCTGGCCATGCCGTGCAGGGTGCGCAACATGTCGCCGGCCGCCAGGCTGGCTTGCAGCACCACCGCCAGCGCGGCGCGCGCGGCCTCGATGCGCGGCGGGTCTTGCGCCAGCAGCGCCATGCAGGCTTCGGCGTTCAACTTGACCGCCGCTAGCGGCTGCTTGACTTCGTGCGCGATCGCGACGGCAAACTCGCCCAGCGCATTGATGCGCGCCGGACGCAGGTCGGGAGGAAGCTGCATGCTGGCCATATTGCAATCCATGATGGTGTGATCTCAGCACGCATCATGCCGCATAGGGCCGGCGCGGAAAATCCGGCATAGTTGCAAGGGCCGGATTACCCGATCGGGTTAGTCGGACGGCATCAACGCCGCCGCTGGAGCGACGCTAGTTCAGATGCACCAGGCCGCGCCTGGCAGCGACCATGGCGGCCTCGGTACGGGTGCAGACATTCAGCTTGGACATGATGCTCTTGACGTGAAACTTCACCGTGCCGACGCCGATGCCGGCCGCGCGCGCGATCACCTTGTTGCTCATGCCGCTGGCCAGATGCACCAGGATATCGCGCTCGCGCGGCGTCAACTGGTTGCCGTGGATGCGGCTGGCCAGTCTGAGCGCCAGGTCCGGCATCATGAACTTGCGGCCTTGCAGCACGGCGTGGATGCAGGTCATCAGATCGTCGAGCGGCGCGTTCTTGAGCATGTAGGCATGGGCGCCGGCGCGCATGCTGCGGTCGGCATCCTCCTCGCCGTCGTGGCCGCTGAGGATGATGATCTTGGCGTGCGGATGATGGGCGCGGATGCGGCCGAGCGCTTCGACGCCGTCGCAATCGGGCAGATTCAGATCCATCAACAGCAGATCCGGCTGCAAGCGTTCGCACATTTCCACGGCCTGGCTGCCATTGCTGGCCTGGCCCAGCAGCGTGAACTTGCCATCGGACTCAATCAACGCGGCCATGCCGGCGCGGATCAGCGGGTGGACATCGGCAATGACGACGGAAGCGGTATTCATGATCGGGCTCCAGATGAGGTTGATGGAGCCATTCTCGTCAACCTTGGCCGTTCCGTATAGTTATACGAAGGTATAGGCAGGCATTACACTGTGAAACTTTGAAAACAGTACGTTACAAAAAAAATACCATCTTGTGACATTTCGTGTAAATTGCAGCCGGCGGCTTGGATAATATAGTTTCATTATTTAAGAAGATATTTAATTCCTATTGGAAATTTAACCGGTGATTATGCGATTCCTTCGTATATTTATTTTGCTTGGAATATTATCGTTTCCTGCGCAAGGTATTGCTCAGACTTTATCCAATCAATTTTCCGATGCGGCGCCACCACGTTTATGGAAGGTGCAGAAAAAGAATGCTGACGGGCCGGTAACGACATTCTATTTTTTAGGCGCCACGCATCTTGGGCTTTCCGTTGAATATGACGCCTATTTTAATCGCGTGGTGCTGCCGGCATTCGCCACGGCCGATATCCTGCTGTATGAGGGGGCCAACGGCCGGGAACCCGAGCACAAGCCGGACTGTGACCCCGCAGTATTAACGGCGGACGGCAGGGCGTTTCTTGCATCCGCGCGGCAAACCGTCGAGCAGGTGTATTTCAATGCCCAGGAAGCGATACACGGAGAGCAGCTGCGTGCCGGAATAGACGACCGGACGACGGCCGAGCAGCGCAGGAGGGCCGCGCAGGTCTTTATCGCCGGGCTGGATGAGTTTGATTTGCGGGAGATCTATTTGCTGTATGGCCAGGTGATGCTGGACTTCAATGGGGCGGCAGCGCCGGCCGGCACCGGCCAGGTCAGCCGGGGGCAGGTCGCCAATGAACTGCGCCGCTCGCGTCCCGGCCTGCCGGTACGCGACGTCGACTCGCTTTACGGCGTGCACCGGGCCTATTGTTCCGCCGGCCCTGAGCGTATTCAGTTCCTGCGCAGCGCGCTGCAAGCAAAAAACAGCGCCGGCGACGATTATCTGCATCAGGTTCCGGCGCTGGAACGGGAATTCGTCGATATTCTTTCGCGTAATAAACCGGCTTCCGGTACCGCCCCAAAACAATTTGATCAATTGAATGTGCTTGATGGCGCATTTCTATGCGGGCGCAATAAGGAATGGGAGCGAGATATTCTCCGCCTGGACGATGGAAAAGTACATTTCTATGTCCTCGGCCTCAAACACTTATTCCCGGTCGATCACGACGGCGTGCATTGCGCGGGATTGCTTGCTGATTTGCAAGCGGTGGGAATGACTCCGCAAATTGTCGAATAAAACAATCTCAGAATCATGATGGCCGGCCTGTCAGGGCGGCCGTTTGATGGGACGCTGGCAGCCATGGAATGCCAGCTTCTCGCTGTTGCAAATGGAAACTAGTTTCGAAATCCTATAAACCGATTCAAACTCAAGGAACCAGCATAATGCGAGTAATTAGCAAATCCGAATGCGCGTACATCGGTGGTGGCGGCCCCGTCGCCCCTGCGCAAACCACGCAGTTGACCAAGCAATCGCCGACGGTCTACATCGGCAGCTTCAACGGTATCACGACCACGGTGGTGTGCACCACGCCGTTCTCGGCCAGCCTCAATCTGGCGATTAATACCAAAGGCAAATTAGTCGACGCCAACGGCGGCGCCTCGGTCGACACGCAGAGCTGCACGGTCACCACAGTGGACACCAAAACCCAGATCGAAAGTGTTTGCAAGGGGACCGACTGCACCACCATCGATTTGAAAACGGGCCAGAAGATCTCCGAGACCACGGTCGACGACGGCGACACCGGGATCGAGCAACTGGCCCAGGCCGACAGCGGCGACATGGTCGCCTTCGCCGGTTACGACTTTAGCGGTGGCGGCGGCGACGACGGCGGTGGTGGCGACGGCGGTTGGGCCGGCGGCGATCCGGGCGGCGGCGGCGTCGGCGATCCGGAAGACGGCGGTGGTGACGGCGGCGTGTACGGCTGACGCCTGACGCGCGACAACGGGCCCATTCCCGCCGTCCCGGCACAGCGGGAATGCGCTCGTTTCCTCGGGCGGCCGGTGCGCCGGCCGCCTTCATCTGCCTGGCTTAAGTGTGCCTCCGGAGAAGCTCGTGCAATCAGAACTCATACGCGCCGAAGTCCTCGAATCGCGCAAGTCCACGATACGCGGCAATATCGTCATCGTGCATCCGCTGTCGCATGGCGTCTTCACCCTGTTCGCCATTGCCATCCTGGTTGCCATGGCGGTCGCCATGTGCTGCGGGACTTATACTCGCCATAGCCGTATCTCCGGCGTCGTCGAGCCGGTGGCCGGGCTGGCGCGCGTGTATGCGCCGCAAGCGGGGGTGGTCACCGAGCTGCGCGCGCGCGAAGGCGATGTCGTGAAGAAGGGCCAGATCCTGCTGATCGCCAAATCCGAGCGGCGCAGCAATACCGGCGCCGACGTGCATTCCGAAATCGGCCAGCAGACGGCGTCCCGGCTGGCCGCGCTCGAGCATGAGCTCGATGCCCTGCTTAATTTGAGCACGGAAGACAAGGAAAGAAACCGGCAGCAGCTGGCCAGCAAAAAGAAAACCGTGGACAACCTGCGGCAGCAGATCGGCACCCAGACCTTGCACCTGGAAGCCGCCGAGGCGACGGTCAGGCAGTTCGATAACTTGAAAAGCGCTGGCTATGTCACCGGCCTGCAACTGACCCAGCAACAGAGCGCCCTGTTCGACCAGAAGATCCATCTCGACGCCCTGCAAAATGAACTGATCGCCACCGAGGCCGAAGTCGACCGGCTGGAGCGCGAGCGTGCGAGCCTGCCGCTGAAACTCGATATGTCGCGGGCCCAGCTTGAAAGGGATATCGCCACCACCCGGGCGGAAATCTCCCAGAACGCCGGCGACAACGCTTGGAGCGTGGTGGCGCCGGAAGACGGCACCGTGTCATCGGTGTCGATCGTGCCGGGGCAATCGACGGTGTCCGGGGTGGCGCTGATGGCGATTACGCCAGGCGCTTCCGCATTGCAGGCCCGCCTGTATGCGCCCAGCCGGGCGATCGGGTTTCTGCATCCCGGCGAAGCCGTGCACCTCAAGATCGATGCGTTTCCGTTCCAGAAGTTCGGCGCCTACACCGGCCGCGTGCTGAATATCGCGGAGGCGCCCACCCCGCCCAATGAATTCAGCAGCACCACCACCTTGACCGCCAAGGACATGGCCAACAAGGAGCCGCTGTATTCGATTGTGGTCAAGCTGGATGGCAATACCGTCACGGCTTACGGCCAGCAGGAGCGGCTGAAATCCGGCATGCAACTGGAGGCGGAGGTCGAGCTGGACCGACGAAAACTCTACGAATGGCTGCTGGAGCCCTTGCATACGCTGGGCGGCACATGAGCGATGCGTGCCGCCGCCGCATCGCGCCGACCGATTCTTGTGCCAGTTCCCGGGGATTAACCACTTATGCAATTCACTAAACAATTGGGCTTCAAAGCGGGCGGCAAGCTGCCGCTGATTTTACAAACCGAAGCGTCCGAATGTTCGCTGGCCTGCCTGGCCATGATCGCCAGCCACCATGGCTACGAGACCGATCTGCCCGAGTTGCGGCGGATCTTTCCGATCTCGCTGAAAGGCGTGACGCTGGAACGGCTGATCGAAATGGCGGACCAGCTGAAGCTGTCGGCGCGCCCGCTGCAACTGGATCTCGACGACCTGGAACTGTTGCAGACACCGTGCATCCTGCACTGGGACCTGAACCATTTTGTGGTGCTGAAACAGGTGAAGGCCGGCGCCATCACCGTGCTCGATCCCGCCGCCGGCGAGGTCACGCTGGAATATGCGGCGGTGTCCGAGCACTTCACCGGCATTGCGCTGGAGCTGACGCCCAATTTCGACTTCCGCAAGAAGACCCCGCCCGCCGGCATCCGCCTGGCCGACGTGGTCGGCAAGGTCATCGGCCTCAAGCGCGGCATCCTGCAATTGCTGGCCATGGCCCTGGTGCTGGAAGCGATCTCGCTGCTGATGCCGATCGCTAATCAATGGATCACCGATGAAGCGATCGGCGCCTTCGACCGCGGCCTGCTGGCGCTGCTGTGCGTGGGCGCCGCCGGCATGGGTGTCACGCATGCGATCCTGACGTTTCTGCGCAGCTGGACCGGCATGTACATCAGCACCACCTTCAATTTGCAATGGATGTCGAATGTCATGGGACACCTGCTGCATCTGCCCATCGATTTTTTTGAAAAGCGCCATCTCGGCGATATCCTGAACCGTTTCGGCTCGGTCCACGCCATCGAACGGGTATTGACCACGGCCATGGTGGAAGCCGTGCTGGACGGCTTGCTGGCGATCGGCACTCTGATCATGATGTTGCTGTACAGCCCACAGCTGACGCTGGTGACCCTGGTCGCCGTGGTCCTGTATTGCCTGTTGCGCTGGACGCGCATGAACACCTTGCGCCTCGCCAACCAGGGCGTGCTGGTCAAGCAGGCGCTCGAACAAACGTATTTTCTCGAAACCATACGCGGGGTGCGCAGCATCAAGCTGTTCAACAAGGAACTCCAGCGCAAGACCTCCTGGCTGAACCGCTATGTGAGCGCGACCAATGCCAGCCTGGCGATTCAAAAGATGACGCTGGTATTTAGCGCGGCGTGGTCGATCCTGGGTTCGGTGGAGCGTGCCGCCGTCCTCTGGCTGGGGGCGCTCATCGTGATGGACAACACCATGACGCTGGGCATGCTGTTCGCCTTCCTCAGTTTTAAGGAACAGTTCACGGGCCGCGTCAATTCGCTGGTCGACAAGATGGTGGACTTGAAAATGCTGTCGATCCAGGCGGACCGCCTGTCCGACATTGTCACGGCGGCGCCGGAAGAGGATCGCCTGGCCTTGAGCCACGACTTGCCGGCCGATCTGACACTGGTTGCCGAGAAATTATCGTTCCGTTACAGCCCCGGCGATCCGCCGGTCATCCTGAACGCGAATTTCACGATCCGCTACGGCGAATGTGTCGCCATTGTGGGACCGTCGGGCGAGGGCAAGACCACCACCATGAAAATCCTGCTGGGGATACTCAAGCCCAGCTATGGCAATGTGCTGCTCGGCGGCATTCCGATTGCCCGCCTGGGCCTGAAGAAGTACCGCAGTGTGATCGCCACCGTCATGCAGGATGACCAGCTTTACGGCGGCTCCTTGTTCGACAATATCTGCTTCTTCGACGACAAGCCGGAGCGGGAATGGATCGAGCAGTGCGCCAGGATGGCCGGCATCCATGACGAGATCATCCATATGCCGATGGGATATCACACCCTGGTGGGCGACATGGGCACGGTCCTGTCGGGCGGGCAAAAGCAGCGTGTGCTGCTGGCGCGCGCGCTCTACAAGCGACCGCAGATCCTGTTCCTCGACGAGGCCACCAGCCACCTGGACCTGGACGGCGAGTCGCTGGTCAACGAGGCCGTCGCGGCGTTGAAGATCACGCGCATCCTGATCGCCCACCGCCCGCAGACGATAGCGATCGCCGACCGCGTGCTGCGCATCGAAAAAGGCAAGTTCCGCGAGGAGCGGCCGGCCAGAGGGACGGCCGCGCCGGTAACGCACGCCGCCCGGGAGGCCGCGATGACCACCGAATTGACGGTCTGACCGCCCATGATCACATTCGATGACATGCTGACGCAGGTGGGCGCGTTCCAGCAGCCGCAGGCCAGGAAGTCGCTGGCGCTCGGACTGGCAAGCCGCCTGGTTGAAAAGAAATGGGGCGCGGCCCGGGTCGCCGCGCACCTTCCCGGCCTGAACGCGGCTATCGCGGCGAACCAGTTTGCCTTCTGTTTTGACGCGCAGGCCAGGGCCGTCGCGTTCATTTCCTGGGCGACCGTCGACGCCGCGCGCATGGACCGGCTGATCGCCTCCGGGCCGGCGGCGCTCGGCGGCGGGGAGTGGGCGTCGGGCGACAATTTGTGGATCATGGATTTCTATGTCCATGTGGCGATGCTGCCGCTGGTGCTGCTGCATCTGCGCGATCATGTGCTGGACCGCCACGCCAGCGCCGCCTATTTTCGCTATCGCGGCGGATACCGCATCGCCAAGCAGCTGACGCGCGCCGATCTGAGCGGCTTCTTCGGTGAACGCAGGGCCGCGGCCAGCCTTGCGCAGCAGAAGCCGGCGATGAATTTCGACGTGCTGCGGGAACGGCGGGAGAGCTTTATGCAATACCATCAGGTCGGGCAGATCATGCGTACCCTGATCCAGGCCGGCCCGGCGGCGCCAGCGCTGCTGCGTTCCGCGCATCTGGTGCGGACCATCGCGACGCTGCGGCAGTTTCGCGTCTACGAGGATGCCGGCGGCTGCCCGAACGGCATGCTGACCTGGGCCTGGCTGTCCGAACGCACGATCGCGCGCATCGAACAACAGCCACTGCACGCGGTGCATGTGTCCGAATGGAACGAGGGCGAAACCCTGTGCTTTTTCGACGTGGCGACTTCGGCCGCATCCCGGGCGGAAACCATCGCCGATGTCGCGGGACGTTTATTCCCCGACCAACGCCACTGTCTGCTGTACCGCGCAAGCAGCGCGGCGGCGCCGGCGCAATGCGTGCCGCTGGACCGGCAATGCCCCGGCGACGTGATTGACCGATGGCTGGCCGCCAGTCCGGCTTTATCAGGAGTGCTCCATGTTTAAGCGAAATTGGATGACGCCCGGCCAGAGCGCGGCACTGTTTGGCGCGCAGGGTTTTCATATCCCCGTCGCGCTGGCGGCGTTGGCCCGGCCAAGACTGCTGTGGCTGAATGAGGCGTGCGCACGCCACGACCCCTGTTTCGCGGCGCTGCACGGCGACCTGGCGCGGTATGAGGCGCACTTGCTGAGGACGTGCGCCTATCGCGTGGTGGACGAGCAAGACAAAGAAGCATGCGTGATGGCATGCGCCGACCGCTATGGCGGCAGCGGCATCGGCCTGAATGGCGGCAGCGGCCGCGCGGTGGTGTGCGGCAATTACCATGTCAAAGGCGTCGGGCGCACGCCCCTGGTGTCTGCCCTGACGCCGCAGGCGCATGCGTCGGGTGGCGCCTATCTTGAGGAGTGCGTGCGCGAGGCGATTTTTTCCGAGATTGCGCGCCATGAGTTCCCCGCTTCCGCGATCCCGGTGCTGGCGATCATCGACACCGGCCTGGTGCAGGTGTGGGAGACCGAACATGGCCCCAAGCATGAAAGGCGGACCTTGCTGGTGCGTCCGAACGTGGTGCGTCCGGCCCACTTTGCGCGTGCCACCGGATTCTGGTCCGGCGACCCCAGGGAGGGCAGCCGCGATCAGCGCCGCGTCGCGGCTTTTTTTGCGCACACGCAGGCGCTGTTCGGCCACGCGGCGCTGGCGGACGCCTTGCCCCGTTTCTGGCAGCAGTGGGCACGGCAGCTGGCGTATGCATTCATCCACCGCATGCCACATGGCAGCAATACGATCTCCAATATCAGCATGGATGGTGCCTTGCTCGATTTCGGCGCCAGTTCGGCCTTGCCGTCATGGGCCAGTATCGCCACCATGCAATCGCCGCAGCCGTTTGCCGGCCAGTTCGCAGCCATCCGCCACGCGGTGCGCGAGCTGTCGTATTACTTCGGGCGCTATGTGGACGGGGCGCTGGGCGAGGAGCGGCACATCCAGGCGCAGTGCCAGGCGGCTCAGCACCGGTATCGGGTCGAGCTGATCGCGCAGGCGCTGCGGCTGTGCGGTGTCGGCACGGCGGCGGCCCAGCTTGCCGCCGAGGGAGGCGACCATGCGCTGCTGTGGCGTTCGCTGTCCGCCGTGATCGCGCATTTTCAGCGCGAAGCGTTCGACCTGCGCGCCGGCTTGCCGCCGCCGGGCATACCGTGGGATGTGCACCAGGTATGGTCGCGCCCGGCGCCTGCCCATCTGCGGCAATGGCAGCGTATTTTGCGCGACTATGTCGGCGCTGGCGAACAGGCGCTGGCCGAGGCGCGTTGTGCCGCGCTTGCGCGTTCCCGGCCCCATCTTTATCGCGAGGACGCCAAATCGGCCATCTACCAGGCGCTGGCCGCCATGCAGCGGCATGAGACGGTCGATGCGCGCGACCAGGTGAGTAGCCTGATCCGCGGCCAGATTGCGCGCGGCCGGCGCGATACGCCGCATCTTGCCGATGGCGATACGGCATTGGGCTTTGCCGTCAACGCCGCTTCCAGCTATCTGCTGTACCGGCACCGCGCCGACGGCAAGGTCTATGCACGTGAGGAGTTGTCGCATGACGGGGAGGGCGCGCCCGATCCTGGGCCATTACCGGTACAGACCATGTCGGCGCATGGCGTCACCTTTCAACAGGACTGTCATCCGCCGCTGCGCGGCGCCGTTGCGCTGGCCGGCGACGACGGGCCGGCCATACAGGGATGATGCCTTGACACCAGAACAGGACCAAGGGTTCGCGGAGAATCCGATCGTGTATTTTCTGATGACCGACCGGTTTCACGCCAGTGGACCTTCCGGGATGGGGAGTTACGGCCGGCTCAACGAACCCGGCGGCATGGGGACGTTTCACGGCGGGAATTTCGCCGGAATCAGTGAAAAACTGCGCGCCGGCTGGTTTAACGAGCTGGGCGTGAATGCGATCTGGATCAGCGCGCCGTATGAACAGATACACGGCTGGGTACCGGGCGCGGCCGGCTTCCGTCACGAGGCCTATCATGGTTACTGGCCGCTGGACTACACTTGCGTCGACGCCAACTTCGGCGATCGCGCCTCGTTCCGGGAAATGGTGAGCGAGGCCCATGCGCGCGGCATTGCCATCGTTCTCGATGTGGTGCTGGGGCATGTGGGCTATCCGGACCTCAACACCCTGAGCCAGTTCCTGCCAGCCACCGTCCAGCCCCACGCCGGCACGGTGGAAGTGGAGAACTATCAGGCAGGCTACAATCTGGACGCGCCGCAGCTGCTGGACTGGTGGGGGCCGGCGTGGGTGCGCGCCTCCTTGCCGGGCTATCAAAGCGGTGGCGATGACGAGCTGACCCGGCTCATGCTCGGCCTGCCCCGGCTGCTGAGTGAATGCGACAACCATGTCGCGCTGCCGGCCTTCCTGCGGACCAAGCCCGACACCGGGGCCGTCGATCTGCCGGCCACGACAGTGGCTGGCTATGTGATCGGCTGGCTGTGCCAGTGGGTGCGGGAGTTTGGCGTCGATGGTTTCCGCTGTGACTCGGCGCGGCATGTCGGATTGCGGACCTGGCAGCGGCTCAAGTCGCAGGCCCGGGCAGCTTGGAGGCAATGGCGAGAGGAGACCGGCCGCGGCGATGCCAACCAGCAGTTCTGGATGCTGGGCGAGGTATTCGGGCACGGATTGGAGCGTAGCGCCTATTTTGACCACGGGTTCGACAGCGTCCTCAACTTCAGTTTTCAGCATGAGCTCAAGGACATTGCGCAGGCCGCCGACCTGGCTTCGGCGTTTGGCCGCAGTCTTGCATGGATGAGGCTGGATCGCCTGTATGCCCGGTACGCGCAGGCGCTTGGCGGCCGCGAGCATGATGTGTTGTCTTATCTCTCGTCGCATGACACCGAATTATTCCCCCGCCCGTGGCTGCATTTCGGCGCCACCGCCCTGATGCTCCTGCCTGGCGGCGTGCAGATTTTTTATGGCGATGAAACCGCGCGGCCGCCATCGGCCCATGCGGCGGCCGATCCGGTGCAGGCGACGCGCTCGGACATGAACTGGTCGGCACCGGATGTTGCTTTGCTCCGGCACTGGCAATTGCTGGGATGTTTCCGCAGGCGCCACATCGCCATCGCGCGCGGTAACCACCGGCGCATCAGCGCCGATCCATATGTCTTTGTGCGGGCCGACGCCCGCTCGGGCGATGTGGTCATGATCGTCATCGGGCCGGGCCAGGTCAGGCTGCGGGTCGTCGATGACTTTGGCCCCGTGCCGGGATTGCGCGATGCCTACACGGGAACCACCTGCGAGGTGGTGGACGGTTGCGTGGAGCTCACGGTTGCCACGCTTGCACTGTTGGAAAGGACGTAAATCATATGAGTGACAATGCTGACTTGAGTGTACTGATGTTCGGCTGGGAGTTTCCACCCCATATCTCGGGCGGTCTCGGGACGGCGTGCTACGGGCTCACCAAGGCAATCAAGCAGCTGGGCGGTGTGCGCACCACGCTGCTGCTTCCAAGGCGCCACGCGGACGACGACGCGCGCCACGTGGCGATCCGCTACCCGGCCGAGGATGTGGCTGGCCTGCCTGTGGAAGGGACGTCGGCCTACTGCGCCAGCCTGCTGCCCGCCGCTTCCAGATTTGCCGAAAGCATGGCCGGCATGCTGGCTGCGCTGCCGGCGCCGGATGTGATCCATGCGCATGACTGGCTGACCGCACCCGCCGCCCTGGCCGCCAGGCGCGTTCTGAACAGGCCGCTGGTGTTCCACGTGCACTCGACTGAACGCGACCGTTGTGCGCGGACACCGGACCAGGCCATCCGGCAGATCGAGGCCAGCGCGCTCGCGCAGGCCGACGCCGTGGTGGCCGTGAGCGAGCACACGCGGCGGCAATTGATTCGTGAATATGGCGTCGATCCGGCCCGTATCGAGGTGGTCTACAACGGCATCGACCTGCCCGAGGCCGGCCCGCGCCGGGCCGCGCGCACGGATGCGCCGCTGATCTGTTTCCTTGGACGGGTAACTTACCAAAAAGGTCCGGCGTACTTCCTGCGGGCCGCCGCCATCGCGCTGGAGGCAAATCCGGCGCTCCGGTTCGTGATGGCCGGCGATGGCGATCTGTTGCCGGCGATGCGCGCGCTTGCCGCTGGTCTTGGCATTGCCGACCGGGTCAGCTTCACGGGCTTCCTGACGGCCGAGGAAGTTGCGCAGCTGTTCCGCCACGCCGCCGTGCTGGTCATGCCGTCGATCTCGGAGCCGTTCGGCCTTGTGGCGCTGGAGGCCGCAGCGGCGGGCGTGCCTGTCGTTATCTCGGAACATGCCGGCGTCACTGAAATCCTGTCGCAAGTGGTCCGGATCAGGCCGGACGATGTCCATGGTATCGCGCGCGCCATGCTCGACGTGACGTCGGACGAAGTCCTGGCACAGCGCCTGCGCGTTGGTGGCGGGAACGAGATCCGGGCGGTCAGCTGGCGCCGTGCGGCATTGCATCTGCAATCGATTTACCACCGGCTGTGCCGCCGCGACGTTCTCCTGCCGGAGGGGGCGATGTCGCCGGGTGGCGAGGCGGGGTCAGACCGACAACGCCTGTAGCCTTTCCAGTTCGGACAGGAAGCGCTCAGCGGCGAGGGCGGGGGGCCAGGGTTCCCATGGCGTGCCGCCGTAGATGGCGTGCAGCGGATCGTCGCTCAGTGGCGGCACGGTGATTTTCAGGGTTTGCTGCACTTCCTGCGCCGACCAGCCGGCGACGTGCACGGCTTCGCTGGCGGCCGCCAGGCGGTCGGCCAGCTTGTGGGCCGCATGTTCCTTGGCTGTCCAGCGCGGCAGGCCGTAGCGCAGGAACACCGCCGCTTCCAGTTTCATGCTCAAGGTTTTAAACGCCTCGCCCATGAAGGGCTTGAGCGGCGAGACGCAGTCGAAGCCCAATAAGCCTTCTTCCGCATCATGCAGCAGTTCGCGCAGCGCCGATAGCGGTGACAGTTGCAGACCGGCCGATGCACAAGCTGCGGCACGCACGCGCATCACGGTCAGCGAGTGCTGCGCCACCGACAGCGGCAAGGGCCAGGCCGAATGTCCACCCCAGCGGTAGGTGCGCGCCAGGCCCAGCGCGAGGTCGCTGTCGTCCCAGTCGAATGGCGTCGGGTCGAGCAGGTCCAGCCGGCGTCCGGATGGCATGCGCACCCAGGCGCGGTGTTCTTTTGGTGTTCGGGCCATGCCGCATTTTACACTGCAAGCTGCTTGTGCATGAAGGTGGTGCCACAGTAGGCGCCGTCCGGCATCAGCGCGTAATTCGGCACCACGCCGGCGATCTGCCAGCCGGCGCGCTGGTACAGGCGTTCGGCATCGCCGCCGGTGACGGTATCCAGCACCAGCACCGTCTTGCCTTGCGCGCGGGCGGCGGCGTCGACGCCGGCCATCAGCTGCGCGGCCACGCCACGGCGGCGCGCAGCGCGGTGGACCAGCATTTTGGCGATGTCGGCGCGGTGCGGCTGGTTGTCCGGCAGGGCGGTGATCAGCTGGACAGTGCCGATGATGCGGCCTTCGGCGGTTTGCGCCACCAGCAGCACGCGCTCGCCCCGCGCCACGCCTTCCAGCACGCCGCGCCAGAATGCCTGTGCTTTGGCGCGCGGCAGCGGCAGCATGAAGCTGACCGAGGCGCCGCCTTCCACGCAATCGATCAACACGTCGGACAGCGCCTCGGTCAGAACTTCGGTGCGCGCGCGGGCTTCGCCGGCATCGATGCGGCGGACGGTGATGGTCATGCGGTTCTCCTGCTGGTGGGCTGCGTGGTCAGCGCGACGAGGTAGCGCGCCTGCTTGCGGGTGGGGTTGTGGTAGACGATATGGCGGTCGAGCCGCATGGCCAGCGTGTCGCCAGCTTCCAGCCGCCAGTGCTGCGCGCCGACGCTGATGTCCATCGCGCCTTCGATCATCCACACCTGCTGGTGGATGTCGGCGTTGTGCGGCACGCTGTCGTAGGCCACGCGCTGGCCGGCCGGGAATACCACGTCCACCAGTTGCAGTGGCGACGGCGCGGCCGGCGACAGGCTGCGGCGCATGTAGCCGGAGCCCGGATCGGTCCACACCGGCTGCTCGGCCGCGCGCGCCACCGGCGACGGCGCGTCCTGCGGCGCGCCCTTGTCCTCAAACAGCGCGGCCAGCGCCACGCCCAGCGCGCTGGCCAGTTTATCCAGCACGGCCGCGGTGGGGCTGCTCTCGCCGCGTTCAATCAGCGAGATGTTGGAACGGCTGACGCCACTGCGCGTGGCCAGCGCGTCAAGCGAGAGGCTCCGGGCGTCCCGCAGTTCCCGCACGCGGCGGGCGATTAAAAGGTTGATGTCCATGGATTTCCATTTTACAGGAAATCCATGTCCAGTAAACTGGAATCAACGTTTGCCTTGCTTGTCGTTGTTGCGATTGCTGTCGCTGTAGTCGTCGCCGCGCGCGCCGGCCTGACGGTCGCGGTGCGTCACCGACTTGGCCGCCGAAGCGGCGCTTTGCTGGTTGCCGGTCGGCGTGTCATTGGCTGGATCGCCGCTGGCGTGGTTGCCGCTTTCCGACATGCCGTGCTGCTTGGGATCGTAGCCTTGCCGCGGCATGTTGGCGCCGGGCTTGAAGCCTTTTTCGCTAGGTTTGTTGGGCTGGCTCATGATGTGTCTCCTTTCGAAAATGCCATGCTAAGCCCGGCCTTCGGATGGGGGAGTAGGAGCACGCGCCGTGGCCTTGTAGGAGTGTGCGTCAGCGAACGGAGTGGCGTGGACTGGCGTGTCAAGCTGGGGTAACACAGGAGGTGATATGGCAGACGTGAGAAAAGGGCAGGCCCCGGCGCCGCTTGGGCGCGAGGAGTTTCGCCTGCAATTCATGCGTTCGTTTTTCGATCCGGCGTTCGAGCCGGTGAAGGCGGCGCTGGCGCAGGTGGAGGAGGTCGCGTGGCGCAATTACGATGCCGGCCGCAAGGCGCCGGTCACGCAAAAGGCTGGACCGGAATTTGCCGATCCCGATTACGACCTGTCGGTGGAATGGAAGGCCACGCGCGACCGCTTGCTGGCCGCACAGCGGCGACAGCAGGACCCGCGAACGCCATCGCGCGTGTTGCTGATTATCGGCGCCGCGCGCAACGACGGCACCTGTCCCGGCGAAGTCTCCAAGACCTGGCGCATGAGCCTATGGGCGCAGCAGACGCTGACCGAAGCCGGCATCGAAACCGATGTGCTGGATCTGAGCCTGCTGACCTCCGCGTACGACCTGCACATCCATCCCTGCAAGGGCTGCGTCTCGACCGCCATGCCCTTGTGCCACTGGCCGTGCAGCTGCTATCCCAATCACGCTGAGCGCCAGACCAATGACTGGATGGCGGAAATCTACGAGAAATGGGTGTCGGCGCACGGCGTCATCATCCTGACGCCGGTGTACTGGTATCAGGCGCCGTCCCCGCTCAAGCTGATGATCGACCGGCTGGTGTGCGCGGACGGCGGCAATCCCGATCCCACCAGCACCCACGGGAAGAAGCCTGAGGAAGCCAAGGCGCTGGAACTGGCAGGCTGGGACTATCCCAAGCATCTGGCCGGCCGCGCTTACGGGCTGGTGGTGCACGGCGACGTGGCCGGCGCGGAGAGCCTGCGCCGCAATCTGGCCGACTGGCTGAACTGGATGGGACTCGTCGACGCCGGCCAGCAATCGGCGCTGGACCGCTACCTCGGCTACTACGAATCGTATGCCGACAGTCACGCGGTGCTGGACAAGGATGAGGCCTTCCAGCAGGAGGTGCGCAATGTGGCGCGCGCGCTGGCCGTCGCCGTCAGGCAGCTGCGCGACGGCCACCTGGCCAAGCCCGATGCCGCGATCAAGCCTGCGCGGCCGAAGTGAAGGCCAGCCGCGAGAAGCTGGCGATGCTGGCCACACCGGCAAACGCCGCCGCCAGTATCAGCGCATACGCGGTGCCGCGCGTGGACGACAGTGTGAAGCAGTAGGCCACCAGCGCCGCGCCGGTGGCCTGGCCCAGCAGGCGTGCGGTGGCGACGATGCCGCTGGCGCCACCCGCGCGGTGCGGCGGCGCGCTGCCCATGATGGCTTTCAGATTCGGCGCCTGGAAGAAACCGAAACCAATGCCGCACCACGCCATGCGCCAGCCGATATCGAAAGCGGTCGGCTGCGCCGGCAGCATCAGCATGGCCACCAGCCCGGACGACAGCAGCGCCAGACCGATGCCGCCCAGGGCGCCGGGCGAATAGCGGTCGCTCAGGCGCCCGGCGATCGGCGCCATCACCGCCACCAGCACCGCCCATGGCGTCATCAGGAAGCCGGTTTCAATCGGCGAGCGCCCCAGCGTGTGCTCGAAATAAAACGGCAGTGAGACGAAGGCCAGTCCCTGCGCCGCGAAGGTGCACACGGCGGTCAGCGCGGACAGCGTGAACAGCGGCCGCTTGAACAAGTCCACCGGCAGCATCGGTGCCGCGTGGCCGGCCTGGCGGCGCAGCAGCAGCGCGAAGAAAACCACTGTGGCGATCAGTTCCGGCAGCAGTGTGTGCCAGCTTTGCTGGTGCGCGCCCTCGCCGAAGGTGAGGATCAGCATGCCGAAGGCCAGCGCGTTGAGAATGGCGGTCGGCGCGTCGATGGTGTGGCTGGCGCGCGGCGAGTGCGGCAGGGCGCGGCGCGCCAGCAGCACGGCGATCACGCCCAGCGGCACGTTGATGGCAAACAGCCAGGGCCAGGGCGCGGCGGCCAATATCAATGACGCCGCCGTCGGCCCGACCGCGAACGCCACCGCCACCACCAGCGAATTCAGGCCGAAACCCTGGCCATGCAGCCGCGCCGGGAAGATGGTGCGCACCATGGCGGTGTTCACGCCCATCATGGCGGCGCCGCCGACGCCCTGGAATAAACGCGCGATCACCAGCGAGGGCAGCGACCACGCCAGCGCGCAGGCCAACGAGGCGGCGGTGAAGATGGCCAGGCCGAAGATGCACACGCGCCGGTAGCCGATCACTTCGCCCAGCGCCGCGAACGGCAACAGCGTGGCAACCATGGCCAGCTGGTAGATATTGACGATCCACACCGAGGCCGCCGGCGTGGTGCGCAGCTGGTCGGCGATTGCCGGCAGGGCGGTGTTGGCGATGGCGGTATCGAGCGACGCCATGCCGACGCCGATGGCGACCGACAGCATGGCCAGGCGCCGCGCCTCGGGCGGCAGGCCGTCGCGGGTTGAAAGTGTGTCTTCTGTCATATTCATGAGTTCAAGCGGCCGCCGCGCCGCGCAGGTCGGCGCAGGCCTTGTCCAGCGCCGCCTCCACGCCGGGCAGCATATCGGTGACTTTGGCCAGGTCGCCGGCGTTGGCGGCGGCTTCCATGGCGTGGCACAGCGAGTGCAGGTGAGTGGAATTGAGATAGCCCGCGCTGCCTTTCAGCGCGTGGATGGCCGCCGTCGCCGCGCCGCTGTTGCCGGCGGCGACGGCCGCGCGCGCGGTCTCCAGGCGGCGCGGCGCTTCATCCAGGAAGGCTTGCGTGATGCGCTGTATATGCTTGTGCGACAGGCCGGCCAGCGGCATGATCCGCACCGTGTCCGCCGCCGATGTCGCCGCCGATGCCGATGCCACGCCGAACTGCTGATCCAGCATCGCCTCGCGCTCGGCCGCCAGCCGCGCGGCGTCGGTCGGGCGCAACGGACGGCCGCGGCTCAGATGCTGGGCGATGACTTTTTCCACCTGATCGTACAGCAGGCGCTCGTCCACCGGCTTGCTGAGGAAGCCGTCCATGCCCACCGCCAG
Organism: Duganella radicis; assembly: GCF_009720825.1. GTDB lineage: Bacteria > Pseudomonadota > Gammaproteobacteria > Burkholderiales > Burkholderiaceae_D > Rugamonas > Rugamonas radicis. The sequence goes on along the minus strand of NZ_WNKY01000002.1, from coordinate 62,230 downwards.
ATAGCGCGCGCGGTCATGGTCGCTGGCGTTGGCGGTCAGCGCGATGATGGGAATGTCCGGATCGAGCACGCGGTAATCTTCACCGCCGCCGGCGCGGATCAGGCGCGCCGCCTGCTCGCCGTCCATCATCGGCATGCGGCCGTCCATCAGCACCAGATCGTAGGCGGCGGTGCTCAGCGCGTGCAGCGCCTGCAAGCCATTTTCAACGATGCGGATGTCGTGGCCCATGCCCTCCAGCAGGGTGCTGACGATGATCTGGTTGGTGCGCACGTCCTCCGCGCACAGCACGCGCAGGCGGTAGGCGTGGTGCGTTTTACGCGGCAGCAGCTCAGGATCGGCCAGCGGCGCGGCGCCCATCAGCAGCGGCAGGGTAAAGCTGAAGGTGGAGCCGGCGCCGACCCGGCTCTCGACCGCGATCGAGCCGCCCATCAGTTCCACCAGCTCCTTGCAGATGGCCAGGCCGAGGCCGGTGCCGCCGTAGCGGCGCGTGGTGGAGTGGTCGGCCTGCTCGAATTTCTTGAACAGGCGTGGCAACGTCCCAGCCGGGATGCCGGGACCGGTGTCGCTCACGTCGAAACTGACGCTGGTGCGGCCGTCCGCCGTTTGCAGCGCCGAGACGTCCAGCCGCACTTCGCCGCGGTCGGTGAACTTGATGGCGTTGCCCAGCAGGTTAAGCAGGATCTGGCGCAGGCGGGTCGGATCGCCGCGCACATAGCGCGGCAGGTCCGGCGCCAGCTCGTAGCGCAGCAGCAGGCTTTTGGCGTCGGCCTGCTGTTGCATGATGCCGACCGCATCGTCCACCAGCGTGATCAGGTCGAAGTCCACGGTTTCGATCGACAGGCGGCCGGCGTCGATCTTGGAAAAATCCAGAATGTCGTTGAGAATGGCCAGCAGCGATTCGCTGTTCTGCAAGCCGATGCGCAAATACTCTTCGGTGCGGCCGCGCACCGACTGGTCGCGCATGGCGAACTTGATCATGCCAATCACCCCGGCCAGCGGCGTGCGGATGTCGTGGCTCATGGCCGACAGGAAGTCGATGCGGTGGCGGCTGACGATTTCCGCGTGCTCCTTCGCTTCCGTCAGTTCGGCCGTGCGTTCCTTCACGCGCTGTTCCAGGTTGTTGCGCAGCAGGCGGATCTGGTCGGCCAGCGCAAACGCCAGCAGCACGCCATCCAGCGTGCCGCCCAGTAGCGTGAACAGCTGCGCATTGGTTACCACCGCCGGAATCAGGCCGACGTTGGCCGGCAGGATCAGCAGGCCGGGGATCATCAGCGCCACAAAACCCAGCACGAAGAAGCGCGCCGGCTGGTAGCCGCGCCGCCAGACGATGATGCCGCTCGCCAGCGCCGTGGTCATCCAGATGGTGATCACGATGGTGGCGATGGTGTGCGCATAGCTGAGCGCCAGGAAGCAGCTCGGCAGCGTCACCAGCGGCAGCACGATGTTGACGCGACTGAGCGCATACAGGCGCGGCGCGGTTTCCTCCAGTCGCAGGAAGGTGGTGTAGAACAGCGTGCTCAGTACCGGCAGCAGGAAGAAGGGCACGTAATGCCAGTGCAGGTTATGCCATCCGAACATGTCGGCCGACAGGTGGAAGGTCATGCCCCAGGCCACCGCGTAGCACAGCACATACATCGAGTAGTACAGCGAGGAGCGGTCGCGCGTGATCGAGTAGATGAAGAAGTTGAACACCGTGAGCGCCAGCAGCGCGCCGATCGAGCCGATAATCAGCACGTTCTCGTTCGCCACCAGTTGCTGGTAGGCCGGCCGTTGCAGCACCGAGAACACCGGCGTGCGCGCATAGTAGGGACTGGAGAAGCGTATCAGCACGTGATAGCGCAAGCCCGGTTGCAGGTCGAGGTCTTTGCCGTAGTGTAGAAGATAGGAGTGCGGCTGGCGGTAGCCGGTCAGCATCTGGCGAATGCTGCCATCCTCGCCATAGACCTGAATGTCGACCATGTCGATCAGGGTGTCGTTAGGATCGAGCACCCAGTCGGGCTGGCGGCTGTCGTTGAGCAGTTCCGCGTATAGCCAATAGCTGCCGCCCAGCAGATTCACTTTATGCGCCGGCTTGAGCGACGCCAGCATGGCCGGCAGGCCGGCGGCGTTGAGCGGATAAGGCTCGCCGCTATCGATGTACAAGCGACCGGCCTTGGCCAGATCGACGCTGCCGTTCGACAGTGCCACCGTCTGCGCGTGCAGCGGCGCCGCCACGAACAGCGTAAGCAGCAGGAGCAGGGCCCAGCGATGCAAGTGCGCAGTGATGCTGTGGATCGTACTCGCGTCGCTCATTCGTGGTCCATGCACTGACTGTCCGTAAAAGTTCATTTTAAACGAGAAAGTAACCATTTGGTATGATGGTAGTTTTACGCACGAGGAAACTATCTTGTTAATCTCGCCAGAACAGTTCATCGGCTTTCTCAGCGCCGCGCTGCTGATCACCATTTCGCCGGGCCCGGACAACCTGATGGTGCTGAGCGTCGGCATGTCGCGCGGCCGGCGCCAGGGCATGATGTTCGGCCTCGGTTGCGCGCTGGGCTGCCTCAGTCACACGGTATTGGCCACGCTGGGCGTGGGCGCCTTGATCAAGGCCTCGCCGCTGGCGTTCAGCGCCTTGAAGGTGCTGGGCGGCGCCTATTTGATCTGGCTTGGCTACGGCGCCTTGCGCAGCCGTGGCGGCGCGCGCGTGGAAGGTGCGGGCTTGCCGGATGAAAGTCTGAGTAAATTATTCACCAAGGGTTTGTTCGCGAATGCGATCAATCCGAAGGTGGTGCTGTTCTTCCTGTCCTTCCTGCCGCAGTTTGTGGTGGCCGAGCGCGGTGACGCCAGCTGGCAGACGGCGCAACTGGGCCTGCTGTTTACCTTGCAGGCGATTGTGCTGTTTGGATTGCTCGGCTATTTCTCCGGCGCGGTGGGCGCGTGGATCAACCGCACGCCAAGCGCCGGCAAGTGGATGGACCGCGTGGCTGGCGCCATTTTCGTCGGCCTCGGACTGCGCCTGATCATCGCACGTTAAAAAAAGTTTGTTCTGTCATCAGGGCGTCATGGACGGTTGCGATACTGTCCCTGCTCTTTCAAGTCTCTCCCGATTTGAAACCTTTAGCCCGCGCCTTACAAAGTGCCGCGGGCTTTTTTTTATCTGGCGTTCAGTTCAAAGCGCAGTTCCATCTGGTCTTGCACCGACATGGCGCCGGCCATGACGGAGAAGGGCGTCAGGCCGAAATCACTTTGTTTGAGATTGACCGTGCCTTTGACGGTGATGGCGCCGTTTTCCTCGCGTAGCGCGACAGGAATCGCCAGCGTGCGCGTGACGCCGTGCAGGGTGATCGCCACTTGCAGCGGCTGTCCAGCGGCGCCGCGTTGCGCGTGCACGCTCACCACCGGATAGCGCTCGGCATCCAGCACCTTGGTCAGCATGTTGTGGCGCGTGCCTTCGATGGCGTCGGCCGACGGCTGCTTGTCCAGACCCGCGATCTGGCGCAGATCCGCTTCATCGATTTTCATCTCATCGAGACGAAACGTGAAATCGGCGCGGTTTTGCGATGGCGACACCGTGCCGCTGATGGCATGGCTGGCCACCACATGATCGTGGCCGAGCCGCGCCAGCACGCCGCCGCGCCGCACCGTGACCGCGATCAGCGAGCGCGCGGTGTCGATGTGCAGCAGCGGGCCGGCATCTGGCAGCGGTGCCGGTGCGGCCGGCGGCGCTGCGGCGACGGTTGGCGCGGGCGCCGCGGCCGGCGGCGGCAGCTGCGAGCAGGCGGCCAGCACCCACAAGGCGATGGCTGCGGCGAGAGGTTTTTTCAGATGCGTCATTTGGCCGTCATATTGTCCAATTATCATCGCTTGCGCTGGCGACAGCATGCTCGCGTTGGCCCCATATCCAGGATGATACGGGATACCACGCAGCATAGCTCAGCAGGCTGGCCGGTGGCCTGAAACACCGGCACCACCCCTCAATTTCCCCACCTTTAAGCTTCTTTAATGAAGTCCTAAGCCTGCGCTTGCCGATCGGTGGCAAAGTAGCACCCATAGCGCGAGGTTAAGCCCAGCGCCCGGTTGCCGGACCGCACAAGCCCGGCACAGATTCCGTCCAGCAGGCACGATAGCCGCGGACAGCAGGACATCCCCACGCTCTCGAGCGTTTTGCTGCCAGCATCCTCTCACGAAGATGCTGGTTTTTTTTTGCGCGCCCGCTCAGCCGCCGTGTCGCGCCAACCAGGCGTCGATCTGCGGCAGGCGCAGGTTGCGCACCTTGATGCGATACTCGACAGCGGCAATCGCCGTGTTGGTGTCGCCGCGCGCATCCTCGGCCAGATACTTGCTGGCGTAGGCTTGCAGCTTGCCGACCATGGCCGGATCGGCCGAGTACTTGCCGAGGGCAGGGAAGTAGCGGCTGCGCGAGCCGGCTTCCACCTTGCCTTCCACCTGCGCATAGTGGGCCTGGGCGAAATCGAAGGCCAGCTCCGGATGGCGCGCGGCCACGCTGCTGATGATGGACGCGCCGAGTGTGGCCCCCGGTTCATCGGTCAACGCCAGATCCAGCGCGCGCTGTGCCAGCGCCTTGTCGCGCGCCGCGCCAAGCAACTGATACAGCTCGATGCGCGTCATGCTCGATTGCTCGGCCCTGGCGCTGGCGTGCAACTGCTCCCATGTCGCGGCGTCGGCGCTGGCGGCAATCACCGACAGCACAGGACGGCGCAGCGCTGCCGGCAGCGCGGCCGGATCGGTGGCGGCGTCGGCATAGCGGCGACGCGCTTCGGCGATCACCGCCGGGTCGCCGGCCTTGCCCAAGGCGCCGATCAGGGTCTCGCGCAGATTGACCACCGACGCCGATTCGTCCCGGGCCGCATCCCAGCCGATGCGTGCCAGCACCGGCTTCAGGCGCGCGCTGGCAAAGCGATCCAGCGCGGCGCGCTGTTCCGGCTTGCCTTGGTAGTGATCGCGCAGGTCTGCCAGCACCTCGGCGATCTTCTCCCAGACTTCCGGCGCGGCGTCGAGCGGCGCGCGCTGGACCAGCTCCATGAAGCCGGCGGCCGGCGCCTGGCCGGCCAGTCCCAGCGCCCAGCTGTCCGACAGCAGGCCCAGTTGATCGATGGCCGGCAGCGCGGCAAAGCCCTGCGCCAGCGCCGCAAACGCCCTGGGTGCGTACCGCACGCGGTAATAGCCGGCCTGGCCGGCGTTGACCAGCACCGCGCCGCAACCGGGCAGCGTGATGCCGGCCTTGCCGCCGCTGACCACCGTACGCGCCGTCGCGCCGCCGACCGTGTGCGCCACCACCGGCACGCGCCAGTTCAGCGGTTTCTTGTTTTCCGGATCCTTGCTGTATTCGCCCTGCGTCAGCTGGACGCTGGTCTTGCCGTTCTTGCAGACCGCTTCCGACACGCTGATCAGCGGCACGCCCGGTTGCAGCGTGAAGTCATGCGCGATGGCGGTGACCGGCTTGTGCGCGGCCTTTTCGATCTCGCGCCACAAATCGTTGGAGACTGTGTTGCTGTAAGCATGTCTGGCGATGTAGCTGCGCACGCCGGCGCGCCAGGCGTTTTCGCCGACGTAGTTTTCCAGCATGCGGATCACCGACTCGCCCTTCTGGTAGGTGATATCGTCGAAGGCCTGACTGGCCTGATCGACGTTGCTGATGCGTTGCACCACCGGATGGGCGGTGGCCAGGGCGTCGCGCTCCATCGCGGTTTCGCGCGTGCCGACGGCGCGCAGCGCCCAGTTCCATGACGGTTGCAGGCGGTTGGTGGTGCGCGATTCCATCCACGAGGCGAAGCCTTCGTTCAGCCACAAATCGTCCCACCACGACATGGTGACCAGATCGCCGAACCACTGGTGGGCGATTTCGTGGGCGGCGAAGATGAAGGTGAGTTCCTTGTCCGACTGGGTGGCGGTGCGCGGATCGAGCAGCATGCCGTATTCGAAGGTGAAGATGGCGCCCCAGTTCTCCATCGCGCCGAAGGATTGGCTGCGGCCCGGCGCGGCGATGTTGTCCAGTTTTGGCAGCGGGTACTTGACGCCGAAGTAGTCGTTGTATTCCTTGAGCACGGCGCGCGAGGTGTCGAGCGCGAATTGCGCCTGCGACAGCGCGCCTTTCTGTGTCACCACGCCCAGTTCCACGCCTTGTTCGACGGCGGTGGCACGGTCGAATTCACCGAGGCCGAAGAACAGCAGATAGGTCGACATCTTCGGTGTGGTGGCGAAGCGCACCAGTTCGCGGCCGTCGGCAAGTTTGGTGGTGGAAGCGGCCGGCATGTTGGAGATGGCGGTCTGTCCGGCCGGGATGGTGGCTTCCAGCGCGAAGGTGGCTTTGTAGTTGGGCTCATCCCACGACGGGATCATGCGGCGCGCGTCGGCCGCCTCGAACTGGGTGTACAGCGCGCGCTTTTTGACGCCGCCGTTTTCATAATCGAGCGAGAACAGGCCGGCCGGCTGGGTGCCGATCACGCCGGTGTAATCAAGCTTGAACTGATAGCTGCCCGGTTTGAGCGGCTCGGCAAACTGGAAGGTGGCGGTTTGATTTTTTGCGTCGACCTCGATCTTGCTGGCAGCCTGCGCCGGCTGGCCCGGACCGGCGCTGATGGCGGCGGCGCTGAATTTCAGCCCTGCCGCGTTCAGTGTCAGGCTGCCGGTGGCCTGCTTGATGTCCAGCGCGATGGTGACGCTGGCGCTGAAGCTGCCGTTGGCGGCATCCGGCACCAGCGAGACGGCGTAGTGCGTCGGCGCGGCGCTGCGCGGCAGTTGAGTGGTGGCTTGCGCGGTTTGGGCGGCGGGAGCGGCGGCGGCCAGGGGCGGTAGGCCGGCGGACAAACCCAGCATCGCCAACACGGCGAGCGAAATCAGACTGCGTTGCATGCTTATCCTTTTTTGTTGTGTGGCCTCGTGGGCAAGCAATCAATCTAAGGCGAAGCGCTGGCGCTGTCAAATCCCAAATGGGGATATGATTTGGCTACTTCACCGGATATAAAGGCAGAGACATGATCGACCTGTATACGGCCGCCACGCCCAACGGCCATAAAATCTCCATTGCGCTGGAAGAACTGGAACTGGTCTACACGCTGCACGCGTTGGACCTGTCGGCCGGCGAGCAGAAGGAACCGTGGTTCCTGGCGCTGAACCCCAACGGCCGCATCCCGGCCATTGTGGACCGCAGCGAGGACAATTTCGCCGTATTTGAATCCGGCGCCATTCTCATTTACCTGGCGGAGAAGACCGGCGAATTGATGCCCACCGACGTCAAGGGCCGCTCGCGGGTGCTGCAATGGCTGATGTTCCAGATGGGCGGTGTCGGCCCGATGATGGGGCAGGCCAATGTGTTCCACCGCTATTTCCCGGAGAAGATACAGCCGGCCATCGACCGTTATCAGGGCGAGAGCAAGCGCTTGTTCCGCGTGCTGGACGCGCATCTGGCGCAGCACGAGTACCTGGCCGGCGAATACTCCATCGCCGATATCGCCAACTGGGCGTGGGTGCACACGCATGACTGGTCGGGCGTATCGGTGGACGACTTGCCGCATTTGCGGCGCTGGCTGGCGGCGATCGCCGCGCGGCCGGCGGTGCAGCGCGGGATACTACTGCCGCCGCGCGCCGAACGCACCGATCCCACCACCGTGCGCACCATGCTGGAGACGGGGCAATCGCGATGAAATTCTATACCGCCCACCGCGCGCCCAACCCGCGCCGCGTTGCCATGTTCATGGCCGAGAAAGGCCTGCAAATCGAGCAGGTGCGGATCGATCTTGGCGCCAACGAGCAGCGCGGCGCCGACTATTTGGCGCGCAATCCGTTTGGCAGGGTGCCGGCGCTGGAGCTGGACGACGGCCGCATTTTGTGCGAAACGCGCGCCATCTGCACCTGGCTGGAGGGGTATGCGCCGGAGCCCAATCTGATGGGCGAAGGCTACGACGAACGCGCCTTCATCGAGATGGCGGACCGGCGCGTCGAGCTGCACCTGTTCTATGGCATCGCCAACTGCATCCGCCATACGCATCCGGGACTGGCGGCGCTGGAGCAGCCGCAGTTCCCGGACTATGGCGCGGCGCAGGGGGAAAAGATGCGCGAAACGGCGCGCTGGCTGGATCGGGTATTGGCCACGCAACCCTACGTGGCCGGGCAGCGCTTCACCATCGCCGACATCACGGCATTTTGCGCGCTGGAGTTCGGGCGCGGCCTGATGAAGTTCCGGCCGGGACAGGAGGGTATGGCGCATTTGCAGGCGTGGCGCGACCGCATCGCCGAGCGGCCCAGTGCGGATGTCTAGGCGATGCGCTTGTACCAGGACTGGTGCGCCAGCAGCGGTTTGTAGTGGCGCGCCAGCGGATCGTGGTCGTCCAGCGGGCGGTCGAGCGCCAGTGTGCCGAATGGCGCCAGACTGTCGTCGAACAGCTGGAGCACGCGCTTGCGCAGCGCCGGGCCGAAGTCTGGCAGGGCGCGCTGGCCCAGGATCATCTGGAATTCGTTGAAGGAGGCGTCGGTCACCAGGTTGTACTGGGCCCAGGTGATGCGGCTGTTCAGGTGCGGCTTGAGCACGGCGTGCAGGCCGTCGGCGCTGACGTCGAAATAGTCGATCAGTTTGCCGATGCCGCCACTGCGCACGTAGTTGGCTTGCAGCTCGCTCAGGCGTGCCATCGGCAGGCTGGCCTGGCGGGCTTCGGCCAGCATGGCGTCGCTGGCGACGGTGGCGTGGATTTCGGTGCGCGGCGCCAGTTGTTCCTGGTCGAGCAGGATGGCCAGCGTCCATGCCTGCTGCGCGCCGGCGCAGTCGGCCAGCCACACGCGCGGCAGGGCCACGCCATGCAGGCCGGCGCCCAGCGACAGGCGCAACATCGAGACCTCCAGCGCATTGTCGAACATCAGCGCCGGATTGACGTAGAGCGCGCGCAGCAGGGCGTTGTAGCTTTCGTCGTCGTGCAGGATGCGCGATTGCAGGGCGGACAGCGTGGCCAGGCCAAGTTGCGCGCGCAGGGCCTGCACCTTGCGCGTGACCACGGCGCGGTCATAGCCGCGGAAGTCGTAGCCGTGGCACTGGAACAGCGCTTCCAGCAGCAGCTCCAGCTCCAGTTCCTCGACCGAGGATGGCGAATGGCGCCGCCCCGCGCCGCCGGCGGAGACGATCAGCGGCGTCCCCCCGGCGCCATGGCCGGAGGCGCTGCCGTCGACCGCCGCGTCGCGCGGCGTGGCGTCCGGTCCCGTACCGTGCCCGGCGCCAGGGCCAGCGTCCGCCCGGTCGCCATTCGCGGCGGTGGCGCCGGTCAGGGCGGCTTTGATGGAGGCGAGGATCGACGACATCAGTGCAACCACACGCGCATCAGCGACAGCAACTGCGCCACATCCACCGGCTTGGTGATGTAGTCCGACGCGCCGGCCGCGATACATTTATCGCGGTCGCCCTTCATCGCCTTGGCGGTCAGGGTGATGATCGGCAGCGACTTGAATTTCGGGATGCGGCGGATCGCCCGCATGGTGTCGTAGCCATCCATCTCCGGCATCATGATGTCCATCAGGACGATCTCGATGGTCGGGTCGCGCTCCAGCACCTCGATGCCGTCGCGTCCATTCTCGGCGAACAGCACCTGCATCTGCTGGCGCTCCAGCAGCGAGGACAAGGCAAAGATATTGCGCAAGTCATCGTCGACGATCAGCACCTTGCGTCCCGCCAGCCCGCCTTCGGCCGCGTGAATCTCCTCCAGCATGCGCCGCTGCGCTTCCGGCAGGCTGGCCTGCGAGCGGTGCAGGAACAGCGCCGTCTCGTCCAGCAAACGCTCCGGCGAACGCGCATCCTTGACCACGATGGTCTTGGCGTAGCGCTTCAACTTGGCCACTTCCTTGCGGTTCAAATCGCGCGCGGTGTTGATCACGATCGGCACGTCGCGCAGCGATTCATCCTTGCCGATGATGTCCAGCAGATCGAAGCCGCTGATGTCGGGCAGCGTCAAATCCAGCACCATGCAGTCGAAGTGCTGCTCGCGCAGCGCATCCAGCGCCGCCTGGCCGGTTTCCACCGCCACGATGTGAATGTCGTTATCGCCGATCAGCGCAATGATGGACTCGCGCTGCGCCTGTTCGTCATCCACCACCAGCAGGCTGCGCTTGCCGCCCAACAGGAACTTCTGGATGCGGCTGAACTCTTCCTGCAAGGCCTCCTTGCTGATCGGCTTGTTCAGGTAAGAGATGGCGCCCAGGCGCAGCGCGCGCTCGCGCTCGCGCAGCGACGACATCACATGCACCGGAATATGGCGCGTGCTCGGATCGCGCTTCAGGCGGTCCAGTACCGTGAAGCCATCGATATCCGGCAGGTCCAGATCGAGGAAGATCGCCGACGGCAGGTAGTCGCGCGCCAGGCTCAGTGCCGAGTCGCCCTGCATGGTGACGATGCCCTTGAAGTTCTTCTCGCGCGCAAAGCCCAGCACAATCTGCGAGAAACGCTCGTCGTCCTCGATGATCAGCACCGATGGATCGCCCGGCGCGACCAGCCCGCGGTCGTCGCTGCCGCTGTATTCATCGAGGTCCGCTTCCAGCTCGGGCAGATTGACCAAATCGTGATCGATGTGATCGGCCTGCGATGGCGGCGAATACACCACTTGCGGCGTCGGGGTCGGCAGCCGCACTTGCGGCGCGCGCACCATGTCGTAGTTGATGAAGCCCGCGCGGTTGTACGGCAGGAACAGGGTGAAGGTCGAACCGCTGCCGACCACCGATTCCACCCGGATCTCGCCGCCCAGCAGGCGCGCCAGCTCGCGCGAGATCGACAGGCCCAGGCCGGTACCACCGTACTTGCGCGCGGTCGAACCGTCGGCCTGCTGGAACGCTTCGAAGATCAGTTGCAGCTTGTCGGCCGCGATGCCGACGCCGGTGTCGGACACCGCGAACGACAGCACCGCATCGGCATGCAGCAGGTTGGGGTGGTCGCTGGTGAAGCCGCTGGTCACGAGGCTGATGCTCAATGACACCTGGCCGTGGGTGGTGAACTTGAAGGCGTTGGACAGCAGGTTTTTCAGCACCTGCTGCAAGCGCGTGGTGTCGGTCATCATGGCGGTCGGCAGATTGTCCTTCAGCTCCACCGAGAAGCCCAGATGCTTGGCCTCCGCCATGTGGCGGAAAGTACGGTCGACGTAATTGCGCAGATTCTGGAAGCGGTACTCCGACACGTCCAATGTGACGGTGCCGGATTCGATCTTCGACAGGTCCAGAATATCGTTAATCAGGGTCAGAAGGTCGGAACCCGAGCCGTGGATGGTTTTGGCGAATTCCACCTGCTTGCCGGACAGGTTGCCGTCCGGGTTGTCGCCCAGCTGCTGCGCCAGAATCAGCAGCGAGTTCAGCGGCGTGCGCAGCTCGTGCGACATATTCGCCAGGAACTCGGACTTATATTTCGACGACAGCGCCAGCTGGGTGGCTTTTTCCTCCAGCGCCAGTTTGGCTTGCTCCACCTCGCGGTTTTTCCGTTCCACCTCGATATTCTGCTCGGACAGCAGGCGCGCTTTTTCCGCCAGCTCCTGGTTGGTCTGTTGCAGCTCCTGCGCCAGCGACTGCGATTGCGTCAGCAGCGACTCGGTACGGCTGTTCGCCTCGATGGTGTTCAGCACCACGCCGATCGATTCCATCAGCTGGTCGAGGAAGGACAAGTGGGTTTCGGTGAAGCGGTCCAGCGAGGCGATCTCGATCACCGCCTTGACCTGCTGTTCGAACAGAATCGGCAGCACCACGATATTGGTCGGCGGCGCCGCGCCCAGGCCGGACGACACCACGATGTAATCGCGCGGCACGTCGGTCAGCCAGATCCGCACCTTCTCCAGCGCGCACTGGCCGACCAGGCCCTCGCCCGGCAGGAAGGAGGTCGGCAGCTTGCGGCTGGAACGGTAGCCGTAGCTGGCGATCATGCGCAGGCGGGCATCGGACTCCTGCGAGTCCATCATGTAGAACACGCCGTGGTGCGCCGACACCAGCGGCGCCAGCTCCGACAGAATCAGCTTGGTCACCGCCTGCAAGTCGCGCTGGCCTTGCAGCAGGCGGGTGAAGCGCGCCAGGTTGGTCTTCAGCCAGTCCTGCTGGGCGTTCTTCAGCGTGGTGTCTTTCAGGTTACGGATCATCTCATTGATGTTGTCCTTCAGATAGGACACCTCGCCGCGCGCTTCCACCTGGATGGAACGCGACAAGTCGCCGCGCGTCACGGCGGTCGCCACCTCCGCGATCGCGCGCACCTGGTTGGTCAGGTTGGCCGCCAGCTGATTGACGTTCTCGGTCAAGTCCTTCCACGTACCGGCCACGCCGGACACGTTGGCCTGGCCGCCCAGCTTACCTTCCGTACCCACCTCACGCGCCACGCGGGTCACCTCGGATGCGAACGAGGATAATTGGTCCACCATCACGTTGATGGTGTCTTTCAGTTCGAGAATCTCGCCCTTCACGTCCACCGTGATCTTCTTTGACAAGTCGCCGCGCGCCACCGCCGTCGTCACCGCCGCGATGTTACGCACCTGGCCCGTCAGGTTGGACGCCATGAAGTTCACGTTGTCGGTCAGGTCCTTCCAGGTGCCGCCCACGCCCGGCACATAGGCCTGGCCGCCCAGCTTGCCTTCGGTACCCACCTCGCGCGCCACGCGCGTCACCTCGGAGGCGAAGGAGGACAATTGGTCCACCATCACGTTAATGGTGTTTTTCAGTTCGAGAATCTCGCCCTTCACGTCCACCGTGATTTTCTTCGACAGGTCGCCGTTGGCCACCGCCGTCGTCACGTCGGCGATGTTACGCACCTGGCCCGTCAGGTTGGACGCCATGAAGTTCACGTTATCGGTCAAGTCCTTCCAGGTGCCGGCCACGCCGGACACGTTAGCCTGGCCGCCCAGCTTACCTTCCGTGCCCACCTCACGCGCCACGCGGGTCACCTCGGATGCGAAGGAGTTCAATTGGTCCACCATCACGTTGATGGTGTTTTTCAGTTCGAGAATCTCGCCCTTCACGTCCACCGTGATTTTCTTCGACAGGTCGCCGTTGGCCACCGCCGTGGTCACGTCGGCGATGTTACGCACCTGGCCGGTCAGGTTACCCGCCATCGAGTTCACCGAGTCGGTCAAGTCCTTCCAGGTGCCGGCCACGCCCTTCACCTGCGCCTGGCCACCCAGCTTGCCCTCCGTACCCACCTCGCGCGCCACACGCGTCACCTCGGAGGCGAAGGAGGACAACTGGTCCACCATCACGTTGATGGTGTTTTTCAGTTCGAGAATCTCGCCCTTCACGTCCACCGTGATTTTCTTCGACAGGTCGCCGTTGGCCACCGCCGTCGTCACCGCCGCGATGTTACGCACCTGGCCCGTGAGGTTGGATGCCATGAAGTTCACATTGTCGGTCAAGTCCTTCCAGGTGCCGCCCACGCCCGGCACATACGCCTGGCCGCCCAGCTTACCCTCCGTGCCCACCTCGCGCGCTACGCGCGTCACTTCGGAGGCGAAGGAGCGCAGCTGGTCCACCATCACGTTGATGGTGTCTTTCAGTTGCAGGATCTCGCCGCGCACGTCCACGGTAATTTTCTTCGACAAGTCGCCGTTGGCCACCGCCGTCGTCACCTCGGCGATGTTACGCACCTGCGAGGTCAGGTTACCCGCCATCGAGTTCACCGAGTCGGTCAAGTCCTTCCAGGTGCCGGCCACGCCTTTCACCTGCGCCTGGCCACCGAGCTTGCCTTCCGTGCCCACCTCGCGCGCCACGCGCGTCACCTCGGAGGAGAAGGACGACAGCTGTTCCACCATGGTGTTTGCCGTCATCGCCGCCCGCAGGTACTGGCCTTTCAACGGGTGCCCGTCCACCTCCAGCGCCATGGTCTGCGACAGGTCGCCTTTCGCCACCGCGCCGATCACGCGCGCCATTTCGGAGGTCGGACGCACCAGGTCATCGATCAGGGTATTGACCGAGCTGATGATGGTGGCCCAGCCGCCGGCCGTATTCGGCATCTCGGCGCGCTGCGTCAGGCGGCCCTCGCGCCCCACCACGCGGCTCACCTCCGTCACCTCGCGCACCATGCGCGCCTTGGTGTCGATGATGTCGTTCAGCGTGTCGGCGATCTTGCCGGCCATGCCTACCCAGTCGGAAGGCATGCGCACTGAAAAGTCTCCTTTTTTCAGCGCCATCAGCGTGGACAACAGCAGCTTCGCGTCCAGTTGTTCGCCCAAATCGGTCATATTATTCATGGCTTATTCCTCGTTGCTTAGGAGGGTAGGTGAGGTGAAATCAATGCTGGTCTGCTCCAGCAGGCCGGTCGCCGGCAGCGCTGGATAAAATAACGCACCCTGGCAAGTGTGGCAACCCAGTTCTTGTAACACTTCCAGTTGCTGGCGTGTTTCCACGCCTTGCGCCACCACCTGCATCGACAGCGCGCGTGCCAGATGGATGACGGCGGCCACGATGTCGGTGCCGCCTTCGTCGTTGCCGATCCCGTGGATGAAACCGCGGTCGATTTTCAAGGTGTTGAGCTGCCAGCGCTTGCAGGCCGCCAGCGACGAGCGCGCGCTGCCGAAATCGTCCAGCGCGATGCGCACGCCGGCGCTTTGCATTTGCGTCAACAGCTGCGCCAATGGCTCGCTGGCGCCCAATAGCAGGTTTTCGTTCAGTTCCAGGCCGATGCTGCCTGCCGCCAGCCCGTGCTTGCGCATGGCCGGCAGCAGCACTTGCAGCAGGTCCGCATGCAGCTGCGGCGTGGCCAGGTTGAGCCAGATGCACAGCGGTGGCGCGCCCGCTTCCTGCCCGGCCGCGCTCATGGTCTGCCACAGCGCCGCCTGCGCGCAGCATTGCCCCATCACCCAGGCGTCGATGCGGTCGAGCAGGGCGCGTTCCTGCACCATCGGCAGGAATTGGGCCGCCTCCAGCGCGCCGTGCACCGGGTGGCGCCAGTGCAGCAGCGCTTCGGCGGCGATCACGTGGCCGGTGTCGAGATCGACCTGCGGCTCGTAGCGCAGCTCCAGCTGGCTGGCCGCCAGCGCCTTGCGCAGTTCCAGCGTCCAGCGTTCGCGTTCCCGTTCGCGCACGTTCAGCTCTTCATGGAAGAATTGCACCGGCGTGGCGCCATTTTGCTTGGCGTGATACATGGCGGTGTCGGCGTTTTTCATCAGCGCCTGGGCGTTGGCGCCATCCTGCGGATACAGGGCGATGCCGATGCTGGCCGCCGTCTTCACGCGATGGGCGCCGATCTCGAACGGCAGGGCGCAGGCCATCTCGATCTTGCGCGCCACGCGCGCGGCGTTGGCCAGCGCCGACTTGCCCTCGATGAGCACCACGAACTCGTCGCCGCCCAGCCGGGCCACGATGTCGGCCACGCGCACCGCCGCCGTCAGCCGCGCCGCCACTTGCCGCAGCAGTTCGTCGCCGGCCTCGTGGCCATAGCTGTCGTTGATCGGCTTGAATTTGTCGAGGTCGAGGAACAGCAGCGCGAACCCGACGCCGCTGCGGTCGGCGGTGGCCACCGCGTGCTCCAGCTGCTGGATCAGGGCGCGGCGGTTGAGCAGGTTGGTCAGGGCGTCGCGGGTGGACAGCTCGTGCGCCAGTTGTTCCGCCTGTTTGCGCTCGCGGATCTCCTGTTCCAGCTCGCCGTTGATGCGCTCCAGGTCTTGCAGGCGCTGCACGCGCAAATCCTGGTTGAGGCGCGCCAGCTCCTCGGTCTTGATGCGCAACTGCATATTCTTCTTGGCCATCTCCACGAACACGCCCACCTTGGCTTGCAGGATTTGCGGGATCACCGGGGTGAACAGGTAGTCGGCGGCGCCGTGCTGATAGCCCTTCAGGCGGTTCAGCTCGTCGGCGTAGTGGGCGGTGATGAAGATGATGGGCGTGCCGGCCGAGCGCGGGTGCGAGTGGATCGCCTCGGCGGTCTCGAAGCCGTCCATGCCGGGCATGCTGACGTCCAGCAGGATGACGGCAAACTCGTGCAGCAGCACCTGGCGCAGCGCTTCCTTGCCCGAGCCGGCGGTGATCAGTTCATACAATTGCAGGTCGGCTGCTTCGAGCAGCAGGCTTTCCAGCGCATACAGGCTGGCCTGATCGTCGTTGACGAGGAGAACTTTGGGAATCTGCACGGCAATGGTGGATGGTAGCGTGTTTGGACGGAAAAAATATCGATCTATTTTATCGTTTTAATAACTCGGCTTCCAGCTTTTCTCAGCCAAAAAATATTATCGGAACTAAATTTTCCTGTGCGCACGATTGAGGCCTGGCCGGTCGCCGAATTCTCACCAATTCTTTCACTGGTTCCCGCGCGGCATTAATAGTATGCTGCGTTGGTGCAAATATTTTGAAAACGGCTCTGCATGCTGAAACAGGCTAACAGGAGAAAAGCGGTCAGTCGTTCGCGCCTGATTTTCTGGGGCGTGGGCTGCATGCTGGCGGCCAGCGTCGGCGCGCTGCTCTACAGCGCCGCCGCCCGCACCGTGGACGACGACGCGGCACAGCGCTTTGAAAACCTGGCGCGCAGCACGCAATATGGCATTTCGGCCCGCATCAAATCCTATTCCGACCTGACACGCGGACTGGCGGCGCTGTTCCAGACCGCCGACCATGTCTCGCGCAAGCAGTTCAGCCAATATGTGAACAGCCTCGATATCCCACGCTACTTCCCGGCCATCGAGGCGCTGACCTGGGCGCCGGTGGTGACGGACGCCCAGCGCGAGGCCTTTGTCGCCGCCGTGCGCGCCGAGGGCTATCCGGATTTCGACATCACGCCGCCCGGCCGCCGCGAGCAGTACGCGGTGCTGACTTACCTGGAGCCGGTTTCGATGCTGGAGGAACGGCATGGCGTCGACATCGCCGCCAATCCAGTGGTGGCGCGCATGCTGGCGTCCTCGCGCGACAGCGGCCAGGTGGCCGCCTCCGGCCAGCCGATCATCGTTCGCTTGCCGACCCCGCACTTCGGCCTGGGCGTGCGCCTGCCGGTCTACCGCCGCGGCATGCCGGCCGGCACCGTGGCCGAGCGGCGCGCCGCCTATCTGGGGTCGGTGGGGGCGGGCTTCAGTATCCCGAAGCTGGTGCAGGGGGCCATCGACGAGATGACGGTGCGCCAGGTGCATCTGACCCTGTACGCCGACGGCAGCGCCGATGTCGAGCAGCGCCGTCTGGTCATCGAGAAAACCGACCGCCTGCTGTTCAACGACACCGGCGCCATGGTCGCCCCCCCGGTGCCGGCCGCCGAGCGTGAGCGCATGTTCGAGACCGTGCTGCCGATCGACTTCAATGGCAGCTTGTGGAAGGCGCAGTTCCAGGTCCGCAAGGACGCGCTGCTGACCGGCTTCGATCTCTACTTCCCGTGGATCGCCGCGCTGACCGGCTTTGCCGGGGTGCTGCTGCTGTATAGTTATCTGTTTGTGCTGTATGCCTCGCGCCGCCGCGCCATCAAGCAGGGCGTGTTGCTGGACACGGTGCTGAACAACGTCGACGCCCACGTCTACATGAAGGACCAGAACCGGCGCTACCTGTACGTCAACGCGCGCATGGCCGAGTCCATGGGCTTGCCGGCGCACGAGATCATCGGCAAGCTGGATCGCGAACTGATGCCGACCAAGGCGGCCGACGCCCAGTGGGCGTTGGAGCGGCCAGTGTTTGCCGACAGCGTCAAGCGCGCCGGCGAGACCCAGTTCATCGACCGCGATGGCGTGGTGCAGCACCAGTGGACGGTCAAGGTGCCGGTGGAGCTGGGGCGTTCGTTCACGGCGGTGATCGGCCTGTCCACCGATGTGACGGAGTTGCACAAATTGAAGGAGGAAGCCGACGCGGCCAATCAGGCCAAGAGCGACTTCCTGTCCAACATGAGCCACGAAATCCGCACGCCGATGAACTCCATCATCGGCATGGCGCATCTGGCGCTGAAATCGGTGACCCATCCCAAGCAGCGCGATTACCTGCTAAAGATTTACCACTCCGGCCAGCACCTGCTGGGCATCATCAACGACATCCTCGACTTTTCCAAGATCGAGGCCGGCAAGATGGATCTGGAGGTGCTCGACTTTACGCTCGATACGCTGCTGTCGAATATCTCCTGCCAGCTGGGCGAGAGCGCGCATGCCAAGGGCCTGGAGCTGGTGTATGAGATCTGGCCCGGCCTGTCGCACCAGTTGCGCGGCGATCCGTTGCGGCTGGAGCAGGTGCTGCTCAACTTTGCCAGCAATGCGATCAAGTTCTCCGAGAACGGCAAGGTGAGCATCCGCGCCCGGCCGCTGGAGGAGCGCGACACCCACATCATGGTGCGTTTCGAGGTGGTGGACCATGGCATCGGCATGACGCAGGAACAGGTGGCAAAGCTGTTCCAGTCCTTCCACCAGGCCGACACCTCGACCACGCGCCGCTATGGCGGCACCGGGCTGGGACTGGTGATCAGCAAGCAGCTGGCGGAATTGATGGGCGGCGGCGTGGGCGTGGAGAGCGCGCCGGGCGAGGGCAGTACTTTCTGGTTCACGGCGCGCCTGGCCAAGGGCGTGCGCTTCTTGCAGCAGACCGACGAATCGGTGCGGCCGGATGTGCTGGACAGCATACGCGGCGCCTCCATCCTGCTGGTGGAGGACAATACCTTCAGCCAGCAGGTGGGGCAGGAGCTGCTGGAGGATGCCGGCGCCACGGTGTGCGTGGCCAATAACGGCAAGGAGGCCATCGATCTGCTGCTCAAGGAGCGCTTCGACTGCGTGCTGATGGACGTGCAGATGCCGGTGATGGACGGCTACGAAGCCACGCGCCTGATCCGCGCCCATCCCAAGCTGTCGGCCACGCTGATCATCGCCATGACCGCCAACGCCGGCCGCGACGACCAGCAGCGCTGCCTCGATGCCGGCATGGACGAATTTGTGACCAAGCCGATTGCGCCCAAGCTGCTGTTCAATATGCTGTCCAAGTGGATGAGCCAACGCGCACGCGCGGCCGCCAGCGAAATGCGCAAGCCGGCGCCGCCGCCGCCGTCGTACTTCTCGGCGCCGCAAGGCGTGGCCGTGCTGCCGTCGCCGCCGGTGTTCGTGCCGCGCCAGATGGCGCCGTCCGCGCCGGCCGTGCCGCCTGCCGCGCTGATCCCCGACGCCACCACCGTCGCCGCCGAGCTCCCGTCGCAGGCCGTGGCGCCGGCGATGCCGCCCGCGCCCCGTCCCGACACCGCACCGGCCGAGCTGTTCGACGTCGCCGCGCTGGCTGAAACCTTCGGCGGCAAGCCGGACAAGATGCGCAAGTACGCGCTGCTGTTCCTGAGTTCCGCGCGCGACGGCCTGGCCGAAATGGACGAAGCGCTGGCGATCGAAGACCTGGCCCACCTGGCCGAACTGGGCCACCGCACCAAGTCGGCCGCGCGCGCGGTCGGCGCCATGCAGTTCGGGAACCTGTGCTACGCGCTGGAGCAAGTGCGCAACGATCCCGATGCCAGCAACGCCAAACGCCTGGTGGCCGAACTGCACGCCATGCTGGCCGTGCTGGACCAGCATATCGCGCAGGAACTGCTGGCATACGCTCCGGGCTAGAGCGATAATAGGGGTTCGATCACACTGAAGAGCCCTATGCACCCTGGCATCACCCCCGGCCTGCTGATTTTGCACGGTAACCAGATGGAGACGCTGCGCGCCGCCGTCTTCCAATGGCTGCGCAACCACCCGCTCGGGGCCCTGGAGTCGGAAATCTTTCTGGTGCAATCGAACGGCGTGGCCGAATGGCTCAAGATCGCGCTGGCCGAGGAAATCGGCATCTGCGCCGCCTCGCGCGTGGCGCTGCCGGCGCGTTTTTTGTGGGACGCCTATCGCGGTATGCTGGGGCGCGATCGCGTGCCGCCCATCTCCGCCTTCGACAAAGGCCCGCTGACCTGGCGCCTGATGCGCCTCCTGCCTACGCTGCTGGCCGATCCCGTGTTCACGCCGCTGCGCCACTTCCTGGCCGACGGCGAGGCCGAGCGCCGCCTGCAACTGGCAGAACGCCTGGCCGACTTGTTCGACCAGTATCAGGTGTACCGCGCCGACTGGCTGGACGACTGGGCCGCCGGCCGCGATCAATTGCGCAACGCGCGCGGCGAAGCCACGCCGCTGCCGGAAGACCAGCGCTGGCAAGGCCAGTTGTGGCGCGCGGTGATCGCCGACGTCGAACCGCACGAGCGTGGCCTCGGCCGCGCCACCGTCCACACCGAATTCGTGCGCGCCAGCGCCGCCGGCGAGGAGCCGCTGGGCCGCCTGCCGCGGCGGGTGGTGATCTTCGGCGTGTCGGCGCTGCCGTTCCAGACCTTGCAGGCGCTGGCCTCCATCGCGCGCTACACGCAAGTGCTGCTGGCGGTGCCGAATCCCTGCCAGTACTACTGGGGCGACATCATCGAAGGCCGCGACCTGCTGCGCAGCGCGCACCGCCGCCAGCAGTTGCGCAACGGCCAGGACCTGGGCCAGATTCCGCTGGAAGAGCTGCACGCGCACAGCCATCCGCTGCTGGCCAGCTGGGGGCGGCAAGGCCGCGATTTCGTGCGCATGCTGGATGAATTCGACGAAGCCGCGCACGCCCACGCCGCCGAACATGACGAGGTGGCGCCGCTGCGCGTGGACCTGTTCAGCGAAGGCGAGGGGGACACCCTGTTGACGCAAGTGCAGGCCGCCGTGCGTGAATTATTGCCGCTGTCCGAACACCCGCACACACCGCCGCCGGACCACGACCGCTCGATCGAATTCCACGTCACCCACAGCGTGCAGCGCGAAGTGGAAGTGCTGCACGACCAGTTGCTGCACATGTTCGCCGAGGCGGAACACAGCGGCCGTCCGCTGCGCCCGCGCGACGTGGTGGTGATGGTGCCGGACATCGACACCTTCTCGGCCGCCATTCATGCCGTCTTCGCCCAGCATCGCCGCACCGACGCGCGCTACATCCCGTTCGAGATCGGCGACGTCAACGACCGCAGCGTCAATCCGCTGCTGGTGGCGCTGGAATGGCTGCTGCGATTGCCGCAGCAGCGCTGCCGCCAGAGCGAGGTGCGCGACCTGCTGGATGTGCCGGCCCTGGCCGCGCGTTTCGGCCTGCATGACGACGACCTGCCCACGCTGGGCCGCTGGATCGAAGGCGCCGGCGTGCGCTGGGGCCTGGACCAGCAGCACCGCAGCGGCCTGGGTCTCGGTCCGGCCGGCGAACAGAATGCCTGGATCTTCGGCGTGCGCCGCATGCTGCTTGGTTATGCCAGCGGCGCTGGCGGCAACGATGGCGGCAGCTTCGCCGGCATCCAGCCGTACGCTGAAGTCGGCGGACTGGATGCCGCGTTGGCCGGCTCGCTGGCGCAGTTGGTGGAAGCGTTGCTGCACTGGCGCGCCGTGCTGGCCGAGTCGCGCACGCCGGCCGAATGGGGCGTGCAGGCGCGCGCGCTGCTGGCGGCCTTCTTCCAATCCAACGAGGAGGGCGACCGCCTCACGCTGGCGCTGCTGGACGACGCACTGAATAAATGGCTGGACACCTGCGAGGGCGCCGGCTACGAAGAAGCCGTGCCGCTGGCGGTGCTGCGTGAAGCCTGGCTGGGATTGATGGACGAGCCGACGCTGAATCACCAATTCGTCTCCGGCGGCGTCACCTTCTGCACGCTGATGCCGATGCGCGCCGTGCCGTTCCGCGTGGTCTGCCTGCTGGGCATGAACGACGGCGACTTCCCGCGCCGCGCGCCCAAGGCCGACTTTGACCTGCTGGCGCAGCCGGGCATGGCGCGTCCGGGCGACCGTTCGCGCCGCGACGACGACCGCTACCTGATGCTGGAAGCCGTGCTGGCCGCACGCGACAAGTTGTATATCAGCTGGGTCGGACGCAATGTGCGCGACAACAGCGAACAGCCGCCATCGGTGCTGGTGTCGCAGTTGCGCGATTATCTGGTCAATGGCTGGCAGCTGGACCTGCGCGCGCGCACCACGGAGCATGCCTTGCAGCCATTCAGCCGCCGCTACTTCGAGGACGGCGGCCTGCTGACCTACGCGCGCGAATGGCGCGAAGCGCACGGCGACGCCAGCGACGCCGGCGCAACCGCCGAACTGCCGCCGTTCGACATCGACGACAAATTCCGCCTCAAGCTCGGCCAGCTGCACAACTTCCTGCGTCAGCCGGTGCGCTTCTTCTTCCGCCAGCGTCTGGGCGTGATGTTCGGCGAGGCCGCTCTGGTGGGTGAAGACGAAGAACCGTTCTCGCTCAACGCGCTCGAACGCTACCTGCTGGAAGACACCATGCTCGATGACGCCGACACGCCGGAAGAAATCGACCAGGTCTACGACAAACTGACCCAGCGCGCCGAACGCCTGGCGCGCGAAGGCGTGCTGCCCATCGGTTTGATCGGCCAGCAGTACCAGGACCAATTGGTGCAAGCGCTGGTGCCGGTGCGCTGCGCGTGGCTGACCTTGCGCCAGCACTACGAACTGCCGGCGCCGAAAGTGGCGTTGAATCTGGAGCTGGCCGGTGTGCCGCTGGACGACTGGATCGACCAGTTGCGCAGCAACGGCAGCGAAACCGTGTGGCTGGCGCAGATGTCCTCGCGCGTGGCCGACAAGCAGGGCAAGCCGCGTGGCGACAAGCTGATTGCGATGTGGCTGCGCCAGTTGGGCGTGTCGGCCACCGGCATGCAGGTCACCGGTTATCTGGTCGCCCGCGACGCCATCGTCACCATGAAACCGCTGCCGCCCGAAGTGGCGCGGGAAGCCCTGCGCGAACTGGTCTGCCTGTGGCGCGATGGCATGAACCGCCCGCTGCCCACCGTCTGCAAAACCGCGCTGGCCCTGGCGCAGGAAGGCGATCCGCGCGCGGTCTACGATGGCGGCTTCGATATCGGTGGCGAGAACGAAGACCTGTGCCTCAGGCGCCTGTGGCCGGACTTCGCCGCGCTGAGCGCAGAGCCGGATTTTGACGACGTATCGCGCGCCCTGTATGGCCCGCTGGCCGAATGGATGGAACACTACATCACGATAGAACAGATCGACGGCGAGGGCGCGCAATGAGTGATGTGAGCGCAACCGCCGCCAACCAGCTCGCGCCGCTGACCTTCCCGCTGCACGGCTCGCGCCTGATCGAGGCCAGCGCCGGCACCGGCAAAACCTGGACCATCGCCGCGCTGTACGTGCGGCTGGTGTTGGGCCATGGCGGCGACAACGCCTATCAGCGCCCGCTGCTACCGGCCGATATCCTGGTGATGACCTTCACCCGGGCCGCCACGCGCGAACTGTCGAACCGGGTGCGCGAGCGGCTGGTGGAAGCGGCGGCGTATTTCCGCGCTGAGGAGCCGCGCAGCCAGCGTGACGACTATCTTGAGGCGCTGCTGGAATCCTATCCCGACTACAGCGCGCAGCAGCAGGCTGCGCACCGCCTGCAA
Source organism: Duganella radicis (assembly GCF_009720825.1). Lineage (GTDB taxonomy): Bacteria > Pseudomonadota > Gammaproteobacteria > Burkholderiales > Burkholderiaceae_D > Rugamonas > Rugamonas radicis. The sequence goes on along the minus strand of NZ_WNKY01000002.1, from coordinate 38,925 downwards.
CTGGCCGCCGAAACCATGGACGAAGCGGCCATCTTCACCATCGACGCCTGGTGCCAGCGCATGCTGCGCGAGCATGCCTTCGACAGCGGCAGCCTGTTTGACGAAGAACTGGTCAGCGACGAGCAAGCGCTGTTCGAGGACGCCGCCAACGATTACTGGCGCCAGCAAGTCTATCCGCTGAATGCGGTCTCGCTGGAAGCGCTGCTGTCCTGCTGGGGCGACGTCGGTGCGTTGAAATCCTCGATCCGCGAACTGGTCAAGCGTGCCGACATCATCGGCGACGCGGCCGGACGCGGCGAGTCGCTGGGCGTGCTGATCGCCGCCGTGCAGCGCGAACAGCAGGCGCAGCTCGCGCAACTCAAGGCTGGCTGGTACGAGCGTGCCAGCCGCATGGAGCAATGGATCGCCCAGCACCGCGCGGTCGACCCCAAGTGCTTCAACGGTAACAAGATGCGCCCAGATTCGCTGGTGGCGTGGTTTAACGGCCTGCGCGAATGGGCGCAGAATCCGGCCCTCGTCATGCCCGATATTTCGGACACGGCATGGAACCGCCTCACGCCCGAAGGCCTGGAAGATGCCTTCGCCAAAAACTTCAGCACCGTGGTGCCGGAGGACTTCGACGCCACCCAGCCATTGAAACAGGCGCTGGCCGACATCGAACCGCTGTCGCATGCGCTCTACCGCCACGCGGCGGCGGCGGTGGCCGACCGCATGGCCGAACTGAAAAAACGCAGCCGCCAGTTCGGCTTTGCCGACATGCTGGATCGCCTCAACGCCGCGCTGCAAGGCGAGAATGGCGCGGCGCTGCGCAAGCGCATCACCGACCAATACCCGGTGGCGCTGGTCGACGAATTCCAGGACACGGCGCCCAACCAGTACCAGATCTTCAACGCACTGTATCGCGTGGCGGACAATGACCCGGCCACAGGCCTGTTCCTGATCGGAGACCCCAAGCAGTCGATCTACGGCTTCCGCGGCGCCGACATCCACAGCTACCTGTCCGCGCGCCGCGCCACAGCGGGCCGTCACTACCAGTTGGGCACCAATTACCGCTCGACCAAGCCGGTAGTGGATGCGGTCAACCACCTTTTCCTGCACGCCGAAGGCCGCGCGGCGGGCGAAGGCTTCCCGCGCGGCGCCTTCCGCTTCCGCGACATCCACACGCGCGAAAACCCGCTGCCGTTCGAGGCGGTGGGCGCCAAGGGCCGCAAGGAGCGAATGGTCGATGCTGCCGGCGACGTGCCGGCGCTGGTGATCGCATGCAGCGCGGCGCAAGATCTCAAGGCCGACAGCTACCGCGAATTCTTCGCCCATCACTGCGCCGAAGACATCGTCGCGCGTCTGAACGACGAGCGCACTGGCTTCGATGGCGGCGGGCATGGCTTCGAGCGTCTGCAACCGGCCGACATCGCGGTGCTGGTGCGCGACCGCAAGGAAGCCGCCGCCATCCGCCGCGCGCTGCAACGGCGCGGCGTGCCGAGCGTCTATTTGTCGGACAAGGACTCTGTCACCGACAGCGAGGAAGCGGCCGACGTGCTGCGCTGGCTGTCAGCGGTTGCCAATCCGCTCGATGGCGCACTGGCGCGCGCCGCCTTCGCCACCCCCACGGCCGGCCTGCCGCTGGCCGAACTGGCGCGCTTGTCCTCGGACGAACTGGCATGGGAAGAGCGTGTCGAACAACTGAAAACGCTGCACCTCATCTGGCAGCGGCAAGGCGTACTGGCCATGCTGCGTCGCTTCATCCACGAGCTGCAACTGCCGGCGGCCCTGTTGCAGCAAGTCGGGGGCGAACGCCGTTTGACCAATCTGCTGCATCTGGCCGAACTGCTGCAATCGGCCAGCCGCCAGCTGGATGGTGAACAGGCGTTGATCCGCTGGCTCGCCGAGCAGATCGAAGGCGGCGAGGGAGCGGGTGACGAGCGTGTGCTGCGCCTGGAAAGCGATGCGGAGTTGGTGAAAGTGGTCACGGTCCACAAATCCAAGGGCCTGGAATACCCTCTGGTGTATTTGCCGTTTGCCGTCACCGCGCGCAAGGTCGAGCGGCGCAACCGCAGCTTCTTCGAATTCAGCGACGATGATGGCGTGCGCCGCATCGACATGGCGCTGACCGACACCGCGATGGAACTGGTGGAGCGCGCCCGCTTGCAGGAAGACCTGCGCCTGATGTACGTGGCGCTGACGCGTGCACGTCACTTCCTGTGGCTGGGCGTGACCGCGCTGTCGGCGCGCAAGGCGGGCGACAATACGCTGCACGAATCGGCGCTTGGCTATCTGCTGACCGGCGGCTCGCCGCTGCCGTCGGACTTGATGATGGAACGCTGGCAGCACGCTTGCCAGGACTGCGACGACATCAGACTGACCACGCTGGCGATGGGCGCGCAGCACGTCACGCGCCTGAGTCGCGTGGAACAACGCCCGCCGTTGCTGGACCCGCGCCATTACGGCGGCCATTTCGAGCGCAATTGGGCGGTCGGCAGTTTCAGTTCGCTGGCGCGCCGCACCGGCCCGACGGGCGTGATCAGCGCCGACGGTCTGGTGCCGCGCGACGCCTTGCAGGAAAAACTGCTGGAAGCCGACCTGCCGACCACGCAGCCGACGCGAGTGGAAGACGCGCCGTGGCATCGCTTCCCGCGCGGCTCGGTGCCCGGCAATTTCCTGCACGAGCAGCTGGAGTGGATGGGGCAGGAGGGCTTTGCCATCGTCGATCATGAAAACTTTGAAGCGCGCCTGACACGCCGCGTGGAGCGCGCCGGCTGGGGCAACCGGCAGGAAGACACACTGGCGTGGCTGCGCGAAATCGCGCGCACGCCGCTGCCTTATCTCGATGCGCCGCTGAGCAGCATCGCCGTGCCGCTGCCGGAGATGGAATTCTGGTTCCCGAGCGACCATCTGACCACCGGTGCGCTGGACCGCCTGTGCGCCGAGCACCTGCTGGGTGGCGCCGCACGTCCCGCGCTGCCGGAGCGCGAGCTGCACGGCATGCTGAAAGGTTTCTGCGATCTGGTGTTCGAACACGAGGGCCGTTACTGGGTGCTGGACTACAAATCGAATGCGCTGGGCGGCAGCGACGCGGCTTATCACGAGCCGGCGCTGATCGGCGCCATGGCCGAGCATCGCTACGATATCCAGGGGGCGATTTATATGCTGGCGCTGCACCGGCTGCTGCAAAGCCGCCTCGGCGAGGCCTACGATCCGGCCGAACAGCTGGGTGGCGCCATCTTTATGTTCCTGCGCGGCATAGGCAACCCGCAAACGCGCGGCTGTTACCGGATCGAGCCCGATCCCGAGTTACTGGACGGGCTGGATAGCCTGCTGGGTGCGAGTCATGAATGAGGCATTTTTCGCGCAAGTCGATGCGCTGACCGAGGCCGGCCAGTTGCGCCGCCTGAGCGGCGCTTTCGCCCGTTTTATCGCTTCGGTGGGGGACAGCTCGCCGCAATTGATGGTGGCCTGCGTGCTGCTGTCCGAGCTGGAAGGACGCGGCCACAGCTGCCTGCTGTTGAGCGAACTGAATGCCGACCCGGCCGCGCTGCTGGGCTGGAGTGGCGACGAATGGCACGACCTGCGTGCAGCGGTCGGCGACTGGCCGGCCGACGTGACGACCTGGCGCGCCTTGCTGGCGGATTGCCGCCAGGTGTGGCCGGTCGGCGGTGACGACATCAACCAGCCGCTGGTGCTGGATGGCGACCGCCTCTACCTGCGCCGCTACTGGCGGGACGAAACCCACGTCGCTGGCGCGGTTCGCGCGCGCGCGCTGGGCGGCGTGCTGGCGGCGGATGCTGATGCGGAAACGGCCGAGATTCGCCGCTGGCTGGATATCCTGTTCCCGCATGCGGCGCGCGGCGGCGGCACAGACTGGCAAAAGGTCGCCTGCGCGGTGGCCATGCGTGGCAAGCTGGGCATCATCACCGGCGGCCCGGGCACCGGCAAGACTTATACCGTGGCGCGCCTGCTGGCCTTGCTGTTTGCCACGGCCGGCGAGCAGCGCACCGGCCTGCGCGTGGCGCTGGCGGCACCCACCGGCAAGGCGGCGGCGCGGCTCAAGCAATCGATCGATAGTGCGCTGGATGAGCTGGCGGAAAAAGTCGGCGCTGCGCTGCCGTTGCGCGAGCTCGCGGCCCGGATGGGGGCGGCGCGAACGCTGCACAGCCTGCTGGGTGCGCGGCCGGACACCCGGGCCTTCCAACATCACGCCGGCAATCAGTTGGACGTCGATGTGCTGATTGTTGATGAGGCATCAATGATCCATTTGGAAATGATGTCCGCGCTGCTGGCAGCCTTGCCGCAAAATGCCACACTGATCTTGCTGGGTGACAAGGATCAGCTGGCCTCGGTCGAGGCAGGGGCGGTGTTGGGCGACCTCTGCCACAACGCCGAAGCAGGGGAGTATCTGCCGGAAACCTTGTCATATGTGCATGCCAGCACCGGTCAGCGGATCCCGGACAGTTTTGCCGGCCACGGCGGACCGATCGCCCAGCAGACCGTGATGCTGCGCGAAAGCCGCCGTTTCGGCGGCCCGATCGGCGCGCTGGCGCTGGCGGTGAACGCAGGCGACGCGGCGCGCGCGGTAGAAATATTGCGTGCTGGACAAGACGGCAAGGTGGCCTGGACCGATCTGGCGCAGGCTTCAGACCTGCTGCAACTGGCTCAGAATGGCTATCGCGGCTATTTGCAATTAATCAAGAATATGCCGCCGGTTCACGATGAGATCGTACAACTTGCCATTCTGAAAGCCTTTGAGAGCTTCCGGATTTTGTGCGCGGTGCGCGAGGGCGAGTGGGGCGTGTCGGGACTCAATGATGCAATTGAGCAAAGGTTGCAAGCAGGCGGCTTGCTCAAGAGAACCGGCGAATGGTACGTCGGGCGGCCGGTCATGGTCACCCGCAACGACTACGCGACCGGGGTGTTCAACGGCGATATAGGCCTGACCCTGCCCGATCCGCTGCGTCCCGGCGCGTTGCGGGTGTACTTTTCGGAAGGCGAAAAGGTACGCAGCGTGCTTGCCACAAGATTAAGAAACGTCGAAACCGCGTTTGCCATGACGGTGCATAAATCACAAGGTTCGGAGTTCTTGCATACCGCCATGGTGTTGCCGAAAGAGGGGGGAGGCATGTTGGCGCGGGAGTTGGTCTATACCGGCATCACCCGCGCCCGCGACTACTTTACGTTACTCACGCCAAATGGCCAGGTGCTGCTGGACGCCATCGGCCAGCGCACCCAGCGTGCCAGCGGCCTGCGCCATCTGCTCGACAGTTAACGTCATTCCGGCCTTCGCCGGAACGGCGTTTTGCGCATTTTTAAGCCAGTAATTAGCATGTTGGAACTAATTCCTGGCGCGAGGCCACGGTGGAATGCGGGCTACAGGCGTAAAAAAGCCGGACACGCTGGTCCGGCTTACGGAGGGGGCGGCAGCGGCGCTTACATGGCGCGGCGCGTACGCTTGCTTTGCTTGACGGCTTTTTTCTTGCTCTTGGCCGAGGCTTTCATCACTTTTGGTTGCTCATCCGGACCGGCAATCAGGCGGCGGATCTTGACCGCATCCATGTTGCGCACCGAGCTGGCGCCGGCGTTCAGCAGCACCAGGGTGTTGTTTTTGCCACCGGTTCTGAAACGCATGATCAGGCAGCGGCCAGCCTCTTCGGTGTAGCCGGTCTTGGACAAGCCAACGTCCCAACCCTTGGCGCCGACCAGGCGGTTGGTGTTGTGATACTCCACCTTGCGGCCCTTGATGTTGATCACATCCTTGGTGTCGGTGGTGATGCGGCGGATGTCCGGGTAGGCCGATGCGGCGGTTGCAATCTTGACCAGTTCGGTCGCGGTGGACATATTATGCGGCGACAAACCGGTCGGTTCCTCGATCACGGTGTGGATCAAGCCCAGCGCGCGGATCTTGTTTTTCACTGCCGCACGGAACGCTTCCATGCCGCCCGGATAGGTCCGGCCGAGCGACGCGGCGGCGCGGTTGTCTGACGACATCAGCGCCAGCTGCAACACATCGCCACGCGAAATCTCGGCGCCGACCGGCACGCGCGAGGCGCTGTGTTTCAGCATATCAACGTCGGACCGGTCGATGGCGATCTTTTCATTCATGTCTTGCTTGGCATCCAGCACCACCATCGCGGTCATCAACTTGGTCAGCGAGGCGATCGGCACCTGGGCGTTCGCGTTCTTTTCCAGCAGTACTTTGCCGGTGTCGTCTTCGACCACCAGCACCGACTGCGAGCCGAGCGGTACGGCGGCAAAGGCTGCCGCGGTAAACGAACTCAGCAATACAGCAACAATTTTCTTGAGCATATCGGTATTCAAAAAGGGAAGAGGAGTCTATCGGACACGTCTGGGGGACGTGGCGCGCGCAAATAGTCTAGCTATACGGCAATATTCTCTAAGGATAGACAATAACATTAAAGTCGCTTCTCGTCTATTGTGTCTAAGTATCGGATTAAAAACAAAAAAGCCCTGGGACGGGAGCGCCCAGGGCTTTTTTCCGTTGGCCGGCCGCGGCGGCAGCCGGGACGGGGTCTCGACTAACTGCCGATCTTGGCGATGGAAACCTCGGTGGATTTCACCAGGGCGATGACTTCGCTGCCGACTTTCAGGCCCAGGTCCTGAATCGAGCGCGAGGTGATCACCGAGGTGACGATGCCGTGTTGGGTTTCTACATCGACTTCCGAAACGACCGGGCCAAAGATGATTTCCTTGATCTTGCCACGGAATTGATTGCGTACATTAATTTCAGAAATGGCCATCGTGCTTCCTTTGTCTGGGTTGATTACGACGGTTCCAGATTAAGGGCACGGCGGCCATTTGAGAACGAATGGTTTTGAATAATCTTATTTGTTATAAATTTTGTCGAACTCGCCGCCGTCGGCAAAGTGCTTGGCCTGGGCCGCTTTCCAGCCGCCGAACACGTCGTCGATGGTGAACAGGGCCACCTGGCGGAAGTTGGCGTTGTACTTCTTGAAGGCTTTCTCCGAGCGCGGGCGCAGCGAGTGCTTGGCGATGATTTCCTGGCCTTCTTCGCTGTACAGGAAATTGACGTAGCCGGTGGCCTGCTTGCGCAGGTTGCGCTTGTCGACCACCTTGTCCACCACGGCGACCGGCGACTCGGCCAGGATGGAGATGGAAGGGTAGACCACGTCGAACTTGTCGCCGAACTCTTCGCGCACCAGGTTCACTTCGTTTTCAAAGGTGACCAGCACGTCGCCGATTTCACGCTGGGTGAAGGTGGTGGTGGCGCCGCGGCCGCCGGCGTCCAGCACCGGCACGTTCTTGAAGATCTTGCCGACCAGGTCGCGCGCCTGCGCTTCGTTGCCGCCTTTCTTGATCACCGAGCCCCACACGGCCAGGTAGGTGTAGCGGCCGTTGCCGGAGGTCTTGGGGTGCGGAATGATGACTTTCACGCCCGGCTTGGCCAGATCGGCCCAGTCCTTGACCTGTTTCGGGTTGCCCTTGCGGGTCAGGAACACCATGGTCGAATAGAACGGCGAGGAATTGTTCGGGAATTTCTTGGCCCAGTCGGCGGACACCACGCCGCGTTCGACCAGGATGTCGATGTCATTGGCCTGATTCATGGTGACGATGGCCGCTTCCATGCCATCCGCCACCGAGCGCGCCTGTTTGGACGAGCCACCGTGCGACTGGTTCACGTCCACGCTCTCGCCGGTGGTTTTCTTCCACTGGGCACTGAAGGCCGGGTTGATTTCCTTGAACAGTTCACGGGTGACGTCGTAAGCGGCGTTCAGCAGCACGGTATCGGCGGCTTGAGCCTGCATCGGCAGACCCAGCAGAACGGCCGAGGCGGCCAGGAAGGAGGAGATGACAACGCGGCGCGCGGTATTTTTAGTGGTCATGATGAGCTTTCGTAATAACAGGCGCCCATGGTGTAAAATTTCGCCCGGAAAAGATACGAATTTTTCGTTATATGCTTAGAAGTTCGCTATAAAACGTATATGGATTATTGAAAACATTAGTGGGCAAATAAGGAGGCGCGCTCTAGTCTGGCAGCATCCGACGGCCTTATCCAGCTTGGTGTATAGTCGCCCTTAGTAATGTTTTGTGAGCGTACATGAGTCTTGAAATTCGTATTGCTGCTTCGACGGATGCGGAGGCAGCGTGCAATGTATTGCGCCGTTCGATCAAGGAATGCTGCGAGCTGGATCATAAAAACGATCCCGCCATCCTTGATGCCTGGCTAGGCAATAAAACTCCGCAGATGGTGGCGAACTGGTTCAGTTCGCCCACCAATTATTCGCTGGTCGCGCTCAGCGAAGGCGTTGTCGTCGGCGTTGCCTTGCTCACCGGCGCTGGCAAGCTGGCGCTGTGCTATCTGCTGCCGGAAGTGCGCCGCCAGGGCATCGGCAAGGCATTGTTGACCAAGATGGAAGAGCAGGCCTGTGGCTGGGGCGTGAAAGCGTTGCAACTGCACAGCACCGCCAGCGGCAAGGACTTTTTTGCCCAGCGCGGCTATACCGACGCCGGCAAGGTGCGCTCGCCCTACGGTGTGGAGACGGTGTTCTTCTGGAAGCAGCTGGACGAGGACGCCACTTGCCCGAATGCGCCCAAGCGCAAGAAATTCTGCAACTGCAATACCGCCTAATACGCGACCCGCAAGCTCTCCCGCCGCTCCGGCAACGATCCCACTTCCACGCCACCGGCGAATAATTTCAGTTCGCCCGCGGCAAATTGCGTCCACTGCTCGTTGGAGGTGAGCGGCTGGGTGGCGATCACGGCGATGCGGTCGTCCAGGTGGTTGTGGCGGCTGAAATCGATGCTGAGGTCGCAATCGATCAGGTGCGCCACCGAGAACGGGTATTCGCGCACCACCACGTGCAGTTCGGTGCTGCAATGGGCGAACAGCAGGTCGCCGTTGGACAGGATGAAGTTGAACGTGCCGTAGTCGGCAATTTCGCCGGCCAAAGTTTCCAGTGCCGCGTACAGCACGTGGCGCGGCGGTTGCTGTTCGAAGCGCAGCGCCAGCCCGGACAGCAAATGGCAGAAGGCGCGCTCGCTGTCGGTGTCACCCCACGGCGCGTACAGGCTGGGATTGGGATCGAACAGTTTCAGGTCGCCGTTGTGGGCGAAGGACCAGGTCTGGCCCCACAGCTCGCGCGTGAACGGGTGGCTGTTTTCCAGTGACACGCGGCCCTGCGTGGCCTTGCGGATGTGTGCCACCACGCTGCGCGCCTTGATCGGGCTTTGCTTGAACTGCGCCGCCAGCGGCGAGTGGATCGAGGGCAGGTAGTCGGTGTAGAGGCGGCAGCCGGTCACGGTGTGGAGGGCGATGCCCCAGCCGTCCTTGTGTTCGCCGGTGCGGCCGCCGCGCTCGGCAAAGCCGGCGAAGGAAAAGTCCACGGCGGCGGGTTTGTTGCTGCTCATCGCGAGTAATTGGCACATGGCGTCACGGCTTGGTGAGGTTGAAGGTATCGATGGCCTCACGATAACGGCGGCACTGCCATGGCGGAACGAATGTTTTGGCATATCCATAGCTGAAAGCATTCGTTCTGCTTTGCCTTGCCGGGGAATACGCTGTCGACATTGTTAGCACCCCACGAGGAGTTCCATGTCATTTCCCATCCTGCAAAAGTATCTGGCGCGTCTATCCGACGCCACCGGCGCTGCTTCCAGCATCTGGCTCGATCACGAGGGCAAGGCGCAAGGGCGGTTTTTCAATTGCACCATGAGCAGCGCGTTCCAGCCTATCCGGCATCTGGACAGCGGCGCGGTGCTGGCGTACGAAGGGCTGGCGCGTAGCGTGTCGGCGCAGGATCAGGGTTTGTCGCTGTGGAAGCTGCTGGATCACGCGGCCAGCGACGATGAGTCGATCGAGCTGGACCGGTTGTGCCGTATGCTGCACTCGATTAATTTCTTCCGGCAGGCGGACGACGGTGATACCGATCTATACCTGAACGTGCATGATCGTCTGTTGAGCGCGGTGAGCAGCAATCACGGCCACGCGTTCCGCCGCATTCTCGATGCGCTGGAACTGCCGCTGGAACGGGTGGTGCTGCAATTGCCGGCGGCCACGCCGCAGCAGGGCTGGCTGTTGAATTATGTGTCGGACAACTATCGCCGCAACGGCTTCCGCTTTGCGGTCAATGTGAACAGTGCGCGCGATGGCCTGGGCGTGCTGGATCGCTTGCGGCCCGATGTGTTCAAGCTGGATGCGCGCGAGTTGCAGGATAAGGCGGGCTTGGCGGAATTCTTGCAGCGTTGCGCCGCGGCCAAGGTGGAAGTGGTGTTCAAGCGGCTGGAAACGCCGCAACACCTGTCGGCCTTGCGCGAACTGAGCGCGGCCGCAGGTGTGCCATTGCTGGTGCAGGGATATCTGCTTGACGAGCCGCGCTCGGCGCTTTTGCAGGAGCCGGCGCGACGCGCTGCGTGAACGATAGAGGTTGCTGCAAAATGAGCGCGGCGAGGCGCGGCGACAAAGACAGTGCGTTAGCACGGCGAGGCGCCGCAACGACGCGGCGCTCTTTTTGCGGCGATCTCGATTAGTTCAGAACCCAGTTGTATTGTACTTGGGCCCACACCGGCTCGGCGCCGTTGGTGGCTGGCTTGAATTTGCAGTTGGTGCTGGCGCGCAGCGAGGCCTTGTCCAGGGCCAGGTAGCCGCTCGACGAGATCACTTTGGTGTCTTTCACGTTGCCGTTGGCGTCCACCAGCACGGCAAGCTTGACGTTGCCAGCCAGCTCTTCATCTTGCCACGCGGTGCGGTAAGCTGGTACGCCGCATTCGGCGTCGTTCAGGCGGCCGGCAGGAGCGGCGGCGCTGGCTGGGTTGATGGTCGACAGGGAGATGAGGGCGACGGCGGCGATAGAACGGATGATCATGATGGGCTCCAGTAAGTAAGTTCAACGGGAAAACATTTATTCGATGGATGAACTATACCGCGCCGCACCATATATGAATACTTTATTGTTGGAATGCCAGCCATAAGTTGCGTGTATAACTTGACCTGCTTAAAAGTTTCCGATACGGAATTTTAGTATCACTCAGGCAGTTGTATCATTTCTTAAACGTAAGTTACGACGGTTTTTCTTTCCCTCCGCATAGGCTATAGTAACAATATTGCTTTTTATGGGACGGGAGACTATGGCATCGCGCAGGGAATTTTTAGGGATGGCCGCCGCGAGTTTCTTGTCAGTGCCACTGATCGGCTGCGCTTCCAGCGTGCCCGTGCGGCACAGCAGCATCGCCGGCGCCTCGTCCAAACCGGCCCCGGCGCCAGCCGCCGCCAGCATGGCGCGCGCCTCCGAGCAGTCGGCACCGTCCGGCATTGGCGGCCTGATGGAACCGCCACCGGATATCTTCGACGCCCAAGCGCTGGACCTGGAATTCTGGCTGCGTCCGCGCACCATTGAAGTGGTGCGCCCGGCCAGCAAGGAGCGCGCCAAGCTGCTGTACTGGAAGGACGGCGAAATCATCGAATCGGCCTATCAGGACCTGTGCCACCTGATGCGCGACGTCAATGGCGGCAACGAGACCCGCAACATCGATCCCAAGCTGTTTGAAACGCTGTGGGGCACGCAAGCCTTCGTGCAGCGCTACGGCATCGATGCGCCGCTGGAGATTTTATCGGGCTACCGCACGCCGGCCTCCAACCAGAAGCTGCGCGAAGCCGGCGTGCCGGCCGCGCGCCAGTCGCTGCACATGGTGGGCCGCGCGGCCGACATCCGCATCGCCAATCTGAATGCCGAAGTGCTGGGCGGGCTGGTGAAGAGTTTCCGCCAGGGCGGCGTCGGGTTCTATTACCGCGCCGGTCCGAAGGGCGGCTGGATACACGCCGACACCGGCCTGCAACGTACCTGGAAAGGCTGAAGCGGCATGCAAGACCAACAAGACCCGCCACGCTTCCGCCCGGTGCCATGGAGCGGGCTGGAAACGCCCGCCGATGTCGAGCTGTGGATCGAGGAGCATAACCAGGCCCTGCAACAGCACATCGGCAAGCACGAAACCGGCTACGGCGTGTGCTTCACGCTGGCCGAGGGCGGCGAAATTTACATGCAGACCACGCAGGATGGCCACATTGTGCTGGATGTCACCGAGGAGGCCGAATGGGTGGCGCCGCTGATCATGGCGGCCGCCCGCATCGGCGACGCGCCACCGGGCCGCCTGTGGGTGCTGCCGGATGATAAGCTGGTACAGTTGATGATAGGACTGAGCGGCCTGATCGCCAGCTCCATCCTGGTCGTGGGCCACAATTTCGGATTGCGCCGCCGTATGGGCGCCTGGTAAAGGAGCTTCATGCTGAAACGTCACTTTCTCCTCGTGCTGGCCGCCGCGCTGGCCCTGCCGGCTTCGGCGGCCGACCTGCTGGCCACCGTCAAGGCGCGCGGCACGCTCAAGGTGGCGCTGGAAGGCACCTACCCGCCGTTCAATTACAAGGAAAAGAATGGCGAGCTGGCCGGCTATGACGTGGATGTCGCCAAATTGCTGGCATCCAAATTGGGCTTGAAGGTGGAATTCGTCAGCAGCGAGTGGGCCAGCATTCTGGCCGGACTGGCGGCCAACAAGTATGACGTGATCATTTCGCAGGTGGGCATCAATCCCAAGCGCGAGCAGGCGTTCGATTTTTCCCAGCCTTACATCTATTCGGTGCCGCAGCTGATCGTGCGTAACAACGAGACCGCCAGCTACAAGGCGCTTACCGACCTGAAAGGCAAGAAGCTGGGCGTGGGGCAGGGCAGCGTCTACGAGCAGCAGGCCAAGGCGGTGCCCGGCGTCGAGGTGCGCAGCTACGCGGCCGCGCCGGACACCATGGCCGACCTGGCGGCCGGCCGCATCGACGCCGCGCTCAACGACAGCCTGATGTCGGCGTATTTATTGAAGATTTCCAGATTGCCGATCAAGGCCGGCGCGCAAGTGGGGGCGGTCGAGCGCATGGGCATCCCGTTCAAGAAGGGCAATCCCGAATTCAAGCAGGCGCTCAACAAGGCGCTGGCCGATGCGGCCGCCGACGGCAGCCTGAAAGCCATTTCGGTGAAATGGTTTGGCATCGACGTCAGCAAGGCGCCGTAAGCGATGGAATGGCTGGAGCTGCTGCGCGAGGCGGCGCCGGTGATGCTGCGCGGCGCCGGCTACACGGTGCTGTTCGCGCTGGCGGCCATGATCGGCGGCCTGCTGATCGGTTTTCCGGTGGCGGTGCTGCGCATGCTGCCGTACCGCCTGCTGGCGTGGCCGGCCGGCGTGTATGTCAGCCTGATGCGCGGCACCCCGCTGCTGGTGCAGATGTTCGTGATTTATTACGGACTGCCCAGCGTCGGCATCGAATTCACGCCGGTCACAGCCGGCATCCTGGCGCTGAGCCTGAACTCGGGCGCCTTCCTGTCGGAAAGCCTGCGTGGCGCGATCGGCGCGGTCAGCAAGGGGCAGTGGGCGGCCAGTTACAGCCTCGGCCTCGGCTACTGGCGCACGCTGTATTACGTGGTGCTGCCGCAAGCCTTGCGGGTGGCGGTGCCGGCCATGAGCAACACGCTGATCAGCCTGATCAAGGACACCTCGCTGGTGTCGGTCATCACGCTCACCGAGCTGATGCTGTCGACCAAGGAAGTCATCTCCACCACCTTCCAGCCCTTGCCGCTGTATCTGGCGGCGGCCGCCATCTATTGGGCGCTCAGCCTGCTGTTCGAAGCGTTGCAACGGCGCGCCGAACAACGCTTGAACCGCGCGCACCACTCACGATAGGCCTGATGCTCGACATCGCCCCTGCCTGATGTTAATCTGAAAACATCAATGTGTAGGGGGTGTATGGATAAGACTATGCACGCTGAGCTGCCCGGCCTGGCGGTCCTCACCGAGGACGCCGCGATGGCGCCGTACGCGACCATCGATCACGCCGCCGAGCAAGCCTATTTCAATGATATCTATCTGCTGGCGCCGGTCGGCTATTTCGTGCTGTCTTTCGACACCGCCATCCTGCAAATGAATGTGGTGGGCGCGGACTTGCTGGGCCTGGCGCGCGACCATCCCGGGCAGGTGTCGTTCCGCCAATTCGTCGCGCCGCGCTTCCACGAGGATTTCGACCGCTTCCTGCGGCGCGCCATCAACAGCGGCCAGCCCGAGCACTGCAATCTGCAAATGCAGCGCAACCGCAGCCAGCAGGGCTTCCCGGTGTCGCTGCGCGCCAGCGCCGACGCCAGCGGGCAGGGCGTGCGGGTGGTGCTGGAGCCGGCCGAAGGCAAGCTGGCGGCGCTGGAGCGCAGCGAGGAACGCTTCCGCCGCATCGTCCACAACGCCGAGGAAGGCATCTGGGAAATCGACGCCGCCGCCCGCACCAGCTTCGTCAATCCGAAGATGGCGCAGATGCTGGGCTACAGCATCGAGGACATGCTGGACCAGCCGCTGGTGGCCTTCATGGACGAGGAGGGCCGCACCATCCTCGAGCGCAATATCGCGCGCCGCCAGCAGGGCTTGTCGGAGCGCCACGAATTCAAGTTCCTGCGCAAGGATGGCAGCGACCTGTGGGCCACGCTGGCCACCAATCCCATCTTCGACGCCGACGGCGGCTACCGCGGCGCGCTGGCGCTGGTCACCGACGTCACCGACAGCCGCATCTCGGCCGAGCGCATCTGGCACCAGGCCAATTTCGACGAGCTGACCGCGCTGCCCAACCGCCACATGTTCCAGGACCGGCTGGGCCAGGAAATCAAGAAGGCGCGGCGCGAGGGCTTGCAGCTGGCGCTGCTGTTCATCGATCTCGACGGCTTCAAGGAAGTCAACGACACGCTCGGCCACCAGCAGGGCGACGCCGTGCTGGTGGAGGCGGCGCGCCGCATCGGCCTGTGCGTGCGCAGCTCGGACACGGTGGCGCGCCTGGGCGGCGATGAATTCACCGTCATCCTGTCCGGGCTGGAGCAGGCCGACGGCATCGACCGCATCGCCCAGTCCGTGCTGGCGCTGCTGAACCGGCCATTCGCGCTGGAGGGCGCGCAGGCCGCGATCTCGGGCAGCGTCGGCATCGCCCTCTACCCGGCCGACGCCGCCACGCCGGAAGACTTGCTGCGCAGCGCGGACCAGGCCATGTACGCCGCCAAGCAGGGCGGGCGCAACCGCTACAGCTACTTCACGCCGGACTTGCAGCTGGCGGCGCAGGCGCGCCAGCAGGTGACGCTGGATTTGCGCTCGGCGCTGGCGCTGGACCAGTTCGAGCTGCATTACCAGCCCATCGTCAACCTCCAGAGCGGCAAGATCGAGCGCGCCGAGGCGCTGCTGCGCTGGCGCCATCCGCAGCGCGGCCTGCTGGCGCCGGCTGAATTCCTGCCGTTCGCCGAAGCCGGCGGCATGATGCTGGAAATCGGCGACTGGGTGTTCCGCCAGGCCGCGCAGCAGGCGCGGCGCTGGCAGGATGAGCTGGGCGGCGGCTTCCAGGTCAGCATCAACCAGTCGCCGGCCCAGCTGCGCGGCGACGCCGCGCTGTACGTGGACTGGCTGAAGCTGGCCACGCGGCTGGGCCTGCCGCCGCGCAGCATGGTGCTGGAGATTACCGAGGGCGTGCTGCTGGACGGCGCCGGCCGGGTGGCCGAGCGCTTGCGCGAGTTGCGCGAGATGGGCTTGCAGGTGGCGCTGGACAACTTCGGCACCGGTTATTCCTCGCTTTCCCACCTCAAGCATTTCGGCATCGACCTGCTCAAGCTGGACCGCAGCTTCATCCAGCACCTGGCCAGCGACAGCGGCGACCTGGCCATGTGCGAGGCGCTGATCGTGATGGCCCACAAGCTGGGCCTGCGGGTGGTGGCGGAGGGCGTGGAAACGGCGGCGCAAAGCGGCTTGCTGGCCATGGCCGGCTGCGATTACGCGCAAGGCTATGTGTTTGCCGGCGCCTTGCCGGTGGCGGAGTTCGCCGCGCTGGCGCGGCGCGGGGGCAGCCTGCTGAATTAACGCAGGCTCAGGAGGGAGATCACGCGCTCGCGGCTGATGCCGGCCAGCGCCGAGGTGATCGACAGCAGCGACTGGTAGCCGGGCTGTTTGGTGGTGGTGACGAAGTTCTGCGCCACCTGCTCCATGCCATTCTTGCCGGTGGACGGCGCCGCGCTCTGCACGCGGGCGGCCACCTGGGCCAGCGCCTGGTGCACCGAGGCGATCGACGCTTCCACCTTGGCCAGCGCCTGCACCACTTGTTGCAGGGTGGTGCGGATGCCGTCCAGATCGACCGTGTTCCAGCTGTCCGGATCGACTTCCGGCGCCGCCGCCTCGGCCTTCACACGGTTCAGCTGGCCGGTCGGGAAGCGGATGCCGTTGCCTTGCACGGCAATGGTGTCGCGCACATTGCTCCACTGCGCCTCGGTGGTGGAAAACGCCAGCTGGCCATCGTCGTTGAGTTGCGCGCGCACGCCGGCCGGCGCCAGCGCCTCGTCGAAACGCTGGGCGATCTGGGCGTCGGACAGGCCCGGCTCCAGCACCACAGAACGCACGTTCTGGCCGCCGCCGATGGAAATCGCCAGCACCTCGCGGCCGCCGTTGCGCAGGTTGGCCAGGCTCATGCCGCGCACGGTGAAGCTAGTGGCGCTGCCCTTGTTGCTGAATTTCAGTTGCGAGTCCAGCGTGCCGCCCGAGGCGGTGGCGCGGTTGCGCCAGCTGTTGCTGAACTGGCGGACGCGCGCCTCCACCGTGCCGTCGGCGCGCTGGCGGTTGGCCAAGCGGGCGCTGAGGTCGGCCTTCAGATTGCGCAGCTGGGCCGCGCTCTGCTCCAGGAAGTCCAGCGCCTGCTGGGCGCCCGAGATGTCGCCTTGCAGCGGCTGGTCCCAGTTGTTCAGGCCGCGACGCAGCGGCGCCGCCGAGTTCGGCGTCGGCGTGACCGGGGTGGCGGTGGCGGCGTTCTCGCCATTCAAGCCCAGCGCGGTGCCGTCCACCGCGGTGGCATTGCCGGCGTTGGCGCCGGGAACAATGACTTGGGGCGTGGTGGCGGACGTGATTTGCATGGCTGGGGACGGGAAAAATTACAGGACGTTGAACAGCGACAGATTGGTGATCTTGGAGTAAGCCTTGTACGAGGCTTGCAGCGCCAGGTTGTAGCCGTTCAGTTCGGTGGCGGCCTCGCCCATGTCCAGCGACCCCAGGTCCAGGATGGCGGTCTGGTTCGACAGGCTGACGTTGGCGTGGTTGCCGTCCAGCGTTTCCATGACGTTTTGCGCGCCGCCGAAGTTGGCGATCTTGCTGGAGATCAGGCCCAGCGCGTCGCTCGCACCCTGCATATTGGCGTTGATGGCCGCTTGCAGCGACGGCGTGGAGGAGCTGATGCCCGGCTGCGACAGTTCGTTGATGGTGCTGTCCATCTGGTTCAACACGGTTTCCAGGCCGGACACGTCGACGTTGACGGTCTGGGTGATGCCGTTGCCCACCACCGACTTCTGCTGGTTGGTGTTGCCGGTGAAGGTGTAGCGCGAGCCGATCGCCGCGTTCGGATCGTAGGTGATGGCCGGGGTGTTGGTCAGGGTGCCGGAGAACACGTAGCGGCCCTCCTGGTCCTTCTCGTTGGCGCTGTACAGCAGGCTGTCGCGCAACGTGGTCATGGTGGTGATCATGGACTTCAGGTCGTCGCCGGTGTTGCTGGCGTCGGCCGCCCAGACCAGCAGGTCGTGGCTCTGGGTGATGTCGTTGACCATCGAGGTCAGGTAAGTCTCGTTGGTCGACAGGCGGATCTTGATCGAGGCGATGTTGTCGCGGTACTGGCCGACGATGGCTTCCTCGCGCGACAGGCGCGACAGGCGCACCGCCGTGACCGGATCGTCCGACGGCACTTGCAGCTTCTTGCCGCTGGCCATGCGCGAGGTGAGCGAGGCCAGGTGGCTCTGGTTGTCTTGCAGGCCGCGGTTCATGGTGGCCTGGAACTGGCTGGTGGCGATACGCATGCAGGCTCTCCTTAACCGAACATTTGCAGGGTCGACTCGAACAGGGTGTTGGCCACGGCAATCACCTTCATGTTCGCTTGGTACATATTCTGGAATTCCACCAGGTTGATGGCTTCCTCGTCGGTGTTGACCGCGCTGGTCGACTTCCAGTCATCCTCGGCCTGGGTGCGGATGGTGGTGGCGGTGTTCAGCTGCGACTGGTTCTGCTGGCTGTCGATGCCCAGCTTGCCGACGATCTGGGTGTCGGCGTCGCCCAGCAGCACGCTGCCCAGCGTGGTCAGGGTGATCGGCTGGCCCTTGATGTCGACGATTTTCTGCAGGTTGCCGCTGTCGCCCGGGGTGCCGTCGCTGGAGAAGGCCAGGTCGGTGGTCTGGAAATTGTCGGCGACTTGCAGCAGGCCGGTGGCGCTGGCCGGATTGAAGGTCAGCAGCGGTTCGCCGGCCGAGCCGTCGCTCTTGAAGCCGGCGCTCAGCTGGGCGTTGACTTTTTGCGCCAGCTGCTCGGCGATCTCGGCGATCGATTTTTGCAGCGGCAGCAGGGTGTCCTGCTTGTAGGCGCCGAGGCCGCCCAGCTGGCCGCCGACGGCGGTGTCGTCCAGCTTGAAGGTGCTGTTGGCGAAGGTCAGGGTCAGGGTCGAGGCGCCGCTGGTGGTCACGTAGTTCAGCTTGGCCGCCAGGTTGCCCACCACCAGCGGCTGGCCGCTCTTCAGCGAGACGCTGGCGCTGCCGTCCGGATTGGTGATCACTTCCACCCCCACCTGCGAGGCCACGCTGTCGATCAGCTGCTCGCGCTTGTCTTGCAGGGCCGAGGTGTTGGTGCCGGCGCCCTGGACGGCGATGATCTGCTGGTTGAGCGAGGCGATGCCGGCCAGCGATTCGTTCAGCGACGGCAGGATGGCCTGCTGCTGCTGGTTGACCGACACCAGCTGGGAGGCGGTGACGTTGTAGATCGAGTTGAACTGCTGCGCCATCGAGTCGGCGTTGGTGATCACCTGCTGGCGCAGCGGCGAGGAGGTGGGGTCGACGCCGGCCGCGTTGAGGGCCTTGAAGAAGTTGTCGATGCCGTAGCTGATGCTCGACTTGTCGTCGCTCATCACGGTTTCCATCTGGGTCAGGTAGGGCTGCACTTGCGAGCGCGCGCCCAGTTCCGAGTTGGAGCGCCACAGTTGCTGGGACTTGTAGGAATCGCTGAAGCGCAGCAGCGAGCCGATCTGCACACCGTTGCCGGCCGACTTGGTGCCGGGGTCGGACGCGGTCGCCTGCAACAGCACGCCCTGGCGGGTGTAGCCCTTGGTCTGCGCGTTGGCGATATTCTGACTGACCGTGTTCAGTGCGGCCTGGGCGGCCAGGGCGCCCGACAGTGCGTTGTAAGAAATGGTCATGTAGCGGGTCTTTCCTGGTGAAGTCCGAGGGGCCCGTGCGTACTGCGCCGCACCGGTCCGATATCAGTAACGGGCGACCGTTTATTGCCGCGGATTAAGCGTCGTGCTGATTTTTTGCGAATCGGCAACATTGGACGCCGGCGCGGCGGGCTGTGCTGGTGTTGGCGGCAACAGCTGGCGCAGGATGGCGTCGGCCACGCCGAAGGCGCGCTTGCCGGCCATCTGGTCGGCCACCAGGTTGTCGGCCATGTCCAGCATGTCGTCGTTGATGCTGCTCTTGCTGGGGCTGTCGTCGGCGGCCAGCGCGCGGGCGCCGTCGCGCATCTGGTGCAGCATTTTGCCGATGAAGAAGCTTTCAAACTTGATGGCGGCCTCGGTGGCCTTGGCGCGGTAGGCCGGATCGACCGTGTCGCCGGGCTGGGCTGGCTGCGGCGCCACGTGGGTGCTGCTCAGCTGGCCGGCGGTGCCGTTGGCCAGCAGGCGGTTCGGATCGAAAGTGGAGTCCATGGCGGTTCCTTAAATGACGACCAGCTCGCCTTCGATGGCGCCGGCCTGGTCCAGCGCCTGCAGGATGGCCATGATATCGTCCGGCGTGGCGCCCAGGCTGTTGACCACGTCGATGATCGATTGCAGCTTGGCGCCGGCCGGCCACTTGAACATTTGCGCCGGGCCCTGGTCGGCCGACACCTGCGACTGCGGCGAGGACACGGTCTGGCCGCCGGCCAGCGCGTTCGGCTGGCTGACCTTGGTCGATTCGGAAATCACCACCTTCAGCGAGCCGTGGGTGACGGCGGCGGCGCGCACGCGCAAGCCCTCGGCGATCACCACGGTGCCGGTGCGCGAGTTGAACACCACCTTGGGCGCGTCCTCGCCGACGTCGATATTCATCGATTCCAGCTTGGCCATGAAGGCCACGCGCTGGGTCGGATTGGACGGCGCCACCACGTCGACGCTGGTGGCGTCGCTGGCGGTGGCGATGTCGCCGAATCTCTTGTTGATCGAATCGACAATATTGATCGCGGTCTGGAAGTGCGGGTGGCGCAGCGACAGGCGCACGGTCGGCTTGGCGCTGAAGTCGGTGGGGATTTCACGCTCGATGTTGGCGCCGCTGGGAATGCGGCCCGAGGTCGGGGTGTTGACCGTGATCGAGGAGCCGGACTTGCCCTGGGCGCTGAAGCCGCCCACCACCACGTTGCCTTGCGCCAGCGCGTACACCTCGCCGTCGGCCGCGCGCAGCGGGGTCAGCAGCAGGGCGCCGCCGCGCAGGCTCTTGGCGTCGCCCATGGACGACACCACCACGTCGATCGACTGGCCCTTGCGGTAGCCGGGCGGGAACACCGCCGACACCATCACGGTGGCCACGTTCTTGGATTTGGCGTCGGTGCCGTCCGGCACCTTGACGCCAAACTGCTTGAGCATATTGATCACCGACTGGCTGGAGAACTTGACCTGGGTCGAGTCGCCGCTGCCGTTCAGGCCGACCACCAGGCCGTAGCCCACCAGCGGGTTGTCGCGCACGCCTTCGATGGCGACCAGGTTGCGCAACGCCTGCGCGGCGTGGGCCGGCAGCGCCAGCGAGAGCGCCAGAGGCAGGGCGAGGAGCAGCTTGCGGAATTTCATGGGATCACCCGTGTATCAAAACTTAGAACGGCATCAGCGGGCCGTTGAAGAAGCGCGTCAGCCAGCCCGGCTGCTGCGCATCGGCCAGCGTGCCCTGCGCCGAATAGGCGATGCGCGCGTTGGCGATGCGCTGCGAGGACACCTGGTTGTCGGCGTCGATGTCGGCCGCGCGCAGATAGCCGCGCAGGCGCACGAATTCCTCGCCGTTGTTGAGGGTCAGGGTTTTTTCGCCGGACACCCGCAGCAGGCCGTTCGGCAGCACTTCCTGCACGATCACGGTGATGGCGCCGGTCAGGGCGTTTTGCTGGGTGCTGGTGGCGTCGCCGGCGAAGTTGTTGGAGGCGCCCAGGCCGATCGCGGCCTTGCCGAAGGTCTTGCCCAGCAGGTTGGGGGCGTTGATGTTGTCGGCCGATTGCTTGGAGAAGCTGGTGCCGGCCTTCTTGCTGGCCTGGGTGGTTTCCTGCAGGATGATGGTGACGATGTCGCCGACGCGGAAGGCGCGGCTGTCCGAGGTCAGCGACATGCCGAGGTCGGCGCTGAACACACCGCCCGAGACGCCGCGCGGCGCCGTGTTGCGCGCCACGGCGGGCGGCTCGTCGGACGGGCCGGGACGCACCGCCGGCGGCTGCAACTGGGCACAGCCGGCCAGCGCAAGCAACGCCAGCAGGGCAGGCAGTGCGGTTTTCATCAGCGTGCCGCCTGCGACAGGTACTGCAACATATTGTCGGCGGCCGACAGCACCTTGGTGTTCATCTCGTAGGTGCGCTGGGCGGCGATCATGTCGACCATTTCCTCCACCACCTGCACGTTCGAGCCTTCCAGCGTGCCCTGCTTGATCTTGCCCCACTGGGCGGTGCCCGGCGTGCCCTCGGTCGGCGTGCCGGACGACGGCGTTTCGGCGAACAGGTTCTCGCCCAGCGCCAGCAGGCCGGTCGGGTTGATGAAGGAGGTCAGGGTCAGCTGGCCCAGTTGCTGCGGCGTGACGTTGTCGGCGATCTTGGCCGAGACGGTGCCGTCCTCGCCGATGCTGAGCGCGGTGGCGTTGGCCGGCACGGTGATCTGCGGGATCAGCGGCAGGCCGCTGGCGTTGACCAGGATGCCGTTCTGGTCGACCTGCAACTGGCCGGCGCGGGTGTAGGCGGTGGTGCCGTCGGGCTGGCGCACCGACAGGAAGCCGTTGCCCATCACCGAGATGTCCAGCTCGCGGCTGGTGGTTTGCAGCACGCCCTGGCTGAACACTTTCTGGGTGCCCACCATGTGCACGCCGTTGCCCAGCTGCACGCCGGACGGGGTCAGGGTGTTGTTGTCGGCGCGCTGGGCGCCCGGCTGCTGTTCCACCGAGTAGAACAGGTCCTCGAACACCACGCGGTCGCGCTTGAAGCCGACCGTGTTGGCATTGGCCAGGTTGTTGGCGATGGCTTGCAGTTTCTGGTCCTGCGCTTGCACGCCGGTCTTGCTGATCCACATTGCTGGATTCATGGTTTTCTCCCTGTCGTGTGTCGTGGATTAGCTGCCGCTAATCAGGCGGTTGCCGGCTTCGGTCATGGTATCGGTGGCCGAGAACAATTTCATCTGGATTTCAAAGGTGCGGTTCAGGCTCATCACCGACACCATTTCCTCGACCGCCGAGACATTGCTGCCCTCCAGGTGGCCGGGACGCAGCACCACGCTGGGGTCGGTCGCCAGCGGATTGCCGTCGCGCGCCACCAGCAGGCCCTGGGTGTTCTTGGTCAGTTCGGACGCCTCCGCCTTCACCAGGCGCAGCTTGTCGATCACCTGCATGGTGGTGGTGCCCGGCGCCTGGATCGAGATGGTGCCGTCATTGCCGATGGCGATGTTGGTGTACTCGGGCAGGGTGATCGGGCCGCCTTCGCCCAGCACCACGTCGCCGTTGATGCGCAGGGTGCCGTTCTCGTCCAGCACCATGCCGCCGGCCCGGGTGTACGCTTCGCCGTTGGCGCTCTGCACCGTCAGGAAGCCGCCGCCGGCGATCGCCACGTCGAGGTCGCGGCCGGTGCTTTTCATGGTGCCCGGCTTGGTCGACAGGGCGTTGGCCTGCAACTGCGACATGTGGCGGTCGTCGTAGCCGTAGCCGTTGACGGCCTGGGCCGCCGACAGCTCCATATTGGCGCGGAAGCCGCCGGTGTCGATATTGGCCAGGTTGTTGGCGTGCACCTGTTGCCCGCGCAGGGCCCGCTCGGCCCCGCTCATGGCGGTGTAGATCAGCGCGTCCATGTGTCAGCTTATCCTTGGATTTAGATGGCCTGCATCAGCGATTGCAGCATGGTCGACTCGGTCTGGATCACCTTGGAGTTGGCCTGGTAGTTGCGCTGCGAGGTCATCAGGCCCACCAGTTCCGAGGTGATGTCGACGTTGGACTGCTCCAGCGTGCTGACGTTGATGCTGCCGGCCATGCCGACGCCGGCCGCCGTCACCAGCGGCTCGCCGGAGGTGATCGAGGTGGTCCAGCTGGTGTCGCTAACGGCGGTCAGCGCGCCCTCGTCCGGGAAGGTGGCCACGGCCAGGCGACCGACGGTCTGCTTCTGACCGTTGGTGTAGCTGGCGATCAGCGAGCCGTCCTGGCCCAGGGTGACGCCGCTGAAGGTGCCGGAGGCGTAGCCGTCGGCGTTGTTGGTCGAGGTGGTGGCCTCGCCGGCAAAGCCGGTGGTGCCGGTGTAGTTGATGACGATATCGTTCAGCGTGCCGCCGTTGGCGGTGGTGGTGCCGGCCAGGTTCAGCGTGATGCTGCCGGCGTCGGCGGCCGGGTCCGGGGTCAGCATCTGGCCGGTGGTCGGGGAGAAGGTCATGGTGGTCGGGGTGCCGACTTCCAGGCCGTCCAGCACGTAGTGCACGTCGACCGAGTTCGGGGTCGAGGCGCCGGTGCCGCCGCCGGTGCGGGCGAAGTACTGGGTCAGGGTATGCTTGCCGCCCAGGGTGTCGTAGATCACCGAGGCCTTGGACATATTGAAGGTGGCGGTGTCGGGCGCGTCGGCGGCGGTGGCCGGCGCGACCCAGGTGGCGCTAGGCGCTTCCCAGTCGGCCGACAGGTTGCCGACGTAGGTGACTTTTTCCGAAACCACGGCCGGGATCGCGCCGGTCGGGATGGCCAGGTCGCCCTGCGCGCCCATGGTGCCGGTCTTGACGTCGACCGGATAGCCCTGCACCTTGCGGCCGGAGGCGTCCACCAGGAAGCCGTCCTTGGAGGCGTCGAAGATGCCGACGCGGGTGTACTGGGTTTCATTGGTCGAGGCGTCCTTGGCGATGAAGAAGCCCTTGCCGTTGATCGAGGCATCCAGTCCGCGGCCGGTATTGAGGATGCCGCCCTGCAGGCCGATGTTCTGGGTGGTCGAGCCGACCTTGACGCCGGTCTGCTGGTTGCCCGCCACCAGGGTCGAGAAGTTGGCGCGGCTGGCCTTGTAGCCGTAGGTGCCGGCGTTGGCGATGTTGTGGCTGGTGACGTCCAGCGAATCGTTGATGGCCTGGATGCCGGACAGTGCGATATCGAAACTCATGACGGATCTTCCTTTTAGAGGGTAGTTTGAGTGGCGGTTTTGCCGGCGAATGCGGTAATGGTGTCGGAACCGGTGTCGCCGATGTTGGCGACGTTGAGCTGCACGGTGCCGCTCGACAGCAGGCGCACGCTGTTCAGGCGGCCCTGGATGTCGACGCCCGGGGTTTCCTTGCTGCTGGTTTCGACGGCGATGCTGTAGCTGCCCGCTGGCAGGCCCAGCTTGGCCGGATCGATGCTGAACGCCACCGTGCCCGGCGCCTGGCTGCCCAGCGCCACCTCGTGGCGCGCGCCGTCGCTGCCGGTCAGCACCACGGTGGTCTTGGCGCTGCTGGCGGCCAGCGTGGTCTGGCCGGCGATCTTGGCGCCGCTGCCGTCGACCAGCACCGACTTGGTGCTGACCATCAGGTCGGAGCCGACCTGCGAGCCGAGCGCCATCACTTGCAGGCTGGACAGCGCGCTGGCGCTGGCGTTGGTGATGCTGGTCAGGTTTTGCAGCGACTCGGTCTGCGACAGCTGGGTCAGCTGCTGCACGAACTGGGCCGGGTCGGTGGGCGACAGCGGGTCCTGGTTCTGGATCTGCGCCACCAGCAGCTTGGTGAACATGTTCGAGGTTTCGCTGGCGCTGTTGCCGATGACGCTGCTGGTCGCCGACGACGCGGACGCGCTGCTGTTGTTATTGAGGAGACTGACGGTCATGACTTAGCCTTCACCGAGTTTAAGGAGGGACTGCTGCATCGTGCGGATGCGGCCGAGGACTTCAACATTGGTTTCAAAGGCGCGCGAGGCCGACATCATGTCGGTCATCTCGGCCACCTGATTCACATTCGGGTAGAACACCATGCCGTCGGCGTTGGCCATCGGATTGCCCGGCTCGTACACCTGGCGCAGCGGCTCGTCCGACTGCACCACGTCCAGCACCTGCACCTTGCCGCCGGCGCTGGCCATGCCGTCCGGGCCGTCGCCCATGACGGCGGCAAACACCGGCTTGCGCGCGCGGTAGGTGTCGGCCTCGGTGCCGGCCACGGAATCGGCGTTGGCCAGGTTGGAGGCGATGGTATTCAGGCGCACCGACTGCGCCGCCATGGCCGACCCGGCGATCTCTGAAATATTCTTGAACGACATGCTGGCGCTCCTGCTGTTGCTGGGTTGTTACTGGCCGTTGATGGCTTTCGCCAGGCCCTTGAGTTTCATGTTGACGAAGGTCAGGCTGGTGGCGAAGTCGGTGGCGTTCTGCGAGAAGGCCGCCTGCTCGACGCCGATTTCCACGGTGTTGCCGTCGCGCGTGGGGTGGTAGGGCACGCGGTACATCAGCGCGCTGTCGCCGCCGTCGCCAAGGTCGCCGTTGCCCTCCGCCTGCACATTGGCCAGCGTGGCGCTGAAATCCATGTCCTGGGCCTGGAAGCCGGGCGTGTTTTCATTGGCGATATTGGCCGCCAGGATGCGCGTGCGCTCGGCGCGCAAGGTCAGTGCATCGGCGTGGACGCCGGCCGCATCTTTGAAGTTAATGCCCATGTTGTTCCCCTGTTTTCAGACCTTGCTATAAACCACGGCTAGCCATGTAGAATGACCTCCCGCATCATAGTAGAGGTATTGCTCATGTTCAACAAATGTATTGTAACTGTTTCGGCCGGGCTGATGCTGTTTTGCATTCCACTTTCGGCGGTATTTTCTGCGACCGCGCCGGTGGCGGCGGAGCAGGTGCCGGGACTGGTCGAGGCGGCTGCACGCAAGCACATCGAGCGCTGGGCCGATGCGGCGGGCCTGAGCGAGCCCCAGGTGGCGGTCACGGTGGTGCCCGGAACTAGGCCGCTGGCCGCTTGCGGCCAAGGCGTGACGGTGCAGGGCGCCGATACGCGGCTGCCGAGCCGCATGCGTTTCCTGGCCATTTGCAACGGCGCCGGCGGCTGGCGGTATGAATTCATCGTGCGCGCCCAAGTGTCGGCGCGCATTGCAGTGATGGCAAGCGAATTGGCGGCAGGGAAAGTGCTGGCAGATGAAGATGTGTTGCTTGAGCGCCACGATATCTCGAACATCGCCGACAGCATCAGCGATCCGGCCGACGCGGTCGGCATGAGCGGCAAGCGCACCCTGCGCGCCGGCGAGATTTTGCGCAAGGGGTTGCTCAGTGCGCCGACGGTGGTCAAGCGCGGCGAGCCGGTGCGCATCGTCGCGCGGCGCGAGCAGATCGAGGTCAGCATGGCCGGCGAGGCGCTGGACGCCGGCGCCCGCGGCGACACGGTGCGGGTGCGCAACGCGAATGGCATGGTGATCCGCGCCCGGGTGACGGGCGCGGCCACGGTGGAACCTGTCTCGGCGCCGGTCACCGCTAATTCCCCGTCGGAGTGATGCCGGCCAGGCCGCCGCCGCGCTGCAATTGCGCGGCCACCTTGCTCAGCTTGTCCGCGTAATGGGGATCGGTGGCGTAGCCGGCCTTCGCCAGTCCGCTGGCGAAGGCGCGCGCGTCGCTGCCAGTGTTGAGGGCCGCCGCGTAGCGCGGATTGCTGCTCAGCAGGCTGGCGTAATCGCGGAAGGCGCTGGCGGTGTCGGGATAGCTGCGGAAGCGCTCGGTCTTGCGCAGCATGGCGCCGTGTTCGTATTCGGTGGTGCTGGCCAGCGCCACCTCGCCCTGCCAGTTGCTGCCGGCCTTGACGCCAAACAGGTTGTTGGCGTTGGCGCTGCCGTTTTTCAGCGGCTGCCTGCCCCAGCCCGATTCCAGCGCCGCGTGCGCGGCCACCAGTTCCGGCGACACGCCCAGCTTGCCGGCGGTCTCTTCCGCCCACGGCTTGATCGAGGCCAGGAATTGCTGTTGCATGGCGCTGTCGATGCCGGTGCCGTCGTCGGCGCCGGCGCGGTTGCGCAAGGCCATCGCTTGCAGGCTCATCGCCTGCGAGGAGGGCTGGGCGTCGCTGCGCGCGCCGGTGTCGCCGCGCGCGATGTAGGCGGCGACGTCGGCCTGCACTTGCTGGAAGGTGGTATTGAAAGCGCCAGGTGTGGCAAAACCGCCAGTGGCCGCGGTCGGGCGGCTGGCGGTCATGTTCGATACGGTTGCGGCAGTAGGGGCGGTGGCTTGCATCGTCCCGTCAAGCTGGCGCATAAATCTGCTCCTCGCCATGCAGCACACGCTGCATGATGCTGTATTGCTCGACCAGCAGGTCGCCATTGCGCTTGCTCAGTGCCTTGCAGGCGATGACGGCCTGTTCCAGTGTGTTCCAGTCCGCCTCCATTTTCTCCCGCGCAGCATTTTTCAGCAAGGCAAAAGCCTGCATCATGGTGCCTTGCGGCCCCACCAGGCGTTGTACCAGCGCCACGCGCAGGGCGCGGCGCGCCTGCATGGCGTCCACCAGCGTGGAAATGGCCTCGGCCACGGCGCCCAGTTCGCTGGCCTTGTGGCGCAGCGCGGCCTGGAATTGTTGTTCCAGCAAGTCTCGCAAGGCGGCGTAGGCCAGCAAATCCTCGGCGATCCCGGTCAGCAGCTGACGCATGGCGTCCTGGCGCGGGAGGGTGGCGCTGACGATCACTGCTCGCTCCCGTGGAAGCGCTGGATCAGGCCGGCCAGCTTGCCCGGGTCGAACGGCAGCTCGCCCTTGGCCAGGGCGTCGCGCAACATGTCGATTTTCTCCTGGTCGATTTCCGGCATCTCGCGCATCGCTTGCAGGGCCGGTTGCAGCACGGCCGATTGCAGCGGGGCGGCGGCCGGCGGCGCGACCGCCTCCGGCGCCTCGGCCGGCGCGCTGTCGGCCACGCGCTGGACGGCCATCCCGTCCGGGGTCGAAGTCGTGATTCTCATACGTGTGCCTCGTGTTGGCTTGGTTTCCATACGAACTCTTATTCGAACGCTTACTTGTTCCGGCGCGGGTCGCGCAGCGGACTGTCGCCGCCGAGCTTGCTGCGCAGCTGCTGGAGCAGCGTGGCGTCCGGCAAGGCGGTGTTGACGTCGTGGATCAGCGGATCGCTGGCTTCCGGCATGCCGAACATGGTGGCAATGGTCTTGGCCTGGGCCGTGGTCAGGATCAGCAATTCGATGCGACGGTTGACGCCGGCGTCGACGCGCTTGGTGTCGAGCGGCGCGCGGTCGGCCATGCCCACCACTTGCAGCACCGACTCGCGGTTCATGCCGCCGGCCAGCAGCTGCGAACGGGCCGACATGGCGCGGTTGGCCGACAGCGTCCAGTTGGAGAAGGCGGCGTAGCTGGTGTCGGCGTATTGCAGCGAATCGGTGTGGCCGACGATCAGCATCTGGTTTTCCATTTGCTGGAACAGCGGCCCCATCTTGCGCAGCAGGGCGCGGAACTTGTCGGTCGGCACCGCGCTGCCGCGCACGAACATGCCCTGGCGGTCGGTATCGTGCAGCATCACGCGCAGGCCGTAGGGGGTGACCACCGATTCCAGGTTGCTCGACAGGCCGGCCTCGACGCTCATCTTGGTCAGCACCCTGGACAGCTGGGTCAGGTCGTCCGGGCTGTCGTACTTGACCTTGGAGGACGGCTCTTCCGGCTGTTCGGCCACCTCGGCCGTGGCCTTCTGCTTGCCCTCGGCTTCAGAGGTGCCGAAGTGCGGCATCGGGAAGCGGTCGATCAGGCTGCCGCGCGGGCCGCCCACCTGCTCCGGCATCACGCCCTTGCCCTGGTCGGTCTTGGCGCCGTCGGCCTCGGTCAGGATCTGTTGCAGCGACTCGGTGTTGCGCGCCGCCATCAGCCACAGCACCAGGAACAGGCACATCAGCGCCAGACAGAAGTCGGCGAACGCCACCTTCCAGGCGCCGCCGTGGTCGTCGTGCTTGTGCTTGCCGCCACCGCGCTTGACGATGGTCTGGTCATGCCCCTTGTCATGCGGCTTTAGCACCACGGCCTCCACGACGCGAACTATCATCGGCCGGCGCGCTGTCGCGGCCTTCCAGATCGTTGATCCAGCGCTCCAGCTGGGCGAAGCTCGGCTTGATGTTGAGCTGTACCAGGCGGCGGCCGGCGTCGATCGCCAGCAGCGGCGGCTTGCCGGCCACGTGGGTCACCAGCACCACCTTGACGGTTTCCTTGTTGGCCGCCTCGGAGTTGACCAGCTGCTTCATCATATTGCACAGCGGATCGATCAGGCCGTAGCAGAAGAAGATGCCGATGAAGGTGCCGACCATCGCCGCGCCCACGTGCTCGGCGATCTCGCCCGAGGTGGCGCCTTCGTTCACCGTGTTCATGGTGATCACGATGCCCAGCACCGCCGCCAGAATACCGAAGCCCGGCATCGCCTCGCCGATCTTGCCGAGCGACTTGGCCGGCTGCTCCAGCTCGGTGTGGATGGCTTCCAGTTCCTGCTCCAGCACGCCTTCGAGCTCGTGCGCGTTGATCTTGCCCATCGCCATCAGGCGGAAGTTGTCGACGATGAAGGCCAGCAGTTTCGGCTCTTCCAGCACGCGCGGGTAGCGCTGGAACAGCGGGCTGTCCTTGGGCGCCTCGACGTGGGCGTCCAGCGCCTTGAGGCCGCCGGCCGCCAGTTGCAGCAGCTCGTACATCAGCAGCAGCAGCTGGCGCTGGAATTCCGAGTCGTATTTTTTCTTGGTGATGATCTTTTTAATCTGCGTCATCATCTCCTTGAGCACGTGGCTGGGATTGCCGATCACGAGCGCGCCCATGCCGGCGCCGGCGATCACGATCAGCTCGATCGGTTGCCAGATCTGATGGAATGCGCCGCCCATCATGAAGAAGCCGCCGAAGACGCTGCCTAAAACTATGAGGAGACCGACTATTTGCTGCATGATGATTCGCCTTTCCGCGTCATTTTTCTAATCCCTGGCCGCATGCGGCGCCCTGTTTGTCAGGCGCCTTGCAGTACTGCTTTCATTTTGTTCAGCGCCGCCTTGTTCAGCTGACAGACGCGGGCGTCGGTCAGGTCCAGCACGGCGGCGATTTCCTTGTAGCTGAGCTCGAACTCGTAATACATCTGCACCACCCGCTGTTCGCGCTCGTCCAGCCCGCGCAGGGCCTGCTCCAGGCTGCGCCGCACCACCAGCTGGTCTTCCGGGCTGGGCGCGCTGTCATTGCTCACGCTTTCCTGGAGGATTTCATCGAAGCTGGCGATCAGCTCGGCGTTTTCATCCATCAGGTAAGCCTGGTAGGCCTCGGGCGTCAGCGCCAGGCCCTGCATGATCTCGTGCTCGCTCGGCTCGCGGCCCAGCTTGCGGGTGAGGGCGCGCACGCCGTCGCGCAGCTTGTGGCTTTGCTGGCGCACCGCCCGCGGCCGCCAGTCCTGGCGGCGCAACTCATCGAGGATGGCGCCGCGGATGCGCAGGCTGGCGTAACTGCCGAAGGCGCCGTCCGGCTCGCCGTAGCGGCGCAGCGCTTCCAACAGCCCCATCAGGCCGATCTGTTCCATGTCGTCGCGGTCGATGGCGCCAGCGATCTGCGAATTGAGCTGGCGCACGATGCGCTTGACCAGCGGCGCATATGCCAGCAGATGCTTTTGCTCGTCAGCTACGCTGTGCGCCAGCGGCGCGGCGCCGTGCTCGCTATAGCTTTCGGCATATGCGTCTGCAAATTCCTCTACATATCCCATGCCCGCTCCACTTATGTTCATGCTGCCGCGGCTTACTCGACAATGAGCTTGCCTATCATGACTTCGTCAAACGGCTTCTCGCGGCCTTCCTGTTCGAACTCATGGTCGAAGGCCTTGTTCAGTTCTCCGGCAAACTGGTCGATGGTCATCACGCGCGCGCTGGCCATCGGCAGGTTGGACAAGGTCTTCACCGCCACGCTGCGCAGCAGCGGCAGGTTTTCCTTGGTTTCCTTCTCGCGCTTGGCGTCGGTGGCCACCACCAGGTCGGCCGACAGGTAGTGCGTCAGGTTGTCACCGGCCTCGTGCTTGAGCATCACCACCACCTTGTCGACGGTCAGGTACTTGGGCGGCAGCTCGGATTTCTTTTCTTCCTTCTTGGCCGGCTTTTTCTTGGCGTCCTTGGCGTCCTTGCCCTCCTTGGCCTCGGCATGCTCCTCGCTGCCGCCCCTGGACAGGTACCACACGGCGCCGCCGGCGACGGCGGCGCCGGCCAGGGCGACGGCGACTAAAGCGATGATGACTTTTTTATTCATTGTGCAGATTACTCCCCGGTCATGGCAAAGGTGGCGGTGCTGTCGTCGTCGTTCAGGGCGCGGCCCGGCGTGCGGCCGTCATCCTGGCCGCGCTGCTGGCCATTCCGTCCCTGGCCGCCCTGGCCTTGGTCGGCCTGCGCCTGGGCGCGCGACGCGGACACGCTCACCGCAACGTCGGTGAACTGGCGGTTGGACAGGTCTTGGCGCACGCCGTCGCTGATGGTGTTCAGCTGGCGCAGCACTTCGCTGTTATTGGCCGACAGGTTGACCTGCAAGGCGCCGGCGCTGTGACGGATCGAGATTTCGATGCTGCCCATGTTAGGCGGTTCGAGGCGGATCACGGCGTGGTCGTTATTGCGCTGGAGCTGCACTTGCAGGCGGTCGCCCAGCGCTTCGCGCAGCGGCTGCTGCCATTGCTCCGGCGTACCGGCCAGCGTCACGGTGCCGGTGGCGCCGCTGGTGGCGGTGGCGGCCGGCGCCGGCGCGCCGACACCGGCGGCGTTGACACTGGTGCCGGCCAGCGTGAAGCCGCGCTCGTCGCCGGCATTGGCGGCCACGGTGGTGGCAGCGGCGCTGGCGCTGCTGGTGGCGGCCGGGGCGGCCGGGGTGGCGGCGCTATCGGCGGCGCGGGTAACGATGCGCATGCCGTTCAGCCAGCTTTCTTTCACTGGCGCGGCGGCCAGGTTCAGCGGCAGGGCGACCGCGCTGCTGTCGTCGGCCGGCGCCTGGCGCTCGGCCGGCTGGGCGGTGGTGACGTCGCTTTCGGACTGGCGCGCGGCCACGGCGGCCAGGGTGGCGCTGTTGGTCTGGGCATACACGGTTTGCGGCGCGGCGGACGCCGCCGATGCCGCGCTGGCCTGCACGGCCGGCGCGCCGTCGTCGGCGGCCGGGACCGGCGTCACGGCCACGCTGGCGGCGGCCAGGTTGAGGCGGGTGGCACTGTTGCTCAGGGTGGCGGTGGCGCTGATGGCGTCCACCGTGGAGGCCGGGCTGCCGGCGTTGTCCACTGGTACTGGCGTCGGCGTCGGCGCCGGCGTCGGCGCGGCGGCCAGCAGCGAGGTCACCATGGCTGGCAGCACGCTGGCGGCGGTGGCGCTGCCGGAACCGGTGCTGTCGGTGCCGTCGGTCTGGGCGCTGCTGTCGCCGCTGTCGGCGGCGGCCACGTCGGCCAGGTTCAGCAACTGGGAAAACAGGGGGGCGACCACCGGCGCGGCGTCGGCGAGCGCGGCGGCCGCTGCCGCCGTGGCTTGCGCGGCGCTGTCGGCATTGCTGCGCGCGTCCGGCTGATTGGCGGCCTGCGCCGGCTGGCGGTTGGCCGTGCCTTGCGCGCCCTGGCTGGCCTGGGCGTTCTGGTTGCCCTGATTGCCTGCGGCAGGCTTGCTCGCGGCCGGCTTGGGCGCAGCCTGGCCGCCGCCGTTGTCAGCGCTGGTCTTGCCGGTGCTCTTGTTGCCGGCGTTGCTGGCCGGGTTGGCCACCACCACCGGGGCGGTCAGGTCGGCTTGCGCGGCCTTGGTCGCCGCGGTTGCGCTGGAGAGTGTCGTGGTCATGCTTGGATTCCGTTTTCTGCTTGTTCGCTTTCGAGGGCATACGCCAGCCAGCCCTCTTTGTTTGCCTGCATTTCTTGCAAGCGCCGCCCCAGTTCCAGGGTGGCGCGGTCGCAGCGCCTGACTGCCTCGTTGTGCATCTGGCGCAAGGCCGACAGGGCGGCCCATTCGGCGCTGCTCCACTGTCCCTGCGCCGCCATCTGCGGCAATACCGTTCCCATTAACGTGTTAATCGCCGCCAGCGTCTTCCAGTCCTCGGAAGCGATGGCGGCGCTCATTTTCTGCGCCATTTGCAGCAAAGTGCGTTGCCTATCCATTGGTCTTGGCCTGCACGCCCAGCCAGCCTTTTTTAATCGTCGTCAGCAAAGTCGTCACTTCATCGATGATGGTCGGGTCCAGGCTGACGCCGGCCGTGTACAGGCGGCCGGCGCAGTAGTCGTACAGGCGGCCGAGGTTTTCCACCACCTCGCCGCCATTGTCGAAGTCCAGCGAGCTCGACAGGCCGTTGATGATGTCGGTGCACTTGTTCAGGCTATTGGCCTTGAGTTCGTAGCGCTTGCCGACGATGTGGCCGCGCGCGCGCGCCAGCTCTTCGAGCAGGCCGTCGGTGAGCACCAGCACCAGCTCAATCGGCGAGGCCCGGGCGACCTGGGCTTCCAGATTGGTGGAGTGGTAACTGCTATAGGCTTCCTGGTTCAACATGGTATTCACCGTACGGGTCTGAAAGGGGATTAGCTGCTGCTGTCGGTCGAGAACATGGCCGTGAACATGTTCGAGGTGCTGGTCATCGACGATTGCAGCTTCTGCAAGGTGGTAAATTGCGCCAGATAACGGTTGTAGGCGTTATCGAACTGGTTTTTCAGGGTGACCTGGCGCTCGGCGATGTCGGCCTGGGCCTTGGTCACGGCGTCGCGGCGGCTGCCGATGTAGCCGTTGGTCGAGCTGGTCCAGGCGGTGGTCAGCTTGTTCATCGCGCCCAGCACGCCGCTGTCGACGCCGGTGCCGGCGCGGCCGAACAGGCTGTCGATCTTGCCCGGATTGGCGGCGACGGCCTTGTTCAGGCGGGTGGTGTCCAGCGCCAGCGTGCCATCCTTGGCGGCGGTGATGCCGAAATTGATCAGCGAGACGCCGCCGGTGGCGCCGCGCAGCAGGGCGTTCAAGCGGTCGCGCAGGGCCATCACGCCGGAATCGTTGTGGAAGGCGGCGTCGGCCGCGGTGGGCGTCGGCTGGCCGGTCGGATCGGCGGGCTCGACCACGGAGTGGTCGCCGGCCGCGGTCAGGGTGTTGATGGTCGACAGCAGGCTGTTGTAGGCCGTGATGAAGGTCTGGATATTGCTGGCGGTGCCGCTGTTGTCGGGCGCCACGGTCAGGGTCACCGGCGCCGCGCCGGCGCTTTGCGCCTGGGTCACGGTGAACTCGACGTCGTCCACCACCTTGAAGGTGTTGGAGGCTTGCTGCACCTTGGTGCCGGTGTTCTGTTCGCCGACCCAGACGATGGCGTCCTTGGCGGTCACCAGGGTCGATTGCGCCGACAGGTCCGCTTGCAGGTTGCTGTCGCTCAGGCCGGACACATCGATCGAGGCGACGGCGTTGTCGGCGCCGGTCTTGGCCGAGGTCAGCACCAGCTTGGTCTGGCCGTTGACGGTCATGGTGGAGGCGGTGACGCGCGAACTGTTGCTGGCGGCGCTGTTGATGGCGGCCGCCACTTCCTTGGCGCTCAGCACGCCGTCCATATTGCTGTCGGCATTGGCCAGGTCGACCTGGAAGTTCGAGCCGTCGGCCAGCACCACGTTCATGGCGCCGGCGTTGGTGGCGACGCTGTCGTTGACGTTGTACGACACCTGGCCGGAAGTGGCCAGCTGCTCGACATAGAACGAGTAGGTGCCGGCCACGGCTTTCGAGCTGGCGGTGGCGCTGGCCACCGCGGTATTGCTGAAGGTAGCCGCGGTGGCGGTCACGGTCTTGGTGCTGCTGGTCAGCGAGGTCAGCGTGCTCTGGAACGCGCTCAGCGCCGAACCCAGCGTGGTCAGCGCGCTGGTGGTGGCGGTGGCCTTGGTGGACCGGCTGTCCAGTATCGCCTTGGTGCCGGCCACGTAAGCGTTGGCCAGGTTCTCGGCGGTGGTTTTCGGATCGTAGGTGGGACTGCTGATGACTGCCATGATCGTGCTCCTGGAAAGGATAATGAAGTGTACCCTGATATAGGGCGACCTTAATCGTTTCCGTATGAAAATATTCCTGACGTTTTTTTGTAACCGCGCTTATTTTTGGCCGCGCAGCCACAATTGGGTTGCCAGTTCGTCATGCTGCTTGCGCTCCTTGACATTTTTTTCCTGCGCAAACACCTTTTGTTCCTTGGTCAGCACCATGTCCATCACCTCGCGCTTGGCCCAGGCCTTGTTCAGGGCTTGCTGCGACACCGCCATGTCGGCCTCGTGCATGTGCAGGTCGAGCCGGTGGCTGTCGGCCATGGCCATCACGGCCTGCTTGTAATCGCCGCAATTGCCGGCCAGGGCGGGGTGCAGATTGCCGCTGGCGCCGCTGTTGGTGTACAGGCTGGTCAGGCGCTCCAGGTTTTTCTGGTAGCGCTCGCGCACGCTGGCCTTTTCCGCCATTTCCGTTTGCAGACGCTCCACTTCCGTGTTGCGCAGGGCCACCAGGGTGGTCAGGTTGCGGATTTTTTGTTGGCTCATGATGTCATCAGCTTTTCAAGTTGGGCAATGCAGGTGGCGATCGGCGCTTCTTCCTTGGTGCCCTGGCACAGAAAGTCCTCGACTTTCGGGTGCAGCTGCACCGCCTTGTCGGTGACCGGATCGGCGCCGGGCACGTAGGCGCCCAGCGGGATCAGGTCGCGCACGCGCTCGTGGCGCGCCATGCTGGCCTTGAGCGCGCGCGCGGCCATCATGTGGTTGTGGTCGATCACCTGCGCCATGCAGCGACTGATCGAGGCGGCAATGTCGATCGCCGGGTAGTGACCGCGCTCGGCCAGCTCGCGCGTCATGACGATGTGGCCGTCGAGAATCGCGCGCGCGGTGTCGACCACCGGGTCCTGGTGGTCGTCGCCCTCGGCCAGCACGGTGTAGATGGCGCTCATGCTGCCGGCCTGGTTTTCGCCGTTGCCGGCCGATTCCACCAGCTGCGGCAGGTTGGAAAACACCGACGGCGGATAACCCTTGGTGGCCGGCGGCTCGCCCAGCGCCAGCGCCACCTCGCGCAGCGCCATGGCGTAGCGGGTCAGGGAGTCGACCAGCAGCAGCACATTCTTGCCCTGGTCGCGGTAATGGGCCGCGATCGAGTGGCACAGCTCGGTCGCCATCACGCGCATCAGCGGGCTTTCGTCGGCCGGCGCGATCACCAGCACGGCTTTTTGCAAGCCGTCCTTGCCCAGCGACATGTCGACAAACTCGCGCACCTCGCGCGAGCGCTCGCCGATCAGGCCGACCACCACCACGTCGGCCACGGTCTGGCGCGTCATCAGGCCCAGCAGGACGGATTTGCCGACGCCGGAACCGGCCATCAGGCCGACGCGCTGGCCCTTGCCCAGGGTCAGCATGGAATTGATGGCGCGCACGCCCACGTCGAGCGGTTCGGTGACCGGCTTCTTGCGCAGCGGATGGATGCGCGGCGGCTGCGAATCGAGCGGGAAGTCGCCGCTCAGCTTGCCGAGGCCGTCGATCGGCTCGCCCAGACCGTTGACCATGCGCCCCAGCCAGCCGGAGCCGATCTGCAGGCTGATTTTCTCGGGGGAGGGCAGCACGCGGGCGCCGGTGGTCAGGCCCACGGCTTTCTTGAACGGCATCAGGAACGACAGCTTGTCGCGGAAACCGACCACCTGCGCGTCCAGCCACTCGCCACTGACTGTCTCTATCTGGCAACGCTGGCCGGTGTGCAAGGGGCAACCCACGGCCTCAAGCAATAAACCGGACGCCCCCACCAGGCGGCCCGTCGGGGTCGCCATGGGTACCGAACCCAGTTCCAGATTGCGTAAGGCATCTGCGATCACTCTTCGATCTCCGGTTCATCGCCGCTGTCGGCGATCTGTAATTGATTATCGACCTGTTCCATGACAGCCGCAAGGCGTTGATGACATCCGGCATCCACTTCATTATCGCCAGCCTTGATGCGGCATTCGCCCACTTCCAGGCGGGCGTCCGGGATCAGATTCCAGCGCTTGGAACGCTTCGGATCGAGCTCGGCGATACGCTTGAGCTCTTCCGGATTCAGGAAGACATCGATTTCATCGCGGGTCGGCGGCATCGAGGCCAGGGTTTCCTCCACCAGCGCCATCAATTGCACCGGCTGCAAGGCCAGTTCGGCGCGGATCACCTGGCGCGCCACCTTGGCCACCAGGTCGACCACTTCCTTGCGCTGGGCGGCGCGGTAGTCGGAGCGCAGTTTCTTCAGGCTTTTCAGCATGGCGTCCACCGGGCGCGCCATCTGATCGTAGGCCACCAGGGTTTCGTGGCGGCCTTCCTCGCGGCCCTGTTCCTGGCCGGCCAGGCGGCCGGCCTCGAAGCCGTCTTCCTGGCCGCGCGCCAGACCGATTTCGTAACCGTCGCGCTGGCCCTGCTCAAAGCCCTCGCTGACCGAGGCGGCCCACTGGGCGCCGCCATCGCCGCCATGGCCGTGACCATGGCCCTGCGCGGCCGCGGCGGCGGCGCGCTGGGTGGTGAACTGCGCCAGCGGCGGGAAACGGTAAGGGCGGAATTGCTTCATTCAACCACCTGTTCGGCAAACAGCTGAATCTCGACTTCGCCGGCGTCGGCCAGCGCCTTCACGGTAGCCATGATTTCCTGCCGCGTCTGTTCGATGCGTGACATTGGGACCGGACCGGCGCGCCGCATCATGTCCTCGAAGGCCTGGGCCTGGCGTTTCGGCATGGTCTTCAGCACGGCGTCGCGCACCGCGATGTCGGCGCCCTTGAGCGCGATGGCCCACTGTTCCAGCGGCACATCCTCCAGGATGCGGGTGATGGCCTGCTCGGTCTGGTTGCCGAGGATGAAGAAGTCGTACATCGACAGCTCGATCTTGGACACCACGTCCGGATCGTGGGCGCGCAGCAACTCCACCATCTGCGCGCGGTTGCTCGGCAGGCGGTTGAGGATCTCGGCGGTCTGGCGGATGCCCTCCACGCTGGTGCCCTGGGAATCGAAGGAGCTCAGGCAGCGGTCCACCAGCTCGTCCAGCTCTTGCAGCAGATCGGCGTCGACTTCCTCCATGCGCGCCAGGTTCAGCAGCACCAGGTCGCGGCTGTCCTGCGGCAGGCCGTCGATGATCTGGCCGGCCAGCGCGGCCGGCAGGAAGGCCAGGAACACCGCCTGCATCTGCACGTGCTCGTTGGAGATGTACTCGGCCAGCCATTTCGGCGAGGCCCATTGCAGGCGCGCCATTTTCGGCCGCAGCTCGTCGCCGTAAATGTTGTTCAGCACGGTATTCGCGAGGTCGCCGCCCAGCGCCAGGTCCAGCGAGCGCTTCAGGTAGGAGCGCGAGGCGCCATGCACGCCCGACTGTTCGCGGTAATCGTCAAAGAATTTCTGCATGGCGTTCTTGACCGACTCCACCTTGATGCCGCTCATGCGCGACATCACCTGCGTCACTTCCAGCAACTCCTCGCGCGACAGGCAGCGCAGCACGGCGGCGGCCGGCTCCTCGCCTATGCTCAGCAGCACGATAGCCGCCTGTTCGACCGGGGTCAGCTTGGTCGGGATGGCGTATTCGCCATCATCATCCATGTTATTGAGTTCGGCCATTTTTCTGCATCCATTGTTTGACGACTTCGGCTACGCGTTCCGGTTCTTTCGCTGCCAGCACTTTCAGGTGGTCGACCATCACGTCGACCGCCGAGCCCGGCGGCGGCAGGTCGTAGTTTTCCAGCAGCGGCACCACCGGCATGCCCGGGGCGGCGATGCCGCCCAGCGCCGGCGCGGTGCCCGCCGCGCCCGGCGTGGC
>NZ_WNKY01000029.1 GCF_009720825.1 Duganella radicis | reverse complement strand
GTATCTCAGGGAGAACTGGACGCGGTGGCAATTCGGTTAAACGGTCGACCAAGAAAGACGCTAGACTACGATACGCCGGCTCAACGATTTGAACGATGTGTTGCGTCGACCGGTTGAATCCACAGCCAAAACCGTACAGACAATTTCGAGTGGTAAATGGATAAGAAAATTTCGGCGGCACGAAAAAGGAAAATCGGTATAAACTGTTTTCGAAATTAACGCAACGAGTGATTGAAACCTGTACGAAAAGCGCACAGCGCTTGTCCAAAATGCGACCAAATTTTTGGACAAAGTGTATCAAATCCAGCCCTCGCAATTTAGCGCGCTCGGCATCGGAATAGGCAGTCGTTATGGGAAGTTCGCTGAGATCGTTGAAATGCTCCAATTCGTGCAAGTAGCAGCTGGAGCTTCTGCCGCGTACTACGTAAGAGAGGCAAATCGTGACTCCAAGGCTAGCGTCTGTGCGTTTGTCTGCATACGCTCATGGTCCTGTTGGCCTCTATGCAGCTTTACGGTGACATACTGAGCGTGGTGGCAGCTCCGCGATCAGTGCCTCCAATATGGCCTTGGCACGAAACAAAGGCCAGCTACGGCAAGGGATATGAAAACAGTTAAAGTCATCATCAAACCCTACGGATTCTGAGGGCAAGCTCGTTGAAAATAGCGCTCACTTTGTATCCAATGCCTAGGCGCAATTTTTCCGTGCTCCTTAAAATACCATAATGTTCCACGTCTAACAAAAATGTAGGAGTCGGTATAGCGAGCATTGGTTGTAATATCTCCCCAATCGACAAAGAATTCCAGTTGACCTTCACTTTCACTTTTCCAGCAGTAGAGGCTGGCAGAATAGTATCTGGTAGATTGATCAAAAGTCGCGACGGGTGGCGGACGTAGTTGCTTGCTTGCGTTGGGAAGAATTGAGCGGATAGTCTGTATTGATTCGGTTGAAACTGCCTGATTAAGGTCGATTAAAAACACAGCAATAGATGTGTCTGCTTCCAAAATGGTGGAAAGCAATGGTCGTTCGCGCTCTCGAACATAGAAGGATTGTTTTACTGTCTCGAAGGGAGCGTTTGGTGTGTAGATGCCCGGCTCAATCGTTGGAATTTTTTCGGCTTCCGCTAACGCCGAATGTGAAATAAGGGTCATCAGAATAACAATAGCTATGACTGTTCTCATTACTTGGCTAGCTCCGAAATATTTGAAGAAAATTCCTATCCCAACTCTACCATTATTAATTTGTAAATATAATGCGTCTTATGCAGTATCATAAAATGACACTTAAAGTATCGTATCTTGACAGCAGTTAGCTGGCTTTACAAAAATCTCAGTCTCACACTCATGGGGGCAGGAAGGGCGAAGATAGCATTTTGGGCGGGTACCGCCGGTGCCTTGGGGGAGGCAGACGGTTGTTACGTTTGTATGAGCTTAAGTCTGCTTTAGTTTCGGAGCCCTTCGGCGTCAGTTTGCGTTTCACGTTCATGCGCAGGAAGAGAACTATTTTAGTGCCAGGTTTCTCGGGGCGGCACGGCAAGCGATGCTTACTTCTGGTTCTCCACAACGGATCTTGATGTGGATGGTTACCCGGGAACGTGAGTATTGCCTTGGACCAGAGGCTTGGTTGTTTCAGGATCGTCCATGCCGTAAGGCGACTCGGGATCATCCATGTGCTCAGGAGCAGCGGCAATTTCGGCGCCAATCTGAGCTTAGGTGAAATACTGTTTCAAAGTAGTCCGCTTTTGATCTCTTTCTCTATTTTTATTCGTTAGTCGTTTTTTCGACCATGTTGTTGAAAGCGATGCTCGCCGGGCATGACGAGTTTTGCTTTTGACCAGAATGCCCGGACTTCTTCTTCATTGTTGGGATCGTAGGGAACGTCAGGATCGTAGACGTAAGCCGGGGCTGCGGCGATTGCGGCTTCCATTTGCTCCTTAGTTAAAGGGGGCGTTTTCGAAATAGGTTCGCGTTTCATAATTTGTGGCCTTCCTGCATGAAATTAGACGGGCGCTGTCGTTCCGGTCGATCCAAATGAGGCGCACTACGCGGT
The DNA here is from genome assembly GCF_009720825.1 of Duganella radicis. GTDB lineage: Bacteria > Pseudomonadota > Gammaproteobacteria > Burkholderiales > Burkholderiaceae_D > Rugamonas > Rugamonas radicis. Next base: position 67,941 of record NZ_WNKY01000029.1, on the reverse strand, counting down.
CCTCATGCCAGCATAAACTCTTGACGCGGACTTCGTCATAGTGGGCGCTGGTGTCCTCTTCGCTGTACATGAAGCGATCAAACAGCTTGCCCAAATCAGCAAAGTCAACGCCATGCTTTTTCAGGTTGGCTATGCGTTTCTTTTCGTCCCATGTAATCATGAGACGATGTTGTCACTTCATGGTAGGCCGCCGCTTGATGTGAATCAAGCGGGGTGAGGTGCGATTTATTGCTTGCGGTGTAGCTCGGGACGAGGGCCGCCGGCCTCATTTCAGCAGGCCGGCCAGCTCGACGGCGGTCTTGACTTGCATTTTGTCGAAGATGTGGGCGCGGTGGACTTCCACCGTGCGCATGCTGATGCCCAGCTGGTCGGCCACCACTTTGTTCATTTTGCCGGCCAGGATCAGGTCCAGCACTTCGCGCTCGCGCGTGGACAGGGTCGCCAGGCGGGCGTGGACGGCGGCGTGCTCGCCGGCGCGGCGCGAGTTGGCCAGGCCTTCCTGCACCCGGTCCATCAGCTGGTTGTCGTTGAAGGGTTTTTCAAAGAAGTCGAAGGCGCCGCGCTTCAGGGTGTCGACCGCCATCGGCACGTCGCCGTGGCCGGTCAGGAAGATCACCGGCATGCGCTGCGCCAGGCCGCGCGCCAGCAACTGGTCGAACACCGCCACGCCGTTCATGTCCGGCATGCGCACGTCGAGCAGCACGCAGTCGCCATCCGCATCGAACACGCCGCCGCCGATCTGGGCCAGAAAGTGCACGCCTGATTCGTAGGCGCGCGCGGGAATCGCCCGCGAAGTGGCCAGCCAGCTGAGCGAGTCGCGCACGACCGCTTCATCGTCGACGATATGCAGCATCTTGTGTTGTCTCCTGTGCCGTTGCCGGCGGCGTCGCCGCCGGCACGAAACGTTAATCTCGGTCCCGCCAGGCGGGCCGGCGCGGACGGGCTCCGCGCCAGAGCGCATTTTAGCGCAGTCCGGCACAGGAAACAGACTGCGGCGCTTCAGTCGCTGACTTCGAAGGCGGCCGGATCGAGTTCGCTCAGCGTGACCGGCGCGCTGTCGCGGGCCGGCTGCGTGGCCTGCTGGCTCAGGCGCGCACGCAGCTGGGCCAGGTAGTCGGCGCGGCAACGGCGCAACACATAGTCGCGGAAGTTGTCCCGCTCCAGGTCGCGCCAGGCGCGTTCGCGGCCGGCGTCCGAGCGCGCCACGGCGGCGGCGCGCTGTGCGGCGGACAGGTCGGCGTCGCCGCTGGCCAGGCGGGTGTAGCCATAGCGGTCCATGTAGCCGCCGGTCAGCGTTTCGATCACATTGATGTCGTCGGCCGACAGCTGCTGCCGGAATTTGTCGATATTGGCCACGATCGGCGGATAGCAGTTGGACGACCACAGCGCCGACAGCTGGGCGATCTGCCGCGCTTCCTGCGAGGCGCCGATGTCGAGCATCTGCGGCAGGAAGTCGATGGCGAGGAAGCTGCACAGCGCCTCCAGCGTCGCGCGCTGCTGCGACAGGAAGTCCTCGTAGCGGATGGTCAGCACGCGCTGCGGGTAGCGCTGCATCACGTGGTCGGCGGCGCGCTGCGCGGCCAGCCAGGTTTCCGCGTTCAGGCGGGTGTCGAAGTCGTGGATGATGGCGCGGTTCATCGACGCCACCTGGGCGCGCGGATCGCGCACCACGTTGATGAACAGCATGTCGGGCAGCAGCTGCATCAGCTCGTCCGCGTAATGGACATTGTCGAGCGACTTGTCCATGACCACGCGCGCGCCCTGGTGTTCGGCCGCGCGCAGCAGCAGCTCCCAGTGGACGCGGTGGATGCTGCGCGGCTGGTGGCGCAGGGTTTCGAAGATTTCCACCGGATCGAACACCATGCCGGGCCACTTGACCATGCTGACCGCCTGCAAGCCGCACAGGTCGGTCACCAGGCGGAAGTAATGGCGGTCGTCGCGCAGGTCGCCATACAGCGGCAGCAACGGCATGAAGTCGACGATGTGCAGCGGATACGGCGAATAGAATTGCGGCGCCATGTTCAGCCGCAGGCGCAGCGCGTGGCTGCCGCAGCGGCGCAGCGGGATCATCATCACGGGGCGCGGACGAACGCCCGCAGGGGAAGTATGGGTCATGCTTGTCTCCTTAGAAAAACAGCCAGCCGCCGCCTCCGGCGACCAGCACGATCAGGGCCGCGTCCAGCCGCAGGCGCAGCAGGGCGAACAGCGCGGCGGCGCAGCACAGCACCGTCAACGGTTCCAGCGGATGGGCGCGGCCGATGGTGGCGGCGGCCGCGAACACCATGCCGGCCAGGGCGGCGCGCATGCCGCTCAGCGCGGCCTGCACCGAGCCGCTGGCGCGTACCCGCTGCATGGCGCCGCTGGCGGCGATCATCAGCACCGCGCTGGGCACGAACATGCCGATGCTGGCCGCCGCCGCGCCCGCCAGGCCGGCCACCTTGAGACCGACCAACGCCGAACTGATCATGGCGGGGCCGGGGCTCAGCTGGGTGATGGCCAGGGCGTCGACAAATTCGCGCGGGGTCAGCCAGTGATAGGCGTCGACCACCGTGTGTTGCAACAGCGGGATGAAGACATAGCCGCCGCCAAAGGCCAGCAGGCTCATGCTGGAAAACACGCCCAGCAATTGCAGCAGGATGGGCGAGGCGCTCAGCGCCGCCAGCGTGCCCAGCGGCAGCACCAGCAGGGCGGCCAGCCGTTGCGGCCAGCGCCAGCGTCCCGCCTGGGGCAAGGATGCGGCCGGCGCGCTGGCCGGCGTCGCGCCGGTGGCGGCGGCGCCATAGCAGTGGTAACCGACGGCGGCGGCGATGGCCATCACGGCCAGCGTGGTGGCCAGCCCGGGCAGCGCCACCATCACCATGGCGGCGCCGATGCCCAGCGCGGCCTGGCGGCGGTCGCGCACCGCGCTTTGCCACAGGCGCCAGCCGGCCGCCAGCACGATGGCCACGATGGCCGGTGCGATGCCGTGAAACACCGGCCGCAGCGCGCCCATGCTGCCATAGCGCAGGTACAGCGTGCCCAGCGCCACCATGCACAGGAAGGCCGGCAGCACGGCGCAGACGATGGCGACGGCGGCGCCGGCCACGCCGCGCAGGCGGTAGCCGGCGTAGGCGGCCACGTTCACGGCCACCGGGCCGGGCAGCACGGAAGCCAGCGCCAGGCCGTCCAGCAGTTCGGCCGGCGCCAGCAGGCGGCGCCGTTCGCACAGCACTTGCTGGGTGACCGAGACCATGGCCATGAAGCCGCCGACGCTGGTGCAGCCGATGCGCAGGAACAGCAGGGCCAGCAGGGCCAGGCTGACCGGCGCGGCGGCCGCGCGGGCGGACGGCGGCGCTGGCAGGGTGACGGGATCAGGCGGCATGGTGGCAGGGCGCGTCCGGCGCGAAATAGGTGCCGAAGCGGTCGATGAAGTGGGGCAGGTCGGCGGCCGGCAGGCGGTTGATGCCGGCCGCCGCCTTGCGTCCGCCGCCGCCCGGGAATTGCCGGCACAGCGTGCAGGCGCTGCGCGCCAGCGGCTGGCCGGAGCGCACGCTGATCAGGTAATCGCCGTCGCTGCGGGTCAGTACCACGGCAAACGCGGCCTGCGGCGAGTCGGCCGCCAGACGGTTGGCCAGCACGCCGCTGCCGCGCCGCGCCCAGGCGGCGGCAGGCAGCAGGTAGACCGCGTTGCCATCCCGCTGCCAGTGCGGTTGCAGCGCGTGCAGGCGGGCGCAGTCGGCGCGATAGGATGCGTGCAGCTCGCGGTACAGCGGGGTCCGCATGAAGTCGAACGGATCGGCGTATGCATGCAGCGCCTGGTACAGCGCGGCCGGGGCGATGTGCAGGTCGGCCTCGCACTCGCCATAGGCGTTGTAATTGAGCGTCTGGCCCAGCGCGGCCAGCGCGGCGCTGCGTTCGGCGTCCAGCCCGATGCTGTCCGCCAGCGCCTGCGCCGCCGCGCCCAGGTTGTCGCCAAAGGCGGCGGCCACCGCCCATGGCCGGTAGCGCCCGCCAAGCTGGCGGTCCACCAGGATGCTGGTGCAGACATCGGGCGCCTCGTCGCAATGCAGGCGCAGGTGCGGATGGACGGGGGCGCGGTCGGCCGCGTGGTGGTCGAACCAGGTGAGGCGGGCGCCGCCGTCCAGCAGGCGTGGCAGCTCGGCGGCGTTGGCGTCCAGCGAAATGTCGAGCACCAGCAGTTCGCTGCCGGCCACGGCCGGCACGCGGCGCAGCAGTTCGATGTCGCGCTTGACGCCGGTGATCAGTGCGCGCTGCGCCGGCGCGTGCAGGCGCAGCATGTGCAGCGCGCACAGGCCATCGGCGTCGCCGTTGAAAATGTCGTAATCCATGATGTCAACGCAGGCGCGGCCCCAGATGTTGCAGCAGCCGGGTGCAAGCCTGGTCGATGGTCAGCTGTTCCGTGTCCAGCGCCAGCGCCGGTTCCAGCGGCACCTCGTACGGCGCGGAGATGCCGGTGAATTCCGGGATCAGGCCGGCGCGGGCTTTCTGGTACAAGCCCTTGGGATCGCGCTCCTCGCAGATGGCGCAGGGCGTGCTGACATAGGTCTCGATGAAGTTGTCCGGGCCGATGATGGTGCGGGCCAGCTCGCGGTCGCTGCGCAGCGGCGAGATGAAGGCGCAGATCACGATCAGGCCGGCGTCGTTCAGCAGCCGCGCCACCTCGGCGCTGCGGCGGATGTTTTCGCGGCGGTCGCGGCTGGTGAAGCCGAGATCGCTGTTCAGGTGGTGGCGCAGGTTGTCGCCGTCCAGCACATAGGCCAGCCGGCCCTCGCTGCACAGGCGCCGTTCCAGCGCGTACGCCAGGGTGGATTTGCCGGCGCCGCTGAGGCCGGTCAGCCAGACCGTGGCGGCCTGCTGGCCCAGCTGTTGCAGGCGCTCGTGGGCCGTGACGGCGCCGGTGTGCCAGAAGACTTGGGGGGATGTTTGGAGTTTTTCGATGCTGCCCATGTGTGCTCCCGGCTCAGGCGTGTTCCATGGCGTGCGCCGGACGGCGCGACGTGGCGCCGCCGTGCGTCAGCCGGGGCGCCGCTTTGTGCCGGCCCAGCGGCGTGACCGTGGCGGCCGGCGCGTGCTGGGCGACGTTGGCCAGGCGGAAGATGCTGACCACCTCGTTCAGGCTGTTGGCCTGGTCCTGCATGGCTTGCGCGGCGGCCGCCGCCTCCTCGACCAGCGCCGCGTTCTGCTGGGTGACATCGTCCATCTGGGTCACGGCGTCGTTGATCTGCTCGATGCCGGCCGACTGTTCCTGGCTGGCCAGCATGATTTCCGACATGATGTCGGTCACGCGCTTGACGCTCGACACCACCTCCTCCATGGTGGCCCCGGCCTGCTCGACCAGCTTGTTGCCGGCCTGTACCTTGTCCACCGAGTCGCCGATCAGCTCCTTGATTTCCTTGGCGGCGGCGGCGCTGCGCTGGGCCAGCGTGCGCACCTCGCTGGCGACCACCGCGAAGCCGCGGCCCTGTTCGCCGGCGCGCGCCGCCTCCACGGCGGCGTTCAGCGCCAGGATGTTGGTCTGGAAGGCGATGCTGTCGATCACGGCGATGATGTCGACGATCTTGTGGGCCGAGGTGTCGATGGCCGCCATGGTGTCCACCACCTGGGCCACCACCGCGCCGCCCCTGGCGGCCACGTCGGAGGCCGAGGTGGCCAGGCCGTTGGCCTGGCGGGCGCGGTCGGTATTCAGGCGCACGGTGCTGGTCAGCTCCTCCATCGAGGAGGCGGTTTCCTCCAGCGTGCTGGCCTGCTGCTCGGTGCGCGAGGACAGGTCGAGGTTGCCGTTGGCGATCTGGCCGGCCGCGCTGGCGATGGTGTCGCTGCTGGTGTAGACCTGGCCGACGATGCGGGTCAGGCCGTCGCGCATGTCGCGCATGGCGTGCAGCAGGCTGTGCTCGTCGCCACGGCGCGGGTGGATCGGCACGGTCAGGTTGCCGGCGGCGATTTCGGCGGCGATGGCGGCCGCCTGCTCCGGTTCGCAGCCCAGCTGGCGCACCACGCTGCGGGTGATCAGCCACGCGGCCACCACGCTGCACAGCAGCGCCAGGGTGCCGGCGATCAGCATCTGCTCGCGGGCGCTGTCGTAGGCGGTTTCGGCCTGCGCCACCGCCTCGGTGTTCTGCTTTTCCTCCAGCGCGATCAGTTCACGGATCAGATCCCACCATTTCTTTTGCACGGGACGGAACTTGTAACGCAATAGCTGATACGCCTCGTCCTGCTGCTGGCCCAGCGCCAGTTCCTGCGCCTGCTTGTAGAACGGCGCCGCCAGATCGCCTTGCTGGCGGATTTGTTCCAGCAGCTTTTTCTCTTCGGCGGTGGTCAGGCTGACATCGTCGAACATGTGCGCCATCTTGCTCATGGCGTCGACATATTTCTTTTCCTGGTCGCCGATGCGCTTGATTTCAATCTGGATTTCCTTCTCTTCCTTGAGCAGGATCAGGTTGCGCAGCGCCAGCGCCCGTTCCGTGACGGTCAGGTCCATGGCCTGCGCCAGGCGGGTTTCCACGTCGTTCACTTTGGTAATTTCGATCATGCGCGCCTGGATTTGCCGCATGCTGGCCAGGCCCAGCAGAATCACCACCAGCAATAGGACCGACACCAGGCCGAAGCCCACACCCAGCCGTTTGGCCACTGTCATGTTTCGCAACTTCATGTTTTTCCCCTAGTTCAAAATGCACCGAGCGCATAACGACATGCGCGATTCGCATAAATCCATGTTAGGGAGCGTTGGCGGTTGAATTGTCTCCATTAGTCACTTTCGGCATGCGCGCAACACAGAGAAAAAGATTGACGTTGCCTTATGGAAACTGTAGATATGGGTGTTGTGGGGCGTGGCGGCCTGCGCGGCCATGCCAGTGACTCGCAAAGGTGAAGTATCGGGAAAAAACCACAGTGGGGCGCGCTGTTGTTGTTCAGTCCACTTGTGCGGTGGCGGCCGGCAGCTGGAAGGTGAAAATGGTGCCGCCTTGCGGGTTGGCGCGGAAGGTCAGGGCGCCGCCATGGAACTCCATCGCCGTGCGGCAGATGTTGAGGCCCATGCCCATGCCTTCGGCCTTGGTCGAGAAGAAGGGCGAGAACAGGCGCTGCGCCACGTCGTCCGGGATGCCATGCCCCTGGTCGATCACCGCCACGCTGACTTGCCCCGCCTCGGCATCGTAGGACGCCACCACGTTGAGGATGCGCCGCTGCGGCGGCACCTGCGACATGGCCTCGATGCCGTTGCGGGTGAGGTTGAGCAGCACCTGTTCGATCATCACGCGGTCGGCGCGCACCGGCGGCAGGTCGGCCGGGATCTCGGTACGGAAGGAAACATAACTCTGGCGCGCTTGCAGTTCGATCAGCGTGCGGATGCTGTCCAGCAGCGAGGCGACCGCCACTTCCTGCCGCAGCGGTTCGCGTTTCTTCACGAATCCGTGCACGCTGCGGATGATCTGGCCGGCCCGCTGGGCCTGTGCGCTGGCCTGTTCCAGCGCCGGCTTGAGCAGGGTGGCGTCGACCGGGCCGGGCGCGTCGCGCTCGATCAGGTTCAGCGCGCCGGTGGTGTAGCTGGAGATGGCGGCCAGCGGCTGGTTCAGCTCATGCGCCAGCATGGACGCGATCTCGCCCATGGTGGCCAGGCGCGCCGAGGCCTGGAGCTTTTCCTGCTGCTGGCGATTCAGCTCCTCGATGCGCTTGCGGTCGGAGATATCGAGGATGGAGCCCATCCAGCCGGTCTGCTTGCCGTCGTTGTCCACCAGCGGCGCCTCGAAGATCAGCACCGGCACGCGCTCGCCGTCCGGACGCTGGAAGAAGGTTTCGAATTGCGGCGTGACCTTGCCCGCCAGGACGTTGGCAAAGCGCGACTGGTATTCCGCCATCGCCTCCGGCGCCCAGTAGGGCATGGGCGGCAGCTTGCCGACGATTTCCTCGGCCGGGTAGCCGACGATCTGGCAGAAGGCCGGATTGACGTAGGTGATGCGGCCTTCGAGGTCGCGCGCGCGCAAGCCGGTCACCAGCGAGTTTTCCATCGCCGTGCGGAACGACATCTGCTGGCGCAGCGCGCCTTCCGCCGCCAGGCGTTTCGAGATGTGACCCCACAGCGCCAGCAAGCTCCATAACAGGCCAAGCGACAGCACGATCACCGAGCCGACCAGCAGATTGGGCAGCAGCTGCGGCTCGCTCTTGACGCTGTCCGTCACCAGCGTGACCGAGGCGCCCGGCAGATCGAGCGCGCGCTTGTGGGTGTAGACGCCGTGGCCCGGACCGGCCGCCGCGCGCCGCGCCAGCACCTTGTCGTCACGGTCCACCAGCGAGACCTGGTTGTCCTGGGCGAACCACCACGGCACCATCTCTTCCAGCATCACGCTGGTCTGGTAGGTGGCCACCAGGTCGCCGATGTATTCGTCGCCGCGGAACAGCGGCACGTGGTAGTCCATCAGCACCGCCGATGGCGCGGCGGCGGAGACGTGGGTCTGCGCCTCCGGCTGGGTGTACATGGGGCGGCGCGTCTTGCGTGTGATCTCGGCCGTGGCCTTCGATGCGGGCGACAGTTCCACCGGCGTGGATAAAGGATCGCTGCTGCCGGCCAGTTGCCCGTCCGGCTTGAGCCACACCACGCGCAGTAGTTCGTGGCCATTTTTCAGCAGCCGCGCCATGCGTTCGTGCAGCTGCGCGTGGCTCAGGTGGCCGCCGGAGATTTCCACGCCCAGCGCGCGCAGGCTTTCTTCATCGCGGCCCAACTGGAAGCGGATGGTTTGCTCGACCCACAGCGTATCGGCGATCAGCTGCTCCTGCCGCTCGTTGCTCTCCATCTGGCGCGCCTGCCAGGGTAGCCAGATCAATATCGCCAGAAAAAACAACACCAGCATGATGGGCAGCAGCCAGCGCAGCGAGGTGCTGGAGTACGGGCGGCGGCGCGCGTCAGGCGCGGCAGGCGTGGTGGAATGGGTGGATGTCATGGACAATCAGGGTAACCGGTCGGGGCGGCGCGGCCATTGTGGTTATCCACAGTTGCCAGCCTTGCCGGTATTTATAAGAATCGTTCAGAATAGAACAAGTGTAACTTTAAACCCACCAGGAGACTTCATGAAACTGAAAACCGGTCTGCTCGTCCTGAGCGCCGCCCTGAGCTTCAACGCCTATGCTCAAGCGCCTATCGTCATCAAATTCAGCCACGTGGTGGCGACCGACACGCCGAAAGGCCAGGCCGCGGAGCGTTTTAAACAACTGGCGGAAAAGGCCACCAACGGCCGCGTGAAGGTCGAGGTCTATCCGAATAGCCAGCTGTATAAAGACAAGGAAGAACTGGAAGCCCTGCAACTGGGCGCGGTGCAGATGCTGGCGCCATCGCTGGCCAAATTCGGCCCGCTGGGCGTGAAGGAATTCGAAGCCTTCGACCTGCCGTACATCTTCCCGTCGAAGACCGCGCTGTACAACGTGACCGAGGGCGAAATCGGCAAGTCGCTGTTGAAGAAGCTGGAACCGAAAGGCATCACCGGCCTGGCGTTCTGGGATAACGGCTTCAAGGTCATGTCGGCCAACAAGCCGCTGCGCGCGCCGGCCGATTTCAAAGGTCTGAAGATGCGTATCCAGTCGTCCAAGGTGCTGGACGCGCAGATGCGCGCACTTGGCGCCAACCCGCAGGTGCTGGCGTTCTCCGAGGTGTATCAGGCGCTGCAAACCGGCGTGGTGGATGGCACCGAGAATCCGCCGTCGAATATGTACACCCAGAAGATGCACGAGGTGCAGAAGTATGTGACCGTGTCCAACCACGGTTACCTGGGCTATGCGGTGATCGTCAACAAGAAGTTCTGGGACGGTCTGCCAGCCGACATCCGCACCGCGCTGGACAAGGCCATGCGCGAAGCCACCACCTTCGAGAAGGCGATCGCACAGCGCGACAACGACATGGCGCTGGACGCCATCAAAAAGGCCGGCAAGACCGAGATCTACACGCTCAGCGTGAAAGAGCAGGCCGAGTGGCGCAAGGCGCTGCTGCCGGTGCAGCAGCAGATGGAAGGCCGGATCGGCAAGGACCTGATCTCGGCGATTAATAAAGAAGCAGCCAAGTAAAAAAAGCCCCGCGAAATGAACTGCCCCCCGAAAGTTGGACACCAACTTTCGGGGTTTTTCATTGGTGAAGTACACAACGCAATTCAAATTGGAAGTGGTCGAGCGATATCTCGCTGGACGGCTCGGATTCACGGCAGTAGCCAGGCTGTATGGTCTGGATTACGCAATGCTCAAGCGTTGGGTAAGGTTATACCAAGCCCACGGAGAAGCCGGGTTAGCCAAGAGTTCACGGCCTATAGTGCTGAGCAAAAAATGCTCATCCTGCAGCACATAGACCGAAGAAAATGCCTGATCCTCAACCCACCAAAGCACCACTCGCTGTCGATGACGAACCCCGTACCCGTGAGGAATTAGAGGCGGAGGTGAATCATTTACGCATGGAGGTTGCGTACCTAAAAAAGTTACGGGCCTTAGTTCAAGCGCAGCCGCCAACGCGTGCAACCGCGCGCAAAAAGCGCAAGTAATCGACGAACTAAGGCAGCAATTTCCACTAGCTGACTTACTCAAACTGGCCGGTTTGGCCCGGAGTACCTTCTACTATCAGCAGAAGGTAGCCGGGATGGACAGGCATCAGGTTTTGAAACAGACCATTCGCCGTATTTTCGATACGCATAAGAGGCGCTATGGATATCGGCGTGTGACCGCTGCGATTCGCAATCTGGGGCACCATGTCAATCACAAGACGGTACAAAAACAAATGGCTGCACTGGGCTTGAAATCTCTGGTACGCCCCAAGAAGTATCGCTCGTACAAAGGCGAAGTGGGCCAAGCAGCCAATAATGTGCTGCAGCGCCAGTTCAAGGCGCAGGCGGCAAACCACCTGAACAAGTTCAGTAGCGTTGACGAGCTACAGACGGGACTCCGGAAGTACATCCGCTATTACAATTACGATCGCATCAAACTTAAACTAAAAGGGCTGAGCCCTGTGCAATACAGGACTCAGCCCTTGGCTGCCTAGCAAACTAAACCGTCCAACTATTTGGAGTCAGTTCAGAAAGCGGGGCTTCTTACTTCTACATCAAGCCCATTGCCTTGGGCAGCCAGAGCGACAATCCCGGCCAGTAAGTCACGATCACCAGGAACACCAGCATCGTAATCAGCCACGGCATCACCGCCACGGTCAGTTCCGAAATACTCATCTTCGAAATACCGCTCGCCACGTACAGGTTGAGGCCCACCGGCGGGTGGCACAGGCCCACTTCCATGTTGGCGTCGATCATGATGCCGAAGTGGACGGCGTCGATGCCCAGACGGATCGCGGCGGGGTGCAAGATCGGCGCCATCACCAGGATGATCGACGACGGCTCCATCACGTTACCGGCCAACAGCAGCAGGATGTTGGTGAAGAACAGGAAGCCAGCCTGGCCCAGGTCTTTGTTCAGAATCCAGTCCGCCATCGCCTGCGGGATGTTCTCGTGCGCCATCAGGAAGGAGAACAGCACGGCGTTGGTGATGATGTACAACAGCATGGCCGACAGCGCCGCCGATTTCTTCAGCACTTCCGGCGTCTTCGACAGCGGCATGTCGCGGTAGACGAACACCGAAATCACGAACGCATACACCGCGCTCATGGCCGCCGCTTCGGTCGGCGTGAAGATGCCCTTGGTGATGCCGCCGATGATGATCACCACCAGCATCAGGCCCCACACGCTCTTGCGGAAGGCGGTCCAGCGCTGCTTCCACCCAGCCTTGTGCATGCGCGGGTAGTTGTTTTTCTTGGCCAGCACCCAGGTGGTCCCGCACAGCATCACGGTCAGCAGGATGCCGGGGAACAGGCCGGCCAGGAACAGCGCGCCGATCGAGGTGTTGGTCGAAATCGCGTAGATCACCTTCGGAATCGACGGCAGCATCAGGATGCCGAGTGAGCCGGCGGTGATGATCACGCCCGCGCCAAAGTGCTTGGGGTAGCCCTGCTTGACCATGGCCGGCAGGATGATGGAGCCGATCGCCACCACGGTTGCCACCGAGGAGCCGCACACCAGCGCGAACATGGCGCAGGCGATGATGCCGGCCAGCGCCAGGCCGCCGTGCCAATGGCCGATCAGGCTGGTGGCAAAGGCGATCATGCGTTTGGCCACGCCGCCGTGGGTGAGGAAGTTACCGGCCAGGATAAACAGCGGGATGGCCATGATCTCGAACTTCTCGATGCCGCTGAACAGCTTGAGCGCCACCGCCTCCACCGGCACCTGCGTCAGCAGGTACATGAACATCAGCACCGTCAGGCCGAGCGCGATGGAGACCGGGATGCCGGTCAACATCAGCAGGATCAGCAGCGCGAACACGATGCCGACCTTGCCGCCCAAAATGCATACGGCCAGCAGGATGCCGGCGATCACGCCGAGGATGGTGCCGGCTTTTTTCTTGCTCCAAGGCTCGATGCCTTGCATGGTCACTGCGCCGCTCATCGTGCACCTCCGTGTGCTGGCGCTGGATGTGGCGCAGCCACGAACAGCTCGTCGTGATCGTCGTCGTCCAGGCCTTCGACGTGGGATTCGTCATGGTGCGGCAGTTCGCCGTGGCGCAGGAATGTCCAGCCCACTTGCAGGAAGCGGAAGCACATCAGGTAGGAGCCCAGCGGGACCGCCGAGTAGATGAACCACGTTGGCCATTCCAGGTCCGGCGTGGTCGGGCCTTCCGGCACGTCGGAGGCGTCGATGCCCAGCAGGGTGTAGGCCGCGTGGTGCATGCCGTTCTCCCACACAAAGGTCAGGCCCAGCGTGCCGACGATGCCGGTGAACAGGGTGCCGCAGCCGATCGCCAGCAGCACCGTGAAACGGCGCCATTCCGGCGGCATGCGGTTGACCAGCACGTCCACGCCCACGTGCACGCCCTTGCGCACGCCGTAGGCCGCGCCAAACTTGGCCATCCACACGAACATGATGATGGCCAGCTCCTGCGCCCACTCAAAGTGCAGCGACAGCAGGTAGTCCTGGACGTAGGGAATCGGCATGCCGGTGCCGTATCGATGAACCACGGATAGGAAGATGATGAGCGTCGCGCCGCCCATCAGGAAGGTGATGATCCACTCCTCCAGATGATCGAGTATTTTTGTCAGCATAATGTGTCTCTAAGTTTTATTGGTGCTGGGAAATCCAGCTTAGCGCTAAATTAGCCGCGGATGATCAATGTGGCAATGAGGGCTACTACTAAGTGTACAAAGTGCCTCAAAAGTGGGGCATACCACAACTTGTTTGGTCTGCGTCAAATTTGTTTATGCCTCAAATAAGCATGAAAAAAATTTGCGAAAAAGCGTAGGGGATACGTTATGATGGCGTCGCTCTCAGGGAAACGTGCATATCGATATGCAGCCCGGTAGCAAGAGCCCGGAATTGTAAGTGGGGAGTGTGTATAGAAACGGTAATCCAATACCGGCACTAGATCGAGGAGACACACGTTTTACAGAATGTCGCTGTTATAGGGTCTGCAAGCCGCCACAAGCGCGCTACGGAACCAGGCAAGCGACCGGGAACGTGAAGCAGGATTTGAAAACGCACCAAACGGTGCGTTTTTTTTTGCCCGCGCCATTTACAATAGCGGCCAGTGTGGCATTTTTGCTGTAGCAGAGATGCAACATGCTGGTGCAGAAGAACAACTTTTTGGTGCATGCAACTGTGATCAAAATACAACAAGGCAGTGAGCTGTTTTCCGCTGTGGCGGAACTACCATTTGGCAAGCTGGGTGTGCGCACGGCCAACGGCGTGATCGTCGAAATGAGCTACCTGCCGCCCCATTTTGATGCAAAAGCGCCACAGGACGCGACCGCCGAACTGGCCGTCCACCAGCTCGAGAAATACTGCGCGGACGCGGACTACCAGTTCACCCTGCCGCTCCGGCGCGCCGGTACGGAATTCCAGCAAAAGGTGTGGGATGCGCTGTGCTCGATCCCGCGCGGCAGCACCCGCACCTACGGCGAGCTGGCCAGGTTCCTCGGCTCGGCGCCGCGCGCGGTGGGACAGGCCTGCGGCGCCAACTGGTTCCCGGTGGTGGTGCCTTGCCATCGCGTGACCGCCGCCGGCGGCCTGGGCGGCTTTTCCAACAGCGACGATCCCAACGGCTACCTGCTGGGTGTGAAGCGCTGGCTGCTGGCGCACGAAGGTTCAAGCGAATACGCATGGCAGCAGACAACCTTGCTCTGATCGACGAGTTCTGCGACAGCCTGTGGCTGGAGGACGGGCTGTCCAAGAACACGCTGGAAGCCTACCGGCGCGACATGCGCCTGTTCGCCGCCTGGCTGGAGCAGAAGCGCGGCGGCGTGGAGGGCTTGCTGGCCGTGCAGGGCCACGATATCGAAAGCTACATCGCCGCCCGCCATGACCAGGGCAAGCCGACCTCGTCCAACCGCCGGCTGTCGGTGATACGGCGCTTCTACCAGATGTTGCTGCGCCAGCGCCGCATCGATGCCGATCCCAGCCTCAAATTGCAATCGGCCAGGCAGCCGCAGCGCTCGGTCAATACGCTGAGCGAGGCGCAGGTGGAAGCCTTGCTGGCCGCGCCGGACGTGCGCACGCCGCTCGGCCTGCGCGAGCGCACCATGCTGGAGCTGATGTACGCCAGCGGCCTGCGCGTGTCCGAGCTGGTGGAGCTCAAGCTGCTGGAACTGAGCCTGAACGATGGCGTGCTGCGCATCACCGGCAAGGGCGCGAAGACGCGGTTGGTGCCGTTCGGCCAGCAGGCGCGCCAGTGGATCGAGCGCTATCTGAAGGAGGCGCGCGGCGTCATCCTCAACGGCCGGCAGGACGACGCCCTGTTCGTCACCGGGCGCGGCGCCGGCATGACGCGGCAGATGTTCTGGGTCTTGATTAAAAAGCATGCCCTCAAGGCGGGCATCACGGCGCCGCTGTCGCCGCACACCCTGCGCCACGCGTTTGCCACCCATTTGCTGAACCACGGCGCCGACCTGCGTGTTGTCCAATTGTTATTGGGACATTCCGATATTTCAACCACGCAGATTTATACCCATGTCGCAAGGGAACGTTTGAAGCATTTGCATGCGCAACATCATCCTCGTGGTTGAGGAACTTGCGTCATAATGAAGGCAGGGCAACGCTTTTAGAGAAGGAGCCGGCAAATGGCCAAAACGAACTTCGCGTATGAAAAGCGGCAGCGGGAGTTGGAAAAGAAGAAAAAGCAGGAAGAGAAAGCCCGGCGCAAGGCCGAGCTGAAGAACAATCCCGGCTTGGCCCAGGAGGGCGAGGAGGATCTCGCCGAGGGTGAGACCTCCGGCCTCGCCCCCGACGACGACGATTGACTACGCCACTTCGGCGGTTTCCTTTTTCACCTCGTGCAGCTCGGGCTCTTCTTCGTGGTGGCCCTTGAAGAAGCGCTTGCAGCGTTTGCCGAGGCTGTCGAGGTAGGTGTAGGCCACTGGCACCACCACCAGGGTCAGCAGGGTTGAGGTCAGTACGCCGCCGATCACCGCGCGGCCCATCGGCGCCTGCGTTTCGCCGCCGTCGCCGAGGCCGATCGCCATCGGCAGCATGCCGAACACCATGGCCAGCGTGGTCATCAGGATAGGGCGCAGGCGCACTTGGCCGGCGCTCATGATGGCGTCGTGCTGGCTCTGGCCTTCCTTCTGCATGTGGTTGGTGAAGTCGACCAGCAGAATCGCGTTCTTGGTCACCAGACCCATCAGCATGATGAAGCCGATCACCGAGAAGATATTCAGCGTGGTGTGCGTCACCAGCAGCGCCACCAGCACGCCGATCAGCGACAGCGGCAGCGACATCATGATGGCGATCGGTTGCAGGAAGCTGCCGAACTGCGAGGCCAGCACCAGGTAGATGAAGATCACCGCGATGCCCAGCGCCACCATGGCCGAGTTCATGCTCTCCTCCATGCTTTGCGCATTGCCGCCGACGTCGAAACGCACGCCGGATGGCAGTTCGATTTCCTTCATCGCCTTCTTGAC
This sequence comes from Duganella radicis, assembly GCF_009720825.1. GTDB lineage: Bacteria > Pseudomonadota > Gammaproteobacteria > Burkholderiales > Burkholderiaceae_D > Rugamonas > Rugamonas radicis. The sequence continues at coordinate 51,986 of NZ_WNKY01000029.1, read as the reverse complement.
GTCGGCGTCGACGTCGCCGCCCGGACGGCCTTCGGTGCTGGCGTACACCGCCACGCGGCGTTGCAGCGCCTGGCGTTTCAGCACTTGCGGGCTGAAGGCCGGCACGAAGTCCACCACCTGGCGCAGCGGCACCATCACCGGACGGCCGTCGGGACCGAGCTTGCTCGACGCCAGCGACAGGTCGGCCAGGTCGGCCACTTTCTGGCGGCCGGATTTCGGCAGCTGCACGTTGACCTCGTAGTTCTGGCCATCGGAGGCCAGGAAGTGCGAGGTGGTGTCGCCCGCCACGAACGGACGCAGGGCGGCGCCGATCTGCTGCGTGGTCAGGCCCAGATCGCTGGCCAGCTCGTTGTTGATCTTGATGTTGGTCGACGGGTTGGCGCCTTCCTGGCTGTATTCCAGGTCGGCGATGCCCTTGATCTTGCGCATCTTGTCCATCAGGCGGTGCGCCACGTCATCCAGCTTGCCCTCGTCGGTGCCGAGGATGGCGATGAAGATCGGTTTCATGCCGGCCGTCAGCGTGATGCCGGCGATCTTGTTCAGGCGCGCGCGGATCGCCGCTTCCATCTGCTGCTGCGTGCGGCGCGGATGCAGCTTGCGGTCGGTCAGCTTCATGTCCAGCTGGGCGGTGTTGCGGCCGTCCCAAGTGCCCACCACAGTGATGACGTTGGCGATTTCCGGGAACTCCTTCAGCGCTTCTTCCACTTGATGGATCTTGTTGTCGGTGTATTCCAGGCTGGAGCCGACCGGGGTCTTGATCAGGAAGTTGACCCAGCCGTTATCCTGCTCCGGCATCATCTCGCCGCCGATCATCGGCACCAGCATGATGGACCCGGCGAACAGGGCGAAGGCCGCGGCCAGCGTGGTCTTCTTCCAGCGCAGCGCCAGCGCCAGCACCTTGCCGTACACCTGGTGCAGCCACTCGACGCCGCCTTCCAGCCAGTGCATGAAGCGGCCCAGCCACGGCACGTACTTGAAGCGGTCCTTGACCGGGTCCGGCCACACCGACGACAGCATCGGGTCCAGCGTGAAGCTGACGAACAGCGACACCAGCACCGCCACCGCCACCGTGATGCCGAATTGCAGGAAGAAGCGGCCGATGATGCCCTGCATGAAGGCCACCGGAATGAACACCGCCACAATCGCGAAGGTGGTGGCCATCACCGCCAGGCCGATTTCGTTGGTGCCGTCTTCGGCCGCCTTGCGGTGGTTCTTCTTCATGCCGAGGTGGCGCACGATGTTTTCGCGCACCACGATGGCGTCGTCGATCAGCAGGCCGATGCACAGCGACAGCGCCATCAGCGTCAGGAAGTTGAGCGTGAAGCCGAAGGCCTTCATGGCGATGAAGCTGGCCATCACCGAGATCGGCAGCGTCAGGCCGGTGATGATGGTCGAGCGCCACGAGTGCAGGAAGAAGAACACGATGATCATGGTCAGCACCGCGCCCTCGATGATGGTCTCCTTGACGTTATCGAGTTGGCTTTGCACCTTGAGCGATTCATCGTTCAGCACTTCCAGTTTGATGTCGGCCGGCAGGGTTTTCTGCAGTTCGGCGGCGACCTGCTGGATGCGGCGGCCCACTTCCACCACGTTGGCGTCCTGCACCTTGGTGATGTCGATGGTGACGGCGCGGTGGCCGTTGATGCGCGAGATCGACAGCTCTTCCTGCGCGCCGTCCTCCACCGTGGCCACCTGTTCCAGGTAGACCGGGCCGTTGGCGCGGCGCGCCACGATGATCTTGTTGAAGTCGCGCGGGTCCTTCATCTTGCCTTCCACCCGCACCAGCCGTTCGCTGGCGCCGTAGCTGATGAAGCCGGCCGGCAGGTTGGTGTTGGTGTTCTGGATCGCGGTCAGCACTTCGTCCACGCCCACCGCCTGCGCGGTCAGGTCGTTGGGGCGCAGCTTGATCAGGATCTGGCGCGCCGCCATGCCGTTGACGCGCACCTGGCCGACGCCGGCCACGCCTTGGAAGCGCTTGGCGATGATCTGGTCGGCCATGGTCGACAGGTCGCGCAGCGAATGTTCGCCGGCGGTCAGGCCGATCTGCGCGATCGGGCGCGAGTTCTCGCCCTCGAAGCGGATGATGAACGGGTCCTTGGCCTCGCGCGGGAAGCGCGGCCGCACCTGCGCCACCTTGTCGCGCAAGTCCTGCATGGCGCGGTCCATGTCGGTCGACAGCTCGAAGTCGACGTAGACGCCGGCGCGGCCTTCCCACGAGTTGGCGCGCAGGGTCTTGATGCCGCTGACGGTGTTGACCACTTCCTCGATCGGGCGGGTGATGTCGTTCTCCACCGCCTCCGGCGAGGCGCCCGGATACATCACCTCGATCATGGCGCCGGGGATGTCGACGTTGGGCATGGCTTCCAGGCCCAGTCCCTTGTACGAGAACAGGCCCAGCACCATCAGCGCCACCATCACCATGGTGGCGAACACCGGATTCTGGATACTGACTTTAGTGATCCACATGATCAGCCTTTCGCCGGTTCTTCAGACTTGGCCTGCGCCGACGGCGGCAGCTTGACCGCCGCCCCGGGCTTCAGGCTTTCCAGACGCGAGACGATCACGTGCGAACCCTGCTGCAAGCCTTCCAGCACTTCGGCGTAACCTTCGTCCTCATTGCGCAGGCCCAGCTTGACCGGCTGCGAAATCAGCTTGCCCTGATCGACCTTGTAGACGATCTGCTGGCCGTTCTTGTCGCTGCGCAGCGCGGCCAGCGGAACGATGGGCGCCACCGCCGAGCGGTCGGTGACGACGCTGCCCTTGGCGAACATGCCGGCGCGCAGGGCGCTGTCGTCGTTCTTGACCGAGATGTAGACCAGCATGGCGCGCGAGCCGGTTTCAGTGGCAGGATTGATGCGCGCCACCTTGCCGTGGAAGTCGCGCTGGGCGTAGCCGTCGACGCGGAACTTCACATCCTGCCCGACCTTCACGCGCGGGATTTCGGAGGCCGGCACCTGCGCCTCCAGCGTCAGCTCGGACAGGTTGACGATGCTGTACACCGGCATGTCCGGCGCCAGCTTTTCGCCGGCCTGCACGTGGCGCTTGCTGATCACGCCGTCGATCGGCGCCTTGATCACGCCGTCGTTGAGGGCGATGCGGGCGATGTCCACCATGGCGGCCGCCGACTTCACGGCCGCGCGCGCCAGATCGACCGAGTTCTGGGTCGAGTCGTAGGCGTTTTGCGAGATGTATTTCTGCTTGAGCAGGGCCTGGCTGTTGGTTTCGTTCTTGCTGGCCATGGCCAGCTTGGCCTGCGCTTCATCCAGCATGGCCTGCTGCTGTTGCAGGCGGGCGCGCAGGTCGGCCTGGTCGATGCGGGCCAGCACCTGGCCGGCGTGCACCGCCATGCCTTCCTGCACCGTGGTGGCTTCCACCACGCCCGAGACCTTGGACTTGATGGTGGCCGAACTCAGGGGCGCCAGCGAGCCGGATAAGGGCAAGCTGACCGCCAATGACCGGGCGTCGACGGCGGCGACATCGCCGGTCGACAGTTCGAAGACGTCTTTCTTTTCCTTGGCCGCCGCGGCCGTTTCCGGGGCAGGGGCGGGCGCGGCGGCGTGCTTGCCGTGCAGGACGGCCCAGCCGCCACCGGCCAGCGCGATCACGATAGCGGCCGCTACCGGCTTGCGCCAGCGTTGATTGCGCACGGTGGGCTGGGTGTATGGGGGAAGGGTTTCAAGTTTCATATCGTTCTTCTAATCAGGATTGCGCATGATGTCACTTTAGTCAGTTGCAAGAGTGACAGCCAGTGAAATGCGATAGGCGGCGAAAAACCGCGCCTGAAATGCAGAAAAACGAGATTGGCGGTGCTTTAGTGCAAACGCAGCCTTACCAGTACCTGACCGTGGTCGGAGGCTTCCGGCTGCTGTGGTTGCAGATGCTGGTTGAGGTAGCTGACCTGCACCACTTCGCCCAGCACATGGCGCGAGGCCGGGTGGAATTCCTCCGACACCAGCACATGATCGATGGTGGCGTGACGGCCTTCGTGGGTGATGGTGTAGCCGCCGTCGCCGCGCTGTTCCTGGCCGGATTGCAGATGGCGGCAGTCGAACAGCTGGCCGTGCAGCTCCTCGCCCGGCTCGCAGGCGCCGCCGGCACCCATGACGATGGTGGTGGTGACAGCGTCGACCGTGTCGTTGAAATCGCCCAGCACCACGCGCGGACGGCGCTCCACCTTGTCCATGGCGCTCAGCAGGGCGCGCAGGGCCACCGCCTCGGTGCCGCGCCGGATCAGCGAGCGCAGGTTGGCCTGGGCGTGCAGCATGGGATCGTCCCCCACGTCGCCGTTGCGGTAATCGGGGCGCTTGGATTTCAGGTGGATCACCACCACGTCGACAATCTGCTCGTTCGGCAGTACCACTTGCGCGTGCAGCGGCGCGCGGGCGAAGCGGTCGGCGTCGCGGCTGCCTTCGGGCAGGGCCACGCCCTCGGGAAACATGATGTAAGCCTGGGCCGGGGCGGCCAGCGGCAGGCGGGTGATCAACGCCACCTCCGGCGTCAGGCGCGGTGCGCCGGTGACGGGATCGGGCGGCGGCTCAAAGCCGGCCAGGGTGGCGTCGCGGTAGCGCTGGCTGCGGGCCATGACGTCGCGCAGGGCGGCCAGCGAGAAGATTTCCTGCAAGCCGATCACATCGGCGTCGAGCGCATCGAGCTGCTGTGCGGTCCAGGCGACTTTCGCTTCGTACCCGGCCTCGGTCAGGGGCGCCAGATTGTCGTACAATTTCGCCCCAGGCTGGGAAAGATTGCATACATTGAAAGTGGCAAAGCGAATTTCCTGCTGCATAATGGACAACTCCCCCAGATTCACACCATGGCCAAAAAAGAGCATATCTCCGAAACCCCAGCCACCCAGATGCTGCGCAAGCACAAGGTGGCCTTCACCGAGCACCCCTACGACTACGAGGAGCACGGCGGCACCGGCGTGTCCTCGCGCGAGCTGGGCGTCGACGAGCACCACGTGGTCAAGACGCTGGTGATGCAGGACGAAGCCGCTAAACCTTTAATTGTGCTGATGCATGGCGATTGCAAGGTCTCGACCAAGAATCTTGCCCGCAACATCGGCTGCAAGTCCGTCGAACCGTGCAAGCCGGAAGTGGCTTCGCGCCACAGCGGCTACATGATCGGCGGGACCTCGCCGTTCGGCACCAGGAAAACCATGCCGGTGTATGTGGAGGATAGCATCCTTGCGCTGGAAACGATTTATATCAATGGCGGCAGGCGCGGTTATCTGGTCGGCATCAAGCCCGCCGTGTTGACTGAGCTGCTGAACGCCCGGCCGGTGCATTGCGCGCTGGCCGAGTAAGGCTGTATATTCAGCGGCCCCGCGTGCGGCCCAGAACGATAAATAGAGGAAAAGATGAATACAGTTTGGATGACCGTGGCCGCTTACCTGATCGGCTCGATCTCGTTTGCCGTCGTCAGCAGCAAGTTGTTCGGCCTGGCCGATCCCCGTACCTATGGCTCGAAAAATCCGGGCGCCACCAATGTGTTGCGAAGTGGCAACAAGGGCGCGGCCATCGCCACCCTGATCGGCGATGCGCTCAAGGGCTGGGTCGCGGTGTGGCTGGCGATCCGCTTCCAGGAAAAATTGAACATCGGTGACGCCACCATCGCGCTGGTGGCGATCGCGGTGTTCCTCGGCCACCTGTGGCCGGTGTTCTTCCGCTTTGTCGGTGGCAAGGGCGTGGCGACTGCGGCGGGTGTGCTGCTGGGCTTGAATCCTTGGCTGGGCGTCGCCACCTTGGTGACCTGGCTGGCGGTTGCGTTCGCCTTCCGCTACTCGTCGCTGGCAGCGCTGGTAGCGGCCGTGTTCGCACCGTTCTATTATGGATTATTGTTTGGCGTGGAGCCGCAGCTGGCTGCCGTGGCCGCCATGAGCGCGCTGCTGGTGTTCCGCCATTCGAAAAATATCTCCAACCTGATCGCAGGCAAGGAGAGCCGCATCGGCAGTAAAGCGAAAGGCAAGTAAAAAAATGGCAACTCCCCTGAAAATTGATTTTGTCTCCGACGTGTCGTGCCCATGGTGCGCCATCGGCCTGAGCTCGCTGGACAAGGCGCTGGCCGCCATCGGCGACGAGGCCGAAGTAAGCATCCACTTCCAGCCGTTTGAGCTGAACGCCAACATGCCGCCGGAAGGCCAGGACATCGGCGAGCACCTGACCGAGAAATACGGCTCGACCGCCGAGCAGCAGCAACAGGCGCGCGAGATGATCCGCGCGCGCGGCGCCGAAGTCGGCTTCGATTTCGCCATGGACAAGCGCGGCCGCATCTACAACACGTTCGACGCGCACCGCCTGCTGCACTGGGCCGGCTTGCAAGGCAAGCAGAAGGAGTTGAAGCAGGCGCTGTTCAAGGCCTATTTCTCGCAGGGGCTGGACCCGAGCGCGCATGAGGTGCTGATCTACCTGGCCGGCGAAGTGGGCCTGGACAAGGAGGCGGCGCGGCAGGTGCTGCATTCGGGCGAGTACGGTCCGGAGGTGCGCGAGGCGGAGCAATTCTTCCAGCGCCATGGCATCAATTCGGTGCCGGCCGTGATCATCAACGAGCGCCACCTGATTTCCGGCGGCCAGCCGGCGGCCGTGTTCGAGCGCGCGCTGCGCGAGATTATGGCCAAGGCGTAAAAAGTCGCGGTCCCGGCTCTTGTTTTGCTATAAACTCCTTGGGTAAAAAAGATAAGATTCTTGTCACTCTACTCAGGGAGGCCCATGCTGGCCGTAGAAAAAGTTCATACGCTGCATATTGCTCGTCCTCAGGCGGACCAATTCCGGCTCGCCGCGCTGCATCGTTATCACATCCTCGACACCCCCGCCTGCGAAGATTTCAGCTTCCTGACTGAGCTGGCGACCAAAGTTTGCGAAGTGCCTTACGCCTTCATCTCGCTGGTCGACGCCGACCGCGTGTGGATCAAATCCTGTTCCGGCATGCAGATGGGCGAACTGCCGCGCGGCGAGAGCTACTGCTCGCTGGCGGTGCTGGGCGATGCCGCCACCGAAATCCCTGACCTGAGCGCGGACCCGCGCACCGCGCACATGACGCTGACCGTCGGCGAGCCGCACATGCGCATGTACAGCAGCGTGGCGCTGACGTCCTCGGACGGTCATGCCATCGGCACGCTGTGCGTGATGGACACCAAGCCGGGCCGCCTGAGCGACGACCAGCGCGCCACGCTGGCCAAGCTGGCGCGCCAGGTGATGGCGCTGATCGAACTGCGCTCCAACGAGCGCAATCTGGAGGCGGCGGTGCGCGAGCTGGAGCTGCTGGCCACCACCGACGAGCTGACCGGCCTGCACAACCGCCGCTCGCTGCTGCACCGCCTGAAATTTGAAGTGGCGCGTTCGCGCCGTTTCCGTGCGCCGTTGTCGGCGCTGATGATCGACATCGATCACTTCAAGAAAATCAACGATGAATACGGCCATGTGGTGGGCGACCATGTGCTGGCCAATGTCGGCCGCCTGCTGCGCGAGAACGTGCGCGTGATTGACATGCCGAGCCGCTACGGCGGCGAGGAGCTGTGTGTGATTTTGCCAAATACGCCGGTGGAGGGCGCCTGCAAGCTGGCCGAAACACTGCGTGCGAAAATTGAAGCGCAGCTGCACGCGGCGGGTGCGCGCCAGTTCCGGATCACGGCCAGCATCGGCGTGGGTTCGTTCAATCATATGGAAATCGACGATGCGGAAGGCTTGCTTAAGCAGGCCGATGACGCGCTGTACCGCGCCAAGCGCGCCGGCCGCAATCGTGTGGAGTGCGGGTCCGACTGAAAGGAGAGTGTCATGCCTACTGCCAGCTGGAATGGCGTCGTCATCGCGCAAGCGAATGATGACGAAGTCGAAATCGTGGAAAACAATGTCTACTTTCCGCCGTCGAGCGTGAAGCGGGAGTACCTGCAAGCGAGCAGCCACACCTCGCGTTGTCCGTGGAAAGGCCTGGCCAGCTATTACTCGCTGAACGTCAACGGCAAGATCAACGAAAACGCCGCCTGGTATTACCCGGAGCCTTCCGAGAAAGCCGCGCAGATCAAGGACCATGTGGCCTTCTGGCGCGGCGTTGAGGTGCAGCGCTAGTTGGATAACATCACCCATAGCATTATCGGCTTTGGCGTTGGCGAGCTTGTGCATCGCAGCTTGCCGGCGGAGCCCGAGGCACTGGCGCAGCGGGTGCGGCATCGGCTGTTGCTGGTGTCGTGTGCGCTGGCCAGTAACTTTCCTGATCTCGATCTGTTCCTGACCAGGTTGTTGCCCGATCCCTTGGGCTATCTGCTCAATCATCGCGGACATACGCATACTGCCTTGTGGGCGCTGCCGCAGGCTTTGCTGCTGGCGGCTTTGTTGTGGCTATGCTGGCCGGCGGCACGTTCCTTGTTGCGCTCCAGCGGCGCCGCGCGGCTTGGGCTGGCGATCAGCGTGGGCGTGGGCTTCGCGCTGCATTTGCTGATGGACTTCACCAATTCGTATGGCGTGCATCCCTGGTATCCCTTCGACGGGCGCTGGTTTTATGGCGACATGGTGTTCATCATCGAGCCGCTGTTCTGGGTGGCGATTGGCGTGCCGATGGCGCTCATCATGCGCTGGCGCGTGCTGCGCGTGGCCGGGCTGCTGGCCTTGTTCGCGGCGCTGGTGTTCTTTGCCGCGCGTGGTTATCTGGGATGGATCTCGTTTGCGGCGCTGCTGTTGATTGCTGCCGCTTGCGGCGCGGCGCAGTGGCGCGCGGGCGAGCAGGGGCGCGGCGGCCTGCTGCTGGCGCTGGGCATCAGTGCGGGCTTCATCGCGGTGCAGGGCGTGGCTTCGCATGCGGGCAGGGCGCAGATTACGGCAGACTTGCAGCGTGCCGATCCCGCGTCGCGCGTGCTGGATGTGGCGATGACGGCGTTCCCGTCGCAGCCGCTGTGCTGGGCCTATGTGAGCTTCGAGAGCAATGGCGCACAGTATCGCTTGCGGCGCGGCGTCGCCAGTGCGGCGCCGGCGTGGCTGGCGGCCGATGCCTGTCCCGCCGGCCTGCGAGAGCCGACGCAAACGGTGAGCGGCAGCGTACAGGAGTTGCGCGCGCTGAAAGCCGCCAATTGCCAGGTCGACGCCTGGCTGCGCTTTGGCCGCATGCCGATACTGGCGAACGGCGTGCTGTCCGATTATCGCTTCGCCACCACGCCGCGCGGGAATTTCACTTCGCTGCCGGTTGCGAAAGAAGCCCCATGCCCGCAAGGTGTGCCGGCATGGGGCTATCCGCGCGCGGACTTGTTTTAGGCGGCCTGCTTTAACACATCGTCATGGTCGGTGGAGAGGGCCACGTCCAGCCATTCGGCCATCTCTTTTTCCACGAACTGGTTTTTGGCGCGCACGCGCTGCACGGTGTCCGAGCCCAGTTGCAGGCGTACCGGCGGCGTGTCGCTGTCGGCCAGTTGCAGCAGGGCGCCGGCCAGCTTGAGCGGATCACCCGGCTGCGCGTGGTTGGCGCCGGCCGCGAAGTCGCGCATCGCACCCACCGTCGCGGCGTAGGAATCGATGCGCTCGCGCGTGGCCACCAGCGAGGAGACGTCGAGGAAGTCGGTGCGGAAGAAGCCCGGCTCCACCACCGTCACCTTGATGCCCAGCGGTTCCAGCTCCATCGCCATCGCCTCGCTCAGGCCTTCCACCGCAAACTTGGTCGAGCCGTACACGCCCCAGCCGGCGTAGGAGGAATAGCCGCCCACCGACGAGATGTTGATCACATGGCCGCTGCCTTGCTTGCGCATCACCGGCAGCACGGCGCGGCTGACGTTCAACAGGCCGAAGACGTTGGTCTCGTACAGCGCCCGCACTTCCTCGGCGTTGGCTTCCTCCACCGCGCCCAGCAAGCCGTAGCCGGCGTTGTTGACCAACACGTCGATGCGGCCGAAGCGCGCTACCGCCTGCTGCGCGGCGACCACGGCTTGCGCCTCCAGTTTCACATCCAGGCGCAGCGCCAGCAGGTTGGGATGTTCGCCCAGCGCCGCGGTCACGGCTTGCGGATCGCGCGCGGTGGCCACAACGAAGTCGCCGCGCTCCAGCGCTTTTTGCGCCGTCAGTACGCCAAAGCCACGCGATGCACCGGTGATGAACCATACTTTTTTCATGATGACTTCCTTTCGAGGTGAGTTGATGGAGCCCAGTTTAGGCCGTGTCAACCTGCTACACTAGCCATAGGAAAGCTGTTTGATTTTCATCTATTGGTTGATAATATGGATAAAGCCCGGGTCATCAGTCTGTTCATCGGCGTGGTGCGCGCCAAGAGTTTCAGCCAGGCGGCGGTGGATGCCGGCCTGACGCCGCAAGCGGTCAGCAAGGCCGTGCGGCAGCTGGAGGAGCATCTCGGGGTGCGCCTGTTCCACCGTACCACGCGCAGCCTCAGCCTCACCGACGATGGCGCGCGCCTGTTCGAGCTGGCCAATCCCGGCCTGCGCCTGCTGGATGAGGCGCTGGACCAGATCCAGAGCAGCCGGCTGGAGGTCGATGGCCTGATCCGGGTGGTCGCGCCCATGTCGATCGGCATCGCCATCATCGTGCCGCTGTTGCGGGAGTTCCAGCAGCGCTACCCCGGCGCCCACTTCGACATGCAGCTGGACGACCATTTCACCGATCTGGTGGAAAGCAGGATCGACGTCGGCTTCCGCGCCGGCAGCCCGCCCGAGCGCAACCTCATTTCGCGCAAACTGGGCGAGATCACGCTGCTGACCTGCGCCGCGCCATCCTATCTCGAAAGGCACGGCACGCCGCGCACGGTGGCCGATCTGGCCGGACACCGCTGTACCGGTTTCCGCCTGCCCAGCACCGGCCGCCTGATGCCGTGGGAATTCCATGTCGACGGCGCCACGGTCTACCAGGACGTGCCGGTGGTGGCCAGTTTCAATACGGTGGAGGGGGAGCTGACGGCGGTGCGCAGCGGCTTGGGCATCGGTCAGATGCCGGTCTTCATGATTGAACGCGAACTGGCCAGCGGCGCGCTGGCGCCGCTGCTGACCAACACCATCACCGCCAACAACGGCGTGTTCATGTACTACCAGCAGCGTACGCAGATGCCGCTGCGGGTACGGCACTTCATCGATTTCGTCTTGGAGCAGGCGCCGTTGCGGCTACAGGCGCAGCGCGAGGCTATCCATTCCGCCAAGGGAAGATAAGCCGGTTGACGGTGCGTATGTGCACGGTTTTGGCGCCGGATGCGTTATATCGTGTGGCTACTTCGCCACAAAAGCGCCTAGAATCAAGCTGTATAGGCTGCTTTCTGCCTATTTGGTTGGCACAACAATTGCATTGCCCTCCAGAAAGGACGATGATCAATTCATATGGAGGCTGTTATGAATACCGTAACTGAAAAAGACAACAAAACCGCAGTACATCACGAATCGCCGGCCGATGAGCATCGCCTGCGCAGCGAACGCATTGCCGCCCGTGGCGTCAGCCTGGGCAGCGGCAAAGCCAAATACCTGATCCCGCTGGTCGGCCTGGCCGTGCTGGCAGGTATGGCGTTCGCCTCGAATTAAATGACCTTGAGCTCGTCCAGCGGCCAGCGCGGCCGCACATTGAACGAGTAATCCTTTTTCGCGGCGTCCGGGTTGATCATCAAGCGCATGGCCCCGGCGAAGGCGATCATTGCGCCGTTATCGGTGCAGAACTCCAGTTCCGGGTAGTAGACCTTGAACTTCTTTTTGGCCGCGGCCGCGTTCAGCGAGGCGCGCAATTGCGTGTTCGCGCCCACGCCGCCGGCGATCACCAGCCGCTTGAGGCCGGTGTGCTTGATCGCGGACACGCATTTCGCGGTCAGCACGTCAACGATGGCGTCGACGAAGCCGCGCGCGATGTTGGCCTTGTCCTGCTCGCAGATGTTGGCGACGACTTTTTCCTCGTGGTTCTTCACCACCGTCAGCACCGCCGTTTTCAGGCCGGAGAAGCTGAAATTGAAATCCTTGGTGTGCTTCATCGGGCGCGGCAGCTGGTAAGCGTCCGGATCGCCGAATTCGGCCAGGCGCGAAATCGCCGGGCCGCCCGGATAGCCCAGACCCAGCAGCTTGGCCGATTTGTCGAAGGCTTCGCCGGCGGCATCGTCCAGCGTCTCGCCCAGCAGGGTGTACTGGCCGACGCCGTCCACCCGCATCAGCTGGGTGTGGCCGCCCGAGACCAGCAGGGCGATGAACGGAAATTCCGGCGGCTGCGAGGCCAGCAGCGGCGACAGCAGATGGCCTTCGAGGTGGTGCACGCCCAGCACCGGCTTGTCCAGCGCCAGCCCGAGGCTGCACGCCACCGACGAACCGACCAGCAGCGCGCCGGCCAGGCCCGGGCCTTGGGTGTAGGCGATGGCGTCGATGTCTTGCGGCGTCTTGCCGGCTTGTTCCAGCGTCTGCGTCAGCAGCGGGATGGCGCGGCGGATGTGGTCGCGCGAGGCCAGTTCCGGCACCACGCCACCGTATTCCTCGTGCATGGCCACCTGCGAGTGCAGGGCATGGGACAGCAGGCCGTGTTGCGTGTCGTACAACGCCAGGCCGGTTTCGTCGCAGGAGGATTCAACGCCAAGAACGATCATGGAAGCAGCAGAAATCAAAAGGGGAATCCGCCATTGTAATGGAAATGGCGGGCAAGCATGCACCAGCGCGGTGCCCAAGGGGCGGATTTCGATGGCATCGCTTTTGCTTGACCGTGGCGAGGAGGAGCCATGGACAGACAATGGAAACTGATATGCAAATTGAAGGATGTGCCGCTGGGTGGCGGCGTGCGCCTGGTGCCGCGCGGGCTGGCGTGGCAGGAACTGCCGGGCGTGGCCCTGTTCCGCACCGGCGAGGCAAGCGTGCATGCCGTGCTCGACTGCGATAGCGCGCGGCGTTATTCGGTGAAGGTGGAAGGCGTGAAGGTCTATCTCGACCTGGAGGAGTTGAGTGCCCCCGCCAGCCTGGCCGAAGCGGCGCTGGCGGGGCAGTCCGGTGTCGCCACCAGTCTGGTGGCTTACTGCTATTGATTACGGACGGTTTTTCAGCTGCTGATGGGCATCGCGCAGCATCTTTTCGGTGGTTTCCCAGTCGATGCAGCCGTCCGTGACCGAGCAGCCGTACACCAGCTGGCTCAGGTCGGCCGGGATCTTCTGATTGCCGCCGACGATGTTGGACTCGATCATCACGCCCACCAGCGACTTGTTGCCCTGCACGATCTGGTGGATGACATCGGCCATCACCAGCGGTTGCAGCTCGGGTTTCTTGTAGCTGTTGGCGTGCGAGCAGTCGACCACCAGGTTGGCCGGCAGCTTGGCCTTGGCCAGCGACTGTTCGGCAATCGCGATCGACACCGAATCGTAGTTCGGACGGCCGTCGCCGCCGCGCAGCACCACGTGGCCGTAGGCGTTGCCGCGGGTGCGCACGATCGACACATTGCCCTGCGCATTGATGCCCAGGAAGGAGTGCGGGTGGGCCGACGACAGAATCGCGTTGATGGCGATGCCGATGTCGCCATCGGTGCCGTTCTTGAAGCCGACCGGGGTCGACAGGCCGGACGACATTTCGCGGTGGGTTTGCGACTCGGTGGTGCGGGCGCCGATGGCGGTCCAGGCGATCAGGTCGCCCAGGTATTGCGGCGAGATCGGGTCCAGCGCCTCGGTGGCGGTGGGCAGGCCCAGTTCGCACACGTCCAGCAGGAACTGGCGGGCTTTTTCCATGCCGACGTTGACGCGGAAGGAGTCGTCCATGTCCGGATCATTGATGTAGCCCTTCCAGCCGGTGGTGGTGCGCGGCTTTTCGAAATACACGCGCATCACCAGCAGCATGGTGTCGGCCACTTCGGCTTGCAGGGCCTTCAGGCGGCGGGCATAGTCCAGGCCGGCTACCGGGTCGTGGATCGAGCACGGGCCCACCACCACGAACAGGCGCTGGTCCTTGCGGTCGATGATGTTGCGCAGGGCTTCGCGGCCCTTCATCACGGTGTCGGAGGCGGCGTCGGTCAGCGGCAGCTTGCTGTGCAAGGCTTCCGGCGACGGCATCGGCGCAAACGAGGTGACGTTGACGTTTTCAATGTCTGGGGAAATCATGGTCTCTACAGTTGTATTCATTTCGGGGGACAGATAGTGTAGCCGAAATGCGCCGTAGTGGTTTAAGCTGCTGCCATGACGACCACATTCGACCCATTCCCGGCCGCCCGCTTCATCAAGGAAATCGGCCGCGGCAAGAACGGCGCCCGCAGCATGACGCGCGACGACGCCCACGATCTTTATCAAGCCATGCTCGACGGCCGCGTCTCCGATCTGGAGCTGGGCGGGATTTTGCTGTCGATGCGCATCAAGGGCGAGTCGGTGGAGGAGATCGCCGGCTTCCTCGATGCGGCCGAGGCCAGTTTCGAACCCTTCAACGCGCCGCCGGGCCAGTTCGCGCCGGTGGTGATCCCGACCTACAACGGCGCGCGCAAGATGGCCAACCTGACCGCGCTGCTGGCCCTGCTGCTGGCGCGCGAGGGCGTGCCGGTGCTGGTGCACGGCGTGGCGACCGATGTCGGCCGGGTGGCCACGGCGGAGGTGCTGGCGGGGCTGGGCGTGCCGGCGGCGCGCCATCGCTCGGAGGCGGAGGAGGCCATGTCGCAGGGCAAGCCGGCCTTTATCACCATCGAGACCATGGCGCCCAAGCTGGCGCATATGCTGTCGCTGCGACGTATCCTCGGCGTGCGCAATTCGACGCATACGCTGGTCAAGATCATGCAGCCGTTCGCCGGGCCGGCGCTGCGGCTGGTGTCGTACACCCACCCGGAGTATCTGGAGATGCTGGGCGAGTACTTCACCACGGCCGCCCTGCACGAGCGCGGCGATGCCTTCCTGATGCGCGGCACGGAGGGCGAGACGGTGGCCAACGCCAACAAGGCGCAGCAGATCGACTGGTTCCATGGCGGTCTGCGCACCACGCTGGTGCCCAAGCAGACGCTGGTGGGCGAACTGCCGCTGCTGCCCGAGAACAAGGATGCCGCCACCACGGCCGCGTGGATAGAGTCGGTGCTGAAAGGCGAGGTGCCGGTGCCGCCGCCGATCGCGGAACAGGTGGCGCAGTGCCTGCTGGTCTCGCGCACGGTGGCCTCGCGCCAGCATGTGAGCGAGCCGATAGCGTAAAATCTCGCCCCTTCACTGATCTGACGGGAACAACATGGCAAAGTTTGATGTAGCGGTAATCGGCGCGGGCGCGGCCGGGATGATGTGCGCGGCCACCGCCGCCCAGCGCGGCCTGCGTGTGGTGCTGATCGACCACGCCGCCAAGCTGGCCGAGAAAATCCGCATCTCGGGCGGCGGCCGCTGCAATTTCACCAACATCAACGCCGGCCCGGCCAACTTCCTGTCGGAGAATCCACACTTCTGCAAGAGCGCCCTGTCGCGCTACACGCCGCAAGACTTCCTCGCGCTGGTGAAGAGACACCGCATCGGCTACCACGAGAAGCACAAGGGCCAGCTGTTCTGCGACGATTCCGCCGAGCAGATCATCGACATGCTGAAAGACGAATGCGCCGCCGGCGATGTGCACTGGCGCATGCCGTGCAAGGTCGAATCGCTGGCGCAGGGCGAGGCAGGCTTCGTGCTGCAAACCGACAGCGGCGTGATCGAAGCGCCCAGCGTGGTGATCGCCACCGGCGGCCTGTCGATCCCGAAAATCGGCGCCACCGACTTCGGCTACCGCATCGCCGGGCAGTTCGCGCTGCGCATGGTCGAGCCGCGCCCGGCGCTGGTGCCGCTGACCTTCGATGCGCAGCAATGGGCGCCATTCGTGGAAATGGCCGGCATCGCGCTGGAAGTCGACGTGGAAACCGGTTCGCTGAAAGGCCGCAATCCAAGCGGCGCGCGCTT
Organism: Duganella radicis; assembly: GCF_009720825.1. Taxonomy (GTDB): domain Bacteria; phylum Pseudomonadota; class Gammaproteobacteria; order Burkholderiales; family Burkholderiaceae_D; genus Rugamonas; species Rugamonas radicis. Next base: position 36,185 of record NZ_WNKY01000029.1, on the reverse strand, counting down.
CCGGGAAGACTTGCTGTTCACCCATCGCGGCCTGTCCGGCCCGGCGATCCTGCAAATTTCTTCGTACTGGCAGCCGGGCACGCCTATCGTCATCAACCTGCTGCCGGAACTGGACCTGGCCGCCACGCTGATCGAAGGCAAGAACACCATCAAGAAACAGCTGGGCAACGTGCTGGCGCAATGGCTGCCCACCCGTCTGGCGGAAGGCTTGCTGCTGGCCCATGGTTTCGCGCTGGACGCCCGCCTGGCCGACCTGCCGGACGCGCAACTGCGCAAGCTGGGCGCCGCCATCAACCAATGGTCCCTGACGCCCAACGGTTCCGAAGGCTACAAGAAAGCCGAAGTCACGCGCGGCGGCATCGACACCCGCGAACTGTCGCAGCAAACCATGATGGCGACCAAGGTGCCGGGCCTGTATTTCATCGGAGAGACGGTGGACGTGACTGGGTGGCTGGGAGGCTACAACTTCCAGTGGGCCTGGGCTTCCGGTGTGGCGGCCGGTCAAGCGGTTTGATATACTAACAGTCTGCACGTTGTTGTTTTTCCTAGGAAAGCCGCATGGCAGGCCGTGTTCAACGGCCTTGGGCTTCCATTTTCCGGAAAAAGATGCTATAGTCTCTGTCTCCCTATAACCTCCAACGGTTTGAATTTTTACATGACCACTATCCGCCTTAAAGAAAACGAGCCGTTCGAAGTCGCAATGCGTCGCTTCAAACGCACCATCGAAAAAACCGGTCTGCTGACCGAACTGCGCGCACGCGAGTTCTACGAAAAGCCAACCGCAGAACGCAAGCGCAAGCTGGCTGCTGCTGTTAAGCGTCACTACAAGCGTATCCGCAGCCAACAGCTGCCGAAAAAACTCTTCTAAGATTGCTTACGCAGACAACCTGGCGCATGCCGGTTGTATTTAGCGGCATCTAAGAGAACACCCGCTCCGGCTTTCCAGCCTGTGGCGGGTTTTCGCATTTTTACTCCACTATTTTCCGAAAGAAACGTCATGGGCTTGAAAGCACAGATTACCGAAGACATGAAAACCGCCATGCGCGCCAAGGAAGCCGGCCGCTTGGCGACCATCCGCCTGATCCTGGCGGAAATCAAGCGCAAGGAAGTGGATGAGCAGATCGAAGTCGACGATGCCCAGACCGTGGCCATCGTGGAAAAAATGATCAAGCAGCGCAAGGATTCCATCACCCAGTTCGAAGCCGGCGGCCGCGCCGATCTGGCGGACATCGAAAAGGCCGAACTGGCCGTGCTGAGCGCCTACATGCCGGCCGGCCTGTCGGACGAGGAAATCGCCGCCGCCGTGGCCGCCGCCGTGGCCGCCTCGGGCGCCGCCGGTCCGCAGGACATGGGCAAGGTCATGGGCATCGTCAAGCCGAAGCTGGCTGGCCGCGCCGATATGACCGTGGTGTCCGCACTGGTGAAAAAAGCGCTGTCCCCGGCAGCCTGAGCAAGTTAAGCAAGTCCCGCCGCCGTGGTTTGATGCGCGTCAAAGCGCGTCGGCCGCGGCGGTATAGTCTGATCTACAACAAGACCGTTCAGCCCTGTGATCCCACAAACTTTCATCGCCGATTTGTTGAACCGCGTCGATATCGTCGACGTTGTCGGACGTTATGTGCAGCTGAAAAAAGGCGGCGCGAACTTCATGGGCCTGTGCCCGTTCCACAATGAAAAGTCGCCCAGCTTCACGGTCAGCCCGACCAAGCAGTTCTATCACTGCTTCGGCTGCGGCGCGCATGGCACCTCGATCGGTTTCATGATCGAATATTCCGGCATGGGCTTTGTCGATGCCGTCAAAGAGCTGGCGCAAAGCGTCGGCATGGTGGTGCCTGAGCAGGATGACAAGATTCCACCGGCGCAGCGCGCGCAAATGCAGGCCCAGACCCTGGCCCTGACCGACGCCATGACCCGCGCCAGCGACTTTTTCAAGCTGCAACTGCGCAGCGCGCCCAACGCCATCGCCTACCTGAAGAATCGCGGCCTGACCGGCGAAATCGCCGCCCGCTTCGGCCTCGGCTACGCGCCGCCGGGCTGGGACAACCTACGCTCGGTGTTTCCCGACTACGACGCCGTGGTGCTGGCCGAATCCGGTCTGGTGATCGACCGCGTGGACGAGGACGGCGGCAACAAGAAACGCTACGACCGCTTCCGCGAGCGCGTCATGTTCCCGATCAAAAACACCAAGGGCCAGGTGATCGCCTTCGGCGGCCGGGTGCTGGATCAGGGCGAACCGAAGTACTTGAATTCCCCGGAAACGCCTTTATTTTCAAAGGGCCACGAGCTGTATGGCTTGTTCGAGGCGCGCCAGGCGATCCGCGATGCGGGGTATGTGCTGGTGACGGAAGGGTATATGGATGTGGTGGCGCTGGCGCAAATGGGTTTCCCGCAAGCTGTGGCGACCCTCGGTACCGCCTGCACCACCAATCACGTGCAGAAGCTGTTGCGTCAGACCGACACGGTGATCTTCAGTTTCGACGGCGACAAGGCCGGCCGCCGCGCCGCGCGGCGCGCGCTGGAAGCCTGTCTGCCGCACGTGACGGACAACAAGACCATCAAGTTCCTGTTCCTGCCGACCGAGCACGATCCGGACAGCTACGTCCGCGCCTACGGCAAGGAAGCGTTCGAGCAGGAGATTCAGGAAGCCATGCCGCTGTCGCAATTCCTGATCAAGGAAGCGGTAGGCGAGCATGACATGAGCAGTCCGGAAGGCCGGGCCCGCGCCCAGTTCGACGCCAAGCCCATGCTGCAAGCGATGACGCCGACCGCGCTGCGCCTGCAAATCGTGCATGCGCTGGCGCAGGTGAGCATGACCTCGACCTACGAGATCGAATCGCTGTTCGAGCTGTCCAAGCCGGTGGCGCCGGCCAAGATCGCGCCGCCGAAAAGCGGGCGGCCGCAGCCGAAAGGGCTGGAATTGCAGATCATGCGCCTGCTGGTGGCGCACCCGTCGCTGGCGCTGGACGTCGATGCGGCGGCGCTGGCGGCCTTCCAGTATTTTGGCGCGGAGCCGGGCGAGCGGCTGGCGCAGCTGGTGGCTTCGGCGCAGATGCTGGGAGAAAGTGGGAATTTCGCGGCATTTGCCCAGCATTTGAAGTCGCAGGGCGAGGAGTACGACAGCATCATCGCCGAGATCGTCAAGGAGCCGGAATCGGAGCGCGACACCGAACGGCAGGTGCTGCGGGCGGCCATCCGCCAGGTCAAGCACGACGCGCTCAAGCAGGAGTTGAGCCAGCTGTTCGCCTCCGGCCTCACCTCCGACGAGATCGGCGTGCGCTACCGCGAGCTGACCGCCCAGCAAGACCAGTTGCTGCGCGAGGCGCAAGCCGAACTGCCGGGCGGCCGCTGAAGTTGTTGGGTGTTTTGTGGCGTAATGTTTCTGTCATTGTTCCAGCGGGGGAGGTGCCGGTCTTCCCTCTGGAAATTGAAAAGTGACGTGCTATAATAAAACGCTAAGTGTTGTAATTTTTGGCATCGTTTTTCTGTTCAGAGTGTGTTTGTTTTCAGTGAGTTAGGCTCTTGATCGACGCGGAAGGACGGGTGTCGGCGGCCAGGGCCAGCTTTGGTTAAGCAACGAGTCTGTTTGCTATCTAACCTAGTCACGGTTTCTTGCCCCCACGCACGTGTCTGATGCAGTAGAATTCTTCGGAGTTCTATAGAGTGAGGTCGGCCTGACCCAGGTGTAAGTAAGTCGTAGTATTGTCGGACTTGTGTAGTCGGCAAGTTCGAAGACGTAGTGATCCCGGAGGGATCGAAACTTTATCCGTAATCGAAAGCGCCTGTGCCAATCAAGAAACCTGAATCCAAAGCGGCTGACAAGCCGACTAAAGTGAGCGCTAAATCCGCCAAAACGGCGGACAAGCCGGAGACGCGCGTAGCCAGCAAACCGCCTGCGGTCAGCCAGACCACGGACGCCGCCGCATTGGCCGCGATTGACACCTCGGGTTATGTGCTGCCTTCGGTCAAAGTGCCGGGCCGGCGCGGGCGCAAACCGAAAGAATTCCAGCCTGAGAACGACGAAGTCGCCGCGCTCAACGCGGTCGAACGCGCCGAGCTCAAGGCCGTCGACAAGGCCAAGGCCAAGGACCGCAAGGCCAAGGAAAAGGCCTTGCTCAAGGACGCCTTCTCGTCCGACACCGAGGCCACCGAGGAAGAACTCGAACGCCGCCGCCAGAAACTCAAGACCCTGATCAAGTTCGGCAAGGAACGCGGCTTCCTCACCTACGCCGAGATCAACGACCACCTGCCGGACAATATCGTCGATCCGGAAGCGATCGAAGGCATCATCGGCACCTTCAACGACATGGGCATCGCCGTGTACGAGCACGCGCCCGATGCCGAGACGCTGCTGCTGTCCGACAATGTCGCCACCGTCACCAGCGATGACGAAGCCGAGGCCGCCGCCGAGGCGGCGCTGTCCACCGTCGACTCCGATTTCGGCCGCACCACCGATCCGGTCCGCATGTACATGCGCGAAATGGGCTCGGTCGAGCTGCTGACGCGCGAGGGCGAGATTGAAATCGCCAAGCGCATCGAAGACGGCCTGAAAGACATGATCCAGGCGATTTCCGCCTGCCCGGTGACGATTGCTGAAATCATCGCCGCCTCCGACCGTATCCGCGCCGACGAAATCAAGATCGACGAGATCGTCGACGGCCTGGTCGACGACAACGAGGAGGCCGCCGCCCCGGCGCCGGCCGCCGCCTCGGACGAAGACGAGGAAGAAGAGGAAGAGGAAGAAGAGGAAGAAGAGGAGGAGGAAGAAGCCAGCCCTTCGGGCGCTGCGGCGGGCTACTCGGCCGAACAGCTGGAAGCCATGAAGGCGGCCTCGCTGGAAAAATTCGACGTCATCTCCCTGCAATTCGACAAGATGCGGCGCGCCTTCGAAAAAGAGGGCTACAACTCGAAAGCCTATGTGAAAGCGCAGGAAGCGATTTCGCAAGAGCTGCTGGGCATCCGCTTCACCGCCAAGGTGGTCGAGAAGCTGTGCGACACCCTGCGCGGCCAGGTGGACGAGGTGCGCCACATCGAGAAGCAGATTCTGGACGTGGCCGTGAACAAGTGCGGCATGCCGCGCGCCCACTTCATCAAAGTCTTCCCGGGCAATGAAACCAATCTGGACTGGGTGGATGGCGAAGTGGCGGCCGGTCACGCCTACAGCGCGATCCTGGGCCGTAACATCCCGACCATCAAGGAGCTGCAACAGCGCCTGATCGACCTGCAGGCGCGCGTGGTGCTGCCGCTGCCGGACCTGCGCAACATCAACCGCCAGATGGCGGCCGGTGAAATGAAGGCGCGCAAGGCCAAGCGCGAAATGACCGAGGCCAACCTGCGTCTGGTGATCTCGATCGCCAAGAAATACACCAACCGCGGCCTGCAATTCCTGGATCTGATCCAGGAAGGCAACATCGGCCTGATGAAGGCGGTGGACAAGTTCGAATACCGTCGCGGCTACAAGTTCTCGACCTATGCCACGTGGTGGATTCGTCAGGCCATCACGCGCTCGATCGCCGACCAGGCGCGCACCATCCGGATTCCGGTGCACATGATCGAGACCATCAACAAGATGAACCGCATCTCGCGCCAGATCCTGCAAGAGACCGGTGCCGAGCCAGATCCGGCAACGCTGGCCATCAAGATGGAAATGCCAGAGGACAAGATCCGCAAGATCATGAAGATCGCCAAGGAACCGATCTCGATGGAGACGCCGATCGGCGACGACGACGATTCGCACCTGGGCGACTTCATCGAGGACAACAACACCCTGGCGCCGTCGGACGCGGCCCTGCATGCCTCGATGCGCGGCGTGGTGAAGGACGTGCTCGACTCCCTGACGCCGCGCGAAGCCAAAGTGCTGCGCATGCGCTTCGGCATCGAAATGTCGACCGACCACACGCTGGAAGAGGTGGGCAAACAGTTTGACGTGACGCGCGAGCGCATCCGCCAGATCGAAGCCAAAGCCCTGCGCAAGCTGCGTCATCCGAGCCGTTCGGACAAGCTGAAGAGTTTCCTGGAAGGTAACTAAGGCTTGACTGAGGTAGGCAGGAGCCTATATGCTCCCGTGTTCTTCGGGCCCTTAGCTCATGCTTGGTTAGAGCAGAGGACTCATAATCCTTTGGTGCGCGGTTCGACTCCGCGAGGGCCTACCAATAGCAAAAAGCCAACCTCGGCGAGGTTGGCTTTTTTCCGCACACTATGATCTCATTCACCCCATTCGCACCCACAGCCGCTTGCGCTGCCGCGTTGTCACGCCTGATCGCGCGCTTTCAGGCAGATCAAGCCCGTTTGCTCGGCAACGGTTACACCGAGTCGGAAGCGCGGGCGGAATTCATCGATCCTTTGCTGGCCTTGCTGGGCTGGGACATGGTCAACGCGGCAGGCCAGCCCAACAGCTTGAAGGATGTGGTGCGCGAACAGTCGCACGAGGCCAAAGGCGGCAAGGCTTCGCGGCGGCCCGATTACACCTTCCGCGTAGCGGGGGCGCGCAAGTTCTTTGTCGAGGCGAAGAAGCCGGCGGTGAATATCGTCAACCATGCGCCCAGCGCCTTGCAGGTCCGGCGCTATGGCTACACGGCGGGATTGCCGGTCTCCATCCTGACCAATTTCCGCACGCTGCGCATCTACGACACGCGGCTGGAACCGCAGGAGAGCGATGATGCGGATGTCGGTCTCATCAATAGCATTGAGCTCGACCAGCTGGATGCCGCGTTCGCGGATTTGTTCGCGCGCTTCGGCCGGGATAATGTGGTGGCCGGCGCGTTGGAACAGTATTTTGGCGGTGTGACGCCAGGCAGCATGGATGTCGGCAAGAAGTTCCTGCAACGGATTAACAGCTGGCGCGTGCGCCTGGCCAACGATTTGCTAAGCCGTGACGCCACGCTGACCGCTAACGATCTGAGCGATCTGACGCAAACGCTGATCAACCGCATCATCTTCATCCGCATGTGCGAAGACCGCGAGATCGAGCCTGACGAAACATTGCGAAGCGCCGCCCTCACGTGCGATTTCGGCGCGGTGCGCACACTGTTCAAGCAACTGGACGCTCGCTATGGCGGCGGTTTGTTTACGGTTGGGACCGATCCGTTCCAGCGCGCGCATGCCATCGACGGCCAGTTATTCCATCAGATTGTCGAGGAAGTCTATGCGCCGTTTTCGCCGTACAGTTTTGCGGTGCTGGACGCCGAATTCCTGGGGCAAGTGTATGAATTATTCCTGGCTCAGAAACTGGAAATCCGCGCAGGTGTTGTCGAATTGATCGAGTCGGCGGCGGCCGAGGTGGTGACGACGCCGCAGCTGCTGGTGGAGCAGGCGGTGCAGCGCGCTATCGCGGCACGCTGCGCATCGCAGCCGGTCGCGACACTGGGGGAGGTTCAGGCCTTGCGCCTGCTCGATATCGCTGTGGGATCGGGCCGCTTCCTGGTGCATGCGCTGGACCAGTTGGTTGACCGCGCGATTGCGGCCCTGGCTGGCAATCAGCATGATCCGCGTTTATATCCGTTGGAGCATGGCCAGTATCGCCTGCATTTCACGGTGAAGAAGGCGCTGCTGCAAGACTGCCTGTTCGGCATCGACATTGACTATAACGCGGTCGAAGTTGCGCGCTTCAATCTGATCCTCAAGCTGTTGGAGGATGAGAGTGCACAGACGCTGCCCGACGGCGGCAATCTGCTGCCAGATCTGACCGGCAATCTGTGCTGGGGAAATTCGGTGGTGGGCGATGTCCTCTGGACCGCCGACGAGCGTGAACAGCTGCTGGCCGTCAATTGGGATGCGCTGAACCTGCCGGCCGCGTTTGACGTCATTGTCGGCAACCCGCCGTATCTCAAGGCGGAGGAGATCCGCAAGCGCACACGGCTGGAATACACCTACTATAAAAATCACTATCGGACCGCCGAACGCCAGTTCGATAAATACTTTGTCTTCATTGAGCGCGCACTGAGCGCTGTGAATACGGTCGGTGCGATTGGCATGGTGGTGCCCAATAAATGGATGACCATCGAGGCCGGCGTCAATTTGCGTAGCCTGCTGTCGGCCAGGTCGGTGGTCGCGGACATCGTCGATTTCGGCAGCGAGTCCATGTTTGCCGGCAAGTCGATTTACATCTGCCTGCTGGTTCTGAAAGCGGCGGGCACGCCGCATTTCAGCTATCGCCATGTCCATGACCGGCGCGAATTCGAGCGGACGCCGGCTGCACTGGGTTTAATACAAACCTCCAGCATCCTCGGTGCGCAAGCCTGGATGGTTCCCGCCGATGTCAATGAGGACCGCGTGCTGTCCATGCTGAACCAGAACAGCTGTCCTTTGGGACGGGTCGTGGATGTGAAAAACGGCATCCAGACCAGTAAGAACGAAATCTTCGTCATCAGCGATTATCAGGACAACGGTTCGACGCTCAGCTTCACGAAAGATGGCAAGGCATGGGAGATCGAAAAGGATATCACCCGTCCCTACCTGGATGACTCCAGGCTGGGCGTGATGTCGTACCTGCCCGTCAAAGCGGATGCCGTGGTGATTTTCCCATATCGGACTGTCGCGGGGGGACTTCCCGAAGTAATACCGCCTGCGCTACTCCAGAAGCATTTTCCGCTGGCCTGGAATTACCTGTCGCATCATCAGGCGAAGCTGACTGACCGTAATGTGCTGCCCACGCCGCCGGCTGACGTCTTTTATGCGTTCGGGCGCAGGCAGGCGCTCGAAACCGTCTTCCTCAGCCCGAAAATTATTTGCACCGTGAACCAGCTGGGCGATAAATATGCCTGGGATAGCCAGGATGGTGTCGCGGTCGCGTCCGGCGGTACAGCGGGCGAGATCATGCTGTTGAACCCGCACGGCGGCTATGCGCTGGAATTCGTGCTGGGACTGCTGCATCAGCGCGCCATCGAGTTTTATGTGCGCAAGCGGGGCAGCCCGTTTGACAACGGCTACTACAGCCGGGGGACGGCGGTGATGAGCGATATCCCTGTTCCGGTGCTGAATACCGCACCGCGCGCCGCGGCGCACGATGCTATCGTTGCCAATGTCCAGAATATCATGCGCATCAGCGCCGACATGGTGAGCGCCGTCGGCCGCCAGCGCGTCCTGCTGGAGCGGGCGCTGGCAGCTCAAAAAGATGCCATGCGCGTGGAATTTGATGCCTTATGGGGATTTAGCGGCGAGCCGGAAAAACTGATCATGCCGGGCCGCGACCCGGCAGCTTAATTTCCCGTCGCGCCGTACTTGTGCAGGATACGGGTGATGGTGCCGTCGCTGCGCAGGGTTTCCAGGGCGGCGCGCCATTTGCGGCTGTCTTCTTCGGTGAAGTCGAGCGAGCCGGCCAGCCAGACGTCGTCCTGGCGGTACACGGGGCTGTAGCTGAATTCGCCGGCCTTGTTGCCGTCCATGCTGGCCGCGCTGCGGTGGGTGTCTTCGGCGCCGTAGCTGGCGTCGGCGATGCCTTTCTTGACCATGCGGATGCATTCGCGCACGGTCGCGCATTCGTCCACGTCGGTGTAGCCGGCCTCCAGCAGCAGACGCTTGTGCGGCGTGCCGCGCAGGGTGGTCAGGCGCGCATGCAGCAGCAGGGATGGATCGCTCAGCTTGCCGTTGCCTTGCAGGCCGACGAAGATGAATTTTTGCCGGTACAGTTTCGCCAGCCAGCGGTATTTGTTTTCCCGTTCGGCGGTGCGCGTCAGCGGCAGGGTCAGGGTGCGCGGCGCTACCGCCACCATGGCCAGCGCCCGCGTCCACGGATAGAACTGCACTTCCATCGGCGTGCCGACGCGCCTGGCCAAGGCCTGCGCGATTTCCACCAGCGACCCCGGGCTGTCGGTATTGCCCGCCACGGAATAGGGCGCCATGTCGCCCACCACCAGTTTCACCGGCGCCGGCTCCGCCGCCTGCGACAAGGCCGGCAGCGCGCACAGCAGGCCCAGAATGAATCGTCTTAGCCACATCGTACCTGGTCTCCTTTATGTCGGCAGGCGCAGCAGCACGCGCGTGCCGTGGCCCGGCGTGCTGTCCAGCGACACCTGGCCTTGCATCAGATTGATCATCATGCTGTGCACACTTGCCAGCCCCAGGCCCATGCCGGTCTGGCCCAGTTGGGTGGTATAGAACGGATCGAACACCTGCGCCAGATGCTCGGCCGCGATGCCGCAGCCATCGTCTTCCCAGCGGATCAGCACCATGCCGCCCACCACTTCGGCCGAGACCAGGATGGCGCCCTGCTTGCGGTCAGTGAACGCGTGCTGCATGCAGTTGTCGAGCAGGTGCTGGAACACGAGCTGGCAGGCGCCCGGATAGCCGGTCATCCACAGGTGTTCCGGCGTCACCACGCGGATGCTGATGCTGCGCGATTTCAGCGTATGCGCCCAGCTGTTGCGGAAGAAGTGCAGCCGCTCGCTGAGGTCGAAGTAGCAGGCGCTTTCCTGCGAGGGATGCACCGACAGACCCTTGAAGCGCTCCACCAGTTCGCTGATTTGGAGCAGCGCCCGCTCGACCAGGTCGCCGCCCTGGGTGACGCTGTCCAGCAAGCCGGACAGCTGGCTGCGGCGCAGGCTGTTGGCCGTCAGGTCGCGCCGTAGCTGCTCTGCCTGTTCGGTGATGGCGCTGGCCGCCACGCGGGCATTGCCCAGCGGCGTGTTCAGCTCGTGCGCCATGCCTGCCACCATCCGTGACAGGCTCAGCTGCTTTTCCTGCCGCATCAGCGATTGCAGCGCTTGCGACAATTCGGCGCTGCGCTCGCGCACTTTCTGCTCCAGTTCATCGTGCGCCTCGCGCAGTTCCTGGTTGCGTTGCATCAGCGAGTTTTCCAGCACCGTGCCGTGCTGTGCCAGCAGGGCGTTCTGATGCAGCAGTTGCGGCCTTTCCATCACCGCGTTCAGGGTGGCGCCGAGCGAGTTGGTCAGTTCGCGCTTGTGGCGGCGCTCGTTGGCCACCTGCGTCATGCAGGCTTGCAGCGCGCGGTCGAGATGGCCCCAGCGGCGGCCGTAGCGGCGTATCGCCATCAGGCTGAGGTCGCGCAGGCGCGAGGTGTGGAGGGCGTCGCTTTCCAGCCAGGCGTCGTAATCGAGCAGGGCTTGCCATGCGGGTTCGCGCTCGCCGTCCACGCACTGGATCAGCAGCGAGCACAGCTCTAGCCACGGTTCCCAGTAACCGTCGTGGCCGAACTGATGGTGCAGCTGCCGCATGTAGTGGCGGCAGTCGCCGGCCTGCTCGCGCGCGGCGCAGACCACGCTGAGGTTGAGCAGCGCCAGGCACTCCTGCGAGCGCAGCCGGTGCGTGCGCGCCATGTCCAGCACCTGCATGCGCCGCGCCATGCAATCGCGCCAGTGCGGCTCGGCTTCGGGACGGTCGATATTTTCCAGCGCCATGTAATACGAGGACGAGGCCGAGTAATCGAGCAGCATGGTGTGGATGGCCGGCGTCAGCATGTCCGGCGCGGACAGCATGTCGTCGCACAAGGCGTGCAGTTCTTCGTGCATCTCGGCGCTGAGCATGACGCGGCAGCGCGCCGCCCGCGTCTGCACCGCCAGCGCCGGCAGGCCGCAGCGCTCGTACAGCTCGGCCGCCCGGCGCAGCAGCTGGAAGGCTTGCAGTTCCAGCGCCTGCGATGCGTTCAACCGGCTGGGGGCCAGTTGTTGCAGGGTGCTGGCGAGGTGCGTCAGTTCGTGAGCCATCGCGTATTCGCGCAGCACGTGAAACTGCGCTTCTGCGTCATGGACGTCGCCGGGGGCGACGGAAAGCGGGACTTCGGACTCGGACATGGGCTGCCTCCACAGCAGTGTGTGCTGCCTGTCCAGTATCCCACAAGCTTGCTGGCGATGGATGACATGTGTTTCATTTCGGTGATTTTTGCGTTTGCAAGCTTGTAGGATTGTCAATGAACAATCCGGCATTACAGGGGCTGCGTGCCGTTGCTGGCGGCCGTGCCCTTGCCCTCGCCGTTGCCGGATGCCGAACCGCCGGCGCTCGCCGATGGCTGTACCGCGGTCGCCGCATCCGCAGTGCCGCGGGTGCCGCTGGCGGCGGCTTGCTTGCTGCCCTTGGTGGTGTCGGAGGCGGTTGCCACGCTCGACTGGGCATAGCTGCGGCTGCTGTCGGCCTGGGCCCTGGCGCCATCGCGTACCGGTGCGGCGCTGCCGCGTGCGCCTTGCAGGGCGTTGCCGGTGACTTGGCCGATGTCGCCACTGTCCGCGTTGGCCGAGGCTTGTGCGTTGCCGCTGCCGCTGCCACTGCCACTGCCCGTGACGCCGCTCAGCAAGCCGCCCTGCCTGGCCGCCGGGGCGGACGTGGTCGTTGGCGCCGGCGTCGGCGTGACGGATTGCGCGTTGCTGTTTTCCTTGCTGGCGTTGCGGGCGGGGCGCAAATTGTCGGTGTTGATCACGCTGCCGCCGAAATTGCTCATGCCGCTGAGCTGGCCACCGAAGTTGCCGGCGCCGCCGATCATACCGCCGACCGCGCCGCCGCGCCCCAGCAATTGTGCGTGGGCCGAGCAGGCGGCACCGATGGACAGGACGATCAGCAGTTGTTTGGCGAGGGTGATGTTTTTCATGATGTTCTCCTTGGTATCCGTCGCAGACCATCTGCGACGCTTACAAGGAAAACGCTTGGGCCCGCCGGTTTAATCCATGGCCCTGAAAAAAATTTTAAAAATTAGCGAAACCCCGATGGATCGGTGCGATACGCCGCACCAAGCACACCATAGCCCACCTCGGGATTTGGCACTCCGGACGCATTGCCCGAGGCATTTTTCGCCGCCTCGGCGAGCGCCCGCTGGGCGCCGGCAGGCGAGGGCTGACGCAAGCCATCGGCCAGCAGCGCCGCCACCACCGGCGACGCGAACGAGGTGCCGCGCACCGTGCGGTAAGGCGGGTTGCCGATGGCGGCGCTGACCATCTGGTTGCCCGGCGCGGCAAACATCACTTGCGGACCGCGCGCCGCTTCCGGAAGTGGCTGGCCGCGCTTGTCGACCCCGCTCACGCCGACCACGCCCGGATAGCTGGCCGGATACAACGGCGGCGCCGCCGGACCATCATTGCCGACCGCCGCGACCAGCAGGTGGCCGCGTTTGACCATGCCGGCCACCACCCGTTCCAGTATCTGATTGGGCGGCCCCACCAGGCTCAGGTTAATCACCGCCACCTGTTCGCGTGCCAGCCAGTCCAGCGCCGCCGCGATGCGCGCGGCCGAGCCGCCGGTCGCGCTGTCGCAATAAATATCGGCCGCATACAAGACCGCCTGCGGCGCCACGCCGCGAAAACGCCCGGCGCGACCGACCATCAGCGCCGCCACGGCCGTGCCGTGCGCGCTGGGATGGTCCTTGCCGTCGCAGCCCCACGGCTGGATGCGGGCGCGCTCGAAGACTTCATGCTCGCGCGCGATGCCGCTGTCGACCAGCCCGATCCTGAGCGCGCCGGTCGCATGTGGCAGGGCCGCTTGCGGGTCTTGCGTGCCGCTGGACGGGGGATCCATCGGCTGGGCCGCGCTGCCGGTGTAGACGTGGTTGAAGTCGTACACGCCATCCGGATCGCGTTGACGCAGGCGTTCCAGCATGGCGGCGGTGTCCATCTGCGCGGGCACGCGCAACACCACCGTGGAGGCGCCTGCTTCCGCCTCGACGACGGTGAGCCCGGCCGCGCGGGCGGCGGCCAGACCGGCCTCGCTGGGGGACCACGCCAGTATTTCATGTCGCACCACGGGCTCGCCACGCGGATCGGGCTCCAGCACGTCACGGTGCTGGCGCAGCAGGCTGGCGACCTGTTTCAGGCGCGAGGAGGTCAGGTCGCCAATGTCGGTGCGTTCCAGCAAACGGCCGGTATCGCGCAGCGGTTGCAGGTTGAGCGGCAATTGCGGCAGCTGCACGCCCGGCAAGCGCAACTGGGCGCTGGCATCGGCGGCGCCCAGCAGGCAGATGGAGACAACAATGAGCGGTCGGATTGGCATGATGAGATAGTATAAGCAGAGACTGTATGATGAATAAACGTTTGGGACAGGGATTAAAATCCCTCGCCCGGTCGTTAACCGGATAACCATGATCCAACAAGAGATTGCCGCCTTGCTGCCGCGCCTGCGCCGCTTTGCCCGCACCGTCACCTATCACCGTGAGGATGCGGACGATCTGGTGCAGATTGCGGTGGAGCGGGCGCTGGGCCGCAGTGAACAATGGGAGCCAGGCACGCGCCTGGACAGCTGGCTGTTCCGCATCATGAAGAACGCGTGGATAGACGAAGTGCGTTCGCGCATGCGCCGCGACGCGGTGTTCGCGCCGGAGGAAGCGGGCGAGCACGTGGGCGACGATTACGCCGAAGCGCACCAGCAGCGCATAGCGATCCAGCAGGCGGTGAGCCGCCTGTCGGACGAGCACCGCATGGTGGTGGCGCTGGTGCTGGTGGATGGCTTGCCCTACAAGGAAGCGGCCGAGGTGCTGGAGATCCCCATCGGCACCCTGACCAGCCGCCTGGTGCGGGCCCGTACGGCGTTGCAGGAACTGTTATCCGATCAAGCAAGGAATGTGTGATGAAATTTTCCGATGAAACCCTGATGGCTTACGCGGACGGCGAACTGGACGAGGCCGGGCGCGCCGAGATCGAACGCGCGCTGGAGACCGACCCGGCGCTGGCCGAGCGGGTGGCGCAGCATCAGGCCTTGCGGTCGGACGTGTTTGCGGCGTTCGCGCCCATCCTCGACGAACCGCTGCCGCCGGCGTTGATGGCGACCGCCTTGCCGGGCAAGGTGGCCGACCTGAGCGCGGCGCGTGCGGCACGCGTGGAGAAGACCGCGCCGCGCCGCTGGTCGTGGCCGGAGTGGGGCGCGATCGCGGCCACGCTGGCGGTGGGCGTGCTGGTGGGCGGCACGCTGGGCGGCAACGGTGGCGATGCGGCGTTGGCGGTGGCGCAGGGCGCGGACGGCAAGCTGGTGGCACAGGGACAGTTGGCGACGGCGTTGTCGCGCCAACTGGCTGCCAGCGACGGCGCGGTACGCATCGGCGTCAGCTTTGCGGCCAGGGACGGTGCGCTGTGCCGCAGCTTCGTCACCCACGGCACGGCGGGTCTGGCCTGCCGCAGCGGCAATGCCTGGCAGGTGCCGGTGATGGCCGAGGCGGCAAGTGCGGCGGCGGGCGATTACCGTCAGGCTGGCAGCGCCATGCCATCGGCGGTGCTGGACGCCATCGACGCCCGCATCGCCGGTCCGGCGCTCGATGCAAAAGGCGAACAGGAGGCCTTGCAGCGCGGTTGGCAAGCCAAAGCTGCACATTGATCCTTGCGAATCCATTAAAATTGCCGGTATTCGCACCACAACACAACCAAGGAGACGGGAATGATCGACATGAATCGACGGGGGCTTGCAATCGCCGCTGGTAGCGCTATCACGATGGCGGCCATGGGCTTGCCGGTAATGGCGGCTACGCCCGAGCGCAAGCTGGGTTATGCGATTGTCGGGCTGGGCGGCTACGGCTTGGGCGTCATCATTCCCCAGTTTAAGAACTGCCAGCACAGCAAGCTGGTGGCGCTGGTCAGCGGCGATCCGCTCAAGGCGAAGAAGGTGGCCGCCGAGTACGGCGTGCCGGAGCGCAGCATCTACAATTACCAGAATTTCGACGCCATCAAGGACAATCCGGACATCGACATCGTCTACGTCTGCCTGCCGGTGTCCATGCACGCCGAGTACACCATCCGCGCCGCCGCCGCCGGCAAGCATGTGATGTGCGAAAAGCCGATGGCGGTGTCCTCGGCCGAATGCGAGGCCATGATCGCCGCCTGCAAGAAGGCCGGCAAGAAGCTGATGATCGGTTACCGCTGCCACTTCGAGCCGCACAACCTGGAAGCGATCCGCCTGGCGCGTTCGGGCGCCATCGGCAAGCTGCGCTACTTCCGCTCCGAGCACGGCTTCACCACCGGCAACCCGAACGCCTGGCGCCTGAAGAAAGCCATGTCGGGCGGCGGTTCGCTGATGGATATCGGCATTTACGCGCTGAACGCGGCACGTTACATGACGGGTGAGGAGCCGGTCGCGGTTTACGCCAAGGAAACCACCGACCGCAACGATCCGCGCTTCCGCGAAGTGGAGGACATGATCGAGTTCCAGCTGGAATTCCCGTCGGGCGTGATCGGCTCCTGCATGTCGATGTACAGCGCCAACCAGAACCACATCCTGCTGATGGGCGACAAGGGCCGCATCGACATGGAGCCGGGCACGCGCTACGACGGCAACAAGCTGTGGGTGGGGCAGGACCGCAGTACCCAGGTGACGCCGCCGCCGGGACCGGGCCTGACGCAGTGGGCCGCGCAGCTCGACCATCTGTCGCAGTGCGTGATCAACAACCGCGAGCCTATCGTGGCGGGCGAAGAGGGCTTGCGCGACATCCGCCTGATCGAAGCCATTTACCGCTCGGCGCGCGAGCAGAAGCGTATCGCGCTGGTTTAACGGCGCTGTTCGGCCAGGCGCACGTCCGCCATCGAGGCCACCAGATCGGCGGTGGTCAGGAATTCCTTGAGCGGGAAGCCATCTTCCAGCGCCACCACGGCGCCCTCGGCGATGGCTTGCTCGCCCTCGGCCTTGGCAGGCGTGTGCGGCATGTAGGCGAATTGCGGGAAGCGGGTCTGGCCGCGCTTGGCGATTTCGCCGACGGTGCGCGGCGCCGCGCGCAGCAGGCCGTTGCGCACGTGGCGCTGGCGCTCTTCGCTGCGCTGCTTGAGCTGCTGCGACAACTGCGGAATCTCTTCCGACAACCGGTCCGCTTCGGCCTGCTGGCTCTGCAATTCTTCCTCGCTCAGCGCCTCTTCCCACTGGGTCAGTTTCAGCAGGCCGCGCTTGTGCATGGCCTGGCGTTGCAGGTCGATTTCCAGCGTGGACAGGCGGGTCTTGTACTGCTCCAGCGTTTGCTCGACCACGGCGTCGCCATTGGCGCGGTGCCATTTGTCGTTGAAGTCGAACACCAGTCCGTCAAAGTAAAAATACATGGGCAGGGCGTGCGGGGATTCCAGCACTTGCTGCGGGCTCATGTTCCAACGCTCGGCCAGCTCGGCCAGCGTGAGTGTCAGCGGTTCTATGGTAGGCATGGCGATATTGTCCGATAATGACACTCTCGCAGCAAGGAGTGATGAAGATGATGTTTTTAAAAGTGCCGTTCGCGGAAAAAGATGAAGCCAAGGCGCTGGGCGCGCGCTGGAACAATGAGCGCAAGTCGTGGTACGTGCCGGACGGCAAACCGGTCGAAGCCTTCGAACGTTGGCTGCCGCCGGGCGGCGCCGATTTCGTGCCGGCCGTGGCCAAGCCGTCGCTCAAGTCGCGCCCGGTGATGACGGACTCGTACGCCGGCAAGGCGGTGATCGGCCGCTATTTCATCGATCTGGAGCATGATTGCGATCCGTTCGAGGCTTGCCCGGTATGCGCGCCCAAACTGGCCAGTTCCGGCTGGCAGGGCCACTACGATGATGTTGCAAAGATGCTAAAACCATTGCGGCCGGCATAGGGTTCAATTATTCTCGTGCAATGGATAGCACGACCCTGCAAGCCACCTTCCGCACCGAGAACCGCGCCACCGCCCCGGTGCAGCGCTTTCGGCATCCCGACGATATTTTCGAGGCGCTGTTCCAGAGCGTGCAGGGTGGCGAATCGCACGCCCGCCCGACGCTCGACCTGACGCCGGACTCGCCCTTCCTGCCTTTCCTCGAAATCGGCTACGCCCTGCGTTCCTGCGTGGAAAAGCCGGCGCGGCATGATTATTTGCTGGCGCGGCTGCGTCCGCACCTGAGCGTGATGATCGGCACGCTGCCGGCCAGCATCCTGCCGATGGGCATGCTGCCCAAGCTGGCGCCGCCTGCCGGTTTCCGCAGGCTGGAAGACATCGGCGAGGCCGAGCTGCGCGACTGGCTGATCCAGGAAGGTGGGCTTATCTACGGCGAAATGCAGCGCTTCGAGCTGGAAAACTA
This sequence comes from Duganella radicis, assembly GCF_009720825.1. Classification (GTDB taxonomy): domain Bacteria; phylum Pseudomonadota; class Gammaproteobacteria; order Burkholderiales; family Burkholderiaceae_D; genus Rugamonas; species Rugamonas radicis. Next base: position 18,276 of record NZ_WNKY01000029.1, on the reverse strand, counting down.
CTTCGACGCGGTTAAACCCTTGCTGCCGCCAGGCGGCGTGATGGTCGACCTCGGCAGCGGCCTCGGCAAGGTGGTGATGACCGCCGCGCTGACCTTGCCCTTCGTCCGTTGCATCGGCGTGGAATTGCTGAACTACCGCCACCGCCTGGCGCAGGAACGTCTGGTACGTCTGCTGACTTTGGCGCGACAGGGACTGGAAGCCTTGCCCGAACCGCTGACCCTGGAAACCCCGCTGCCGCTGCCATCCGGCGTCATCGCCAGCGGCCGCCATTTGCTGGATCTGGGCTCGCGCATCCTGTTCCTGGAAAATGACATGTTCAAGGTCGATGTGCGCGGCGCCAGCCTGGTGTTCTTGTACAGCACCTGCTTCGGTCCTTTGATGGACGCCATCAGCGAGAAGCTGGCGCGCGAGTTGTCCGAAGGCGCGCTGGTGTCGACCACCACTTATCCGATCAAGCACCCGGCCTTCCGCCTGCTGCAATCGCATGCGCCGGGCACGTTGTCGTGGACCAGCGTGATGATCTATCAACGCATCGGCCCGCAGATGGCGGAACCGGCGGCGGAAACGCGCTACCTGCACCAGCCCGATGCCGATGCCTGGGAGGAACGCGTGCGCGTGGACCTGGCGGCGATGTTTCCTGCTACGGCGTAGAAATCAGCCATTTGCGTGCAGTAGCGATCAGGTTATCGGACAAAGCGCGCGTGAACGGGGTCTGGATATCCCACATATGCCACACCAGCGGCACGTCCAGCCAGTCGCCGGGCGCCAGATCGACCAGCGTGCCGTCGCGCAGCTGCCGTTCGCATTGCTGGATCGGCAACATGCCGTAACCCAGTCCCGCCTCGATAAAGCGCACATAGCCGTCCGAACTGGACAAGGCGTGGTGCGGATAGCGTCCGGTAAAGCCGGTGCGCTGGGCGATGAACCGGGTTTGCAGCGTGTCCTTGCGGTCGAAATTCATCACCGGTGCATGCTGGACAGCCTGCGCCGTCATACCGTCCGGGAACCAGCGGGCGGCAAAGTCCGGCGCCGCCACGCAGAAATAGCGCATGGCACCCAGCGGTGTCACCGTGGTGCCGGGCACCTGGGCGGTTTCACTGGTCACACAGCCGACCACCCGGCCTTCGCGCAGCATGGTCAGGGTGTGCTCCTGATCGTCCAGGCGGATTTGCAGCAGGCAGTCGCCGCTGGCCATCAGCGGCGTGACGGCTTCCTGTAGCCAGGTGGCGGCGCTGTCGGCGTTGACGGCGATGGCGATTTCCGGCCGCTCGCCGGACTCGCCGGGGCGCTTGTCCAGCGCCGCTTCCAGCAGCCGGACCTGGCGGTAATGAGCGATCAAGCGCTGGCCGGCCTCGGTCGGCGCGGGTGGCTGGCTGCGCACGATGAGCAGTTCGCCGGCGCTGTTTTCCAACATGCGGATGCGCTGCGACACCGCCGATTGGGTGATTGAAAGCGCTGCGGCGGCCTTGTCAAAACTGCCATAGTCGATCACCGCGTCCAGCGCGGCCAGTCCCCGGTAGTCTACGCGGCTCATTAGCTTACCTAATATTTGGCAAATAATATTAATTATACTTATCTTTGCATAGGCCGTAATCTGGCGTTTTTCAGCACGGAGAGGGCCATGGAAGTCACAGCTTTTTTGAAAGGAATCGGCCTCGGCGGTAGTTTGATCGTCGCCATCGGTTCACAGAATGCATATTTATTGCGGCAGGCTTTAAAACGCGAATTTGTTTTAACCTGCATTGCGATTTGTATTGTTTGTGATGTGGTGTTGATCGGCGCCGGCGTGGCTGGCATGGGGCAATTGATTATCGAAGCGCCTTCGCTGTTATTCTGGATAAAAATCGCCGGCGCCGGATTTTTATTCTGGTACGGCTTGCGCGCCGCACGCTCGGCTTTGAATCCGGGCGCCATGGCTGCGGATCACAATCACACCGCGCCTGACCGGAGAGCGGTAATTGCCGCCATGCTGGCATTTAGTCTTTTAAATCCCCATGTTTATCTGGACACCGTGGTGTTATTAGGCTCGATAGGCGGTCAGCAGGCAGGCAACGGGCGTTTATATTTTGCTCTCGGTGCGATGGCGGCATCGGTGATTTGGTTTAGTAGTCTGGGCCTGGGAGCACGCTATTTGACGCCGGTGTTTTCCCGCCCGCGTGCTTGGCAAATTCTGGATGCGATTATCGCTGTGATCATGTGGACGCTGGCAATCTCGCTGTTTCTGTAGCGCACATGCTGAAAACTGGCTCGTGCGTGCCAATTTTTAGCATGAAATCGCATACAATGGGGCCGTAACCATGAAACAGCGCCCCGGCGCCGGATGTCAATGAGCGCAGATCCAAGCTATCTCACAGCGATGGTGGTGGAGTTTTCCGCCGATGCCATATTGAGTGCAATACTGATTTTCCTTTGGCTGATGCAGCGTAAGGAGAAACATGCCTTATTCTGGGGCGTGGGCCAGTTGACGGTAATGTCGGGCAGTGTGGTATGGCTGGCTGGCGATTATCTGTTGCCGCTGCAATGGCGTTTATATTTTTGCGCTTTTTGTTTAACCATCGGCATGGCGGGTTACTGGGCCGGCACCCAATTCTTTATCGGCCGCTTACGCGAGATACAAATACGCTGGATGGTGCCAGGTATTTTAATCGCCGGTGCGATATTCAGTTCTCTCTGGACCTCGGATAATAATTGGGTCGCGCCCGGCAGCGGTGCGGCGCTGGGTTTGATGTTGTTGTGGTCGGGCTCGCGGTTAATCGGCGCGGAAAACCGCTATCGATTATTGGGCCTGACCTTGATGGCGCGCGGCGGGTTTAATTTGCTGGTCGCCGCCGCCCTGAATCCGGATGTGCTGGTGATGTGGTTTATCGGCAGCAGCATTCTCAAAGTGCTGTCCATGCTGGGACTGGTGTACGCGGTGCAAGATGAAATCCAGCAACGTTATGCACGCACCATCGACAGCCTCAGCCATGGATTCCTGATCCGCGACCGGCGCGGTTATGTTCAGGTTGCTAATGAACGCTGTGCAAGATTGCTGGGGTTTAACAACGCCCAAGAGTTGATCGGATTGCATGTTTGCGACCTCTTGCCCAACCTCACGCGCGACATGGCCGATCAATATTTCCGCCGTTTTGAAGCGGAAGGCGTGCAGTATCCCATCTCCGACACCGCCATCATGCGTTTGCGAAATGGCAACAGTTTGCCGGTCGAGCTGCTCGGCTCACCCTACATCGAGCGCGGCCAATTATTCTGTCTGGTCCAGCTGCTGGACATCAGCGAGCGCAAAAAGAAGGACGATTTGCTGTATCAGGCCGCCCGGATCGATCCGGTCACCGGCTTCTTCAACCGTCACGCCCTGTCGACCCAGCTGGCGCAGGAGCTGGCCCATGCGGCCGCCGCCGGGCGTGAATGCGCGGTGTTGTTCATTGACCTGGACAAGTTCAAACGCGTCAATGATTCCTTTGGCCACGCCGCCGGCGACGAGTTGCTGCGCACCGCCGCCAACCGCCTGCATGGCCTGCTGCGCCCGTGCGACGTGCTGTCCCGCTTCGGCGGCGATGAATTCATCGTCATCATCCCCGATCTGGCGCCCAACAGCGCCGAACAGATGGCAACCGACTGCGCTGCCGAGATCATCAAGGCCATGGGCCGGGGCTTCGAGCTGTCGTATCACGCCATCAGCGTTACGGCCAGCATCGGCATCGCCTGCTATCCCAACCATGGTGGCGATAGCGATACCCTGATCCGCTGCGCCGACATCGCCATGTACGAGGCCAAGAAAGCCGGCCGTGGCGAGCAATTGATCTTCAACGACGCCATGAACGCCGCCACCAAGGATGGCCTGGTGATCGACGGCGCCCTGCGCGGCGCCATCGAGGCCAACGAGTTTTATCTGGTGTACCAGGCCATCACCAATTCCCACACCGGCAAGCTGACCAAGGTGGAGGCGCTGCTGCGCTGGAACAGCTCGTTGCTGGGGCCGGTGTCGCCGGATCGTTTTATCCCGGTGGCGGAGGACAGCGGCATGATCATTCCGCTTGGCACCTGGGTGCTGGACCAGGCTTGCCGCCAGATGGCGCATTGGAAGCAGAGCGTGCTGGACGATGTCACCATCAGCATCAACGTCTCGGCCTGGCAGCTGGCGGCGCCGGACTTCGTGGCGCTGGTGTCGCAGGCGCTGATCCGCAACGGCCTGTCGCCGCACCAGCTGGAACTGGAATTGACCGAGCGCGTGCTGATCGAGGATGCCGCCAATGTGCAGGCCGTGCTGGCCCAGCTGCGCGCGCTGGGCGTGGGCATTTCGCTGGATGATTTCGGCACCGGCTACTCCTCGCTCAGCTACCTGACCCAGTTCCACCTCAACACGCTCAAGATCGACCGCGCCTTCGTGATGGACATCGAGCACAGCGAGCGCAGCAACAACCTGGTGCATGCCATCATCGCCATGGGCCACAGCCTCGGGCTGCAACTGGTGGCGGAGGGCGTGGAGACGGCGGGCCAAGCCGCCATCCTGGAAAAGATGGGGTGCCACTATTTGCAGGGCTATCACATCTCGCGGCCGATTTCGCCGGACGAGCTGCTGCGTTTTGCCGACGACCGCGCCGGCAGGGCGCCGGCGCCGTACAGCGACTACGCTATTTAGCCGCCTCGGCGGCGGTCGGCACTTTCTGTGCCGCCTCGTCCGCCGTCAGTATCCAGATGCGGTCGATATAGCCCATGCTGTCGATCGTGTAATTCACCACCAGATCCTTGCCGCGCACGGCGGCCGGCATTTCGATGCGGTTGTCTTGGTTGAAAATGCGCGCCGATGGCGACAGCTGGCGCGCCTTGCCGTCCAGCGTGATGTCGGGGAAATAGCCGGGCGTGAACTTGCCGCGCAGGATATGGGCCGGGAAGGGACGGTCGATGGCCAGCGCCGGCAGGGCGGCCAGGGCCAGCAACCAAAACGCAAGGAATCGCCGCATCGCACCTCCTGTGGAAAGCCCCAGCTTACCCCAGCGTGGCAAACATCGCCACTACCGCCAGCGTCATCACGCAGGTGCACAGCCAGCCCAGCACGCGCAGGCGGCGCGAGATCACCAGCTCGCCCATCACCGACTTGCGCACCGCCAGCAGCATCACCACCACCATCACCGGCACCGCGATCACGCCGTTCAGCACGGCGCTCCAGTACAGCGCCCGCATCGGGTCGATGGCGGTGAAGCACAACGCCGTGCCCGCCAGGGTGGCGCCAATGATGATGGCGTAGAACTTGGTGGCGCTGGAAAAGCGCGACTCCAGGCTGCTGCGCCAGTGCATGGCGCCGGCCATCGCGTAGGCGGCCGAGCCGGCCAGCACCGGCACCGCCAGCAGGCCGGTGCCGATGATGCCCACGCTGAACAGGGCAAACGCCAGATCGCCGGCGATCGGCCGCAGCGCCTCGGCCGCCTGCGCCGACGAGCCGATGTGCGTGACGCCGTGCGCGCCCAGCGTGGCGGCCGTGGTCAGCATGATGAACATCGCCACCAGATTGGAAAAGCCCATGCCGGTCACGGTGTCGATCTTGATGCGGCGCAGCTGCTCGTGCGCCTGCCGGCTGGCGTGCTTGAGCGGCTGCGCGGCCGGATCGGCGTGCAGTTCTTCCACTTCCTGCGAGGCCTGCCAGAAAAACAGATAGGGGCTGATGGTGGTGCCGAAGATGGCCACCACGGTGGTGATGTAGTCCGGCTCCCATGACAGCGAGGGCAGCAGCGCCGCATGCACGATCTCCAGCCACGGCAGCTTGAGCGTGAGCGCGGTGGCGGCGTAGGCCAGCAGGGCCAGCGTCAGCCATTTCAGCACGCGCACGTAGCTGCGGTAGGGCAGGGCCACTTGCAGCAGCACCGACAGCACGCCGGCCGCCGCCGCATACCAGTGGGCGCCGCCGCCGGCCACCAGACTGGCGGCCTGGCCCATGGCGGCGATGTCGGCCGCGATGTTGATGGTGTTGGCCACCAGCAGCAGCGCGACGATGGCGATCAGCAGCCAGCGCGGAAAGTGGCGGCGGATATTGGTCGCCAGCCCGTGGCCGCTGACGCGGCCGATGTGGGCGCTGATGGCCTGTATCCCCACCATCAGCGGATACGTCAGCAGCAGCGTCCACAGCATGCCGTAGCCGAACTGCGCGCCGGCCTGCGAATAAGTGGCGATGCCGCTCGGGTCGTCGTCGGCCGCGCCGGTGATCAGGCCCGGTCCCAGCTTGCTGAGCCAGCCCTGGCTTCTGGCCAGTCCGGCCGGCCGCGCGGGCGCGGCGCGGGTACGCATGTCGGTATCCATGATGCCTCCTCCTGACGCCATGCTAGAGCCGGACACGGCCGGCTTCCGTGCGTGCGCGTACTGAGACTGCATGAATATCTGTTGCTGTGTCATTAAGATGTCACGGCGGCGTCATCGCTTCGTCATATCGCCTTCCTACAATCTTGCCAGTTGATTTTCCACTAACCTAGCAAGAAAGAACAACAGCCATGCCACAGCGTCCACTCCTCAAACCTTTGTGCCTGCTGATCCTGCAAGCACTGGCCTGCCACGCTTACGCCGCCGATCCGGCCGACGCCGCCGCGGACGACAGCGCCGCCGTCGGCGCCATGGCCGGTCCGGTGCAATCGATCGAGATCACCGGCCGTGGCCAGTCGCGCCAGGTGCAAAATATCAACAAGGCCGACCTGGCCGAGGCGCTGCCGGGCACCAGCCCGCTGAAGGTGCTGGAAAAACTGCCGGGCGTGAACTTCCAGTCGGCCGACCCGTTCGGCGCCTACGAGTGGTCGACCCGCTTCAGCATCCGTGGCTTCAACCAGAACCAGCTCGGCTTCACGCTGGACGGCATCCCGCTCGGCGACATGACCTACGGTAACAACAACGGCCTGCACATCAGCCGCGCCATCTCGTCGGAAAACATCGGCAGCGTGTCGGTGTCGCAGGGCGCGGGCGCGCTGGGCACGGCTTCGTCGAGCAACCTGGGCGGCACGGTGCAATTCTTCACCCTGGCCCCGGCCAACGAGCGCGGCCTGACCTTCGCGCAAACCTTCGGCAGCGATTCGACCTCGCGCACCTTTGCCCGCGTCGACACCGGCCTGATCAATGGCGTGTTCAAGGCCTACCTCAGCGGCACCCGCCAGCGCACCGAGAAAACCAAGGGCGAGGGCGACCAGAACCAGGATCAACTGAACTCGCGCTTCGTGTTCAACTTCGGCGACAACAGCCTGACCGGCTTCGTCAACTACTCCGACCGCCGCGAGGTGGACTACCAGGACGTGTCGCTGGAAATGGTCAGGCGCCTCGGCTATGACTGGGACAACTACCAGCCGGACTGGAACCGCGCGGTCAACGCCGCCAAGGGCATCTTCACCGGCGGCGTCAACAGCCTGGACGACGCTTACTACTCGGCCGGCGGCCTGCGCAAGGACACCATCGGCGGCCTGACGCTGGACCTGCGCCTGACCCCGAACGTCGACTTCAAGACCACCATCTACCACCACGACAACAAGGGCCAGGGCCACTGGTACACCCCGTACGTCAAGACCGACGCCAATAATCCGATCTCGCTGCGCACCACCGAGTACAGCATTGGCCGCGACGGCGTCACCAGCGACGTCACCTGGGACATCGGCGACCACACCATCGCCGCCGGCCTGTGGGGCGAGCGCAACAACCACACCGCCAGCCGCAACTACTACGCGGTGACCGGCCCGGCCGACACCATGTACTTCCTGTCGCGCCCGTTCGCCACCGACTGGCGCCAGAACTTCATCACCACCACCTCGCAGTACTACCTGCAAGACACGCTGGCGCTGATGGACGGCAAGCTGAAGCTGAACGCCGGCTTCAAGGCGCTGGACGTCAACATCAAGGCCATCAACCTGGTCGGCACCCGCGCCGCCGGCGAGATCAGCGCCGACAAGAAATTCCTGCCGCAGGCCGGCTTCAACTACGCCGTCAGCGGCGACGACGAAGTGTTCGGTTCGGCCTCGAAAAACATGCGCGCCCACCAGCCGGGCGTGAGCGGCCCGTTCTCGCAGACGCAGGCGGCCTTCAACGCCGGCGTCGCCAGCCTCAAGCCGGAGACCTCGGTCAACGTCGACCTCGGCTACCGCTTCAAGCGCGACAGCCTGCAAGGCTCGCTGGCCGTGTACAGCGCCCGCTTCGACGACCGCCAGCTGAGCGTGGCCACCTGCGCCGGCATCGTCGGCTGCCCGTCGACCTTCGTCAACGTCGGCAAGGTCGACACCAAGGGCGCGGAAGCCATCGCCGTGTGGAAGTTCAACCGCGAAATCAGCTGGTTCAACTCCTACACCTTCAACGACTCCAAGTACAAGTCGAACTACATGGACGGCAGCACCCTGGTGGCGGTCAGCGGCAAGACCGTGGTCGACGCGCCGCGCCAGCTGTTCAACACCGAGGTGTCGTACGAAAGCGGTACCTGGTTCGCGCGCGCCGGCGGCAAGTACACCGGCAAGCGCTACTACACCTACCTGAACGACGGCGGCGTGCCATCGTTCTGGCTGGCCAACCTGTCGGCCGGCTACAAGATGAACAACCTGGGCTTCGTGAAGGATTTGTCGCTGCAAGTCAATGTCACCAATCTGTTTGACAAGCAGTACATCAGCTCGATCGGCACCAACGGCTTCCAGGCCAGCGATCCGAACGGCACCGCGCAAACCCTGCTGACCGGTGCCCCGCGCCAGCTGTTCATCACCCTGAACGGCAAGCTGTAAGCTGTCCGGCCCGCTGTTGCTGGGAATACACAGTCGCGGCGCGGCGCTGGCACGGCGTTCCTGATAGTTGCATACTGGGCGACCAGCCGCAGCTATCAGGAGCCTAGCCATGAAATGGTTTTATGATCTGAAAATAGCCACCAAACTGATGGTTTCGTTCGGTGCCGTGTTGTTGTTGACCCTGTTCCTGGGCATCAGCAACATGCTGTCGATGAACCGTGTCAACCAGGCCTCCACCGACCTGGCGGAAGACTGGATGCCCAGCGTGCGCGCGGTGCTGGAATTGCGCACCGATCTGGGCGAATTGCGGCGCTGGGAATTGTCGCATTTGCTCAACGACGATCCGGCGGTGACGGATAACTATCAAAAGCGGATTGACGACGCGCTGGCCAGTCTGAAAAAGCGCCGCGAAGCCTACGAGAAGCTGATCTCCAGCCCGGAAGAGCGGGCCATTGTCGCCGAGTTCGATCAGGCGATGGTGAGCTTCATGGCCGACCATGTCAAGATGATCGAGCTGTCGCGCGCCCACAAGAAGGTGGAGGCGCGCGAGATCCTCAGCACCACCTCGGCCAAGTCGCTGGGCCTGCTGGCCGAGAGCGTCAACAAGCTGGTCAAGCTCAATGTCGATGGCGGCGACGCCGCCAGCGCGACGGCGTCCGCCACCTACGCCAGCGCGCGCCTGCTCTCGATCGTGCTGCTGGTGGCCAATATCGGCATCGGCATGGCGCTGGCCATGTGGGTGGCGCGCATCGTCGCCGCGCCCTTGCAGGAAGCGGTGTCGCTGGCGCGCAATGTGGCCGACGGCGACCTGACCCGCGCGATCGATGTGAAGAGCGCCTGCGAAACCGGGCAGTTGATGCAGGCCCTGAAGGACATGACCGGCAATCTGCAAAACCTGGTCAGCCAGGTGCGGCACGGCACCGACACCATCGCCACCGCCTCGACCGAGATCGCCACCGGCAATCAGGACTTGTCGTCGCGCACCGAGCAGCAGGCCTCCAGCCTGGAGGAGACGGCGTCGTCGATGGAGGAGCTGACCAGCACCGTCAAGCAGAATGCCGACAACGCGCGCCAGGCCAACCAGCTGGCGCAGTCGGCGTCCGGCATCGCCCTCAGGGGCGGCGACGTGGTGGGGCAGGTGGTGGGCACCATGGCCTCGATCAATGAATCGTCGCGCAAGATCGTCGACATCATTTCGGTGATCGACGGCATCGCCTTCCAGACCAATATCCTGGCGCTGAACGCGGCGGTGGAGGCGGCCCGCGCGGGCGAGCAGGGCCGCGGCTTCGCGGTGGTGGCGGGCGAGGTGCGCAACCTGGCGCACCGCTCGGCGGCGGCGGCCAAGGACATCAAGCTGCTGATCAGCGATTCGGTGGAGAAGGTGGAGACGGGCTCGGCGCTGGTCAACCAGGCCGGCGAGACCATGAACGAGATCGTCACCAGCATCACGCGGGTGACCGACATCATGAGCGAGATCACCTCGGCCAGCGTGGAGCAGAGCGCCGGCATCGAGCAGGTCAACACCGCCATCGTGCAGATGGACCAGGCGACGCAGCAGAACGCGGCGCTGGTGGAGCAGGCGGCCGCGGCGGCCGAGTCCATGCAGGAGCAGGCGGCGCGCCTGAGCGAGGTGGTGAGTGTGTTCAAGCTGCTGACCACGGCGCAGGCGGCGCCGCGGCCGGCGCCGCGCAAGCCGCCGGTGCCGGCCGCCATGGTGGCCAGCGCCAGGGCGCCGGTGACGGTCAGGCCGCCCCTGAAAAAGCCGGTAAAGGAAACCGTGGGCGGGGATGAGTGGGAGGCGTTCTAGTCCGCTAGGCCTGGCCGGGATGGCGCGCCTGCCACGCCGCCAGCTCGGCGCGGTACTTGTCCAGCGCCTCCTGGTATAAATCGTCCACGCAGTAGGTGCAGCCGCTGTGGCAGCAATCGTCCGGGCCAGGCGGTTCCGGCGGCTGCGGTTTGGGATCGTCGGTCATTTGCATCTCACATCGGCGGCATGGCCAGCAAGGCCATGTTGCGCCCTTTTTCTTTTGCGCGGTACAGCGCGCGGTCGGCGGCCCGCACCAGGTCCTGCGGCGAACTGTCCTCGGCCGGCACCATCACGGCCACGCCGATACTGATGGTCATGATACCAAACGGCGACTGCGCATGCGGCATCGCCCGCCGCGCCAGCTCGGCGCAAATTTCCTCGGCCACGCCAAACGCGTCGGCCGCGTTGGTGGCCGCCGCCAGCAGGGCGAACTCCTCGCCGCCATAGCGCGCCACCAGATCGCTGGTGCGGCGGCCGTGGGTGGTGATCAGGTCCGCCACCGTGCGCAGCGCCGCGTCGCCGGCCAGGTGGCCGTAGTGATCGTTGTACTTCTTGAAGTAATCCACGTCCAGCATCGACAGCGCCAGCGCCTGGCCGGTGCGGGCGGCGCGCCGCCACTCCGTCTCCAGCGCCAGGTCGAAGCCGCGCCGGTTGCTGACGCCGGTCAAACCGTCGGTGGTGCTAAGCGCCGCCAGCTTGCGGTTGGATTCCTCCAGCTCGGCCGTGCGCGCCGCCACCGTCTGCTCCAGTTCGGCCTGATGGCGCGTCAGGCGGTTGATGCGGGTCTTGTAGGCCAGCACCAGCGAGCCCACCACCAGCGCCGCCAGGCCGGAGCGGAACCACCAGCGCTGCCAGAACGGCGGCGTGATGGTGATGTGCAGCGTGGCCGGCTGCTCGTTCCACACGCCCAGGTGATTGGCGGCCTTGACCCGGAACACATACTTGCCCGGGTTGAGGTTGGTGTAGCTGGCGGTGCGGTGGCTGGCGTCGGTCTCGACCCAGTCGCGGTCGAAGCCCTGCAACTGGTACTGGTAGCGGTTGCCGGACGGCTCGGTGTAATGCAGCGCCGCGAACTCCAGCGCGAACACCGAGGCTTGCGACGACAGGGTCAGCGCGGTGGGCGCTGTCACCGGCCCCTCGGCCTTGACGTTCTCGGCCGGCTGGCCGTTTTGCAGCGAGTGATTGAACACGGTGATGTCGGTGATCGCCACCTGCGGCGCCACCGAGCTGGTCTTCACCTTGGCCGGCACCACCGCCGTCATGCCGTGCACGCCGCCGAAGAACAGCGTGCCGTCGGCGCCAAAGGCCGAGGAGTTGACCGTGAAGCCCTCGGTCAGGCCGTCCGAGGCGGTGAACAGCGTCATGTTGCCGCTGTCCGGATCGAGGCGGTACAGGCCGGCCAGGGTGCTGCTCCAGATCTTGCCGTCGTTGTCGTGCTGGATCGCCAGCACCTTGGCCGCGCGCATGCCGGCCGCGTAGGATTGGAAGGCGATCGCGCCGTCCGGCTTGAACACCACCAGGTCCAGGCCCTTGGCGGTGCCGACCCAGATGCGGCCCTGGGGGTCCTCGTGCAGGCTGACGATGTTGTCGTCGCTCAGGCTGCCGGTGGCCTTGCTTGAATGGCGGAAGTGGCGGAACTTGCCGCTGGCCGGATCGAGCAGATCGAGCCCGCCGCCATTCCATTCCGAGCCGGCCCACACCCGGCCCTGGCGGTCCTCCAGCACCGCCGAGGTGCCGTTGACGCTGCGCGAGCTCGGGTCCTGCGGATCGTTGTAGTAAATCTTGCGGGCGTCGGTGCGGGGCTCGTAGCGGATCAGGCTGTTGCCGGTGGCCAGCCACAGCACGCCGCCGGCGCCGGGCGCGATGGCGTTGATGTAGTCGCTGGCGGTGTTGCCGAAGTGGATGGCCTGGAACGGGCTGTCCGGCGTGTCCAGGCGATTCAGGCCGTTGGAGGTGCCCAGCCACAGCGGGCCCTTGCCGTCCTCGTCCTGGTACATGCTGTAGACGATGGCGTGCGACAGCTTGCCCGGCGTCTTGTCGTCGGCGCGGTAGCTGCGCAGCACGGTGCTGGTGGCCGGATCGTACAAGCTCATGCCGACGTTGCCGCCCAGCCAGATCTTGCCGCCCGGCGCCCGGGCCAGGCTGAGCAGGGCGTTGCTGGCCGGCGCCGAGCGCGAGTCGATGCGGAACGGCACATGGCGCGTGAAGCCTTCGCTGCTCAGGTTGGCCATGGCGATGCCGTCGGTGAAGGAGGCGATCCACAGCATGCCGCCGCGGTCCTGCATCACCGCGCGCAGATTGTCGCCGGGCAGGCTGTACGGGTCGTCGGCGGCGTGCACGAACTGGTCGAACTCGCCGTTGGCCTCGTTCCAGCGCAGCAGGCCGGCCGACAGCGTGGTGCACCACAGCACGCCCTTGTTGTCGAGGCCGAAATTGGTGATGCGGCTGTAGGGCGAGGCGACGGCCTTGCGGCTGTCCCAGTCGCTCTTGCCGTCCCAGCGGATCACGCCCGACTCGGTGCCGATCCACAGCGCGCCGCTGTTGTCGAACTGGAGCGCGCGCACGATGTTGACGCGGGCGTCCGGCCTGGGCGCCGGATCGACCTGGTGGTGCTTGAACCCCTTGGCGCCGGGCGCCAGGTAATCCATGCCGCCCGGCCAGGTGCCGATCCACAGGCCGCCCCTGGGGTCCAGCGCCAGCGCATTGAGGTCGTTGCTGGCCAGGCTGTCGGGATCTTTTTCGTCGTGGGCGTAGATGGCGTCGAACTTGCCGCTGGCGGGATTGAAGTGCTGGAGGCCGCCCCAGGTGCCGATCCACAGGCCGTCCCTGCCGTCGCTGATGATGTTCTTGACGATGCGGTGGTTCTTGGGCGCCTGGTCGCCGGCGGTGAAGGTGGTGAAGTTGTTGGTGTCCGGATTGAAGCGCGCCAGGCCGTTCTGGGTGGCGGCCCAGATGCGGCCCTGCCGGTCCTCGAAGATGGCCGACACGCGGTCATGCGGCAGGCTGGTCGGATCGGCCGGGTTGTTGATGTACTTGACCGCCTGGTAGCCGTTGTAGCGGTACAGGCCGTTGGTGTGGGTGCCGACCCAGACGAAGCCCTTGCGGTCCTGGATCAGCGACAGCATGGACGGCTCGTCGCCGCCCAGCGGACCGAGTTTCTTAAAGCGCAGCGAGGGGGCTGGCGCGGCGCTGGCGAGGTTCACCGCCAGCAACAGGCATAGCAACAAAAAACGGCGCACGGAGGAATGGGCTTCTAATCAAAAAAACTATTATACATGCCATTGATGCAAGGGTTTCGTGATAAAAGCCGGCGGTTTTTAGCGCAGTTGCCATAAATTAGGGTATAGTTTACGGCGCTTCACCATCCGTCCAGATTATGTCCGATACCGAGATCACCACCCCGTCCCTTCCCGAGCCGGCCGCCGCCGCGCCCGCCACCGTGCGTTTCGCCGATTTCGGCCTGTCGCCGGACATCCTGCGCGCGCTCAGCGAGCAAGGCTACGAGCACCCGACGCCGATCCAGGCGCAGGCCATTCCGGTGCTGCTGCAAGGCCGCGACGTCATGGGCGCGGCCCAGACCGGTACCGGCAAGACCGCCGGCTTCTCGCTGCCGATCATCCAGATGCTGCTGCCGCACGCCAGCGCCAGCACCTCGCCGGCGCGCCATCCGGTGCGCGCGCTGATCCTGGCGCCGACCCGCGAACTGGCGGTGCAGGTGGCCGAGAACGTCAAGGCCTACGCCAAGCACACGCCGCTGCGCGCCACCGAGGTGTTCGGCGGCATGGACATGAAGCCGCAGACCGTGATCCTCAAGGCCGGCGTGGAAATCGTCATCGCCACCCCGGGCCGCCTGCTGGACCACGTGGAGCAAAAGAATATCAGCCTGAACCAGGTGCAGATGCTGGTCATGGACGAGGCCGATCGCATGCTGGACATGGGCTTCCTGCCGGACCTGCAACGCATCATCAACCTGCTGCCGAAGCAGCGCCAGAACCTGATGTTCTCGGCCACCTTCTCGCCGGAAATCAAGAAGCTGGCCAACACCTTCCTGAACAACCCGGTCACCATCGAGGTGGCGCGCGCCAACAAGACCGCCGACACCGTGACCCAGGTGGTGTACAAGATCGCCGAGAACCAGAAGCACGCGCTGATCGCGCACCTGCTGCGCCAGCGCGAGCTCAAGCAGGTGATCATCTTCTCCAACACCAAGCTGGGCGCCTCGCGCCTGGCGCGCGAGCTGGAGCGCGAGGGCATGAAGGCGGTGGCGATCCACGGCGACCGCACCCAGCAGGAGCGCATGGCGGCGCTGGACGCCTTCAAGAAAAACGAGATCGACATCCTGGTGGCGACCGACGTCGCCGCGCGCGGCCTCGACATCTCCGACCTGCCGTGCGTGATCAATTACGACCTGCCGTACAACGCCGAGGACTATGTGCACCGCATCGGCCGCACCGGCCGCGCCGGCGCCTCGGGCGACGCCATCTCGATCTACTCGGACAAGGACGAGCGCCTGCTGGCCGACATCGAGAAACTGATCAAGCAAACCATCCAGCGCGGCGAGCCGGTCGGCTTCACGCCGGGCGCGTTCGCCGACGAGCGCGGCGAGCGCCGTCCGCGCCGCAGCGAGGACATCGGCCGCGGCCCGGCCGGCCGCTCCGCCGACCGTGGTCCGCGCACCATGGGCGCCGCCCCGCGCCGCGACAAAGTCGACCCGTGGTTCCTCAAGCCTTACGAGCCCAGCAAGGCGGCCGCCCCGGCCCCGGCCGCGCCGGCGGCCAGCGGCGCGATCACCAAGGCCAAGCCCAAGCTGGCCTTCCTGCTGGGCGGCGCACCCAAGACCGGTTCGCTGTAACCAGCTGTAAGCTGAATTGGTACGCGGCGGTTTCGGCGGTATAATGCGCCGCCTTGCCAACTATGCAAGAAGCGGCGCGGCCATCACGCCCAGCCTTTCATGAAGCAGTTTTAAGCGACTATACCAACGTGAGCATACTCAGCAACCAGCGGATCGCGGTCATCGTGCCGTGCTATAACGAAGCCCTGACCATCGCCAATATCGTGCGTGACTTCAACGCTTGCCTGCCGCAGGCCGCCGTCTACGTGTTCGATAACAATTCCAGCGACGCCACCATCGCCGTCGCCCGCGAAGCCGGCGCCATCGTGCGCAGCGTGCCCTTGCAGGGCAAGGGCAATGTGATCCGCCGCATGTTTGCCGATGTCGACGCCGACCTCTATATCATGGTCGATGGCGACGACACCTACGACGCCAGCGTGGCGCCGCAGCTGGCGGAAAAACTGGTGGCCGAGGGGCTGGACATGGTGGTCGGCACCCGCGTCACCGACGAGCAGGAGGCCTACCGCTTCGGCCACCGCTTCGGCAACAAGCTGCTGACCGGCTGCGTCAGCGTGGTGTTCGGCAACACCTTCACCGACATGCTGTCCGGCTACCGCGTGTTCTCGCGCCGCTACGCCAAGTCGTTCGCGGCCCACGCGGCCGGCTTCGAGACCGAGACCGAACTGACCGTGCACGCGCTGGAACTGCGCATGCCGGTGGCGGAAGTGGCCACCCGCTATGGCGCCCGTCCGGAAGGCTCGGTCAGCAAGCTCAACACCTACCGCGACGGCATCCGCATCCTGTGGATGATCACCAAGCTGTTCAAGAACGAAAAACCGCTGCACTTCTTCTCGATCCTGGCCGCCCTGTGCGTGCTGGCGGCCGGCGTGCTGGCGGTGCCGCTGATCGAGACCTTCCTGCACACCGGCCTGGTGCCGCGCCTGCCAACCGCCGTGCTGTGCACCGGCCTGTCGCTGTTTGGCGTGGTGCTGCTGTCGTGCGGCCTGATCCTCGACACCGTGACCAAGGGCCGCATCGAGCAGAAGCGCTTTGCCTACCTGGCGGTGCCGGGGCCGGCCGACAACGGTGCGTAACACGCGCCAGGCACTGGGCCTGTTCGCCCTGGCCGGCGTTGGCGGCCTGGGCGTCGACACGCTGGTGTGCTATGCCGGGCTGGCGCTCGGCCTGCATTTCTACCTGGCGCGCCTGATTTCCTTCCTGTGCGCCGTCTACTTCACCTGGCAAGTCAACCGCCGCTGGACCTTCGCCGCCGGCACCGTGCCGCCCGCCAGCTGGGGCGAGTGGTGGCGCTACCTCGGCGCCATGCTGGGCGGCGGCGCCGTCAACTACCTGGTGTCGGCCGTGGCGGTCCACCTGCTGCCATCCTGGCCGCTGACGCCGCTGCTGGCGGTGGCGGCCGGCTCGCTGGCCGGCATGGCGCTGAATTTCATCAGCGCCCGCCTGCTGGTCTTCAAACGTTCCTGAGTCTTCCCCATGAATTTGCTAAAACGCCCCCTGATCGCCTTTGAACGTGCCGTCGCGGCGGCCTGGCAAGGCCTGGACCGGCCCGCCATGCTGGCGCGCGCGCTGCTGCTGGTGCCGCTGCTGTTTGGCGCGCTGTCCCTGCTGTACGGCCAGGACGACAACTGGGACTTGCACAACTACCACCTGTACAACCCTTACGCGCTGGTGAACGGCAAGATCGGCTACGACCTGGCGCCGGGCCAGTGGCAAAGCTATTTCAACCCCACCATCGACCTGCTGTACTACGGCCTGAACGCGCTGCTGCCGGCGCCGGCAACCGGCTTCATCATGGGCTGGCTGCATGGCCTGAATTTCGTGCTGTTGGCCGCCATCGGCCGCCAGCTGATGCCGGCCCCGTCGCACCGCGCGGCGCTGTTGCTGGCGCTGGCCGGCTGCCTCGGGCCTGGCTTTGTTTCCGAACTGGGCAACACCATGGGCGACAACCTGATCGCCCTGACCGTGCTGGGGGCGTTGCTGCTGGTGCTGCGCGCCTGGCCGCAACTGGTGCGGGGCGGGGCGCCGGCCTGGCGCGCGGTGGCGCTGGCCGGCCTGCTGGCCGGCTTCGGCACCGGCCTCAAGCTGACCAACGCCATGTACGCGCTGGCGCTGTGCCTGGCGCTGCTGGGTGTGCCGGGCGCGTTCTGGCTGCGCTTCCGGCTGGCGTTCGTGTTCGGCCTCGGCACGCTGGCCGGCATCGGCGTCAGCGCCGGCCACTGGTACTGGCGCATGTGGCAGACCTTCGGCAATCCGTTGTTCCCGCAATTTAACAACATCTTCAAGGCGCCGCTGGCGGCCCCGATCGGCATCGGCGATACCGGCTGGATTCCCAAGGGATGGTCGGAAAAGCTGCTGTGGCCCTTCATTTTCAGCTACAACTCCAAGCGCGTGATCGAGATCGTGATGACCCAGCTGATCTGGCCGATGCTGTATCTGGCCGGCGTGGCGCTGGCGCTGCGCCTGCTGCGCGACGCCATCGTGGGCCACAAGCCGGCGGCGCCGCTGGCGCGTCCGGCCGGCCTGATGCTGCTGTTCTTCGGCATCGCCTACCTGATCTGGCTGAATCTGTTTGGCATCTACCGCTACCTGGTGCCGCTGGAGCTGCTGGCGCCGCTGGCGCTGTGGCTGGCCGCGCAGCGCCTGATGCAGCCGGCGGTGGGCCGCCAGCTCACCGCCTGGGCCTTGCTGCTGGCCACCGTGGCCACCTTGCCGGGCGCCTCGTGGGGCCATGCCGGCTGGACGCGCACCACCACCACGGTGGAACTGAATCGCCCCGGGTTTGAAGGAGGCTCCAACATTTGAGAAAATGGAGCCACCATGAAAAAATCAGTCCGATATTCCCCCGAAGTGATGGAGCGCGCCGTGCGCATGGTCCAGGAGGCCGGCAGCG
>NZ_WNKY01000028.1 GCF_009720825.1 Duganella radicis | reverse complement strand
GCCGTGCCGGCGCGGCGCCGGCGCGAGGTCGGCTATATCGTCGCGGCGGCGGCCAGCGTGGCCACCGCGCTGGCGGCCACGCCGCTGCTGGCCTGGCTCGACCTGGCCAACATCGCCATGCTGTTCCTGCTGGTGGTGGTGCTGGTGGCGGTGCGCCACGGGCGCGGGCCGTCGGTGCTGGCCACCTGCTGCAGCGTGGCCTGCTTCGACTTCTTCTTCGTGCCGCCGCGCTTCACCTTTGCCATCAGCGACTTCCAGTACCTGATCACCTTCGTGGTGATGCTGGCGGTCGGCCTGATCACCGGCCACCTGACCGCCGGCCTGCGCTTCCAGGCGCGGGTGGCGGCGCAGCGCGAGCGGCGCGCCCGCGCGCTGTACGAATTCGCGCGCGAACTGTCCGGCGTGCTGCAAACCGAGCAAATCTTCGACGCCACCCGCAGCGTGATCCAGCGCGCCTTCCGCGCCCGCGCCACGCTGCTGCTGCCGGACGCCGACGGCCGATTGCAGCCGCCGCCGCTGGCCGCCGCCGAGCTGGCCGGCGGCGCGCCGCTGTCGGTGCTCGACCTCGGCATCGCCCAGTGGGCCTACGACCGCGCCGAGCCGGCCGGCCTGGGCACCGGCACCCTGCCGGCCAGCCGCATCTTCTACCTGCCGCTGGTGGCGCCGATGCGCACGCGCGGCGTGCTGGCGATCGCGCCGCAGCAGCGGCGCTGGATCCTGATCCCGGAACAGCGGCAGCAACTCGACACCTTCGCCGCGCTGGCCGCCATCGCGCTCGAACGCGTGCACTACATCGAAGTGGCGCAGGAAGCGCTGGTCAGCATGGAATCCGAGCGCCTGCGCAACTCGCTGCTGGCGGCGCTGTCGCACGACCTGCGCACGCCATTGACCTCGCTGGTCGGCCTGTCGGAAGCGCTGGCCGGCTCCAGACCGGCGCTGGCCGAGGCCCAGCAGCAGGCCGCGCGCGCACTGCACGACGAAGCGCTGCGCATGAGCACCCTGGTGGCCAACCTGCTGGACATGGCGCGCATCCAGAGCGGCGAAGTGAAGCTCAAGCTGGAATGGCAGCCGCTGGAAGAGGTGGTGGGCAGCGCGCTGCGCGCCAGCGCGAGCCAGTTGCAGGCGCACCGCGTCAGCACCGCGCTGCCGCCCGACCTGCCGCTGGTGCGCTACGACGCCGTGCTGATCGAACGGGTGCTGGCCAACCTGCTGGAAAACGCCGCCAAATACACGCCGGCCGGCGCCCGCATCGCCATCCGCGCGGCGCTGCACGGCGCCTGGCTGCAAGTGACGGTGGCCGACGACGGCCCCGGCCTGCCGCCGGGCCGGGCCGACGTCCTGTTCGAAAAATTCACCCGCGGCGAGCGCGAATCGGCCAAGCCGGGCGTGGGCCTGGGGCTGGCGATCTGCCGCGCCATCGTCGAGGCGCACGGCGGCACCATCACGGCCGCCAGCGGCCAGGGCGCCGCCACTGCGGCTTCACCGCTGGGCGGGGCCGCCTTTACTTTCACGCTGCCCTTGGGCACACCACCGGCCATGCCGGACGAGGAACAACATGAGTGATCAATATGACTGACAGCGCGCCGACCGCCCTGCTGGTCGAAGACGAACCGCAAATCCGCCGCTTCGTGCGCGCCGCCCTGGAAGAAGAAGGCTGGCAGGTGCACGAGGCGCCGGGCCTGCAACGCGGCCTAATCGACGCCGGCACGCGCCAGCCCGACCTGATCGTGCTCGACCTCGGCCTGCCGGACGGCGACGGCGTCGACTTCGTGACCGACCTGCGCAAATGGTCGACGGTGCCGGTGATCGTGCTGTCGGCGCGGGTCGGCGAGACCGAGAAAATCCGCGCGCTGGACGCCGGCGCCGACGACTACCTGACCAAGCCGTTCGGCACCGGCGAACTGCTGGCGCGGGTGCGCGCCACCTTGCGGCGCCAGCGCCAGCCGGCCGCCGCCGGCGATGGCCTGATCCGCTTCGGCGACATTGCGCTCGACCTGCGGCAGCGGCGCGTCACCCGCAACGGCGAGCCCGTGCATCTGACGCCGACCGAATACCGCCTGCTGGCGGTCCTGGCCGGGAATGCCAACCGCGTGATGACCAACCCGCAGCTGCTGCGCGCCGTGTGGGGGCCGGCGCAGGCCGAGAACGGCCACTACCTGCGCATCTACATGGGCCACCTGCGCCACAAGCTGGAAGCCGATCCGACCCAGCCGCGCTACCTGCTGACCGAAACCGCCGTCGGCTACCGCCTGCAGCTGCCCTGAACTATTTGCTCAGCGTGCGCATGGCGCGTTCCAGGCCGTCCATGGTCAGCGGGAACATGCGGTGGTTCATCAGCTGGCGGATGATGCCGACCGACTGGCGGTACTGCCAGATATTCTCCGGCTCCGGATTGAGCCAGACGAATTTCGGGAACGCCGCCATGAAGCGCGCCAGCCAGGCGCTGCCCGCCTCCTCGTTGTTGTACTCGACCGAGCCGCCCGCCTGCAAAATCTCGTAGGGACTCATGGTGGCGTCGCCGACGAAAATCAGCCTGGTGTCGGGCGGGTACTTGCGCAGCACGTCCCAGCTCGGGAAGCGCTCCGAATGGCGGCGCCGGTTGTTCTTCCACAGATGGTCGTAGACGCAGTTGTGGAAGTAGAAGAACTCCATGTTCTTGAACTCCGACTTCGCGGCCGAGAACAGCTCCTCGGTGCGCTCGATATGGTCGTCCATGGTGCCGCCGACGTCGAACAGCATCAGCACCTTGATATTGTTCCTGCGCTCCGGCTGCATCTTGATATCGAGGTAGCCGGCGTTGCTGGCGGTGGCGCGGATGGTGGCGTCGAGCGCCAGTTCCTCGGCCGCGCCCTGGCGCGCGAACTTGCGCAGGCGGCGCAGCGCCACCTTGATATTGCGCGTGCCGATCTCGCGCTCGCCGTCGTAGTCCTTGTAGGTACGGGCCTCCCACACCTTGACCGCGCTGCGGTTGCCGCCCTTGCCGCCGATGCGGATGCCTTCCGGGTTGGTGCCGCCATGCCCGAACGGCGAGGTGCCGCCGGTGCCGATCCACTTGCCGCCGCCCTCGTGGCGCTCCTTCTGCTCCTTGAGCAGCTCGCGCAGCCGGTCCATCAGCTTGTCGTAGCCGAATTTTTCCAGCGCCGCGATCTGCTCGGGCGTCAGTTCCCGCTTCATGCGCTGCACCAGCCAGTCGAGCGGCACGCTGCCTTGCTCGTCGAAGCGGGCGGCGATACCCTTGAAATACAGGCCGAAGGCGCGGTCGAATTTGTCGAAGTGGGCCTCGTCCTTCACCAAGGTCAGGCGGGCGAGGTAGTAGAAGTCATCGAGCGAACCGCTGATCACCTGTTTTTGCATGGCCTCGAGCAGCGTCAGGAACTCCTTGATGCTGACCGGGATCCTGGCGTCCTTGAGGGTGAAGAAAAAATCGATCAGCATGTCATGCCATCCCGTGCTGCGCCAGCTTGTAGCGCAGGTGCGCCTTGACCTCGGCCCATTCGCCGGCGGCGATGCTGTACATGACGGTGTCGCGCACGGTGCCGTCGCGGCGCTGGGCGTGGTGGCGCAGCACGCCGTCCTTTTTGGCGCCGAGCCGTTCGATGGCGGCCTGCGAAGCGTGATTGAAATTATCGGTGCGCAGGCCGACCAGCGCCGCGCCCAGCGTCTCGAAGGCGTGCGTCATCAGCAGCAGCTTGCAGGTGGTGTTGACGTGGGTGCGCTGCCAGCGTTTGGCGTACCAGGTATAGCCGATCTCGAGGCGGCCGATATCGGCCACGATATCGTGGTAGCTGGTGGTCCCCATCAGCGCGCCGCTGGCCACATCGATCACGGCAAACGCGAGCCGGGTTGGGCGCTGGCCGATGGCCTTGTAGATGTAGGCGTCCACCTCGTCGGGCGCCGGCACCGAGGTCACGCGCAGCTGCCACAGCTCGCCGTCGGCGGCCGCCGCGCGCAGGCCGTCGGCGTGGTGGGCGCCCAGCGGTTCCAGGCGCACGCCGTGCAGTTCCAGCGTGGCGGGCAGGACGGTATTCATCGGTTGGTCCGCGACATGAACACCAGGCGCTCGAACAGGTGGACATCCTGCTCGTTCTTGAGCAGCGCGCCGTGCAGCGGCGGCACGATGGCCTTGCTGTCCTGGCTGCGCAGCGCCTCGGGCGGGATGTCCTCCGCCATCAGCAGCTTGAGCCAGTCGAGGAATTCCGAGGTCGATGGCTTCTTCTTCAGGCCCTGCACCTCGCGCAGCTCGTAGAAGGTCTGCAGCGCCTGCGCCAGCAGCTCCTGCTTGAGGTGCGGGTAGTGCACCTGGACGATCTGCTGCATGGTGTCGCGGTCGGGGAATTTGATGTAATGGAAGAAACAGCGGCGCAGGAAGGCGTCCGGCAGCTCCTTTTCATTGTTGGAGGTGATGATCACCAGCGGGCGGTGCTTGGCCTGCACCAGCTCGCGCGTCTCGTAGACATAAAACTCCATGCGGTCGAGTTCGCGCAGCAGGTCGTTGGGGAACTCGATATCGGCCTTGTCGATTTCATCGATCAACAGCACCACCGGCTCGGGCGCGGTAAACGCCTGCCACAGCACGCCCTTGACGATGTAGTTGTGGATATCGCGCACGCGCTCGTCGCCGAGCTGGGAGTCGCGCAGGCGCGACACCGCGTCGTATTCGTACAGGCCCTGCTGCGCCTTGGTGGTCGATTTGACGTGCCACTGCAGCAGCGGCATATCGAGCGCGGCAGCCACTTCCTCGGCCAGCATGGTCTTGCCGGTGCCGGGTTCGCCCTTGATCAGCAGCGGGCGTTGCAGGGTGAGGGCGGCGTTGACGGCCAGTTTCAGGTCGGCGGTGGCGACGTACTGGTCGGAGCCTTCAAAACGTGCTTGCATGTGCGTGGTCCAGAATGAAAAAGATAAAACAGTATAGGGGGAAACGCTAGAGCCGGTGCTCGGTATGGTGGGGCGCTTGTGTTGTTTCTATAAAGTACTTGGGTTAGAATCCCTGCACAAATAGTACAAAAGTCAATATAGTGACACCGTGGTAGAAGTATCCGATATACGCAGTATCCGATTACTTACTTAGAGACACCATGAAAAAACTCACCGCACTCCTCGTGCTGGCAGGCCTGTCGCAAATCGCCGTTGCGGCCGACGTCGTGGGCAATGCCCAGAACGCCAAAGCCAAGATAGAAATGTGCATTGGCTGCCACGGCATCCCCGGCTACAAAGCCACCTTCCCCGAAGTGTACCAAGTGCCCATGATCGGCGGCCAGTCGGCCAAGTACATTGAAAGCGCGCTGCAGGCGTACAAGAAAGGGGACCGCAAGCATCCTTCGATGAAGGGCATCGCGGCCAGCCTGTCGGACCAGGACATTGCCGACGTGGCGGCGTTCTACTCGCAGCAGACCCGCACCGCCGACCCGAAATGAGGACTGAGTTCATGAACAAACTGATCGCCGCCATCGGCCTGACCCTGATCGCCGCCGGCGCCGCGCGGGCGGCCGGCAACGTGGACGCCGGCAAGGCCCTGACCGAGAAATACGCCTGCTTCAGCTGCCACGGCAAGGACTTCAACACCCCGATCGACCCCAGCTATCCGAAGCTGGCCGGCCAGCACCGCGACTACCTGGAGCACGCGCTGAAAGCCTACAAGCGCGGCGACGGCGCCAACGGCCGCAACAACGCCATCATGACCGGCCAGGTCAAGCCGCTGAGCGACCAGGACATCAAGGACGTGGCGGCCTACCTGCACAGCCTGCCCACCAGCCTGGCCACCCACCGCTAACCGCGCGTCGTCCCGGCGCAGGCCGGAACCCCATGCTGCGCCGGCATGACGCTCAGAGCCGGCGCCGGATGGCCTCGAGATAGGCCACGCCGTCGGGCGCGGTGCCGTTGCGCTGGGCGTTCCAGATCATCTCGCCCAGGCATTCCATGATCTCGTGCTGCGCCGCGTGGGCGTCGTCCAGCTTGAGCGTGAGCGCGGTGGCCAGCGCGCGGATGCCGGGCGGCTGGTCGATCGAAATCTGCTCGTCGATCGACAGGTGCATCGACAAATGCAAAAACGGATTGGCCTGCGCGCCCTCGACCTGATAGTCGCGCGTCAGCGCCGTTTCCACATCGGCCAGCACCGCGTGGTATTCTGGATGGTGACGGATCCAGTCGGACGCCATGGTTTCCAGCGGCGTCAGGATCTCGCTGGCGCGCTGCTTGCGGAACGTCTCGCAGAAAAAGCGGCGGACATCGTCTGAAGATGGATTAAACATGGCGCCATTGTACCTCTTGCAGACCGCCATCGCCCGGCGCCGCTGGTAAGATGGCGGTTTCACAACTTGCTTTTCATGCCATGCTGAACCAATCCGCCCTCGACACCCTGTTCTACCAGGCCCACACCCACAACGGCTGGCAAGCGCGCCCGGTCACCGACCAACAACTGCGACAGCTGTACGACGCCCTGCGCTGGGCGCCGACCGCCGCCAACGGCTCGCCGGCGCGGCTGGTGTTCGTGCGCTCGGCCGAGGCCAAGGCCAGGCTGGCGCCGGCGCTGTCGCCGGGCAATCTGGAGAAGACGCTGGCGGCGCCGGTCACCGTCATCGTCGGCATGGACCTGGAATTCCACGAAAAGCTGCCGCAGCTGTCGCCGGCGGTGGACGCGCGTTCCTGGTTCGCCGGCAACGACGCGGCGATCCAGTCCACCGCCTTCCGCAACTCCTCGCTGCAAGGCGGCTACCTGATCCTGGCGGCGCGCGCGCTGGGGCTGGACGTGGGCCCGATGTCGGGCTTCGACCATGCCAAGGTGGACCAGGCCTTCTTTGCCGGCACCGCCATCCAGTCCAACTTCATCTGCAACATCGGCTATGGCGACGCCGCCAAGGTCCGCCCGCGCGCGCCGCGCCTGTCGTTCGAGGAAGCCTGCCGGATCGTCTGAGCGAAACACAACGGGACAGCGCGAGCTGTCCCGTTGTGCCTACTTCTTCTCCTCGGCCGCGCAGGCCGGCTGCTCGGCCGTGGCGCCGGCCAGGGCCGGCGCCGGGGTCGCGCGCGGCGGATGCGGCTGGCGCAGGTAGCGCGAGCCGTGATGCCGGCGGTCATGGCCGTTCGGCGGCCAGGTCAGGAAGCGCGACAGCTCCTGCAAGGCGCGCTGATAGACCTCGCGCTTGAATTCAATCACGACATCCAGCGGCACCCAATAGTCATGCCAGCGCCAGGCGTCAAATTCCGGATGGTCGGTCAGGCGCAGGTTGACGTCGTTGTCCCGGGCGCACATGCGCAACAGGAACCAGATCTGCTTCTGGCCACGGTAGTGGCCGCGGATTTCCCGCTTGATGAAATGGTCCGGCACCTCATAGCGCAGCCAGTCGCGGGTGCGACCGACGATCTTGACGTGCTCGGCCCGCAGACCGATCTCCTCTTCCAGCTCCCGATACATCGCCTGTTCCGGCGTTTCTCCGTACTTGATGCCGCCTTGCGGAAACTGCCATGAGTGCTCGCGCACCCGCTTGCCCCACCACACCTCGTTATGGGCGTTGAGCAGGATGATGCCGACGTTGGGGCGGAACCCTTCCCGATCGAGCATATTGCACCTCAAACTTTCTGCGGCTGAACTCCCGTCTTATATTTTTGCCTACAAAACAGCCGTCCACCGCCCATTTCCGGATAGGAAACCGGTGCGGCGGCCTATTATTGAACGCATTTGTATAAAGTATGGACGCATCAGCCAGCTAATCCTTTAAAATTAGGTTGATTATAACCCTCTCTTTTTAAAAAGAATTCACCGTATGCGCGCGTCACGTTTTTTTATTTCCACGCTTAAAGAAGCTCCCTCCGATGCCGAGATCGTCAGCCATCAGTTAATGATGCGCGCCGGCATGATCAAACGCCTGGGTTCGGGCATCTACACCTACATGCCGATGGGCCTGAAAATCATCCGCAAGGTGGAAGCCATCGTGCGCGAAGAGATGAACCAGTCCGGCGCCATCGAGCTGCTGATGCCCCTGATCCAGCCGGCCGAGCTGTGGCAGGAGACCGGGCGCTGGGACAAGATGGGCGCCGAACTGCTGCGCGTCAAGGACCGCCACGGCCGCGAATTCGCCTTCCAGCCGACCGCCGAGGAAGTGATCACCGATGTGGTACGTTCGGAAATTAAATCGTACCGCCAACTTCCGTTGAATTTTTACCACATTCAGACCAAATTCCGCGACGAGCGCCGCCCGCGCTTCGGCCTGATGCGCGGCCGCGAGTTCACCATGAAGGATGCCTACTCGTTCGACCGCGACCTGGCCGGCATGCAGGCCTCGTACCAGATCATGTATGACGCCTATGTGCGCATCTTCAACCGTTTCGGCTTGAAGTTCCGTGCGGTGGCGGCCGATAACGGCGCCATCGGCGGCACCGGCTCGCACGAATTCCACGTGATCGCCTCCACCGGCGAGGACGCGCTGGTGTACTGCCCGAGCTCGGACTACGCGGCCAATATGGAGGCGGCCGAGGCGCTGCCGGTCAATCCCAGCCGTCCGGCCGCGACCCAGGCCCTGAGCAAGCCGGCCACGCCGGGCGCCACCAAGTGCGAGCAGGTGGCCCAGCAGCTGGGCCTGCCGCTGGCGCAGACCGTCAAGACGCTGGCGCTGACGGTGGAGCAGGAGGGCGGCGGCAAGGCCTACTTCATGCTGCTGTTGCGCGGCGACCACGAGCTCAACGAAATCAAGGTCGGCAAGGTGCCGGGCCTGAGCGCGCACCGCTTCTCGACCGAGCAGGAAATCCTCGACGTGTACGGCACCGTGCCGGGCTACCTGGGCCCGATCAACACCAAAGTGCCGGTCACCGTGGTGGCCGACCGCAGCGTGGCCAACATGGCCGACTTCGTCTGCGGCGCGAATGAGGCGGGTTACCACTACGCCGGCGCCAACTGGGGCCGCGACTGTGCCGAGCCGGCCATCGTGGCCGACCTGCGCAATGTGGTGGAGGGCGACGCCTCGCCGGACGGCCAGGGCGTGCTGGCCATCGAGCGCGGCATCGAGGTGGGCCACGTGTTCCAGCTGGGCACGGCCTACTCGGAAGCCATGAAAGCCACTTTCCTGGACGAGAACGGCAAACCGGCGCCGCTGCAAATGGGCTGCTACGGCATCGGCATCACCCGCATCCTGGGCGCGGCGATCGAGCAGAACTACGACGACAAGGGCATCATCTGGCCGACCGCGATCGCGCCGTTCGAGCTGGTGCTGTGCCCGATGGGCATGGACCGCAGCGAGGCGGTCAGGCAGGCCACCGAGACACTGTACGCCGAGGCGGTGGCGGCCGGCATCGACGTCATCCTCGACGACCGCGGCCACCGTCCGGGCCAGATGTTCGCCGACTGGGAGCTGATCGGCGTGCCGCACCGCGTGGTGATCGGCGACCGCGGCCTCAAGGAAGGCAACCTGGAATACCAGGGCCGCCGCGACGCCGAGGCGAGCGCCGTGCCGGTGGCCGAGGCGCTGGCCTTCATCAAAGGCAAACTGGCGCGGTGATGATGGCGCCGCGGCGGCCGGCGTGGGCGGCGCTGCTGCTGGCGCTGGCCGTGGCGGCCGCGCCGGCGCCGGCGCCGGCCGGCAACCAGCAGGAGGAGGCGCTGGCCGATTCGGTGCGGCTGGCGCTGTCCAACGCCATCAAGGACGCCACGCCGCCGACGCCGCGCTTCCGCGATCCCTCCGAGCAGGCGCGCTACCGCAACTGGCTGGAGACCATGTCCTACCGCCTCAGGCGCAAGCTGCCGGACGACCAGACCCGCAACGAATTCCTGGCCACCGTGTGGTACGAGGCGCGCCGCGCCGGGCTCGATCCGGGCATGGTGCTGGGGCTGATCCAGGTGGAATCGGCGTACCGCAAGTACGCGGTGTCGATCGTCGGCGCGCGCGGTTACATGCAGGTGATGCCGTTCTGGACCAATGTGATCGGCGACCGCAACCGGCGCGCCCTGTTCGACATGCAGACCAATCTGCGCTACGGCTGCTCGATCCTGCGCATGTACCTGGACATGGAGGCCGGCAATCTGTACCTCGCGCTGGGCCGCTACAACGGCAGCCGCGGCAAGCCGGAATATCCGAACGCCGTGCTGGCGGCGTGGAACAACTGGAAATAAAAAAACCGGGGAGGCCCCGGTTTTTTTTTCGTCCTGATTCTGATTATTTCAGGTGGTCCGAAATCAGCTTGGTCATTTCGAACATGGAGACTTGGGCTTTGCCGCCGAAGACCGCCTTCAGTTTGTCGTCGGCATTGATGTTGCGACGGTTGGTCGGGTCTTGCAGGTCGTGCTTCTTGATGTAGTCCCAGACTTTCTTGGTCACTTCGGTGCGCGGCAGGGCGGCGGCGCCGACGATGGCGGCCAGCGAGGCCGATGGCGTCATCGCTTTCATGAAGGCGGCGTTGGGCTTGCGGGCCGCCGGGGCTTTCTTCGCGGCTGGTTTGGCTGCTGCTTTGACGGGTGCTGCTGCTTTCTTCGCGGCTGGCTTAGCCGCCGGTTTCTTAGCTGGTGCTGCTTTTTTGGCTGTTGCCATATTCGAGCCTCCTTAACGAACACATGGAAAATTGCGCAATTGATCGCACCGGTTAATATTGGTGGGGATTTAACCTGTGCGCAACTGTTTTTTGCGTTTTTTCCCGGAAACACCACGTAAACACGGGGCATCGCCCCGGATTACGCGGTTTTTCCCTCGGCGGCGGCGGCTTTCGCCCGCTTAGCGCAAGCCCGGCATCATGCCCTTCATGGCGCGCATCATCTTCATCATGCCGCCGCCCGAGAGCTTTTTCATCATGGTTTGCATCTGCTCGAACTGGTTCAGCATGCGGTTCACCTCCTGCACCTGGACGCCGGCGCCGGCCGCGATGCGGCGCTTGCGGGTGGCCTTGATCAGCTCCGGCTTGGCGCGTTCGGCCGCGGTCATGGAGTCGATGATGCCGACCATGCGCCGCACCTGCTTGTCGGCCTGGTCCATGTTGGCGTTGCCGGCGGCCTGCTGGAACTGCGCCGGCAGCTTGTCGACCAGGCCGGCCATGCCGCCCATTTTCTTCATCTGGCCCAGCTGCGCCTTGAAATCGTTCATGTCGAACTTGCCGCCCGACTTGACCTTGGCCGCCAGCTCGGCGGCCGCCTTGGCGTCGACGCCTTTGCGCGCCTCTTCCACCAGCGCCAGGATGTCGCCCATGCCCAGCACGCGATTGGCCATGCGGGCCGGGTCGAAGGCCTCCAGGCCGTCCAGCTTTTCCGAGACGCCGGCAAACTTGATCGGCTTGCCGGTAATGTGGCGCACCGACAGCGCCGCGCCGCCGCGCGAGTCGCCGTCCAGCTTGGTCAGCACGATGCCGGTCAGCGGCAGGGCGTCGTTGAAGGCCTTGGCGGTGTTGATGGCGTCCTGGCCCAGCATGGCGTCGACCACGAACAGGGTCTCGACCGGCCTGACCGCGCCGTGCACGGCGGCGATCTCGGTCATCATGGCCTCGTCGATGCCGAGGCGGCCGGCGGTGTCGATGATCAGCACGTCGTGGTAGTGCTTTTTGGCCCAGTCCAGCGCCGCCAGCGCGATATCGACCGGTTTGTCCTGCGCGGTGGACGGGAAGAAATCGGCGCCGACCTGGGCGGTCACCGATTGCAGCTGGGCGATCGCGGCCGGACGATACACGTCGGCCGACACCGTCAGCACTTTCTTTTTCTTTTCTTCCTTTAAATACTTGGCCAGCTTGCCGACGGTGGTGGTCTTGCCCACACCCTGCAGGCCGGCCATCAGGATGATGGCGGGCGGCTGCTGGGCAAAGCTCAGCTGTGTCGCCTCCGCGCCCAGGTCGGCGCCCATCAGGGTGGCCAGCTCGCGCTGCACCACGCCGACCAGCGCCTGACCCGGCGACAGCGAGGAAATCACTTCCTCGCCCAGGGCTTTCTCTTTGACGCGGGCGATGAATTCGCGCACGGCCGGCAGGGCGACGTCGGCCTCCAGCAGCGCCATGCGCACCTCGCGCAGCATCTCGGCGGTGTTGGCTTCGGTCAGGCGGGCCTCGCCGCGCATGGTCTTGACGACCTTGGCGAGGCGTTGAGTCAGATTGTCTAGCATGTTGTTGAACCTGTTGGCAGATGGGCGTCCGGCGCGGGGGCCGGACCAAGTCCGCCATTTTACCGCATGCCGCTCGGAATGCTCCGATAGGCAAGACCTTGCGAGCTTGGTATTATTTCCTAAACACTACACAGGAGGGACGGATGAAACTGAAAGCGATATGCACCGCCGTAGTCATGACCACCATGCTGGGCGCCAGCCACGCCCAGGCGCAGGAGGTGGTCCGGCTGGGCAACCTGAAATTCGCCCACTACGGCGCCGTCTCCTATATCAAGGAGATCGCCCCCAAGTGCGGCATCAAGGTCGAGGAGCGGGTGTTCGCCAAGGGGCTGGACGTGATGCAGGCGATTATCGCCGGCGAGCTCGACGTCGGCACCACCGCCTCCGAGGCCGCCATCTCGGGCCGCGCCGGCGGCGCGCCGATCTACGTGGTGGCCGGCTTCGCCAAGGGCGGCGCCCAGCTGGTCAGCCGCGCCGACCTGAAGCTGAAAACCGTCAAGGACCTGAAAGGCAAGAAAGTCGGCGTCACGCGCGGCGGCATCCAGGAGGTGCTGCTGCTGGCCGAGCTCCAGCAAAACGGCCTGACCGTCTCCGACCAGCCGGGCAAGGATGTGCAACTGGTGTTCCTGGCCTACGCCGACCTCAATCAGGCCCTGCTCGGCAAGCAGATCGACGCCATGATGCAGTCCGAGCCGCAGTCCTCGCAAGCCATCAACAAGGGCTTCGGCACCGAGATCCTCAAGCCCTACGACACGCCGATCGGCGAGCCGGTGCGCACCATGGTGATGACCGAGAAGTTCTATAAAGAGAAGCGCCCGCTGGCCGAGAAGTTCATGAGCTGCTTCGTGCAGGCCACCAAGACCTTCATCGACAACAAGGCCATCGCCGAGAAGTATGTGCGCGAAGTGGTGTTCAAAGGCCAGATCACCAAGGACGATTTCGATGACGCCATCGGCAATTCGCCGTACAGCTACGACATCACGCCCGAACACATCCAGATCACCACCGACGTCATGGTCAAGACCGGCGTCGGCCGCATGAGCAAGCCGCCGGTGGCCAAGGACTGGGTCAAGACCGACCTGCTGGACGCGGCCAAGAAATCGCTGGGCGTGAAATAATGGCCGTCACCTCGCGCGCGTCTTCCTTGCGGCAGATCGGCGTCGGGCTGGTGCTGCCGGCCATGGTGGTGGCGCTGTGGCAGACCGTGGCCACGCTGGGCTGGGTCAATCCGCAAGTGCTGCCATCGCCGCTGGCGGTGGCGGAGAAGTGGATCGCCTACCTGCTGCCGCTGCAACCCTACGAGGCGGCCGGCGGCAGCTGGCTGAGCTGGGCCGTCTCGGGCGAGCTGATCACCGATTCGCTCAGCAGCCTGTACCGGGTGGTGGTCGGTTTCCTGATCGGCGGCGGGCTGGCCCTGCCGCTCGGGCTGGCCATGGGCATGAGCAACCGGGTCTACGACTGGTTCAATGTGCTGGTGCAGATGGTGCGGCCGATTCCGCCGATCGCCTATATCCCGCTGTCGATGCTGTGGTTCGGCCTGGGCAATCCGCCGGCCGTGTTCCTGATCGCGCTGGGCGCCTTCTTCCCGGTGCTGATGAATACCATCGCCGGCGTGCGCCAGGTGGACGGCATCTATATCCGCGCCGCCCGCAACCTCGGCGCCTCCGGCTTCACCATGTTCACGCGGGTGATCTTGCCGGCGGCGGTGCCGTATATCCTGTCCGGCGTGCGCATCGGCATCGGCACCGCCTTCATCGTGGTGATCGTGGCCGAGATGGTGGCGGTGAACAATGGCCTCGGCTTCCGCATCCTGGAGGCGCGCGAGTACTTCTGGTCCGACAAAATCATCGCCGGCATGATCACCATCGGCCTGATCGGCCTGGCCATCGACGTCGGCATGAACAAGCTGAATAACTACCTGCTGCGCTGGCACCGCGGACTGGAGAACTGATGACCCATATATTAGTCTCGCAAGTAAACAAGGTGTTCCAGACCGCCGAACGGGAAGTGGTGGCGCTCAAGGACATCAACCTCGAGATCCCGCAGGGCCAGTTCGTCTGCCTGCTCGGCCCTTCCGGCTGCGGCAAGTCGACCCTGCTGAACGCGGTGGCCGGCTTTGCGCCGCCGTCGTCCGGCCGCATCACGGTGGAGGGGCAGGCGGTGACCGCGCCCGGCCCGGAGCGCGGCATGGTATTCCAGGAGTACGCGCTGTTCCCGTGGATGACGGTGGCCGACAATATCGCCTTCGGGCTGGAGATCAAGGGCCAGCCCAAGGCGCGGATCAAGGCCACGGTGGACCAGCTGCTCACCATGCTGTCCTTGCAGGACTTCCGCAACCGCTATCCGAAAGACCTGTCGGGCGGCATGCGCCAGCGGGTGGCGATCGCCCGCGTGCTGGCGCTGGACTCGCCCATCATGCTGATGGACGAGCCGTTCGGTGCGCTCGATGCGCTGACCCGGCGCAATCTGCAGGACGAGCTGCTGCGCATCTGGTCCGAGCTGAAGAAGACCATCATCTTCGTCACCCACTCGATCGAGGAGGCGATCTACCTGGCCGACCGCGTCGTGGTGATGACCTACCGCCCCGGCACCGTCAAGCGCGATATGCTGATCGACCTGCCGCGCCTGCGCGACCCGGCCGATGCCGGCTTCAATGCCCTCAAGCGCGAACTGGGCCAGCTGGTGATGGAGGAGCAGCAGCGCCACCATCGCGACGAACTGCGCATGGCAGCCGTGGATTGAGCGATGGTGTAAACTGCCGGGATGCAGATCTCTTCTTTTATCGCAGCCATCGCGCTGTACATCTTGTGCGCCGCCTTGCCATCGCGCCGCGGCGGCCTGATTTCGGCCGTCACGCTGGCGGCCTGGCTGCTGCACGGCGCCGGCCTGTGGTCGGAAATCGCCGGCGGCGGTGAGCTGCGCTTCGGCTTTGCCGCCATGCTGTCGTCGGCGCTGTGGGTGTCGGTGGCGGCTTACTGGATAGAGAACCGGAATTTCAGCCTCGACGGCCTGCGCCGCCTGGTCATGCCCAGCGCCGCCGTGGCGGCGGCCTTGCAGCTGATCTTCCCCGGCAACCTGGTGCCGATGGAAGGCAAGTCGCCGCTGTTTGGCTGGCATATCGCCATCGCCACCATGGCCTATTCCACCCTCACCATCGCCGCCTTCCACGCCGTGCTGATGGCCTTGCAGGAGTCGCGCCTGCACGCGCGCAGCGACAAAAAGTCCTTCCTGTCCGGCGCGCTGGACCAGCTGCCGGCGCTGCTGACCATGGAAAAGCTGTTGTTCCGCATGATAGGCTTCGGCTTTGCGTTACTGAGCCTGACCGTGTTGTCGGGTATCGTGTTCTCGGAACAGCTGTTCGGACAGGCGCTGAAATGGGATCACAAGTCGGTGTTTACGCTGCTGTCGTGGGTGCTGTTCGCCGCGCTGCTGGCCGGCCGCCGCTTGCGCGGCTGGCGCGGCAAGACCGCGCTGAGCTTCACGCTGGCCGGGTTTGCGACTTTGCTGCTGGCCTATGTCGGCAGCCGTTTTGTGTTTGAAGTGGTTTTGCATAAGGGTTGGGCATGAGCCGTATTATTTTCTGGCTGGCGTTGGTGTTCCTGGTGATCTTCGCGGTCCGTTCCAAGATCCGCGCGGCGCAGAAGCGCCATCAGCAGCAGTTCCGTCAGCCGCCGCAAGCGCAGCAGCCGCAGCCCGCCCCGCAGCCGGGGCAGACTTACAAGGCGCGCGCCGCCGCGCAGGCGGCCAACGACGCCGAGGTGATGCTGCAATGCGCCCACTGCGGCGTCTTCTATCCCGCCTCGGAAACGGTGCAGGCCAACGGCCGTGACTATTGCAGCGCGGCCCACGCCGCCCTGCCGTCCGCATAACCCCCGGCGACCGTGATCGCGCGCCTGCAAGCTTTGTCGGCTGAATCGCGCGCCACCTTCTGGCGTTCGCTGCAAACGCTGAACGGCACCCGCGTGGTGATCGCGCTGGTACTGCTGGTCTACCTGAGCATCGACAACCGCGGCTTGCGCGCCTCCGGCCAGTATCTCTACCTGCAAATCTGCCTGGTCTATCTGGGGCTGGCGATCGGTTTCGCGCTGTCGGCGGTGTACGTGCAGCGCCGTTTCGTGCTGCAACTGCTGTCGCAGATCGCCTGCGACCTGGCCATCATCTCCCTGCTCTATCTGGCCGGCGGCGGCATGCGCAGCGGGCTGGCGATTCTGTACCTGTTCCCGCTGGCCGGGCTGGCGATTCTGGCGCCGCTGCTGGTGTCGCTGTTCTGCGCCTCGCTGGTGACGCTGTTCCTGCTGGGCGACACCACCTGGCAAATCTTCCTCACCGAGAGCGACCGCGATGTGATGCAGGCCGGCTTGTACGGCGCCGCCTTCCTGGCCGCCGTGCTGGTGGTGAACCGCATGGCCGCCAAGTTGATCGGGCAGGAGGAACTGGCCATCCAGCGCGGCGTCGAGATCAGCGTGCAGCAGGCGGTCAACCGGCTGGTGATGGCGAATACCGGCGACGGTATTCTGGTGGTCGATCCGGAAGGGCAGGTCTACGCCGGCAATCCGGCGGCGCAGCAGATGCTGGGCCTGGTCGGACCGGAGATCCGCTTCAAGCTGTCGGCGGCGGCGGCGCTGGCGCCCTTGGCGCAGGCCTACCATGAATGGTGCGGGGACGCCGCGCGCGCGACCGCCTTCATCACCATCAAGCCCTTCAACGATGCCGCGCTGGAAGGCATGACCGCCGCCTGGAGCGCGCGCCGCGATCTGGCGGCGCACCTGAAAGTACGCTTTGCCGCCGCCGACACGCAGGGACCGGGCGCCCGGCGCAGCGTGATCTTCCTGCAGGACGTGACCGGGATCGAAAATCAGGCGCAGCAACTCAAGCTGGCGTCGATGGGCCGCCTGACCGCCAGCATCGCGCACGAGGTGCGCAATCCCTTGTCGGCAATCGGCCACGCCACCTCGCTGCTGGGCGAGGACCTGAGCGACCCGGTGCACCAGCGCCTGTTGAAAATCGTCGGCGACAACGTCACCCGCGTGAACCGCATGGTGGAGGACATCCTGCAACTGTCGCGCAAGGCGCAGTCGCACAGCGAGCCGCTGGCGCTGGACGGCTTCCTGGCCGAGCTGCGGGCGGAGTTCATCGAGACGCACAGCCTGGCGCCGGAGATCCTCGGGCTGGCGGTGGCGCCGGGCAGCGAGGTGCGCTTCGACGCGCTGCACCTGCGCGAAGTGGTGCTCAACCTGCTGAACAACGCCGTGCGCTACGCCAGCGGCGGTCCCGGTTCGATCCGGCTGGACGTGGTGCGCGACAAGGCGCAGCGGCTGGAACTGCACGTGCAGGACGATGGCCCCGGCATTTCACCCGAGGTGCGGGCGCACTTGTTCGAACCGTTTTACACCACCTCCAGCAAGGGCACCGGGCTGGGACTGTATCTGGCGCGGGAATTGTGTTTGAATAACGAAGCGCGGCTGGACTATGAATACCGTTTTGATAACACGGACAGCGCCAACGGCAGCCCTGCCTTGAGCGGGCGCTTTGTAATCACCTTCGCCCAGCAAGGAAAGGCGGCTTGATGAATCCTCGTTCCCCGCGTGTCCTCGTCGTCGACGACGAAGCCGACCTGCGCGAACTGCTGGAACTGACCCTGCTGAAAATGGGCCTGGACGTGGACAGCGCCGCCACGCTGGCCGAGGCGCGCACGCTGCTGGCGGACACGGAATACCAGCTGGTGCTGACCGACATGCGCCTGCCCGACGGCCTGGGGCTGGAACTGGTGCGCGAAGTCACCGCCGCCTGCAAGAACACGCCGGTGGCGGTGGTCACCGCCTTCGGCAGCGCCGACAACGCCGTGGTGGCGCTCAAGGCCGGCGCCTTCGACTACATCTCCAAGCCGGTGGCGCTGGACCAGTTGCGGGTGATGGTGCAATCGGCGCTGCGCCTGAACGCCGGACCGGCGGCGGTGCAGGCGCCCAGCGCGGCCCCGGTCACCAGCCGCTTGCGCGGCGAGTCGGCCGTGATCCAGGCGCTGCGCGCGCAGATCGCGCGGCTGGCGCGTTCGATGGCGCCGGTCTACATCCATGGCGAATCGGGCAGCGGCAAGGAACTGGCGGCGCGCGAGATCCACGCCCAAAGCTCGCGCGCCGGCAAGCCCTTCATCGCGGTCAACTGCGGCGCCATCCCGGAAGCCCTGATGGAAGCGGAATTTTTCGGTTACCGCAAGGGCGCCTTCACCGGCGCCGCCGACGACCGCGAAGGGTTCTTCCAGGCCGCCAACGGCGGCACCCTGATGCTGGACGAAGTGGCCGACCTGCCGCTGGCGATGCAGGTCAAGCTGCTGCGCGCCATCCAGGAGCGGCGCGTGCGCAAGCTCGGCGCCACCGCCGAGGAGCCGGTCGATGTGCGGATTGTCAGCGCCACCCACAAGAACCTGGCGCAATGCGTGGAGCAGGGCAGCTTCCGCCAGGACTTGTTCTACCGCCTGAACGTGATTGAACTGACGCTGCCGCCGCTGCGCGAACGGCTGGACGATCTGGAAGTGCTGACCGGCGCCATCCTCGAACGGCTGGGCACTTTCGAACACAAGGTGGTGCTCGGCCCCGGCGTGCTGGAGGCGCTGCGCGGCTACGCCTTCCCCGGCAACGTGCGCGAGCTGGAAAACATCCTTGAGCGTGCGCTGGCCTTTGCCAACGAGGGCGTGATCGAAGTCGGCGACCTGGCGCTGAAAGGGGCGCGCGTGGTGGAAGCTGCGCCGCCGCTGCCGGCGCCCACGCCGGCATGGAGCGCCACCGCCGTGCCGCCGCCGAATCCGGACACGCTGCCGTCCAGCCTGCCCGAGTACCTGATCCAGGTCGAGCGCGAGATCATCCTGCGGGCGCTGGCGCAGACCCAGTTCAACCGCACCCAGGCCGCGCAGCTGCTGGGCATCAGCTTCCGCCAGCTGCGCTACCAGATGCAAAAGCTGAACATCCAGGAGCCCGACTCGTGAGTTCTTTCGACGGCTGGCTGCCGCTGGCCGAGCGCTACGACAGCCCGTATTTCGATGCCCGTCCGGGCGCCGCGCCGGACGACATCACCCTGCTGGTGATCCACAACATCTCGCTGCCGCTCGGCCAATTCGGCACGCCGCACGTGTCCGACCTGTTCACCGGCCGGATCGATTATAATGCTGACCCCTCGTTCGCCGACCTGCGTGGCCTGAAGGTTTCCAGCCACTTTTTTATCCGCCGGGACGGCCGGGTCATTCAATACGTTTCCGCCAACGATCGCGCCTGGCATGCCGGCGTGTCGCGTTTTTGCGGGCGCGAGAAATGTAATGATTTTGCTATCGGCGTGGAGCTGGAGGGCAGCGATGTCGTGCCGTTTGAAGCGGCCCAATACGATGCCCTGGCGGCGCTGACCATCGCGCTGCGGCAGCACTATCCATTAACCGATGTGCAGGGGCACGAGCACATTGCGCCGGGCCGGAAAACCGACCCCGGGCCGCTGTTCGATTGGGAATGCTATCGGAAACTGCTTAATCAAAAGGCACTGGACGAGCCCGCGTTAGTGAGCGCTATCGCGGGATTGCGCGTGGTAAAAGGCGTTCCGCAAAGTCAATAGAAAAATTGCCGTAAACGACAAAATTTCCCCTTGCATGGGTGTTTTGCGGCTACTACAATCAGTGGATCGGGTCGGGTCCGGACACTAGATATAGTGGTTGCCGTGATATCGATTCTTATTAAACATATATGCGGCGCAGCAATGACTGCACGTTGTTATCCGGGGAGCTTAAATGCAATCTACTCAAGACATCACCATCAATCCAGCACTGGTACCAGCCGTTGCTGCGAGTACCGCCAGCAGCCCGGCAACGGCAGCGAGCGATCTCGGTGACTACCGCATCATCCGCCGTAACGGCGCGGTCGTCGCGTTTGAACCGTCGAAAATTGCAGTCGCCATGACCAAGGCCTTCCTGGCCGTCAACGGCGGCCAGGGTGCGGCTTCGGCCCGCATCCGCGAACTGGTGGAACAGCTGACCGCCAGCGTGGTGTCCGCGCTGGTGCGCCGCCAGCCATCGGGCGGCACCTTCCACATCGAAGACGTGCAAGACCAGGTGGAACTGGCGCTGATGCGCTCGGGCGAACACGATGTTGCCCGCGCCTACGTGCTGTACCGCGCCAAGCAAATGGAAGAGCGCCGCCTGGCCAAGGAGGCCGCCGGCGCCACCACCATCGCCGCGCCGCAAATCCACGTGCTGGAAAACGGCGAGCGCAAGCCGCTGGAACTGAGCCGCGTGACCAATCTGATCGGCGCCGCCTGCCAGGGCCTGGAAAAACACGTCGATGCCGACGCCATCGTCGCTGAAACCCTGAAAAACCTGTACGACGGCGTGCCGGTCGAAGAGCTGCACAAATCCGCCATCCTGGCTGCCCGCGCGCTGATGGAAAAGGACCCGGCTTACTCGCAGGTGACCGCCCGCATTCTGCTGCACACCATCCGCAAGGAAGTCTTCGGCAAGGAAGTCGCGCAAGCCGCCGCCGCCGCCGAATACGTGACCTACTTCCCGCAATACATCGCCAAGGGTATCGCCGCCGAGCTGCTGGACACCAAGCTGGGTGAGTTCGACCTGGCCCGCCTGGCCAAGGCCATCGTCGCCGACCGCGACCTGCAATTCGGCTACATCGGCCTGCAAACCCTGTACGACCGCTACTTCCTGCACGTGCGCGACGTCCGCATCGAAATGCCGCAGGCCTTCTACATGCGCGTTGCCATGGGCCTGGCCCTGAACGAAACCGACCGCGAAGCGCGCGCCATCGAGTTCTACAACCTGCTGTCGACCTTCGACTTCATGTCGTCGACCCCGACGCTGTTCAACTCGGGCACCCTGCGTTCGCAGCTGTCGTCGTGCTACCTGACCACCGTCTCGGACGACCTGGAAGGCATCTACGACGCGATTAAAGAAAACGCCCTGCTGGCCAAGTTCGCCGGCGGCCTGGGTAACGACTGGACCCCGGTGCGCGCGCTGGGCGCCCACATCAAGGGCACCAACGGCAAATCGCAAGGTGTGGTGCCGTTCCTGAAAGTGGTCAACGACACCGCTGTGGCGGTCAACCAGGGCGGCAAGCGCAAGGGCGCGGTGTGCGCCTACCTGGAAACCTGGCACATGGACATCGAGGAATTCCTCGACCTGCGCAAGAACACCGGCGATGATCGCCGCCGCACCCACGACATGAACACCGCCAACTGGATTCCGGACCTGTTCATGAAGCGCGTGATGGAAAAAGGCGAGTGGACCCTGTTCTCGCCATCCGACACCCCTGACCTGCACGACCTGGTCGGCAAGGCCTTCGAAAAAGCCTACCTGGGCTACGAAGCCAAGGCCGCCGCCGGCGAAATCCGCGTGTTCAAGAAAATCCAGGCGCTGGACCTGTGGCGCAAGATGCTGTCGATGCTGTTCGAAACCGGCCACCCATGGATCACCTTCAAGGACCCATGCAACATCCGTTCGCCGCAGTCGCACGTGGGCATGGTCCACAGCTCCAACCTGTGCACCGAGATCACCCTGAACACCGGTCCGGACGAAATCGCCGTCTGCAACCTGGGTTCGGTCAACCTGCCGGCCCACATGAAAGAGGGCAAGCTGGATCACGTCAAGCTGCAAAAAACCATCCGCACCGCGATGCGCATGCTGGACAACGTGATCGACATCAACTACTACGCGGTCGACAAGGCGCGCAACGCCAACATGCGCCACCGTCCGGTGGGCCTGGGCGTGATGGGCTTCCAGGACTGCCTGCACATGATGCGCGTGCCGTTCTCGTCGAACGAGTCGGTGCAGTTCGCCGACACCTCGATGGAAGCCGTCTGCTACTACGCCTACCTGGCCTCGACCGAGCTGGCCGAAGAACGCGGCCACTACGCCTCGTACAAAGGTTCGCTGTGGGATCGCGGCATCCTGCCGCAGGACTCGATCAAGCTGCTGGCCGAAGAGCGCGGCGGCTACCTGGAGCAGGACCTGTCGTCGGCCATGGACTGGACCCCGGTGCGCGAGCGCATCGCCAAGTTCGGCATGCGTAACTCGAACTGCGTGGCGATCGCTCCGACCGCGACCATTTCGAACATCATCGGCGTGTCGGCTTGCATCGAGCCGACCTTCCAGAACCTGTACGTGAAGTCCAACCTGTCGGGCGAGTTCACCGAGATCAACGCCTACCTGGTGCGTGACCTGAAGGCACGCGACCTGTGGGACGAGGTGATGATCGCCGACCTGAAATACTTCGACGGCTCGCTGGCCAAGATCGACCGCATCCCGCAAGACCTGCGTGACATTTATGCAACCGCATTCGAAGTGTCGCCAAGCTGGCTGGTGGAAGCCGCCTCGCGTCGCCAGAAGTGGATCGACCAGGCGCAGTCGCTGAACATCTACATGGCCGGCGCATCGGGCAAGAAGCTGGACGAGACCTACAAACTGGCATGGCTGCGTGGCCTGAAAACCACCTACTACCTGCGTACCATCGCCGCCACCCACATGGAGAAATCCACCACCAAGACCGGCGCCCTGAACGCCGTGCCGGTGGACGGCGGCCTGGCTGCGGCCAGCGCCGCACCGGCGCCAGCGCCGGTCGCTTCGGCAGCTGCGGTGGAAGAGGGCGCGGCCTGCTACCTGCGTCCGGGCGACGACGGTTTCGAGGAATGCGAAGCCTGCCAATAAGCTGGAAAGCGCCATCCCCGGGAGGGATGGCGCATAATCACCTATATATTAGAAGGAACTCATTATGTCGCTGTCCTGGGACGACGAGGCCGCATCGGCCAAACCAGTAGTCAATCAAGCCGCGCTGGCCGCCTCCGAGGGCAGCGCCGAGCAAGTCGCGCTGCGCGTGAACGCGGACGACAAGCGCATCATCAACGGCAAAACCGACGTTAACCAGCTGGTGCCGTTCAAATACAAATGGGCCTGGGACAAATACCTGGCCGGCTGCGCCAACCACTGGATGCCGCAGGAAGTGAACATGCAGCGCGACATCGAGCTGTGGAAGAACCCGAACGGCCTGACCGAAGACGAGCGCCGTCTGGTGAAACGCAACCTGGGCTTCTTCGTGACCGCCGACTCGCTGGCCGCCAACAACATCGTGCTGGGCACCTACCGCCACATCACCGCCCCGGAGTGCCGCCAGTACCTGCTGCGCCAGGCGTTCGAGGAGGCGATCCACACCCACGCCTACCAGTACATCGTCGAGTCGCTGGGCCTGGATGAGCAGGAAATCTTCAACGCCTACAACGAAGTCAAGTCGATCCGTGACAAGGACGAGTTCCTGATCCCGTTCATCAACACCCTGACCGACCCGTCGTTCACCACTGGCACCGTCGAGCAAGACCAGAAACTGCTCAAATCGCTGATCGTGTTCGCCTGCCTGATGGAAGGCCTGTTCTTCTACGTCGGCTTCACCCAGATCCTGGCGCTGGGCCGCCAGAACAAGATGATGGGCGCCGCCGAGCAGTACCAGTACATCCTGCGCGACGAATCGATGCACTGCAACTTCGGCATCGACCTGATCAACACCATCAAGATGGAAAACCCGCTGCTGTGGACCCCGGCCTTCAAGGAAGAGATCAAGCAGCTGTTCCTGAAAGCGGTGGAACTGGAGTACGCCTATGCCGAAGACACCATGCCACGCGGCGTGCTGGGCCTGAACGCCACCATGTTCAAAGGCTACCTGCGCTTCATCGCCAACCGCCGCGCCACCCAGATCGGCCTGGAAGCGCTGTTCGAGCAGGAAGAGAACCCGTTCCCATGGATGAGCGAGATGATCGACCTGAAGAAAGAGCGTAACTTCTTCGAGACCCGCGTCATCGAATACCAGACCGGCGGCGCGCTGAACTGGGACTAAACCCCGCCAGCCCCGACCTGAAAGCCCCGCATTGCGGGGCTTTTTTCATTTCAGCCGTTCTCGGTTGGCCAGGATTGTGCTGGCGATGGCCTTGACGCTGGCGGCCCGGATCGGTGCGTGGGCGGCCAGCCGGGTGAACAGGCCGGCTTGGGCGGCCATGGCGTCGATCATCTC
The DNA here is from genome assembly GCF_009720825.1 of Duganella radicis. Taxonomy (GTDB): domain Bacteria; phylum Pseudomonadota; class Gammaproteobacteria; order Burkholderiales; family Burkholderiaceae_D; genus Rugamonas; species Rugamonas radicis. The sequence continues at coordinate 48,134 of NZ_WNKY01000028.1, read as the reverse complement.
CTCGGCGTGCCGGGCCGGTAGCGCGCTGTCGGCCGCCAGCCGGAGCAGGGTGGCACGCGTTGGCGCGATGCTTTCGCCCATGATGGGCATCTGGTGCTGTCCGCGCGGACCGTGGTTGAAACTCAGGTCATAGCAGGGCGCCAGTTGCCAGTCGCCATTGCGGGCCATGCGGTAGGCGAAATTGCGGGCGTGGTCGTCGCGGTTATTAAATAGTACGTTGAAGACGCAGCGCTGGAACGCCGCCTCGACCTGGCGCTGGTCGCGGGTGATCAGGCGGGTGGCGCGCAGGAAGGTGCTGTAGTCGACCAAGGGCAGGCGGTGGTCGGCGTGCAGCAGGCCGGCCAGCGTGTGGACCGGCGCCCGCAGACCGTTCTCGCGGTCGAAGCGGCGGATGGCGAAGGCGGCCAGGCGGCGGCCGAGGTCGAGGTGGCGGGTGTCCGGCATGTCCAGGCCGCAGGCGCGCGCCAGCTCGGCGTAGACGTGTTCGATGGCGCAGGCTTCCTTGTGCTCGTCCTGCGAAGGGAATTTGACCAGCCACGGCTGGCCCCAGTCCGGCCGGTCGAGCGTGCTGATCTCGCCGCTGTCCGGGTCCAGTTGCACCAGCACCTTGGGCCGCGAGCCGTGCGGCGAGCCACCCAGCAGGGCCAGTTGCCTGAGGATGGCGCTGTCTTTTCCCTGCGCGAGCGTTTGCGCCTCCTTGGCCAGGTCGAGCAGATGCAGGTCTTCCGCCGCTAACTGCCGCGGCTCGGGCGGGATATAGCTGAGCGCTCCCATGCCGCGTTCGCCGACGAAGGCCAGCCGGTCGAGTGGCGAGATGCTGTGTGGCGGCCGCCCCTGTTTGCGGAACAGCTTATCCATCAGAAGCATGCCCCAGCCATCCGGCAGCGAGTCGGCGAAGAGGCCGGGTAGTCCTTGCTGGTGTTGTGGAAAGCCGCCGTAGGCTTCGGCGCGCAGCGGCATGTGGCGCGGGGAGAGCTCCATGCCTCGCCGGATCGCTTCCGGCGAGTACTCGAACAGAATGGTCTGGCCATTGTCGGCCAGCGTGCCGAGCGGCCAATGTTCGCCCCAGCCGTTGAACAGTACGGTGAGGCGTTTCATCTGCTGGTCCGGCGCGGCGCGCGCTGGCGTTTGGCCTGCTCGGCCTTTTCCATCGCGGCGATGGAGGCTACCTTGAGGCGGAACAGCTCACCCAGGTCGTCCGCTAATCCGAGTGCGGCGACGATCTGGACGAATGATTCCAGCGAGGCCTGACCGCGCTTTTCCAGATTCTTAACCGTGCCGCTGGACAGGCCGGCGCGCTCGGCCAGCTCGACCTGGGTCCATCCTTGCATCAGCCGCCGCGCCCGCAAACGCAGGCCTAGCTCGCCGCAGATCTCTGGCGTAGTGGCCATCATAAAGTCAAACATATTGCCTCCTGATAAGAAGCTAACGGCTTAATATCTAATATCTTACGCCCAACTCGTTTGATCTGGATCAAGACGCTGTGCCGTGCAAGGCGAAGAGTTAACTCTGGCTTTAACCAATCAGGGAGAACTGCCATGAGCAAATCTGAATTGATGCCGACCGGTGATGTGGAGTCCTTGCACGCGGAGTTACGCAGCCTAATTGCGGCCAGCCGACAGCGATTGGCTGCCGCAGTCAATGCTGAACTGAGTCAGTTGTACTGGTCGATAGGGCGCCGCTTATCGACGGAAGTGCTGGAGGGAGAGCGTGCGGAATACGGTGCTCAACTCATGCGGCAATTAGGCGTGACGCTTTCAGCCGAATTTGGGCGAGGCTTTGAATATCGAAACTTGCGGCGAATGGTGCAATTTTCGCAAATTTTTTCCAATCAGGAAATTGGCGCGACACTGTCACGCCAATTGAGTTGGAGCCACTTTGTCGTACTCATTACGATAAAGGGGGTAGCGGCGCGTTCTTATTATGTTCAGCAAAGCATTGCTGAGCGTTGGAGTGTGCGGGAGCTGCGTCGGCAGATTGAGCGGAAAGCTTGCGAGCGTCACCAGATCGCCAGCGTTGAAATCTCCAATGAGCCGGAGGCATCGCCGGCCGCCGTATTTAAGGATCCGTATTTTCTGGATTTCCTTGGTCTGCGGGATGAGTATGATGAGGCGGATCTGGAGGCGGCCATTCTGATTCAGCTGAAGGCGTTCATTCTTGAGTTGGGAACCGGCTTCGCTTTCGTTGAGCGGAAGAAGAGGATGGTGATTGATGGCGAGGATTTCTATCTTGATCTGCTGTTCTTCCATCGGTGCTTGCGGCGGCTGGTGGCGATTGAGTTGAAGCTGGGGCGCTTCAAGGCGGCGCACAAGGGGCAGATGGAGCTCTACCTCAAGTGGCTGGACCGCTATGAGCGCCAGCCTGGCGAGGAGGCGCCTATCGGTTTAATCCTGTGCGCGGAGTCGAGCCACGAGCAGGTCGAGCTGCTGCAGGTGCAAAAGGACGGCATCACGGTGGCCGAGTACTGGACCGAGCTGCCGCCGAAGGTGGAACTGGAACGCCAGCTGCGCTCCGCGCTGGCCGAGGCGCGTGAGCGGCTGGAGCGTCGCCGTCTAATGTCATAGGCGGCTGATGTATGCGGTTAGCGCCGCGCTGCTTTCGTCGTGGGTGAGGACGGCGAGGTAGCCGTCGGGGCGGAGCAGGGCGATGTCGCCGGGGGCGAAGCCGTAAGCGGTGCGCAGATGGTCTTCCTGGTCGCGCAGTTCCGCGTGCTTGCCGATGTCGATGATGCGCAGGCTTCGGCGTGGGGCGATCGCCGGCGTAGCTCGCGCTTCATAGCGCAGCATAATCCAATCTCCCGATTTCAATAGCGAAAACAAACGGTGCGGCTGTCCGCCGGCACCGAGCAGCGGTGCGTCCGGCGCACGGTAGCCGGCGCGTAGTGGTGCATCGTCGCCGCGTTCGTCGATTGACAATGAGGACGCCGGATAGCCCAGGTCCAGTTGCTGCTGTTCGCGCCCGCGCCGCAGGTCCCCGCGTTCGCGGGCGGCGTCGAGCAGGCAGGTGGACATGCCCAGCATCCCGGCGGCGATCTCGCGCCGCTCCTCTTCATAGGTGTCGAGCAGAGCGTCATCGGCGCCGCGCAGGACTGCCGCCAGTTTCCAGCCGAGATTCCAGGCATCCTGCACGCTGGTGTTCAAACCTTGCCCGCCGGTTGGCGGATGCACGTGCGCCGCATCGCCGGCGAGGAACACGCGGCCCACTCGATAGCGCTCTGCTAGCCGCGCGCTCATGGCGTAATCGGAGCGCCAGTGCACCGCATGCACTTCGATGTCATCACGCCCGGTGCGCTCGGCGATGGCGGCGGCGAGGCCGGCATCCGACAGATCAAACTCGCCTTCCAGCGGAATCGGCATCTGCAATTGGAACAGCGTCGTCCCCTGCAAAGGACAGAGGCTAATCTGGCCGGCGCCTTTGCCCCAGCGATGCCATACCTCGCGCGTCAAACCGCTGAGCGTGAGATCGGCCACCACCGCGCGGGCGTTGAGCGACTCGCCGGGAAAATCGACGCCCAGGGTTTTGCGCACCGTGCTGCGGCCGCCGTCGGCGCCGACCAGATAGCGGGCCCGCACTTCGATCTCACCCGCCGCCGTCGCCACGCATGCGCGCACGCTGTTGGCGTCCTGCTCAAATCCCAGCAGCGCATGGCCATAGCGCGGCGCATGGCCCAGCTCCGCCAGTCGTGCGCGCAGGATGCCTTCGGTCAGGTGCTGCGGCAGCATCAAGGGTTCGCCATAGGGCTCTGCCGGCGTGGCGGCGCTGGCTTGCACCGAGACTTCATCGTGGTAGCCGCCGTCGGCCGCATAGTGGCGCTGCGATGGATAGCGTCCGCCGGCGGCGATCATGCGGTCGGCCACGTCCAGCGCTTCGAAGATTTCCAGAGTGCGCGGCTGGATGCCTTTGCCGCGCGAACCGCCGAACGGTTCACTCGCGTGATCGATCAGCAGAAAGTTCACATTGCGGCGCGCGAGGTTGATCGCCAGTGTCAGCCCGGCCGCGCCGGCGCCGCAGATCAGAATATCGGTGTGCATGCTGCTCTCCATTTGTGTGTATTTTGCACATATTATTCCGGTCTCAAAATCGTGCCAATAACTATGTGTATAATGCACATATGAATAAAGATATCCGCGATTTGCATGATGCGCTGCTCGACATCATCGGCTTCATGAGCCGTCCCGAGCCTGACGTTGAACTGATGTCCGCCATGGCCATGCCGCTGGAGCGCGCGCTGCTTCCGCTGCTGGTGCGCATCGACCGGCGCGGTCCGATCGGCGTGGTGGAGCTGGCCGATCTGGTCGGGCGCGACTACACCACCGTCAGCCGGCAGGTGGCGCGTCTCGATGAACTGGGGCTGGTAGTGCGCCGCGCCGGCACGCGCGACAAGCGTGTGCGCGAAGCGGAAGTGACGGAGTTGGGACGCGAGATGGCGGACGCCATCGACCGCATGCGCGAGGAACTGGTCGGCGAGTTGATGGCCGATTGGACCAACGCCGAGCGCCGCGACCTTGCCCGCCTGCTCAAGCGCATGGCCGCTGACATGAACGAGTGGGTGGTGCGGCGCAAGCTGGAAGATGCCGAGTAAGGCCGCCCGCCATTTCAAACGCCGCCTGTCGCCGCATGCCTTAACGTCGATTTACACCACCGTCCTCGCGCTCCGGAACGCGGAGCCGACGCCGCGTACCGCTGCATTCCGCTTGCTATTCGTCTTACTCTGTCTCATAATCGCGACGAATTAAAAACAGCGAGTGGTGGTGGCGCGCGGTTGAAGCGCGAGCGCTCTCGGATTCGGAAGCGGGACACGCGATGACCAAGCCGATTTTGGCGGCATCGAAGAAACCCAGGCAGCATAAGGCTTACTTTGAAGTGCGAATTTTCCGGCGCGATGCGCGAGGCACTTCCCGAACCCGATTGAGCGCGCGTGAAGCACGCGCGGCGACGCACGCGGACAGTTTGAATCGCGATGCGTGCGTTAGTTAGCGCGCGTTGAACGTAAAAAAAGCACGCGAATATCTATCGTGCTGGTTGCGCACCGACAAGGTTTTCGTGTACTTTACGAACTTGAAAATGCGTGTTTTAAAAAGTGCGAAAAATTTCGAAGTTCGCACCGCGCAGTGATGACCGAGATACGGGATACAGATTCACACAATATGCACAAGACCACGTCGTTTTTGTTCAACCGTCTTGCCTGATCCGATTCAGGCCGGGCGGTTTTTTGTTTGAAAACGAAAACCGCGACGTGGCTGCGACGCAGGTCCCTGGAGCTGAGGACACGCCCGGACCACCGCAAAACGTCGCGACAAGATTTGTATCCGCACGCTGCTCCAGCTATGGAGAGCGGGTGGATCGATGGCTGAAGCGCTGCACTTGTGAGGAGATGCAGCAGTTCAGCTAGTGCCGAATTCATTAGCGCAAACCGCTTTAGTTTGCGCCGATGAATAATTCGCCTGGCCCAATCCCGGGTTGGACGGGTTTAAATCTTGTAAACGAATTTTTCCCATCCCCGATGAAGGAGAACTAAACATGGCAACCGCCGCAAAGAAACCAGCAGCCAAAAAAGCTGCCGCTCCAGCAAAGAAACCAGCCGCCGCCAAAGCCGCTGCTCCAGCAAAAAAACCAGCAGCCGCTAAAGCTGCCGCCAAACCAGCTGCCAAGAAAGCTGCCGCTAAACCAGCAGCCAAGCCAGCAGTGAAAAAAGCCGCCGCCAAGCCAGCAGCAAAACCAGCTGTGAAGAAAGCAGCAGCTAAACCAGCCGCGAAGAAGACCGTCGCTAAAGCAGCAGCCAAGCCAGCAGTGAAAAAAGCCGCAGCTAAACCAGCAGCGAAGAAGACCACCGCTAAAGCAGCGGCTAAGCCAGTCGCTAAAAAAGCAGCAGCCAAGCCGGTAGCGAAGAAAGCCGCCGCTAAGCCAGCAGCAAAAAAAGCCGCTCCAAAAGCAGCCGCCAAGCCAGCAGCGAAAAAAGTAGCCGCTAAACCAGCAGCGAAAAAAGCCGCTCCTAAAGCAGCCGCCAAACCAGCTGCCAAGAAAGCCGCCGCCAAGCCAGCAGCCAAAAAAGCTGCTCCTAAAGCCGCCGCCAAGCCAGCTGCTAAAAAAGCAGCCGCCAAAAAACCAGCAGCGAAAACGGCAGCCAAACCGGCTGCAAAGGTAGCGGCTAAGCCAGCAGCAAAAAAGCCGGTTAAAGCAGCTGCGCCTAAAGCAGCTGCTAAACCAGCCGCCGCGAAAAAGCCAGCAGCAAAAAAAGCCGCTAAGCCAGCCGCCAAGCCAGCGGCCGCTCCAGCAGCACCGGTAGCCGCAGCCGCTCCAGCAGCCGCTCCAGCCGCCAAGCCAGCAGCTAAAAAAGCCGCTCCTAAAAAAGCAGCTCCGAAGAAGGAAGCCGCTAAGCCAGCCGCTCCAGCCGCCGCCGCTCCAGCAGCGCCAGCCGCTCCAGCCGCCGCGCCAGCAGCGAAAACCGTACTGGCTCCGGCTGCCGCTTGGCCGTTCCCAACCAGCACCCGTCCTTCCTGAGCCTTAAACGCTTAGAAGCCTGCTGAGGCAATGGCCGCTGTGTGAGACAATCACACAGCGGCTTTTTTATTTGGAGGGGATTCGTGCTCAGTATTCTTAAGTTGATTGTCGACGCCATCGCTGTCTTGTTGGGCAGCGCCTTGCTGCTGCGTTTCTGGATGCAGGCGATCCGCGTGCGGCCGCCGTCGTCGGTGGCGCAGTTCACTTTCCAATTGTCGGACTGGCTGGTGCGTCCCCTGCGCCGCATCGTGCCGGGCGTGGGCGGCTATGACTGGGCGAGCCTGATCGGCGCTTTCCTGATCGTGCTGGCGGCCACTTCGATCCTGTTCTTTGCCGGCTGGCCTTGGCCGGCGGTGGCGCTGATGGCGTTCCAGCGCTTCCTGGAGTGGATTCTGTATGGCTTCATGGCCTTGCTGGTGATCGAGGCGATCTTCAGCTGGGTGAATCCGCATGCGCCGCTGGCACCGTTCGTGCGGGCGCTGAACGAGCCGCTGCTGCGGCCGATCCGCCGGGTGGTGCCGCTGGTGGGGAATCTGGACCTGTCGCTGCTGGTGGCGCTGATCCTGCTGCAAATCGCGCAGCTCTTGCTAGGGATGGCTTTCGCCGGCCGTTAATTAAAAAAGCCCGGTGGCGGTGCGGCGATCTTGAGCGCCGCGGCACACAGGGCTTTTTTTGTCTTAGAAGCGGTAGCCGAAGGCGGCTTCGAACTTGTCCGCTATCTCCGCAGCGGTGAAGTGGTGGTTCTGCGCCCCTTTGTGGGCGATCTTGATCGCACCCAGCAGGCTGGCCAGGCGGCCGGTGGTTTCCCATTTCCAGTCATTGGTGATGCCGAACAGCAGGCCGGCGCGGTAGGCGTCGCCGCAACCGGTTGGGTCCAGCGCCGCCGCCACCGGCACGGCCGGGATGTCGATGCGCTGGCCCTTGGTGTAAATCTCCGAACCCTGTTCGCCACGGGTGACGATCAGCGCTTCCACGCGGCCGGCTATCTGTTCCAGCGACAAACCGGTACGCTCGATCAGCAGCTCGATTTCGTAGTCATTGGTGGTGACATAAGTGGCTTTGTCGATGAACTCAATCAGTTCCTCGCCATTGAACATCGGCAGCTGCTGGCCCGGGTCGAAGATGAACGGGATCTTCAGGCCGGCCAGGTCGGCGGCGTGCTTCTTCATGCCCAAATGGCCGTCCGGCGAGATGATGGCGATGCGCGCCGGACCGGCCTTGGCGATCTCGTTCTCGTGCGCGTACGACATGGCGCCCGGATGGAAGGCGTTGATCTGGTTGTTGTCCTGGTCAGCGGTGACGAAGCACTGGGCGTTGTAGGCGTCTTCCTTGATCAGGATGTTGTCGGTGGCCAGGCCCAGTTTGCGGAAGCGCGCCATGTAGGCGGCGTTATCCTGGCCCATCACGCCGACGATGCGCGGCGAGCCGCCCAGCAGCATCAGGTTGTAGGCGATGTTGGGCGCGCAGCCGCCAAACTCGGTGCGCATGGTCGGCGCCAGGAAGGACACGTTCACCTTGTGCAGCTGGTCCGGCAGCAGGATGCTGTCGAAACGGTTGGGGAATTGCAGGATGGTGTCGATGGCGATCGAACCGCAAATCAGGGAAGTCTGGGTCATGATAGTTCTTTATGGGTAGAAGACTGCGATGTGATAGCCGGATGCTTTCAGATCGTGAAGTTCGAAGTACAGTTTAACGGCTTGTTCGGTGTGCGGGGCAAATCCTTTGTCCATCGCCACGTCGGTTGGCAGGTAGTCGCGCGGGGTGAACACGCGGCGCAGGATGCGCTTGTCCTTGTCGTCGTCCAGCACCAGCTCGATCGACGGCCAGGCTTGCGCGGTGGTGCTCTGGTTGCGCAGCAGGGTGGTGAAGGAGAAGGTGGTATCGCTCAGGGTTTGCAGTTCGCCCTGTTCGATGGTGAGGTCGTCGATCTGCGTTGGCAGTTCGATTTTGCAGCCCAGGGTCTGGCAGGCGGCGGCGAGGGCGGGCTTTAGCGCCGGCACGGTGGCGGCGATGCTGTTGCGGAAGGTGGTCACGGCTTGCGCCAGCAGGGCGGCCACCAGCAGCACCGAGCCAAGGCTCATGACGACGGTGGCGGCTTTGCCGAATTTCTGGCGCTGGCGGTCGCGCCTGACGAAGCCCGGTTCCTCGGGCGCGGCTTGTTCTTCGTTGGCCGGCGCCAGGTCGTCCATGCCGTGCGCGTGCAGGTAGGCGTGGGCGCGCGCGGCTTGCGCCTCGGCCAGGCCGCTGCTCGATAGCTGGACCAGCGCTTCTTCGTCGACTTCATCGAGTTCGTCGTCGCGCAGTGGGCGCGATGGCGGCGGTGGGGCGTCGGCGGCCGCGGTGGCGGCGGAGCGGTCGGCGGGGAGGTCGTCGTCTTCGCCGCTGGCGGATGGTTCGGCGAGGAAGGCGGCGAGGTCGGCGTCGATGGCGGCGACGGGATTGGCGGTGAGGTCGGCGGCAGCGGCAGCGTCGGGCGCAGCGGCGGAGCTGGCGGTGGCTGCGATGGATGGCGGGGCGTCTTCCGCCTCGGCCGCGGCGACGGCATCGGCTGCGGCGGCCAGTGCGCTGTTCAGGCCCGGGCCGGCGCCAGCTTGCGGTTCGTCGTCCAACGGGCTGTCGTCCCAGGTGGGTTCGATGCGGCCGCCGTTCATATCGGCGTAGGCGTCTTCGCCGCCCGGCAGGCCGTCGGCGTCGTGCTGGACGTCGGCCAGGGTGAGCTCCATGGCCGAGAGTTCGGCTTCCAGCGCGGCTTCCAGCTCGTCCTCGCTCAGTTCCTCGGTGCTCAGGATTTGTTCCAGCGGCGCGGCATTCACGTCCGGCTCGCTGTTGGCTTCCAGATCGGGCTCGGATTCGATGTCCAGATCGAGGTCGAACAGGGCGTCGGTGTTGGCCGGCAGGATGGCCGGTTCGGCCGGCAGCGGGATCGGCGCGGGCGGGGCGGCGGCGATCGGTTCGTCGTCCATGTCGATGTCCAGCGCGGCATCTTCGCCGGCGGCGAGCGGCGGTGCATCGGCTGCGCCTACGCCGTCGGCGAGGTCGAGTTGCAGCGTGGGTGGCGCCTCTTCGGCGCCCAGCACTTCGGCGGCGCGCGTGTCGAGCGCGGCCAGTTTTTGATCGAGGGGAAGGCTGGCGGGGAGCGCGGCGGGCGGCTCCAGCAGGGCCGCGTTGCCGTCGAAGACTTCGTTGCAGGAGCCACAGCGCACTATGCCCCCACGTAATTTCAGCTGGTCATGCGCGACCCGAAATACCGTGTTGCAGTGGGGGCATTTGGTGGCGAGCGCCATCGATGCGATTAGCGTGCAGGCGGAACAGTGTCGCTGCCCAGGCGGCCGTGCAGCGCCACCCAACCGTCTTGCTCAGCCCATACGCCCAGCTTGATGAACGGCGCGTAAGCCGCGGCCACTTCCTCGGCCTGACGCGCCAGCACGCCCGACAGGATCAGCGCACCGCCCTCGGCCACGCGGCCCGACAGCATTGGCGCCATCAGTTTCAGCGGGCTGGACAGAATGTTGGCCACCACGATATCGAAGCGCTGCGCGGCATGCCTGGACTCGGCAAAGGTATCCGGCAGGAAGTACGCAATCTCGCAGTTGTTGCGGGTAGCGTTGTCGGCCGCCGACTCGATGGCCTGCGGGTCGATATCCACGCCCACCACTTCACCGGCGCCGACCTTCTTGGCCACCATGGCCAGGATGCCCGAACCGCAGCCGTAATCCAGCACGGTCTTGCCCGGCGCCGGATGGGCCTCCAGCCACTCCATGCACAGACGGGTGGTCGGATGGCTGCCAGTGCCGAACGCCAGGCCCGGGTCCAGCTCCAGAATCAGCGCGTCCGGATTCGGTGCCTCGTGCCAAGACGGCACCACCCAGATGTTCTTGCCGATCTGGATGGGCGCGAATTGCGACTGGGTCAGACGCACCCAGTCCTGCTCCTCCACCTTGCGGGTGGTGAACTTCGGCAGGGTGGTCAGGCCGATCTGGCCGGCCGCAGCCGCCACGATCACGGCCTGATCGTCATCTTCATCGGTCAGGGCCACCACGCGGCTGTGATCCCAGGCCGCTTCGGCCGGCTCCATGCCTGGCTCGCCGAACAGCGGTTTTTCCGCGTCCGTGCCTTCATCCGCGTCTTCCACGGACACCGACAGGGCGCCCACATCCATCAGCGCCTCGGAGAGGGCCTCGGCGTGGTCGCGCGCGATTTCGATGACGATTTCAGTCCAGCTCATGTCTTACCCTTTGTTGCCCAGGCTCAGTTTGTTCAAGTCCGGCATGTCGGCCAGCTTGTGTTCCAGGTAGTGAATATTGGTGCCGCCTTCGATGAAGCGAGCGTCCACCATCAGCTCGCGGTGCAGCGGGATGTTGGTCTGGATGCCTTCGACCACCATTTCCGACAGCGCGATCTGCATGCGGCGGATGGCCTGCTCGCGGGTGGCGCCGTAGGAAATGACCTTGCCGATCATCGAATCATAGTGCGGTGGCACATAATAACCCGCATACGAGTGCGAGTCGACGCGCACGCCCGGGCCGCCCGGCACGTGCCAGGCAGTGATGCGGCCCGGCGACGGCGTGAACTTGAACGGATCTTCCGCATTGATGCGGCACTCGATGGCGTGGCCGGACAGCATCACGTCGCGCTGGCGGAAGCGCAGCTTCTCGCCGGCGGCGATGCGGATCTGCTCCTGCACGATGTCGATGCCGGTGATCATCTCGGTGACCGGGTGTTCCACCTGCACGCGGGTGTTCATCTCGATGAAGTAGAACTCGCCGTTCTCGTACAGGAATTCAAAGGTGCCGGCACCACGGTAGCCGATCTTGCGGCAGGCTTCGGCGCAACGCTCGCCGACCTTCTCGATCAGCTTGCGTGGAATGCCTGGCGCCGGCGCTTCCTCGATCACCTTCTGGTGGCGGCGCTGCATCGAGCAGTCGCGTTCGCCCAGCCAGACGGCATTCTTGTGCTCGTCGGCCAGCACCTGGATTTCCACGTGGCGCGGGTTTTCCAGGAACTTCTCCATATAGACTTCCGGATTGCCGAAGGCCGCGCCGGCTTCCGACTTGGTCATCTGCACCGCGTTGATCAGCGCCGCCTCGGTATGCACCACGCGCATGCCGCGACCGCCGCCGCCGCCGGCGGCCTTAATGATGACCGGGTAGCCGACCTTGCGGGCGATCTGCACGATGGCTTTCGGATCGTCCGGCAGGGCGCCCTCCGAGCCCGGCACGCAAGGCACGCCGGCCTTGATCATGGCCTGCTTGGCGGTGACCTTGTCGCCCATCAGGCGGATCGAGTCGGAACGCGGGCCGATGAACACAAAGCCGGACTTTTCCACGCGCTCGGCGAAGTCGGCGTTTTCCGACAGGAAGCCGTAGCCCGGGTGGATCGCTTCGGCGTCGGTCACTTCGGCCGCGCTGATGATGGCTGGCATGTTCAGGTAGCTCAGCGACGATGGCGCCGGGCCGATGCAGACCGATTCATCGGCCAACTTCACGTATTTGGCGTCTTTGTCCGCTTCCGAGTGGACCACGACCGTCTTGATGCCCATTTCGCGGCAGGCGCGCTGGATACGGAGGGCGATTTCGCCACGGTTGGCAATGAGGATTTTTTCAAACATGATAGGTTCGCTATGTCTGTGAGCGCCGGTGAAAGGCTGCGTCAGGTGAGGAGATATTGCAGACCAGGACGGGGCGCCCGGGGAGGGCGCGCGCCGTTCTTAGCCGATCACAAACAGTGGTTGGCCGAATTCTACCGGCTGGCCGTTCTCGACCAGGATCTGGGTGATGGTGCCGGCCTTGTCGGAGTCGATTTCGTTCAGCAGCTTCATCGCTTCGATGATGCACAGGGTGTCGCCTTCCTTCACGGACTGGCCGACTTCCACGAATGCCGGGGCGCCCGGCGCCGACGAGCGGTAGAAGGTGCCGACCATCGGCGATTTCACCACGTGGCCGGTTGGCTCGGCGGCGGCAGGGGCGGCGGCCGCGGCGGCTGGCGCGGCGACAGGGGCCGCCGCCGGCGCTGCGTGGTATTGCGGGATGGCTTGCGGCTGCATCATCACCATTTGGTTTTGCGCGATGGCGGACGACTTGACGATGCGAACTTTGCTTTCGCCTTCGGTCACTTCGAGTTCGGCGATGTCCGATTCTGCGACCAAATCAATCAAGGTCTTCAGCTTGCGTAGATCCATGTAACCCCCAGGAATGTCTTATGTGTAATAAAAATGCGCGCAGATCGCGTAGGTTATCGCTTTTTAAGGGCGAAGTCGATGGCAAACCGATATCCCTCGATACCCAGTCCGCAGATGGTTCCTATTGCGATCGCGCTCAGGAATGAATGGTGGCGAAACGACTCGCGCTGGTAAATATTCGAAATATGCACTTCCACAAACGGGATCGCCACCCCCGCCAGGGCGTCGCGCAAGGCCACGCTGGTATGGGTCAGTCCGCCCGGATTGATGACGATGGCGTCCACGCCTTCCCCTTTGGCGGCATGGATGCGGTCGATCAGTGCACCTTCGTGGTTGCTCTGGAAGCAAGACAAGCTCGCGCCAGCCGCCTGGGCCTGTGCCTGGGCAGCGTGTTCGATGTCGGCCAAAGTGCTTGCGCCGTAGACCTCAGGCTCGCGGGTTCCCAGCAAATTCAGGTTGGGGCCGTTGAGCAGTAGGAGGTTTTTTGCCATGATTCTTGAGCCTTCTCCGCGAAAGAGACGCATTTTGACGCCAACTGCTGACATTTGGCAAGAGAAAAAAACTTATGAATCTGCTTACAGAGTTGCCAAATCTTTGCGCAGCTCGTCAAATTTGAGTCGGCCGAGGTAGGTCTTCTTGACTTGGCCGTCGGCGCCGATCAGGACCGTGTAGGGCAGGCCGCCACCGGCGTTGCCGAACTGGCGCGACAGCTCGGTGCCGCTCATGCCGGCCACGAAGACCGGATAGCGGATGTTGAATTTGTCGCTAAATTCCGCGATATTTGTTGGCGAATCAATACCAATGCCGATAACTTGCAGCTTCTTGCCTTCTTCTCCAGCGGCCAGCGCCGACAGTTCCGGCATCTCCTGCACGCACGGACCGCACCAGGGCGCCCAGAAATTGACCAGCACGGCCTTGCCCTTGAACCGCGCCAGCGGGGTGGCGACGCCCTGGGCGTCCGGCAGCGTCTGTTTATACAGCTCGTCCACCGGGCCGGTGATGCCGGGCGGCTGGGTGGCGCTCAAGGGCGATGGCTGCGGCGTATGTTGTTTTTGATAGCCGACGTAGGCGCCCGAAGCGGCAAATAGCAAAGCGACCACGGCATATGCCGCCAGGTGTTTTTTATTCATGGTGATGGTGGGTGAGTACTGTTAACTAATAGGGCGCGCACGGCGGCGATATCGGCCCGGGCCAGTTTGCCGTCGCCACGGGTCTTCACGGCGCCACGCAAATCGTCCAGCTCATATAAAGCAGCGTGCACGCCTTCCTTGTGCCACATGAAGCTGACCGTTTCGACCATGCCGTAGCGCGGCCCCTTGAAGTGCGGCGTTTCCGAGATGTCGATCTGCAAATTCCGGTTGAGCAGGAAGATTTCCACCTCCTTGGCGCTGTCGGCAAACAGCTGGAGGTGGATGTCGTCGTGCGGGCCGGCGGTGCCATTTAACACGGCGCCAGTTAAATAAGGCTGAAAGCGCTCCAGCCCTTCCATGATGTCGACCGCCAGCGTGCGCAGGCGGAACAGGCGGGCCGGCTGGGTATCGGCGTGGAAGAGCGACTGGTAGATGCGGACTTCGGCCTCGATCTGGGCATTGTCGGGCAGCAGGTTGAGCGGTGGCTGGGTGTCGCCCAGGATTTGTTTTGCCGCCTTGCGCTTGGCCGTGTTGTAGTCGGCTCCGTCCTCGGCGATCAGACGTGCGGCGGCCGCCGCGATCTCGGCACGCAGGAGCTGGAGTTCTTCATTAACATTCGGCGTCATGGACGAGATAATACTCTGAACCGGGAAAAGCGCGGCGGGTCAGGTAAAATCCTGCCTTCACCGGTCGTTTTGTAACCTGTTCTTATTACTATGCACATTCACATCCTCGGTATTTGCGGCACCTTCATGGGCGGCCTGGCCGTGCTGGCCAAAGAAGCGGGCCACCGCGTCACCGGTTGCGACGCCAACGTCTATCCACCGATGAGCACCCAGCTGGAAGCGCAGGGCATCGAACTGATCACCGGCTTCGGCCCGGAGCAGACCGCGCTCAATCCCGATCTGTACGTGATCGGCAACGTGGTCACGCGCGGCAATCCGCTGATCGAGGAAATCATGAACCGCGGCTTGCCGTACGTATCCGGCCCGCAGTGGATAGGCGACCATATACTAAAAGACAAATGGGTGCTGGCCGTGGCCGGCACGCACGGCAAGACCACCACCACCGCCATGCTGACCTGGATACTGGAAGACGCCGGTTACGCGCCCGGCTTCCTGATCGGCGGCGTGCCGATGAACTTCGGCGTCTCGGCCCGCATGCAAGGCGACAAGGACTCCATCTTCTTCGTGATCGAAGCGGACGAATACGATACCGCCTTCTTCGACAAGCGCAGCAAGTTCGTGCACTACCACGCCAAGACCGCCATCCTGAACAATCTGGAATACGATCACGCCGACATCTTCCCCGATCTGGGCGCCATCGAAACCCAATTCCACCACCTGGTGCGCACGGTGCCGGGCATCGGCCGCGTGATCTACAACGGCGACGAAGACTCCTTGCAGCGCGTGCTCAAGCGCGGCTGCTGGAGCGAGAAGGAAAGCTTTGGCCGCCGCGAGGGCACGGATTGGGCGCTGATCGAGCACGATGACGGCAACTTCGACGTGCTCTTCCAGGGCAAGCTGGAAGGCCGCGTGGAATGGCAACTGACCGGCAAGCACAACCGCGCCAACGCGCTGGCCGCGATTGCCGCTGCCCGCCATGTGGGCGTGCCAATCGCGCAGGCGGCCAAGTCGCTGTCCACCTTTGAAAACGTCAAGCGCCGCATGGAAGTGCGCGGCGTGGTCAACAACATCACCGTGTACGACGACTTCGCCCACCACCCCACCGCCATCGCCACCACGGTGGGCGGCCTGCGCCAGAAGGTTGGCAAGGGCACCCGCATCCTGGCCGTGCTGGAGCCGCGCTCCAACACCATGAAGCTGGGCGCGATGAAAGATGCGCTGCCGGGCAGCCTGCAAGATGCCGACCTGGTGTTCGGCTACGGCGTCGAAAAATCGCTGGGCTGGAGCGTGGGCGCGGCGCTGTCGCCGCTCGGCGAGATCGCCAGCGCTTACGAAGACATCGACGCGCTGGTGGCGGCCATCGCCAAAGCGGCGCAGCCGGGTGACCATATTATTGTGATGAGCAACGGCGGCTTCGGCGGCATCCACGACAAAATCCTGAAAGCGCTGGCGTAATGATTTTGTACCTGCACGGCTTCCGCTCCTCGCCGCAATCCATGAAAGCCCGTGTGGTCGGCGAGCGCATGGCGGCGCTGGGCCTGGCCGACCAAGTCCTGAGCCCGCAGCTGCCGGCCTCGCCCAAGCTGGCGATGGAGCTGGCGCTGTCTTTAATAGAAGGCATTCCGGTCGACGAGCTGAGCATCATCGGCTCCTCGCTGGGCGGCTACTACGCCACCTGGCTGGCCGAGCGCATCGGCTGCCGCGCCGTGCTGCTCAACCCGGCGGTGGTGCCAAGCCTGGACCTGGACCAGCACGTCGGCGTGACCACGCAATACCATTCCGACCAGCCGTTCGAGTTCAAGCGCGAATACATCGATGAATTGCGCGCGCTGGAAGTACCGAAGATCAGCAAGCCGGAACGCTACTTCCTGATCGCCGCCACCGGCGACGAAGTGCTGGATTACCGCGACATGGTGGCCCACTACCAGGGCGCGCGCCAGCACATCATCGAAGGCAGCGACCATGCGATATCGGCGTTCCCGCGCTACGTGGATGCGGTGCTGGACTTCTGCGGCGTCGGGGCGCGGGCTTGAGCGCGCCGCCGCGCAGCGCCTCGCTCCGGCAGGCGCAATGGCAGCCGCATGTGCTGGCACTGAACGCGCCGCAAGGCTACGTGCCGTGGCTGACGGAAGACGGTTCGTTGACCGCGCGCCTGAAAGCGCACAGCGCCAGTTTCCGCGTGCAGTGCCTGCACCAGCGTGTGGAACGCTGCCTGAGCGACGAGGCGGTGGCGATCGGCATGCACCGGCCCGGCCGCGTGTGGGAAAGGGAAGTGCTGCTGAGATGTGATAATACGCCTGCGGTGTTCGCACACACGGTGGTGCCGATGTCGGCCACGGCGGCCGACTGGCCCTTGTTCAGTGCGCTGGGCGAGCGCTCGCTGGGCACCACGCTGTTTGGCGATCCGCTGGTGCGGCGCGGTGTGTTGGAATTTGCAAGATTGCGGGAAGGGCATCCCCTGGCGCGGCGCGCACGCGCTGCTTTGGGACCGGACGCCCCGGACGCACACTTATTATATGCACGGCGCTGTCTTTATCAGCGCCGGCGAGGTAGCCTGCTGGTGACGGAAGTGTTCCTGCCTGCTGTCCTGGAACTGATTAAAACGAGCAAAAACAAACGATGAATGTATTTTTTGAAGAGTCCGGCGATTTCAAGGTCGGCACCGTGATGACGCAAGCCGGCGAGGCCTACCAAGTCGAAATGGCCAGCGGCAAGCGCACCAAGGTCAAGGCCAAGGACGTGCTGCTGCAATTCGACAAGCCGTCGCCGGCCGAGCTGATGGACCAGGCCAAGGCCATCTCCGCCGAGATCGACCTGGAATTCCTGTGGGAAGTCGCGGGCGAGGAAGAATTCGGCTTTGCCGAACTGGGCGCCGAGTACTTCGGCCACCCGCCGCAACCGGCGGAAGCGGCCGGCCTGATCCTGAGCCTGCATTCGTCGCCGATCTACTTCTATAAAAAAGGCCGTGGCCGCTACAAGGCCGCGCCCGAGCAATCGCTGCGCGCCGCGCTGGCCGGCATCGAGAAAAAGAAACAGCAGGCGCTGGTGCAGGCGGCCTACGTGGACGAGCTGAAGGCCAACCAGCTGCCGGCCGCCATGCAGAACATCGTGATGCAGCTGCTGTTCAAGCCGGACAAAAACGGCATTGAGTACAAAGCATTGGAAGCGGCCTGCAACGAACTGCACACCAACCCGCAGCGCCTGATGCTGGCGGTGGGTGGCGTGCCGTCGGCCAAGGCGCTGCACATGGCCAAATTCCTGTTCGAGAACTTCCCCAAAGGCGCGGGCTTCCCGGACGTGCCGGTGCCGGCCACGCCGTCGGGCCTGCCGCTGGCCGAGGTCAAGGCGTTCTCCATCGACGACGTCACCACCACCGAGATCGACGACGCCTTCTCGGTCACGCCACTGGCCGACGGCAACGTCAAGGTCGGCATCCACATCGCCGCGCCGGGCCTGGGCATCAAGCCGGACGACGCGGTCGACAAGATGGCGCGCACCCGCATGTCCACCGTCTACATGCCGGGCGATAAGATCACCATGCTGCCGGACGCCATCGTGAACGCCTTCACGCTGGCCGAGGGCAAAACCTGCCCGGCGCTTTCGCTGTACGCCACGCTGAACCCGGCAGACTGGTCGGTGGTCGCCACCGAAACCCGTGCCGAGATGGTGCCGATCGCGCACAACCTGCGCCACAACGATCTGGACGATCTGGTCAACGAAGAAACCCTGGCCAGCGGCGAGGGCGATTATCCGCACAAGGACGACCTGTGCCTGATCTGGAAATGGGCGCAAGTGCTGGAAGCGGCGCGCATGGTCAAGCGCGAGGGTTTCGGCCTCAAGCCCGAGCAGAACAACCGCGTCGACTACAACTTCTACGTGGAAGACGACGTGGTCACCGTCACCCGCCGCAAGCGTGGCGCGCCGCTGGACAAGATCGTCGCCGAGCTGATGATCTTCGCCAACAGCACCTGGGGCAAGATGATGCACGACTGCGGCGTGCCGGGCATCTACCGCAGCCAGGGCCGTGGCGTCGGCGGCTGGAACGCCAAGATGCAGGTGCGCATGCTGACCCACGCCGCGCCGCACGAAGGCCTGGGCGTGGACCAGTACGCATGGAGCACCTCGCCGCTGCGCCGTTATACCGACCTGGTCAACCAATGGCAGATCCTGGCCTGCGCCGACAAGGGCGTGATGGCGCCGCTGGTCGCGCACTTCAAGCACAAGGATGCGGAACTGTTCGCCATCGTGTCGCAGTTCGACGCGGCCTATGGTGCCTACGCCGACCATCAGGCCAATATGGAACGCTACTGGTGCTTGCGCTGGCTGGGCCAGGAAAATGCGCGCCAGGTGGAAGCCGTGGTGCTCAAGGATGAAGTGCTGCGCCTGACCGATATTCCGCTGATCATCCGCCTGCCGGGCATGCCGTCGGTGGCGCGCGGCGCGCAGGTCAAGCTGGACATCCTGCGCTGGGACGAAGTCGACCTGACCGTCGAAGCCCGCATCCTCGAAATCCCGACCGACGCCGTGCCTGCCGACGTCGACTTCGAAGACGAGGTGGACGACGCGCCGGAAGAGGCGGTCGATGCGCCGGAAGTGGTGGTCGAGGCCGCCGCCGAGCAACCAGCGGCGGAATGACGTGTAGAATCTGACTCATGTCTTTCAGAGAAAATCGCTTGCTCTACATCGCCCTCGCCATCTCGCTGATGGCGCATGGCGCTTTGCTGGCGATGCGCTTCGTGGCGCCGACCCCGGCGCCGGTGCAGGCCACCGATCCGGGACTGGAAGTCATCCTCGTCAACGCCAAGCACAACAAGGCGCCGCTGAAAGCCGACGCCATCGCCCAGGCCAACCTCGACGGCGGCGGCACGGTGGACCAGGGCCGCTCCAGGTCGCCCATGCCGGACATGCGCAAGACCGAGATGGGCGACAGCGTCAAAGCCAACAAGCGCCGCATCCAGGAACTGGAAGAACGCCAGAAAAACCTGCTGACCCAGGTGCACTCCTCCTCCGAAGTGGCGGCCCCGCCGATCACGGAAAAAGCCAAGCCCGATCCGCTGCCCACCGGCGCCGACCTGCTCGAATCAAGCAAGGCCATCGCCCGCCGCGTGGCCGAAATCAGCGAAACCATCGAGGACCAGAACAAGCGTCCCAAGAAAACCATGATCACGCCGAGCACGCGCGAGGCCGGTTATGCGAACTACTACAAAACCATGCAGAAGCGCATCGAGGATTTCGGCACGCTGAACTTCCCCAATGTGAACGGGCGCAAGCTGTATGGCCAGCTGATGCTGTCGATCCCGGTGTTCCAGGACGGCACCATCTACGAAAAAGACGGCGGCATCAAGGTCGAGCGCAGCTCCGGCAACCCGGCGCTGGACGAGGCGGCGATGCGCATCGTGCGCCGTTCGGCGCCGTTCGGCAAATTCCCGCCGAACATGCTGTCGAGCGAAAAGGATGATTTGTGGGTGATCATCACCACCTTCAAATTCACGCGAGAAGACAAACTGCAAGCCGATATGAGCGGCGGAGGACAATAACAAGATGGACCGCTACTGCGTGTTCGGCAACCCGATTGCCCACAGCAAATCGCCTGAAATTCATGCCGCCTTCGCGGCGCAGACCGGGCAGGACCTGCAATACGAACGCCGCCTGGCGCCGCTGGACGGCTTTGCCGACGCCGTGCGCGCCTTCATGGCCGAAGGCGGCAAGGGCGCCAACGTCACCGTGCCGTTCAAGCTGGAAGCAGTCAAACTGGCGCAGGCGCTGACCATCCGCGCGCGCGCGGCCGGCGCGGTCAACACACTGGTGTTCAGCGACGAAGGCATCATCGGCGACAACACCGACGGCGCCGGGCTGGTGGCGGACATTGTGCGGAACGCCGGGGTGACTATCACCGGCAAGCGCGTGCTGCTGCTGGGCGCGGGCGGCGCGGTGCGCGGCGTGGTGCTGCCCCTCCTTGAACATCGCCCGGCCAGGTTGGTGATCGCCAACCGCACCGTGGCCAAGGCCGAGGAACTGGTCCAACAGTTTGCCGCGCTGGGCGGCGAGGGCGTGGTGGCGGCGAGCGGCTTTGGCGAGATTGAAGGCGAGTACGACATCATCATCAACGGCACGGCGGCCAGCCTGAGCGCGGAAGTGCCGCCGGTATCGCCATCGGTGTTCGCGTCCGGTTGTCTTGCCTTGGACATGATGTACGGAGCTTCCCCCACAGTATTCTTGCAGTTCGCCGCCGGGCATGGCGCACAGTTGCGCGACGGCTTGGGCATGCTGGTGGAGCAGGCGGCCGAAGCCTTCCAGCTGTGGCGCGGCGTGCAGCCGGCCACCGGCGAGGTGTTAAACAATCTGCGCGCCAAACTATGAGCAAGCCTGCTGGAAAATGGCGCTGGGTGAAATGGATCTTCATCGTCCCGATCCTGCTGTTCCTGGCGGTGCAGCTGTACTTCTTCCTGCAAATCTGGTGGTGGGTCGACCACAATCCGTCCATGACCAGCTTCATGCGCCAGCAGCAGTCGGCGCTGCGCGAGAAGAACCCCAAGGCCAACATCCAGCAACTGTGGGTGCCGTACAACCGCATCTCGAACAACCTGAAGCGCGCCATCATCGCCTCCGAGGACGCCAACTTCTCCGAGCACGAAGGCGTGGACTGGGAGGCCATGCAAAAGGCCTACGAGAAGAACAACAAGAAGAAAAAAGTGGTCTCGGGCGGATCGACCATCACCCAGCAGCTGGCCAAGAACCTGTTCCTGTCCGGCTCGCGCAGCTACTTGCGCAAGGGGGAGGAACTGATCATCACCTTCATGCTGGAAACCTTGATGGACAAAGAGCGCATCTTCGAGATCTACCTGAACGTGGTGGAATTCGGCACCGGCACCTTTGGGGCCGAGGCGGCGGCGCGGCACTACTACGGCGTCAGCGCGGCCAACCTGAACGCCATGCAGGCGGCCAAGCTGGCGGTGATGCTGCCCAATCCGCGCTATTTCGACAAACATCGCGACTCCAACTACCTGGCGCGCCGCACCGCGGTCATTTTGCGCCGGATGAACTCCGCCGAGCTCCCTTAAAATCCGGGGTCAGGTCCTCCATTTCTACACGATCTCTGCTGTAGCGGGACGCTACAGCAGAGATCGTGTAGAAATGGAGGACCTGACCCCGGACTGGCCTCGGCGGGGCTTTGCAGGTACACTTGCGCTGTTTCCAGAAGGCGCGTGACTCCATGATTAATGTTTTCGTTCTCCAGAATGGCCGGCTCAACCAGGTTCCTATCGACACGCGCGAAGACCTGGAAAAGGTCGAACCTGTCTGGGTCGATCTGACCGACCCGACCGACGCGGAACGAGCCTGGGTACGCACCATCTACGGCGTGATCCTGCCGGGCGAGGACGAGGTCAAGGACATCGAAGCCTCGGCCCGTTACTACGAAGCGGAAAACGGCGACCTGCACCTGCGCACCGATTTCCTGCTGGAAGAAGAGGACGGCCCGTCGCGCATCGTGACGGTGGCTTTCATCCTGGCGCGCAAGATCCTGTTCTCGGTCCACACCGACGACCTGCCGGTGTTCCGCCTGGTGCGCATGCGCGCCCGCTCGCGTCCGGGTTCGATCGCGGACTACATGGACGTGCTGCTGGACCTGTACGCCACCGACGCCGAGTATTCGGCGGACGCGCTGGAAGGCATCTATCAGAATCTGGAAGAGGTCTCGGGCCGCGTGCTGCAAAAGGAATTCACCGACCAGGACGCCGCCGCCGCCCTGAACGCCATCGCCCACGAGGAGGACTTGAACGGCCGCATCCGCCGCAACATGATGGATACCCGCCGCGCGGTCAGTTTCCTGATGCGCGGCCGCCTGCTGAATTCGGAGCAGTTTGAAGAAGCCCGCCAGATCCTGCGCGACATCGAATCACTGGACGGCCACACGTCCTTCCTGTTCGATAAGATCAACTTCCTGATGGACGCCACGGTCGGTTTCATCAACATCAACCAGAACAAGATCATCAAGATCTTCTCCGTGGCCAGCGTGGCCTTCCTGCCGCCGACCCTGATCGCCTCGATCTACGGCATGAACTTCAAGTGGCTGCCGGAACTGGAGTGGGATATGGGCTATCCATTCGCCATCGGCCTGATGCTGGCCAGCGCCATCGCGCCTTTCCTGTACTTCCGCCATCGCGGCTGGCTTAAATAACCGGGCTGAATTCCAGCGACAGGGTGCTGTAGTAGGGCGCGCTGCTCCATTGCTCGTTCAGCGCAAGCGCGCGATCGTAGAGGGCGCTTTTGAGATCGAGCGCCAGCTGGCTGAAATCGAAGGGCGGTTTGTTGCGCGCCGTGCAGGCCGCCGCCGCACCGGCCACGAAGGCGTCCTCGTCAAACGCGCCCGACCACAGCTGCGCCTGCAAGCCTTCGACGATGGCTTCCGCCTGCACCGCCTCCGTCTCCACGTTCGGATTGGCCTTGTCGTGCACCGACTCCATCACGAATTGCGCATCGGCGCCGCGCGCCAGCAGGCTGAGGAAACCATGGCGCAGCGGCAGCGCCGACTCCACCACGTAATGCACCAGATCATGCGGCAAAATACCCTGGCGCGGCATCAGCGCGTCCGTGCAGCTGCCGTTGTTGCGCACGAAGCGCAGCACGTCGTACTTGTCGGTCTTCGACCGTTTCTCGGCAATCAGTTTCATATATTGCAATTATATAATAAGTAACTTTCATGACTGTAATAATTTTGTAGTTGTAATCTATTAGAATGGCGGCCAGCGGTAACGCTCCCTCCTTCGCTCCCCGTGGCCTCCTCTTGCCGCGCCAGAGAAAGTAATAAGATGAACAAGAAACGGCAATTTTTCCCCCGCCAGGTGGTGGAGGCCGGCGGCAATCGCTGGGACTGGGCCTTGCTGCCCATCGTGCTGGCGCTTTTCGTGTTGATGGCCTATGGCAGCCAGCAAATGGCGCGTCCGTATGAACTCGGCCAGACGCTGCCGATGACGCTCGACCCGCTCTACCTGCCGTACTACCTGCTGCGCACTACGCTGCGCATGTTCATCGCTTTGGGCGCGTCGGTCATCTTCAGCTGTGTGTTCGCCGCGCTGACCACCAAGTACCGCACGGCGGAAAAGGTCATGGTGCCGATGCTCGACATCCTGCAATCGATTCCGATTCTTGGCTTCCTGTCGATTACCGTGACGGCGTTTATCGCGCTCTTCCCCGGCAACCTGCTGGGCGTGGAGTGCGCCGCCATCTTCGCCATCTTCACCTCGCAGGCGTGGAATATGGCTTTCTCGGCCTATCAGGGATTCCGCTCGGTGCCGGCCGAATTGTCGGAGGCGGCGCAGGTGTTCCAGCTGTCGGGCTGGCAGCGTTTCTGGCGGCTGGAACTGCCGTTCGCCATGCCCGGACTGCTGTGGAATATGATGATGTCCATGTCCGGCGGCTGGTTCTTCGTGGTGGCGTCGGAAGCCATCATGGTGTCGAACCAGACCATCAAGCTGCCCGGCATGGGCTCCTACATCGCACTGGCGATTGAGCAGAGCAACCTGGCGGCCATCGGCTGGGCCATCTTCGCCATGCTGATCGCGGTGCTGTTGTACGATCAGCTGTTCTTCCGCCCGCTGCTGGCGTGGGCCGACAAGTTCCGCTTCGAGGAAACCGGCGGCGATACCGCCCAATCCTCATGGTTGCTGACCTGGCTGCGCCGCACCGAACGCACGCAGCAAATCGTTGAATGGTTCGGCCACCAGCTGTCGCGCTCCATCGCCGTGTTCCGCCTGTCGCACGACGGCACCTCGATCCGCGCGCGCAAGGACAAGCCGTCGCTGGTGCCGCAGCGGGTGTGGGATGCGGTGATTGCCGCCGTGGTGTTCTACGCGCTCTGGAGCCTGGTGCATTTCATCCGCACCGAAGTCGGCTGGAGCGAAGTAGGGCATGTGCTGATGCTGGGCGTCTACACCATGATGCGCGTGGTGGTGTTGCTGGCGCTGGCGGCGCTGGTGTGGGTGCCGGTCGGGATCTGGATCGGCATGAACCCGCGCTGGGCCTCGCGCACGCAGGCGGTGGCGCAGTTCCTGGCGGCCTTCCCGGCCAATCTGGTGTTCCCGGTGGCGGTGATCATCATCGTACGCTACCACCTGAACCCGGACATCTGGCTGTCGCCGCTGATGATCCTTGGTACGCAGTGGTACTTGCTGTTTAACGTGATCGCCGGCGCCTCCACCATCCCGACCGAGTTGCGTCACGCGGCCAAGAACTTTGGCCTGACCGGCTGGCTGAAATGGCGGCGCTACCTGCTGCCGGCCATTTTCCCCAGCTTTGTGACGGGAGCCATCACCGCCTCGGGCGGTTCATGGAACGCCGCCATTGTCTCCGAATTCGTCAGCTGGGGGCCGACCACCTTGAAGGCGCACGGCATCGGCAGCTACATCCAGGAGATGACGATCGCCGGCGACTTCCCGCGCATCGCGCTGGGCATCTGCATCATGTGCATTTTCGTGATGGGTTTTAACCACTTCGTCTGGCGCCGTTTGTACACCATGGCCGAAAGCCGGCTGCATTTCTAGGAACAGAATCATGAGCACTCCTATCGTTGAACTGAAAGCCGTCGGCAAACACTTCCGCGCCGCGGACGGTTCCAAGCGCTCGGTCTTGGAAGGCGTGGACTTCACGCTGCGCGAAGGCGAGATCGTGGCGCTGCTGGGCCAATCGGGCTCCGGCAAGTCGACCATGCTGCGCATCATGGCGGGCCTGATCCAGGCCGATGATGGCCAGGTGCTGTATCGCGGCATGCCACTGTATGGAACGGCGCGCGGTATCCGCATGGTGTTCCAGTCATTCGCGCTGTTCCCGTGGCTGACGGTGCAGAAGAATGTGGAACTGGGTCTTGAAGCGCAGGGCATGCCGCCGGAAGAGCGCGCGCGCCGTGCCGAAAAGGTGATCGACCTGATTGGCCTGTCCGGCTTTGAAGGCGCGCTGCCACGCGAGCTGTCGGGCGGCATGCGGCAGCGGGTCGGCATCGCCCGCGCGCTGGTGATGGAGCCGGAAGTGCTGCTGATGGACGAAGCGTTTTCCGCGCTGGACGTGCTGACCGGCGAACGCCTGCGCGAGGAGATTCTGGAGTTGTGGCAGTCCGGCCAGATCCCGACCAAGGCGATTCTGGTGGTTTCGCACAATATCGAGGAAGCGGTGATGATGGCCGACCGCGTGCTGATCTTCGCCAGCGATCCGGGCCGGGTGCGCGCCGAGCTGCCGATCTCCTTGCAGCAACCGCGCAAGGCGGAAAGCGCCGAGGTGCGCCAATTGATCGACAAGGTGTACGAGTTGATGACCGCCAGCTCCGGCCGTCGCGGCGGTGGCGGAGGCTTGATCAGCGAGCGCGAAGTCAAGCTGCAACTGGGCGACCGTCTGCCGCAGGCCGACATCGCGCACATGGAAGGTATTCTGGAGTTGCTGGCCGAAGAGCCGTTCCACGGCCGCGCCGACCTGCCCAAGCTGGCCGAGGAAACCGAGCTGACGGACGCCGAGCTGCTGGAAGTGCTGAACGCCTTGCTGCTGCTGGGCTTTGCCTATTTGACCAACGGCGACATCCTGCTGACGGAGCTGGGCGCGCGCTACGTCAAGTCGGAAGAGCGGCAGGACATGTTCGCCAAGCAGCTGCTGGAGCATGTGCCGTTGATCGCCTACATCTGCCATGGTCTGGAACAGGACAAGTCAGGCGACCTGCCGGAAGACCTGTTCCTGAAACTGCTGCGCTTCACGCTCAGCGAAGAAGAGGCCGAGCGCGCGCTGCGCGTGGCTATCGAGTGGGGCCGCTACGGCGACCTGTTCGAATACAACTTCAACACTGGCGTGATCCAGCGCTCCGAAGAGGAGCCTGCGGGGGATTAAAGCCTGGCGAACACGCGGCGGGCGGCGGCGATGGTTTCGTCGATCACTTCGTCGCTGTGCTGGGCCGAGACGAAGCCCGCTTCGAATGCCGCCGGCGCAAAGTACACGCCTTCGTCCAGCATGTGGTGGAAGAAGATGTTGAAGCGTTCGCGGTTCCCCGCCATCATCTCCGCGTAGTTGTTCGGCGGCGTCTCGCTGAAGTACAGGCCGAACATGCCGCCCACCGAGTCGGCGCAGAATGGAATGCCGGCGTCCCTGGCCGCCGCAGTCAGGCCGTCGGCCAGGCGCTTGGCGCTGGCGGCCAGCTTATCGTAGAAGCCCGGCTGCTGGATCAGCTTCAGCGTGGTCATGCCGGCCGCCACCGCCACCGGATTGCCCGACAGCGTGCCAGCCTGGTACACCGCGCCCACCGGCGACATCTTGCTCATCAACGCCGTGCTGCCGCCAAACGCCGCCACCGGCAGGCCGCCGCCAATCACCTTGCCCAGCGCCGTCAGATCCGGCTTGATGCCGTACAGTTCCTGCGCGCCGCCCAGCGCCACGCGGAAGCCGCACATCACTTCATCGAAGATCAGCAGCGCGCCGTGCTTGGTGCACAGGTCGCGCAGCGCTTGCAGGAACTCGCGGGTGCCTTTGATGAGATTCATATTGCCGGCCACCGGCTCCACGATCACGCAGGCGATTTGGTCGCCGAAGTTGGCGAACGCCTCTTCGATCTGTGCCACATTGTTATAGTCCAGCACCAGCGTGTGCTTGACGAAGTCCTCCGGCACGCCGGCCGACGTCGGATTGCCGAAGGTGAGCAGGCCGCTGCCCGCTTTCACCAGCAGCGAATCGGCGTGGCCGTGGTAGCAGCCTTCAAACTTGACGATCTTGTCGCGGCCCGTGGCGCCGCGCGCCAGGCGCAGGGCGCTCATGGTCGCTTCGGTGCCCGACGATACCAGGCGCACCTGTTCCAGCGTCGGCACCAGCTTGACGATTTCTTCCGCCATCTCGATTTCCGCTTCGGTCGGCGCGCCGAACGACAGGCCGCGCGTGGCCGCGTCCTGCACCGCCTTCACCACTTCCGGATGCGCGTGGCCGACAATCGCCGGACCCCACGAGCCGATGTAATCGATGTAACGCTTGCCGTCCGCATCCCAGAAGTACGGGCCTTCGGCGTGGGTGATGAAGCGCGGCGTGCCGCCCACCGAACGGAAGGCGCGCACCGGCGAGTTGACGCCGCCCGGCGTGGTTTTCTGGGCGCGTTCGAACAGCTGGTCGTTTTTAGAGGTAGTCATGATGGCATTTTCAGTATTTTTATTGCATGTCCTCGGGGGACTGCAAATGGAAAAATCGGTTCGGCACGAACTTGCCCATGCCGTAGCGCTGCGCGTGCGCCAGCGCGCCGACAGTGTACTCCTGCGCCGCCGCCACCGCTTCCGGCACGTCGGCACCGCGCGCCATGAAGGCCGTCAGCGCCGCCGACAGGGTATTGCCGGCGCCGATGAACGGCCCGGCCAGATGCTGCCAGGCGTCGTGGCTGATGACGCCATCGGCGCCGTACAGGGTGTTGGCCAGCGCGCCGCCGGACGAGGAAGTGCCGGTCACCAGCACGAATTCGCAGCCCAGTGCCAGCAAATGCTCGACGTCCGATTGCAGCATGTCCTCGCCCTCGCCGCCATCGCCGCTTTCGCGCCAGGTCTCGGCCATGCGGCCCAGTTCCACTTGCGATAGCATCAGCAGCGTGGCCTGCGGCACCAGCAACTGGCGGATGGCGGTCATCAGTTCCTCGGCGTCGTCGTCGGACGGCTGCGGCAGGCGCGAACTGAATGGATCGAGGATCAGCGGCGCATCGGGATAATCGGACAGGATCTCGGCCACCGCCGCCACCTGTTCCAGATTGGTGATGGCGCCGACCTTGAAGGCGGCCATGGTCATGTCTTCCAGGATCACGCGGGCCTGGTCGGCCACCCAATCCGGGTCGATGTCCTGCATG
This sequence comes from Duganella radicis, assembly GCF_009720825.1. Lineage (GTDB taxonomy): Bacteria > Pseudomonadota > Gammaproteobacteria > Burkholderiales > Burkholderiaceae_D > Rugamonas > Rugamonas radicis. Next base: position 19,856 of record NZ_WNKY01000028.1, on the reverse strand, counting down.
TCTTCGACATGGGCACTGTCGCCGATCAGCAACGCGGTGGTGACGGCCAGTCCGGTGCAGGAGAGGGCCGAAAAAGCCGCCAGGTCGGCCTGGACGCCGGTGGCGCCAGCCGGATCGGCAGCGCCGAAGCTCAATATAAGAGGAGAAGTTTGGTTTTGCACGGCGGGTAGATTAAGATACCTAATTCGGCATTTTACTAGATTGAGGGTGGCAAAACGTGAGTAGCAACGAAACAACGCAGGAGTTCCAGACCTGGATGTGCCTGATCTGCGGCTGGATTTACGATGAAGAAGCCGGCCTGCCGGACGAAGGCATCGCTCCGGGCACCCGCTGGGCCGACGTCCCGATGAACTGGAGCTGCCCGGAATGCGGCGCCCGCAAGGACGATTTCGAGATGGTAGCGATCTAAATCAGGCGCCAAACCGGCCAGCGACTATGACGACAACTGCTCTGAAAATCATGGTGATCGACGACAGCAGCACCATACGTCGCTCGGCCGAGATCTTTTTGTCCCAGGCCGGCTACCAGGTGGTGTTGGCCGAAGACGGCTTCGATGCCCTCGCCAAGATCAACGACCATCATCCGGCGCTGATCTTCTGCGACATCCTGATGCCGCGTCTCGATGGCTACCAGACCTGCGCACTGATTAAAAAAAGCGCAAAATTCCATGCCACGCCGGTGTTGATGCTGTCCTCCAAGGACGGCTTGTTCGACCGCGCGCGCGGCAGCATGGTGGGCGCCGTTGCCTATCTGACCAAACCTTTTACCAAAGACAGCCTGCTGGCCGCCGTTCGCGAGCACACCGGCGGCGCTGTCGCCACACCAGAATAAGCGAGCCGCAGGGGGAAATATGGCCATACAGAGAATTCTCATCGTCGACGATTCGGCCACGGAGCGCTACTTTTTGAGCGATATCCTGACCCGCAGCGGCTACACCGTGTCGGTGGCCGTCAACGGCGAGGAAGCGCTGCTCAAGCTCAAGGAAGAAAAGCCGGAACTGATCCTGATGGATGTGGTGATGCCCGGCGCGAACGGCTTTCAGGTCACGCGCTCGATCGCGCGCGATCCGGAGCTGAAGGATGTGCCGATCATCATCTGCTCCAGCAAAAGCCAGGAGACCGACCGTATCTGGGCGCTGCGCCAGGGCGCCAAGGACTATCTGGTCAAGCCGGTCGATCCGGCCGAACTGCTGGCCAAGATTGCGGCCCTCGGCTGATGAGCGGCCCTGCGCCCACCGAACGCCGCAGCCGTCTGCGCCAGTATCAGGTGCAACTGCTGGAGCGCATGCAGGCCGCCAAGACCGGCGCCACTGACAGCGGGCGTGAACTGGGCGTGTCGATCGGCGGCCGTCTGTGCCTGCTGGACCTGACCCAGATCAGCGAGATCGTGCCGCTGCAAGCCGCCACGCCGGTGCCGCTGACGCAGGACTGGTATCTGGGCCTGACCAACATCCGCGGCAACCTGACCGGCGTGATCGACTTGGCGCGCTATCGCCGGTACGGCGGTGGCGGCGCGTCGCCGGCCGAGCGGCGCCTGATCAGTTTTGCGCCCGGACTGGGTTTTAATTGCGCGCTGCTGGTCGAGCGCGTGCTGGGCTTGCGCAAGCTGGCCGACATGGAAGCTGTGGCGGGCGACGAATTCCGCGATAGCGAAGGACAATCGTGGCTGCGCATCGATCTGGCGCAGCTGGTGCGGGAACCACGATTTGTACAGGTAGGACTGGTATAGCAAACACTTAATCCGGAGAGGGTGTATGGCTTTTAAGATTTTCTCGCGCGGCAGCCGGAATGCCGCACAAGATGCAGCAGCCAATTCAGAATTTGGCGATTCGCAGTTTCTCCATACCGCCGCCGGCGGTACGCCCGCCGCTGCGCCATCGCCATCGCCGGTGAGCGATGATGCAGACGAGGCGCCGCTGCGCCTGCGCGATGCGCTGGGCCGCCGCCGTAGCGCCATCGCTCCCGTCGATACCGGCCCCGGTTTCAAGCTGCCGCTGATCGGCCACCTGCCGGCGCAACGCCAACTGAGCGTGCTGTCGACCGCGTTGGCGGTCAGCATCGGCATGAGCGTGGTGTTTGTCGCGCTGAATAACATCCACAGCGCCAACCGCTCGGCGCAAACCCAGGTGGCCAGCGATGCGCTGATGCATTCGCAGCGCATCGGCAAGGCCGCGCCCAACGCGGTGCAGGGCAGCGCCGAAGGCTTCCGCCAGCTGGAGGAAAGCCGCAAGGAACTCAATAACGACATCAAGCTGATGACCAGCGGTGGCCAGTACCAGGGCCGCGCCATCGGCGAGCCGCGTTCCGACATCGCCGTGGTGGTGGCGGCCGCGCGCAAGCAGTGGACCGCCACCGACCTCGCCGCCGGCACCATCTTGCAGCTGAAGGCGGACCTGAGCGGCATGGACAAGACGCTGCAAAAGCTGAACGAGCTCTCGCCCGACCTGCTGGTGCGTACGGAAGACATCATCGGCCTGAAAGTGCAGCGCGGCGCCTCGGCGCGCGAGATCGCGGCGCTGGGCAAGCTGACCATGCTGACCCAGCGCATGAGCCGCAGCGCCGGTGAATTCCTCACCGCCGGCGGCATCAGTTCCGAAACCGCGTTCCAGCTGGGACGCGACACCACGGTATTCCGCAACACCATCGACGGCTTCCTCAACGGCAGCCCGCAGCAAGGTCTGGCGGCGGTGCGCGAGCCGGACCTGCGCGCCAAGTTCACCGAGCTGCAAACGGCGTTCGAGGCCTATCAGAAGCTGGTGGCGGCGGTACTGGAGAAACTGGACAAATTCAGCGCGGCCAAAGCGGCCGAGCAGCTGATCTTCAACGACAACGAGGCGCTGCGCCAGCGCCTGGGCGTTTTACAGCAGGCTTACCGCGAGAATCAGGACTCGCTCGACATCACGTTCTGGCTGATGGTGGCGGGCGGCATGCTGACACTGGTGACGGCGGCCGCCATCGGCCGGGTGCTGCTGATGGATTCGCACAACCGCACGCGCGGCGCGGAACGCCGCCGCCAGGAAGCGGACACCATGCGTCAGCAGGCGCAGCAGAAGGAAGAGGAAGCCAAGTCGATGAACGACCAGAATCAGGCGGCGATCCTGCGCCTGATGAACGAGTTGCAGGAAGTGGCGGACGGCGACCTGACGGTGCAGGCCACGGTGTCCGAGGACATTACCGGCGCGATTGCCGATTCGGTCAATTACACGGTGGAGGAGTTGCGCGGGCTGGTGGGCCGGGTGACGGTGACGGCGGAGCAGGTGACCAAGGCGTCCACCCACGCGCAGAGCATTTCCAGCGACCTGCTGCTGGCGTCGCAGCAGCAGTCGCGCGAGATTCAGGATGCCTCGTCGACGGTGGTGAAGATGGCCAACGAGATTACCGACGTGTCGCGTTCCGCCAGCGAGTCGGCCGATGTGGCGCGGCAGTCGGTGGCGGCGGCGCAGCAGGGTTCGACGGCGGTGGAAAACGCCATCAAGGGCATGCACGAGATTCGCGAGCAGATTCAGGATACCTCCAAGCGCATCAAGCGGCTGGGCGAATCGTCGCAGGAGATCGGTGAGATCACCGAGCTGATTTCGGACATTACGGAGCAGACCAACGTGCTGGCGCTGAACGCCGCCATTCAGGCTGCGTCGGCCGGCGAGGCGGGACGCGGTTTCTCGGTGGTGGCGGAGGAGGTGCAGCGGCTGGCGGAACGTTCGGCCGAAGCGGCCAAGCAGATCGGCGCGCTGGTGCGCACGATTCAGACTGACACGCACGACGCGGTGGCGGCGATGGAGAAGTCTACCCAAGGCGTGGTGGAGGGCGCGCGCCTGTCGGATGCGGCGGGGGCGGCGCTGCATGATATTTCGCAGGTGTCCAACCGATTGGCGGAACTGATTTCCGGGATCGCGCAGGCGACCGGCCAGCAAGCCACTTCCGCGTCCGGCGTGGCGCAGAACATCCAGCATATTCTGGCGGTGACCGAGCAGACGCAGGACGGTACGCAGCAAACCGCGCAATCGATTCACAAGCTGTCGGTGCTGGCGCAGGAGTTGAAGAACTCCGTGGCGCGTTTCCGCATAGCTTAACGAAAGGCCGAGACAAGCATGACCAAGACTGATTTTCCGATTTCACAGCAACCGCAATTGGACACCGGCCCGCTGTCGTGGGTGATGGTGGAGATCCGCGAGTCGCTGGCACGTTCGCGCACCGCCTTGTTCGAGGCGGGCGGACGCGAGCCGGAAGATCAGGCCACGCAGCTGCAACACGCCAAGTCGCATTTGCATCAGGCGCATGGGGCGTTGCAGATGGTGGACGTGGAGGGCGTGAGCCAGATGACCGAGGTGGCCGAGGCGGCGCTGGACCGCTTCAAGTCCGGCACGCTGAAATGCTCGACCGACCATGCGCAGACGGTGGCGCAGCTGTATCAGGCGCTGGTGGAGTATCTGGAAGAGCTGCTGGAAGGCGCGCCGTCGCAGCCGGCCAAGCTGTTCCCGTACTATCGCGCGGTGCAGGAGATGATGGGCGCGGAGCGCATCCATCCGGCGGATTTGTTCTATCCAGACCTGTCGCAGCCCATCATCCTGCCGCTCGCCGACGTCGCCGCCGAGGCGCCGGACTACGCCGCTTATCGTCAGCGCTTCGAGCGCGCGCTGCTGCCGTACATGAAGGGCGCGGGCGATGCGGGCGCGCTGCTGGACGCCATCAAGCTGGTGGCCGACGCGCAGCAGGACGGCCAGTCCCGCGCCTTCTGGCTGTCCATGCAAGCCTTCGCCGAACTGGTGGCCGACGGTTCGCTGCCCGCCAGCCTGTACGTCAAGCAGCTGTTTGGCCTCATCAACCTGCAAATCCGCCGTCTGAGCCAGGGCACTGCCGCGCAGCCGGAAGCCATGCTGCGCGACGCTTTATTCTTCGTTGCCACCGCCGGCGCGGAATCCACCTCGCCGACTGTGCGGCAAGTGCGCACCGCCTACGCACTGGAGGGCCTCGCACCAGCGGATTACGAAACTCGCCGCTACGGCCAGATCGACACCGAAGCGCTGGAGCGCGCCAAAGCCGGCATCGTGCAAGCCAAAGCTCACTGGGATCGTCTGGCCAATGCCGAAATCGATCCCGATCTGGACGCCGCCTTCGATACCGCGCTGCACGATGTCGCCGCCGAATGCGAGAAACTCAACCTGCCAGCATTGGGCGCCTTGCTGCGTCAACTGGCCGGCGTCGCGCGCAAGGCCGTTTCCGCCGGCCGTAGCGAGGAGCTGGCGCTGGAGATGGCCACCGCCTTGCTGTTTGCCGAACATGGCCTGCAACACATCCGCCATCTGCCGGACGATTTCGCCGCGCATGCGGACACCATCGGCGCGCGTTTGCTGGCGCTGGTCTCCGGCGAAGTGCCGCCCGAACCGGCGCAATGGCAAAGTGGCTTGGCGCACCAGATGCAGCAGGACGACACGGTCGTCGCGCTGGCCATGGAAATGAAGACCGGCCTGCGTCAGGTAGAGAAAGTGCTGGACGATTACTATGCCGATCCTTCCAGGCGTCCGTCCTTGCTGGAGCTGGACCCGGTGCTGCATCAGTTGCAAGGTGCGCTGGCGGTGCTGGATCAGGATGATGCGATGCACGCCGCGCAGCATGTGAAGTCGGCGGTGCTGGCCCTGGCGCACGGCGATGGCGATCCGTCGCACGAGCCGAAGGCGCTGGACGATATCGCGCAAAACGTCGGTGCGCTGGGCTTCTTCGTCGACATGCTGGCGCAGAACGCGGCCGGTGCGCGCGAGCGTTTTGCGTTTGATGCGGCGCAGGGCAGTTTCCGTTCGGTGCCGTTCAAGAAGATTGCGGCGTCGGGTGCGGTGCCGGTGCTGGAGGAGCAAGTGCCTGCGCCTGCGCCGGTGGCCATGCCGGCCGAAGCGCCGCCGCCCGCCGCCAGCGATGCGGCGGTGGAGGCGGAGCTGCTGGAGATCTTCATCTCCGAGGCGCAGGAAGTGCTGGTGTTTGTCGGCGAGACTTTGCCGCAGCCGCGCACGGAAGAGAACCTGACCATGTTGCGCCGGTCGTTCCACACCTTGAAGGGCAGTGGGCGGATGGTGGGCCTGAACCAGTTTGCCGATGCTGCCTACGCGATTGAGAAGGTGATGAACGTGTGGCTGGCGGAAGCGCGTCCGGCCACCAACGCGTTGTTCGACTTGCTGAACGGCGCTTCGCAAGAAATGAGCGCGTGGGTGGCGGAGTTGGTCGCTGATGGCGTCTCATCGCGCAATGCCGACGCGTTAATCGCCGCCGCCGCACGCGTGCAAGCAGGCGACGAGCCGACCCTCGCCACCACGCCAGCCGCCGCCGAGCCAACTGCCGCCGCGCCCGTGCCGACCGAGGCAGGGCCAACCGAGGCCGAGCCAACCGAGGCCGGGCCAAGCGCCGTCACCTCCAACGCCGCCACCGCTCCTGCATCGACCGACGCCGAGCCAGCCGCCGCCACCACCGCGCCTGCGTCGGCCGACGTTGAGCCGAGCGTTGCTGACACCTCGCCGGCTGATGCCGATGTCCCGCCATCCGCCGAAGCGGCCGACAGCGGCGAAGTGATCGAAACGCCTTCTCTGGAAGCCCAAACTGACGACGAGCCGCCCGCGCCCGCACCGGCTCCGCCGCCGGTCACCCACGGCAACGTCATCGAATTCCCAAGCATCACACCCGCCGTCCCGCGCGACGACAACGTGAAGCACATCGGCGGCATGGAAATCCCTCTGCCGCTGTACAACATCTACCTGCACGAATCGGACGACCTGGTACGCAAGCTGGAACAGGACTTCGGTGAATGGCGCCACGAGCCGCGCCGTCCTGTGAATCCGGAAGCGCTGGCGGCATCGCACACCTTGGCCGGCACTTCCGGCACGGTGGGCGTAAAGACCCTGCGCGAACTGGCGCTGGCGCTGGAAGGCGCGCTGGAAGTCCTGCTGCCGCCGGCACCACATCTGGACCAGGCGCAGCACGACCTGCTGGACTTCACCATCCAGCGCATCCGCCAGATGCTGCAAGGCTTTGCGGCGGGCGAGATGCCGTCCGCACAGCCGGAGCTGATCGGCGCTCTGCACGGCCTGCGTGATGAGCTGATGGCGACGCCGCCAGCGGCCACCAACGAGATCGAGGCGCGTCTGGATGATCTGGTGGCGGAGACCATGGATGGGCTGCACGCGCCAGCGGCGCCGCAGGAGTCGGCGCTGGATCAGCTGTTCCGCGAGGCCTACAACGCCATCAGCGGCAGCGTGCCGGAGTCCGAGGCGCCGACCGCGCCGCCATCGAAGAAAAAGCCGGAAGTGCACGTTGACGATGGTATCGACGACCTGTTCAACGCCGCCTTCGACGACGCCTTCGCCGAGCCGCCACTGAAAATCGCCGCTCCCCTGGCGCCAGAACCACCGTCCGCGCCGCCCGCCGACGAAGAGCCATCGCAACCCTCCGTTGCCGAAGCCGCGCCGCCCACCGCCGATGAGCCGTCGCCGCTCGCCGTTGCCGAAGCCGCCCCGCCCGCCGCTGAGCCGGCGCCGCCTGCTGGCGAGGAGCCCGTGCTGGCGCCGGCCGTGGAGGTCATCGCGCTCGCTCCTGCCGAACCCGAGGTTCTGGCCGCCGCCCCCGCCATCTTCCACGATGAGCTGGACGCTGACCTGCTCCCCGTCTTCCTCGAAGAAGGCGCGGACCTGCTGCCGCAAATCGGCGAAGCATTGCGCGCCTGGCAGCACTCACCGATCGACACCTCGCACGCCCAAAGCCTGCTGCGCCTCCTGCACACCGTGAAAGGCAGCGCGCGCATGGCCGGCGCCATGCGCCTCGGCCAGCACTGCCACGAAATCGAAACCCACATCGAAAACATGGTGCACGCCGGCTCCGCCACGCCGCACGCTTTCGAAGAACTGCTGGCCCACTACGACCACGCCCTGCTGCTGTTCGAACAACTGCAAAACCCGGACACCCGGCAAGCCGCCGTCGCCGGCCCGGCCAACAGCATTGCCACCCTGATCGACGACATCCCCGGCGTCCACCCAGCCGCGCCAGCGCCGCAGCCCGCAGCCGCCGACGAACAGGCCAGCGCCAAATCGCCACTGGTGCGCGTGCGCGCCGATATCCTCGACCGCCTGGTCAACCAGGCCGGCGAAGTGTCGATCGCCCGCTCGCGCATGGAAAACGAAGTCGACACCCTGCGCACCTCACTGGCCGACTTCTCCGACAACCTGGCCCGCCTGCGCCGCCAGCTGCGCGAAGTCGAAATGCAGGCCGAATCGCAAATCGCCTCGCGCATGGCCATCTCCAGCGACCGCGAATTCGACCCGCTCGAATTCGACCGCTTCACGCGCCTGCAAGAACTCACCCGCATGATGGCGGAAAGCGTCAACGATGTCGCCAGCTTCCACGAAAGCCTGACCCGCAGCGTCGACAACGCCAACACCGACCTGACGCAGCAAGCCCGCCTCACGCGCGACCTGCAACGTGACCTGATGCGCGTGCGCATGGTGCCCTTCGCCAGCATCTCCGAGCGCCTGTTCCGCGTGGCGCGCCAGAGCGCCAAGGACGTCGACAAGCGCGTCAACCTCGACATCCGCGGCGGCAGCGTGGAGCTGGACCGCAGCGTCCTGGAACGCATGTCCGCCCCATTCGAACACCTGCTGCGCAACGCTATCGCCCACGGCGTCGAATCGCGCGACCGCCGCACCGCCGCCGGCAAGAGCGAAACCGGCGAACTGCTGGTGCAAGTGGCACAGGAGGGCAACGAAGTCGTGATCGATTTCACCGACGACGGCGGCGGCCTCGATCTGGAGCGCATCAAGGCCAAGGCCATCAGCGTCGGCCTGCTGGACCAGGACGAAGCGGTCACCGATGCCCAAATCGCCGACCTGATTTTCGAACCCGGCTTCTCCACCGCCGAAGCGCTGACCGAACTGTCGGGACGCGGCGTCGGCATGGACGTGGTGCAGTCGGAAGCGCAGGCGCTGGGCGGCCGCGTCGACCTGTATTCTGTGCCGGGCAAAGGCACGCGCTTCACCATCCGCCTGCCGCTGACGTTGGCCGTCACCCAGGTGGTGCTGCTGGCCGCCGGCGGCAAGACCTACGCATTGCCGGCCATCCTGGTCGAGCAGGTGCTGCAAATGAAGGAGGCCGCGCTGGCTGATGCCCGCGCCAACGGCATGCAGTACCTGCCCACACTGCTGGGCGACGCCGCGCAGCCGCCGGTGCAGCGCTCCTCGCCGGTGATGATGCTCAAGAATGGCAACGAGCGCCTCGCCCTGCAAGTGGATGAAGTGCTGGGCAACCGCGAAGTGGTGATCAAGAACATCGGCCCGCAGCTGTCGCGCATGGTGGGCATTGCCGGCGCCACGGTGCTGGGCACGGGCGACATTGTGCTGATCCTGAACCCGGTGGCGCTGGCGCAGCACCTGGCGCACCATCCGGAAGTGAAAGTGCAGTACGCGCAGGCGGCGGCCGACAGCCCGAACGCGCCGCAAGCGCAGGGCCGCGCCATCATGGTGGTGGACGATTCGCTGACCGTGCGCCGCGTCACCCAGCGTCTGCTCGAGCGTGAAGGCTACCGCGTGCTGCTGGCCAAGGATGGTGTCGACGCGCTGGAGCAGTTGCAGGAAACGCGGCCGGACCTGATGCTGGTCGATATCGAGATGCCGCGCATGGACGGCTTTGACCTCACGCGCAACGTGCGCGGCGACGAGCGCACGCGCGACATCCCCATCATCATGATCACCTCGCGCAGCGCGGACAAGCACCGCAACGTCGCGCTGGAACTGGGCGTGAACGCCTACTTCGGCAAACCGTTCCAGGAGGACGTGCTGCTGGAGGCGATCAGCGGTTTGATCAAGCCGGCTTCTTGACCACCTCGTAGCGCTCCAGCGTGCGCTTGCGCGCTTCGTCGTGCATGACCACTGGTGGCCAATAGTCCGGCGCCAGCATGCGCGGCGCCAGCCATGGCGCGTGGATTTCCTTCGCGCTCAGTTGCGCCAACTGCGGCAGGTAGCGGCGGATGAATTTTCCTTCTCCGTCAAACTTCTCCGACTGCGTGATCGGGTTGAAGATGCGGAAGTAAGGCTGCGCGTCGCAGCCCGATGACGAGGCCCACTGCCAGCCGCCGTTGTTGGAAGCCAGATCGAAGTCATTCAGGTGCAGCGCAAAATAGGCTTCGCCGCGCCGCCAGTCGATGCCCAGGTCTTTGATCAGGAAGCAGGCCGTCACCATGCGCAGGCGGTTGTGCATATAGCCGGTCTGGTTCAGTTGTAGCATGGCCGCATCCACCAGCGGATAGCCGGTGCGGCCTTCGCACCACGCAGCAAACAGCTCGTCGGCTTCCGGCCCGGTCTCCCATTGAATAGCGTCGTAGGCCGGCTTGAACGAGCCGCCCACCACGTGCGGATTGTGATACAGGATCATGGCGTAGAACTCGCGCCAGATCAGTTCCGACAGCCACACGGCCGCGCCTTCGCCGCCGGCGCCGCGCTCCTGCAAGTCCAGCACCGTGCGCACCAGATGGCGCACCGACAGCGTGCCAAAGCGGAAGTGGATCGACAAATACGACGGCCCCTTCACCGCCGGGAAATCGCGCGCCACGTTGTAATCGGCGATGCGCGGCAGAAAATCTTCGAACAGCTTCTCCGCGCCCGACATGCCGGTCGGGATTTTCAGCTCGGCCAGATTGCTGGGCTCGAAGCCCAGCTCGGCCAGCGTCGGCAGCGCCGGAGCGGGCGAGGGCGGCGGCGCCAGACGGGCGGCATGCGGTTCGATGTTGTACGGCGCCAGCACTGACGGATCGGCCGCCAGCTTCTTCAACCAGGCGTTCTTGTAAGGCGTAAACACCGAGAACACGCCGCCGTTCTGCGACAGCACTTCGCCGCACTCGAATATCACCTGATCCTTGTAGCTATGAAACTTGCGCCCGGCCGCGTCCAGCGCGCGCTCCACCGTGGCGTCGCGTTCGATCGCTTGCGGTTCATAATCGCGATTGCAGAACACCGCGTCCACGCCCAGCTCCGCCGCCAGCGCCGGAATCTCGCGTACCGGATCGCCATGGCGCACGATCAGGTGGCCGCCCAGCTGTTTCAGTTCGGCCGCCACCTCGGCGATGCTGGCGTGGATGAAGTCGACCCGGCGGTCGCGCCGGGGCAGGGCGTCGAGGATGGTGGTGTCGTAGATAAAAACACAATACACGCGCTCGCTCGCCAACAGGGCTTGGTGCAGGGCCACATGGTCGAAAACGCGCAGGTCGCGGCGCAGCCATACGAGGGAAGAAGTCAGTTTCATTCGGTCTGTATCAAGCTTGTGAGGGATGCAATCGTGGCTCGTCCCCCAATTCAGTGTAAACTACGGGTTAGACAGAGTTGCTAGCCGCGCGATACTACAGTAATTGTCAGCAGCACAGAGAGAACACGCACCCAGCAGAGAGAGCAACTTGTATGAAGAAGAGCAAAATAGGCAAAACTCTACCTGTTCCCGGCCTGATGCAGGATGCCGGCGACCCCCTGGAGCCCGTCGGCGCGCCAACCAGCACGCTGAATCTGGCAAATCATTTCCTTATTGCAATGCCATCCATGCAAGATCCGGTCTTCGGCGGCACGGTGGTGTATGTTTGCGAGCACAATGAAAACGGCGTGCTGGGCGTGGTGATCAACAAGCCTACCGACATGACCATGCATACCCTGTTCGAGCGCATCGACCTGAAGGTCGATCACGGCCTCGAAGGCCATGACGACGAGCCGATCATGTTCGGCGGCCCGGTGCAGGACGACCGCGGCTTCGTGCTGCACACGCCCGGCCACCGCTATTCGTCCTCGCTGACCGTGACCAAGGACGTCGCCTTCACCACCTCCATCGACGTGCTGGAAGCGGTGGCGGCCGGCGAGGGTCCGCCGCGCATGCTGGTGTCGATCGGCTATTCGGGCTGGAGCCCGGGCCAGCTGGAAGAGGAAATCAGCCGCAACGGCTGGCTGACGGTGGGCGCCGATCCGCACATCCTGTTCGACCTGCCGATCGAGGACCGCTACACCGCCGCCATGCGCCTGCTGGGCATCGACCCGCTGATGCTCACCTCCGAGGCGGGCCACGCTTAAATGAGCAGTATCGACACCATTTTTGCGTTCGACTTCGGTGTGAAAAGAATCGGCGTGGCCATGGGCAACACCATGCTGCGCCAGGCGGAGCCTCTCAAAGTCATCAGCGCGGTCGACAATGCGACGCGTTTTGCCGATATCCAGAAGATGCTGGATGAATGGAAACCGGCCCGGCTGGTGGTCGGGCTGCCCATGCACCCGGACGGCAATGAACACGAAATGACGGCGCGGGCGCGCCGTTTTGCCAATCAGCTGACCGGCCGCTTCGGCCTGCCGGTGGAGCTGGTGGACGAACGCTATTCCTCGGCCGTGCTGTCGGCCAAGCGCGGCGAGGTCATCGACGACCGCGCCGCCGCCATCATTCTGCAACAATATTTCGACTCCCTATGACTCTCAATCCCAACCAACTCGACGCCGAGCAGCTGTACGCCACCCTGCTGGCCGATGTGAAAGCCGGTCTGGCCGGCGTGCCGGATGTCGCCATCGTCGGCATCCATTCCGGCGGCGCCTGGATCGCCGAGCGCCTCGCGGCCGACCTCGGCCTGTCGGCCCGCTGCGGCGTGCTGGACGTCTCGTTCTACCGCGACGACTACGCCAGGAAAGGCCTGCCTGCCGAGGTCAAGCCAACCAATATCACCTTCGATGTGGCGGCCGCCAACATCCTGCTGGTTGACGACGTGCTGTACACCGGCCGCACCACCCGCGCCGCCATCAACGAGTTGTTCGATTACGGCCGCCCGGCGCGCATCATGCTGGCCGCGCTGGTGGACCGCGGCGAACGCCAGCTGCCGGTGGCGGCGGACTTCGTCGCCGCCCATGTCGCCGTGCCGAAGGGGCAGGCGCTGGTCCTGAAAAAACGCGCCGACGATGGAAAATTTACGCTAACTATAGAATAACGCTTCGACCAAAACTATGCTTAATCCGCAACTGAACAAACACGGCGAGCTCCAGCACTTGCTGTCGATCGAGGGGCTGCCGAAAGCCATCCTCAATCACATTCTGGACACCGCGTCGTCCTTCGTCGGCATCTCCGACCGCGATGTGAAGAAAGTGCCGCTGATGCGCGGCAAATCGGTGTTCAACCTGTTCTTCGAAAACTCGACCCGCACGCGTACGACTTTTGAGATTGCCGCCAAGCGTTTGTCGGCCGACGTCATCAACCTGAACATCCAGGCTTCCTCGACCAGCAAAGGCGAATCGCTGCTGGACACCATCGACAACCTGGCCGCCATGCACGCGGACATGTTCGTGGTCCGCCACGCGCAATCGGGCGCGCCCTACCTGATCGCCAAGCACCTGATGGAAACCAGGCAGAACCATGTGCACGTGGTGAACGCGGGCGACGGCCGCCACGCGCACCCGACGCAGGGCCTGCTGGACATGTACACCATCCGCCACTACAAGCAGGACTTCACCAACCTGCGCGTGGCGATTGTCGGCGACATCCTGCACAGCCGCGTGGCCCGTTCCGACATCCACGCGCTGACCACGCTGGGGGTGCCGGAAGTGCGCGCCATCGGCCCGCACACCCTGCTGCCGGGCGGCCTGGAGCAGATGGGCGTGCGCACCTTCACCAACATGGATGAAGGCCTGAAGGACGTCGACGTGATCATCATGCTGCGCCTGCAGAACGAGCGCATGAGCGGCGCGCTGCTGCCATCGGCCGGCGAATACTTCAAGAGCTACGGCCTGACGCCGGAGCGCCTGGCGCTGGCCAAGCCGGACGCCATCGTCATGCACCCGGGCCCGATGAACCGCGGCGTGGAAATCGATTCCGCCGTGGCGGATGGCGCGCAGGCGGTGATCCTGCCGCAGGTGACGTTTGGTATCGCCGTACGCATGGCGGTGATGAGTATCGTGGCAGGAACGCAAGCATGAAGAAGAATATCCACATTAAAAACGGCCACGTCATCGACCCGGCCAACGGCATCGACGGCCTCAACGACCTTTACATCGCCGACGGCAAAATCGTTGCGGTCGGCGCGGCGCCTGCGGGCTTCAGCGCCGACGACACCATCGACGCCATCGGCCTGATCGTGGCGCCGGGTTTTGTCGACCTGTCGGCCCGCCTGCGCGAGCCGGGCTTTGAATACAAGGCCACGCTGGAATCGGAGATGCAGGCCGCTGTGCAAGGCGGTATCACCTCGCTGGTGTGCCCGCCGGATACCGACCCGGTGCTCGACGAGCCGGGCCTGGTGGAAATGCTCAAACACCGCGCGCGCAAGCTGAACCAGGCGCACGTCCACCCGCTGGGCGCGCTGACCATGGGCCTGAAAGGCGCGGCGCTGACCGAGATGTCGTCGCTGACCGAATCGGGCTGCATCGGCTTCGCCCAGGCGGAAGAGCCGATCGCCGACACCAACGTGCTGCTGCGCGCGCTGCAATATGCCAAGACCTTCGGCTATACCGTGTGGCTGCGTCCGCAGGACGCGCACATCGGCCGTGGCGGCGTGGCCGCTTCCGGTCCGCTGGCGTCGCGCCTCGGCCTGTCCGGCGTGCCGGTGATGTCGGAAACCATCGCCCTGCACACCATCTTTGAACTGATGCGCTCGACCGGCGCGCGCGTGCACCTGTGCCGCATCTCGTCGGCGGCCGGGCTGGAGCTGATCCGCAAGGCCAAGCAAGAGGGCTTGCCGGTCACCTGCGACGTCGGCGTGCACCACGTGCACATGACCGACGCCGACATCGGCTTCTTCGATTCCAACGCGCGCGTGACGCCGCCATTCCGCAGCCAGCGCGACCGCGACGCCATCCGCTTCGGCCTGCTGGACGGCACCATCGACGCGCTGTGCTCGGACCACACGCCGGTCGACGACGATGAAAAGCTGCTGCCGTTCGGCGAGGCCTCGCCGGGCGCGACCGGACTGGAACTGCTGCTGTCGCTGACCCTGAAATGGGCCGAGGATTATGCCAGCACGCAGGACACTGGCGCAGGCAAGGAGGCAATGCGTCCGCTGTCGCGCGCGCTGGCCCGCATCACCTCGGAAGCGGCGCGGGTGGCGGGGCTGGACGCCGGCACGCTGTCGGTGGGCGCTGTGGCGGACGTGGTCTTGTTCGACCCGGGCGCGCACTGGACGGTGGAAGCGTCGGCGCTGGCGAGTCAAGGCAAGCACACGCCGTTCCTCGGCTACAACCTGGCCGGACAAGTGCAAACCACCATCGTGGCCGGCCACGTCGCCTACCAACGCTGATACGCCTGCATGAAACTGTCGACGATATTCCGCCTCGCGCGGGTGATGCTGCACGTGTTCAAGGGCATGGCGATCTGCGCCACGGTGTTTCCGTGGATCGGTCAGGAAAAGCGTAACGGCCACATCCGCCGCTGGTCCACCAGACTGCTGGCGATGTGCAATGTGACGGTGGAACTGGCGCCGGGCAGCGCGCCGGCGCTGGCGCATTCCATGGTGGTGGCCAATCACGTCTCGTGGCTGGACATCTTTGTGGTGCACAGCCTGTACCCGAGTCATTTCGTGGCCAAGGCGGAAATCCGCTCGTGGCCGCTGGCCGGATGGCTGGCCGAGAAGGCCGGCACCGTGTTCATCGCGCGTGGCAACCGGCGCGACCTGCGCCACATCTTCAAAGGGCTGGTCACCAGCCTGGAGCAGGGCGAGCGCGTGGCCTTCTTCCCCGAGGGCACCACGGCGGCGCAGGGGCAATTGCTGCCGTTCCACGCCAACCTGTTCGAGGCGGCGATTGACGCCAAAGTGCCGGTGCAGCCGTTTGCCCTGACCTACCGCGACGCCGGCGGCGCCTCGCATCCCTCGGTGGATTTCATCGGCGAGACCAGTTTCGCGGAAAGCATCGTGCTGATCCTGAACGGCCCGCCGGTGAAGGCACAACTGGCCATCCTGCCGCCGCTGGACAGCATCGGCGCCCACCGCCGCGAACTGGCGGAAGCCTCCCACCAGGCCGTCGCCGCCGCGCTGGGCGTGACGCCAGCGGCGCACTAAGACCAACGCCATGCCGCAGCCGTCCACCAATCTGAATTTACTGAGGTCGCTGGATGTGCTGCTGGAAACACGCAACCTGACGCTGGCGGCCGAGATGCTGGGCCTGACCCAGTCGGCGCTGAGCCGCCAGTTGGCCCAGTTGCGCGTCCAGTACGGCGATCCCCTGCTGATACGCGAAGGCCAGCGCTTCCTGCTGACCCAGCGCGCACAAGCCATGCGCGGCCCGCTCAAGGCCGTACTGGCATCGCTCGATTCCGTGCTGGACGGTCCGGGCTTCGAGCCGGCCACCTGCTCGCGTACTTTTTCCATTGCCGGTTCCGACTATTTGGCCGAACACATGCTGCCGCCGCTGGCCGAGGCGCTGCACGCGCAAGCGCCGCACGCCCGGCTGGACTTCCGGCTGTGGGAGCCGGGCTATTACCGGCTGCTCAGCGATGAGGGCGTGGACCTGGTCGCCACCATCGCCGACCTGTTGCCGGAAAACCTGCATGGCCGCGCCATGGGCGAGGACCGCGCCGTGTGCCTGATGCGCGCCGGCCATCCGCTGGCGCGGCAAACCATCACCCTGGCCGAGTACGTGGCGGCCGCGCACCTGCGCATCAGCGGCGGCAGCGACCGCGACGGCGTGATCGAACAGGCGCTGGCCCGGCACGGCATGCGGCGCGACGTGCGCCTGAGCGTGCCATTCTTTTCGGCGGCGCTGCGCCTGATCGGACAGCAGAACCTGCTGCTGACGGTGCCGGAACACATGGCCATCAAATTCGCCTCGGCCGCGCCGCTGGCATGGCAGCCCTTGCCCTTCGAGGTGCCGCCTTACCGCTACTGGCTGCTGTGGCACGCCCGCAATCATCACGATTCCGCCCACCAATGGTTCCGCCAGCGGATGTTTGACGTCCTGCACCGCTTCGACCACGGCGTTACGCACTTCAACGCCGGCTGAGCCGGCTATGCGCGGCACGCATGGCGGGTATGCGTCCACCGCTGTTGATTTGCCCCGCCCGCCTCCGTAGACTGGCCGCACTCAACAACCTCAAGGTGAAGCGATGAAACGATGGGCGGCAATGCTGTTGTTTGTGCTGACGCCGGCATGCGGCATGGCCGCGCCAGCGTGGGTGACGACCTGGATGGCGGTGCCGGATACCGTCGGCCCGGCCATGCCGGCGCTCAGCCTGCGCCAGGCGCTGCGCACCAGTGTCGGCGGCGACAATGTGCGGGTGCGCCTGTCCAACGAGCTGGGCACGACGCCGCTGGTGGTGGGCGCGGCGCGGTTGGCGCGCAGTGCCGGTGGCGCCGCCATCGAGCCCGGCAGCGACCACGCGCTGGCCTTCGCCGGCCAGCCGCAAGTGACCATCGCGCCCGGCGAGAGCGTGCTGAGCGATCCATTGGCGATGCCGGTGGCGGCCTTGCAGGAACTGGCGATCAGCCTCTACCTGCCGCAGGGCAGTGCGCGCGCCACCCTGCATGGCGAGGGTTTGCAGCTGGCTTACCTGGCGCGCGGCGGCGATCTCACCGCCGCCGCCGTCATGCCGGCGGCGGAAACCGATGACAGCCGTTATTTTGTCGCCAGCGTGGAAGTGCTGGCCACCAGCTCGCCGCGCACCGTGGTGGTGCTGGGCGATTCGATTGCCGATGGCGTCGGTTCCAGCACCGGTGCGCAAGCGCGCTGGCCGGACCTGCTGGCGGCGCGGCTGGCGCCGTCGTCGGTGGCGGTGCTGAATGCGGGCGTGGCCGGCAACCGGCTGTTGCGGGATGGCGCCAAACCGTTTGTCGGCCCGAGCATGCTGGCCCGCTTGCAGCGTGACGTGCTGGACCGGCAGGGCGTGCGCTGGCTGCTGCTGCATGGCGGGGTCAACGATATTGCGGCTTCCGACATGCTGGCCGTGCCGGAGCAGCAAGCGTCGGCGCAAGACATCATCGCCGGCATGCAGACCTTGCTCCAGCGGGCGCATGCCGCCGGAATCAGGGTGTGCGCCGCTACCTTGCCGCCGCATGGTGGTGTGGGCAAACCCTTCATCCACAGCGCCGAGGGCGAAGCCAAGCGGCAAGCGGTGAATGCCTGGATACGCACGGCCGGCCAGTTCGACGCGGTGGCCGACGTTGACATGCAGCTGCGCGATCCGGCCCAACCCGACCGGCTGCTGCCGGCCTACGACAGCGGCGACCATCTGCATCCGAACGACCGCGGCTACCGGGCCATGGCGGAGGCTACCCCGGCTTTGCCGCTTTAGCCGCGCTTTGCTGGAATTCCGGGCACTGCACTTGCAGCAGGCTGCGGTCTTCCAGGCACACGGCGCTTAATTGCCCGCCCCAGACGCAGCCGCTGTCCAGGCTGATCAGCTTGGGCTCCAGCCGGAGACCCAGCGCCGACCAGTGGCCGAAGATCACGGTTTCCTGCGCGCTGCGCCGGCCCGGCACCTCAAACCATGGCATCAGGCCGGTCGATGGATCGGCCGTGCCGCTTTCCTTCATCTTGAAATCCATCACGCCATCGGCGGTGCAGAAGCGCAGCCGGGTCATGGCGTTGATGATGCAGCGCAGCCGGTCGGCGCCGCGCAAATCGTCCGACCACTGGGCCGGCTGGTTGCCGTACATCTCGGCCAGGAATTCGGCGATGCCGTCGCCGCGCAGCATGTCCTGCACCTCGCCGGCCAGCGCCATCGCTTGCGCGGCGGTCCATTGCGGCAGCAGGCCGGCGTGCACCAGCACATGGTCCTTGACCCGGATCGCCAGCGGCCGCTGTCGTATCCAGTCGATCAGTTCGTCGCGGTCCGGCGCATGCAGGATCTCGGCCAGCGTATCGGACTTATGCTCCGGCCGGATGCCATAGGCCACCGCCAGCAAGTGCAGGTCATGATTGCCCAGCACGCTATCGACCAGCCCGCCGCTGGCCATGGCCAGCTTGCGCACATGGCGCAGAGTGGACAGGGAATCCGGCCCACGGTTGATCAGGTCGCCTGCGAACAGGATGGCAGGCTCGGCCACGCCATCGGCGGCCGCGTGCGCGCGTATGCGGTCGAGGATGGCCAGCGCCTGGTCGTGGCAGCCCTGCAAATCCCCGATTACATAGGTTTTCATAGAAATACTCACTGGTTCGTTGCTTTGAAAACTGATTTACCCTGAATTTTTGCCCCGATACAGGGCAGTTCACATAAAATCCTACCTACCGACTAATTTGACTCTTGCTGCGGGATACTAAATGATTTTTGTAACGGGTGGTGCTGGTTTTATCGGCTCAAATTTTGTCCTCGACTGGCTGGCGCAGTCAGATGAGCCTGTCATCAACTACGACAAGCTGACCTATGCCGGCAATCTGAACAACCTGGCCTCGCTCAAGCAGGACGCGCGCCACACCTTTGTGCGCGGCGACATCTGCGACCAGGCGCAGGTGCTGGCCCTGTTCCAGCAGCACAAGCCGCGCGCGGTGGTGCACTTCGCCGCTGAAAGCCACGTCGACCGCTCCATCCTCGGTCCGGGCGAATTCATCAACACCAACATCAACGGCACCTTCAGCCTGCTGGAAGCGGCGCGCGCCTA
The DNA here is from genome assembly GCF_009720825.1 of Duganella radicis. Classification (GTDB taxonomy): domain Bacteria; phylum Pseudomonadota; class Gammaproteobacteria; order Burkholderiales; family Burkholderiaceae_D; genus Rugamonas; species Rugamonas radicis. The sequence goes on along the minus strand of NZ_WNKY01000028.1, from coordinate 302 downwards.
CTGGTCCGGCCTGCCGGAGGACGAGAAGGCCGCCTTCCGCTTCCTGCACGTCTCCACCGACGAGGTGTACGGCACGCTGGGTCCGGACGATGCGCCATTCAGCGAAACCACCGCGTTCGCGCCCAACAGCCCGTATTCGGCCTCGAAGGCGGCGTCGGACCATCTGGTGCGTTCCTACTTCCACACCTACGGCCTGCCGGTGCTGACCACCAACTGCTCCAACAACTACGGTCCATACCACTTCCCGGAAAAACTGATCCCGCTGATCATCGCCAACGCGCAAGCCGGCAAGCCGCTGCCGA
>NZ_WNKY01000027.1 GCF_009720825.1 Duganella radicis | reverse complement strand
GCCTCCAGAGCAACCTTGGCCTTGAACTCCGCCGTGTGTACCCTGCGTTTTTTGCCTTCACTCATGCGCTATCATCCTTTCACGGACGACAGCTTAAACCACCGTCTCAAATTCGGGGGCCACTATAGCTCTCGCGCATCCGCGAGGGCTGCTTTGTAATCGGCGCGCCTCAATCTAACCTCCGCCCGGAAGAGATGACTTGAGTTCCTGTAATGCTTGTTGCGAGCAATACGACCAAATTCAAGTGCGCTGGTGAACGCAACCTCGGCCTGCGCCATTTCACCAAGATTGAAGTGCAGTATGCCGAGCGCATGAAAATCTGCCGGTTCCTGAGAGCCTGCGGATATCACAAATTCCAGTTCGCTTATCGCATCCCGCAACTTGCCCATGTATTCCAGCACTGCGGCTCTTTGCCGACGCTCAGAAATGGCAGTCTCTTGCGCTTCAATCAGCCAGTCGCACACAGCTAAAGCCTGATCGTTTTGGTTGTTTAACGCAAAGCCATAAGCCGCGTGCAAAATTGCTTCAAGCTCTTGGTCCGATCGAGGACGTCTGAAATTCATCACATTGCTCATCATTTCGCGCAGCCCGTTCAGCATCTCTATCAGCGATGGTATTCCCATTTTGCCGCTGTCTGCACACGATAGCCTCCCGTCACACAAGCAATCCCTGAGGAGTCGCCAACCCGGCAGAAATCGGGATGTATCAAAAATAGATTCTGGAGTACCATAGCCGCCTATTATTTTGGAGGCGGAATATGGGTGGCAAGCGCGTGGCGATGGTTGGTGTGGGAGGCGCGCTGGCGCTGTGTTCTTTGGCTGCTTCGGCGGCGCCAACGCTCGCCGATTGCGATGGCGCCTTTGCCACCACGCTGCATGCCGCTCCGGCCTTCGATGCGCGCGCCTATTGGCTGAACCGCCAGTTGATCAAGTGGCCGGGCGTAGCTGCCGACGGCAGCGTGTTCAAGTTGTACTATTCCTCCACCGCCCTGATGCGCGCCGCGCCCGGTGCGCGCGTGACCGGCGAGGATGGCTTCATCAAGCTGTCGCCTTTTGATGGCAGCATGCCGGCCGATGTCGCCAAGCGCTTCAAGTTTGTCGGCGACGGCGCGGTCTTCAGCGTGGCCGATGCCGCGCGCCTGCTCACCCAGCAAGTCCTGATCGTGCGCGAAGCGGAAGACGGCAAGGTGCTCGACGTCACCGCGCTGCAAATCGCCGGCGCGCTGGATGATGTCTACGCCAAAGCCGCCAAGGCCAATGATCTCGGCGTCACCGCCGGCGCGCGTGACGCAAGCTTCAAGCTGTGGGCGCCGACCGCGCAGCACGTCGCGCTGTGCACCTACGCCAATGGCAGCGGCAATGCCACCGCCATCACACCGATGCAGCGCGATGACAGCACCGGCATCTGGTCCGCCCGCGCCCAGGGTCAGTATTACCAGTATCTGGTGGATGTGGTGGCGCCAGGCGCCGGCGTGGTGCGCAATCTCGTCACCGATCCTTATTCCATCAGCCTGACCACCGACTCGAAGCGCAGCTATGTCGCCGACCTGAATAGCGCCAGACTCAAACCGGCCGGCTGGGATGCCACACCGTCGCCAAAGAAAGTCGCCGCGCAAACCGACATGACGGTCTACGAGCTGCACGTGCGCGATTTCTCGATCAACGACAGCACCGTCAGCGCCGCCAATCGCGGCAAGTACACCGCCTTCACCGAGACCAAGTCCAACGGCATGAAGCACCTGGCGGCGCTGAGCAAGGCCGGCATGACCGACATCCACCTGCTGCCGGTGTACGATATCGGCAGCGTGCCGGAACAAGCCTGCCTGACGCCGCTGATCACCGCCACGCAGCCGGACGGCGAGGAACAGCAGGCCGCCGTCGAACGCACCAAGTTCCAGGACTGCTACAACTGGGGCTACGATCCCTTCCACTACAATGCGCCGGAAGGCAGCTACAGCACCGATCCATCCGATGGCGCCAAACGCATCATCGAATTCCGCCAGATGGTGCAGGCGCTGCACAAGGCCGGGCTGCGCGTCGGCATGGACGTGGTCTACAACCATACCTACATCGCCGGCCAGAACGAGAAGTCGGTGCTGGACCGCGTGGTGCCCGGTTATTACCACCGCCTCAACGCCAAGGGCGAGATCGAACGCTCCACCTGCTGCGACAACACCGCCACCGAAAATCTCATGATGGGCAAGTTGATGGTGGACTCGGTCGCGCTGTGGACCAAACAATACAAGATCGATTCCTTCCGCTTCGACCTGATGGGCCACCAGCCGCGTGCGGCGATGGAGCAGATCCAGGCCCGCGTCGGCAAGCAGATCAACCTGATCGGCGAAGGCTGGAACTTCGGCGAGGTGGCCGACGGCGCGCGCTTCGTGCAAGCCTCGCAGCTGTCGCTGAACGGCACCGGCATCGGCACCTTCAGCGACCGTGCGCGCGACGCCGTGCGCGGTGGCGGCGCCGGCGACAGCGGCGCGCAACTCGTCACGCAGCAGGGCTACATCAATGGACTGGTGTACGACGCCAATGAACAAGCCGGCCAGCGCCCGCTGAAAGACCTGCTGCAAGCGTCCGACATGGTGAAGGTGGGCCTGGCCGGCACCATCCGCAGCTACCCGCTGACCACCGCCGACGGCGGCACCGTGGCGCTGCAAGACATCGTCTACGGCGGCAACCAGCCGGCCGGCTACGCCAGCGAGCCGGGCGAAACCGTCAACTACGTCGAGAACCACGACAACCAGACCCTGTACGACATCAACGCCTTCAAGCTGCCGCAAGCCACCACCGCGCGCGAGCGCGCGCAAGTGCAGATGCTGGGTGCCGCCATCAACGCCTTCAGCCAGGGCGTGGCCTACTTCCACGCCGGCTTCGACATCTTGCGTTCCAAATCGCTGGACCGCAACAGCTTTGAATCGGGCGACTGGTTCAATCGCCTCGACTGGAGCTACCAGGACAACTACTACGGCACCGGCCTGCCGCCGGCCGCCGACAATGGCAAGGACTACGCGCTGATCAAGCCATTGCTGCGCAACGCCGCCATCAAGCCGGCGCCGGAAGACATCGCCTACGCGCGCGACGCCTTCCGCGACCTGTTGGCAATCCGCGCCAGCAGCACGCTGTTCCGCCTCCGCACGGCGCAGGACATCAAGCAGCGCCTGCGTTTCTTCAACACCGGCCCGTCGCAGGTGCCGACCGTGATCGCCGCCCGCATCGACGGTAAAGGCTATGCCGGCGCGCGCTTCAAGGCGGTCACCTACCTGATCAACGTCGACAAGGTGGCGCAGCACATCACTGTGAATGAAGACAAAAACCGCAAATACACGCTGCATCCTGTCCACACCAGCATGACCGCGGCGGACAAACGCGTGGCCTCGGAAGCCAGATACGACAAAATCAGCGGAACCTTCACCGTCCCGCCACGCAGCGCGGTCGTTTTCGTTGAAAATTGATGGATGCGAAAATCATCCATCCTGGTCTTGCTGTTATTGAGCGCCTGCGGCGGCGGTAACTACGAAGCGCAGGCCAACCGCGCGCCGGTGGCCAATGCCGGCCCCGCGCAAACCGTGGCCGCCGGCACCTCGATCAAGCTGGCCGGCAGCGGCACCGATGCCGACCAGGACATCGTGCTGTATTCGTGGACGCTGGCCAAGCCAGCCGGCAGCGCGGCCACGCTGCTCAACTATCACGTCGCCACGCCCACCTTCTTCGCCGATGTTCCCGGTGTCTACGTAGCCACGCTGACCGTCAACGACGGCAAGCTCGATAGCGCCCCCGCCTCCGTCACCATTACCGCGAACTAGTCAATTTATACATAAAGCCACACACAGTACGCGCCGGCCAGCAATGTGTCAGGTAACGTGATACTATCGGTGCTCCACATAGCAATTCACATCACGAGCCGCACCCCGCTCGTACCAGACATCGGCGCCATTTGTACCACTTGCGCCATTCGATCAGTGCCTCGCCCCGCATTGCCAATTGCGCATTTTTCAACCCGGGACACTGACAAAGATGACCAGTACTTGCCAACAAAACGAAGCTCGCCGCCTTGACGCGCTTCACAAGCTTAATCTTCTGGACACGCCGCCGAGCGAGGCGTTCGACCGCATCACCCGCACCGCCGCCAACCTGTTCCAGCTGCCGATTGCCGCCGTCTCGCTGACCGACTCCGATCGTCAATGGTTCAAGTCGCGCGTCGGCGTCGGCCACGACTCTATCCCGCGCATGCGCGCGCCCTGCGGCCAGGTGGCCGACAGCAGCGAGGTGCTGGTCCTGCCCGACCTGCGTGAAGACGATTATTACCGCGACAGCCTGCTGGCGGCCAGTGGCATCCGCTACTACGCCGGCGCCCCGCTTATCACCACCGACGGCCATTGCCTGGGTGCGATCTGCGTGCTGGGCACCGAACCGCGCGCCACCACCGAGCAGGAACTGGCGGCCTTGCGCGACCTGGCCGGAATGGTGATGGCGCAGATCGAATTACAGCATGCGTTGGGCCGCATCGATGCGATCAGCGGCCTGCCCAATCGCCATCAGTTCATTGAAGATTTCCAGGATCTGCAACTGGACACGGCCGCAGGCGAGCAAGGCCTGGCGGTGCTGATCAATCTGGCCACGCCGGAACAACTGGTGCACGCCACACGCGCCATGCAAAGCTCCTATCTGGACGAACTGGTCACCGACGCCGCGCGCTGGCTGCGCAACACCATCGGGCCCGGACGCCGCATCTATCATGTCGCCACCGCGCAGTTCATGTTGATGTCGCCGCCCGGCGCCACGCTGGAAGGCTGGCTGCCACTGGTGGAGACGAAGATGCGCGAGGCGCTGGCGGTGGCCAGGTCATGCCACGTCGCCACACCCTCCGCCGGCGTGGTGGCGTTCGAGATCGGACACACCGACAGCCTGGCCGTACTGCGCAAGGCGCAAAGCGCGGCGCACGATGCTATCGACAGTCCTACCCACGTGGCGGTGTACTCGCAACAGGAAGACGCGATGTACCAGCGCCGCTTCCGCCTGCTCAACGACTTCGTCACGGCGCTGAAAAGCCACGACCAACTACGGCTGGTGTACCAGCCCCGCATTGACGTCGCCAGCAACCGCTGCATCGGCGCCGAGGCACTGCTGCGCTGGAACCATCCGGAACTGGGCGTCATCGGCCCGGCCGAGTTCATTCCCGTCATTGAGCGCTCCGGACTGGCGCAGGCGGTCACCGCATGGGTGCTGGAAACGGCGCTGCGCCAGCAATGGGAATGGCGCGCGGCGGGGCTGGCGGTGCAGGTGTCGGTGAATGTCTCGCCGGTCAACCTGATTGAACCCGGCTTTGCCGGCAGCGTGGCGGACGCGCTGGCGCGCCATCGCCTGCCAGCGAACTGCCTGGAACTGGAAATTACCGAGAGCGCCATCATGGAGCAACCGGCCAAGGCGCATGCGACGCTGGCGGCGATCGCCGCGCTTGGCGTCGGCCTGGCCATCGATGATTTCGGCACCGGCTATAGCAGCCTGGCCTACCTGCAAAAAATGCCGGCCGACGTGGTGAAGATCGACCAGTCCTTTGTGCGCGAGCTGGAAAACGACGTGCGCCGGCAGGCATTGGTGAGAGCCATGATTACGCTGTCCCAGGATCTCGGCCACAGGGTCGTGGCCGAGGGAGTGGAAAACAGCGCCGTGCTGGATTTCCTGCGGCGTGCAGGCTGCGAGGAGGTGCAGGGCTATCTGTTTGCGGCGCCGCTGGAAGCGCAGGCGTTCGCCAACTATTCCTGCCCGATCAGCACCAGGGCATTGCGGGTGCCAAAGTTGACGCTGTCGCCACGCACCACAGCGGTCTTGCCGCTGTAGTAGTCCTTCACCTTCTGGCCGTTGGCGAACACGCCATGCACCTTGATGGCGGCAGGCCTGTTGGTCGGCAGGTCCAGCGCCACCACCACCTTGTCGCGCAGGCCATCCTTGTCGTAGGTGCGCTTGAAGACGTAAGGCTGGGCCGACAGTTGCTGGTGCACGCCGGCGCCCACCGCCACGTGGGCTTTGCGGAACAGGCCCAGTTTCGCCCAGTGCGCGCGCACGTCGGCGATCTTGTAGCCGTCGCGCTCGACGTTCTGTTCCAGCTCGTTCCAGTTCATGAAGGAGCGCAGCTTGGCGTCGCCCGTCGCCTCCGCGATATCCAGCTTGCGCGCGGTTTCGTCGCCGTAGTAGATCTGTGCCGCACCCGGCGCCAGCAGCAGCTTGGTGGCGCTTTCAAATGGCTTCTTGCGCGAGGCGTCGAACGGCGCGCCATCATCGTGCGAGTCCAGATAGTTCAGCACCGAGTAGCCAGTCAACGGGCCGCCATGCAGCGCGTTGGAATAGCTGCTGAAGATGGCCTCGTAATCCTTCTTCGCGTCGTGCACCAGGCCGAAGTTGATCATGCTGTTAAAGCCGGCCTGGTAGTAGTTCATGTACTGGCCGCTGCCCAGATGGTGCGACTGTCCTTCGGCGATGTTGTAGTTGTAGACCTCCGCCACCGAGAAGAATTTGTCGTCGCCGAGCTTCTTCTCCGGATTGGCCTTCTTCCAGTCCTCGTAGGCGATGGAGGCTTCTTTCAGCAGCTCCTTCCACACCTTGGGCTCCACATGCTTGACGGTGTCGGCGCGGAAGCCATCGACGCCGTACTTGCGAATCCAGTCGGTGTGCCACTTGATCAGGTAGTAGCGCGGTGCGCGCGGATAGCCAGTGCGGGCGAAGAACTCGTTCAGGCTCTTGACCTCTTCCTCAAAGCGGCCCTCGCGCTGCCATTTGGCCATCAACCGCTCCGGCAGTTCGACCGGAGTATCGCTCTCGGTCAGGAAGTCCGGCAGGTTTTTCACCAGCGTGCATTCGATGAAGGTCTTGGCGTCCTTGTAGGTGCACATGGGACCGGTGCGGACCCAGTCCTTCGGCCAGACCGGATCGATCTCCGTCACCGGGCCGGTTTGGTTCATCACCACGTCCAGCACCACGCGGATGCCACGCGCGTGCGCCGCGTCCACCAGATTGCGGAAGTCGTTCTCGGTGCCGATGTTGGCGTCCACCGTGGTGAAGTCGGAAGCCCAGTAGCCGTGGAAGCCATACGAACGGCCTGTGCCCTCGTCGGTGCCGTCGTGGATCTGCTCCACCGGCGGCGTCACCCAGATCGCGGTCACGCCCAGCGAGTCGAAATAGCCGTCGTTGATTTTGTTGATGATGCCGGCCAGATCGCCGCCCATGTAGCCGCGCAGCGGCGCGGCGTCGGCGCGGCGGTCGTAGGCCAGGTCGTTGCCGGTGAAGGCGTTGTTGAAGCGGTCCGTCAGCAGGAAATAGACTGTCGCGTTCTCCCACAGGAATGGCTTGGGTTTTTCCGCCGCCACGGCGGCGCTGCCGCCAAGTGCAAGAGCCAATGCGAGTGTGGTCAATTTCATGCTGTCGTCCTTATCGTTTTATGTGATGACTGTGGGATGGGCGCGGCCGGTCCAGTCGGCGATGCCCGCTACTTGTTCGGCGATCAGTATCAATGCCGAGAGAGCCTGCTGCGTAGGCAAGTGGTGGTACTTCGGATCGGCTTCGTAACGCTCCAGATAAACGCGCAGGGTCGCGCCCTCGGTGCCGGTGCCGGACAAACGGAACACAATGCGCGAGCCGTTGGTCATGACGATGCGGATGCCCTGCTGCTTCGCCACCGAACCATCGATCGGGTCGGTGTATTCAAAATCGTCGGCGAAGGACACCACGAAGTGGCCGAGATCCTGCCCCGCCAGCGTAGCCAGCTTGATGCGCAGGGAGGCCATGAGTTCATGCGCGGCCTTGGCGTCGACCGCTTCGTAATCGTGGCGCGAGTAGTAATTGCGGCCGAAGCGCGCCCAGTGTTCGCTTGCCAGCTGCTCCACCGACTTGCCGCTGGCGGCCAGCAGGTTAAGCCAGAACAGCACGGCCCACACCCCATCTTTTTCACGGATGTGGTCCGAGCCGGTGCCGTAGCTCTCTTCGCCGCACAAGGTGGCCTTGCCGGCATCCAGCAGGTTGCCGAAGAACTTCCAGCCGGTGGGCGTTTCAAATGCGGGGATGCCCAGCGCCGCCGCCACGCGGTCGGCGGCCTGCGAGGTCGGCATCGAGCGGGCGATGCCTTTCAGGCCGGCGCGATAGCCCGGCGCCACAGTCGCATGCGCGGCCAGGATGGCAAGACTGTCGGATGGCGTGACGTCGAATTTACGGCCGAGTATCATGTTGCGGTCGCCGTCACCGTCGGAGGCGGCGCCGAAATCGGGCGCATCGTCGGCGGCCATGACCTCGATCAGCTGTGCGGCGTTGACCGGGTTCGGGTCCGGGTGATGGCCGCCGAAATCCTCCAGCGGCACCGCGTTGATCACGGTGCCGGCCGGCGCACCCAATTGGCCTTCGAGGATCGCCTTGGCATACGGGCCCGAGACGGCGTGCATGCCGTCGAAGCACATGCTGAAGCCGCCGGCAAACAATTTGCGGATGGCGTCGAAATCGAACAGCTGCTGCATCAGTTCCGCGTAGTCGGCCACGGAGTCGATCACTTCCACTTCCGTGTCTTCCATGCGCGTGACACCAAGGCGATTCAAATCGATATCGCCGGCATCGCTGATGCGGTACTGCCTGATGGTTTCAGTGTGATGGTAAATCGCCTCGGTCACGTTCTCCGGCGCCGGGCCGCCATTGGCGATGTTGTACTTGATGCCGAAGTCGCCATCCGGTCCGCCGGGATTATGGCTGGCCGACAGCACGATGCCGCCCAGCGCCGCGCGCTTGCGGATCACGCAACTGACGGCCGGCGTGGACAGAATCCCGCCCTGCCCCACCAGCACGCGCGCGAAGCCATGCGCCGCCGCCATGCGCAGAATCGTCTGCACGGCCACGCGGTTGTGATAGCGGCCATCGCCGCCCAGCACCAGCGTCTTGCCGCTGCAATCGCCCAGCGTGTCGAACACGCTTTGCACGAAGTTTTCGAGATAGTGGGCCTGCTTGAACACGCTGACTTTCTTGCGCAGGCCGGAGGTGCCCGGCCGTTGGCCGGGGATGGGAGTGGTACTGACAGTATTGATACTCATGTTCGCTCCACAAAAATAGATGTCGAGTTCTTGTCTCGCGAACAATATTACATCAGACAGGTTCCGCCTCGTCGCGCACTATGAGCGTCAACACACCGGCAACCACCATGCAGACGCCGCCCAGCATCAGGGTCTTGACCGAGTGGCCTTCGAACCAGTGCTTGGTCACAAAGCCCAGCACCAGGCCGCTGACGATCTGCGGGATGACGATGAAGAAGTTGAACAGGCCCATGAAGTAGCCCATGCGGTTGGCGGGCAGCGCGCCAGCCAGGATCGCATACGGCATGGTCAGGATGCTGGCCCAGGCGATGCCGACGCCGATCATTGGCACGAACAGCGTATCGAAGTCGCGGATGCCGTAGATGCTGAACAGGCTCACGCCGCCGATGATCAGGCAAGTCAGGTGCACCACCTTGCGGCTGGTGTAGCGCGCGAACACCGGCAGGATGAACGCGGCCAGCGCCGACACGCCACCGTACACGGCAAACATCACGCCGACGTGGTTGCCGGCTTCCTGGAAGGCGGCCGACTGCGCGTCGGTGGTACCGAATACATTTTCGGCGACAGCGTTGGTGGTGTAGATCCACATCGCGAACAGCGCGATCCAGGTGAAGAACTGCACCACGGCCAGCTGCACCATGGTCTTCGGCATTTTGGTGAAGCCACTGAAGATTTCAGCCAGCGCGTGGCCCAGGCCTTTGCTGCGCTGCTGCTCGGCGCGGAATGCGTCCAGATCCTCCGGCGGCAGTTCTTTCGCGGTCAGCACGGTCCACAGCACCGCCAGGAAGTACACGGCGCCGCCGGCGTAGAACGAATAGCGCACAGTGTCCGGAATGCCGCCGCCCACCGGCACATTGCTCACGCCCAGATGGGTGAAGATGGTCGGCAGCAGCGAGGCGATCACCGCGCCCCAGCCGATGAAGAAGGTTTGCATCGCGAAGCCGGCGGTCTGCTGCGACGGGCCAAGCTTGTCGCCGACGAAGGCGCGGAACGGTTCCATCGAGACGTTGATGGCGCCATCCAGCAGCCACAGGACGATCACCGCCATCCACAGCGAGGTGGAATTCGGCATCAGGAACAGGGCGATGGACGCCAGCAGCGCACCGATGAAGAAGAACGGACGGCGACGGCCCCAAGTCGGGTGCCAGGTATTGTCGCTCAGGTAGCCGATGATGGGCTGGACCAGCAGGCCGGTGACCGGCGCGGCCAGCCAGAACAGGGACAGGTCGTCGGGATTGGCGCCCAGCGTGGAGAAAATCCGGCTGACGTTGGCGTTTTGCAGCGCGAAACCGAACTGGATGCCGAAGAAGCCGAGGCTCATGTTCCACAGCTGCCAGAACGACAGGATGGGCTTGTTACTGGAAGAATGCATGCTGCGCGTCCCGAGTTTTAAAATTTGTAGGAAAATAACACGCCACCTTGGGCATGTCAATCGCAAGAAGTTCCTTGTAAAATAACGGAAAAAAGCCTATTCACGGCCCGGGCTATGGTGTCAAATGTAGCCAAACAACAAAATCCACGACGACCACCTGAGACAGAATTCATGACCATTAATTCCTTTGCAACGCTGGCCGCCCTCACACTCCTGGCCGGCCACGCCGACGCCCAGAATATCGACCGCAAATTCGACGGTATCACCCAGCGCGACGGCCACCTCGAAGTGCGCACCAGCGACGGCGCCTATCTGATCAAGCCCTACTCCACCGGCATCGTGGAAACCACGTTTGTGCCGAAGGGCGAAGCGGCCGATCCATCGTCGCACGCCGTGGTGCTGGCGCCGGCCAATGTGAAGGCCACCCTGAAGCAAAAAGGCGGCAGCTATGAATATGCCACATCCGGCATCACCGTCACCATCAGCAAATCGCCGTTCCGCATCGCCTACGCCTACAAGGGCAAACCGCTGGTGGCGGAGAAGCGCGGCTACATCCATGTGAAGGACGATGTGGCCAGCGGCAGCAAGGATATCAACAAGGGCGAGGCACGCGCACTGGAAGCGATTGAATTCGCGCTCGACAAGAACGAGGCCTTGTACGGCGCGGGTTCGCGCGCGGTGGGCATGGACCGTCGCGGTCATCGCTTCACCTTGTACAACAAGGCCAACTACGGCTACGGCGACCGCTCGGAGCTGATGGGCTACACCATGCCGTTGGCGCTGTCATCGAAAATGTACGCCATCCACTTCGATAATCCGCAAACCGGCTATCTCGATTTCGACAGCAAGAAGAACAACAGCCTGACTTATGAAGCCATCGGTGGCCGCAAGACTTATCAGGTGATCGCCGGCGACTCGTGGGAAGATGTGGTCGGCAACTACACCAGCCTGACCGGCAAGCAGCCATTGCCGCCGCGCTGGGCCTTCGGTAACTTCGCCATGCGCTTCGGCTATCACAACGAGAAGGAAGCGCGCGACACGGTCGACAAATTCATCGCCGAAGATATTCCGCTCGATGCGGTGGTGTTTGACCTGTACTGGTTCGGCAAGGAAGTCAAAGGCACCATGGGCAATCTGGCGTGGGACAAGGATGCCTTCCCCAATCCGGAGGGCATGATCGCCGACTTCAAGTCCAAGGGCGTGCAGACCGTGGTAATTACAGAGCCGTTTGTAGTCGATTCTTCCAGGCGCTGGCAGGAGGCGGTGGACAAGAACGTACTGGCCACCGGACCGGATGGCAAGCCGATGACCTATGACTTCTTCTTCGGCCACACCGGCATCATCGACATCTTCGGCAAGCAGGGCAAGGACTGGCTGTGGGATATCTACAAAGGCCTGCGCCAGCAGGGCGTGACCGGCGTGTGGGGCGATCTGGGCGAGCCGGAGATGCATCCGACTGAAACGCGTCACGCCACCGGCACCGCCGACCAGGTGCACAACATCTACGGCCATCAATGGGCGCGGCTGGTGGCGGAAGGCTACCAGCAGGACTTCCCGGCCGAGCGGCCTTTCATCCTGATGCGTTCCGGTTATTCGGGCACGCAGCGCTACGGCATCATTCCGTGGTCCGGCGACGTGGATCGCGGCTGGGGCGGATTGCAATCGCAGCCGGAGATCTCGCTGCAAATGGGCATGCAGGGCGTAGGCTATATGCACTCGGACCTGGGCGGCTTCGCCAATCCTGTATTGGACAATGAGCTCTACACGCGCTGGTTGCAGTATGGCGTATTCCAGCCGGTGTTCCGCCCGCACGCGCAGGAGGAAGTGCCATCGGAGCCGGTGTATCGCGAAGACCGCACCAAGGCGCTGGCGCGCGAGGCGATCCGCCTGCGCTATCGCCTGCTGCCGTATAACTACACGCTGGGCTTCGACAACAATCAGCAAGGCTTGCCGCTGATGCGCCCCATGATTTACGAGGAGCCGGGCAACGCCCAAGTGCGCGCCATGTCCTCGACCTACTTGTGGGGCAAGGACTTCCTCGTCACGCCGGTGCTCAAGCAGGGCCAGACCAAAGCGGACGTGTACTTCCCGGCGCGCAGCGCGTGGTTCGACTTCTACACCGGCGAGAGGCAGGCCGGCGGCGCCACGCGTTCGATCGAACTGGCAGCGGACCACGTGCCGGTATATGTGCGTGCCGGCGCCTTCGTGCCGATGGTAAAAGTGGTGCAATCCACGCGCGACTACAACACCAGGCAGATCGAACTGCATTACTGGCACGACGCCTCGGTGCGCGCCAGCTCCGGCAAACTGTATGACGACGATGGCCTGACCGCGCAAGCCTACGAACAAGGCAAGTACGAACTGCTGCACTTCACCAGCAAGCTGCAAGGCAAATCCCTGTCGCTGCAAGTGGAATCGGAACTGGGCAAACAGTACCAGCGTCCGGACCGCGGCATCACCCTGAAAGTACACACCGTGACCGCCGCGCCATCGTCGGTACGCGTGGACGGCAAGGTCGCCGTGTTCGGCTGGGACGACAAAACCTTCCAGCTGACCGTGGAACTGCCGGCCAGCGACGCCGCCAGCCGCACGGTTGATATCGCGCTGTGATGCGCCTTGCTTCCCGGCTGGCTCGGGCCGGGAAGTGGCGGGAGCGACAGGCGCTAGCTGGTTGGATAATTGAGGCTGCCATAGCGCACTGTGCGCCGTCGCTCCTTGCGCACGATGACCAGATCGCAGATGCGGAAAAGGATAGAACAGAAATAGTACGCGCAATCGCCGGCATGAGACCGTCAAATCCTATCGTGCTGACCTCGCTGCAATAATCGCCACACTATGTCGTGGACAAGCCGCTCATCCGCAAGGTTTCGTGCCATGAATAGCGTGTGCTAAATTGAAATGGCCGCGTTAAGGCATCGTGTATGATAATCGCCCATCGGATCAGCCGGTCCGAGATAACAAGGGAGATGTCTGTGACACCAAAAATTATCAGCACGCTGCTGGCCACCGCCTTAGCAGCCGTCAGCGCCACCGCGCTGGCCGCCCCCGCCGCCAAACCGACTGCCGCCGAAGCTGAACGCTTCCTGGCCGACACCGAGGCCAAGCTTAATAAACTCAATAACGAACAAGCCCGCGCCGCCTGGGTCGGCTCCAACTTCATCACCGACGATACCGAAGGCATCGCCGCCTACTTCGCCGAGCGCTTCCTGAGCGCCTCCGGTGAAGCCGCCATCGGCGCGCGCCGTTTCAACGGCGTGAAGCTGTCACCGGAAGCCGCGCGCAAGATCATGCTGCTGCAACAGACGCTGGTCTTCGCCGATCCGAAGGAACGCGAACAATACGCCGCCCTGCAAGCAGCCCTGAACGGCGCCTACGGCAAAGCCAAGTACTGCCCGACCAAAGACAACTGCATGGCGCTCGGCGAGATGGAAAAAGTCCTGGCCAGCAGCCGCGACGAAGCCAGGCTGAAGGAGATGTGGACCGGCTGGCACGCACAAGCCCCCTCCTACAAGGACAAGTACGTGGAATACGTCGCCCTGTCCAACAAGGGCGCCAGGCAGATGGGCTTTGCCGACACCGGCGTGATGTGGCGCTCGCAGTATGACATGCCGCCGGAAGCCTTCGCCGCCGAGATGGAACGCCTGTGGCAGCAGGTGAAGCCGCTGTACGATGCGCTGCATACCTACACCCGCTACAAGCTGCGCGCCACCTACGGCCCGGATGTGGTGCCGCTGACCGGCCCTATCCCATCGCACCTGTTCGGCAATATGTGGAGCCAGACCTGGACCAATCTGTATCCGATCCTCAAACCCGCCGGCGAAACCAAGAGCTTCGACCTGACCAAGGTGCTGGAGGAACGCAAGACCGACGCCAAGCAGATGACCAAATATGCCGAGGGCTTCTACACCTCGCTGGGCATGCAGAAGCTGCCGGCATCGTTCTGGGAACGCTCGCTGCTGACCAAGCCGCGCGACCGCGACGTGGTCTGCCACGCTTCCGCCTGGCCGATCAACGAAAAGGACGACGTGCGCATCAAGATGTGCATCACGCCGACCGCCGAAGACTTCACCGTGATCCACCATGAACTGGGCCACGTCTACTACTTCCTCGGCTACACCAAGCAGCCTTTCCTGTTCCGCAACGGCGCCAACGACGGCTTCCATGAAGCCATCGGCGACACTGTGGCGCTGTCGATCACGCCGGCCTATCTGAAGCAGATCGGCCTGATGGACCAGGAGCCGGACGTCAGCGCCGACATCCCGCAACTGCTGGAGCGCGCGCTGAGCAAGGTCACCATCCTGCCGTTCGCCTACACCGTCGACAAATGGCGCTGGGACGTCTACTCGGGCAAGACCAAGCCGGCCGACTACGACAAGAGCTGGTGGCAGCTGCGCGAGCAGTACATGGGCATGAAGCGCCCGGTCGAAAGCCAGGGTATCACCGGCTTTGACGCCGGCGCCAAGTACCACGTGGCGGCCGACGTGCCATACTCGCGCTACTTCCTGGCCGACATGCTGCAATTCCAGTTCCACCGCGCGCTGTGCCGCGAAGCCGGCTACACCGGCCCGCTGAACCGCTGCTCGATCTACGGCAACGCCAAGGCGGGCGCCAAGTTCCAGAAGATGCTGGAAATGGGCGCCAGCAAGCCATGGCCGGAAGCGCTGAAAGCCATCTCGGGCGAAGACAAAATCGACGGCAACGCGCTGCTCGAATACTTCGCGCCATTGAAGACCTGGCTGGACCAGCAGAACGCCGCCTTCGCCGCCGCCGAGAAGAAGTAAGCCTTATCTGGCGGGCACGCTGAAGAACAGCAGCCGCCCGTCCGCCGTGGCCAGCACCAGCTGGCCACGGTGCCACAGCGGCGACGCCGCGAAAGCCCCCAGCCGCTTCACATGCTCCATGCCGGAGTACACCGTATGACCACCACACCCGTGTCCGAGGTGCCGAAATACACGCTGTCGCGGTCGACCGCCGCCGTGCCGACCACCCACGATCCTTTGGCATCCCAACGCCAGCGCTGCTTGCCGCTGTCCGCATCCAGGGCATAGAAATGGCCATCGCGCGAGCCGATATACACCGTGTCCCCATCCACCGTCGGCGAGGCCTGTACGCCGAGCAGGATGCTTTGCTTTTGCTCGGTCTCGGTCTGCACGCGCCAGCGCTGTTCGCCGGTCTCCGCATCCAGCGCATATACCGCGCCGTCCCAACTGCCGATAACGATGTTGTTGCCACTCAGCGCCGGCGAGGAATGCACGATACCGCCAGTCTTGTAGGCCCATAGCAGCTTGCCGCTGCGCGCGTCCAGCGCATATACGCGTTCATCGCTGCTACCGAAGTACACCTTGCCGCCATGGACCAGCGGCGAGGACAGATACAAATCCCACGGATCGGGCGGCAGCTCCTGTTCCTGCGGCTGGCCATACAGGCCCGGCGCGGAGAACTGCGCCTCGCCTTGCGTGCGGAAGCTCCACAGCGGCTTGCCGCTGGCCGCGTCCAGCGCCTGCAAGCGGCCGTCGCGACCCAGGAAGTACAGCATGCCGTCCGCCACCGCTGGCGTCGAGGCGATGCCGCTGCGCGCATGGAACAGCCATTGCAAGCGGTGCGCCTCCAGATCCAGCGCATACAGGTTGCCGTTCTCCGACGCGGCAAACAGCTGCTTGCCCACCGCCACCGGCGATGCGCTGATGCCGCCCTCCACACGGAACTGCCATGACGACGCCAGACGCTCGAACACCGCATCGGCATCGGCCACGCCCGCGTGTTGCGGACCGCCCATGAACATCGGCCAGTCGCCGGCATGAGCAGCGGTGGCGGCGAAAACAACAGAGAAAAGCAAACGGTGCAAGCGCATTCGGTCTCCTGTTTTTATCAGCGAAAAAAAACGGCGTCCCGAAGGACGCCGTTCTATCTTAAGCTAAATCAGCTTAGAACTTGTAATTCACGCCAGCCAGCACGGTGCGGCCGTACTTCTGGTATTCCAGCTGCTGGTTGCGGTCGCCGTTGTAGGTTTCGTAGGCGGCGTTGCGCAGGTTGTTCACTTGCAGCAGCAGGCCCAGGCCTTTCATGGCGCCGGTGTTGAAGGTGTAGCCGATCTGGAAGTCGATCACGTTTTCACCCACCACATAACGCAGGGCGCGGTCGTTGGCGAAGTTGCCGATCTCACCCACGAAGTCCGAACGCTTGCGCTGCGAGATACGGGTTTCGAAGCCGTCTTTCTCGTAGTAGGCGGTCAGGTTGGTGACGCGCTTCGACAGGCCTGGCAGCGGGATGTGCTGGCCAATGCTGCCGCTCGGATCTTCAATCGTGATCTTGCTGTCGGTGTAGGTGGTGCTGGCCACGACGCCGAAACCATCCAGCGACTTGCTCACCATGCTCAGCGGCAGCGACGCCGACAGTTCCGCACCCTTCAGGTTGCCACCGTTGCCGTTGTATGGCGCGGTGTAGTTACCAATCGTGGTGTGCAGCGGGAAGCTCGCGCCGCTGCCAACCGAACCAGGCGGAACGTAGGCGCTGAAGTCATACGACTGGGTCTGGGTGAAGATGTAAGTGTCCAGCTTTTTATAGAAACCGGCAATCGCGAAGTAAGCCTTCTTGTCGAAGTATTTCTCGTACGAGATGTCGAAGGCCTTGGCGCGCCATGGGTCCAGACGGGCGTTACCGCCGCTGCCGCCCGGCTCACGCTTGGTGGTGTCGATGCCGAAGTCCAGCGCCGAACGCAGCTGGTCGACACGTGGACGGGCCAGTTGCTTGGCCAGCGCCACGCGCACGGTCTGCTGGTTGTCCAAGCCGAAGGCCAGGTTCATGCTAGGCAGCACGTCGGTGTATTTCTTGCCGTCGTTGACCGGCTTGATGGCGCCGGTGGTGTTGTCATACCAGCGCGATGCCGACGACTGGTCGGTACGCTGCACTTGCACGCCGATGTTGCCGCGCAGGCTGATGTCCGCGCCCAGTTCCGCCTCGATGTTGGCCTTGGCGAAGGCGGTGGTGATTTTCTCGCTGACTTCCCAGGTCTTGGCGATCAGGTAGCCGGCGGTGTCGGTTGGCGCGAACACCATGTATTTGTCGACCACGGCAGGCACGTTCCAGGTTGGAATCGAGCCGGCGCCGGCGAAGCCCAGGTCGGCCGACTGGTAGAACAGGTCGGACGAGATCAGGGTCGGCGCGCCCTTCAGGTTGATGTTGCCTTCAGGCTGGTGCTTGTTCTTGGTACGGTCGCTGTAGTTGGCGCCGATGTCGAAGCTGGAGAAGGCTTTTTCCAGCGCGCCGGACGACTGGATGTTGGCGGTCAGCTTGAAGCCTTTCAGCTCGTCTTCCACGCTCGGGGTCTTGCCGTAGCCGGAACCGTAGATGGTGTTGCGCACATACAGGCTGCCCGGGGCGTTGTAGTCGCGGCCGGTGGTGATCTGCGAGAAGCCGCCGTTGCCAATGCCCAGCTTGACCGAATCCAGGAATGGATCGCCGGCGGCGTTGGAGATTTGCAGGTTGTTTTCCAGGCTCAGCTCGTCACGCTTGGCTTTCGAATAGTTCAGGTCGGCGAACAGCGACCAGCCATCCAGACGGACTTCATTGCTCCAACCGGCGGCGCGGATATCGTCCTTGCGCTTGTTGTACATGCCGCGCACCAGCGGGTAGATGTTGTTGGCGGTGGCGCCGGCGATGGTGCCGTTGGTGGTGGTCACGCCGGTGTAGACCGGCGCCGGATCGAAGCCGCCGTTCCAGCCGCCCAGATTGATCTCGATCTGGTTGGCGGTCTCTTCGGCCTTGAAGCGCGACGCGTACACGTCCACCATGCTGGTCCATTGCTTGTTCGGACGGTATTGCAGCACGCCCATCACGCCATCGCGCTGGTTCTTGCCGCTGCGGGCCACGGCCTTGATGCCGTCGGAGCCGAAGGTGCCAGCCGGCAGGCCGGCGCGCGCGTCGCGCTTCCATGGCTCGTACAGGCCGGTTTCATTGTCGAGGATAGGGGTTTCCAGGTGCGCCCAGCCCAGCGCGATACCGATGGTGCGGTTGGCGAACTGGTCGATGTAGCTGGCGCTGAAGCGGTTGCCGGTGTCCTTGGCGTTGGCGATCTTGCCCAGCGAGTTTTTCTCGCCGCGCAGGTTCAGGGCCACGGTGCGGCTGCTGAAGTTCAATGGGCGCACCGACTGCATGTCGATGGTGCCCGACAGGCCCTGGCCGATCAGGCCGGCGTCCGGCGTCTTGTAGATGGTGACGCCGCCGATCAGTTCCGATGGGTACTGGTCGAACTCGACGCTGCGGTTGTCGCCGGTCGAGACTTGCTCGCGGCCATTCAGCAGGGTGGTCGAGAAGTCCGGCGACAGGCCGCGGATCGAGATCACTTGCGCACGGCCGGCCACGCGCTGGGCGGCCACGCCTGGCAGGCGCGAGATCGATTCGGCGATCGACACGTCCGGCAGCTTGCCGATGTCTTCGGCGGAGATGGCCTCCACGATGGAGCTCGAATCTTTCTTCACCGAGATCGCGTCTTCGATACCGCGGCGGATGCCGGACACGGTCACCGACATCACTTTGGCTTCCTCGGCCGGCGCAGCGTCGGCGCTCTGGGCGTGGGCGGGGATGGCGGCAGCGGCGATCAGCAGGGCGCAACCTGCGGCAACGGGGTTCAACGGGAATGCAGTGTGGGTGCGCTTACTTGCGAAGATGTTCATTTAATGTCCCCTCTCATGACACAAATATAAGTCCCGCAAAGAGCTCAACTACACGGGATCCAAGGAATTACAACGTTCTGAAGACGTTCTGGAAAGAATTTTGTACTAAAACTAGATTCGGTGTCAATGAAACTTCCTTACCACTACGGATTCCAAGGCGCCGCATTGCCTCTACGCCCCACGGTAAGCGCTATCACGTTGTATTTCGGCTACAAGCCAGATAGGGAGGGATTGTAGTGGAACTACAATAAACGCCATAAAGTGGCTGTTTTTTGTTATCAATTGACGAGCCGAAGCAGCCTTGCAGCCCGCAAGAATGCGCAACTTTCCGTGACGAAACGCAATTTGGAGGAAAATGACGAGATTGCTGTATTCCGGGTAAATTTCAGTTCGCCAGCGAGCTTGGCCGTCAGCAGCATTCTCTCGTAAAATCAAGGCATTAAGCCCGACCATGCACACAATACGGGCCTGTAGTACGACTACCAATTTGGAGACTACATGAACAAATCCCTGCTGGCGGCGCTGTTGACCGCCGTCCTGCCGGCCTTGGCCGGCGCCGCGTCGCAGAACTACCGTATCGACCACATGGACCCGCCCTCATGGTGGACCGGCATGCACAACAGCAAGTTACAACTGATGGTGCATGGGCCGCGGATCGCCGACCTGGAGCCGACGCTGAACTATCCGGGCGTGCGCATTGCCAGCGTGTCACAGGTGGATAACCGCAACTACCTGTTTATCGATCTGGAGATTGCCCCGGATGCCGCTCCGGGCAGGCTGGAGCTGCTGTTCAGGCGCGGCGTGCAGAGCCTCCACTACAGCTACCAATTGCAGGCGCGCGCGCCTGGCTCGGCGCAGCGCGCCGGCTTTAACAGCGCCGACGCGATCTATCAAGTGATGCCGGACCGCTTTGCCAACGGCGATGCCGCCAACGACAATGTGGCCGGCTATGCCGACAAGTTGAATCGCGCCGAGGGCGGCGGCCGTCATGGCGGCGATATCCAGGGCATCATCGATCATCTGGACTACGTGGCGGGGCTGGGCTTTACCCAGCTATGGCCTACCCCGCTGCTGGAATCGAATATGCCGGCCTACTCCTACCACGGCTATGCGGCCACCGATCATTACCGCATCGATCCGCGCTACGGCAGCAATGAGGCGTATCGCCAGCTGTCGGCGCAGGCCAGGTCGCGTGGCATCGGCATCATCCAGGACGTGGTGCTGAATCACATCGGCAGCAAGCATTGGTGGATGCAGGATATGCCGATGCACGACTGGCTGACGTATCAGGGCAAGCACGTGCCGACCGCGCATCATCGGGTGGCGGTGCAGGACCCGTATGCGTCGCAAGAGGACCAGCGCAATTTCACGCAGGGCTGGTTCTCGCCGGGCATGCCGGATATGAACCAGGCCAATCCCTTTGTAGCCAATTATCTGATCCAGAACAGCATCTGGTGGATCGAGTATGCGGGCTTGTCGGGCCTGCGTGTGGATACCTACGGCTATTCCGATAATGCCTTCCTCACACGCTGGTCGGGCGCGGTGATGGCCGAGTATCCGAAACTGAATCTGGTGGGCGAGGAATGGAGTCCGCTGATTCCGGTGGTCGCACACTGGCAGGAGGGCAAGCAGAACTTCAATGGCTACGTGTCGCACATGCCAAGCATGATGGACTTTCCGCTGAACGACGCTTTGCGCCGCGCACTGATGGCGCAGGACGATAGCGAGCAGGGACTGAACGCGCTGTATGAAACGGTGTCGATGGATTACCTGTATCCGAACGCCGGCAATCTGGTGCTGTTTGAAGGGAACCATGATCTGTCGCGCATTTACAGTGCGCTGGATGAGGATCAGGATTTGTTCCGCATGGCGCTGGCGTTTGTGGCGACCATGCCGCGCATACCACAGTTCTACACCGGCACCGAGATCCAGATGACCAGCACGGTCAAGGGCCGCGACGATGCCTCGTATCGCCGCGATTTCCCTGGCGGCTGGGCGGGCGACAAGGTCAATGCTTTCACCGGTGCCGGACTCACCCCGCAGCAGGCCGACGCACAAGCCTATGTGCGCAAGCTGTTCAACTGGCGCAAGGGCGCGAGCGTGATTCATGGCGGGAAGCTGATGCATTATGGGCCGGAGCAAAGCACCTACGTCTACTTCCGCTACGGCGGCGGCAAGAAGGTGATGGTCGCGCTGAACAAGAATAAAACCGACATCACGCTGCCCATCGCGCGCTTCCACGAAATGCTGGCCGGCGTACGCAGCGGCGTGGATGTGATCAGCGGCCAGCGCGTGTCGCTGGATGGTCAAGTTAAACTGCCGGCGCGTTCCGCGCTGATACTGGAGATCGAACAATGAAGCAATTCACACCGCTGTGCGCCGCGCTGGCACTCGCCTTCGCCGCGCCGCAGGCACACGCCGCCAGCGGCTCGGCGACTGCCGTTTATCCGACCTGGGACGGCAAGCAGGACACAGTGCGCTATGCCACGCCGGACGCCGGCGCCACACTGCGCAGCTACACGCAATCAACCACCATGCGCGTGCGCGAGGGCGGCAAGCAGGAGATCAGCTACACCGAATCGCCTGCCCTGCCGACGGTCCGCAGCGGCAATCTCGCCTTCGACGCCTTGTTCGCGCTGGCCGGCAATGAAATGAATCAGGACTCCGTCAGCGAAATCCGCGACGGCAGCTACAACGGCGGCAACGCCATCCCTTGCGAGTGTTTTGAAACCGGCGAGTTGTGGCATTACGTCTGGACGCGCGATCTGTCTTATGCGGCGTCGCTGGGCCTCGGCATGCTGGACCCGCAGCGCACGCGCAATTCGCTGGAGTTCAAGCTGGCCGGCTATCGCGATGGCATGAGCGCCGGCCTGCACGCCATCGGTGATGGCTATCAGATCGTGCAGGACACCGGCAGTGGCGGCAGTTGGCCGGTCAGCACCGACCGCGTCACCTGGGCCTTTGGCGCGGACGAGGCATTGAAAGCCCTGCCGCCGTCCGAGCGCGCGGCCTTCGCGAAGAAAGCCCTGCACGCGCTGACCAACACGCTGGAGAATGACCGCATCGCCGTCTGGGACGCGGCCGATGGCCTGTACAACGGCGAAGAATCCTTCCTCGACTGGCGCGATCAAACCTATGCCGCGTGGATGCCGAACGAGTTGTCTTATATGGCGACCTCCAAGGCGCTGTCCACCAACGCCGCACACTACAAGGCGCTGACGCTGGCGGCGCGGCTGGCGAAGGAGCTAGGCGATGCCCGGCTGGCGGCCCGCTACGCCGATTGGGCCGTGCAGCTGAAAGCCGCCATCAACAAACGCTTCTGGCAGGCGGATAGTGGCATGTACAGCAGCGTCACGGCCGGCCACTTCGATGGCGCCGCCATGTACAAGTATGACTGGCTGGGACAGGCGCTGGCCATCGTTACCGGTATTGCCGATGCGCGCCAGGCGCAGAGTATTCTGGCGCATTATCCTCACGGCCCGCTCGGCGCGCCTGTGATCTGGCCGCAGCAGTCCAACACGGCGGTGTATCACAACCGCGCCATGTGGCCGTTCGTAACGGCTTACGGCTTGAAGGCCGCGGCCATAGGCGGCAACGTCGCCGTGGCCGATGCGGCTTACGCTACCTTGATGCGCGGCGCGGCCACCAATCTGTCCAACATGGAGAATCTGGAGTGGCTGTCAGGGCAGCCGATGCTGGACGACGGTAAGCTGAGTGGCCCGGTGGTCAATTCGCGCCGGCAGTTGTGGTCTGTTGGCGGTTATCTGGGCATGGTGGTCGGCAGCGTGTTTGGCGTGCAGACCACCAATGATGGCATGACGCTCAAGCCATTCATCACGGCCAGGTTGCGGCGCGAGACCTTTGCTGGCAGTGATGTGATTACGCTGAATAATCTGGGTGTGCGCGGAAAGCGTCTGCAAGTGCGCGTGCTGCTGCCGGTTGCGGTCAAGGGCGATGGCTACTACGCGGTGGATGGTATTACCTTGAACGGCAAGCCGGTCAATGCGTCGTTGGCATGGGATGCGCTGGGTGAGGATAATGCGATCGAGATCCGGCTCGGCAAACTGCTGCCGGGCCAGCAGGTCAAGCGCAGCGTGAGCGCCAGGCCGCTGGTGCAGGATGCGGCGGTCTACGCGCCGCCAGAACCACGCATCGCAAAACTGGAGCGCGGCACGTATGGCTATCCGACGCTGCACATCACCCCGGGCGGCGGTGCGGACGCGGACGGTGCGCGTGCGAGCGGGGCACATGGCGCGGCTGCGGGCCCGGACGGCGCGGGGGCGGCGGGCGTGGTGTATAACGTTTATCGCAATGGCCAGCTGGTTGGCGCGCGCGTCTCGGCCGCCACCTGGGCGGATCGGCGCGTTGGCGCGGCGGCGAATCTTTGCTATGCGGTCGAAGCGGTGTACGCCAAATCCGGCAACCGCAGTCACCACAGCATGCCGGTCTGCCTGAACGCCGGCGAGGATATCAACGTCGCCCGCGTCGACTTCGGCGCATCGCCGGCCGATGTCTTCACGCAGCAGATCAAGATCGAGCGCGCCGGCAACCATGCGGTGCAGATCAAGTACCGCAACACCGCCCATCAAATCAATCTGGGCGTCAGCGGCGGCGTCAAATGGGCGGCGCTGAAGGACAGCAGCGGCAACATCGTCGCCAACGGCGTGGTGCAACTGCCGCACTCCCCGGCCGACGAAGGCGCCAAGTACTCCACGCCACTGCGCGCCAGGCTGGCGGCCGGCAGCTACACTTTGCAGCTCAATGACTTCTACAACATGAGCTACATGAAGAACAACGCCACCTACAGCGATGCAGGCGGCGTAAAAGGCCCATCCAACAAGTTCGACATCCACGGCGTGCGCGTGATGCCTATCCCCGACAGCGACGCGCCCACCAAGGCTGTCGCCACCGGCACCTTGCGTATCATCGACAGCTTCGCCTCGCCGCAGCTGAACAACAGCCGCAAGCTGCGCATTTACCTGCCGCCGGGCTACGACAACAATCCGCGGCAGCGCTACCCGGTGCTCTACATGCACGACGGCCAGAACCTGTTCGATCCCAAGACCGCCGCCTTTGGCACGGCATGGGAAATCGGCACCAACATGGACAAGCTGATCGCCGCCGGCGTGATCGAACCGGCCATCGTGGTCGGCATCGACAACACGCCGGAGCGCATCGCCGAATACACGCCATGCTGCGACAAGGAACACGGCGGCGGCAAGATCGACGCCTACGCCGCCTTCATCGTCGATACCGTCAAGCCGTGGGCCGACGCCAACCTGCGCACGCTGCCGGACCGCGAGCACACCGCCATCATGGGCTCCTCGCTGGGCGGCATCGCCTCGGTCTACATCGCTCAGAAATACCCGCAGGTGTTCTCCAGGGCGGGCGGTGTATCGAGTTCGTTCTGGTGGAATGATCAGACCTTCATCAAGAACGTGCCGGCGCGCCAGCCGGTGAAGTTCTATATCGATGCCGGCACCGACGGCGACGGCATCAGCGACACCCGCAAGATGCGCGACGCCATGCTGGCACAGGGCTACCAGCTCGGCCAGGACTTGTACTACTATGAAGCCGAAGGCGGCAGCCACAATGAAAAATCGTGGTCGGCGCGCGTGCACCTGCCACTGACCTGGTTCTTCAGGAAGTAAGCACCTCAACAGGCTGCTGGCGTCCTGCCAGCAGCGCCTCCACCTCTTCCGGCGATACGGCGGCGCTGAGGTGGAAGCCAAACGCCTCGTCGCAGCCCATCTCCCTCAACTGCGCCAGCTGCTCGCCGGTTTCCACGCCGGCCGCGATCACCTGCATATTCAGCGTGTGCGCCATCTCGATGATGGCACGCACCATCGCCCCGCCGCGCGACAAATCATCCACAAACGATTTATCGATCTTCACCACATCCACTGGAAAGCGCCGCAGATAGTTGAGCGAGGCATAGCCAGTGCCAAAATCGCTGATCGCTATCCGCACGCCCAGCTGCTTGAACTGATGCAGGATCTCCTCTGCGTTCTGGCTCTTATCGATCAACATCGCCTCGGTGATTTCCAACTCGATGCAGCGGCCCGGCACGCCGGCCTTGTCCAGCGTATCCGCAACCACCTGCACGATCTCCTTGTGGAAGAACTGGCGCGGCGACAGATGCACCGCCACCGTCAGCGCATGGCCGCGCGCCATCCAGCCGCGCACCTGCGCGGCCGCCGTCGCCATCACCCAGGCGCCGACCGGCAGTATCAGCGAGCTTTGCTCCAGCACCGGCAGAAAATCCAGCGGCATCACCAGTCCCAGCTCCGGATGTTTCCAGCGCAAGAGCGCCTTCACGCCGGTGATGCGCCGCTCGCGCAGATTCATCTTGGGCTGATACGTCAGCACGAATTCATTGTGCTCCTGCGCGTGGCGCAGCGCCGTCTCCAGTATCAGGCTGGAATAGGCCTTGGCCTGCATGCTGGGCAAAAAGCGCAGGCTGGCGCCCTTGCCGCGCTGCTTGGCGGCGTACATGGCCACGTCGGCCTTTTCGATCAGCGTCTCGATATCGGCATCGTCGTCCGGGTACACCGCCACGCCGATGCTGGCCGCCACCGGCAACGCGTCGCCATTGATCATGAACGGTTCGGCGATCACCCGCATGATCTTCTCCGCCACCTGCTGCGCGTCGGCGCCGTTGCGCAGCTCCGTCAGCAGCACGATGAACTCATCGCCACCCTGCCGCGCCACCGTGTCCACCTCGCGCACGCACTGGCGCAGGCGCTGGGCGAACTGCGCCAGCACCTGGTCGCCGGCGTCGTGGCCCAGCGTGTCGTTGATGGTCTTGAAGTGATCGATATCGACAAACAGCACCGCCAGCAGGCTGCCGTGGCGGCGCGCATAGGCCACGCCGTGCTCCAGCTGCATCTGGAATTGCAAGCGGTTGGGCAGGCCGGTCAGGCTGTCGTGGTGGGCGATGAAGTCCAGGCGCATTTCGGTATCGCGCTGCGCCGCCAGCGCCGCCTGCAATTGGGCACAACGCGCGCGCAGGCCGCGCGCCTGCCATTGGCCGGCCGCCAGCGCCAGCAAACATGGCGCCACGCCGGCCGCTACCGGCCATAAGCTGTTCATGCTGTCCCTCTTCGTCGGACTGCGGAAGAAGGAATGATAGTGGATAGAGCAAGCCGCCACCGGCCATTCCCGCGCCCGCTTGAGGCGCATCAAACTGCCTGTGGCAAAAACTCAGCCCGCCAGTTGCAGCGCGCGGCCGCGCGAGCGCGGCAAGGCCGCCACATCGGACCGGTCTTGCAGCTTGAAGACGCTGACCGCCTCCGACAGATTGGCGGCCTGCTGTTCCAGCGCGTCGGCCGCCGCCGCCGCTTCCTCCACCAGCGCGGCGTTCTGCTGTGTCACGCTGTCCATCTGGCTGATGGCAATGCTGATCTGCTCGATGCCGTCGCGCTGCTCGCCGCTGGCCACCGAAATCTCGCCGATGATGGCGGTGACGCGCTGCACGCTGGCCACCACCTCGTCCATGGTCTCGCCGGCCTGGCCGACCAGCCGGCTACCCTCCTCGACCCGGCCGACCGAGGTGCCGATCAACTCCTTGATCTCGCGCGCGGCGGCCGCCGAGCGCTGCGCCAGATTACGCACCTCCGACGCCACCACCGCGAAGCCGCGCCCCTGCTCGCCGGCGCGCGCCGCCTCCACCGCCGCGTTCAGCGCCAGGATATTGGTCTGGAAGGCGATGCCGTCGATCACGCCGATGATGTCGACAATCTTGCGCGAGCTGTCGTTGATCTCGCCCATGGTGCGCACCATCTGCGCCACCGCGTCGCCGCCCCTGGCAGCGACGTTGCTGGCGCTGTCGGCCAGGCGGCAGGCCTCGGCCGCGTTCTCGTTGTTCTGCTTGACGGTGGTGGTGAGCTCCACCATGGCCGCCGCCGTCTGCTCCAGCGAGCTGGCCTGCTCCTCCGTGCGGCCCGACAAATCCAGATTGCCGGCGGCGATTTCCACCGTGGCGCCATGGATGGTCTCGGTGCCGGTGCGCACCTGGCCGACGATATTGCTGAGGTTTTGCTGCATCTGCTTGAGCGCGCCCAGCAGCGCGCCGATCTCGTCGCTGCTTTGCACCTGCACTTCACTGCTGAGGTCGCCGCCGGCCACGGTCTGCGCCACGCTCACCGCCTCGTCCAGCGGACGGGTGATGCTGCGGATCAGCCACACCACCGTCACCACGCCCACCACCAGCGTGATCAGCAAGGTCACGCCCATGGCCAGCATGGCCGCGCGGTGGGCGGCGGCGTTCTCCTCGGCCATGGTCTCGCTCAGGCGCCTGGCCTGCTTGCCGATGTAGTCGACGATGTCATCGATCTTCTTGGTCGGCTCGCGGTCCATGCCCTTGACCAGCGCGTCCACCACATGGGCGCTCTCGGGATTGGCGGAATCGTATTTTTTCAGCGCCTCCAGGTAGCGCGTGACCAGCTCGTTCTGGGTCTTGATGGCCTCGTCCACCAGCGGCGTGCCGAGCCGAAGCTTGTCGAGCAGCGCATCGAGCTTTTGCAGCTCGGCGCGGGTGGTTTCGCCGCCCTTGACGAAGGCCTTGCTGTACTTGTCCAGCTGGGCCGGATCGTTGCCGCGGATCAGGATGTTCTTCCACTCCTGCACCTGCGTCTTGAATTCGACCTGGGCGCTGCGCGCGGCGTCGATGGCCTGGCTCATGGCGACCGAGCGCGCCATGGCGTCGGCGCTGCGGGCGTTGCTGTCAGCCAGCGCGCGCCAGCCGGACGTGGCGACGATCGCCAGCGCGACGAAGAAGAATGCGCCCAGCAACCCCAGGCGCACGCCTATCTTGAGATTGGCGAGTTTCATCGTTACCTCCTTGGCAAGGACTGTTATCCATCATGCACGCATGCCGCGCAAATGCCAATATGGGGAAGCCGAAATCCTCGCGAATTCTCACTGCTACAACAGCTGGCGCGCGTAAATATTGGTAGGACGACCATCCGGCGGCAGCACCTTGTGCTCGACAAAGGTCAGGCCCAGCTTGGCCAGCAGGTTGATCGACACCGTGTTGGCCGGATTGGTAATGCCCATCAGGCGCGGGATGCGCAGCACGTCGCGCGCGTACGCCACCACGGCGGCGGCGGCCTCGTAAGTATAGCCCTGGCCGAAATAGGCCGGACGGATGGCGTAGCCGATATCGACCTCCGGCAGGCTGTCGCGCTTGATCAGGCCGCACAAGCCCAGCGGCGCGCCATCGCTCTTGCGCTCCATCACGTACAGCGAATGGCCGAGCCGCTGCTGCATCACGCACGGGCCGTCGAGGATGGCGGTGCGCGCCTCCGCCACGGTGCGGATGCCCTTGTCGCCGATATGCTCCAGCCAGGTGGGATCGTTGACCAGCTCGTAGTAAAACAGATCGTCGTCAGCGTTGATGGTGCGCAGGGTGAGGCGTGGGGTGTCCAGTATTTTCATGCGTCCGGCCAGTGGGTGGGGTCTGTCAGCAACTGGTACATCACGTAGACGTCCACATAGCCGAGGTATTGATGACGGTAAGCGCGCGGCAGGGTGCCGACGATGGAAAAGCCCAGCTTCTTCCACAGCAGCACGGCCGGCATGTTCGAGCTGACCACGTAATTGAACTGCATCGCCAGATAGCCTTGCTCGCGGGCGCGCTCGATGCAGTCGGCCCCCAGCAGCTTGCCGACGCCGACGCCCTGCGCCGCCGGGCTCACCATGAAGGAGGCGTTGGCCACGTGCGCGCCACGGTCGCGCTGGTTGGAAATCAAACGGTACATGCCGACCAGGCGCTCGCCGTTAAGGATGGCGACAAAGCTCTGCACGCCGGGGCCGAACCAGTAGGCGTGGCAATCTTCACGACTGGTATCGGCTGCAAAATAATACGTATCGCCGCTGGCGATCAGTTCCTGGAAGATGTCCCACATGGGGCCGAAGTCGGCTTCCGTTGCGGGTCGGATGGCGATTTCTTTCAAGGTAACTCCAGACCGGTTTAACAGTGTTCAATTGTCATGTATTTCCCGGTGCAAGTCCAGC
The DNA here is from genome assembly GCF_009720825.1 of Duganella radicis. Taxonomy (GTDB): domain Bacteria; phylum Pseudomonadota; class Gammaproteobacteria; order Burkholderiales; family Burkholderiaceae_D; genus Rugamonas; species Rugamonas radicis. The sequence goes on along the minus strand of NZ_WNKY01000027.1, from coordinate 44,689 downwards.
TAGCGCCCCAAGCGGAAATCCACCTGCGGCGGCCGCTCAGGCAAGTGCAGGCGTGCCTGGGCCCGCGGCGACTCGGCGATGATTTTTCCCCGGCGCATCACTAGGCGGCGGGCGGCGCGCAGGCGGATCGCCTCCACCGGATCGGCAGCGTCCAGCAGCACCAGATCGGCATGGCAGCCGGGCGCCACGCCGTAGCCTTCCAGCCCGAGAATGGCGGCCGGCGTGCTGGTGACGGCGTGGAAGCAATCGCGCATGGCGTCCTGTCCGGTCATCTGCGCCACATGCAAACCCATCTGCGCCACCTCCAGCATGTCGCCCGAGCCCAGGCTGTACCATGGGTCCATCACGCAATCGTGGCCGAAGGCGACCGGAATGCCGGCCGCCAGCAATTCCGGCACGCGCGTCATGCCGCGCCGCTTGGGATAGCTGTCGTGGCGGCCTTGCAGCGTGATGTTGATCAGCGGATTGGCGATGGCGTTGACGCCGGCCTCGCGCATCAGCGGCAGCAGCTTGCTGACGTAATAATTGTCCATGGAATGCATGGAGGTCAGGTGCGAGCCGGTGACGCGGCCCTGCAAGCCGAGCCGGTTGCTCTGGTAAGCCAGCGTTTCGATATGGCGCGACAGCGGATCGTCCGACTCGTCGCAATGCATGTCCACCATCAGCCCCTGGTCGGCGGCGAACTCGCACAGAATGCGCACCGACTCCGCGCCCTCGGCCATGGTGCGTTCGAAATGCGGAATGCCGCCCACCACCTCGACACCCATGGCGATGGCGCGCTTGAGATTGATCAGCGCGTTGGGCGCGCGCAGCACGCCATCCTGCGGGAACGCCACCAGCTGCAAATCCAGATACGGCGCCACCAGCCGCTTGACCTCCAGCAGCGCCTCCACCGCCAGCAGGCGGTCGTCGCACACATCCACATGCGAGCGGATCGCCAGCAGCCCGCGCGCCACCGCCCAGTCGCAATACTGCAGTGCGCGCTCGATCAGCGCTTGCTGGGTAAGATGCGGCTTGAGCTCGCCCCACAGCGCGATGCCCTCCAGCAGCGTGCCGGAAGCGTTGACGCGCGGCAGGCCGTAGCTGAGCGTGGCGTCCATGTGGAAGTGGGCGTCGACAAACGGCGCCGTGAGCAAGTCGCCGCCGGCGTCGATCTCCTGCGCCGCCCGCACCGGCAGGCGCGGGCCGACGGCGGCTATGCGCCCCTGTTCGATGGCCACGTCGACGCCCTGCTGCCCGTCCACCAGACTGGCGTTGCGGATCACCACATCCATCTGCACCTCCGTTGATTTAAAGTAAAACCATTGTAGGCATTTTCACCAAAATACACCAATTGTTGCATCGCATTAATTTCGCCTGTTGCGATTAGTGCGTCATGGTAGAAAAAATAACTTTCCAAGCCAGAAAATCGTCGTTAGAATGGACTTATTGCGTTGCATCATAATTTCAGGAGAAACCATGTCTTCGATCACCGAACAGTTTTCCGCAGCCACGAAATCGCAACTTGAAGCGCAGTTCCAGATTTTCAGCACCATCGCCAACACGGCGGTAGGCAGTGCCGAAAAGGTGATCGCGCTGAACCTCAGCACCACCAAAGCCTCGGTGGAAAAATCCTCGGCCGCCGCCAAGAGGCTGCTGACCGCCAAGGACCCGAAAGAATTCTTCACCCTGAGCACGTCCGAGCCAGCCAGCTTTGACGGCCTGCTGGCCTACGGCCGCGAGCTGTACAGCATCGCCTCGACCGCCCAGAACGAACTGATCAAAAGCGCCCAGGACACCCTGAAACAGGTGACCGACCTGGCCGCCACCAAAGCCACCGTCGCCACCGGCGTCACCCAGACCCCGCCGGCGCTGGCCGCCGCCGTGAGCAAGGCGGTGGAAGCGGTCGCCGCCAACGAACCGGAAGCCGCGCCGGCGCCGAAGGCCCCGAAAGCCAAGCCGGCCGCCGCCCCGGTCGCGGAAGAAGACAGCTTCGTCGAAGTGAAAGTGGAAGCCAAGCCCACCTTGTTCCCGGAACCGCCGCCCAAAGCCATCGCCCTGGCTCCGGAAGACAAACCCGCCAAACCGGCCCCCAAAGCCAAAAAATAACCTCGGCCCCAACCCGGGGTCAGTTCTGGTCCCAACCCGGGGTCAGTTCTTGCAATCCAACACGAGCACAGCCGTAACGGTCGTTATGGCTGTGCTCGTGTTGGATTGCAAGAACTGACCCCGGTTTTTGTGTATCCTAGCGGGCTACACGGTTTACCGAGGCAACATGCATGTCTAAACTCTCCCGGCTGATCGGCGGTTTCGTCCGCCAGCACAGCCGCGCCTATATTCTGTCCGGCGCCATGCTGGCCGGCGTGGCCACGCTCAGTATCTGGGTGCCGCGCAAGGTCGGCGCCATGATCGACGGCCTGGCCAATCACACCCTGTCCGGCAACGCGCTGCTGATGGAAATCGGCGCGCTGCTGTTGATCGGCGCCGGCATTTATTTCCTGCGCGTGGCGTGGCGGCAGATCCTGTACGGCGCCGCCTATCAGCTCGGCGTCTCGCTGCGCACCCGCCTCTACACCCGCTTGACGCTGCAAGGCCCGGCCTTCTACCAGCGCCAGCGCACCGGCGATCTGATGGCGCTGGCCACCAACGATATCGACGCCATCGAGATGGCCGCCGGCGAGGCCATGCTGGCCGGCTTCGACGGCGCCCTCACGCTGGTGATGGTGCTGGGCGTGATGCTGCTGGGCGTCGACTGGCGCCTGGCCTGCATCGCCCTGCTGCCCTTCCCGCTGATGGCGTGGGCGTTCTGGTACATCTCCGGCCATATCCACACCGCGTCCACCGACTCGCTCAAGCGCTTTAGCGCGCTAAACGACCATGTGCAGGAGACCTTGTCCGGCGTGCGCACCCTGCGCGCGCTCGGCCTCGAACAGCGCAGCGCCCAGCAGTTTTCCGCACTGGCCGCGCAGGCCTCCGACGCCAGCCTGCGCGCGCAGGTGTGGGAAGCCGCCTACGAACCCGCCGTCGGCCTGACGCTGACCGCCGCCACCGGTCTGACGCTGGGCCTGGGCGGTTATCTGATCTGGCATGACCAGCTGACCATCGGCGCGCTGACCAGCTTCACCATGTACCTCGGCCAGTTGATCTGGCCGATGTTCGCGGCCGGCTGGGTGCTGTCGCTGATCGAACGCGGACGCGCCGCCTGGCAACGCCTGCAACCGATGCTGGACGCGCCGCTGGCCATCGACGATCACGGCACGCTCACCGCCGTGCCACCCGGCACGCTGACGCTGCGCGGCATCAGCTACGCCTACGCCGGACAAACCTCGCCAGCCATCAGCGACATCACGCTGACGCTGCAACCCGGCCAAACCCTCGGCCTGGTCGGCCCCACCGGCAGCGGCAAATCGACGCTGCTGCGCGTGCTGCTGCGCCAACTCACGCCGCAGCACGGCAGCGTGCAGTGGAGCGGCCACGCGCTCGATGCATACAAGCTGCAAGCGCTGCGCGCCGCCATCAGCTGGGTGCCGCAGGAATCCTTCCTGTTCTCGGCCTCGATCGCCGACAACATCGCGCTGGCCCGTCCGGACGCCACGCGCGCGCAGATCGAGCACGCCGCCAACCTGGCCGCCATTCACGACGACATCCTGCTGTTCGCCGATGGCTATGACACGCAAGTCGGCGAAAAAGGCATCACGCTGTCCGGCGGCCAGCGCCAGCGCGTCGCCATCGCCCGCGCGCTGTTGGCCGATAACGATTTGCTGCTGCTTGACGACGCCCTGTCCGCCGTCGATACCGGCACCGAAACCCGCATCCTCCAGCACCTTGAGGAGCTGCGCCAGGAGCGCAAGGGCCGCAGCGCGGTCATCGCCAGCCACCGCCTCAGCTCCGTGGTCAGCGCCGATCTGATTATCGTGCTGCGCGACGGCCGCATCACCGAAACCGGCAATCACGAACAACTGCTCGCGCTGGATGGCTGGTACGCCAGCCAGTGGCGCTATCAACAATTGGAAGCCAGTCTCGATGAAGCCTGAACCAACCTCCACCGCCGGCCAGATGCGGCAGGCCATCGCCCTGCTGCGCCGCGCCGCCCTGCCCGACCAGCATCACCTGTTCTGGGCCGTGCTATGGCTGATCGGCGCCGCGCTGCTGGAGGTGCTCGGCCCCATCATGGGCAAGGCGCTGATCGACGAACACCTGCTGCCGCACCATCTGGACTGGCCGCGCATGGCCGGCCTGCTGGCCGGCGTGGTGCTGACCGGCTGGATCGCCAGCGGCCTGCGCTACCTGCAACTGGTGCGCCTGTCCGGGCTTGCCATGCGCTCGGTGATGCGCTTGCGCGAAATGGTGTACACGCATGTGCTGCTGCTGCCGATGTCCTTCTTCGACCGCGCCATCACCGGGCAGCTGGTGTCGCGCGTCACCAACGACACCGAGGCGGTAAAGAGCCTGTACATCCAGGTGTTGTTCGTGATGCTCGACTCCACCATCGTATTGGTCGGCACCGTGTGCGCCATGGCCTGGCTGGACTGGCGTTTGATGCTGATCGTGCTGGCCCTGCTGCCGGCGGTGCTGCTGATCGTCTGGCTGTATCAGCGCTGGAGCGCGCCGGCCGTCACCCGTGCCCGCGCGCTGCGCAGTGAGATCAACGGCCAGATGGCCGAATCGATCGGCGGCATGAGCGTGCTCCAGGCCAGCAACGCCGAAACGCGTTTCGGCCAGCGCTTCGCCACCACCAACCAGGATCACTACACCGCGCGCCTCTCGGAACTGCGCGCCAACGCCTGGTTGCTGCGCCCCGCGCTGGATCTGTTCAACATCATCCTGCTGGGCGCCGTGATTTTCATGTTCGGCCACCGCGAGATGACCGCCACCGAAGTGGGCGTGCTGTATGCCTTCATCAGCTACCTCGCGCGCGTGATCGAGCCGCTGATCCAGATCACCATGCAGTTCAGCCAATTGCAGCAATCGGTGGTGGCCACCGCGCGCGTGGCGACCCTGCTCGACGAAGGCACGGCGCAGGAACACGCGCGGCAAGCTCCCCAGCGCGCCGCAGCCGCCAACGATGACAACCTGCCGGCCGTCTCCATCCGCCATCTGAATTTCGCCTACAACGCAGGCCAGCCGGTGCTGCACGACCTGTCGCTGGACATCCCGCAGGGCGATTTCGTCGGCATCGTCGGCCACACCGGCAGCGGCAAATCGACCTTGCTGTCGCTGCTGCTGCGCTTCTATCCAGCGCCGCACGGCAGCATCCTGATGCACGGCATGCCGCTGGACGCCATCGACAATGAACGCTTCCGCGCCGAAGTGGGCCTGGTGCCGCAAGACCCGTTTCTGCTGGCCGCATCGGCGCGCGAGAACATCGACATGGGCCGCGGCCTGACGCAAGCGCAGATCGAAGCCGCCGCCCGCGCCGCCCACGCGCATGACTTCATCGCCGCGCTGGAACAAGGCTACGACACGCCGCTGGGCGAAGGCGGGTCGCGCCTGTCGGTCGGCCAGAAGCAGCTGATCGCCATCGCCCGCGCGCTGGCCGGCGCGCCGCGCATCCTGCTGCTGGACGAAGCCACCTCGCACATCGATTCGCAAACCGAGCAAATCGTGCAGACCGCGCTGGATGAATTGCGCGGCAAGGTGACGGTGATCGCCATCGCGCACCGCCTGTCCACCATCCGCGACGCCAACCGCATCATCGTTCTCAATCACGGCCGCATCGCCGAAACCGGCCCGCACGAGCAACTGATGCAGATAAACGGCGGCTTGTATCAACGCCTATATCTTTTGCAACAACTGGCCGCCTAGCTGGCGCAAAACTGTGCGATTTTGGCGAAAAATTCGTATATCTTGAGGCTTTCTCACTTGCAACAGGCATATAATTGTCTAGACATTGCAGGGTGATCGCGGGGGCGTCAAGTTGGCGGGACTAAGAAACGGCGGATGGTGGCAAACGAAGCGGCATGCCATGGTTGCAGCCGTGGTGCTGGTACTGGCGCCGGCATGCGTGCTGGCCCAGGCCACGCTGGATGAACGCATCCTCGACATCCGCGAGCAAAGCCGCTTCGTGCCCGACAAGGCGCTGGCGCAGTTACTGAAACTGCAACCGGAGCTGGCCGCCGCGCCGTCCGGCACCCGCGCCGAATTCCTCAGCCAGATGAGCACCGTGCGCATGCGCCTCGGTCAGAACGACGTCGCGCTGGATGAAGCCGAACAGCTTATCGCCTTCGGCAAATCGCTGCGCGACAACGCCATCGTCGCCAAAGGCATGCTGGCCAAGACCTATGTGCTGTTTGCCCAGGCCGAGGTGGAAGCGGCGCACCGCCTGGCCTTCGAGGCCGAAAAGCTGGCGCTCACCACCGCCGACAATCCACTCAAGGTGCAGGCCACCATCACCGCCGGCCAGACTTACGCCGAACAAGGCAACTTCCCCGCCGCGCTGGTCAAGCTTCAGCACGCGGTGGATATTGCGCGGCCGCCGGCGGGCGACACCCTCAGCCTGGTGGCGGCGCTTAACGCGCTGGCCAAGCTGCACACCCAGATGAAGGAGTACGACAACGCCTCCGAAACGCTGGACGAGCTGCTGAACGAAACCGAAAAACTTAAATCGCCGGGCCGCATGGCCATGGCCAAGAACACCGAGTACGGCCTGGCCATCGATTCCGGCCAGCCCAAGCGCGCCTTGCGCGCGCTGCTGCAAAGCCTGGACCTGGAACGCAGGCTGGGGGCGGAGCGCATGGTTGGCATCACGCTGGTCAACCTGTCGGACAGCTACCTGAAAGAGCACGACTACGCGCGCGCCGCGCAGTATGCGCAAGAGTCGCTGCGCTCGGCCGAGCAGACCAGGGACAAATCCACCGAAGCCACCGCGCGCCTCAACCTCGGCCAGGCCTACCTCGGCATGGGCCGCCTGGCCGAAGGCAAGAAGCAGTATGAACTGGGCCTGGCGCGCTACGAGCAGGAAAACAACAAGCCCGATCTGCAAGCGGCCCTGCGCGAATATGGCGAAGCGCTGGAACGCAGCGGCGACATGGCCGGCGCGGTGCAGGCCTATCACCGCGAACGCGCCATCTCCAACGAATTGTTTGAAAAGCGCCGCCAGCAAGCCATGCTGGAGCTCCAGGAAAAATACGAGACCGAGAAAAAACAGCGCCAGATCGAAATGCTCAGCCACGAGAATCTGGTGAAGGGCGCGGAGATCGACAACCGCCGCCTGCAACAGCGCGTGTGGTGGCTGCTGGCACTGGTGTTCGCGCTGGCCGCCGCCGTGGTAGGACTGTTGTACCGCAAGGTGCGCCACACCAATGCGCAGCTGGAGGTGAAGAACCTCGAACTGAAAGCGCAGTCCACGCTCGATCCACTGACCTCGCTGTACAACCGCCGCCACTTCCAGGAATTCATGCGCGGCCTGAACGCGAAAGAGCGGCAGGACGATATCGTCGGCGCCCTGTTCCTGCTGGACGTCGACCACTTCAAGCATATCAACGACAACTACGGCCACGCGGCCGGCGACGCCGTGCTGCGGATGATCGCCGAGAACCTGCGCATCGCCCTGCGCGAGACCGACATGATTGTGCGCTGGGGCGGCGAGGAATTCCTGGCCTTCCTGCCGGCCATCCCGCGCCACGGCGTGGACGAAATCGCGCGCCGAATTTTACTGAGCATCTCCTCGCAGTCGCTCAGATATCAGGAGCACGAGATTTCAGTGAACGTGTCGGTGGGCTTCTCGCCCTTCCCGCTGGTGCCGGGCGGCGTACCGCTGCCGTGGGAGCGCGCGGTGAACCTGGTCGACATGGCGCTGTACCTGGCCAAGGCGCACGGCCGCAACCGCGCCTACGGCGTGCGCCGCTTCGAGAACTTCCACCTCACCTCGATGGAAGCGATCGAGCAGGATCTGGAGCGCGCCTGGCGGGCCGGCTTTGTGGACCTGAGCGTGGTGCTGGGCGGCGACCCGGGGGCGCATCCGCCCACGCCGAACGAGCACACCAACGTGGTCTCGATCAAGCAGGCCACGCAAAAGCACTGATTACTTTTTCGATTCGCGCTCGTCGGCGGTGGACTGCATCTTCTCGCCGGCCTGTTCCAGCTTGCGGCCGGCTTCGCGCGTGGCGTCGTTGAGCTTTTCGCTGGCCTTGTCGCTGGCCTGATCGAGCTTCTGGCTGGTTTCCTTGGCCGCGTCGCTGAGCTGCTGATTGGCCTGCTGCACCGCGTTATCCATCTTCTGGCCGGCCTGCTCGGTGGCCTGATCGATCTTGCGACCCGCGCGTTCGGCCGGACCGGCCTCGCTCGGATCGTCCTTTTTCTGGCAAGCGCCCAGCAGCGCCAGCGCCGCCACCATGACTGCGAAATAACGCATGACTATCTCCTGAAAGAATGGGTTCTTTCCAAGAGCATACAACGGCGCGCCAAAACGCAGCGCACTGCTTATTCGGCAACGATCTTCTTGGGGGGAGGCGGCGGCGCGAAATCGATGGTTTCGCCGGCGGGAGCGCTGTCGAGGGCATCGGATTTTTCCAGCCAGTTCATCAGCTTTTCCATGCGGCGGATCAGGATGCCCTTGTTGCTGATATAGCCGACCTGCTCGAAATTCTCCGGCTTGCTGACCATCTTGGACACGGTGGGCAGGTTCTCCGACAAGCGCTCAAACGCCTTGCGGGCCTTCTGCTCCCACTTGGCCAGGTTGGCCTCGTTGAAGCGATTGCTTTCGTAGTAAATGGTCAAGGTTCTGTCATGGTTGCCGTAGCCGACTATCGCCGCGCCCATGCGCACGGCTTCCAGCACATCGCCCTTGATGGCGGCGGTCGGCACAAACAACGCTGCGCGCCCGGTGGCATCCGGTCGCTCCAGCGGCAAATCCTGTCCCATTAATACAGTCATCTTGCTTCCTGTTGTCATCGCCATGAAGTTGCTGGTAGGCTATTTTTTAATTCTATATCGCACTTGTGAGCATTACAAGGAGAAAGCGCAGGCTGGCCAGCCCTTATAATGCGGGCTGATCCATCTGAACCACGCATCATGACGTCCACCCTGCCCCCATCCGCGGTCGATACCGCCGAACGCAACCTGCGCGACACGCTGACCCACGCCATCGAACACCGCGCCCCGCATGCCGCGCTGATCGTCTACGACACCCGCACCGAGCTGAATCGCGTGCTGACCGAGGCTTACCGGCGCGTGGTGCCGGACGCACAGTTCATCGATTTCGACAGCACCACGCCGGACGTCATCCTGGGCGTTTTTGAGCGCATGGCGGCCGGCGACCTGGTGGTGCTGGTGCAATCGACCAGCTTCCGCATGGACGCCTACCGCATCCGCATCGAACTGTTCAAGCGCGGACTGAAAGTGATCGAGCACGTGCACCTGTCGCGCATGCCGGGCGAGCAGGGCCTGCACTACATCGACTCGCTGGCCTACGACCCGTCGTACTACCGCGGCGTCGGCCATGCGCTGAAAGCGCGCATCGACAGCGCGGGGCAAGGCGTGGTCGATAGCGGCGACGGCGCGCGGCTGGTGTTTGCCTCCCCGTTTGAAGGCGCCAAGCTGAATATCGGCGACTACAGCGGCATGACCAACGTAGGCGGCCAATTCCCGCTAGGCGAAGTATTCACCGAAGCGCGGGATCTGGAAGCGGTGAGCGGACGGGCGCGCATCTTCGTCTTTGGCGACACCAAATTCCTGGTGAACCGACCCGAGACGCCCATCACCATCGTGGTTGAAAAAGGCCGCGTGGTGGGAACGGAAAACAGCACGCCGGAATTTGAGAACATGCTGTCCATCATCCGCGAGCATGAAGGCGAAGTATGGCTGCGCGAACTGGGCTTCGGCATGAACCGCGCCTTCTCGCGCGAGTGCATGGTGGACGACATCGGCACCTACGAGCGCATGTGCGGCATCCACCTGTCGCTAGGCGCCAAGCACGGCGTCTACACCAAGCCGCAACTGAAGCGCAAAGACGCCCGCTACCACATCGACGTCTTCGCCATGACCGAAGGCGTCTACCTCGACGACCAACGCGTCTACCAGAATGGCGCCTGGCAAATCTGCTGACTGATACACTTGCTCGCAGTCGCGGTGAAGCGCGTCATTGCATGGCAGATTGTCCTGGGAAAGAAAGAGCAAAAAATGACGAGGACCACCCTGGCCGAAAAGATGCTTACCAGCGAGCCTTCATCGGCCCGCCCCGCATCGAAGACTACAACTTCGCCTACGATAAAAAAGCCGGCTGGCAGATCGACTCCATCTTCTACGGCGGCAATGACTTCGGGCGCGTTCAATTCAGCTGAACTCAACCGCTAGCGTTGCTGGATCGCCCCCTTATCTCAACGCATGCGTATTGTCCTGGTGACGCTGTCCCATAATGCCAGCAATCCTTTTTCATCCTGCGTGCCAGAGCCTTTGGCATCCATCTCAAGATGGATTTTGGGTGCGGCAACCGAAGGGACAGGTCGCATTGTCTCCAGCGCAAAACTCACTTGCTTCTCGCCTCCATCCTCCCCCAGCACAACCGATGCGCCCCACTCCTGCGCGCGCATGCCTGCTACTGTATGTTCACTTTTCCGTAGCACCTTCTCCTTGGCCTGAAATTTTCTCAGCAAAGAGTCCTTGCCGCCGACGCGCTGCAACAACGATTCAGTATCGTCCTTGCGGAAAGTATCAAAGTCCAAGGCAAACGTAATCTCCGAAGCAGTACTTCGATAGCCAAGGCTAGCTGACTCCGAACGGTATCTCCCCTTGACAGCTACATCCCCTAAGCAAAAAGTGCCGGGAAGGTCGCTGGGGGATTGCACGTACTCGACATTGCGTTTGAATTCGAGCAGCAATGCCTCCGCACTTTTAACCTGATTATTGTACGAGTCGATACGTGCGATCAGGTAACGGTCATGTAACAGCCAATGGACTTCGCTCTTATATGCATCATCGATTTCATTCACCCGGAACAGCATGCCGCCGTCGCCGGTCTCCTGCGACAAGACCAGCTTGTCCATGTTGCCATGGTTGACCTCAGCCAAGGCGGCCTGACGCTCCTTGACCCGCTTGGCAAATGCGGTCTGACTGGTTTTTTCTTCAACGATCAGATCAATACTTGCATCCGCCACCACATCTGATACGGCACAAAGATGCCTAGTGCGCCAGGACTCGACGTATAGCTATCAGGCAGATCGATAAGGCTATGACCGATGCAGTGCGGCCTCATTGCCGACGTCATTTTCAATTTTTCAACATCATTTTTCTTCGCATCACACCCCGCGAGAATCAGGGTGAGCGCCAGACTGCGTATCACCGCCACCGCTTGTCGACGAGCTGAGATAGATATTGCCAATTGTTGTCACCGTGGTCGTATCGTTCGGGTAACGCGGCCCCACAGGGCCAGCGCCTGGGATTCGTCTTTTGCGCTATCGCCCTTTACCGTCATCTCGAAATGAATTTTTGGCGCAGCCGGCGACGGCACAGGCTCGGCCAGCATGGCCGAGGCTTGGTCGACAGCATCACGCAGCGCCCTCCCATCCGGCCTTAACGGAGGTGCTTTGCTATCGCCGACAATGTCATTCGTGGGGTTTGCGATCATCGGGACACCGTGGGTAACGAGACAAGTCCTCGCGCACCCAGCAGGTGGCGTCGCCGTTGTCCTGCCAGTGGTAGCGGATGCGCACGCCGCCCAGCTTGTCGCAAGAAAGTAAACGGCATCGACCACGCATCAGGCCATGGTACGACCCTCGGACATATCCGGGGAAGGCGTCAGCATGGCCGTTTTCGCACCTTGGGTCAAAGGACTCTTGCCTTCGTACCGCCAGTAGAGGAACTTCTTGTCGCGTTTACCCATGAAATACTGGCGGTTCCTGCTCCAGCGGCTGGCCTCAACGAAGCCAATATAAGCATCGCTCATCTGATTTTTGAAACCTGCCACGGAATCGTGCACATACCGGTCGAAGAATTTATCGAACAACGCCCGCTTTTCCGCGCTCATCTTTTTGCGTATAGTGCCTTTCCAAGCCTCGAATATCACATCCTCCAATGGCGTGGTGGAGCTGCGGAAGAAGCCGGTTCTTTTTTCTGCGATATCCTGCACATCAGCTTCCCATTCCTGGTCTGTGACCGTCATATAGGTATCAGGAGTGGCGTACGCCACACTCTGACCGGAGGCAATGATCGCCTGACGCTGTTTTCGCTCTGCGCGCTGACGTTCCGTCCGCCCCCAGCGCCAATGGTAATAAGCGCCCATGTGACTGACCACTTGCTGCTCCAGCCTGCTCCCATCCGGAATCAGGCTCATATAAGTCTCAAAACACGACTGTAACTCTGAACTGATCGAGAACAATCCACCGCATTCACGATTGATTTGTTCGGGCGACTTGAATGGCACCCCTGCGGCATAGGCGGAAAGATACATATTGCAAAGCGGAATGCGCGCCAGCTCGTTGGTGCGACCTTCCTGCGCCATAGACTCATAGCCGCCTCCGACATCCGAATGCGCGCCGGGATAGAAGGTTTCGCGGCAGTTGCCCGGAACGGCCTGATCCACGCGCACCGAATCGGAGGGAAACTTCTCCCTGACTTCATGCGAAGCCACGTAGTGCTCGCAAAAGCGGACATAGGAAGGTATACGGAGCTCGTTGGCCCAAGCAGCGTGACCACCATCATCCACGAGATAAAGAAGCCCGCCCCAAAACGGTCCCACCAGATATTTCAGGCGGGATTCAAGCCTGCTACCTCCGAACCCGACCGAAGCTACAGTATCGAAAATGCCGACAAAATAAATCACCACCCGGGGCACATCGCCACCGCTGTGCGTCCATAGTAAATCCTGATTTTGCCGGGCACAGATAGCGCCCAACTGATGGATGAAGGCACGCGCCTCAGCAGCACCACGACTGAACCCAAAGATCGCGACATTGATCTGGTTAACATGGGGCATGTGCGCGTCGACACGCTTTTTAAATTCCTTCATCATATAGTCTAGGCGAAGTTGCCCTTTGGCGGCGTTAGCCATGCCGGTGGCCTTGTCGATGCCGCCGCCACTATCGCCCACTTCCGGAAATGGCGTCCCCACCCCCGGCACATAAATCGCGTAAGCGCGGTTCGGCACGTCGGCGTCCTTGTGCGCGAACATGCCCAGCTTGGCCACGTTGCTGTACTTGATGTTGTCGGGATTTTGGCTACCAAAGCCATCTTCGCGGAAATTGTTACCTGTACCATCAAAGAAACAACTGATCCACACCGGCTTTTTGCACGCCGAGAGGTCGGCGGTCATTTCCACCTTGCTCAACTGGTTGCGATAAATACCGCGCGCGGCTTTCTCCGCTTTACTCAGTGATTCCACCCTGCGCACCGTCGGCTTGCTCATCTCTACTCCCTATGTGGTTTGCGCGGAATCCCATACCAGGGATTGTCAATCTCATGCTGGCAGTGACTTCCTTTGGGCAAGGTCATCGCATGGACCGCGACCTCCGCCGAAGGTAGAGGCTGCTCCAGCTTGCCGTCGCCAACCAATGCCACGACCGCACCATCGCGCAGGAAGTGCAAACGCAGATTATCGAACTGAGCGGGATATGGCGCGCGTACAGGCACCACCAGTTCGCACCAACGGCTTCCGGGTGCCGCCGCTCTGGAGGCGCGGTGGTCGAAACGGCCGCTCTCGCCTTCAAACAGATCAAGGTCGTACACCACCTGCCAAACCACCCTCAACGACACCGGAGGCTGAACGCTTTTATCCCAATAAAAACAGCAGGCGGACGACGAGTAATAAACCGTCTGGCCATTGTCCATGGTCGTCTGACTGGCATTGCGAAAATACACGGGACCGGCATAAGCAGCCTCCTCAATCTTAAACGGCAGATTGGCAAACTTGAAATACACTTCGGTGACATTACTGTCCGTGTAGTTGTACACGCTGGTATTCAAGGTCTGCTGCAACTGATTCTGGCGCCAGCGCAGATCCTTTTCGGGCCCGTCGCATCCCGCCAAAAACAGCACTGCCAGCCAAAGAAATATCCTGTATATCACGCTCACTCCCATCAAACTTCCAAGCTTTGCCATTCCGCCGCGCCCCAGTCCAGCACCGCGTTGCTTAGGCCGTGCGGCGACTGAAGCACCGTGCGCAGCAATGGCAGTCCATCAAACTCGGGGCCCAACAGGGTCGCCAGGAAGCAGTATGTCTTTAGGTCCGCCATCCCAGTTACACCATGCTCTTTTGCCCGCGTCAATTGGCGAAGAAAAAAATCATATCTTTCGAAATCAGGAATCGCACGCAATTCCTCGACATGGTCACTGAGCAGAAGATCCGTCATCGTATAGGGCAGGCACGCATCCATCAACCTGTCTACCTGCGCCGCGCTCAACTCGACAGGGCGGGACGGCGCCGGCAAGTACCCGCCCTCATGATGAAGGGTCTGCAACTCCCCTCTGCAATCGACATAAGACCATTGCGCGATACCGGCCAACGCCTCGGCCCGCTGCTCCTCTGTAAGAACACTTAACCAATGCGGCAATACCCGCGGGTCATAGTAACGCATCACCCATCGGCTGCCATCGTCATGCAGAACCTCCGTCAAGGCGCTTAAACGCTGGATGATCTCATCGACAAGCAATCGCGAGCGAATCACGGAAACGTAAAGCGCCGCATCGGGTAGCTCGACAAGCCGGCCAAGCTGGTAGCGCAGCATGCCCGGCTTGAAAGATTGCAGCAAAGGACCCGCGTATTTTGCATCATGCTCAACCGTACCGGTCAGCAAGGAAACCGCGGCCGATATTCCATAATCCCGCTCGAACTCGATAAAGCTCTTGCTGCATTGCGCACCGTCCACGAGCGCATAAATATTCTCAGCATCATCCAATGGCATTTGCTCGGCCAGCTTTTGAAGATTGATCTGGTTCATCCTTTCAACCTCCTATGGCGGCAAATGGTGAGGCGCTTTTCGCCGCGTTAAGAAGACATTCCTTACACACACTGCGTGCCAGGACTGGCATGGCGTATTTGGCACTTTCGGCGCTGCTGAATGACTTCTTACCGGCATGGACGGTCAACTTGCCCGGACACTGCACCGTGATGTTGCCGCCCTCGATGGTGATGTTGGCGCCGCCCGCCGTGGACAGGCTGATGCGCTTGGCCGCCGCCCAGTCCACGCCGGCGTTGGCGCTGATGACGTTGACCTCGTCGCGCGCCTGCACTTTCAGTTCGTCGGCCTGCGCCTGGATGTCGACGGCGTCCTTGGCGGCGATCAGCTGTACGCCGACGCCGCCCTCGCCCGGCTTGACCGCGCCGCCCAGCACGCCGATCGCCTGGCCGCTGTGCGCGCGCAACTGGCCGCCGGTGATGAACTGGCTGTCGTTGCCGCTCATGAGGGAGATGGTTTCGCCATTGGCCAACTGCACCGCCGCGCCGGACGTGACGCCGATGCCGCTTTTGCCGCTGATGGCGATGATGGGCGCGCCGGCGTGCGGCAACTGGTCGTCGCCGGGGGCGGTTTTCCTGTCGGCCGCGTCGGCGCGCGCCGCGTCCAGGCTGGCGTTGCCGACCATGCCGGATACCGCCGTCAACATCGCTTGCAGCGGCGCGGCCTTGTCGTCCAGCGTGCTGGCGTTGGCCTTGGCCGCGCCCAGATGGGCGGCCAGCGCGACCGTCTCGTGCGTCCTGGCCGCGTCGTTGAAGGTTTCGCCCAGCTTGAGGGCTTGCTTGAGCAGCGCGATGCCGGCCGCGTTGTCGCCCGCCGGTTCGCGCGCGTCGGCGTTGTGGTTGATCTTGTAGCTGCTCACCAGCAGGCCGGCGCCGGCGCGCACCGCGCCGTAGGCATCGGTGCGCAATTCCGCACCCTGTCCGCGCAGGCTGCCGCGATAGTTGTCGGCGCTGTGGATCAGGTGACCCAGCGTCAGTTCGCTGGCGGCGTGGGTCGAGTGCAATTGCACGCGGCCTTGGGCGTCGGTGTCGTCGAACAGCAGTTGGTTGTAGCCCTTGCCGCCGAATTCCTTGCTGCGCACGCCCCACTGGGCGGCGGCGTTGCGGTGCCCCGCACTTTCCGCCGAGGCGCCATGCCATAGCGGGCTGTTGCCGCCGGCCAGATTGCCTTGCGCCGACACCGCATGGTCGCTGGCCGGCTGGAAGCGCGCGGCCTGGTCCTCGCCGCCGCTTTGCGCGCCCGGCGTTGGCGGTACGCCGCCCTCGCCCTGTCCGTTGTACAGCGCGCCGATGATGATCGGCCGGTCGATGTCGTTTTCGATGAATTGCACCAGCACTTCCTGTCCGATGCGCGGCAGGAACTGGCTGCCCATGCCGCCGCCGGCCGAGCGCTGCGCCACGCGCACCCAGCAGGTGGCGTCGCCGTTGTCCTGCCAGTGGTAGCGGATGCGCACGCGGCCCAGCTTGTCGCAGTACAGTTCATCGGCGCCCGCTGGTTGCGCCAGGCCGTCGGCGCCGATGACGATGGCGCTTTGCGCGCCGCGCGCGGTGGGCTTGGGATGGCTGCGGCCGTCGCTGCCCGGCAGTTGCGGGCGCCAGATGACGTCGGCGGCGATGGCGTCAAAGCTGTTGGCATAGCCGGTCTCACGCGCCTGTGCGATGGTCAGGGCGAAGTCGTCGCTAGCGGCGGCCGCCAGTTCTGCGAGTAGTTCCGGCAGCGGGCCAAACAGTTCCGCCAGCGCCTGCTGTGCCGGCGACGGCAGGTTGTTGACGCCAACGCTGCGCACGCGCAGCAGCACGTACGCAGGCGCGGCATCGTCCGCCGCGCCCGAGGCCGAACCGGCCGTCGCGCCAGCCGTCAGCGACAGTGGCCCTTGCGTCAGCGTGAAACGCGTGCCGGCGGCCATGGTACGCACGGTGGAACGGCCGCGCCACAGCTGGGCGGCGGCTTCGCGGCCTTGCATCTGGAGGTCGGCGTAGCGCTGCGCCTGCGCGGCATTGGCGTAGCTGTACTGGCCCGGCACATCGTAGCTTTCCAGCGGTGGCAGCTTGCCGGACGGGAGACGCGAAGGTGCGCTAGCGTTGACCGCCTGTTTTGCCTTGTAGTCGTAGCTCAGCAGCGTGGTCAGCGAGGCGGTGACGGCGCGCCGCGCTTGCAGGGCCTGTATCGTATCGCTGGCCTCGCCGGCGCGCACGCCGTGGTAGCGAATGCCGCCGCCCGCCTCGCTGCTGGCGTCTTCCGGCGTGGCGCTGAGCTGACGGCTGTCGGCGAACAGCACCACGCCGACGCCGTCTTCCAACTGTTCGTAGCGCCACGCCAGGCCTTCTTCGGTCAGCAGGCGCTGCACGAAATCGAGATCGGATTCGCGATACTGGCAGCAATAGCTGCGCGCCACCGCGTCCGCCATGAAGGGCTCGGCTTCTTCGCTCCAGCGCCATTGCGCCAATGGCGCGTAGCCTTCGAACACCTCGTCGATTATTTCAATAACGGTCTTATCCTGCCAGACCCGGCTGTTGCGCACCTGGCTCAAACGCCACAGCCACGGCGTCAGGCGCAGGCGGAAGCGCGCCAGGCCGCCCTCGCTGCCCAGCATGGCGGCCTGCGTGATCTCGCCACGGAATTGCGTGCGGCTGCCGTCGGCCAGGCTGACTTCGAGCGCGGCCGTCCGTCCCAGCAACGGCGCCAGCGGTACCGAGGCGTTGGTCGACAGCACGATGACGTCGCGCGCGCCCACGCCCTGAACGCTGTCCTCCGCCGCGAACGCCTCCACCAGCAGGCCACCGGCGCCGAGGTCGTCGCTGTCGCCAGCGTCCAGCGTCAGTTGGAACAAACGGGTGGCGCTGGAAAACTGGGCCAGGGCGGCGGTGATTTGCTCTAACAATGCCACAGCCATGAAATTTAAATATTATCAATAGTGCAAAACACTATACTGACTCGTCTGTTCACATGGCGCACGATTCATACGTAACACCTCTGAGAATGGGAGCGACTAAGTTCAACGGCCAAATCCATTTTGGCATTTTGCGTTGTCGTTGCCAAAAATGATAGCGATGGATTTAAAACAGGCCGGCGGTGCTGAGTTCCTTGTCCCAAGGCGGGAGCGGGTGGTATTCGGCGATCAGGAAGTCGATCAGTGCGCGGACTTTGGGCGAGGGCTGGCGGCTGGCGGGATACAGTGCGCTCAGGTGGTTCAGGGGAAGTTCCCAGTCGGTCAGTACTGGCACCAGCGTACCTTCCAGCAAGCTGCGCCATGCGAGGAACGTCGTGTTGTAGACGATGCCCAGACCGCGCTGGGCTGCCTGCTGTAGCACCAGGCCGTTGTTGGCGGTGAAGGCGGCGGGCACGCGCACCGATTCCCGCTCCTCGCCGCGCTGGAAGTGCCATTGGGTGCCGTCGGTCAGGTGGCTGAAGTGCAGGCAGCGGTGTTGTTGCAGCTCTTGCGGCGTTTGCGGCATCCCGTGCCGCGCCAGGTAGTCCGGCGACGCGCACAGCACGGCGCGACATGGCGCCAGCGGACGCATCGCCAATGCGCGCACGTCCGGGATGCCGCCTACCCGTATCGTCAAATCAAATCCATGCTCGATCGGGTCGAGCAGCGCGTCATCCACATACAACATCGGCGCCAGCAGCGGATGCTGGAGCGCGAATTGCGCCACTGATCCGGCCAGCCATTCACTGCCGAAGCTGGACGGCGCCTGTATCCGCAGCGGCCCGGCCAGATCGTCGCCGGCCTGCGCCACCACCCGCGCCGCTTCCTGCGCCTGCGCCACGGCCGCCGTGCACGGCGACAAGTAGGCCTGGCCGACATCGGTCAGGCTGACCTCCCGTGTCGAGCGGTGCAGCAGCCGCGCGCCCAGTTTTTCCTCCAGTTGCAGGATGTGCTTGCTCACCATGGCGCGCGTCAGCCCGAGACGGCGTCCCGCCTCGCTGAAGCTGCGCAGCCTCGCCACTTCCACAAAAATTTCCATCGCCCGTAACTGATCCATGGGCCGATTGTCTCCATTCCGGCGACAATGTGTCAACCCATTGTCGTTCAAAGGCCTTGTAAAATGGCAGCCATCGAATATTCCCCACGGGAGCTGGACATGCTGACGGAAGCACAAAAACAACAATATCAACGCGATGGTTTCATCGTCATCCCCGGTTTCAAGACGGCCGAGGAGATCGCCAGACTGCGCGCCCGTGCCGCCCAGATTGTCAACGATTTCGACCCGGCCGCCCAATCCGGCATTTTCAGCACTGTCGAGCAGGAAAAGACCACCGACGATTACTTCCTCGGCTCCGACAACACCGTCCGCTGCTTTTTTGAAGAGGAAGCCTTCGGCCCGGACGGCCAGCTGAAACAGGCCAAGGAACTGTCGATCAACAAGATCGGCCACGCCATGCACGATCTCGACCCGGCCTTCCGCGCCTTCACCGCCGACGCCCGCCTGGAAGAACTGGCGCGCGAGATTGGCCTGTCCGATCCCCGGGTCTGGCAGTCGATGTACATCTTCAAGCAGCCCGGCATCGGCGGCGAGGTGCGCTGGCACCAGGACGCCACCTACTTCGACACCGATCCGGTCAGCGTCACCACCTTCTGGTTCGCGCTGGAAGACGCCACCCTGGACAACGGTTGCATGTGGGCCGAGCCGGGCGGCCATCGCGGTCCGATGCGCGAACGCTTTCTGCGCAACGGCGACAAGGTGCGCATGGAAAAACTCAGCGATCTGCCATGGCCGGACAACAGCACCGCCGTGCCGCTCGCATGCAAGGCCGGCAGCCTGGTTTGCTTCCACGGCCTGCTGCCGCACTACAGCGCGCCGAACCGCTCGCCAGTCTCGCGTCACGCGTACACGCTGCACGTGACCGACGGCGCCACCCACTACTCGCCGCGGAACTGGATTCAGCGCGACGACAAGCTGCCGGTGCGAGGCTTCCTGTAATGCGGATTCAGATTTTCGCCGCCCACTGGGGCCACCATGAACTGCAACCGCAAGTCTTCATCGACCGCGCCAAGTCCGCCGGTTTCGACGGTATCGAGATGTCGCTGCCGCTCGACGCCGCGCAACGCGACGACTGGACCCGCCGCATCGCCGACGCCGGCCTGGCGCTGATCGTCGGCCAGTGGGAGACGGTATTCCACAAGGACTTTGAACCGCACAAGGCGGCGCTGGCCGAACTGCTGCACAACGCCTGCGCCGCCAGGCCGCTGCACATCAATTCGCAAACCGGCAAGGACTACTTCACGCAGGAGCAGAACCGCGAACTGCTGGATCTGGCGGCCGATATCTCGCGCCAGCACGGCGTGCCGATTTATCACGAGATCCACCGCAGCCGTTTCAGCGGCCATCCGATGCTGTTGCTGCCTTACTTGCGGCAGATGCCCGAGCTGCACCTGACCGCCGACCTGTCGCACTGGTGCTGCGCCTGCGAGACGCTGCTGGAAGACCAGCCGCACACGCTGGCGCAAACCCTGCCGCACGTGCGCCACATCCACGCCCGCGTGGGCCACGCGCAAGGTCCGCAAGTGGCCGACTTCCGGGCGCCGGAATCGCAGGCGGCACTGGAAGCGCACCTGTCGTGGTGGGATGAAGTGATCCGCCTGCGCAAGGCGGCCGGCGCGCGGCATATGACGCTGACGCCGGAATTCGGCCCGGTGCCGTACACGCAAACCTTGCCTTACACGCAGAAGGAAGTCTCGAACGCCTGGGAGCTGAACGTCGCCATGCTGGCACTGCTGCGCCAGCGCTACGCCGCCTGAACCACGACGTCCTCCTGCAGCCAGAGCGGCAGCACCAGCGTCACGCTGGTGCCTTCCGCCGGCACCGACTCGACCCGGATGGTGCCTTTCAGGACACCGGTCACAATGTTATAAACAATATTCATCCCGAGGCCGGAACCGCCCTGCCCCATCTTGGTGGTGAAGAACGGATCGAAGATTTTGTGCAGCACCACGTCGGTCATGCCGATGCCGTTGTCCTTCAATTGCAGCACCACCACATCGTTGCCCTCGCGCCGCGCGCTGATCGCCAGCATGCCACTTTCGCGTCCATCGAAGCCGTGCAGCAGCGCGTTGCCGATCAAATTGCTCAGCACCTGGCTCAAGCTGCCCGGATAGGAATCGAACACCAGGTCGGCCGGCACGTCGGCCGTGACCGTGCAGCCGGCGCGCCGCAGCTGCGCGGCGTAGGTGGCCAGCGTATCGTGCAGCACCTCGTCCAGGCGGAAGCGGCGCCGCTGGCCGCTGGCCTGGTCGACCGCCACCTGCTTGAAGGAGGTGATCAGGTCCGCCGCCCGCGTCAATGAATTGGTCATGATGTCGCAAGCCTTGCGCGCATCGTTCAGGTGCGATTCCAGCGCCGAGCGTTTCAAGCCGCCGTCCTCCTTCAGACGCCGGTCGAAGTCGCGCACCATGTCGCCCAGCGCGCTGGCGGTCAGCAGGCTGTTGCCGATCGGCGTGTTCAGTTCATGCGCCACGCCGGCCACCAGCGCGCCCAGCGACGCCATTTTCTCCGAGGTTTGCAGATTGCTTTGCGCCTGCTTCAAGGTCGCCACTACCCGCGCCAGATCGTTGCGCGCCTCTTCCACATTGCTCTTCTGCCGTTCCAGTTCCTTGAGGCTGAACTCCATCCCGTGGCGCGCATCCGATTCGCGCCGGTTGGCCACCAGCAGCAAGGCAATCAGCCCGCTGATGACGACGCCGGCGATGGCGATCAGCACCACCGGCAGTTGCGAGCGGCCATAGCGCGAGCCTGAGCGCCCTTCGAACTTGATGATCCAGTTGCGCTGTCCCACCGGCAGCACGGTGTCCACCTTCAGGCCCGGCACGTTCTCGGCGCGCTCCTGGTGCGACTCCACCCTGCCGTCGCTGTCATACAGCAGCGTATCGGCCTCCGGCGCCGGTGCTTTGCCGTTCTGGAAGCCGCCATCCTCGATGCGGATGTGCAGATGCTCCAGCAGCGCCGGATCGATCACCTCGCGCATCAGCGCATTCACCCGGAACACGATCGCCACGAAGCCCACCAGCGACTCGCGCCGCTGCGCGGTGGTCTCCAGCGCCGCGTCGTTGCGGTACACCGGCGCGCGCGCCACGAAGCCCGGTTCGCCGGTGACGTCCTGCACCAGCGTGATGCGCTCGGTGGCGACGATCTCGCCGCTGTCGCGCCCCAGCTCCAGCGCTTTCAGGTGCGGCGGCAGCGCCGACAGATCGAGGCCGAAGGCATTCTCATTGCCCTTCAACGGCTCGGTATATTCAATGATGAAGTGCAGCGGACGCACGCTGGCCGGATGCACATGGAAGTTGGGATAGCCCTGCGGCTCGACGCTGGTGTCGCTCTTCACGTGCGCCACAAAGCGCGGCAGCTCGCCCTCCGGCACCACCCGCACGAATTGCAACGCCTGGAAACCGGGATAGCGGCGGTCGATCTTGAGCTCGGTGACGAAGCGGTGAAAATGCTCGCGGTCGATGCGGTCGTTGATGGCGTACAAGCCGCGCATGGCATGCAGCGTGTCGAAGTAGATTTGCAGCCGGCTTTGCATATCGCGCGCCACCTTCTCGGCGTCGTGCTGGAAGCTGGCGCGCACTTGCAGCTTCTGCTGCTCTTCCATGACGAAATAGCAGGTCCAGGCTGTCAGGCAGATCCCGACAAAGAACGCCAGGTAGCCGCGCCCGCGCACCATGATCACCCCGGGTCGCTGTAACGTTCGGCGATGGACATGAATTCCTCCTCCACCGTCAGCATGGCGTCCACCACATCGGGATCGAAGTGTTCGCCGCTTCCCTGCCGTATCATCTCCATGGCGGTTTCGTGGGTAAAGGCCGGCTTGTAGACGCGCTTGGAAATCAGGGCGTCGTACACGTCGGCCACCGCCATCAGGCGCGCCGACATCGGAATGGCGTCGCCGGCCAGCCCCTGCGGATAGCCCGAGCCGTCGAATTTTTCCTGGTGCGACCAGGTGATCTCGCGCGCGTAGCGCAGGAAGGTGTTGGTGTAGCCCAGCGCATTCTCGACGTTGACGATGGCGTCGCGGCCATGCACCGTGTGCTGCTTCATGATCTCGAATTCGGCGTCGGTCAGGCGGTCCGGCTTGAGCAGGATGGCGTCCGGGATCGACACCTTGCCGATGTCGTGCAGCGGCGCCGCCTTGAACAGCGCCTTGATGTTGGCGTCGCTCAGTTCTTCCGCGAAGCGCTTGTGCGATTGCAGCTGGCGCGCCAGCGCGGCGACGTAGTGCTGCACGCGACGCAGGTGGTTGGCGGTTTCGTACTCGCGCGTTTCGGCCAGCGAGGCCATGGCCCAGATCATGGCGTCCAGCATCTGGCTCAGTTCCAGCGTGACCTCTTCCACCACATGTTCCAGCAGATTGCGCTGCTGCTTGAGCAGCTCGCGCGCATGGCGCAATTGCAGATGGGTGTCGACGCGTGCGCGCAACACGCCGGCGCTGACCGGCTTGGGCACCACGTCGGCCGCGCAGGCGTCCAGCGCGCGCTGCTCGTCGGCCGCGCGTTGCAGCAAGATCACGGGGATGTCGGCGGTGTCGGGACTGGACTTGAGTTGCTGGCACACGCTGTAGCCGTCGACGCCGGGCAGGTCGGCGTCCGCCACCACCAGGTGCGGGCGCGGCACATGCTGCATGATGTCGAGCGCCGCGCGGCCGCTGTTGGCCAGCCGGACTTCGTACTGATCCTCCAGCATGGCATTCATCTGGATCAGCTGGTCCGTAGCCTCATCGACGATCAGTACGATGGCCTTTTTGACATTCATCTGCCGCCACTCCCCCTGTGTTCTCACTGTCATCATAACCGAGCGGAATTGCCCGCCAAAACTATTTTTCCCCGCCTAGCTTGCAATTATATAGCACGCTACCTATACTAGGGAGATGGAAACGCACACTCAACCCCCTTCGGCCGTCCCGCAGCTGGACGCGCAGCTCTGTTTCGCCCTGTATTCGACTTCGCTGGCGATGAGCAAGCTGTATCGCAAGCTGTTGCGCGGCCTCGGGCTCACCTATTCCCAATATCTCGTGATGATGGTGTTGTGGGAAAAAAACGAACTGACCGTGTCGGAGGTCGGCGAACGCCTGTTCCTCGACTCGGCCACGCTGACCCCGCTGCTCAAGCGCATGGAGGCGGCCGAGCTGCTGACCCGCACCCGCGCCGCCAACGACGAGCGCCAGGTCATCATCAAGCTGACCCCGCACGGCGACGCCCTGCGCCACGAGGCGGCCAAGCTGCCGCCGTCCATCCTGCAAGCCACGCAATGCACGCTGGACCAGGTGGTGGACATGAAAAAACAACTCGACGAATTGCGCTCCAGCCTGATGGCTTCCGCCGCTTAAAAGAAGAATATGACGACACCACTCTACACGCCGCTGGCCGATGCGTCCGCCGCGCTGCGGCGGGATGGCTACGCCCTGCTGCAACCCGGGGACGTGGCCGCGCTGGCCGGCGTGCCGCTGGCCACGCTGAACGCCCTGATCCCCAGCTGGGACGCGCTGGCGCTGGACAATTATCTGAAGGACGGCGGCCGCTATCGCCGCCGGCGCCACTCGTGCTTCGTGCAGGAGGGCGCGCGGCTGCGCCAGACCGCGCACCGCGCCCACTGGCAGCCGCTGGAATACAACGCCCTGCACGGCGGCATGCACCGCCTGTTCGAGCCGGTGCTGCCGGCCACCGTGGCGCAGCCGGCCTGGGCGGCGCTGATCACCGCCATCGGCCAGCTGTGCAGTGAAGCGCGCGACAACCACGGCAAGGCCGAACCGTGGTACGTCGAGGCGCACCAGTTCCGCATCGACACCACCGATGGCATCGGCCGTCCCACGCCGGAAGGCGCGCACCGCGACGGCGTCGATTTCGTGGCCGTGCTGCTGATCGCGCGCGCCGGCATCAAGGGCGGCGAAACCCGCGTGTTCGAGGCCGACGGCCCCAACGGCAAGCGCTTCACCATGACCGCGCCGTGGACCCTGCTGCTGCTGGACGACGCGACTGTCATCCATGAATCCACGCCGATCCAGCCGCTGGGCGCGCATGGCCACCGCGACACGCTGGTGCTGACCTGGCGCGCGGGCGCCTTCCAGGGACAGGAAACTTCCACTCGGGTGGCTAATCCGATATAGTCTGTATAGCTAACTATGCACCAGGAGGGTGGTCTGTGGACACCACTTACGAAATACAGCCCGATGAAATTGAGATCCTGATCGTCGAGGACAGCCCCACCCAGGCTGAACGTCTGCGCCGCCTGATCCAGTCGATGCGCTATGGCGCGCGGGTGGCGCCCAATGGCAAGCTGGCGCTGGAGGCGATCCGCGAGCGCAAGCCGCACCTGGTGCTGTCCGATATCGTCATGCCGGAAATGGACGGCTACGCGCTGTGCCGCGCCATCAAGACCGACAACGAGCTGCGCGACATCCCGGTCATTCTGGTGACCTCGCTGATGGACCCGAAGGACATCATCCGCGGCATCGAATGCGGCGCCGACAACTTCATCCGCAAGCCGTACGCGGAAGACTATCTGCTCAACCGCATCGGCCACATGCTGATGAACCAGAAGCTGCGCAAGAACCAGAACATGGAGATCGGCATCGCCCTCTATCTGGGCGAGCAGAAGCATTTCATCAACGCCGACCGCCAGCAAATCCTCGATCTGCTCATCTCAACTTACGAGCAGGCGGTGCAGGTCAACGCCGAGCTGCAAGCGCGCGAGCGCCAGGTGATCGAGCTGAACATGCGGCTGGCGCACCACGCCGGCGAGCTGGAAACCATCAACCGCGAAATCGCGCTGAAGAACCTGGAGCTGGCCGAGGCGAGCCGCATGAAGTCTGCCTTCATCGCCAATATGTCGCACGAGTTGCGCACGCCGCTCAACGCCATCATCGGCTTCACCGGCGCGCTGCTGATGAAGCTGCCCGGCCCGCTGACGCCGGAGCAGGACAAGCAGCTCAACACCATCCGCACCAGCGCCCGCCACCTGCTCTCGCTGATCAACGACATCCTCGATGTCGCCAAGATCGAGGCCGGCAAGGTCACGCTGGAACTGGAAACCGTGCAGTGCCAGGAAGTGGTCCGGAACGTGGTCGACACGCTGCGCCCGCTGGCCCTGCAAAAAAACCTGGCGCTGGAAATGGAACTGGCCGATCCCGCCATCGTGCTGGAAACCGACCGGCGCGCATTGACGCAGATCCTGCTCAACCTCGGCAACAACGCCATCAAGTTCACCGAGACCGGCACCGTGCGCGTGACGCTGACCGAGCGCGCCGGCGAGAGCGGCAAGAACATCATCGAATTCTCGGTGGCCGACAGCGGCGCCGGTATCCGCGAGGAAGACCAGGCCAAGCTGTTCCAGGCCTTCTCGCAACTGGATTCGACCTCGACCCGCCACGCCGAAGGCGCCGGCCTCGGTCTGTACCTGTGCCAGAACCTGGCCAACCTGATCGGCGGCTCGCTGTTCTTCAAGAGCGATTTCGGCCACGGCAGCACCTTCACCCTGGCCCTGCCGCGTAACTAGTTACTTGAAAGCATGTG
Organism: Duganella radicis; assembly: GCF_009720825.1. Taxonomy (GTDB): domain Bacteria; phylum Pseudomonadota; class Gammaproteobacteria; order Burkholderiales; family Burkholderiaceae_D; genus Rugamonas; species Rugamonas radicis. The sequence goes on along the minus strand of NZ_WNKY01000027.1, from coordinate 18,319 downwards.
CATCGCAACACGCGGCTTGCCGAAAAAACCACCTCTATAGAGGTATGAACAACGTAGTTCTACGGTATTGCAACGCAACATAAAGAGGCGTATAGTTGGAACTGTCTCCTCCAACCGTTCGCTGAACATTGGAATTCAACCCGCACCGTGTGGTCGCGGGTTTTTTTTTGCCTGCGCGCGGCGGCGCGGTGAGAATTGGTGATATTTTCCTCATCGCAAACATCTATACTTGCGGGCATGGACTCCTTCACTCTGGTCATCGTGTCGGCGCTGGCAAGCACCATCATGGCGGCCACGATGTATCTCCTGCATCGCGCCAGCCGGCGCACGCCCTGCCTGCTGGACTGGTCGGCGGCCGGCCTGTGCTTCCTCGCTTCCAACGCGCTGGCCCTGCTGGCCATGCACGTCCAACTGCCCTTCCTGCTGGCGCCGGGCATCGCCAACGTGTTCTATATCGGTGGTCATTACATGATCCTGGCCGGCGTGCGCCGCCATCTTGGCCTGCGCCCGCGCTACGACTGGCTGGCAGTGCTGGCGCTGATGGTGCTGCTGCTGCACGTCACCGGCTTTGCCCACGGCCCGGTGGCCAGCCGCCTGATCATGCTGACGCCGTTCGTGGCCGGCATCAACGCCAGCGTGGTGTGGCTGCTGGCGCGCCAGCAGGAACGCGCCATGCGCGACTCCTACCTGCCGCTGCTGGTGGTGGAGGCGGCTTTCATGACGCAGATGACGCTGCGCGCCGTGTTCCTGGCGCTGGGGCAGCCGGTGCAACTGACCTTCCTTGGCAGCCAGATCTGGCAGACCGGCGGCTCGCTGGCGGTGCTGGCCTTCCTGTCGCTGGCCACCATGTGCTGCGCGCTGATCGTGATCCGCCACCAGGAACTGGCGCTGCGCAGCGCCTCGCTGACCGACAGCCTGACCGGCTGGCTGAACCGCCGCGCCTTGCTGGACATGGCCGAGCGCGAATTCCAGCGCCACCGCCGCAGCGGCGACGCCCTGCATTTCCTCACCTTCGACATCGACCACTTCAAGGCCATCAACGACCAATTCGGCCACGCCGCCGGCGATGCCGCCATCCGCCACGTGACCAATGTGTCGGCGCAGGCGTTGCGCGGCTACGATGCGCGCTTCCGCATCGGCGGCGAAGAGTTCGCCGTGCTGATCACCGGCGACGGCAATTTCCAGACGCGCCAGATCGGCGAACGTCTGCGCCTGCTGATCGAAAGCACGCCGCTGCTGATTGACGGCCAGCGCCTGACGCTGACGGTCAGCCTGGGCGTGGCCGGCTGCCAGCCGGACGACCTGCAATGGGACGAGGCCCTGCGCCGCGCCGACCAGGCGCTGTACCACGCCAAGCGCCATGGCCGCAATCGCCTCAGCGTGTACGGCGAAGACTTGCTGCCGCCATCCCTCGCCCGTCTGGCCTGATTCCTTCCGCTAAAAAAGTTTTCAAATGCTGCAATATTGGCGGCAGGCCCGCGTCTACCCATAGGCAAGACCATTCAGCGATAAATTAAACAACCGATTTAGTTATATCATTTGTTTGAATTATGTGATGTAATGCCGGCCATGAACGCTAAACCACTCCATCACGATTCCAGCCAGCCAGCCGAAGACGGCCGCAAGCCACGCTCGGACGGTGAGCAGTCGCGCGAGCGACTGCTGCAAGCTGCCATGCGCCTGTTCGGCGAGCAGGGTTTTTCCAAGACCTCGACCCGCGAAATCGCGCAGGCGGCCAACGCCAACGTGGCGGCGATCAGCTACTACTTCGGCGACAAGGCCGGCTTGTACCAGGCTTGCTTTACCGCGATCTGCACGCCGGCGGAGGACAACATCGCCATGTTCGACCAGCCGCACTTCACGCTGCGCGAGTCACTGCAAGGGTATTACCGGCAGATGATCGCGCCGCTGATGGCGGGCGGCGACGCCGATGTGATGCTGCGCCTGTTCTACCGCGAGATGCTGGAGCCAACCGGCATCTGGCAGCGGGAGATCAGGGACAACATCAAGCCGGAGCACATGGCGCTGGTGGGCGTGCTGTGCCGCCATCTGGGCAAGAAGAAGCCGGACGACAGCGTGCACCGCCTGGCGTACGCGATCGTCGGCATGTGCGTGCAGATGCTGATCGGGCGCGACATCGTGGCGGAAATCACGCCGCACATGATGGCGACGCCGGAGGCGCTGGCCGAATGGGCGTCGCACCTGACGGTGTTTGCGGAGGCGCTGGTGCAGGCCGAGAAAACCAAACTTCAACAAGGGAAAGCATGAGTATCTTTTTACGCGCGATGGCACTGGCTGTCGCGGCGACGCTGAGCGCCTGCGCTGTGCAGGGTCCGGCGAAGCAGGTCGATTCGCTGGCGCCCCAGCAGTGGCAGGCGCCGTTGCCGCACAATGGCAGCCAGGCCGATCTCGCCACCTGGTGGCGCGGTCAGGCCGACGGCTTGCTGGTGGAGTTGATCGAGTCGGCGCAGGCGGTCAGTCCGACCGTGGCGTCGGCGGCGTCGCGCATTGCGCAGTCGCGTTCCGAACGGGTGGCGGCGGGTGCCGCGCTGGCGCCGAATGTGGATGCGGCGGGGAGCGTCAGCCGCTCCAATCAGCAGTCGGCGCTGCCGATGGGGACCACCTCGCAGGCCGCCTTGAATGCCTCGTGGGAGATCGATTTGTTCGGTGCCAATCGCGCGGCGCGCGATGCGGCGCAGGCGCGCCTGGAAAGTGCGCATGCGGGTTGGCATGATGCGCGTGTCTCGGTGGCGGCCGAGGTGGCGAACCAGTACTACGGCTTGCGCGCTTGCGAGCAGTTGCTGGCGGTGGCGCGGCAGGATGCGGTGTCGCGGGCCGATACCGCGAAGTTGACGGAGCTGAGCGCCAAGGCGGGCTTCCAGTCGCCCGCCAGCCTGTCGCTGGCCCGCGCCAGCGCCGCCGACGGCAACAGCCGCTACATCGCCCAGCGCGCCGCCTGCGACGTCGACGTCAAAGTGCTGTCCGCGCTGACCGCGATCAGCGAGCCAGCCCTGCGCCAGAAACTCGCCATCGCCACACCGGCGGTGGCACCATCGTTGGCGATTGCTGAGCTGCCGGCGCGCACCTTGGGCCAGCGGCCGGACGTGTTCACGGCCGAGCGCGAAGTGGCGGCGGCCAGCGCCGATGTCGGCAACGCGCAGGCGCAGCGGTATCCGCGCCTGTCGCTGTCCGGCTCCGTCGGCGTCGCCAACTTCCGTGCCGGCGGCACCAACACCAAAACCGACACCTGGACCATCGGCCCGGTCGCCATCTCCGTGCCGGTGTTCGATGCCGGCCGCCGCGCCGCCAACGTCGATGCCGCCAACGCGCGCTACGATGCCGCCGTCGCCAGCTACCGCGCCACCGTGCGCAACGCCGTCAGCGAAGTCGAGCAAGCGCTGGTGAACCTGGACAGCACCGCCGCCCGCGCCGGCGACGCGCAAACCTCGCTGGAAGGCTACCGCGCCAACTACACCGCCGTTGAAGACCGCTACAAAAACGGCATGGCCAGCCTGTTCGAACTGGAAGACGCGCGCCGCACGCGCCTGGCGGCCGAACAGACCGTCATCAACCTGCAACGCGAACGCAGCGCCGCCTGGGTCGCCCTCTACCGCGCCGCCGGCGGCGGATGGAATCCCGCCACGCCAATCGCGGCCGCCGCCGGCGCGCAGCCCGCGCCTGCCGCTGCGCCAGCCGTCAAGATGGCCGCGGCGCCCGCACCATCCGCCACCCCGGTCGCCGCATCACAAGCCGCCGCGCCATCACAAGCCGTCGCGCCATCGCCGGCCGCGTCGCCACGCGCCGCCCTCGCCGCCAACTAAACATCCAAGCCAACCATGAAAACCAAACTCAAACCAGTCGTCTATATCCTGGCAGCCGCTTTCGCCGTGGCAGCCGCCGGCATCGCCGCCTACGCCCCGGCCACGCAAGCGGCCGACGAGAAAAAAGCCGAAGCCCCGAAAGCCGCCCTCACCGTCACCACCACCAAACCGTCCAACGCCAGCCTGCCGATCAAGCTGACCGCCAACGGCAACGTCGCCGCCTGGCAGGAAGCCAGCGTGAGTAGCGAATCGAACGGCCTGCGCCTGACCGAAGTGCGCGTCAACGTCGGCGACGTGGTCAAAGCCGGCGACGTGCTGGCGGTGTTTTCATCCGAAACGGTCAACGCCGACCTGGCCCAGGCCCAAGCCGCCGTGCACGAAGCCGAGGCCAACGCCGCCGACGCAGCCGCCAACGCCGCCCGCGCCCGCACCCTGCAAAACTCCGGCGCCCTGAGCGCCCAGCAGATCAGCCAATACAATACCGCCGAACAAACCGCCAACGCCCGCATCGCCTCCGCCAAAGCCGCGCTGGCGAGCCAGCAACTGCGCCTGAAATACACCAGGGTGGTGGCGCCGGACAGCGGCGTCATCTCCGCCCGCAGCGCCACCGTGGGCGCCGTCTCCAACGCCGGCACGGAACTGTTCCGCATGATCCGCCAGGGCCGCCTTGAATGGCGCGCCGAAGTCGTCGCCGCCGACCTGCGCAACCTCAAACCCGGCGTCGGCGCCACGGTCAAAGCCGCCAACGGCAGCGAAGTCACTGGCAAGGTACGCATGATCGCGCCAACCGTCGATCCACAAACCCGTTCCGCCCTGGTCTATGTCGACCTGCCGCTGAACGCCGGCAGCAAGGACGCGCCATTCAAGGCCGGCATGTTCGCCAGCGGCCAGTTCGAACTGGGCGCATCCTCCGCCATGACCGTGCCGCAGCAAGCCATCGTGGTGCGCGACGGCTTCAGCTTCGTGTTCCGCCTCAACGCCGACAAGCACGTCAGCCAGATCAAGGTGCAGCCGGGCCGCCGCCTCGGCGACCGCATCGAAGTGCTGGGCGGCCTCACGCCCGAGACCCAGATCGTGGTGCGCGGCGCCGGCTTCCTCAACGACGGCGATCTGGTCAACATCGTCGCCGACACGCTGGCAGCGAAATAAGGAAGCGCCATGAACTTCTCCGCCCTATCGATTAAAAATCCCATCCCGGCGATCATGCTGTTCGCATTGCTGTCGCTGGCGGGCTTCATGGCCTACAAAGCCAATCCGGTGCAGGACTTCCCGGACATCGAACTGCCCATCGTGACCGTCACCGCCACGCTGGACGGCAGCGCGCCGGCGCAGCTGGAAACCGAGGTCTCGCGCAAGATCGAAGACTCGGTGGCCACCCTGCAAGGCGTGAAAAACATCTACACCACCGTGCTCGATGGCGTCTCCACCACCACCGTGGAATTCATCCTGGAGAAAAACATCTCCGACGCGGTGAACGACGTGCGCGACGCCGTGGCCCGCGTCAAGGCCGACATGCCGGCCGAACTGCGCGACCCGAGCGTCACCAAAGCCTCCACCGCCGGCCGCGTGGTGCTGACCTTCACCGCCGCCGCAGCCGAGGGTCACGGCGAAAAAATGGATGCGCAAGAAGTCAGCTGGTTCGTCGACAACACCGTCGCCAAGCGCCTGCTGGCCGTGCGCGGCGTGGGCGCGGTCAAGCGCGTGGGTGGCGTCTACCGCGAAATCCGCGTGGAGCTGGACGACGCCCGCATGGCCGCGCTGCGCGTGTCCGCGCTGGACGTCTCGCGCCAACTGCGCCAGGTGCAGAAAGAAGCACCGGGCGGACGCGGTGACGTCAGCGGCGCCGAGCAATCGGTGCGCACCATCGCCACCGTGAAGACCGCCGCCGAACTGGCCGCCATCGACCTGCCGCTGCCGGATGGCCGCCGCGTGCGTCTCGACCAGGTGGCGACGGTCACGGATACCGTGTCCGAACCACGCGCCATCGCCCTGCAAGACGGCAAACCGGTGATCGGCTTCGAAATCTTCCGCACCAAGGGCGCCAGCGAAACCGATGTCGCCAAAGGCGCGCGCGATGCCATCGCCGAACTGCAAAAGGCCAATCCCAAAGTCGAGCTGAAACAAGTGATCGACAACGCCCATCCGGTCGAAGAAAACTTCGAAGGCTCGATGGAGCTGCTGTACGAAGGCGCGGTCCTCGCCGTGCTGGTGGTGTGGTGGTTCCTGCGCGACTGGCGCGCCACGCTGGTGGCGGCGGCCGCGCTGCCGCTGTCAGTGCTGCCGGCCTTCCTCGGCATCTACCTGTTCGGCTACACGCTGAACACCGTGACCCTGCTGTCGCTGGCCCTGGTGGTCGGCGTGTTGGTGGACGACGCCATCGTCGAAATCGAAAACATCGAGCGCCACCTGCGCATGGGTAAAACCCCGATGGAAGCGGCGATGGAGGCGGCCGACGAAATCGGCATGGCGGTGATCGCCACCACCTTCGCGCTGGTGGCCGTGTTCCTGCCGACCGCCTTCATGAGCGGCATTCCGGGCCTGTTCTTCAAGCAGTTCGGCTGGACCGCCGTGATCGCGGTGCTGGCGTCGCTGGTGGTGGCGCGTCTGCTGACGCCGATGATGGCGGCCTATCTGCTCAAACCCGCCATCCACAAGGAAGAACAGGACGGCTGGATGATGTCGCGCTACATGCGCGTGATGAAGTGGTGCCTGCAACACCGCCTGGTGACCGCCTGCGCGGCGGGCGCCTTCTTCGTCTGCTCGATCATGCTCACCGGCCTGCTGCCAACCGGCTTCGTGCCGGCCGCCGACCGTGCGCAAACCCAGATCAACCTGGAACTGCCGCCCGGCTCCACGCTGGCCGAAACCAGCGTGATCGCCGAGCGCGCACGTCAGGCCGCGATGGAAGTGAAGAACGTGAAGTCGGTATTCAGCTCCATCGGCGGCGGCTCCAGCGGCGACGCCTTCGCGCCGGGCGCCGCGGCCGAAGCACGCAGCGCCGTGCTGACGCTGACCACCGCGCACCGCACCGAACGCAAGGAATCGATGGCCGACATCGAGGAAGCCATCCGCCACAGGATGGACGCCATCCCCGGCGCCCGCTTCAAGGTCGGCCCGGCCGACAATGGCGTCAAGATGCAGCTGGTGCTGCGCTCCGAAGATCCGGTGGCGCTGAAAGAAGCGGCGCAAAAAGCCGAGCGCGAACTGCGCACGCTGAAAGGTGTGGGCAATGTGCGCTCGACCGCCTCGCTGGTGCGTCCGGAGATCATCGTCAAGCCAGACTTCGCCAAGGCGGCGGACCTGGGCGTGACGGCGGCTTCGATCGGGCAAACGGTACGGGTGGCCACCGCCGGTGACTACGACACCGACCTGACCAAGATGAACCTGCCGGAACGCCAGGTGCCGATCCGCGTCAAGCTGCCGGACGCCGTGCGCGCCGACCTCGATGCCATCGGCCGCCTGACGGTGCCGGGCAAAAACGGCCCGGTACTGCTGGCCACCGTGGCCGACATCACCATGGAAAGCGGCCCGGCGCAGATCAATCGCCTCAACCGCAGCCGCAACGTCACGCTGGAAGTGGAGTTGGGCAAGCGCGCACTGGGCGAGGTGAACGCGGAGGCGCGCGCCCTGCCGTCGCTGAAAAACCTGCCGCCGTCGGTGAAGATCGCGGAGCTGGGCGACACGCAGGAGATGGCCGCGCTGTTCGCCAGCTTCGGCATCGCCATGCTGATCGGCGTGTTGTGCATTTACTGCGTGCTGGTGTTGCTGTTCAAGGACTTCATGCAGCCGGCCACGATTCTGGCGGCGCTGCCGCTGTCGATTGGCGGCGCCTTCGTGGCGCTGCTGATCACCCACAGCGCGCTGTCCATGCCATCCATGATCGGCCTGATCATGCTGATGGGGATCGTGACCAAAAACTCAATCTTGTTAGTTGACTATGCTATTCTTGCACGACAGGACGGCATGGGACGTTTCGAGGCGCTGGTGGACGCATGCCACAAGCGCAGCCGCCCGATCCTGATGACCACCATCGCGATGGGTGCCGGCATGATGCCGCTGGCCTTGGGCTGGGGCGCCGATCCGAGCTTCCGTTCGCCGATGGCGATCACCGTGATCGGCGGCCTGATTACCTCGACCCTTCTGAGCCTGCTGGTGGTACCGGCGGTGTTCACCTATGTCGACGATCTGGAACACTGGATGAAGCGCGTCATGCGCAAGCTGCGCAAACAACCGCCTGCCAAACAAGGAGACCTGCATGAAGTACGAAATCAAAGAACTGCCTGAAGTCCGCGTAGCCTACCTGCGCTACAAAGGCCCGTTCGGCGCCGCCATCGGCGAATTCTGGAAGGAAGTGTTCACGCCGTGGCAAAAGGCCTACGGCCTGATGGACAAGGTAACGTATGGCGTGGCACAGGACGATCCGAGCACCACGCCGGCCAGCGAGTGCCGCTACGACGCCTGCGTCGAGGTATCGGCCGAATACGAAGCCAAGCCGCCGGCGCAAATCGGCAGCATTCCCGCTGGCCGCTACGCCGTGACGCAATTCACGGGCACGGGCGACCAGGTGCCGGCGGCATGGGGCGAATTCTTCGGCCAACTGCACGCCGAAGGCAAGGCCGACGCCGGCGTCTGCTTCGAGCGCTACCCGGCCGATTACGCCATGGACCCGGTCACCGGCGTGTTCACCGCGGAACTCTGCATTCCGGTCAAGGCTTAGTCCAGCCGCCCCCCATGACGCGGTACAGGTCCACCGAGGCGACCAGTATCCGCGTCTTCAACTGCAAGCGCCCGACGTCCGCCGCGAACAGCGTGCGTTGGGCGTCCAGCTCCTCCAGGTACGAAGCGTAGCCGTTGCTATAGCGGTTGTGCGCGATGCGCAGGGTTTCGGCCGCCGTCGCGCGGCGTGCGTCGTTCTGCACCGCCTGTTCTTTCAACCGCACGATGGCGCCCAGGCTGTTGTCGGTTTCCGCAAACGCGGTGCGCACGGCGTTTTCATACGCGTAGATGGTCTGGTCGCGCTGCGCGGCGATGGCATCGGTTTGATGCTGCACGCGGTCGCCCTCGAACACCGGTGCGGCCACCGCGCCGGTCAGCCGCCACAGCGCGGTTGGGGCGTTCACGAAATCATGCCATTTCAGGTTTTGCACGCCGCCCACCGCCGTCAGTTTGAAGGATGGCAGAAGTTGGTCGCGCGTGGCTTGCAGGTTGGCGTTGATGGCGATCAGGTTGTACTCGGCGCGCGCGATGTCGGGACGGCGGCGCAGCAGTTCCGATGGCAGGCCGGCCGGCACTGCCGGTGCTTCCAGCTGCGCCAGCTCGGTGCCGCGCACGATGGGGCCTGGATTGCCGCCGGTGAGGATGGACAGTGCGTTCTCCTGTTCGAAGATGGAGCGTTTCAGTTGCGGCACCTGTTCGGCGGTGGTCTGGTATTCCGCCTGCGCTTGTAACCATTCCAGACGCGAACTGTAGCCGACGTCGAACTGCTTCTTTGCCAGCCGCGCCGATTCCTCGCGCAGCTTGAGCGTGGCTTCGGTCAGCGCCAGTTGGGCATCGAGGCCGCGCAAGTTGAGGTAGCCGGAGGCCACGGTGGCGGCGATCGACAGCGCCACCGCATCGGCATTGGCTTGTTCCGCCTGATAGGTGGCGGTGGCGGCATCGGTCAGCGCGGCCAGCCGGCCCCACGCGTCGACTTCGTAGCTGGCCTGGAATTCGGCCTGGTAGACGTTGGTGACGTAGGGTACGCCGTTGTAGGCCAGCTGGCGCGTGCGGGTGGGCGCGCTGTCGACGATGACGTTGGCCTTCTGGCCGGCGGCGGTGACGCCGACCAGCGCGCGATACTGCGCCACGCGCGCGCGGGCGACGCGCAGGTCGCCGTTGTTCTCCAGCGCTTTAGCCACCAGCGCGCTCAATGCGGGATCACCGAAACTCTGCCACCACTCGCGCGCCACCGGCCCGCTGCCCTGCCCTTCCACCGCGCTACGCCATGCGGCAGGCGTCTGCAACGTCGAAGCCGGCGGCGGCGCCACCGTCGCCGCGCACCCAGCCAGCAGCCAGGCGACAGCCACCGCCGCGCCCACGACCGCCGCATGGGCTCGCGTACCGCGCGCGGCACTGTCGGCGGCGAGGGGGCGGCGCAACGCTGCGCGCCGCATCATGGCTTGGCTCCGGCGGCGGCCGGAGTGGCGGGACCGTCGGCGCGGGCGGCCGCGGGGGCTGGTTCGTTCTCGCGCACGCGCACCGAGGTGTCGATGCTGACGATCACCGACATGCCAGGCGCGAGGCGGCGCGCCTTGGCCTGGCCGTTGTCGATGCGGATGCGCACCGGGATGCGCTGCGCGATCTTGACGTAATTGCCGGTCGCATTATCGGCCGGCAGCACGCTGAACTCGGAGCCGGTGGCCGGCGAAATCCGCTCCACCACGCCGGTCAGCTGCGCGCCATCCAGCGCGTCGACCTTGAACGTGGCCGGCTGCCCCACCTGCACATTATTCATCTGCGTCTCCTTCAGATTGGCGATCACCCACAGCTGCTTCGGCACCAATCCCATGAGCTGCGCGCCGGTGTTCACATACGCCCCCTTGCGCACCGTGACCTGCCCCAGTTGCCCATCTTCCGGCGCCGTGATGCGCGTGTTATCCAGATCCACCCTGGCCGCCTTCAAAGCCGCCTCCGCCGCCGCCACCGCCGCCTCCAGGGACTGCTTGTTCACCGCCACCGTGCGCACCTGCTGTTTGGCGATCTCCAGACTCGCACGCGCCTGCGACACCGCAGCCGCCGTCTGCGCCCGCGCCGCGCGCGACGAATCCTGCTCGCGCAAGGACAGCGAACCATCGGCCGCCAGCGAATCGACCCGCTTCAGATCCGCCACCGATTTCGCCGCCTGCGCCTCTGCGTTCGCCAGCGTGGCCTGGTTCAGCACCACGCCGGCTTCCGCCGTGCGTTGCGACTGTGCCCAGTTTTCCAGCGCCGCCTTCTGCGCCGCCAACTGCGCGGAAGCCTGCTCGTAGCGCTGCTGGTAAATGCGGTCGTCGATCTGCGCCAGCAACTCGCCCTGCTTCACGTACTGGAAGTCCTGCACCTTCACGTCCACCACATAACCGGGAAGCTGCGTGCCGATCAAGGTCACCTGCCCGCGCACCAGCGCATTCTCGGTGGAGACAATCGCTGAACTGAATGGCGGCAAACGCCACGCGTACAACACAACCAGCACGCCCACCAGCGCCACCAGCGAGAACAGCAACGCCGAAATGATCTGCGCCCGCCGGTCCGGCGCCGGCGCGGTGGGCGCCGCCGCCGCAACCGCCGCTGCCGCCGCTGCCGCGGCCACCGCCGCTACGCGGCTCTCGGATGAAGATGCATTGTCTGGAGTGTTATTGTTTGCCATGTTCAGCGAGATCCTGAATTGTTAAGAGAGACGTTGGCCATGCCTGTCTGCGCGTTGTGCGCCGCCTTGGGCTGGCACACCACGCACAGCGTCCACAGATAGCGCGCCAGCAACCACGCCATGGTCAACAGCGCCAGCACGGTGATGGCGAGGAACACATCGTTATACGCAAGGATGTTGGCTTCGCGCGTGGCCACGCCGCCCAGCGACGCCAGGCCGCCGGACTGGATGCGCGCCGCCACCTGCGGGTCGAGCTGCGTCAGATGCTCGACCAGAATACTGGAGTGATACTTCTCGCGCCACACCTGGAAGGTGCCGGTCAGCGCGGTGCCCAGCAAGCTGCCCAGCGTTTGCGTGATGCTGAACATGACCGAAAAACTGATCAGGTTATTCGGCGCCGCGATCACCGCGCCGAAGCCGGAGATGAAGGTGGGCCCGACAAACAGCGCGCCGCCAAAGCCCAACAGGAACTGCGACACATACAAGTCGGCCGGCCGTGTGAGGTTGGTGGCATCCGAATCCAGGTAGGCGCCAAGCGCCATCAGCGCCAGCGAAATAATCAGCTGCCCCGGGATGCGCGCCGGCGTGATGGTCAGCGCGCTCACCACCATGCCGGCCAAGGCGCCGAACATCACGATCCACCATAGCGTCAACATCTGGTCGTTGTTCAAGCCCAGCGCCTGCAAGAAGCCCACCGTGCCGCTGGCCTCCGACTGCACCACGCGGATCAGCAGCACCGACAACGCCAGCCGCGCGATATTGGCGTTGGTGAGCCAGCGCGTGTTGAGCAGCGGACGCGCGCGGTTATGCTCCACCGCCAGCGCCGCCGTGATCAGCACAATCGCCCCCACCAGGCTGTAGCCCAGCCAGCGCGACTCCAGCCACCACACCGTGCGGCCCAGCGCCAGCACCGCCGACAACAACGCCACGCCCGGAGCGAACAGGCCGAAAGTGACGAAGTCCATTTTCTCGAACGCCTTGATGCGGTCGCCCGGCGGCAGCTTGAGGAACAGCACGCAGGCCAGCGACACCAGCGCCAGTCCCAGTTCGAAAAAATACAGGCCGCGCCATTCGGCGATCTCCATCAGCTCCGACGAGAACAGGCGCGCCATCGGCACCGCCAGTTGCGAGAAGCCGATGCCCAGCACCGCGCCCTTGAGCCGATGCTCGGCCGGGAAGGCTTGCAGCGTGTAGTACAGGCCCAGGGTGGTCAGCGCCGCGCCGCTCATGCCGTGCGCGGCCCGCACGGCGATGGCCGATCCCAGTCCGTGCACGAACAAGTGCGCCACCGTCGCCACCGCGTACAGCACCAGGAACAGTTCCGTGAACAGCCGCAGCCCGTACTGCTGGCGGAATTTGACCAGCAACAGGTTCATGGAGACGTTGGCCATGACGTAGGCGGCCGGCAGCCACTGGATCTCGGCCGAGTACACGCCCAGCGATCCTTGCAGGTACGGCAGGTTGACCGACACCAGCGCGTTCCCCAGGCCGCCGGTAATGGCGACGATGAAGCCCACCAGCAGGAAGGCGATGCGTTTTGCAGTGGGATGATGCGGGGTGGACGGCGATCCGGGCAGGGTGGGACGCTCGTGTGGCTGCCAGGCTTGTGGGGCGTAAACGTCCATGTCGGGGAAGAAGACGAAATGCGTTATGGCGAGCATATCACTATGCTCGCCAGAGTTGAATACTTCAAAGGGATAGGTGGATTTACAACGGCGCGGCGTCCATTTCGCGCCGGAAGTCGCGGTGGGTGGACAGCGCTTGCTGGAAGGCGGCCAGCGCGCCATCCAGCGCACCGGCTGCCGCGTTCAACAGGGCCGGATCGGGAGCGCCGTCCAGCAAGGCGGGCGGCACGCCGGCAGCCGTCAGCAGTTCCTTGCCGGCGCCGACCGCCAGCATTGGCTTGCAATGACGGTATTGCAGGCGCACGAACTCGCGTGCGTCGGCATCGCCCGACAGCATGGCCGCGCTGGCGGCACCGTCGGCCACGATCACGCCGTCGTACAGCACCGATGGCCCGGCGTCGATCGAGATCTCGACGTCGATCCGGCTGCCGTCGGTGGCCACCAGTTGCCCCAATTGCGGCGCCACCACGCGCGGCGCCGCGCCGGCCGCCAGCAGGCTGGCGTAGACCGCCTTCAGGCTGGGCGCATCCACGCCGTGGCCGGCCAGGATGGCCACCTTGCGCGTCCGGGCGCCCAGCGCGCCGGGACGCGCCAGCAGCGACAGGGCCGGCGACGGCGGATAGTGCGGCGGCGGCGCGTCAGTCGCCAGCGGCATCGGCTGCGGCACTTCCATGCCCAGCCCCTGTGCCACGCCTTCCACCAGGATCGGATCGACATTGGCCAGCATCGACAGCAGCCGCACCCGCACCGCAGGCGTCTGCACCCGGGTCAACTCGAAGCGGAAGGCGTTGACGATGTGGGCCTGCTCGGCCGGCGTCTGGCTGATCCAGAACAGGTGTGCCTGCGAGTAGTGGTCGGCAAACAGTTCGGGCTTGCCGCGCACCTTGTCTTCCGGCGGCTGCGGATGCTGATGGAAGGTGGTGGTGAAGCCGGCCATGCCGGCCTGGAACGGACAGCCGCCGCCCAGCGAATTCGGCTCGTAGGACACGCGTCCGCGATGCACGGCCTGGCGGTGCACGCCGTCGCGCTGGTTGTTGTGCACCGGCGCCAGCGGCGCGTTGACCGGGATCTCATGGAAGTTCGGTCCGCCCAAGCGGCTGATCTGGGTATCCAGATAAGAGTGGATGCGCCCTTGCAGCAGCGGGTCGTTGGTGAAGTCGATGCCTGGCACGATGTGCGCCGTGCAGAACGCCACCTGCTCGGTCTCGGCGAAGAAGTTGTCGGGATTGCGGTTCAGCGTCATCTTGCCGACCGCGCGCACCGGCACCAGCTCCTCCGGCACGATCTTGGTGGGATCGAGCACGTCGAACGGGAAGCCGGCCGCCTGCTCCTCGGTGAACACTTGCAGGCCCAGTTCCCACTCCGGATAGGCGCCGGCCTCGATGGCTTCCCACAGGTCGCGCCGGTGGAAGTCCGGATCGGCGCCGACGATGCGCGCCGCCTCGTCCCACACCAGCGAATGGGTGCCGCCCACCGGGTTCCAGTGGAATTTGCAGAACACCGATTCGCCCTGCGCGTTCACCAGCCGGAAGGTGTGCACGCCGAAGCCCTGCATGGTGCGGTAGCTGCGCGGGATGGCGCGGTCGGACATCTGCCACATCAGCATGTGGGTCGATTCCGGCATCAGCGAGACGAAGTCCCAGAAGGTGTCGTGCGCGCTCGATGCCTGCGGCATGGCGTGGTGCGGCTCGGGCTTGACCGCGTGCACCAGGTCGGGGAATTTCATCGCGTCCTGGATGAAGAACACCGGCATGTTGTTGCCGACCAGGTCCCAGTTGCCTTCGTCGGTGTAGAACTTGACGGCGAAGCCGCGCACGTCGCGCACGGTGTCGGCCGAGCCGCGTTCGCCGGCCACGGTGGAGAAGCGCACGAACACCGGGGTGCGCTTGCCGGCGGCGGCAAACGGTGTGGCGCGTGTCAGGTTGCCGAGGTCCTGGTAGCTCTCGAAATAGCCGTGCGCCGCCGAGCCGCGCGCATGCACCACGCGTTCGGGGATGCGCTCGTGGTCGAAGTGCGTGAGCTTCTCGCGCAGGATGAAGTCTTCCATGGCGGTCGGGCCGCGCAGGCCGACCTTGAGCGAGTTCTGATTGTCGGCCACCGGCACGCCCTGGTTGGTGGTCAGCGGCTGCTCGGTGCCGTCCGCGCGCACCCGGTCCAGATGGCCGGCCGGGCAGACGCCGGGCGGCGGCGTGCCGTTGCCGACCTTGGACGAGGCATTGACTTCGCTGGCGGTGCTGCCGGTGGCGGCGGCATGCGGCACCGGACAGGTACGGCCGGGCTGCGGCTCGCGCGCGGCTTCGCCATGCTCGCCCTCCTTGTTGGCGTTGAACGGCATGCCGGCCGCCAGTTGCTGGCCGCCCGCCACCTTGTCGATCAGGATTTGCTCTTGCGGGCTGGCGCCGCCCAGGCTGTCCGGCGGGGTCGCCGACGATGGTCCCGAAACGCTGCTCAATACGGAACCGGCCCCCATGACGGAGGCCGGCGAATTCTTCTTGGTTGCCATGTATGTCCTCTAGACGCTGTAGACGAAAGACGCCCGGCTTGCGCGGCCGCCGTTCGCCCGGCAGCGCTGTCGGCCGGGCGGGAAGGGTTATTTGCTGCTGCGCGAACCCAGCAGCTTGGAGATGCCATAGCCGGCGGCGGCGGCCACCAGCACCGAGATCACCGGGCTGGCGCGCACGTGTTCGCGGCTCGACTCGGTCAGGTTGCGGCAGCTGGTGGCCAGTTGCTTGCCGCGCGCGGCCAGGCGTTCGGAGGTGCTTTCGACGCCGTCGGCCACTTTGTCGACGCCGGTGTGGGCTTGCGCTTTCAGACGGTCGGTGGCGGGCGGCACTTGCTCGGCGATTTTGTCGATGGTGGCGTGGGCATCGGCGCGCAGGTCTTTGCCGATTTGGGTGACGCCGTCGCGGGTGTTGTTCAGTTTGGTCTCGGTGCTATTTTCCATGATGGGTCCTCTCGTTGTGTGGGCAGTAGGAGCGACCACAATAGGCCCATCAGGCGCGCTTGACCGTGCGGAAGCTAACAATGTTAAAAATGCCTCGCATATGTGAACTGGCACACGGACGGGGCGGTCCTGAGCGCGCATGCTATACGTGACCCATATCTTCTTTGGAGAGCGGCATGTTTCCTATCTCATCCTTGACGTCGCCGGAATTGCAGCCGGTGGCGCGCGCGGCCGAAACCTCGGCGGTCAACAACGCCGGCATCAACGCGGTGGGTACGGCAACCGATGCGCCACTGGCGGGGTCGGTGGAGGTGGACCTGTCGCCGGTGGCGAGTTTCCTGCTGTCAGTTAGCAATGCGCAGGAGCAGCTGTCCGGCACCCAAGGTACGGTGGCGCAGCGGGCTGATACAGTGAATGCGGCGGTGCAGGATGTGGTGGATGCGTTCAATCTGCTGCCGTCGGTGGATTTCGATCAGGGCGCGGCGCAGCAGGCGTCGCTGCTCAACAATCTGGTCAGCAGTTTGAATCAGGGCAACAACGATGGCGGCACTTCGCAGGCGCAGAATCTGGCGCAGTTGGGCGTGACCTTGCAGCCGCCGCTGTTGTCGGATCTGACCGGCGGGCTGTCGCTGGAGCCGGAGGTGTTGCGGGCGGCGGTCAATGCGAATAATGAGCAGACCACGTCGACCTTGCAGAATACCTTGAATACGTTCCGGCAGATTGCCACGGACTTTGCGGAGCGGCTGAGTGCCGCGGGCAGTTCGCAAATCCCTGGCCTGAATCCGGAGCAGCAGCCGGCGTTGACGCCGGAAGACCTGGCGGCCAACGCGCGACTGGACCTGGCGCGGGCGGCGCTGGATAATCTGTCACAGAATCCGCTGCCGGCGACCGGCGCGGACCGGCTGGCGGCGCAGCGTGCGCAGCTGGAGCAGGCGGGGAACTTGCAGCAACAGCAGCAGATCCCGTCACCGATTGTGAATCAGCAACTGGCACAGCAGGGCAACCAGCAGGTGGCCCAGCAGAATCAGGCGGCGCTGAATCAGCAACTCCAGCGCGGCACTCTGCAACAGAGCCAGAATGCACAGCAGTTGCAGGCGGCGCTGCAATCCCAAAACGCCCAGGCCGCGCAGCAAGCGCAGCAGACGCTGACCGCCCAACAAGCCCGGGCGGCCCTGCAAGCGCAGAACGCGCAACAGGCGCAAACGGCGCAGCAAGCACAGGCCGCACAGCAGGCGCAAACGGCACAGCAAGCACAAGCCGCGCAGCAGGCGCAAACGGCACAGCAAGCGCAGGCGGCACAGCAAGCACAGGCCGCGCAGCAGGCGCAAACGGCACAGCAAGCGCAGGCGGCGCAGCAGGCGCAAACGGCACAGCAAGCGCAGGCGGCGCAGCAGGCGCAAACGACACAGCAGGCGCAGGCGGCGTTGAATCAGCAGGCGCAGCTGGATCAGACGCAAGCTGCGCAGCAGGCCCAGCTCCAGACGGCGGCGGGGCAGTTGCAAAACGCTCAGCAGGCGCAGGCCGCACAGGCATCGGCCTTGCAGCAAACGCTTGAAGCCAATCGGGCAGCAGCCGAGCAAGCGCAACAAACCACACAGGCTCAGCAGACGCAACAAGCCAACGCCACCCAATCTGCCCAGCAAACGCAACAGACGCAGCAAGCCAACGCCGAGCAGCAGGATGCGCAGGAAGCCAACACCGCCCAGTCTGCCACCGAACAGGCACGCGCTACCGCACAGGCTGAGACCACCCGCCAGCAGGCCACCAGCACGGTGAACACCGCCAATGTCGCCGCCCAGGTGGCGCAGCAACAGGCCGTGGCTGCGCAGAATGCGGCACAGAGCGTCGTTAACGTCCCGGCCAACGCCACGGCCGCGCAACGGGCTGAGATCCTGCAAAACGCTGCCGTGCAAGTGGCGATCGCCAACTCCGCCGCGCAGGCAGCAGCGGTGCAGGCGCAAGCAGCCCAGAATGCCGCCGATGCCATGGCCGCCCAGAACGCCGCCGCCAACGCGGCCGTGGCCCAGGCCCGCGCCGCCCAGAACAACGCCGGCACCGCCGATGCCGCCACCACAGCGGCAACGGTCGCCGCCCAACAGGCAGCAGCCGCGCGCGAAACCGCCTCCAGTCTGGCCGCCGCCAATGCCGCGGCCGCGACGGCGGCGCAACAGGCAGCGTCAGCCGCCAACGCCGCACAGCAAGCCGCCGCAGCACAGCAGGCCGCTGCGGCCGAACAGGTCAGCGCGGCCCAAGCCGCAGCCGCGCGCAACGCGGCCAACGCGCCGACCGATCCACTGCGCGCCAACCCAGCCCTGGCCGCCGCGATTGCCGCCTACAACATCAACGACGTCGCCCGCACCAACGCCCGCGCCGCGCAATCCGCCAACGCCGTCATCCCGCCAGTCGACGCAGTGAGAGCCGCCACCGCCACCCGCACCATCGGCACGACACCTTAACCAAACACCCCGCCATCGCAGCCCGGCTCGAGGCCACGGCCGCCGTGGCGCCGGGCCACGCCGTGCGGCCCCCGCGCCGCGCCCGCGTG
>NZ_WNKY01000026.1 GCF_009720825.1 Duganella radicis | reverse complement strand
TACGCGCCGCCGGCCGGCCGCCGCCCCGGCGTGCCCGAGCTGACCGCGCTGGGCCGCGCCATGTTCCTGGAACCGGCGCTGTCGGCCTCGGGCCGCGTGGCCTGCGCCAGCTGCCACAGCCCGGACCGCGCCTACGGCCCCGACAACCGGCTGGCGGTCCAGCTGGGCGGCGCCGACGGCCGCAGCGAGGGCACGCGCGCGGCGCCGTCGCTGCGCTACCTCCAGAACCTGCCCGCCTTCACAGAGCACTACCACGACGACGATGGCGACGACAGCGTCGACGCCGGCCCGACCGGCGGCCACAACTGGGACGGCCGGGCGCGCAGCGCGCACGAGCAGGCGCTGGGGCCGCTGCTGTCGGCGCGCGAAATGGGCAACCGCGACACGGCGGCGGTGCTGGCGCGGCTGCAAGCCAGCCCGCTGGCGCCGCAGTTCCGGCTGGTGTTCGGCGACGACATCTTCGCCCGGCCGCACGCCGCCCTGCAGGGCGCGCTGATGGCGCTGGAAGTGTTCCAGCAAAGCCCGGCCGAGTTCTACCCCTACACCAGCAAATACGACGCCTACCTGCGCAAGCAGACCACGCTGTCGGCGCAGGAACTGCGCGGGCTGGCCGTGTTCAACGACGTCACCAAAGGCAATTGCGCGTCCTGCCACATCAGCCGCATCGCGCCGGGCGGCGCCTTCCCGCAATTCACCGACTACGGCCTGATCAACATTGGCGTGCCGCGCAACCGCCGGCTGGCGGTGAACGCCGATCCCGATCACTACGACCTCGGCCTGTGCGGCCCCGACCGCACCGACCTCAAGGACCACAAGGAATACTGCGGCGCCTTCAGGACGCCGTCGCTGCGCAACGTCGCCGTGCGCCAGGTGTACTTCCACAACGGCGGCTTCACCAGCCTGGCGCAGGTGGTGCGCTTCTACGCCACGCGCGACACCGCGCCGCGGCAATGGTACGCCGGCCGCAAGTTCGACGACCAGCCGCCGGGGCTGGAGGCCAACGTCAACCGCGAAGCGCCGTTCGGCGGCCGGCCCGGCGGCAAGCCGGCGCTGAGCGAGCGCGAGATCGCCGACGTGGTGGCCTTCCTGCACACCCTGACCGACGGCTACCAGCGTTGAGCGTTGCCCCGTACTCCTTTGCCTCAACGCCCGCACGAACCCGTCAGGCCGTGCGGGGCGGCCAGTCGTATTCCATCTGATGCGCGGTGCGCTCCGCCAGCGCGCGGCCGGCCAGCCGTTCGACCAGATGCAGGCACATGTCGATGCCGGCCGAAATGCCGCCCGAGGTGAGCACGCGGCCATTGTCGACCCAGCGCCGTCCGTCCAGCACCCGCACTTGCGGCCAGCGCGCGGCGAGCTCGGCCTGGTCTTCCCAGTGGGTGGTGGCGGGCTGGCCATCCAGCAGGCCGGCCTCGGCCAGCAGCAGGGCGCCGGTGCAGACCGACGCCACCAGCTCGCACTGGCGCGCCATGGCGGCGATCCAGGCGATCACCTCCGGCCGCGCCAGCTCGGCCTCGACCACCCCGCCCGCCACGATCAGCACATCCGGTGCGCCGGCCTCGTCCAGCGTGGCTTCCGGTTGCAGCACCAGCCCGGCACGGGCCCGCAGGGGCGCGCGGCTGGCGGCGATGGTGCGCACGCGGAACGGCGGCGCCGCCCCCGGCGCCAACTGGCCGGCCACCCGGCTGGCGCAGGTGAACACCTCATACGGCCCGGCGAAGTCCAGCACCTCCACCTGCTCGAAAATATAAATGCCTACAGTACGTGTCATGACCACCCCCTTTTGCGCCATGGTGCCAGCGCCGCGATTGACACAAATGCCATTCATGGTTGAATATCTGCCAACATGAAACCGAGCGACATCTGGTTGCTGATCACCCCGGCTTTGACAGCGAGTACAATCTGCGGCGCGCGTTTGCCGCGCAACTGGGCGTGGCGCCCAGCGACTATCAATCGCGTTTTGGATGAGCATGCTGGAATTCGACAAATGGCTGGCCCGGGTATTGTTGCTGAACAGCGCGCTGGCGCTGGGCGTGTGCCTGGGCCTGCTGGGCGAGCCGCTGGCCGGCGCCGAGCTGTACGCCGTGTTTGGCGCCGCCCTGCTGGGCTTCCTGTCGGCCGTGCTGTGCCTGCGGCGGCTGCGCTGGGGCCTGTGGGGCGCCGGCCTGTACTATCTGCTTCAGCTGCTCAGCTACTACCCGGCCGCCGGCGGCTGGCACTATAGCGTCAAGGCCGGCGTCAGCGTCGGCCTGGTGCTGCAATTCGCCACCGGCACGCTGGTGCTCAACCTGGTGGCCGGCGCCCTGCTGGCCGCCACCGCGGCGCTGTCGCTGTGGCGCGCGCGCCGCTAGTCATCACCCTGTCATACAAGCCCGGCATACTGTTCCCACACGGCAATTTCATTCCGTGATTCCTGATTAATCATGCTGTTACGACAGGTTGCGCGGTCGCGACAAGGCGCAATATAAATTCCACACGGCAATTACCCACTATATAATGCGCAGTCGGAATTGCCTTTTTAGTGCCATTGGCCGACGTTTCATTGCTGAAAAAAAGTTTACTTAATGAAAGTCGGAAATCCGTCGTTATGTACAGAACCGAGGGAGATTTTGCCCCTCGTCGACGGAAATTGCTTTTAAGAAAAATAGTTAAATTGTTATTAAACCATATCAGGGCTTGAGCCGCGGGCTGCAGACCGCGGGTTGAGTACGTATCGAGTACGGCCGTACCCCTCCAGGAGAAATTAGAATGAGCAGCGTTTTTATCACTTTCAGTACCGCGCAAATCGCCAGCGCCACGACTTCTCAAATCCAGACGCTGGGTACGGAAGACATCGCGGGTCTCAATTCTGATCAGATCCAGGCGTTCACCACCAACCAGATCCAGGCCCTGACTGTCACCGCCCTGTCCGGCGGCCTGACCACCGCCCAGGCGCCCTACCTGACCGCCAACCAGGCCGGCGCCCTGCGCTCGAATCAGCTGGCCGTGCTGACCACCGCCAGCGTGGCGGCCCTGTCGACCGCCGGCATCAACGCCCTGTCGACCAGCGGCATTGGCGGCCTGACCGCCAACCAGGCCAAGGCCCTGACCACCAACCAGATCGTCGCCCTGTCGGCCACCGCCGCCGGCGCGCTGGGCACCGGCCAGGTGGTCGCGCTCAGCTCGGATCAGATCGCCGCCCTGGAAACGGCCGACCTGAACGCCATCAAGACCGCCGCCATCGCCGCGCTGGGCACCAGCCAGGTGGCCGCGCTGAGCACCTTGCAAGTGTCGACCCTGGCGACGGCCTCGCTGGCCGCGCTGACCACCGGCGGCATCGCCGCCCTGGGCACCAACCAGGTGGTGGCCCTGACCGGCGCCCAACTGGGCAGCCTGAGCGCCAACCAGTTCGCCGCGCTGAGCAGCAACGCCATCGGCGCGATTGAAACCGCCGACCTGGCCAGCATCACCACCGCCGAAGTCGCCGCCCTGCGCACCAGCCAGCTGGCTGGCCTGAGCGCGGCCCAGGTGGCGCTGCTGTCGACCAACCAGATCTCGGCCCTGAGCACTGGCTCGACCGCCGCCCTGAGCACTGCCCAGGTGGTGGCCCTGACCGCCTCGCAAGCCGGCGTGTTGAGCGCCGGCCAGGTGGCCAGCCTGTCGACCAACGCGGTCGCCGCGCTGGAGACCGCCGACTTCGCGGCCCTGAGCAGCAGCGCCATTGGCGCCCTCAGCGCCGCCCAAGTCAAGGCCCTGACCACCAACCAGATCGTGGCCCTGAGCGCCACCCAGGCTGGCGTGCTGAGCACCGCGCAAGTGGCCAATCTGTCGACCGACGACATCGCCGCGCTGGAAACCGCCGACCTGAATGCCATCAAGACTTCGGCCATCGCCGGCCTGAGCACCGCACAAGTGGCGGCCCTGAGCACCCTGCAAGTGTCGACCCTGGCCACCGCCTCGCTGGCCGCGCTGACCACTGGCGCCATTGCCGCCTTGGGCACCAACCAGGTGGTGGCCCTGACCGGCGCCCAACTGGGCAGCCTGACCGCCGCCCAGTTCGCATCGCTGAGCAGCAACGCCATCGGCGCCATTGAAACCGCCGACCTGGCCAGCATCACCACCGCCGAAATCGCCGCCCTGCGCACCGCGCAACTGGCCGGCCTGAGCGCCGCCCAGGTGGCGCTGCTGTCGACCAACCAGATCAGCGCGCTGAGCACTGGCACGGTCGCCGCCCTGAGCACCGCCCAGGTGGTGGCTCTGACCGCCTCGCAAGCCGGCGTGCTGAGCACCGCGCAAGTGGCCAGCCTGTCGACCAACGCGATCGCCGCCATGGAGACCGCCGACTTCGCCGCCCTGAGCACCAATGCCATCATCTCGCTGACCCCGGCGCAGATGAAGGCGCTGACCACCCAACAAATCGTCGCCCTGACCGTGGGCGAGGCTGGCGCGCTGAGCACCGCGCAAGTGGCCGGTCTGTCGACCAGCAATGTGATCGCGCTGGAAACGGCTGACCTGAACGCCATCAAGACGAGCGCCATCGCCGCCCTGGGCACCGCCCAGGTGGCCGCGCTGACCACGCTGCAACTGTCGACCCTGGGCACCGCCTCGCTGGCCGCGCTGACCACCGGCGGCATCGCCGCCCTGGGCACCGACCAGGTGGTGGCCCTGACCGGCGCCCAGCTGGGCAGCTTGACCGCCGCCCAGTTCGCTTCCCTGAGCAGCAACGCCATCGGCGCGATTGAGACCGCCGATCTGGCCAGCATCACCACCGCTGAAATCGCCGCCCTGCGCACCAACCAATTGGCCGGCCTGACCGTCGCCCAGGTGGCGCTGCTGTCGACCAACCAGATCAGCGCCCTGAGCACCGGCGCAGTCGCCGCCCTGAGCACCGCCCAGGTGGTGGCCCTGACTGCCTCGCAAGCCGGTGTGCTGAGCACCGCGCAAGTGGCCAGCCTGTCGACCAACGCGATTGCTGCCATGGAGACCGCCGACTTCGCGGCCCTGAGCACCAACGCCATCATCTCGCTGACCCCGGCGCAGATGAAAGCGCTGACCACGCAACAAATCGTCGCCCTGACCGTGGGTGAAGCCGGCGCGCTGAGCACCGCGCAAGTGGCCGGTCTGTCGACCAGCAATGTGATCGCGCTGGAAACGGCCGACCTGAACGCCATCAAGACCGCCGCCATCGCTGCCCTGGGCACCGCGCAAGTGGCCGCCCTGACCACGCTGCAACTGTCGACCCTGGGCACCGCCTCGCTGGCCGCGCTGACCACCGGCGGCATCGCCGCCCTGGGCACCGACCAGGTGGTGGCCCTGACTGGCGCCCAACTGGGCAGCCTGACCGCCGCCCAGTTCGCCTCGCTGAGCAGCAACGCCATCGGCGCGATTGAAACCGCCGACCTGGCCAGCATCACCACCGCTGAAATCGCCGCCCTGCGCACCGGCCAGCTGGCCGGCCTGAGCGCCGCCCAGGTGGCGCTGCTGTCGACCAACCAGATCAGCGCGCTGAGCACCGGCGCGGTCGCCGCCCTGAGCACCGCCCAGGTGGTGGCCCTGACCGCGTCGCAAGCCGGCGTGCTGAGCACCGCGCAAGTGGCCAGCCTGTCGACCAACGCGATCGCTGCGATGGAAACCGCCGACTTCGCGGCCCTGAGCACCAACGCCATCATCTCGCTGACCCCGGCGCAGATGAAAGCGCTGACCACGCAGCAGATCGTCGCCCTGACCGTGGGCGAAGCCGGCGCGCTGAGCACCGCGCAAGTGGCCGGCCTGTCGACCAGCAATGTGATCGCGCTGGAAACGGCTGACCTGAACGCCATCAAGACCGCCGCCATCGCCGCCCTGGGTACCGCCCAGGTGGCCGCGCTGACCACGCTGCAACTGTCGACCCTGGGCACCGCCTCGCTGGCCGCGCTGACCACCGGCGGCATCGCCGCCTTCGGCACCGACCAGGTGGTGGCGCTGACCGGCGCCCAACTGGGCAGCCTGACCGCCGCCCAGTTCGCATCGCTGAGCAGCAATGGCATCGGCGCGATTGAGACCGCCGATCTGGCCAGCATCACCACCGCTGAAATCGCCGCCCTGCGCACTGCGCAAGTGGCCGGCCTGAGCGCCGCCCAGGTGGCGCTGCTGTCGACCAACCAGATCAGCGCCCTGAGCACCGGCGCGGTCGCCGCCCTGAGCACCGCCCAGGTAGTGGCCCTGACCGCCTCGCAAGCCGGCGTGCTGAGCACCGCGCAAGTGGCCAGCCTGTCGACCAACGCGATCGCCGCGATGGAAACGGCCGACTTCGCCGCACTGAGCACCAACGCCATCATCTCGCTGACTCCGGCGCAGATGAAAGCGCTGACCACCCAGCAGATCGTTGCCCTGACTGTGGGCGAAGCCGGCGCGCTGAGCACCGCGCAAGTGGCCGGCCTGTCGACCAGCAATGTGATCGCGCTGGAAACGGCTGACCTGAACGCCATCAAGACCGCCGCCATCGCCGCCCTGGGCACCGCGCAAGTGGCCGCGCTGACCACGCTGCAACTGTCGACCCTGGGCACCGCCTCGCTGGCCGCGCTGACTACCGGCGGCATCGCCGCCTTCGGCACCGACCAGGTGGTGGCCCTGACCGGCGCCCAGCTGGGCAGCCTGACCACGGCGCAATTCTCGGCCTTGGGCAGCAACGCCATCGGCGCGATTGAAACCGCCGATCTGGCCAGCCTGACCACCAATGAAATCGCCGCGCTGCGCACCAGCCAGCTGGCTGGCCTGACCGCCGCCCAGGTGGCGCTGCTGTCGACCAACCAGATCAGCGCCCTGAGCACCGGCTCGACCGCCGCCCTGAGCACCGCCCAGGTGGTGGCCCTGACCGCCTCGCAAGCCGGCGTGCTGAGCGCCGCGCAAGTGGCCAGCCTGTCGACCAACGCGGTCGCCGCGCTGGAGACCGCCGACTTCGCGGCCCTGAGCACCAACGCCGTTGGCGCGCTGACCGCGGCGCAGATGAAGGCGCTGACCACCAACCAGATCGTGGCCCTGACCGCGTCGCAGGCAGGCGCGCTGAGCACCACCCAAGTGGCCGGCCTGTCGACCGATGACGTAGTGGCGCTGGAAACGGCTGACCTGAACGCCATCAAGACGAGCGCCATCGCCGCCCTGGGCACCGCCCAGGTGGCAGCCCTGAGCACCCTGCAAGTGTCGACACTGGCCACGGCCTCGTTGGCCGCGCTGACCACCGGCGGCATCGCCGCCTTCGGCACCAACCAGGTGGTGGCCCTGACCGGCGCGCAGCTGGGCAGCCTGACCGCCGCCCAGTTCGCTTCCCTGAGCAGCAACGCCATCGGCGCCATTGAAACCGCCGACCTGGCCAGCATCACCACCGCCGAAATCGCCGCCCTGCGCACCGCGCAAGTGGCCGGTCTGAGCGCCGCCCAGGTTGCCCTGCTGTCGACTAACCAGATCTCGGCCCTGAGCACCGGCACGGTCGCCGCCCTGAGCACCGCCCAGGTGGTGGCCCTGACCGCGTCGCAAGCCGGCGTGCTGAGCACCGCGCAAGTGGCCAGCCTGTCGACCAACGCGATCGCCGCGATGGAAACGGCCGACTTCGCCGCCCTGAGCACCAACGCCATCATCTCGCTGACCCCGGCGCAGATGAAGGCGCTGACCACCCAGCAGATCGTTGCCCTGACCGTGGGCGAGGCCGGCGCGCTGAGCACCGCGCAAGTGGCCGGTCTGTCGACCAGCAATGTGATCGCGCTGGAAACGGCCGACCTGAACGCCATCAAGACCGCCGCCATCGCCGCTCTGGGCACCGCGCAAGTGGCCGCCCTGACCACGCTGCAACTGTCGACCCTGGGCACCGCCTCGCTGGCTGCGCTGACCACCGGTGGCATCGCCGCCTTCGGCACCGACCAAGTGGTGGCCCTGACCGGCGCCCAGCTGGGCAGCCTGACCACGGCGCAATTCTCGGCCTTGGGCAGCAACGCCATCGGCGCGATTGAAACCGCCGATCTGGCCAGCCTGACCACCAATGAAATCGCCGCGCTGCGCACCAGCCAGCTGGCTGGCCTGACCGCCGCCCAGGTGGCGCTGCTGTCGACCAACCAGATCTCGGCCCTGAGCACCGGCGCGACCGCCGCCCTGAGCACCGCCCAGGTGGTGGCTCTGACCGCCTCGCAAGCCGGCGTGCTGAGCGCCGCGCAAGTGGCCAGCCTGTCGACCAACGCGGTCGCCGCGCTGGAGACCGCAGACTTCGCGGCCCTGAGCACCAACGCCATCGGCGCGCTGACCGCTGCGCAGATGAAGGCGCTGACCACCCAGCAGATCGTGGCCCTGACCGCATCGCAGGCTGGCGCGCTGAGCACCGCGCAAGTGGCCGGCCTGTCGACCAGCAATGTGATCGCGCTGGAAACGGCTGACCTGAACGCCATCAAGACCGCCGCCATCGCGACCCTGGGTACCGCCCAGGTGGCCGCGTTGACCACGCTGCAAGTGTCGACCCTGGCAACGGCCTCGCTGGCCGCGCTGACCACCGGCGGCATCGCCGCCTTCGGCACCGACCAGGTGGTGGCGCTGACCGGCGCCCAGCTGGGCAGCCTCACCGCCGCCCAGTTCGCCTCGCTGAGCAGCAATGGCATCGGCGCGATTGAGACCGCCGACCTGGCCAGCATCACCACCGCTGAAATCGCCGCGCTGCGCACCGGCCAGCTGGCTGGCCTGAGCGCCGCCCAGGTGGCGCTGCTGTCGACCAACCAGATCAGCGCCCTGAGCACCGGTTCGACCGCCGCCCTGAGCACCGCCCAGGTAGTGGCACTGACCGCCTCGCAAGCCGGCGTGCTGAGCACCGCGCAAGTGGCCAGCCTGTCGACCAACGCGATCGCCGCGATGGAAACGGCCGACTTCGCCGCCCTGAGCACCAACGCCATCATCTCGCTGACCCCGGCGCAGATGAAAGCGCTGACCACGCAACAGATCGTTGCCCTGACCGTGGGCGAAGCCGGCGCGCTGAGCACCGCGCAAGTGGCCGGCCTGTCGACCAGCAATGTGATCGCGCTGGAAACGGCTGACCTGAACGCCATCAAGACCGCCGCCATCGCCGCCCTGGGCACCGCCCAGGTGGCCGCCCTGACCACGCTGCAACTGTCGACCCTGGGCACCGCCTCGCTGGCCGCGCTGACCACCGGCGGCATCGCCGCCTTCGGCACCGACCAGGTGGTGGCGCTGACCGGCGCCCAGCTGGGCAGCCTGACCACGGCGCAATTCTCGGCCTTGGGCAGCAACGCCATCGGCGCGATTGAAACCGCCGATCTGGCCAGCCTGACCACCAATGAAATCGCCGCGCTGCGCACCGGCCAGCTGGCTGGCCTGACCGCCGCCCAGGTGGCGCTGCTGTCGACCAACCAGATCTCGGCCCTGAGCACCGGCGCGACCGCCGCCCTGAGCACCGCCCAGGTGGTGGCCCTGACCGCCTCGCAAGCCGGCGTGCTGAGCGCCGCGCAAGTGGCCAGCCTGTCGACCAACGCGGTCGCCGCGCTGGAGACCGCCGACTTCGCGGCCCTGAGCACCAACGCCATCGGCGCGCTGACCGCGGCGCAGTTGAAAGCGCTGACCACTCAGCAGATCGTGGCCCTGACCGCGTCGCAGGCGGGTGCGCTGAGCACCGCGCAAGTGGCCGGCCTGTCGACCAGCAATGTGATCGCGCTGGAAACGGCTGACCTGAACGCCATCAAGACCGCCGCCATCGCCACCCTGGGCACCGCGCAAGTAGCCGCGCTGAGCACCTTGCAAGTGTCGACCCTGGCAACGGCTTCCCTGACCGCGCTGACCACCGGCGGCATCGCCGCCCTGGGCACCGACCAGGTGGTGGCCCTGACCGGCGCCCAACTGGGCAGCCTGACCGCCGCCCAGTTCGCCTCGCTGAGCAGCAACGCCATCGGCGCGATTGAAACCGCCGACCTGGCCAGCATCACCACCGCTGAAATCGCCGCGCTGCGCACCGGCCAACTGGCCGGCCTGAGCGCCGCCCAGGTGGCGCTGCTGTCGACCAACCAGGTCTCGGCCCTGAGCACCGGCTCGACCGCCGCCCTGAGCACCGCCCAGGTGGTGGCCCTGACCGCGTCGCAAGCCGGCGTGCTGAGCGCCGCGCAAGTGGCCAGCCTGTCGACCAACGCGGTCGCCGCGCTGGAAACCGCCGACTTCGCGGCCCTGAGCACCAACGGCATCGGCGCGCTGACCGCGGCGCAGATGAAGGCGCTGACCACCAACCAGATCGTGGCCCTGACCAACAACGAGGCGGGCGCCCTGAGCACCCTGCAAGTGGCCAGCCTGTCGACCGACCACATCGCGGCGCTGCAAACCAGCGACCTCGGCGCGCTGAAAACCGCCGCCGTGGCCCTGCTGTCGACCAGCCAGGTGCAGGCCCTGACCACCACCCAGGTGGCCACCCTGGGCACCGCCACCCTGGCCGCGCTGAGCACCGGCAGCATCGCCGCCCTCAGCACCAACCAGGTGGTGGCGCTGACCACCTCGCAGCTGGGCAGCCTGAGCACCACGCAAGTGACGGCGCTGTCCACCAGCGGCATCGCGGCGATTGAAACCGCCGACCTGGTGGGCCTGAGCACCAACGCCATGGGCGTGCTGCGCACCGCGCAAGTGGCGGCCCTGAGCGCCGGCCAGGTGGCCAACCTGTCGGCCGCGCAAGTGGCGGCGCTGAGCACCAACGGCTTCACCTCGCTCAGCACCGACCAGATCGTCGCGCTGACCACCAGCCAGGTCTCGACCCTGGGCACCGCACAGCTGAGCGTGCTGAAAACCACGCAAGTGGCGGCCATTGAAACGGCCGACATCGGCGCCATCAGCACCGCCAACTTCACGGTGCTGAGCAGCGCCCAGCTGGCCGCGCTGACCGCCAACCAGGCCGCGGCGCTGACCGCCGGCCAGGTTGCCGCGCTGAGCTCGCGTCAGGTGGTGGGCCTGAGCACGGCCGCCATCAACGCCCTGGAAACCGCCGACCTGGCCGCCATGTCGACCAGCGCGGTGCAGGCGCTGACCACCCGCCAGGTGGCCGCGCTGTCGACCAACGGCGTCGCCAACATGACGACCAACCAGATCCACGCGCTGACCACCCAGCAGATCCACGCCATGAGCTCGGACCAGTTCCACGCCATGAGCCCGGCACAGACCTCGGTCCTGATCTCGCTGACGCCAGTGGTGCTGGACCTGAACGGCAACGGCATTGAAACCGTGGGCATCGATCACGGCGTGCAGTTCGACCTGCTGGCCAACGGCAACAAGGTCAACACCGGCTGGGTGAGCGGTGGCGACGGCCTGCTGGTGCTGGACCGCAACGGCGACGGCAACATCAACGATGGTAGCGAGCTGTTCGGTTCGGGCACCACCCTGGCCAACGGTCAGAAGGCCGCCAACGGCTACGAAGCCATGGCCGAGCTCGACACCAACGGCGACGGCGCGATCGACAGCAAGGACAGCAACTTCAGCAAGCTGCAAGTCTGGGTCGACGGCAACGGCGACGGCATCAGCCAGGCGGGTGAACTGAAATCGCTGGGCGACCTCGGCATCACCAAGCTCAAGCTGGATGTCCAGCAGACCCTGGTGGCCGGCGGCAACGGCAACTTCATCGGCGCCACCTCGACCTTCGAGACCAGCGACGGTGCCACCCATCAGGCGGCCGACGTCTGGTTCCAGGTGGGCGCGGCCAGCCAGGCCCTCAGCGGCAGCGTCAGCGGCGCGGCCCAGGCCATGGCGGCGTTTGCCGCCGGCGCCAACGCCCCGGCCGCCAGCGGCCAGCTGGATGTGCGCGGCAACGGCGTCAGCGCCGGCGCCGCCCAGCTGGCCGACGCGCTGAACCGTTACGCGGCCGAAGCCAAGCCGGCCCTGAGCGACAGCACGGTGGCCGACAGCGAACTGCGCCTGAAAGCCTTGCAAGGTGGTACCCAGGGTTACCTGGCCGCCCCGCATAAATAAGCGGCGCCTGCGAGCGTAAGCAAAACGGCAAGACCACGGTCTTGCCGTTTTTTTGATTGCCACAAGTAAACAAAAAAACTTAACGCGCGGCCATAAAAGGTCGCTTTAGGCTTAGCGGGCCAAGCGGCCGTAAGCGTGGTTTTTTTGCCGTACAGGACGTTGTTTTTGGGAAAAAGCCGGCGCGGCGTCCTAAAGTTGTTATGCTAGTTGACGTTAAGAATGTATGTCCTGCCGGCAGTTTTTGTAACGCCGCTGTTCACCAGAATTCGTAGTCCCCAACATGAAATCGGAGCCCGCGGGAAATCCCTGTCGGCTCCGATGTTTGTCCCGATAGAACGTGTAGCGCCTAGGAGAATGAAATGAGCCTCGTCACCAGTATGAACACCGACCAGATCGCCGCACTGTCGACCGCCACCGTCGCCAGTCTCGCGACCTCCGATATTGCCGGGCTCAATTCCAGCCAGTTCCGGGCCTTCACCACCGATCAGATCGGCGTGCTGACCGCCACCCAGGTGGCGGCCATGACCACCGCCACCCTGGCCAACGGCCTGACCACCGACCAGATCGTCGCGCTGAACAGCACCCAGGTCGGCGCGCTGAGCTCGCGCCAGGTGGCGGCGCTGTCCACCGACTCCATCGTGGCGCTGCAAACCGCCGACCTGCAAGCTCTGAAAACCTCGGCCATCGCCGGCCTGAGCACCACCCAGGTCAACACCCTGTCGACCGACCAGGTCATCGCGCTGCAAACCAACCAGGTCGCCGCGCTGAGCACCGCCCAGGTGACCGCGCTGGGCACCTCGGCCGTCGCCGCGCTGGAAACGGCCGACCTGCAGGTGCTCAAGACCGCCAATATCGCCGTCCTCAGCACCGACCAGATCGGCGCCCTGACCACCGACCAGGTGGTCACCCTGACCAGCGGCCAGATCACTGCCCTCAGCACCAACGCGCTGGCCTTCGGCTTCGACACCGCGCAGGTGGTGGCCCTGACCTCCAACCAGCTGGCCGGCCTGAGCACCTCGCAATTCGGCGCGCTGTCGACCGACGGCGTGGCCGCCATCGAAACGGCCGACCTGATCGCCCTGAAAACCAGCGTGATCGCCACCCTGAAGTCGGCGCAGCTGGCGGCCCTGACCACCGACCAGATCGGCAACCTGACCACCGGCCAGATCGGCGCCCTCAGCACCGGCAGCATCGCCAACCTGAGCACCAACCAGGTGGTGGCCCTGAACTCCAGCCAGGCCGCCGTGCTGAGCTCGGCGCAGGTGGCGGCCCTGTCCACCGACGCCATCGTGGCCCTGCAAACCGACGACCTGCAGGCGATCAAGGCCAGCAGCGTGGCGGCCCTGACCACCGCCCAGGCGGCCAACCTGTCGACCGACCAGATCATCGCCCTGACCAGCGCCCAGGTCGCCTCGCTGAGCAGCAAGCAAGTCAGCGCGCTGGGCACCTCGGCCATCGCCGCCATCGAGACCGCCGACCTGCTGGCCCTGAAGACCGGCGGCATCGCCGTGCTGACCACCGACCAGGTCGGCGCCCTGACCACCGACCAGATCGGCGTCCTGGGCAGCGCCCAGATCGCCGCCCTGAGCACCACCGCGCTGGCCTTCGGCCTGACCACCAACCAGGTGGTGGCGATGAGCTCGAGCCAGCTGGGCACCCTGTCGACCGCCCAGTTTGGCGTGCTGTCGAGCGACGCCATCGCGGCCATCGAGACGGCCGACATCGTCGGCCTGAAAACCAGCCAGATCGCCGCCCTCAAAACCGCGCAGCTGGCGGCCCTGACCACCGACCAGATCAGCAACCTGACCAGCGGCCAGGTGGCGGCCCTGACCACCGGCAGCGTCGCCAACCTGAGCACCAACCAGGTGGTGGCCCTGACCACCAGCCAGGCCGCCGTGCTGAGCTCGGCCCAGATCGCCGCCCTGTCGACCGACGGCATCGTGGCCCTGCAAACCGACGACCTGCAAGCCCTGAAGGCCACCACCTTCGCCGCCCTGACCACCGCGCAGGTGGCCAACCTGTCGACCGACCAGATCATCGCCCTGACCAGCGCCCAGGTCGGCACCCTGAGCAGCCGCCAGGTGACCGCGCTGGGCACCTCGGCCATCGCGGCCATCGAGACCGCCGACCTGGCGGCGCTGAAAACCGGCGGCATCGCCGTGCTCAGCACCGACCAGATGGGCGTCCTGACCACCGACCAGATCGGCGTGCTGACCAGCGCCCAGATCGCCGCCCTGAGCACCACCGCCCTGGCCTTCGGCCTGACCACCAACCAGGTGGTGGCGATGAGCTCGTCGCAACTGGCCGGCCTCAACACCGCGCAATTCGGCGCGCTGTCGACCGACGCCATCGCGGCCATCGAGACCGCCGACATCATCGGCCTGAAAACCAGCATCATCGCCACCCTGAAGACCGCGCAGCTGGCGGCCCTGACCACCGACCAGATCAGCAACCTGACCACCGGCCAGGTCGCCGCCCTGAGCACCGGCAGCATCGCCAACCTGAGCACCAACCAGGTGGTGGCCCTGAACACCAGCCAGGCCGCCGTGCTGAGCTCGGCCCAAGTGGCGGCCCTGTCCACCGACGACATCGTGGCCCTGCAAACCGACGACCTGCAAGCGATCAAGGCCAGCAGCGTGGCGGCCCTGAGCACCGCCCAGGTCAGCAACCTGTCGACCGACCAGATCATCGCCCTGACCAGCGACCAGGCGGCGGCACTGACCAGCAAGCAAGTGAGCGCGCTGGGCACCTCGGCCATCGCCGCGCTGGAAACCAACGACCTGCGCGCCCTGAAAACCGGCGGCATCGCGGTGCTGAGCACCGACCAGATGGCCGCCCTGACCACCGACCAGGTCGGCGTGCTGACCAGCGCCCAGATCGCGGCCCTGAGCACCAACGCCCTGGCCTTCGGCCTGACCACCAACCAGGTGGTGGCGATGACCTCGACCCAGCTGGCCGGCCTGACCACCGCCCAGTTCGGTGCGCTGTCGACCGACGCCGTGGCGGCGATCGAGACGGCCGACATCATTGGCCTGAAAACCAGCACCATCGCGGCCCTGAAAACCGCCCAGCTGGCAGCCCTGACCACCGACCAGATCAGCAATCTGACCACCGGCCAGATCGCCGCCCTGAGCACCGCCAGCATCGCCAACCTGAGCACCAACCAGGTGGTGGCCCTGAGCACCACCCAGGCCGCCGTGCTGGGTTCGGCCCAGGTGGCGGCGCTGTCCACCGACGACATCGTGGCGCTGGAAACCGCCGACCTGCAAGCCCTCAAGGCCAGCAGTGTCGCCGCACTGACCACCGCCCAGGTCAGCAACCTGTCGACCAACCAGATCATCGCCCTGACCAGCGACCAGGTCGCCGTGCTGACCAGCAAGCAAGTGACCGCGCTCGGCACCTCGGCCATCGCCGCCATCGAAACGGCCGACCTGATCGCGTTGAAATCGGGCGGCATCGCCGTCCTCAGCACTGACCAGGTGGGTGCCCTGACCACCGACCAGATCGGCGTGCTGACCAGCGGCCAGATCGCCGCCCTCAGCACCACCGCGCTGGCCTTCGGCCTGACCACCAACCAGGTGGTGGCGATGAGCTCGGCCCAATTGGCCGGCCTGACCACCGCCCAGTTCGGCGCGCTGTCGACCGACGCCGTGGCGGCGATCGAGACGGCCGACATCATCGGCCTGAAAACCAGCGTCATCGCGGCCCTGAAATCGTCGCAGCTGGCGGCCCTGACCACCGACCAGATCAGCCACCTGACCACCGGCCAGGTGGCCGCCCTGAGCAGCGGCAGCATCGCCAACCTGAGCACCAACCAGGTGGTGGCGCTGACCACCGACCAGGCCGCCGTGCTGAGCTCGGCCCAGATCGCCGTGCTGAGCACCGACGGCATCGTGGCCCTGCAAACCGACGACCTGCAAGCCCTCAAGGCCAGCACCGTCGCGGCCCTGACCACCGCCCAGGTCAGCAACCTGTCGACCGACCAGATCATCGCCCTGACCAGCGCCCAGGTTGGCGCGCTGAACAGCAAGCAAGTCACCGCGCTGGGCACCTCGGCCATCGCGGCGATCGAGACCGCCGACCTGGCGGCGCTGAAAACCGGCGGCATCGCCGTGCTCAGCACCGACCAGATGGGCGCCCTGACCACCGACCAGGTCGGCGTGCTGACCAGCGCCCAGATCGCGGCCCTGACCACCAACGCGCTGGCCTTCGGCCTGACCACCAACCAGGTGGTGGCGATGACCTCGACCCAGCTGGCCGGCCTGACCACCGCCCAGTTCGGCGCGCTGTCGACCGACGCCGTGGCCGCCATCGAGACGGCCGACATCGTCGGCCTGAAGACCAGCACCATCGCGGCCCTGAAGACCGCGCAGCTGGCGGCCCTGACCACCGACCAGATCGGCAACCTGACCACCGGCCAGGTCGCCGCCCTGAGCACCAGCAGCATCGCCAACCTGAGCACCAACCAGGTGGTGGCGCTGACCACCAGCCAGGCCGGCGTGCTGAGCTCGGCCCAGATCGCCGTGCTGAGCACCGACGGCATCGTGGCCCTGCAAACCGACGACCTGCAAGCGCTGCGCACCGGCACCGTTGGCGCCCTGACCACCGCCCAGGTCAGCAACCTGTCGACCGACCAGATCATCGCCCTGACCAGCGCCCAGATTGGCGCGCTGAACAGCAAGCAAGTGACCGCGCTGGGCACCTCGGCCATCGCGGCGATCGAGACCGCCGACCTGGCGGCCCTGAAAACCGCTGGCGTCGCCGTGCTCAGCACCGACCAGATGGGCGCCCTGACCACCGACCAGGTCGGCGTGCTGACCAGCGCCCAGATCGCGGCCCTGACCACCAACGCGCTGGCCTTCGGCCTGACCACCAACCAGGTGGTGGCGATGACCTCGACCCAGCTGGCCGGCCTGACCACCGCCCAGTTCGGCGCGCTGTCGACCGACGCCGTGGCCGCCATCGAGACGGCCGACATCGTTGGCCTGAAGACCAGCACCATCGCGGCCCTGAAGACCGCGCAGCTGACCGCCCTGACCACCGACCAGATCGGCAATCTGACCACCGGCCAGGCCGCCGCCCTGAGCACCAGCAGCATCGCCAACCTGAGCACCAACCAGGTGGTGGCGCTGACCACCAGCCAGGCTGGCGTGCTGAGCTCGGCCCAGATCGCCGTGCTGAGCACCGACGGCATCGTGGCCCTGCAAACCGACGACCTGCAGGCGCTGCGCACCAGCAGCGTTGGCGCCCTGACCACCGCCCAGGTCAGCAACCTGTCGACCGACCAGATCATCGCCCTGACCAGCGCCCAGGTCGCCGCACTGAACAGCAAGCAAGTGAACGCGCTGGGCACCTCGGCCATCGCGGCGATCGAGACCGCCGACCTGGCGGCGCTGAAAACCGGCGGCATCGCCGTGCTCAGCACCGACCAGATGGGCGCCTTGACCACCGACCAGGTCGGCGTGCTGACCAGCGCCCAGATCGCGGCCCTGAGCACCAACGCCCTGGCCTTCGGCCTGACCACCAACCAGGTGGTGGCGATGACCTCGGCCCAGCTGGCCGGCCTCACCACCGCCCAGTTCGGCGCGCTGTCGACCGACGCCGTGGCGGCGATCGAGACGGCCGATATCATCGGCCTGAAGACCAGCACCATCGCGGCCCTGAAGACCGCGCAGCTGACCGCCCTGACCACCGACCAGATCAGCAACCTGACCACCGGCCAGGCCGCCGCCCTGAGCACCAGCAGCATCGCCAACCTGAGCACCAACCAGGTGGTGGCGCTGAACACCAGCCAGGCTGGCGTGCTGAGCTCGTCGCAGATCGGCGCGCTGTCGACCGACGGCATCGTGGCCCTGCAAACCGACGACCTGCAGGCGCTGCGCACCGGCACCTTTGCCGCGCTGTCGACCGCCCAGGTCAGCAACCTGTCGACCGACCAGATCATCGCGCTGACCAGCGCCCAGGTCGCCGCGCTGAACAGCAAGCAAGTGAGCGCGCTGGGCACCTCGGCCGTCGCGGCGATCGAGACCGCCGACCTGACGGCCCTGAAGACCGGCAGCATCCAGGCCCTCAACACCGACCAGGTGGGCGCCCTGACCACCGACCAGGTGGGTGTGCTGACCAGCGCCCAGATCGCGGCGCTGAGCACCAACGCCCTGTCGGCCGGCCTGAGCACCAACCAGGTGGTGGCGCTGAGCTCGTCGCAACTCAACGCGCTGAGCACGCTGCAATTCGGCGTCCTGTCGACCGACGGCATCGCCGCCATCGAGACCGCCGACCTGGCCGTGCTGCGCACCGGCCTGATCAGCGCGCTGAAAACCGCGCAGGTGTCGGCCCTGACCACCGACCAGATCAGCAACCTGAGCGCCGCCCAGGTGGTGGCCCTGAGCACCGCCAATCTGGCGCTGCTGAGCACCAACCAGGCCGTGGCGCTGAACTCCACCCAGGTCAACGCGCTGAGCTCGTCGCAGGTGGGCGCGCTGAGCAGCGACGCCGTGGCCGCGCTGGGCACCGACGATGTGGCGGCCCTCAAGACCGCCGCCTTCGTCGGCCTGAAAACCAGCCAGATCCAGGCGCTCACCACCGACCAGATCGTGGCGCTGGGCAGCACCCAGACCGCGGCCCTGAGCACCAACCAGGTCCGCGCGCTGAGCACCAACCAGCTGAAGGCGATTGAAACCGCCGATCTGGTGGCCCTGAAAACCTCGGCCATCGCCGCCCTGACCTCCGACCAGATCAGCGGCCTGTCGACCGATCAGATCCACTCGCTGACCAGCAGCCAGGTGTGCGCCATCACCAGCGCCCAGGTGCCGGGCCTGACCACCGACCAGATCAACGCGCTGGCTTCGCCGCTGGGCACGCCGATCGTGCTGGACCTGAACGGCAACGGCATCTCGACGCTGAACATCGCGTCCGGCGTCCAGTTCGACCTGCAAGCCAACGGCCAGAAGGGCGCCGTGGGCTGGGTCGGCGGCGGCGACGGCCTGCTGGTGCTGGACCGCAACGGCGACGGCAGCATCAACGATGGTAGCGAGCTGTTCGGTTCGGGCACCACCCTGGCCAACGGCAGCAAAGCCACCACCGGCTACCAGGCCCTGGGCGAGCTCGACACCAACGGCGACGGCGCGATCGACAGCAAGGACAGCAGCTTCGGCAAGCTGCAAGTCTGGGTCGACGGCAACGCCGACGGCATCAGCCAGGCCGACGAGCTGAAATCGCTGGGCGACCTCGGCATCACCAAGCTGAACCTGGACGCCAAGCAGAACGCCTCGCTCAACAACGGCAACATCGTCGGCATCACCTCGACCTTCGAGACCAGCGACGGCGCCACCCACCAGGCGGCCGACGTGTGGTTCCAGATGTCGGCCCCGGCCACCTCGCTGACGGCCTCGGTGAGCGGCCTGAGCCAGGCGCTGAACGGCTACAGCGCGGCGGCCGAAGCCAGCGCCAACGCGGCCAAGCTGGAAGTGCCGGGCGGCGTCAGCGGCAACACCGCCGCGCTGGCCAGCGCCATCGGCCAGTACAGCGCGGCCCAGCTGGCGGCGCCGGCCACGGCGGTGGCGACCGACGACGAGCTGCGCCTCAAGGCCCTGCAAAGCGCGGCCAGCCACGGCATCCTGGCCGCCAAGTAAGCGGCGCCAGCCACGCCAGAGCGGCAAGACCTCGCGGTCTTGCCGCTTTTTTTTGCGCGCGGAACAAGCGGCGTAAACCCCTGTTGTTCCCAAGCAGAAAATGCGCCGGGAAACGGCGCGCTGGGGTAGAATCCTCAGGCGGCGTAATAGTGCGCTGTTGCAAGTTTTGCCCAGGACGATGCACGATAAATTTCCCCATACCGCGATCCAGTGCCTGACCGCGATCGCCCAGCACCACGGCCTGCAAATCAATCCCGAACGACTGATTGACGACTACGCCCTGCGCGCCGAAGAACCCGGCAATGGCGAGTTGATGCGCATTGCCACGGATATCGGCTTGAAAGCCAAGATCGACAAGCTCAACTGGTCGCGCCTGATGGCCCAGGACGGCGTGTTCCCGCTGATGGCGCGCCTGAGCGACGGCAATATGATCATCGTGGTGGGCGTCAAGCCGGGCGAAAACGGCGCCGAGGACCAGGCCGCCGTGCTCAACCCGGCCAGCGCCAACGCCAGCGTGGTGCTGGTGGCGCGCAGCGAGTTCGAGCGCCGCTGGAGCGGCGACGTGGTGTTCATCAAACGCCAGCACAAGCTCAGCGACCCCAACCAGCCGTTCGGGCTGCGCTGGTTCATTCCCGAAATCCTCAAGCAAAAGTCGGCCTTCCGCGACATCTTCATCGCGGCGGTGGCCATGCAGCTGCTGGCGCTGGCCTCGCCCATCTTCTTCCAGCTGGTGATCGACAAGGTGCTGACCCACCAGAGCGTGACCACGCTGTGGGTGCTGGCGGTGGGCATCGTGCTGGCCCTGCTGTTCGACGCCGGCTTCGGCTTCCTGCGCCAGACCCTGACCCTGGCCGCCTCCAACAAGATCGACATGCGCCTGACCCGGCGCACCTTCAGCCACCTGCTGTCGCTGCCGATCGACTTCTTCGAGACCACCAGCGCCGGCGTGGTCACGCGCCACATGCAGCAGCTGGAGAAAATCCGCAGCTTCCTGACCGGCCGCCTGTTCTTCACCGCGCTGGACCTGATCTCGCTGCTGGTGTTCGTGCCCATCCTGTTCACCTACTCGTTCCAGCTGACCCTGATCGTGCTGCTGTTCACGGCCCTGATCGCGATCGTGGTGGTGTCCATGATCCCGACCTTCCAGCGCCGCCTGAACGCGCTGTACGCGGCCGAGGGCCAGCGCCAGGCCATGCTGGTGGAGGCCATCCACGGCATGCGCACGGTGAAGGCGCTGGCGATCGAACCGAGCCAGCGCCGCGTGTGGGACCAGCGCTCGGCCGAGGCCATCACCATGCACTTCCGGGTCGGCCAGATCTCCATCGCCGGCAACGCCATCACCGACTTCCTCGGCAAGCTGATGCCGGTGACCCTGATCGTGATCGGCGCCCAGGGGGTGTTCGACAACAGCCTGTCGGTGGGCGCGCTGATCGCCTTCCAGATGCTGGCCGGGCGCGTCACCGGCCCCTTGATCTCGATCGTCGGCCTGGTCAACGAATACCAGGAAACCGCGCTGTCGGTGAAGATGCTGGGCGAGGTGATGAACCGCGCGCCGGAGGGCCGCGCCGGCGCCAACGGCCTGCGTCCGCAGCTGCAGGGCGACATCACCTTCGACGAGGTGACCTTCCGCTACCCGGGCGCGCAAGCCATGGCGCTGAACAAGGCCAGCTTCAAGATCGAGCAGGGCACGGTGGTCGGCATCGTCGGCCGCAGCGGCTCCGGCAAGACCACCCTGACCAAGCTGATCCAGGGCCTCTATCCGGTGGTCGAGGGCATCATCCGCTTCGACGGCATCGACGCGCGCGAGATCGAGCTGTCGCACCTGCGGCGCCAGATCGGCGTGGTGTTGCAGGAGAACTTCCTGTTCCGCGGCACGGTGCGCGAGAACCTGTCCATCACCAAGCCGGACGCCACCTTCGAGGAGTTGGTGGAGGCGGCGGTGGCGGCCGGCGCCGACGAATTCATCGAGCGCCTGCCGCAGGGCTACGACACCGTGCTGGAGGAAAACGCCGCCAACCTGTCGGGCGGCCAGAAGCAGCGCCTGTCGATCGCCCGCACCCTGGTGGCCAAGCCGCGCATCCTGATCCTGGACGAGGCGGCCAGCGCGCTGGACCCGGAATCGGAAGCCATCTTCATCAACAACCTGTCGAAGATCGCGGTGGGCCGCACGGTGGTGATGATTTCGCACCGCCTGTCGACCCTGGTCGACGCCGACAAGATCATGGTCATGCAGCAGGGCCGCCTGATGGACGCCGGCCGCCATGAAGAACTGCTTACCCGTAGCGAAACTTACCAGCACTTATGGAACCAGCAAACAAGCCACCTGTGACCAAGACCGGCAAGGACCAGACCGAGATCGCGTTCCTGCCGGACGCCGATGCCATCGAGCGCGGTCCCCTGCCGCGCTTCGTGCGCATCACCCTGCACGTGCTGCTGGGCGCGTTCGCCACCTTCATCCTGTGGGCCAGCCTGTCCAGCGTGGAGAAGGTGGTGGTGGCGCGCGGCAAGCTGGTCAACCCGCTGCCGAACATCGTGGTGCAGCCGCTGGAAACCTCGGTGATCCAGCGCATCGAAGTGCGGGTCGGCCAGGTGGTCAAGAAGGGCCAGCTGCTGGCCACGCTCGACCCGACCTTCACCCAGGCCGACGAGGCCCAGCTGCGCACCCGCCTGCAAAGCCTGGACACCCAGGCCGCCGGCCTGCGCGCCGAGCTGGAAGGCAAGCGCGCGCCCGGCACCGGCGGCCGCGGCGACGCCGACAGCCTGCTGCAATCACAGCTGTCGAGCGAGCGCCAGGGCAACTTCGAGGCGCAGAAGGCCAAGATGGACGAGAACATCGCGCGCCTGAAGGCTGGCCTGGAAACCAATGAGCGCGACCAGGTGATCCTGGCCCAGCGCGTCAAGTCGCTGCGCGAGGTGGAGGCCATGCAGGAGCAGCTGATGGCCGAGCAGTTCGGCGCCAAGATGCACCTGCTGGAGGCGCGCGACCGCCGCCTGTCGGTCGAGCGCGACATG
This sequence comes from Duganella radicis, assembly GCF_009720825.1. Classification (GTDB taxonomy): domain Bacteria; phylum Pseudomonadota; class Gammaproteobacteria; order Burkholderiales; family Burkholderiaceae_D; genus Rugamonas; species Rugamonas radicis. The sequence goes on along the minus strand of NZ_WNKY01000026.1, from coordinate 57,290 downwards.
ACCATGCAGCAGAACAAGATGGCGGAAATGCGGCGCGAGCTGGCCTCCGCCGAGGCCGAGCGCGCCGCCTTCGGCAAGAGCTGGCGCCAGAAGATGATGGAGGACCTGCTGTCGGCCACGCGCGAGCGCGACGGCATCAACGAGCAGCTGGCCAAGGCCGACCTGCGCCACCGCATGGTGCAGATGACCGCGCCGGCCGACGCCGTGGTGCTGGAGATCGCCAAGCTATCGGTGGGTTCCATCGTGCGCGAGGCCGAGCCGCTGTTCACGCTGGTGCCGCTGGGCGCCGAGCTGGAGGCGGAGGTGCAGATCGACTCGCTCGACATCGGCTACATCAAGACCGGCGACATCGCCCACGTCAAGGTGGACGCCTTCCCGTTCCAGCAGCACGGCATGTTGGACGGCAAGGTGCGCACCATCAGCCAGGACGCCTTCAAGCGCGAGACCGCCAACCCCGGCGAGGGCCTGGACGCCTACTACCTGAGCCGCGTCTCGCTGGGCAATTCCAAGCTGAAAAAGCTGGCGCCGGGCGCCGGCCTGCTGCCGGGCATGACGCTGTCGGCCGAGATCGTGGTGGGCCACCGCACCGTGATGTCCTATCTGCTGTGGCCGCTGACCAAGGCGGTCGACGAGTCGATCCGCGAACCCTGATCGCTTTCAGCGCATCAGTGCGGCGACGATGGCGTCGGCGTTCTCCGGCGTGATCGGCTGATACAGGATGTCGCGGCTGGCCATGATGGCCTCGTCGCTCACGCGCGAATAGTCGAGCTTGAGCATCTTTTCCACCACCGCCGGCTCGAAGCGGTATTTCAGCAGCCTGGCCGGATTGCCGCCGACGATGGCGTACGGCGGCACATCCCTGGTGACCGTGCTGCCGGCCGCGATCACCGCGCCCTGGCCGATGGTCACGCCCGACAGGATGGTGCTGTTGTAGCCGATCCACACATCGTCGCCCACCGTGATCGCGCCCTTGCTCTTGGCCTCCAGCTGGCCGAAGTACTTGGTCAGGAAGGGGAAGGTCGACACCCCATCGTGCGGGTGATTGCCGCCCAGCAGAAACTTGACGTCGTCCGCGATCGAGCAGAAGTGGCCGATGGTCAGTTTTTCCCGCGGATCGCCAAACGTCCACAGCGTGATGCCGCCATAGGTGCGGCGCCCCACCGACAGCTTGTCGAAATTGAACAGGCCATGCGCCGTCTGCAAGATGGTTTCATTGTGCGGATTGAGCGCGCGCCATTGCTGCGCCAGCGCGGCGTTGTAGGCGGCCCGCTGCGCCTCGGGCGTCGGCGCCGGTTCCGGCGCCGGCGGTGGCGCGGCGGCGGCGGTATGCTGCGCGATCAGGGCCGGCGGCACGTCGGTTTGCAGATTGGCGACCGCCTGGTAGAAATAGGCGTCGTTGACGTAATCCTGCATATGGGCGAAGAAGCCGCTCTTCTGGTAATCGTTGTTGGGGTCGAAGTAATACGGCAGGATTTGCTGGAACAGCGCCAGCTTTTTCTCATGCTCGTAGACGCCCCGGTCGAGCTGGCCGCTGGCCACATAGGGCTTGAGCAGGCTCAGGTAGTTTTTACCGAACACCTCGGCGATATTGTAGCCGCCGACCTTGTAATTGCCCTTGCGGCCGGTGGGCACGCCGCTGAAGTAATGGCCGAACAGCACGATGGCGCGCTTGCCCAGGCTGATCAGGCGCAGGATGACGTCGGTCTGCACCAGGCGCAGGTGCTGGTTGCGGGCGAAGTCCGGCATGGCGTGGAATTCCGCGCGCCACATGCCGAAGCCGCCGATCCAGGTCGACATGAAGGACACGCGCTGCACGAACTCGCTCATATTGTTGAGCGCCTCGATGGCCTGGCCCTTGGCGTGGTTGCCGTTGGTGAAGAACACCACCGGCATTTCGGCGGCGGTGGCGCGGTACACCTTGACCAGCTCGGCCAGACTGCCCGGCAGCACCAGCAGGTTGTCGTTGTGCAGCTTCAGGTACAGGCCGCGCCCCTGTTCCAGCACGAACTTGAAATTCATGTCCGGCGAGATGGTGACGTCGTGGCGGTGGTACTGGATCTTGTCGGGGAAGGCGGCCACATAGCGTGCCGCCACCGCCTGGGTCTCGTCCTCCGAGCCATTGTCGGAAATCACCACCTCGATGTCGTTGGTCTCGGTAAACGCCGGCTGGGAGACGATGCTGTCCAGCGTTTGTTGCAGGTAGGGCGCGCGGTTGTAGCTGGGGATGCAGATCGACAGGACGAAGCTGTGGTTATCCATGGGGGCTTTCTCAGGCGCGCAGCCAGCGGCGCAGTTGCTCGGCGTGCTTTTCCGGGTGCAGGAAGAAGTAGTTGGTCGGGATGGTGTGCTCGTCCATCAGGCCGAAGCGCGCCAGCCGGCCATCCTCGGCCGTGTAGACCTCATAGCCCAGGCCGCGGAACAGGGTGAAGATCTCGTTGGGGTTGTAGTTGAACTTGGCCGACCACTTGCGCAGGATTTCCGACAGCACGATGGGCTTGTCGCGCGCGATGGTTTGCAGGCCGCCCTTGAACACCAGCAGCTCGGCGCCCTCGACGTCGCACTTGATGAAGTCCACCCGCGCGCCGGTTTCGGCCGTGTAGTCGTCCAGGGTGCGCACCTGGCATTGCGCGGTGCGCACGTCGTCGCGCCCGGTCAGGTTGACGGCCGAGGCGTTGCCCGAGCCCTCCGGCGGATAATAGAAGGTGAACTCGCCGGCGCGCTCGGACAGGCCGAAGTTGTGCGGCTTGATGTTGGCGCTGGCGTTGAGCGCCAGATTGGTGCTCAGGTGGCCGTAGGTGGTCGGGATCGGCTCGAAGGCGTACACCGTGGTGGCGCGGCGCGAGGCGGCGATGTTGAGCGCGTACCAGCCGATGTTGGCGCCGATGTCGAAGAAGTTGTCGCCGTCGGCCACCAGGTTTTCCATCATGGTGGCTTCTTCTTTTTCATAGTCGAAGAAGTTCAGCGTTTCCATCGGCGCCACGCGGTAGTCGCCCGGGGTGCAGGCGATGCGGATGCCGCGGTCGCGCGAGGTCATCACCACCTTGCCGTCCTCCACCTCGATCTTGCGCACATTGGTCTGGCCGATATAGCGGGCGTAGTCGAACAGCACCGCGTGGTGCGCCTCGTACATGGTCTTGATGAAGGTGGGCTTGTCGATCGCGCCTTGCTGGAACTGGTCCTGCGTGGTTTGGATGGAAATCATGTGAGCACTCGCGGTGAGGATTCAGGACAGGGAGGCATGCCAGCCGTTCAGCTGCAAGCCCATTTTTTCGCGCAGGTAGTCTTGCGAGCCGGCCACGCTGATGAAGGCGTTGGGGATGGCCAGCCGCTTCACCGCCGGCAGCGCGGCCAGCGCGCCGTCCGACAGCAGGTCGTGCAGGCGCTCCAGCACGGCCGAGCCGAAGCCGCCGTTGGCCTGGTGTTCCTCCAGCGTGGCGATGTGGCGGTAGCGTGCGGCCAGCGCGGCCAGCTGCGGCGCGTCGATGGGGTTGACGAAGGGGAAGCTGTACAGGTCGATGTGGGGCGCGTGCTGTTCGAGGTAGCGCGCCGCCGCGCCGACCATGTCGCCAGTGGCGAACACCGCTGCCGTGGCGGCCGCGCTGGAGCGCACCGGCACGATGCCGCCCAGCGTCAGCGCCGGCGGTTGCGGGTGCAGGCGCGGCTCGCCGGCCTTGTTCAGGCGCATATAGCACGGGCCGCGGTGCTGGGCGATGAAGGCGGTCATGGCGTCCACCTCGGCCGGGTCGCCGGGCGCCGTCACCACCATGCCGGGGATGGTGCGCAGCATGCCGATTTCCTCGGTGGTGTGGTGCGAGGTGCTCAGCGGGCCGTAGGCATAGCCGCCGCCGACCGCGATGATTTTGACGTTGGCCTCGTGGTAGGCGACGTCGTAGCGGATCTGCTCCATCGCGCGCAGCGTTGGGAAGTTGCCGATCGAGTAGCAGAACACCGTGTAGCCTTCCATGCTCAGGCCGGTCGCCAGGCCCACCATGTTTTGCTCGGCGATGCCGACGTTGAGGAAGCGGTCCGGGAAGGCGGCGGCGAACGGCTCCAGCACCGAGTAGCCGAGGTCGCCGCACAGCAGGAAGATGCGCTCGTCGGCCTGCGCCTGCGCCATCAGGGTCTGGATAAAACTGTTTCTCATGCTTGTCCTTTCGCGGCCCGCAGCTCGGCGCTCGCCGCGGCGAACTGGGCGGCGTCCGGCGACTTGTAGTGCCAGGCCAGCTGGTGTTCCATGAAGCTCACGCCCTTGCCCTTGACGGTGTGGGCGATCACCACGCGCGGCTTGCCGTTGCGGCCATCCGGCGCCAGCGCGGCGGCCAGGGCCGCGTGGTCGTGGCCGTCGACCTCGACGGTGTCCCAGTTGAAGGCGCGGAACTTGTCGGCCAGCGGGTCGAGGTTGAGCACCTCGGCGGTGCTGCCGAAGCTCTGGATCTTGTTGTAGTCGACCACCAGGGTCAGGTTGTCGAGCCGGTGGTGCGGGGCGAACAGGATGGCTTCCCAGTTGGAGCCCTCGTCGAGCTCGCCGTCGCTGACGATGGCGTAGGTGTGCCACGCGGCCTGGCGGCGCTTGCCGGCCAGCGCCACGCCGGCCGCCACCGAGAGCGCGTGGCCCAGGCTGCCGGTCGACAGTTCGACGCCGGGCACCTTGTGGTTGACGTGCGAGGTGAAGTAGCTGCCGTTGTCGGTGAAGGTGTCGAGCTCGGATTGCGGGTAGAAGCCGGTTTCGGCCAGCACGGCGTACAGCGCGGTGCAGGCGTGGCCCTTGCTGTAGAACAGGCGGTCGCGCTGCGGCGCCCTGGGCTGGGCCGGGTCGTAGCGCAGCACGCCGCCGTACAGCACGGCCAGCACGTCGGCCACCGAGAACGCGCCGCCCAGGTGGGAGGCGCGCTTGGTGTGGCACATATGCAGGCATTGCAGGCGGATCGCGCGCGCCAGCTCGATGGTGGTTGCGGTCATGGCAGATAACTTTCTATGGTGCGGCGGAAGCCGTCGGCCACCGAGGTGGCGGGGGTCCAGCCCAGCGCTTGCGCCTTGGCGATGTCGGGGGCGCCGCGCTGCACGGCGCTGGCCAGGTAGTGGTCGCCCTGCTGGCGTTCGACGAAGCTGACGCTCAGGCCTTTTTCCGGGTACAGGCCGACCAGCAGCTGGCCCAGGCCGCGCATGCTGATCTCGCCGTCCGGGTTGCCGATGTTGTAGGCCTGGCCGCTCTCGCCGTCCAGCAGCACCTTCCAGAAGCCGGCCACGGCGTCGGCCGAGTAGCAGAACGAGCGCGTGGCCAGGCCGTCGCTCTTGAGCGCGATCGGCTGGTTGCGCAGGATGCAGGCGACGAAGTCGGCGTACACGCGGCCGTCGTCCAGCTGCATGCGCGGGCCGTAGGTGTGGAACGGCCGCACGATCCTGGCCGGCACGCCGTGCTGGTGGTGCCAGGACACGCACATATTCTCGCCCATGCGCTTGCTCTCGGCGTAGCAGGCGCGCACGGCGGTCGGGTCGACCGTGCCGTAATCCTGCTCGGCGGTCGGCACCTTGCTGGCCGCGCCATACACCTCGCTGCTGCTGAAATACAGGAAACCCTTGCTGCCGCTGGCGCGCGCCAGTTCCAGCAGGGCCGCGGTGCCCAGCGTGTTGGCGCTCAGGGTGCCGACCGGATCGGTCGAGTAGTACTTGGGGCTGGCCTGGCTGGCGGCGTGGATGATGTAGTCCGGCCGCTCGGCCAGCGTGAACGGCAGGCTGATGTCCTGCTCGATGCACACCAGGTCGGCGCGGCCGGCGTGGTGGGCGTAGCGCTGCTCGAAGCCGGCGCGGTTGCGCACCATGGCCAGCACGCGGATGCCGAGCTGGCGCGTCTCGTTCAGGTACAGCAGGCTCTCGACCATGTAGGATGGCAGGAAGCCGGAGGCGCCGGTGATGCACACCGTCTGGCCGGCCAGGCGGCTCCAGTCCAGCCCCGGCGTGGCCACGATGGCCGCCATGTCGGCGGTTTCGATCGGATGACGGCTGCCCATGTTCAGAAGCCGACCCCGAAGAATTCTTCCAGCTTGGTCACCGCGAAGTCCAGCATCTCGCGCGTCAGGCCCGGGAACACGCCGATCCAGAAGGTGTCGTTCATCACGCGGTCGGTGTTGGTCAACTCGCCCGAGACGCGGTAGGTGCGGCCCTGCATGTAGGGCTGGCGGATCAGGTTGCCGGCGAACAGCAGGCGGGTGCCGATCTTGTGCTGGTCCAGATAGGTCAGCAGGTCGACGCGCGAGACATTGGCCTCCGGCTTGAGGGTCATCGGGAAACCGAACCACGACGGGTCCGAGCCTTCGGTGGCCTCCGGCAGGATCAGGAACTCGGCGCACGATTGCAGGCGTTGCTTCAGGTAGGCGAAGTTGTCCTTGCGGGCCTGGATGAAGTCGTGCGCGCGGTCGATCTGGGCCAGGCCGCAGGCCGCCTGCATGTCGGTGATCTTCAGGTTGTAGCCGAGGTGGCTGTAGGTGTACTTGTGATCGTAGCCTTCCGGCAGCGTGCCCAGCTTCCAGCAGAAGCGCTTGCCGCAGGTGTTGTCCTTGCCCGGCGGGCAGTAGCAGTCGCGGCCCCAGTCGCGGAACGACTCGGCGATCATCTTCAGTTCCGGATGGTTGGTAAACACCGCGCCGCCCTCGCCCATGGTGATGTGGTGGGCCGGGTAGAACGACATGGTGCCGATGTCGCCGAAGGTGCCCACCATCTTGCCCTTGTAGGTCGAGCCCAGCGCGTCGCAGCAGTCCTCCACCAGCCACAGATTGTATTTCTTGCAGATGGCGGTGATGGCGTCCAGGTTGTACGGGTTGCCCAGGGTGTGGGCCAGCATGATGGCCTTGGTCTTGGGCGAGATGGCCGCTTCCAGCTTGGTGACGTCGATGTTGTAGGTGCCCAGCTCCACGTCCACGAAGACCGGCACCGCGCCGAACTGGATGATGGGGTTGACGGTGGTCGGGAAGCCGGCCGCCACGCCGATCACCTCGTCGCCCGGCTGGATCGCGCGCGCCCCCAGTTTCGGCGAGGTCAGGGTGTTGAAGGCCACCAGATTGGCCGAGGAGCCCGAGTTGACGGTGATCAGGAAGTTCACGCCGATCAGCTTGGCCAGCCTGGCTTCGAACTGGTCGTTGAAGCGGCCGGTGGTCAGCCAGGCGTCCAGCGAGGCCTCGACCATCAGTTCCATTTCCGGCGCGCCCACCACCTTGCCGGCCGGCGGGATCACAGTCACGCCCGGCTCGAAGGCCTTCGGCACGCTGGCCAGCGCACCGTACTGGCCCACCAGCTTGATGATCTGTTCGCGGAGTTGTTCCTTGCTTTGTACTTCACTCATGATTGCTGCCTTAGATGTATGCGGTGTTTTGATAGGTGTTGATTTGTGCCAGCGTCAGCGCGCGCATGTCGGCGCCCGCCGCGTGCGCCTTGTGCCAGGCGACGATCATGTCGATGGTGTGTCCCAGATGCCAGCGCGGCTGCCAGTGCAGGCGCGCGCGCGCCTTGGAACAGTCCAGCTTGAGGTAGTGCGCCTCGTGCGGTTGCGGGGCGGCGTCCAGCTCCCACGCCGCGCCCTCGCCCCAGCTCTGGCACAGGCGTTCGATGATCCACTCGACCGGGCGGGCGTCGATGTCGTGCGGGCCGAAGTTGAAGCCTTCGGCATACTGCGCGCCGTGCCGGACCAGGTGCTCGGCCAGGGTCAGGTAGCCCGACAGCGGTTCCAGCACGTGCTGCCACGGGCGGATCGCGTGCGGGCTGCGGATGCGCACCGGCTTGCCGGCGCCGATGGCGCGCACCATGTCGGGGATCAGGCGGTCCCCGGCCCAGTCGCCGCCGCCGATCACATTGCCGGCGCGGCCCGAGGCCAGCGCCACGCCATGCTCGGCGTACTGTTCCGGATTGAAGAAGGACGAGCGGTAGCCGGCCGTCACCAGCTCGGCGCAGGCCTTGCTGTTGCTGTACGGGTCGTAGCCGCCGAAGGCTTCGTTCTCGCGGTAGCCCCAGGCCCATTCCTTGTTCTCGTAGCACTTGTCGCTGGTGACGTTGACCACCGCCTTGATGCCGGGCGTGGCGCGCACCGCTTCAAACAGGTTGACCAGCCCCATGACGTTGGTGGCGTAGGTCTCGACCGGATGGGCGTAGGAATAGCGCACCAGCGCCTGCGCCGCCATGTGGATGACGATCTCCGGCCGGGCCTCCTGCATGGCTTGCCGCAGGGCGGCGCCGTCGCGGATATCGCCGGTGATGGAGCTCATGCCGTCGCCGACCCGCGCCGCCTCGAACAGGCTGGGCTGGCTTGGCGCCGGCAGCGCGTAACCGGTCACGTGCGCGCCCAGCTGTTGCAGCCACAGGCTGAGCCAGCTGCCTTTGAACCCCGTGTGGCCGGTCAGGAATACCCGCTTGCCGTGCCAGAACGATGGCGTCATGGCCACTTCTTCCACGGCGCCTTGCCGTTTTGCCACAGGTCTTCCAGCAGGATGCGGTCGCGCAGGGTGTCCATCGGCTGCCAGAAGCCGTGGTGCAGGAAGGCGTCCATCTGGCCTTCGGCGGCCAGGGTTTCCATCGGTTCCTTTTCCCAGGTGGTGCTGTCGTCGGCGATGTAGTCGATCACCTTCGGCGACAGCACGAAGTAGCCGCCGTTGACCCAGGCGCCGTCGCCCTGCGGTTTTTCCTTGAAGCTGGTGATGACCTGGCCATCGATATCGACCGCGCCGAAGCGGCCCGGCGGCCGCACCGCGGTCATGGTGGCCAGCTTGTCGTGTTGTTTATGGAAGGCCAGCGTGGCGCCGATGTCGAGGTCGGACAGGCCGTCGCCGTAGGTGAAGCAGAAGGCTTCGTCGTCTTCGAGGTAGCGGCGCACGCGCTTGAGGCGGCCGCCGGTCAGGGTGTCGGCGCCGGTGTCGACCAGCGTGACTTTCCACGGCTCGGCAAAGCGCTCGTGCACCTCCATGCTGTTCTTTTGCAGATCGAAGGTGACGTCCGACGTGTGCAGGAAATAGTTGGCGAAGAATTCCTTGATCACATAGCCGCGGTAGCCGCAGCAGATGACGAAGTCGTTGATGCCGTGGACCGAGTAGCTCTTCAGGATGTGCCACAGCACGGGCTTGCCGCCCACCTCGACCATGGGCTTGGGCTTCACCGTGGTTTCCTCGCTCAATCGCGTACCCAAGCCACCGGCCAAAATGACTGCCTTCATGCTATCTCCGAATATGATGTGTGCAGTTGCATTCTAACCGAAAAGCAAGACCGTTTTGGCCCTTGTTTCCGCTATACTCTGTTCACTATATCTTGGGAGTAACGGAGATGGCCATTGAAAAAGTCCTGTTGATGCACGGCCCGGCGGTATTGGAAGAACGGCCTGCCTACCCGGACGAACTGTTCTATCCACACGTGGCCTACGATGCCCGTCCCGGCATCCGTTTGATGGCCATCGCCTTCCGCGCGCTGGGCTTCAAGATCGCCTACAGCGGCTGGGAGGAAGACGGCGAATGGCTGCGCGAAAACGCCGCGCTGTTCGACTTCCTGGTGGTGTCGGACCAACACCGCCTGAACACCGACAGCACCTTCTTCGGCAAGGTGATCGGCAATAACAAAGAGAAGCTGTACTACGCCGCGCTGGCCGGCATCCGCGCCGTGCGCGCCGGCCTGGGCGACGACGCCATCGTGTACCGCGTGCGCGCCGACGTCACCGTGCATCAGGGCGTGATCGACCAGCACGTGACGCAGATCCGCCGCCACTCGGGCGACATCATGGTCGAGTACTGCGACGTGAAGAATATGTTCTCGACCCCGGACTTCATGCTGCTGGGCGAGGTGGGGGTGCTGGACGCCATCTACACCGGCTTGTACGAACGCAGCCGCGCCGGCGAGGCTTACCATGTGTCGTCGCATATCGACCACACCATGGCCTTCTTCGCCTTGCAGGAGCAGGGCGTGGTGGGCAACATCATTTGCATGAACCGCATGGTGCACGACACGGTGATCTGGCGCGGCCTGCCGCGCCACTTCCAGGAGATCAACCCGGCGTTGCAGGCCACGCGCTCGTTCGGCACCGTGATGACCATGGGGCCGGGCCTGACGGTGGCGCAGCTGCTGGCGCAGATCGCGCCGGGCGCCTCGGGCAAGAACGAGCGGATCAAGCCGCCCACCGCCCTTTAAATCACGCGGACAAGGCCTGGCCCAGCGGATGGGCCAGGAAGAAGTCGAGGTCTTCCGGCACGCCCAGGCCGTACATGCCGGCGCGGTCGCTGCCGATGTTGTAGAAGCCCAGCCTGCTGCCCTTGGCGATCATGCCGTTGTAGGCCGGCGCCACGTAGAACTCGCCGTTGACGCGCTCGTCGTTGGCGATCATGGCGTCGGCGGCGGCGACGAAATCGCTGCCGCGCGCGTAGTTGTAGATGCCCACCGTGGCCTCGTCCGAGACCACCTGCTTTTCCACCACCTCCACGATCGCGCCGTCGGCATTGAAGCGCACGTACGACCATTTCGGGTGGTCGGCGCTCATGGTCATGATCAGGCCGTCCAGCCGCTGCGCTTCCATCACCGCCAGGTAGTCGTCGATATCGATGTCGATGTACTGGTCGCAGTTGGCGATCATCAGCGGCGTGTCGTTGTCGATCAGATCGCGCGTCAGCAGCACGGTGCAAGCCGCGCCTTCGGTCACCTGCGACACCGGCACGATGGCGCAGCCGGGCGCGATCGCCTCCAGCCGCGCGCCCAGGCCGTACTGCTCCAGGTGCGCCTGCTGGCAGACGAAGATGAAGCGGTGCGGCTGGCTCGGCCGCAGATTGTCGATCACCACCTCGATCATCGGGCGCCCGCCGATCGGAATCAGCGGCTTGGGATCGGTGTAGCCCGCCTTGGCGAAGCGGCTGCCGTGGCCGGCCATCGGCACGACGATATGGATCATGGCGCTTCTCCCAGGTATTTGTCGTCCACCGCGCCCGGCACCTTGACCACCACGGTGACGGTGTCTTCCAGCACCACGAAGTCGGTCGACTCCATCGGGTTGATGACGATGATGTCGCCGCTGGCGTATTCGACGCCGTTCATCTGCACGCGGCCGCTCTGGATCACGGTGATTTCCTGCGCGATCTTGTGGTAGTGGCGCGCCTCGCGGTCGCCGGCGCGGTAATGCTTGATGCCGACTTCGGCCGCGCGGGTGGCCAGCACGGTCGGCGTGAAATCGCCGACGAACCAGCCGCGCGTCATGTCTTCCAGTTTGTAGCGTTCCATGCTCAGCCCTTTGGAATGTCGAGGTAGGCGCGCAGGGCGCGCATCCGGTCGCCCTGCCATTCGATGATGTCGACCCCTTCCAGGTGGGTGGCGTCGATGTCGAGCGTGAACTCGATCAGGGTGGTGGCGCCGTCGACGTAGATGTTTTTGGCGCGGAAGGACAGCGCCTTGCAGCCTTCAAACATGCCCTTCATCATGGCCAGCGCGGCGGCCTTGCCCTCGATGCGCTTGACCACCGGGTCTTCCAGCGAAAAATCATCGGTCAGCAGGGCGCCCACGGCGTTCAGGTCGCGCGCGTCAAAGGCGCGGATATAGGCTTCGGTCAGTGCTTTGCTCATGGTTCAATTCATTTGGGTTGGCGGTGCAGCGCGGCTTCGTATTCCTCGATTTTCTTCGGCGAATAGAAGGTGTGATAGGACGCGTTCGGCACTTGCAGCGCGGTCAGCTTGCGGTTCAGCAGGATCAGTTCGTTCAGCACCGGCGCGATGTAGAACACATCGTCGACGCTGGTGTTCTTGCGGATCGAATGCTGGGCCGCCAGCACGAAATCGGCGCCGCGCGCGAAGTAGTAGAAGCCGGCGATGGCGTGGCGGCTGACCGGGTGCTTCTCGGCGGTCTCGACGATGTTGTCGCCGTTCTCCAGGCGGGCGTAGGACCAGCGCGGGTGCACCGAGTCGAAGGTCAGGGCGCCGGCGTCGCTGCCGCGCGCGCGGAACTGCGCCAGGTAATCGTTGAGGTCGACCTCGAACACCTGGTCGGCGTTGACGATCACCAGCGGTTCATCGGCGCCGATGTAGTCGATCGCCAGCAGCGCGCTACAGGCGGCGCCCTGGGTCGGATGGGTCAGGCGGATGATGACGGTGTCGCCGCCGGCCAGCAGGCGCACCGTGCTGTCCAGGTGGTAGCGGCTGCAATCCTCGTCGCGCAGGATGAAGATGAAGCGCTTTTCCTCGGTGATGGTGCCGAGGTTCTCGATCAGGTACTGGATCATCGGCTTGCCGGCGATCTCGATCAGCGGTTTCGGGAACGGGAAGTCGGCGCCCTCGAAGAACATCGACGGCACGCTCAGTGGAACGATGATGTTAAGCATGCTTGGCCTCCAGTCCGGCGATGGTCTGCGTGATGTTGGCGTAGTTGACTTCGCGCACGTCGTGCACGCACAGCACGTGGGCGCCGGAGTCGCGCGCGGCCTTGATGCCGTTCGGATTGTCTTCGACGATCAGGCATTCCGTCGGTTGCAGGCCCATGCGTTCGATGGCTTTCAGGTACATGTCCGGCGCCGGCTTGGGCGCGCTCACGTCTTCGTTGGACAGGAAAAAGTCGAGGAAGGGCAGCAGCTCGGCGCGCTCCATCATCATGGCGATGGTGTTGCGGATCGAGTTGGAGCACACCGCCATGCGGTAGCCCTCGGCCTTCAGGCGCGACAGCGCGAACTGGTGCTGGAACACCGGCTTGCACTTGGCGTAGATCACTTCCATGGTGTAGATCTGCTTCATCTCGTTGATGAAGCCGTGCAGCGCTTCCGGCAGGCCGCGCTCCATCGACAGCATGCGCAGCTTGGTCTTGGTCGGCAGGCCGTCGTAGGTGACCAGGTGGTCGTAGCGGCTGATGGCCATGCCGAACAGCGTCAGGGCGCGGTTGAGCGCCTCGAAGTGCCATTCCTTGGCATCGATCAGCACGCCATCCATATCGAAGATGATGGCTTTAATCTTGGTCACGGAAAAAATCCTTTGCGGCTTGGGGGAAATCGGTGCACAGGCTGAGCGCGGCGTGGCGGTGCAGGCCGGCGTCGCGCAGGCGCTGCCACAGCGCCAGGTGCGGGCGGCGGTGCAGCTCGGGCGAGACGATGCAGACTTGCTTGCCCTGTTCCAGCCAGTGCGTGATGTGGCTGGTCTCGTACCACTCGCCATGGAAGGCGTCCAGCCAGACGCCGGCGGCGCGCTCGATGAAGGACGGCGCGGTTTCGTATTCGCTGTGGCGGGTGTAGGTCGTCAGCCCGCGTTGCAGGTAGCCCAGGGCGTCCGGCACGGCCATGTCGAACACGAAGGCGTCGGCGGTGTGGTGCGCGGCCAGCGCGGCGGCGACCGGTGCTTGCAGGCCGTCGGCCTTGATGTTGAGCGCCAGCGGCCGGCTGGCCGGGTAGCGCGCGCACAAGGCCAGGAAGGCGTCCAGCGTCATTTCGCCGCCTCCCGGCATGTCGTGCGAGATGACGACGTCGCGGCCGCTGTCGCGCAAATCGGTCTCGATGCCGAAGCCGCCTTCCAGCGCGCGTTCAAACGCCGCCAGTGAGTTTTTTTCCTGATCCTGGAGCCAGTATCCCCGGTGCGCGACTATTTTCATGCTTGCGTGTTGGAGCAGAAGAAGAGCTTGTGATTGTACCCGGTTTGCTTCCCTGCGGCACTATTCGAGCAGCAGGTGGTAGCCCTGCCGCAGCGCCTGCTGGATGGCTTCGCGGCGCGCCAGCGGGGCCGCCGCCAGCGTGGCGTGGTGGGCCGTGGCCAGCGCCGACAGCGCTTGCAGGCGCTGGGCCAGCAGGGCTTTGTAGCGGGCGTTGTCGGGCAGGTAATGCTGGCGCGTGTGGGCCTCGTACAACAGGTACAGGCGTTCCAGCGCCAGGTCGAGTTGCTCATCGATGGCGGGCGTGGCGGCCGCCTCGGCCGTGGTGCGCGGATAGTGCGACAGCGGCGCGGCGATGTAGGCGCAGTCGCGGCCGTTGAGGCTGGCCAGTAGGGTGGCAATGCCGGGCAGACGGGTGTAGCGCTTGCCCTGATAATGGCCGAAGCCGGCGCCCAGGTCGGTGCGGCGCAGCAGCAGGGCGGCGGGTTCGCACAAGGCGCCGCCGACGCTGTGTTCGTCGGTCAGCAGCAGGGCGGCCAGCGAGGCGCCGCCGACCGCGCTGTCGGCCGTCAGCAGCGGCGCGGCGGGTTGCAGGGGCTGGCCGTCGGCGCGCGGCGGGCGCCAGCAGGCGACCAGGCCCAGTGCCGGGTAGTTCTGATAGCAGGCCGCCATGCGGCTGAGCTTGTCGGCTTGCAGGCATTCGCCGGGGGCGGCCACGGCCACGTATTCGCCCAGCGCCAGGGCCAGGCAGTGGTCGAGGTTGTCGGCCGGCGCCATGTCGTGGGCACGATGGTAGCGCAGTTGTGAATGGCGGCGCAGCAGCGGAGCCAGGCGGCGCTGGCAGGTGTCGTCGGCGCTGCTGTCGCTGACGATGATTTCGAAGTGGCCGTAGTCCTGCTCCAGCGCGCTGCGCACGGTTTCCTCCAGTGCGTCGGGGGCGGCGGCGTTGGCGGCGATCAGGATGCTGACCATGGCCACGCCCGGATCGCGTTTGCCGCGCGGCGGCGTGGCGCGCTTGCCGCGGCGGGTGCCGGGCTGGGCACCGTTGTCGTTGCCGTGGCTGCTGGCGAGAGCGGCTGGCAGCGGGCGCGCGACTTGCAGGTAGAGCTGTTCCAGCGCGCGTACTTGCGATTCGGCGTCGAACAGGGCGTTGCTGTTGCGTTTGCGAGACAGGCGGGTGCGCAGGCGTGCCAGTTCTTTGGGCTTGGCGGCCAGGCGTGCGGCGGTTTCTTCGTAGCTGCGTTCGCTGTCGGCCACCAGTTCCGGCAGGCCGGCCGCGTGCAGCAGGCTGCCGGCGCCGCGGCTGGCGTAGCTCTGGCCGGCGCGGGTCAGCACCGGCAGGCCGGCCCATAGCGCGTCGCTGGCGCCGATGCTGCCGCTGTGCGGGGCGGTGTCGAGGTAGAGGTCGGCCAGGCGGCAGCGGGCCAGCGTGACGGCTGGCGTGGCCGGCGCGGCGAACACCAGGGCGGCGCTGTGCACGCCGTGGCGCAGCGCGGCCAGGCGCAGGTTGTCGCGCACTGGCTCGCTGTCGGCGCTCAGCCACAGCACGCTGCCCGGCACGGCTTGCAAAATACGCATCCAGCTGGCGAACTGTTCCGGCGTGATCTGCTGCTGCGGGTTGAAGCAGCAGAACACCATGGCGTCGGCCGGCAGGCCGCAGTCGGCGCGGGTCAGCGGCGGCGCGTCGTCGTGGTCGAGGCGGGCGTTCGGGTGGGCGCAGTGCGGCAGGTAGAGCGGGCGTTCGGTGAAGTGCGGCGCCAGCGTGGGCGGGAGCACAAAAGCGTCCGCCAGGACATGATCGATGGCGGCCATGGCGCTGGTGGCGGGCAAGCCGGGCCAGGCGATCTGCACCGGGGCGGGGCGCTGGGCCACGATGCCGGGGCGGCTGTCTTCGTCCAGGCCGTGCAGGTCGATCAGGATGTCGATGTCGTGGGC
This sequence comes from Duganella radicis, assembly GCF_009720825.1. GTDB lineage: Bacteria > Pseudomonadota > Gammaproteobacteria > Burkholderiales > Burkholderiaceae_D > Rugamonas > Rugamonas radicis. The sequence goes on along the minus strand of NZ_WNKY01000026.1, from coordinate 41,786 downwards.
GCGCAGCGTTTGCGCGGCCTGCACGTCGCCCATGCCGGCCAGGTCGATGTGGTGGTCGAGGCCGGCTACGGCGACTGGCGGCAATGTCGCTGTGCGGGCGGCGGCGCCAGCCAGGGCGCGCGCTGCCGCGTTCGACAAGGCGGCAGGCGATATGCCCCGCGCGGCCCCGGCGCCCGTGGCCGCCGATGCCGCGCGAGATGAACGCGTGCGAAACGGTGGCGCGTTCGATGAGGATGCAGCACACGAGGACGCATCAGATGAGGATGCGCCAGGCGAGGACGCACCAGGCGAGGACGCACTAGGTGAGGACGCACCAGACGAGGACGCATCAGACGCGGGCGCAGTGTCGCCGCCCGGCGTGGCCGCCGTTGTCGCGTTCGGCGGGGCGGTGGGCGAGCCGGGCGGGACCGGGGGGCGCCAGCTGAAGCCGTAAATTTCGAAGCGGTCGCGGTCGTGCAAGCGGTAGAGGCCGGCGCGCAGGCGGGCGATGCCTTCGGCGTTGAAGTCGGCGCACAGGTAGCCGATGCGCAAGCGCTGGTGGCCGTAGCCGTGCGGACCGGCCAGCGGCGCCGGCGCGGCCGCCTGGTTGACGCTGTGGCGGCGCGCGGCGGCCAGGTGTTGTTCGGGATCGTCGCTGGCGTCCACGGTGGCGGCCGGCGAGGCGGCCTCGGCCAGATCGCTCTCGCGCACGCCCGGCGGCGGCGCCACCACCGGCCACGCGCATTGCTGCTGGCGCAGGCGCAGCCACTGCGCCATCACCGCCGGCTGGCGCGGATCGAGCAGCAGACTGCGCGACAAGGCTTCCTCGGCCTCGCCGTACAGATGGCGCGCGGCAGCCAGGCGGCCCAGGTGGTTGAGCGCTTGCAGCTGCTGCGGCCGGCTGGCCGGCAGTTCGGGATCGATTTGCGCCAGGGCCGCGCGCCAGGTGGCCAGCGCGGCATCGGGCTGTTGCAGGCGCTCCTGCAAGGCGCCCAGCGCCACGCGGGCATCGAGGAAATCGGGCTTGATGGCCAGCGCCGCGCGCAGCGACGGTTCGGCTTCGCGCTGGTCGCCATTCTGCATTTGCAGCACCGCCAGGTTGTACCAGCCGGCGTACAGCAGCGGGGTGTCGGTGCAGCGCAGCCACAGGTGGTACAGCTCGGCGGCGCGGGCGGCGTCGCCCGCCTGGCCCAGCAGGCCGGCCAGGCCGAACAGTTCGACAATCGGCAACTCGCCCTGCCGCGCCAGCGCGAACGCCAGCGTGCTGGCGCGCGCCAGTTCATTGGCGGCCAGGGCCCGGTTCAGTTCCTGCAAGGGCGACGGATCGCTGGGGACGCTGTGGCTCATACACCTATTGTGGGCGCATTTCGCGCCAGACACAACCGCTTAGAGGTTGTTTCAAAATGCACGCGGCGAGGCGTGGCGACGAAGACAGTGCGCCTGCACGGCAAGGAGCCGCAACGAAGCCGCGGGCTTTTTGAAACGACCTCTTAGAACAGGCCGTGGGCGGCGACGAAATCATGCCATGCGGCCAGGAACGGCGTATCGGCGCCCGGTTCGCCGGCCATCAGGGCCGGCAGCACCGCGCGGATCGCCTCGGTATCGGCCTCGTTGCGGTAGTGCCACAGCACATTGCTGCCCACCGCGTTGAAGCAGAACTGCGCCTGCTCCTGGTTGATCAGCCCGCGACGCAAGCCAATCAGCGCCAGGCCGAGATAGCTCATGATGGCGCACTTCATCGCGGCCGAGGTGCTCACCGCCGAGTTCTGGTTGGCGCTCTGGCGGAAGAAGCCCAGGTGCTCGTTGATGAAGCACATCGGATGCGCATGCGCGCCGCAGATGAACGCGCCCAGATCCTCCAGCCCGCTGATGGCGATGCCGTCCACCTGGCGCTTGACGATCACATCGGCCACATCGGCCCGCATCACGGTGTTGGACACCTCGCCCAGCCAGTTGGCGGCGCGGCCGACGGTGCTGACGAACAGCGCGTTGGCGTCCAGCGAAATCAGGCGCTGCGGGTGGTTGTCCACCGCTTCCGGCAGATTCAGGCTGTGGCGCACCGGCTGGCCCATCTCGTTGGCGTACCAGCGGCGGCTGATGGTCGAGCTGAAATAGCCCGACATGTGGGCCTGGCGGTGGCGCGCGTAAAAGTGCGGGTAGATGATGTCGTCGTCGCACAGGATGTGCAACAGCTCGGTCTCGCCGCCCCAGGCCTCGATGCAGTGCGCCCAGTTGGCGTGGGCGCCGCGGCGCGGGCCGACGATGGTGCTGACGTTCAAATGCGCGATCAGCGACTTCACCGGCTCCGATTCCAGCATGGCGATGAAGCTCTGGTCCGGGCTGTCGTCGGAAAAAATGATGCGCTCGGGCGCTTCGGTCTGCTGCGCCAGCGCGGCCAGCAGTTCCATCAGGTACTTGGGTTTATACGCGGGGATGACCGTGGTAATTTTCATCGGAGAGCGGGGCGATATGGTTAGGGAGTGTTCCAGCCGGCCACCACGTCGGCCGGATAGCCGCGGTGGAAGTGGCGGGTCCACGGATAGGCCGACTGGTCGCTGCCGTCCTTGAGGCGGATCTTGCTGGCATCGCACAGATAGCGCGCCGGATTGCCGGCCACCACCGTGTGCGGTTCGACGTCGCGGTGCACCTTGCTGTGGGCCGCCACCAGCGCCCGTTCGCCGACCTTGACGCCGGGCAGGATCACCGACATGGCGGCGATCGCCGCGTAGTCGCCGATGGTGGCGCCAACCAGCACGTTGCTGGGCGGGTGCGGGTCGTTGGTCAGCACCACGTAGGGCAGCAGCCAGACGAAGTTGCCGACCTTGGACATCTTGCCGATGAACACGTTCGACTGGCAGCGCACATAGTCGCCGATTTCGCAGTCGCCCTGGATATCGTTCATGGTGCCGATCTGGAAGGCCACGCCGGCCACGGTTTTCTCGCGCACCACCACGCGGTGGCCGGTGACCAGCTTGTCGCCGAAGCGCGAGCCCGCATAAAACACCGAATGCGAGCGGATGCGCGCGCCGGCGCCGATCACCAGCGGCAGGCCGTCGGCCAGCGGGGTCGGGTAGCCGATTTCGCAATAGCCGTCGATCACCGAGTGGTCGCCGATCTCCACGTTGTCATGGATGATGGTGAACGGGCCGACGCTGACGTTGGCGCCCAGCCGCGCGTGCGGCGAGACGATGGCGCTGGGATGGATCATGATGGCTTCCTCAGGCGCCGCAGAACTTGCGCACGGCCGCCACCACTTCCAGCGCGTCGGCGTCGCTCATGGTCGGGCCCATCGGCAGGCTCAGCACTTCGCGGTGAATGGCTTCGGCCAGCGGGAAGTCGCCCTGTTTGTAGCCCAGGTCGGCGTACGCCGGTTGCAGGTGCGGCGGCACCGGGTAGTGCACGATGGTGCCGATGCCCTGCCCGGCCAGCGCCTTGGCCAGCTCGTCGCGGCGGGCGTGGCGGATCACGTACACATGCCACACCGGCTCGGCCCACTCCGGCACCTGCGGCAGCGCCAGGCCCGGCACGCCGGCCAGCTCGCGCGCGTAGATGGCGGCGATGGCGCGGCGGCGCGCGTTGTCGCTGTCCAGCTTGGGCAGCTTGACGTTCAGCAGCGCCGACTGCACCTCGTCCAGGCGCGAGTTATAGCCCGGCACCTCGTTGTAATACTTGACCTTGGAACCGTAGTTGCGCAGCGTGCGGATGCGTTCGGCCAGCGCGGCGTCGTTGGTGGTGACGGCGCCGCCGTCGCCCAGCGCGCCCAGGTTCTTGCCCGGATAGAAGCTGAACGCGGCCGCATCGCCCAACTGGCCGGCCACGCCGCCGCGGTAGCGCGCGCCGTGGGCCTGGGCCGCATCCTCGATCAGCTTGAGGCCGTGCTTGGCCGCCAGCGCCTTGAGCGGGTCCATGTCGGCGGTCTGGCCGTACAGGTGGACCACCAGGATGGCCTTGGTGCGCGCCGTGATGGCCGCCTCCACGCGGGCCGGATCGATGTTGAAGCTGTCCGGCGCCGGTTCCACCGGAATCGGCGTGGCGCCGCAGTCGCTGACCGCCAGCCAGGTGGCGATGAAGGTGTTGGACGGCACGATCACCTCGTCGCCGGGGCCGATGCCGTAGGCTTTCAGGATCATGAAGATGGCGTCCAGGCCATTGGCCACGCCGATGCCGTGCTGGCTGTCGCAGTAGGCGGCGAAGTTGGCCTCGAAGGCCGACGTCTCCGCGCCCAGGATGTACCAGCCCGAGTGCAGCACGCGCTTGAAGGCGGCCTCCAGCTCGTCGGCTTGCGACAGATTGATGGCTTTCAGGTCGAGGAAGGGGACGCTCATGGGGTACTCGCTTAAGTGGTGTTATTTCTGCTTGTGCTGGTGCGCGGCCGCGACGAACTCGTCGTAGTCGTGATAGTAGTCGTGCGGATCGTACTTGGTCGAGGCCAGCACCAGGCACACGCCGCCGGACGAGAAGTTCTCGACCTCGCGCCACATCATGCCCGGCACGTACAGGCCGTAGTAGGACCGGTTCAGCTGGAATTTCTTGCGCTGGTAGCCATCGTCGACGATGACGTCAAAGCTGCCCGACATGGCGATGAACAGCTGTTGCAGCTCGATGTGGCCATGGCCGGCGCGCGACGAGCCGCCCGGCACGTCGTACAGGTAGTACACGCGGGCGATGTCGAACGGCACATGGATGCCGCCCTCGATCACCGACAGGTTGCCGCGGGGGTCGTGGTGCTTGGGCAGGTCGATCAGCCGGCATTGATCCATCATGGTGTGCTTGCTCCCGGTTAGGCGGCCACGGCCGTCACAATATATTGCCAAGGCAGGGCGTCTTCCACCGCCACCACCGGATCGACGCCGCTGGCGCCGGCCATCAGGCGGATCGCCGGCAGGTATTTCTCGCGCGCCGGCTCGTCGGTGATGCGGGCGCTGCCGCCGCTGATCTGGAAGCCCGACTGTTGCAGCAGCTCCAGCAGGGCGCCGCGGGTGAACACGCGCTTGCGCGACTTCTCCAGCGCGCCGCCGTAGCGCAGGTCGCCGGCGTTGAGGCGGGCCTGGATGCTCCAGTGCTGGAAGTTGCGGATGGTGATCACCAGCTTGCCGCCGGGGGCGATGCTGGTGCGGATCTTGCGCAGCACCTCCCACGGATCGTTGAGCTGTTCCAGCGCCTCGTCCATGATCCAGCAATCGGCGCCGCGCACGTGGTCCCACAGGTCCGAGCCGCCGTGCTCGATGTCGGCGTTGAAGACGAAATCGCAGTGCAGGCGGGCGGCCTGGGCCGGCGCCGGATCGGCCTCGATGCCGGTGTAGTTGACGATGGCGTTGCGCGCCTTGTAGGCCTTGGCGAAGGCGCCGTCGCGGCAATGCACCTCGACCACCTTGCGCGCCTCCAGCGGCACGAATTGCAGCAGGTCGGTGTTGACGGTGCTGGTGGCGCTCGGCAGGTCGTAGTGGTAGCCGCCGGTGCGGATCACCGTGCCCTGCCAGTCGTGCTTGATGTAATTGCGTTTCGGCGGCTTGGGCGCGAAGTCTTCCTTCACCCAGTCCAGGCTGTCGATCAGCTGGTGCTGGCCGGCCTGGTGGATCGCCAGCATGGCGGCGATCATCGGCGCGCCGTGCTTGATCGGCATCGGCCACTGGCGCACCACCTCGATATTGGTCAGCATGCAGGCCGGGTGCAGGTAGCGCACATTGCCGTCGGCGCGGTCGTAGCCGGCCTCGTTCACCGGCTGGATGCTGCCGACGCCGTACATGCCCGGGCGCAGTGCGCTGTGCAGCGATTCCAGGAAGCCGCCCTGGATGATCTCGACGTCGGAATCGAGGAACAGCACCTCGCCCGACAGGCCCAGGTGGTTGATCGCCCACGCCAGGCCGGGGCCGTGGTGGATGTTGTAGCCGAACGGGATGAACTCGACGTTGTCGTGGCGGTCGGTGATGGCGCGGATCTGCTCGGCCACGTCCGGATTGGAGCCGTCGATCACGTACACGCGGTTGCTGTAGAACTGGCGGAAGGTGCGCAGCAGCGCCTCGATCAAATCGGGCGAGTTGTACGACACCGTGACCACCGGAATCTGGTCGATCCGCACCGGCTCGGCCTGGGCCTGCTCGGACGGATGGACCGCGTGCTGCGGCGCGGCCAGGCGCGGCGCGGCCGGCTTGGCCACCTGTTGCAGCACCTGCTCCAGATTGCGCACGAAGCGCGGGCTGTCGAACAGGGCGCAGGTCAGGCGGTTGGCGGTCAGCTGGCGCTTCATGGCGGCGATGCGCTGCGGATCGTTGGCCAGCGCCACCGCCTTTTCCTCGTAATCGGCGAAGTTATAGGTGATCAGCTGCGGCAGGTCGACCGCGCGCAGCAGGCTGCCGGCCATGCGCGACGAGAAGGTCTGGCCGGCGCAGGTCAGCAGCGGCAGGCCGGCCCACAGGGCATCGCTGGCGGTGGTGCCGGCGTTGAACGGGAAGGTGTCGAGGAACAGGTCGGCCAGCTGGTAGCGCGCCAGGTACTCGGCCGGCACCGCGCGGGTGTTGAACAGAATGCGCTTGCGGTCGATGCCGGCCTGCTCGGCGTGGCGCCACAGGTTCTCGCGCACTTCCGGATAATCGGCCACCAGCCACAGCACGCTGTTCGGCACGCGGCGCAGGATATTCATCCACACCGCGAACAGATCGGGCGTGAACTTGAAATTGTTGTTGAACGAGCAAAAGACAAACGCATCCTCCGGCAGATTGACCGAGGCGCGGGTCGGCTTGGGCGCGATGGCGCGCTGGCGGTCGTTGATCTGGAAGCAATCGAGATAGAGCGGCTTCTCGGTGAAGTGCTCGGCCATTTCCGGCGTGATCAGGAACTCGTCGGCCAGCACGTAATCGACGCCGGGCAGCGCAGTGCTGCCGGGGAAGCCGAGGTAGGTCAGCTGCACCGGCGCCGGGCGGTAGGCCAGGATGTTCGGGCGCGCGCCCAGGGTCAGGCCGTGCAGGTCGACCAGGATATCGATCTCGTGGGCGCGGATGGTGCGGGCGGCCTGCTCGTCGGTCAGGGCGTCGATGCGGATGTAGTGGTCCATGGCCTTGACCACGCGGGCGCGGATCGGCGAGCCGTCCTCGCGGCTCCAGCTGAAGGCGTAGACCTCGAACTTGTTGCGGTCGTGCAGCTCGTACAACTCGGCGGTGAGGATGGACACCGCGTGCGAGCAGAAATCGGACGACAGATAGCCGATGCGCAGGCGGCTGTGGCCATAGCCATGGGCGCCGGTCAGCGGCGCCACGGCGGCGTTGACCTTCTCGTGCACGAAGCGGCGCGCGGCGGCCAGCTGCTGGGCCGGGTCGGCGGAGGCGCTCAGCATCGCCAGCGCCGAGGTGCCTTCCATCATGGTGGCGACTGAAATGTGCTCCAGGCCGCTGTACACCGGCCAGTTGCACTGCTTCTGGCGCAGGTGCACCCAGTGCGTCATCACATGCGACTGTTGCGGATCGACGTGCAGGCTGCGCGCCAGCATGGCTTCGGCCTCCGGATAGCGCTTGCGGATTTCCAGCAGGCGGCCGAGATTGTTCAGCGTTTGCACGTACAGGGTGGGATTGGTCTTGATGTCCGGCTCGATGCCGGGCGCCAGAATCGATTCCCACATGGCCAGCGCCTCGTCCGGGCGATTGTTGCGCTCCAGCAGCGTGCCGAGATTCAGGCGCGCCTCGATGAAATTCGGATTCAGCGCCATGGCCTTGCGCAGGACCGCCTCGGCGGCCGCGTCGTCGCCCGATTGCGACAGCATCACCGCCAGATTGAAGCAGGCGGCGTAGGTCAGCGGCGACGGCGTGTGCTCGATCCAGGCGTGATACAGGGCGATGGCGGCTGGCAGCTGGCCCGATTCCTGGAGGACGGCGGCGGCGCTGAACAGATCGGCGATCGACAGGGCGCCCTTGACGGCCATGGCCATCACGGTGCCCAGCGGGCTGTTATCGGCGGGGTTGGGTGCGGCAGGTGCTTGTACGGTCATAGCTGAGCTTGGGAGTGCACAAAAAGGTAGGCCCTATCATACCTTTTGTTGCCAGCTACGGGGCAACTTTTGGCTCAGGAGCAAGACTGTAAAACCCCCACTGCTCCCCATTTAGCAATCCGGGGTCAGTTCTTGCAATCCAACACGAGCCCAGCCGTTACATGGCTGGGCTCGTGTTGGATTGCAAGAACTGACCCCGGGTCGGGGGTTTTAGCGGTTGGGGACGGCGAACCAGCTGGTGCTGTGTTCGTCGCTGCGCGCTTTGCCGGTGAGGGCGTCGGCGTGGCCTTGCAGCCCTTGCGCCGCGCGGTACTGACCGATGGCTTCGGCCAGCGCGGTCGTGGCCGGCGCAGTGACGTGCTCCAGCTGTTGCGTTTGCGCCGCAGGGGCGCTGCCGCCGCCGGCGGCGTAGCTGGCGATTGCGCTGCTCAGGCCACTCACTTGCTGTTGCAAAGTTGCTTGCTGGGCGCGGAACCAGACGTCGGCGCTGGCGTGGGTGCTGCCGTCGCTGCTGGTGTAGTGCGAGGTCAGCCCGATCAGGTTGCCGTTCTGCCGCACCAGCGTGGCGTCGGCGCCAGTGCCGATGGCGGCGATGTGCAATTGTTCCAGCGTGTTCAGCTCGCCCGCCTGGCTGACGCCGTCCGAGTTGCTGTCCACCCACACGCGCAGCGCGCCCCAGGCCTGGTCGGCGCTGTCGATCACGCCGTCGCCGTTGCTGTCCAGCGCGCGCAGGGCGGCGTAGCCGTCCGGCGCCTTGCCGCCGTCGGCCAGCACGGTGGCGCTGCCGAACAGTTCGCCGCCGTCGTTGATGACGCCGTCGCCATTGCGGTCCAGGGCCAGCAGGCCGTCGTGGCGGTCGACCCAGCCGGTGTTGACTTGCTGCCCTTCGCCACGGATGTCGAACCGCACGCCGGCGTCGAGGCCCAGCGTTTGCACGCCGTTGCCGTCCAGGTCGAGGATCAGCGGGGTGGCGTAGTTGCTGGACGAGGCGTTGAAGGCCATGGTCTGGCTGGTGCTCATCACCGCCACCTGGGCCGTGCTGAAGGCGTTGGCCTGGGCCAGCGTCAGCGAACTGAGGCCGGTCACCGCCAGTGCTGGCGTCTGGTCGGTGGTGAAGGCTTGCAACTGGGCGTCGGTGAACACCACCAGCTGGCTGGTCTTCAGGCCGGCCACCTGGTTGGTGGTCAGGCCGGCGATCTGGGTGGTCGACAGGTAGCCGATCTGGGCGGCGGTCAGCGCGCCCAGCTGGCTGGTGCTCAGGGCGTCCAGCTGGTCGGTGGTGAAGCCGTAGATCTGGGTCGCGTCCAGCGCGCCGATCTGCGCGTTTTTCAGCGCCGCCATCTGCCGGGTGCTGAGGTAGCCCGCTTGCGGCGTGCTCAGCGCGGTCAGCTGGGTGATCGACAGGGTCTGGACCTGCGCGGTGGTCAGCGCTTGCAGCTGGTCCGAACCCAGCGCGCCCATCTGGTCGATGGTGAGCGCGGTCAGCTGGCTCAGCTTGATCGAGGCGATCTGGCTGGTGGTCAGCGCCTGCACTTGGGTGTTGGACAGGCCGGCCAGCTGGGTGGTGTTCAGGTAGCCGATCTGGGTGGTGCGCAGGGCGGCGATCTGGCTGGTGCTGAAGGCGTACAGCTGGTCGGCCGTCATGGCGCCCAGCTGGGCGCTGGTCAGGGCCTGGATCTGGCTGGTGTTCAGGCCTGGCAGCTGGCTGACGTCCATGCTGGACAGCGGCAGCGTGCCCAGCGCGGCCACCGCGGCCGTGGTCAGGACGTTGATTTGCGTGGTCGACAGGCCCAGCACGGCGCTGGCGCTGAGCGCGGCCGCCTGCTGCGTGCTCAGCGCTTGCAGCTGGTCGCTGGTGAATACGCCGAGCTGGCTGCCATCGATGGCGTTGATCTGCGCGGTTTTCAGGCCGCGCACCTGGGCCGTGGTCAGCGCCACCGTTTGATCGGTGCTGAGGCCGGTGAACTGGCCGGCGCTCAGGGCCGCGATGTCCTGGGTGTCGATGGCGGCCACTTGCGCGGTGCTCAGGGTGGCCAGCTGGTCGGCGGTCAGCGCCGCCATTTGCGCGGTGTTGAAGCCGGTCATCTGCGCGGTGCCAAGGGCGGCGATCTGGTCGGTGCTGAGGCCGCCGGCTTGCAGCGTGCTCAGGCCGGCGATCTGGGCCGTGCGCAGCGCCTGGATCTGGTCGCTGGTCAGGGCGTTCAGCTGGTCGACGCTGAAGCCGTAGGCCAGTTGCTGGGTGCTGAACGCCTCGATGTGGGCGGTGTCCAGCGCCGCCACCTGCGCGGTGCCGAGGCCGTTATACAACTGGCTGGTGCCGAGGGCTTGCAGCTGGCTGGTGCCAAGCGCGTTCAACTGGTCGCTGCCCAGCGCGGCCACCTGGGCCGCTTGCAGGGCGGCGATCTGACGCGTGACGAGGGCGTTCAGGTCCGCCGTTTCCAGCGCCGCCACCTGGTCGTCGGTGAGGGCGGCGATCTGCTGGGTGCTGAGGGTGGACGCCTGCGCCGTGCTCAGGGCCACGATCTGGTCGGTGCTCAAGGCTTGCACTTGCAGCGTGCTCAGGTAGGCGGTCTGGGCGGTGCGCAGGGCGCCGATCTGGTCGGTGGTCAAGGCCGCGATGGCGCCGGCGCCGACGCCATACACCAGCTGCAGGGTGGTCATTGCGCTGATGTGGCCGCTGTCCAGCGCGGCCAGCTGGTCGGTGGTCAAGCCGTAGCCGATCTGGCTGGTGGTCAGCGCGGCCAGCCCGGTGGTGGTCAGGCTGTTCAGCTGGTCGGTGGTCAGGGCAGTGACCTGGTCGGTGTTCAGCGCCACCATCTGGCGCGTGGTGAAGGACGACAGGTCGGCCGTTTCCAGCGCCACCACCTGGTCGGTGGTGAGCGAGGTCACTTGCTGGGTGCTCAGGGTGGCGGCCTGCTGGGTGCCCAGCGCCACGATCTGGTCGGTGGTCAGCGCCGCCACCTGCGCCGTGGCCAGGCCGGCCAGCTGCGCGGTGCGCAGCGAGGCGACCTGGTCGGTGGTCAGGCTGGCGATGGCGTCGCTGCTGAGGCCGTAAGTCAGCTGGTTGGTGCTCAGCAGGTTCAGCTGCGCGGTGGCCAGCGCCGTCAGCTGGTCGGTGGTGAGGCCGTTGATCAGCTGGCTGGTGGTCAGGGCGCCCAGTTCGGCCGTGGTCAGGCTGTTCAACTGGTCGCTGTTGAGCACGCCGATCTGGTCGCTGGTCAGCGCCACCATCTGGCGCGTGCCGAAGGAGGACAGGTCGGCCGTTTCCAGCGCCACGATCTGGTCGGTGGTCAGGGCCGCCACCTGTCTGGTCGCCAGCGCGGCCGCCTGCGCCGTGGTCAGCGCCACGATCTGGTCGGTGTTCAGGCCAGAGGCGATCTGGTCGGTGGTCAGGGTGCTGAGCTGCGCGGTCGACAGCGAGGCCAGCTGATCGGTCAGCAGGGCCTGGAGCTGGTCGGTGTTGAGCAGGTTGAACTGGGCGGTGGTGAAGGCCGCCAGGTCGGCCGTTTCCAGCGCCGTCACTTGGGTGGTGTTCAGGCCGGCCAGCTGCACGCTGTTCAGGGCGCGCACCTGCTGGGTGCTCAGGGCCACGATCTGGTCGGTGGTCAGGGCGCCGAACTGGTCCGATTGCAGGGCGCGCAGGGCGTTGGTGCCCAGCACGCCAAACTGGTCGGTGGTCAGCGCGCTCAGCTGGTCGGTGCTGAGCGACACCGCCTGGGCGCTGGTCATGGCGCTGATTTGCGCGGTGCGCAGCTGCGACAGCTGGGCGGCGGTCAACGCGCCCAGCACGGCGGTGCTGAGGGCGGTGAAGGCGCTGGTCGACAGGGCGTTGAGCTGGTCGCTGGTCAGGGCTGCGAACTGGGCGCTGTTGAAGCCGGCCAGCTGGGCGCTGCGCAGGGCCAGGAAGTCGTCCGTCGAGAGCGCGCTGATCTGGTCGGCGCCGAGGCCGCTGATTTGCGCCGAGCTCAACGTGACCACCTGGGCCGTGCTCAGGGCGACGATCTGGTCGGTTTGCAGGGCGGCCACCTGGTCGCTGCTGAGGACCGAGAATTGCGCCGTGGTCAGCACGCTGACCATGTCGGTGGTCAGCGCGGCCACGTTGGCGGTGCCGATGGCGGCGATCTGCGCGGTCTTCAGCACCACCAGGTCGGCGGTTTCCAGCGCGTCCAGCTGGTCGCTGCTGAGGGCGGCGATCTGCGCGGTGCTCAGGCCGACCGCCTGGGCGCTGCTCAGGGCCACCATCTGGTCGGTGGTGATGGCGCCGAACTGGGCCGCGTTCAGCGCGCCGATCTGCACGCCGGACAGGGTGCTGAAGTTGGCGGTGCTGATGGCGGCGATCTGGTCGCTGCTGAGGGCGTTCAACTGGCGCGTGCCGATATTGTCCACCTGGGTCAGCGTCAGCGCGGCGATCTGGTCGGTGGTCAGCGCGGCCGCTTGCGCCGAGCTCAGCGCGTCGATCTGGGCGGTGCCCAGGTTTTGCAACTGGTCCAGGGTCAGGTTGACCAGCTGATCGGTGGTCAGGGTGCCGATCTGGCTGCTGCCGAGCGCGGCCACGTCGTCGGTGCTGAGCGCCTGGAACTGGGTGGTCGACAGCGCCACCAGCTGGGCCGTGCCCAGCGCGGCCGTCTGCGCCGTCGTCAGCGCGCCGATGTGGGCCAGGTCGAGCTGGCTGATCTGCTGGGTGGTCAGGGCGGCGATCTGGGCGCTGGTCAGGGCGTTCAGGTCGTCCAGTTCCAGCGCCGCCAGCTGGTCCGAGCTGAGCAGGGTCAGCTGGCTGGTGCTCAGCAGGCGGTACTGGGCGGTGCCGAGGGCGATGATCTGGTCGCTGCTCAGCGCTTGCAGCTGCGTGCTGCTGAGCGCGCCCAGCTGGGTCAGGCCGAACGCTTGCAGCTGGTAGTCGAGCAGCTGGTTCAGCTGGTTGGTGTTGAGGGCGGCGACTTGCGCGCCGCGCAGGGCGGCCAGGTCTGCCGTGCTGAGCGACTGGATCTGCGCCGAGGTCAGCGCTTGCAGCTGGACGCTGGTCAGCGCCTGCGCCTGCGCCGTGCTCAGCACGCCGACGCGGTCCGGCGCCAGCGCCTGGATCTGGTCGGTGCCGAGCAGGGACAGTTGCAGGGTTTTCAGCGCGGCCAGGTCTTCCTGTTCGATCGCGCTCAGTTGCCCGGTGCTCAGGGCCGCCACCTGCGCCGTGCCCAGCAGCGCGTATTGCTGGGTGGTCAGGGCGACGATCTGGTCGGTGCTCAGCGCCTGCACTTGCAGGCTGCCCAGCGCGTTCAGCTGGGTGCCGGACAGGACCTGCAGCTGGCTGGCGGACAGCGCCGCCAGCTGATCGCTGTTGAGCACGGCCACCTGCGCGGTTTTCAGCGCCACCATGTCGTCGGCCGACAGCGCTTGCACCTGCGCCGTACCGAGCGCCGTCACCTGCGCGGTCAGCAGGCTGCCGACTTGCTGGCTGGTCAGGGCGGCGATCTGGTCGGTGCTCAGCTGCGCCACCTGCGACGCGTCCAGCGCGGCGATCTGCGCGGTCTTCATCGCGGCCAGGTCTTCCAGTTCCAGCGCACGCAGCTGGTCGCTGGTCAGCGCGCCGACGCCGGCGTTGCTGACGGCGCCGATCTGGCGCGTGGTCAGGGCGACCACCTGGCTGGTGGTCAGGGCGGCGATCTGGGCCGTGCTCATGCCGGCGATCTGGGCCGTGGTGAGGGCCTGGATCTGGTCGGTGCTGAGGTTGGTCAGCGAGCCCAGCACGGTAAGCTGGGTCACGCTCAGGGCGGCGAAATCCTCGGTGCCGAAGGCGGCCACCTGATCGGAACTGAGGGCCGACAGCTGGGCGGTGCTCAGGGCGGCGACCTGGTTGCTGGTCAGGGCGAACACCTGGTCGGTGCTGAGCAGCGCCACTTGCGCGGTGCGCAGCGACTGCACCTGCGCGGTTTTCAGCGCCGCCATGTCGTCGGTGCTGAACGCGCCCAGCTGGCCGTTCAGCAGATTGGCGATCTGGTTGGTGGCCAGGGTGCTGATCTGTTGCGTGGTCAGCGCGGCGATCTGCGCGCTCAGCAGCGACTGCACTTGCGCCGTGGCCAGGGTCGCGATCTGGGCCGTGCCCATCGCCTGCAACTGGCTGGTGGTGATGGCTTGCAGCTGGTCGCTGTTCAGCAGTTGCAGCTGCGCGCTGCGCAGCGCGGCCAGGTCCTGGGTTTCCAGCGCCTGCACTTGCGCCGTGCCCAGCGCGCCCACTTGCTGGCTGGTCAGGGCGCTGGCTTGCTGCGTGGTCAGGCTGGCGATCTGGCTGCTGTTGAGCAGGACGATCTGGCTGGTGCGCAAGCTGCTGATTTGCGCGGTCTTCATCGCCGCCAGGTCTTCGGTTTCCAGCGCCGCCAACTGGCTGGCGCTGAGCGCCTGCACCTGCGTGCTCGACAGGCCGCTGGCTTGCAGCGTGCCGAGGGCGGCGATGTGGGCGCTGTCCAGCGACTGGAACTGGGCGGTGGTCAGGGCGTTGAGCTGGAGCGAGCCGAGCGCGATGAACTGCTCGCTGCGCAGGGCGTTCAGCTGGTCGGTGCCGAGGGCGGCCATTTGCGCGGTCTTCAGCGCCGCGATGTCGGCGGCGTCGAGCGCTTGCAGCTGGTCGCTGCCGAGGGCCTGCAATTGCGCGCTGCCGAGATTGCTGACTTGCAGCGTGCTCAGGGCCGCGGCCTGTGCGGTGCTGAGGCTGGCGATCTGGCTGGTGGTGAGCGCGGCGATCTGCGCGGTGCGCAGCGCGGCCAGGTCTTGCGTCGCCAGCGCTTGCAACTGGTCGCTGCTCAGGGCTTGCAGGTGCGCGGTGCCGAGGCCGGCGGCTTGCAGCGTGCTCAGCGCGGCGATCTGCGCGGTGCCCAGCGCCCGCAGCTGGCTGGTGCCGAGAGCGGCGATCTGCGCCGTGCTCAGCGCTTGCAGCTGGGCGGTGGTCAGCGTGGTCAGCAGTTCGGTGCCGAGGCCGCTCATTTGCGCGCTGCCCAGCGCGCCCAGGTCGCGCGTTTCGATGGCCACGACCTGGTCGCTGGTCAGCGCGTTCAACTGGCGGCTGCTCAGGGCGGCCACCTGCTGCGACCGCAGCGCGACGATCTGGCTGGTGGTCAGCTGGGCCACCTGCTCGCTGCCCAGGGCGGCGATCTGCGCGGTCTTGAACGCGCTCAGGTCGTCGGTTTCCAGCGCCTGCACTTGCGCGCTGGTCAGCACGGCAACCTGGGCGGTGGTCAGGGTCGAGGCTTGCAGCGTGCTGAGGGCGGCGATTTGCGCCGTGCCCAGCGCCTGCAACTGGTCGCTGCCGAGGGCGGCGGTCTGCTGGGTCTTCAGCACGGCCAGCAGCGACAGGTCGAGCGCGGCGATGGCGGCGGTGCTCAGGCTGGCGATCTGGTGCGAGCCCAGCGCGCCGAGGTCGGCCGCTTCCATGGCGTTCAGCTGGCTGGTCGAGAAGGCGGCCAGCTGGCGCGTCGACAGCGCCGCCGCCTGTTGCGAGCTCAGCGCCACGATCTGGCTGGTGGTGACGGCGCCGATCTGGTTGCTGTTCAGGGCGTTGAGCTGGGCGGTTTTCAGCGCGGCCCAATCGGCCGTGGTCAGCACCGCCACCTGCTCGGTCAGCAGGTAGCCGATTTGCGCGGTGGTCAGCGACACCGCTTGCGCGGTGGTCAGCGCGCCCAGCTGGGCGCTGCTGAGGATCTGGATCTGGTCCGAGGTCAGCTGGGCGACCTGGGTGGTGGTCAATCCGGCGATCTGCGCGGTCGACAGGGTGGCGATGCCCTTGGTGCCCAGGCCCAGCAACTGGCTGGTCTTGAGCGCGGCGAAGTCCTGGGCCTCCATCGCGGCCAGCTGGTCGGTGGACAGCGCGTTCAGCTGCGCCGGCGTCAGCGCGGCGGCCTGGGCGGTGGTGAGGGCCACGATCAGGGCGGTGCTCAGGGCGCCGATCTGGTCGGAGGTCAGGGCCACCAGCTGGGCGGTTTTCAAGGCGGCGAAGTCGCGCGTCTCCAGCGCGTTCACCTGGTCGGTCGACAGCGCCGCCAGGTCGGCCGTGGTCAGCGCGCCGATGTGGGCGGTCGACAGGGCGACGATCTGGTCGGTGGTGAGGGCGGCGGCCTGGCCGGTGCCGAGGGCCGCCAGCACGCCGGTGGTCAGCGCCGCCACTTGGGCGGTGGTCAGGGCGGCCACCGCGGCGGTGCCGAGCGCGCCGACGTTTTTGGTTTGCAGGGCGGCCAGGTCGGCGCTGGACATGGCGACCAGCTGCGCCCCGCTCAGCGCGGCCAGCTGCTGCGAATTCAGGGCCGCCACCTGTTGCGAGCGCAGCGCGCCGATCTGGTCGGTGCTGAGGGTGGCGATGTGGTCGCTGCCCAGGGCGGCGATCTGCGCGGTGCGCAGCGCGGCCAAGTCCTGTGTTTCCAGCGCGGCCAGTTGATCGGTGGACAGGGCGGCGACCTGGCGCGTGGCCAGCGCGCCGGCCTGGGCCGTGCCGAGCGCGACGATCTGGTCGGTGGTCAGGGCGCCGACTTGCGTGGTGGTCAGCACCGCCAGCAGGTTGGTGCTCAGGGCCGCGACTTGCGCCGTGGTCAGCGCGGCCACGGCGTTGCTGCCCAGGGCCAGCATTTGCTGCGTGCGCAGCGCGGCCAGGTCGGCGCTTTCCAACGCGCGCAGCTGGTCGGTGTTCAGGCTGGCGACTTGCACGGTGCTCAGCGCGCCCACCTGCTGCGAGCGCAGGGCGGCGATGTGGGCGGTGCCGAGGGCGCCGATCTGGTTGCTGTTCAGGGCGACGATCTGGGCCGTGCTGAAGGCGGCCAGGTCCTGCGTTTCCAGCGCGCTCAGCTGATCGGTGGTCAGGGCGCCGACCTGGCGCGTGGTCAGCGCGGCGCTTTGCTGGGTAGTCAGGGCGACGATCTGGTCGGTGCTCAGCAGGGCGATCTGGCTGGTGCTGAACGCGCTCAGCACGGCGGTGCTGAGCGCCGCCACCTGCGCGGTGCTGAGGGCGGCGCTGGCGTTGGTGCTGAGCGCCACCACTTGCTGCGATTGCAGCGCGGCCAGCGCCGCGGCCTGCATCGCCAAGATCTGGTCGGTGGTCAGCACGGCCACCTGGCGGGTGGTCAGGGCCGCCACTTGTTGCGAGCTCAGGCCGACGATCTGGGCGGTGCCCAGCGCCATCAGCTGATTGGTGCCGAGGGCGGCGATCTGCGCGGTGCGCAGCGCCGCCAGATCGGCGGTTTCCATGGCGCCGATCTGATTGGTGCTCAGGCTGGCGATCTGTTGGGTGCTCAGCGCGGCCGCTTGGGCCGTGGTCAGGCCGGCGATCTGGTCGCTGCTCAGCGCGCCCAGTTGCCGGGTGCTGAGGGCGGCCACCTGCGCTGTGCCCAGCGCGGCCACCTGCGCGGTGCCGAGGGCGGCCATGGTGGCGGTGCCCAGGCCGTTCAACTGATTGGTGCGCAGCGCGGCCAGGTCGCTGTTTTCCAGCGCGGCCAGCTGGTCGGTGCTCAGCGCCGCCAGCTGTTGCGACAGCAGCGCGCCGGCTTGCGCCGTGCCCAGCGCCACGATCTGGTCGGTGGTCAGGGCGGCCACGGCGGCCGTGGCCAGCGCGGCGATTTGCTGCGTGCTCAGGTTGGCGAAGGTGTCGGTGCGCAGCGCCTGCACTTGCATGGACGACAGCGCGGCGATCTGCTGCGTGCCCAGGCCGGCGGCTTGCGCGCTGCCAAGGACGGCGATCTGGTCGCTGCCCAGCGCCGCTTCCTGTGCGGTTTGCAGGGCGCGGATTTGCGCCGAACCCAGCGCGGCGATCTGGGCCGTTCCCAGCGCGGCGATGCCGGCGCTGGCCAGGGCCGCCACCTGCTGGGTGCGCAGCGCGGCCAGGTCGGCGGTCTCCATGGCGGCCAGCTGCGTGGTGCTCAGGCCGGCGATCTGCTGCGTGCCCAGGCTGGCGCTTTGCGCCGTGGTCAGGGCGATGATCTGGTTGGTGTCGAGGGCGTTCAACTGCGCCGTGCCCAGCACGGCCAGCTGGGCGGTGCGCATGGCGGCCAGGTCGGCGGTTTCGATGGCGGCCAGTTGGCTGTTGCTCAGGGCCGCCACTTGCGCCGTGGTCAGCGCCGCCAGTTGCGCGCTGCTGAGGGCGATGATCTGGTCGGTGCTCAGGCCGCGCACCTGCACGGTCGACATGGCGCCGATCGGCGCCGTGCCCAGCGCGTCCAGCTGGCTGGTGCTCAGCACGGCGGTGGCGGCGGTGCCCAGCGCCGCCAGCTGCTGGCTCCTGAAGGCGCCGAAGTCCTGCGGCTCCATGGCGGCCAGCTGGGTGGCGCTCATCTGGCTCAGCTGCTGGGTGGTCAGCGCCACCACTTGCTGGGTGGTCAGCGCGACGATCTGGTCGGTGCTGAGGGTGGCGAACTGGCGCGTGGTCAGGGCGGCGATCTGCTGCGTGCCGAGGTTGGCGATCTGGTCGGTGTTGAGCGCGGCGATCTGCGCCGTGGTCAGCGAACTGATCTGCACGGTCCTGAGCGCGCGCAGGTCGCGCGTTTCCAGCGCGGCGATTTGCGCGCTGCCCAGGCTGGCGATTTGCTGGGTGGTCAGGGCGCTCGCCTGCGCCGTGCGCAGGGCCGCGATCTGGTCGCTGTTCAGGGCCGACAGCTGGTTGCTGCCCAGCGCGGCGAGTTGCGCGGTGGCCAGCGCCGCCACCTGGTCGGTGCTCAGCACGGCGACGCCGGCGCTGCCGAGGCCATTGATCTGGCTGGTGCGGATGGCGGCCAAGTCGGCGCTTTCCAGCGCGCCCACCTGATTGCTGTCCAGCGCCGCCAGTTGTTGCGAACTGAGCGCGGCGGCCTGGGCGGTTTTCAGCGCCGCCACCTGGTCGGTGCTCAGCGCGGCCACGCCAGCCGTGGTGAGGGCGGCGATCTGCTGGGTGCGCAGCGCGGCCAGGTCCTGGGTTGCCAGCGCCGCCACTTGCGCGGTGCTCAGCACGGCGATCTGGGCGGTGGCCAGGTTGGCCGCCTGCTGCGTGCTCAGGCTGGCGATCTGGTCGCTGCCGAGGGCGTTCAGCTGGGCGCTGCCGAGCGCGTTCAACTGCGTGCTCTTCAGGGCGGCGATGTCGGCCGTCTCGAGGGCGGCCAGCTGGCTGTTGCTCAGGGCTTGCATTTGCGCCGTGCTCAGCGCGGCGGCCTGGGCGGTGGTCAGGGCGATGATCTGGTCGCTGTCCAGGCTGCGCACTTGCGCGCTGGTCAGGCTGGCGATCTGGGCGGTCGTCATGGACGCGACCTGGTCGGTGGTCAGGGCGGCGATGGCGCTGGTGGCCAGCACGCGCAGTTGCTGGCTCTTGAGCACGGCCAGGTCCCGGGTTTCCATCGCGGCCAGCTGGGCGGCCGACATCTGGCCCAGTTGCAGGGTGTTCAGGGCCAGCGCTTGCGCCGTGCCCAGCGCCACGATCTGGTCGCTGTCGAGGGCGGCGAATTGCGCCGTGCTGAGCGCGGCGATCTGGCGCGTTTGCAGGGTCGACAGGCCGGTGGTGCCGATGGCGGCCAGCTGCGCCGTGCTGAGCAGGCTGATCTGGGCGGTGCCCAGGCTGGCGGTCTGGCGGGTGCCCAGCGCGGCCAGCTGGCCGGCGCTCAGGGCGTTGAGCTGGCTGGCGCCGAGGGCGTTCAGCTGGCGCGTGCTGAGCGCGCCGAAGTCGGCGGTTTCAATCGCCGCCACTTGCGCCGTGGTCAGCGACGCCACCTGGCCGGTTTGCAGCGCCACCAGTTGATCGGACGTCAGGGCCACGATCTGGTTGCTGGTCAGGGTGCGCAGCAGGGTGGTGCCGATGGCGGCCACCTGCGCGCTGCGCAGGGCGGCGATGTCGTCGCTGGCGATCAGGGCGAACTGGCTGGCGTTCAGGGCGTTCAGTTGTGCGGTGGTCAGGGCGGCAAACTGGTCGCTGATCAGGCCGGCGGTGAGCTGGAGCGTGGTCAGGCTGGTGAACTGGGCGGTGGTCAGGGCCTGGATCTGGCGCGTGGTGAAGCCGTGGCCGAGCTGGTCGGTGTTGAGCGCTTGCAGGTTCTGCACCGACAGCGCGCGCAGTTGACTGCTGGTCAGCGCGGCCAGCTGGTCGGTATTGAATGCCGTCATCTGCAAAGTCGACAGCTGGCCGATATCGGCGGTCGTCAAAAGAGCGACCTGATTGGTTTGCAAGCTGGCGATTTGGTCGGTGTTTAAACCGGATATGATGAGTGACATAGTGTAATAATCTCCTGACGGAAATATATAGTACCGCCAAACGGGCTTATCCAGAGAGGAAAGGCCTAAAAATCCCTCAAATCTTGGCCTGAAAACAATGACTTAGCGTTGATCCGGAAGTGAGTTTTGGTGACTATTTTTGAGCGGAAAATAAGTAATCAGGAAACACTGTAAGATGCGGTTTCGCATTTATCCTTTATTTTTCCGGCCATGCTGCAAACTCCCGCCACGTTTACCCCGACCATCCGTCCGCAAAAACATGACGATCCGCTCACATTCGTGTTCCATCGCGGGGAGTTGCTGTTGCGCAACACCGTGTTGGGCTTGCCGGATACCAGCGCGCTGGCCGGACTGCCTCTCGCGCCGGAACGCATCCATCCGCTGGGCTTGTGGGAGGGACGTTACTACCAGGCCGCCTGGGTCGATACGCCGTTGACGCCGGGGCCGGATTTCGGCTACCACGGCCTGCGCGCCCTGTTCGGCGTGCTGGACGACGGCTTCCTCGGCCTGGCCGGCCGCGCCTATCAGCTGTGCGAATGGGCGCGCACCCATCGCTTTTGCGGCGCGTGCGCGACGCCGCTGCAACTGCTGGAAGGCGAGCGCTGCTACAAGTGCCTGGCCTGCGGCCACAGCGCCTATCCGCGCATCTCGCCGGCCATGATGGTGTTGGTGCGCAAGGGCGAGCAAGTGCTGCTGGCCATGCACACCAATTCGCCCTACAAGCGCTACACGGCGCTGGCCGGTTTCCTGGAGGCGGGCGAGTCGGTGGAGGAAGCCATTCACCGCGAGGTGTTCGAGGAGGTCGGCCTGCGCGTGCACAACTTGCAGTACTTCGGCAGCCAGTCGTGGCCGTTCCCGCATTCGCTGATGATCGCCTACACCGCCGACTACCTGGACGGCGAGATCCGCGTCGATCCGGCCGAGATCGCCGATGCCCGCTGGTTCGGCGCCGACGATGACTGGCCCGATCTGCCGGTCAAGGTCTCGATCGCCGCGCGCCTGGTCGACGCCCACCGGCCCAAGCGGTAGGACCGCCAGTCCGATATACTGTCGGGCAAATTTAAAAAAGGTGTTTCATCATGTCTCAAGAATTTACGGAAAACGACTGGCGCCGACTGATCGCCAGCATCGGCGAAGACCCGGACCGTCCCGGCCTGCTGGAAACGCCGGCCCGCGTGGCCAAGGCGTGGAAGCACTGGACCTCGGGCTACGACCAGGACCCTGCCGCGCTGCTCAAGGCGTTTGAAGACGGCGCCGAGCAGTACAACGAATTCATCATCGTGCGCAATATTCCGGTGTACAGCCATTGCGAACACCATCTGGCGCCGTTCTTCGGCAAGGCCACCATCGGCTACATCCCGAACGGCAAGATCGTCGGCCTGTCCAAGCTGACCCGTCTGGTGGACTGCTTCGCCAAGCGCCTGCAAGTGCAGGAACGCATGACCATGCAGATCGCCAACGCGCTGATGGAAGTGCTGGAGCCGAAAGCGGTGGGCGTGGTGGTGAAATGCCGCCACCTGTGCATGGAAAGCCGCGGCATCCGCACGCCGGGCGAAGAGACCGTGACCTCGGCCATGCTGGGCGAGTTGCAGCCCAACCTGGCGATGCGCACCGAGTTCCTGGCGCTGGCCCGGGACTGATCCACCATGGCGGCGATCGCATGGCTGAACGGCACGCTGGCCGAGGCGCAGGCACTGGCGCGGGCGCGGCAGCGTCCGCTGTTCCTGTACTGGGGCGCGGCGTGGTGCCCGCCGTGCAATCGCGTGAAGTCGGACATCTTCGCGCGCGACGAGTTCGTGGCGCGCTCGGCCTCGGTGCTGTGCTATCACCTTGACGGCGACAGCGCCGGCGCGCAGGCGTTGGCGGCACAGTACCGGCTGCGCAGCTATCCGACGCTGGTGCTGTTCGCGCCGGACGGCGGCGAAATCACGCGCCTGCCGTGCGAGCTCGATGGCGAGCTGTTCGTTGCCGCCTTCGATACCGCGCTGGCCGCGCACCAGGCGGGCTCATCGGCTGCGGCCGCCCTGGACGCGGCCCTGTCCGGCGCGCGCGTGCTGAGCGACGCGGAATGGTCGCTGCTGAGCCACTATTCATGGGACACCGACGAAGGCCAGTTGCTGGGCACGCGCGCGCTGGCGCCGACCTTGTCCGCGCTGGCGGCCGCCGCGCCGGCCGACGCCGCTGCGCGGCTGGGCCTGTTGGCGCAACTGGCCTGCGGCGCCGGCGATGCCGCCGCCGTGCTGGCCGTGCTGGCCGACGCCCGCGCAGCGCGCGCCAACCTCGACATCTTCAACAACAGCGGCCTGCAACTGGTGAAGCTCGCCAGCCGCCGCGAGGAACTGGCCGCCGCGCTGGGCGGTGTGGCGGCGCAGTGGGCCGAGGATTTCTGGCTCGGCGCGCCGGACCGCCTGATGGCCCTGCGCCTGCAAATGCGCATGGCGCGCCTGCTGGCGCCGTCGCAGGGCTTGCAGGAACAGGTGCGGGCGCGGGTGGACGAGGCGCTGGCCGCATCCAGCGATCCGTATGAACGCCACACGCTGGTCAACACGGCGGTGAGCGCCCTGAACGATGCTGGCTTGCCGGCGCAGGCCGAGCAGGTGCTGCTGGCCGAGTTGCCGCGTTCGCATTCGCCGTACTACTTCATGCTGAGCCTGGCCGCGGCGGCCAAGCGCCGCAACGATGTGGCCGGTGTGCTGGCATGGTATGGCAAGGCATGGCAGGCCTCGACAGGCCCGGCGACGCGCATCCAGTGGGGCGTGACCTACCTGAACAGCCTGATCGACCTGGCGCCGCAAGACGCCGCCGCCATCGGGCAAGCGGCGGCGGGCCTGCTGGCCGACATCGGCGCCGCCGGCGACGATGCGCACCAGCAGCGCAACCTCGGCCAGCTGCAAAAACTCGCGCCGAAACGCGCCAGCCTGCCTGAGCCGCTGAGCGCTGTCGTACCGGCGTAGGCCGGTACCCAATGTCCCGGCGCCAGCGTCAACTCAGATTGGATACCGGCCTGCGCCGGCATGATTAGCGGCGCTGGAACTCGGCGCCATCCTTCCACTTCGGCGTGTCCTTGGCCTGCGCGGCCTGATAACCGGCCTGGAATAGCAGATTGAGGTCCTCCACCGCGCCGCCGGTGTTCCAGTTGGCTTGCACCACATCGTTCACGGTGTGGTACTGGTTGGCGATGTAATGCATGGTCTTGGCGGCGCTGCTGCGCAAATAAATCGTCGGCACGCCGGCGCGCGCGAACTCCAGCTGGTCGCCGCGATAATAGCTGCCGTTGTTATCGGCCTTGACCACGCGTCCCTGCCTGGCCGCCAGCGCCGTCACAATCTCGTCCGCGCTGGACTTGCCCATGCCGCTCAGGTCGACCTCGCGCGTGCGGCCCCACAGGTTCAAGCCATTGATGTTGATGTTGAGGACCGTCCTGGCGATCGGATACAGCGGATGGCGCACATAATATTGCGCGCCCAGCAGGCCGCGCTCCTCCGCCGTGGTGGCCACGAACAAAATGGTGCGCTTGGGCGCCACCGGCAATTCCTTGTAAGCCCTGGCGATTTGCAGCAAGGCCGCCACACCGCTGGCGTTGTCCACCGCGCCGTGGAAGATTTGCTGCGTGCGCGGCCCCGGCAGGGTTTCGTCGATGCCGAAATGGTCCCAGTGCGCGCTGTACACCACCACCTCGTTCTTCAGCTGCGGATCGGAACCGGGAATGCGTCCCACCACGTTGTGCGACACCAGCTCGCGCGTGGCGTTCACGGTGCTC
Source organism: Duganella radicis (assembly GCF_009720825.1). Taxonomy (GTDB): domain Bacteria; phylum Pseudomonadota; class Gammaproteobacteria; order Burkholderiales; family Burkholderiaceae_D; genus Rugamonas; species Rugamonas radicis. Next base: position 17,871 of record NZ_WNKY01000026.1, on the reverse strand, counting down.
AGGCTGAGTTTGATGCCCAGCGGGATGGGCTTGAAGTCGCGTGAGGCGGCGCGCTGTTTCAGGGTCTTGAAATCCAGCCCGGCCGCCTGCAACAGCTCGCAGGCGCGCTCGTGTTGCAGCCAGCCGGCGATGGCCGGCAGGTAGGGCTCGGGCGTCTTGCTCTTCAGGGCGAAGTTTTCGCGGCCCCAGCCATTGAGCACGGTCTCGTAGGGATAGCCGGCCGCCTTGGTCTCGTGCACGATCAGCGCCGCCGCCGCGCCCAGCCTGGCGGCGATTTCAAATTTGTAGTTCCAGCGCCCGTACCAGCTCACCGCCGGGCCGGCGAAGGCCTTGGGATCGGGCAGCGGCGGATCGTTGATCAGCATCACCAGGGTCTTGCCCTTGAGGTCGGCGCCCTTGTAATCGTCCCACTTGAATTCGGGCGCCTGCACGCCGTAGCCGACAAACACCAGCTCGGAATCGTTGACCTCCACCGTCGGCTGCGCGCGCGCGGTCCAGGCCACGTAATCGTCGCCGAATTTCAGCTGCTTGCCGCCATAGCTGAGGGTGGGATGGCTGGAGATGCCCACCAGCGGCACCGCCTGTAAATAGCTGCCGTCGGGGTTGCCCGGCTCCAGCCCCAGCTTTTTGAACTGCTGTTGCAGGTAATCGATGGTCAGCGCCTCGCCCTGGGTGCCCGGCGCGCGGCCCTCGAACTCGTCCGAGGCCAGCGTGCCGATCTGCTCCAGCAGCGTCGCGCCGTCGATCCGCGGCAATGCCGCGGCCTGCGCCGGGCACGCGCAAGACGCCAATAGCGCTGTCAACAGGAGCGATTTCATATGGACACAGAATTGTTAATAATAAGCCACCATTCTGACACATTTTGTTTCCTATGGACACTGCTGAGTTCACTGAATAGATCGGATTTATGGATGGGTTTAAGTGGATAATTGCGCTTTTTAATCTGAATTTTTAATACTAAGATGACTCCATCGCATTCCTCTTCAAGGAGCATCAAAATGAACACCAAAGCCATCCTCGCCGCCGCCCTGTTGGCCGCCGCCGGCGGCAGCTTCGCCGCCGACAGCTATGAAGCCGCCTACGACCAGGCCATCCTCAGCAACAAAAGCACCAGCACCCTGACCCGCGAACAAGTCAAGGCCGAAGTCATCGCCGCCCGCAAGGCCGGCCTGCTGGACATCAACGACGCCTATCCGGACCCGTTCTTCAACGCGCCGCGCGCCAAAACCGCCGAGGTGAAAGCCCAGCTGGCCGCCAGGCAGAACAAGGACAGCGCCACGCGCTGAGCCGCAACTAGTACTACTACTAGTTTCAAATAAACCACAGCGGCGCCCATGCGGCCCGCTTTGGTTGTATGCTGGTTTCTAAAAGACAATACGGAGACCAGCATCATGAATAAATTGTCCTTTCAGCAGAAGCTGTGGGTACCCCTGATTTGCAGCCTGCTGTGCATCACCGCGATTTTTGTGTTCGAGACCATCCAGACCCGCAACGTGCGGCTGGAAGAGCGCAAGAACGATTTGCGCGACGTCGACGACCTGGCGCTCAACATCGTCAAGCAATTTGGCGACAAGGCCGCGGCCGGCACGCTGAGCAAGGAAGACGCGCAAAAGCAGGCCATGGACGCCATCCGCGCCCTGCGCTACGCCAAGGACGGCTACTTCACCATCAGCAGCGGCACCCTGTCGGTGATGCACCCGATCAAGCCGGAGAACAACGGCAAGGATCTGGTGGACCTGAAAGATCCCAAGGGCACCTACGTCTACCGCGCGATCGCCGCCACCGCCGCCTTGCCCGAGGGCGGCGGCTTCGTCAGCTATTACTGGTCGCGGCCGGGCTCGAACGAGCCGGTGCCCAAGCTGAGCCGGGTGGTGCGCTACGAACCGTGGAACTGGGCCCTGACCACCGGCGTCTACATCGATGACATCGACGACGCCTTCCGTGCCGCGCTGCTGAAGTCGGCCGGCTGGTTGGCGGCCGTGTGCGCGCTGCTGTGGGTGATCGTCAGCTACGTCAACAAGAGCCTGCGCCACACCATCGGCGGCGATCCGGAATACGTGAGCGAGATCACGCGGCAGATCGCCGACGGCGATCTCAGCGTCGATATCCGCACCCACGCCTCGGACACCGGCAGCATCCTGCGCTCGGTGAAGACCATGCAGCAGCGCCTGGCCGAAACCATCGGCGAAATCCGTCACAGCGCCGAGACCATCGCCACCGCCTCGACCGAAATCGCCACCGGCAACCTGGACTTGTCGGCCCGCACCGAATCGCAGGCCAGCTCGCTGGAAGAGACGGCCGCCTCGATGGAGCAGCTGACCTCGACCGTGACCCAGAACGCCGACAACGCCGTGCAGGCCAACCAGCTGGTGCAGTCGGCCTCGGAAGTGGCCGAGCGCGGCGGCAAGGTGGTGTCGCAGGTGGTGCAGACGATGGAGACCATCAACGCCTCCGCCACGCGGATCGTCGACATCATCAGCGTGATCGACGGCATCGCCTTCCAGACCAACATCCTGGCGCTGAACGCGGCGGTGGAAGCGGCGCGCGCGGGCGAGCAGGGCCGTGGCTTCGCGGTAGTGGCGAGCGAGGTGCGCAACCTGGCGCAGCGCTCGGCGGCGGCGGCCAAGGAAATCAAGGAACTGATCAACGCCTCGGTGGACAGCATCGGCGCCGGCAGCGTGCTGGTGGCGGAGGCCGGCACCACCATGGACCAAGTGGTGGCCAGCGTCTCGCGCGTGACCCAGATCATGCTGTCGATCACGGACGCGTCGAGCGAGCAGAGCACGGGCATCGGCCACGTCAACATGGCGATCACGGAGATGGATTCGGTGACGCAGCAAAACGCCGCGCTGGTGGAGCAGGCCGCCGCCGCGGCCGGCAGCATGCAGGAACAGGCGGCCACGCTGGCGGCGCTGGTGGCGCGCTTCAAGCTGGGCAGTGAACCGCCAGCCGCGCCGCGCGCCCGCGCCAGCGGCCGCCAGGTGGCGCTGGCGCGCTGAAATCCGGGGTCAGGTCCTCCATTTCAACACGACCTCTGCCGTAGCTGCGCTTACGGCAGAGGTCGTGTTGAAATGGAGGACCTGACCCCGGAGTGTTATTTGGTGTCGGCCGGCACGGTTTCGACCACGGCGGCCTCGTAGACGAACTTGTTGCCGTCCGGGCGGAACACGCCCATCAGTTCGCCGCCGTCGCCTTTCACATCGGGATATTGGGTGCAGGTCTGCGTTTCGACCTGCCACATCTCGGCGCCGGCGCGCAGGGTCCACACATTGTCGCCGCCGGACAGCAGTTCGATCTCCACGTCCTCGGCCGGCATCTCGGTCAGCTCGACGCGGCGGATGCAGTCGGGCAGGCGCTGCATGATCAACTCGACCCGGCTCTCGCTACTCCAGAAATGCTTCTGCGCCCGGTGGATGGTCAGCGCGTGGTTGCCGACCGGGCCGTCGGCGTAGTAGGACGCGGAATCGTCCACGCACGCGGCCAGCAGCAAGGGCGTCAGAAGGATCAGGGTGTTGCGCATTGGGCTTTCCAGGATGGGCTATCGATTTGGTAACATTATAGCCGTCCCGCGCGCCTCGCCCGTCTTGAAGAACCCCACCACCTCGGCCAGCGCCGCCGCCTGATCCTGCATGCTTTGCGAGGCCGCCGCCGCCTGTTCCACCAGCGCCGCGTTCTGCTGCGTCACCTCGTCCATCTGGGTGATGGCCTGGTTGATCTGCTCGATGCCGCTGGTCTGCTCGCTGCTGGCGGAGGTGATCTCGCCCATGATGTCGGTCACGCGCTGGATGCTGGCGACGATGTCGCCCATGGTCCTGCCGGCCTCGTTGACCAGGCGCGAGCCGTCCTCCACATTGGCCACCGAAGCGTCGATCAGCTCCTTGATCTCGCGCGCGGCGGACGAGCTGCGCTGGGCCAGGTTGCGCACCTCGGACGCCACCACCGCGAAGCCGCGGCCCTGCTCGCCGGCGCGCGCCGCTTCCACCGCCGCGTTCAGCGCCAGGATATTGGTCTGGAACGCGATGCCGTCGATCACGCCGATGATGTCGACGATCCGGCGCGACGATTCGTTGATGCTGCCCATGGTCCGCACCGCCTGCGAGACGATGACGCCGCCCTTGCTGGCCACCTCGGAGGCGGTGCGCGCCAGCGTGTCGGCCTGGCGCGCGTTGTCGGCGTTCTGCTTGACGGTGGAGGTCAGCTCCTCCATCGACGAGGCGGTCTGCTCCAGCGAACTGGCCTGGTGCTCGGTGCGCGATGACAGGTCCATATTGCCGGCCGCGATCTCGCTCGACGCGGTGGAAATGGTGTCCGTGCCTTGCAGCACCCGGCCCACCACCTTGAGCAGGCTGTCGTTCATGGCCTTGAGCGCGTTCAGCAGGCGCCCGGTTTCATCGCCGGAGTGCACCTCGATGTGCGACGACAGGTCGCCGGCCGCCACCGTCTCGGCCACCGCCACCGCCTCGTTCAGCGGCACCGTGATCGAGCGCGTGATGTACCAGGCCACGCCGCCGCCCAGCGCCAGCGCCAGCAGGCCCAGCACGGTCATGGTCAGTTGCGCGTTGCCCAGCGTGGCCTCGGCGTCGGCGCCGGCCTGGCGCGCCTGTTCGGTTTCGTAGGCCAGGATCTCGTCCAGCACCGCCAGCACGCCGTTCAGGCTGGGCGCCGCCACTTGCGTCAGCTGGGTGGTGGCGTCCTGGATCTCGCCATCCTTGCGCAGTTCGATGACCTTGTTGTTTTCGGCCGCGCCTTTCTTGAGCAAGTCGTCCAGCTTGGCCAGCATGGCTTTTTCCTTGTCGGCGGTGGCCATGTCGGCCAGGACCTTGCGGGCATCGGCATAACGCTTGCGCGCCTCGGCGATGCGGTCCAGCTCCGCGTTCATTTGCGGCGTGCCGGGCACCACCACGATGTTGGTCAGCGACAGCGTGATGTTGCGGACGTTGTCCACCATCTTGTTCGCCGCCTGCATCTTGACGTTCTTGTCGGCGATGATGTCGTGGGTGCGGTTGCCGATGTGGCGCATGGCGCTGAGGCCCAGTATCACGGTTGCGACCAGCAACACCAGCACGATGCCGAAGCCAACGCCAAGACGGGTTCCGATTTTAAGATGAGCGAGGGACATGGCAGCCTTTCTGTACACGTGGAGCGGACCTCGATTGTTCCCGAATCCGCTCATCCGTGCCAGTGCGACACCGCCATTGTAGCGGTGGAGCAACGTCAGAAGCGGTAGCCCACGCCCACGGCCAGCATCAGGGGATCGATTTTCACGCGGCTGGCCTTGGCGCCGCCGATCAGCACGTCGCTGCGGATCTGGACCTTCTTGAGGTCGAAGTTGAGCGACCAGTGCTGATCGATCGCCACGTCGGCGCCCGTTTGCAGCGCCAGGCCGAAGCTGTCGTGTTCCAGGCTGCCCGCGCCGTTCAGCAGCCGGTTCTGCGAGAAGGTGGTGTAGTTCAGGCCCGCGCCCACGTACGGACGGAACCGCGCGTCCGGCAGGAAGTGGTACTGCGCCAGCAGCGTCGGCGGCAGATGCCTGACGGTGCCGATCTTGGCACCATCCAGCGACACGTCATGCTTCTGCGGATAGGTCAGCACCAGCTCCGCCGCGATGTGCTTTGTGAAGAAATAGGAGACGTCCAGCTCCGGGATGGTCTTGCTGCTGACGCTGAGGCGGTCCGAGGCGCCGGCGCCGCCCACCGGATCGGATTTGTCGGCCGGATCGAGATGCACGGCGCGCACGCGCACCAGCCATGGGTTGTCTTCCGCTTGCGCGGCGCCGCTGATCAGGGCCAGCACGGCCAATACTGCTGCTACAGGCTTCTTCATTTGCTTCCTCTTGTCGTCGTTAAATAACGTGAGAAAGTCTATTGATGCGGTGCGGCAAAAACCTTGATCCAAGTCAAAAATTTCCAAAACCTAAAAAGTGGTAGTATGACCAGCGGTCGATTTGGGCAAACTACAAACAGGAGATCGCATGGGCAAGCTGACCGTCAACGGCGTCGTGAGGGAATATGAGGCGGAGGACGATACGCCGCTGCTGTGGGTGATCCGCGAGCAGCTGGGACTCACCGGCACCAAGTACGGCTGCGGCGTGGCGCAATGCGGCGCCTGCACCGTGCACATCGATGGCCAGCCGATCCGCAGCTGCGTCTATCCCGCGTCCGCCGTCACCGCCACGCAAAAGATCACCACCATCGAGGGCTTGTCGAAAGACGGCTCGCATCCCATCCAGAAAGCCTGGGCCGCGTTGGACGTGCCGCAGTGCGGCTTCTGCCAGTCCGGCATGATCATGGCCGCCGCCGCGCTGATCCGCGAAAAGCCCAAATGCACCGACGCCGATATCGACGCGGCCATGACCAACATCTGCCGATGCGGCACCTACAACCGCGTGCGCAAGGCCATCCACGTGGCGGTACGCGGCGGCGATCCCGCCACGGCGGGCCTGGCGATTGAACGCATCGAAGGGAGCAAAGCATGACCGCGCGCCGCAGCTTCCTTAAAGCCGTTGGCGGCCTGGTGGTCGCCTTCCACATTCCATTCGACGCCACCGCCGCCGAGGCCACGCCGGAAGTCAACGCCTGGGTGGTGGTGAAGCCGGACGACACCATCGTGATCCGCATCGCCCGTTCCGAGATGGGGCAGGGCACGCTGACCGGCCTGGCGCAGCTGGTGGCGGAAGAACTGGACGCCGACTGGAGCAAGGTCACCACCGAATATCCAACGCCCGGCCAGAACCTGGCGCGCAAGCGCGTGTGGGGTTCATTCTCCACCGGCGGTAGCCGCGGTGTGCGCGAATCGCACGACTACGTGCGCAAGGGCGGCGCCATCGCCCGCACCGTGCTGGTCCAGGCGGCGGCCGATGCGTGGCAGGTGCCGGCGTCCGAATGCGCGGCATCGGCCAGCGTCATCACACACAAGCCGAGCGGCCGCACCATCAGCTACGGCAAGGTGGCCGCCGCCGCCGCCAAACTGACCCCGCCCACCGACGTGGCGCTGAAAGATCCGAAAGACTGGAAACTGGCCGGCAAGCGCCTCGCGCGTCTGGACACGGTCGACAAAACCACCGGCGCGCAAATCTACGGCATGGACCTCAAGATGCCCGGCATGCTGAACGCCGCCATCAAGGACTGCCCGGTATTTGGCGGCACCGTGAAGAGCTTCGACGCATCGATGATCGAGAAGCGCCCCGGCATCAGGAAAGTCTTCAAGCTGGGCGACAGCGCCGTGGTGGTGGTGGCCGATACCTGGTGGCGCGCCAAGTCCGCGCTGGAAGCCTTACCGATCGAATGGGACAAGGGCGCCAACGCCAAACTGTCGCAGAAGGACGTCAACGCCACCCTGAAGGCCGCGCTGGACGCGCCGGATGCGGTGGTGGGCAACGCCAACGGCGACGCCAAGGCCGCCATCCAGTCGGCCGCGCGCAAGATCGAGGCGGTGTACTCCTTCCCGTGGCAGAACCACGCCACCATGGAGACCATGAATGCCACCGCAGTCTGGACGCCGGAGCGTTGCGAAGTCTGGACGCCGACGCAGAACGGCGAGGCCGCGCTGGCCGCCACCGCCGAAGCGGCGGGCCTGCCGCCGGCCAAGTGCGAAGTCTACAAACTGCATCTGGGCGGCGGCTTTGGCCGTCGCGGCGCCACGCACGACTGGGTGACGCAGGTGGTGAAGATCGCCAGGGAGATGCCCGGCACGCCGGTGAAGCTGATCTGGTCGCGCGAAGAAGACATGCTGCACGGCCGCTACCATCCCATCACCCAGTGCAAGCTGACGGCGGGGCTGGACGCCAAGGGCAACGTCACCGGCCTGCACATGCGCATTGCCGGGCAGTCGATCCTGGCGTCGCTGGGCTCCACCCTCAAGGATGGCAAGGACCCGGTGGTGTTCCAGGGCCTGAACGCGCCGGGACCGGAAGCGTCCATCGGCTACAGCTTCCCCAACCTGCTGGTGGACCATGCGATGCGCAATCCGCCGGTGCCTGCGGGCTTCTGGCGCGGCGTGAACCTGAACCAGAACACGATCTACCTCGAATGCTTCATGGACGAACTGGCCCACGCGACCAAACAGGACCCGCTGGCCTTCCGCCGCAAGCTGATGGCCGACCATCCGAAACACTTGGCGGTGCTGAACGCGGTGGCGGAGAAGGCCGGCTGGGGCAAGCCGGCGCCGAAGGGCGTGTATCGCGGGCTGGCGCAGACCATGGGCTTCGGCAGCTACGTGGCCGCGTGTGCCGAAGTGTCGGTGGACCGCAAGACCGGCAAGGTGAAAATCCACCGCATCGTCGCCGCCACCGATCCGGGTTACGCCGTGAACCCGCAGCAGATCGAGGCGCAGGTGGAGGGATCGTTTGTGTACGGCCTGTCCGCCGCGCTGTACGGCGAATGCACGCTCAAGGATGGGCAGATGGAGCAGCAGAACTTCGACACCTACCAGGTGCTCAAGCTGGAAGAGATGCCGAAAGTGGAGTCCATCATCATGCCGTCCGGCGGCTTCTGGGGCGGAGTGGGCGAGCCGACGATTGCGGTGGCCGCACCGGCCGTGCTGAACGCCATCTTCGCCGCCACCGGGAAACGCGTGCGCGATCTGCCGTTGAAAAACACCAGCTTGGTGAAGAAGGCCTAGCAATGAAGCCGCGGCGGCGCAGTGGCATGGCAAGGGTCCTCGCCCTCGCTGCGCTGCTGCCCGCCGCCACCGCTCTCGCCACGCCCGTACTGGCGACCGACGGCGCCGCATCACCCCCGCCCGGCGCAGCCCCGGGCGACCCCGCGCGCGGCCGCGCCATCGTCGCCAACCGCCAACTGAGCCTCTGCCTGCTGTGCCACACCGGCCCCATTCCTGAGGATCGCTTCCAAGGCAACCTTGCCCCCGACCTGCGCGGCGTCGGCCAACGCTGGACCGCCGACCAACTACGCCAGCGCATCATGGACGCCAGCCAGTTCAACCCCTCCACCATCATGCCCGCGTACCACAAAACCGCAGGCCTGAACCGCGTGGCCGCCACGTACAAAGACAAAACCATCCTCACCACCCAGCAAATCGAAGACGTGGTGGCCTGGCTGCAAACCCTCAGGGAGCCCACACCATGAAGCGCCGCGACCTGATCGCAGCGGGCACCTTGCTGGCGCTGGTCCGTCCCACCTCCGCCACACCGGCGGACATGGCGGCCGCCATCAACACCTTCACCGGCGGCGCCAAACCGCACACCGGCAAAGTCCAATTCGACATCGCCCAACTGATCGACAACGGCAACGCCGTCCCCGTCACCATCGCGGTCGACAGCCCGGCCGAGCAGGTGCGCGCCATCGCCATCTTCACCGAGCGCAACCCGCAAACCGAAGTGGCCGTATTCACACTCAGCCCACGCAGCGGCAAAGCCGAAGTCTCCACCCGCATCCGCCTCGCTACCTCGCAGCGCCTGATGGCCGTGGCGCGCATGAGCGACGGCAGCTACTGGGCGCACGGCGTCGACGTCATCGTCGCACTGGCCGCGTGCATCGAAGGCGAGGCCCCCTGATGGCACGCGCCCTGATCCACATGCCCGCCAGCGCCAGGCGCGGCGACATCATCGAAATCCGCGCCCTGATCGGCCACCCGATGGAAACCGGCTACCGTGTCGGCGCGGACGGCAAACTGCTGGCGCGCGACATCATCCGCACATTCGAATGCCGCTACAACGGCGAAACCGTCTTCGGCGCCGAACTGCACCAAGCCATCTCCGCCAACCCCTACATTGCCTTCTTCACCGTGGCGACCGAAAGCGGCACACTGGAATGCAAATGGGACGGCGACAACGGCTTCACCCACACCGAAAAAATGACCATCACGGTGAGCGCATCATGAAAGCCATGCTGGCCCTCATGATGATCGCCGCATCGGCGCTGGCCGCCGACGAACGCCGTTCCGGCGCCGACTTCATGAGCCCCGCCACGCAAGCGATGCAGCGCGACGACACCCAAAACCCGGCCATGCTGTGGATCAGCAACGGCGAAGCGCAATGGAACACCGCCGCCGGCGGCAGCGGCAAATCCTGCGCCAGCTGCCACGGCGACGCCAAGAACAGCATGCGCGGCGTAGCCGCCCGCTTCCCGGCCTTCCACCGAGACCGGACCATCAACCTCAGCCAACGCATCAACATCTGCCGCGAACGCAAACAGCAAGCCACGCCATGGCGCGCCGAAAGCGAAGAACTGCTCGGCATGGAAGCCTACGTCGCCATGCAATCGCGCGGCATGCCGGTAACACCGCCGCAAGACCAAGACACCCGCGCCAGCGCCGCACGCGGCCAGCAACTCTACTTCCAGCGCATAGGACAACTCAACCTCTCCTGCGCCCAATGCCATGACCAGCAAGCGGGCAAGCGCCTTGGCGGCAGCACCATCCCGCAAGCGCATGCCAGCGCCTACCCGATCTACCGGCTCGAATGGCAAGCGATGGGATCACTGCAACGCCGCCTGCGCAACTGCATGAGCGGCGTGCGCGCCGAAGTGCCGCCCTACGGCGCACAGGAACTGATAGAACTGGAAGCCTGGCTCGCCGTGCGCGACCAAGGCATGAAAATCGAAACGCCCGGAGTACGACCCTGAGGAGGCCGCCATGCCGCCGAATACCACCGCGTTGATCGCCCTTGCCTTGCTAGCCGCAGTCAATGCGCCCACCGCCGCCGCCGCGCAGGCCATCCCGTCCGCCGCCGCGTCAGCCATCGCCCCCGCCATCGCTATCACACCCGTCATCGCCCCCGCCGCGCGCCTCGCCGCCACCTGCGCCGCCTGCCACGGCACGGCAGGCGACACGCGCGGCGGCACGCTGCCCCGCCTTGCCGGCCAATCGCAGCAAGCCCTGACGGCCAGCCTGCAAGCCTTCAAAACCGGCAAGCGCGAATCGACCATCATGAGCCAGATTGCCAAAGGCTACACCGACGAACAGATCGCACAACTGGCGGCGTACTTCGCCGCGCAGAAGTAAGGAGGCCAGCATGCAACGCCGTCAATTCCTGCAAGCCGCCGGTGCCAGCGCACTGCTGGCCGGATGCGCCACCATCACCGGCCAGGCCAAAACCCACGTCGTCGTCATCGGCGGCGGCTACGGCGGCGCCACCGCCGCGCGCTACGTGCGCCTGTGGAGCGACAACGCCATCGACGTCACCCTGATCGAACCCAGCGCCAGCTTCATCTCCTGCCCGCTGTCCAACCTCGTACTGGGCGGCTCGCGCCAGATCGCCGACCTGACCATGCCGCGCACCGCGCTGGCCGAAAAACACGGCATCCGCATCCTGCGCGACACCGTCACCAGCATCGACGCCAACAAACGCACGCTGGCGCTGGCCGGCGGCCAGACCCTGAACTACGACCGCCTGATCGTCTCCCCCGGCATCGACTTCATGTGGGACCAGCTGCCCGGCATGCTCAAACCCGGTGCCCAGGACAACATCCTGCACGCCTGGAAAGCCGGCCCGCAAACCACCGCCCTGCGCGCGCAACTGCAAGCCATGCCGGACGGCGGCACTTACGCCATGACCATCCCGCCGGCGCCATACCGCTGCCCGCCCGGCCCGTACGAACGCGCCTCGCAAATCGCCTTCTACTTCAGCCGCCACAAACCGAAATCCAAAGTCCTGATCCTGGACGCCAACGACGACGTGGTCTCCAAAGGCCCGCTGTTCAAGAAAATCTGGAAAGAGCGCTACAGCGGCATCATCGAATACCGCCCATCGTTCCGCACCGCCGACGTGGACGCGGCCAACCGCACCGCCATCTCCGAACTGGGCGACCAGGTGCAAGCCGATGTCCTCAACATCATCCCGCCCCAGCGCGCCGGCGCCATCGCCGTGCAAACGGGCCTGGCCAACGCCAACGGCCGCTGGTGCGGCGTCGACTTCCTCAGCTTTGAATCGACGCAGATGAAAAACATCCACGTCCTTGGCGACGCCATCGCCGTGGCGCCGCTGATGCCCAAGTCCGCCCACATGGCCAACCAGCACGCCAAAGTGTGCGCGGCGGCCGTGGTAGACCTGCTGGCCGGCCGCGCGCCCTACGCGCACCCCATGCTGACCAATACCTGCTACAGCTTCGTCTCCGACCACGACGTCATCCACGTCGCCTCCGTCCACGCCTACGACGCGGACAAGAAAACCCTGCTGGTGGTGCCAGGCTCCGGCGGCTTGTCGGCCAACGCCAGCGCGCTGGAAGGGGAATATGCGATGAACTGGGCCCGCAACATCTGGGCCGACACGTTGGGCTAGCGGTAGCGCGCCATGATCTGATCGATGACGCCATCCTTGATCAGCGCATCGATCGCGCGGCTCACCTCATCGAACGGAATCGCCGACTTCTGCGAGAACGCGCATTGCGCCTTGTACGACGAAAACACCAGATCCGCGCGCACCTTCAACTCCGGATTAAGGCGGTGCTGATAATTCAGCGTGGCCTCGCTGATCATCGTGTACGGCACCTTGCCGGCCACCATCTGCTGGATATTCTGATCCATATTGGCGGCATCCACGCGCTTGAAGCGATGGCCCAGCACCTGCTGCACGCGCGGATAGCGGTAGCCGGCCACCGTGCCCACCGGCTTGTCCTTCAAATCCTTGAGCGAGCGCAGATGCGGCATATCGCTGCGGGCGGCGATCATCTCGGCGTCCGGCAGCATGGGCGGGCTCCAGTTGTAATCGCCATCGATCCAGAACGGCAGCAGATAGCACATGGCGTCGGCGCGGCCGCTGCTCAGCGCCGGCGTGACGTCCGGCGTATCGGCATTCAGATACACCGCGCGCCGGCCCAGGCGCTGGGCCAGCACATCGCCCATATCCTTGACGATGCCGCCGCTGATGGCGCCATTCTGGAAGCGCACGATCGGCATGGCCTGATCGACCGGCGCCAGCATGACCAGCTCTCCCGTCCCGGCGAAAGCGCAGGCGGACGTCATCCAGGCGGCGAGCGGGAAAGGGCGGAATCGGGTCGGCATGCCCCATTATAGCCCGTGGCATGACGGCCCTTGCCCGGGTGAGCTTGCTTTTCGGCAAACGGGCGCTGGCATCTTGGCAAACATTCTAGACTGCGCCCAAATACCTCTATCCAGGAGCCCATCATGAAACACACACTGGCAGCCGTATTTGAAACCCGCGCCGAGGCCACCATCGCCAGGGATGAACTGATCCACAATGGCTACGATGCTGATAGCATCGAGATCCACGATTCCGGCAGCGTGGCCGGCACCGCCCGCATCAACGACGATGCCTCCATCCTCGGCAACGTCAAGCAAATGTTCAGCCAATTGATCGGCAAGGACCACGCCGACCGCCACGTCTACGCCGAAGCGCTCAACCGCGGCCACACCGTGCTGGCGGTGCACACCACCACGCTGGAAGCGGCCGAGCGCGCGGCGGACATCATCGACGACTTCAACCCGATCGACATCGACGACCACGAAACCATGTGGCGCGCCAGCGGCTGGGGCGCGGAAGCCTTACAGGGCGGGGCGCGCATGCAGCAGACCAGCAGCGGCGCCCAGCAGACCGCGCCCGAGCAGCACGGCATCCGTCCGCGCGAGGACGCGGTGGTGTTCGCGCGCGCCGAACAGGTGGCCACGCCGGGATCGCAGCAGCGCGGCGACCTGAAGGCCGTGGCGCCGGCGGCGGCGGACGCGGTGGCCGACATCCAGAGCACCATCCAGCGCAGCGGCATGCGCATCTACCCGCGCAACGAGCCGAACCAGGACACCCTCAACATCCTGCGCGGGAACGACGACGACGCCGACGACGAATACTTCCGCACGCACTGGGAGAAAACCCTGTCCTACACCGGCGGCACCTACCAGGAATACGACCCGGCCTACCGCTACGGCGAATCGATGGCGGGCAACCCCGGCTACAAGGACAAGCCGTTCGGCGAAGTGGAGTCCGAACTGCGCGTGACCTGGGAGGATCGACACCCGCAATCGAGCTGGGACAAGTTCAAGGAAGCGGTACGGCATGGGTGGGAGCGCATCACGAAGTAACTGTGTTTTGTCGCACACAGCTTTCCGGTTTTGATGAAAGATAATTTGTCGTTGATGCCGGAGTGTTGGCCATGACGGTATCGACACCAGAAAATTCTTCAAGTATCATCAATACTCCTGCGCTGCCTAGGCATCAGGCTTAAGTCCTTGAAAGAGGCCTTTGCATCTGGAGATTGCAATCCCTTGCAACGACATTTTGAGCCCTACTTCGGTAGGGCTCTTTGCTTTCTGGGGAATCACAGGGCTCATGTGAACTTAGGTATCACGGCGCGGTCCAACCTATGGTTGTTCGATAATCGATGGATCAAGGTGTCATACGGATATTGAACCTGAGGGTTAGACCAGTGAAGCTTTAGGGATCGCCTCAACATGAAGCTTGTTCTATTCGAGTACACATGCAAATGCTGCGGCAATTTTTATAAAGCGCCGCAAATTAATCCCTATGCATATGGTGAGTTCTTGCTGCGCAAGCGGAACTCGCCTACGCTTCGCTATTTGGATGCGCTTAATACTCCTGCTTATGCGGAGGTCGCTGATGAGTTGCGGGTAAATGAATACACCAGAGCTTTAGACGATATCACCCGAGCAGACGTGCTTCAAATAATTTTTGGTTCTGCTGCCTGTGACCCGGATGTTGATGGTGAACCGTTTGAATTAGGGCTCTTACCTTGTTGTACCGATTGCGGGGAAACGGTGTCGATATCTTGGCAGATCACCGATCCGATTGAGTTCGTCGAAAAGGACCTTATTCCAGCAACCTTCTCTGGTTGGCTAAATCTTACTGGAAGAGATCGTAAGAAAAAAGTGTTGGCGGTCTTGACGAGATTAAGCAGATTCGCACCGACACGTGGCCGGCGCGAAGAAATATGACATCCATAAGAAGGCTGATCAACAGGGCGGTTTGATTCCTATTCGAGATTTCTTATAGCTCAAACGGAGGCTTTTTTTATCTGTATAGGGGAATCAGTTCTGCTCCTGTAGAGCGATCCGTTGCACGTCGCAAGCGCTGGCGTCGTTCATGCCGTGAGGATAAAGCTATCTTCACCAGATCTGGATCTAAAAAATCCTGCTCCCCGAAACACTTGGCGGCTGTACTGCCGAATGCCTTCATCATATTCCTGACCTCTTGAACTTTTGCTTCTGACTTAGTGTCATACCGTCGCTGGTTTTTGCGCATGATTTCCTCCAATCGTAAGACAGAAAACTGACGCAACCGATATTTTGATCGCCTATTTTGGACATCTCATCTGCCGTTGAGTTCACTATTTTTAGACGTGTTTGCGAACGCGAGGAAGAGGATGTTGGCTAGGGCGGGTGCTCTAACTGGCTCTACTTGCTCCTTGCTGTTGTGATGCCAACTGATGAGAGTTAGCTATGAAAGCATTATCAAGTTCGGGCAGTTCGGTGTCTCAATCTTTAAAATAACGCGAGTACCATGTTCAAGAACGGCATGCGCCCTATACATCCCGGAGAGATCCTCTGGGAGGACTACATCGAACCTACGGGGACCAGCGTACGCGCCGTGGCACTAGTACTGCACATTCCTTATTCGCACCTGAGCGAGATCGTTAAAGGTCGCCGTGGCATGACCGCAGATACAGCCCTGCGTCTTGAACGATATTTCGGTAACGAAGCTCAATGCTGGCTAAATCTCCAAACTGCGTATGACCTTCGCATGGCGGAGACTTTGGTGGGTAAGACAAAAGCGATGAAAGTGCAAATTACGGGAGAAGCCAATAACGCAGAGAGCGGCATCAACGCACGGCGTCGTCGAGCTGGAGGCGGCCGACGCCTCTCCAGCGCCAGACACTACTCCCTGAGCAAGTCGCACACGCTCTTGGCGATCACCGACGCCAGGCGCACCGGCACCGCGTTGCCCAGCTGACGCATGATTTCCGACCACGTCCCGTCGAACAGGAAGGTGTCCGGGAAGGTTTGAATGCGGGCCGACTCGCGCACCGTGAAGTAGCGAACCGATCCATCCACCCGCCGCAGCATGTTCTCGCCGCCAGGCACACCGTGGTCGCCCGCCTTCAACGCCTTCGCCGGCTCGTCCAGGGGACTGCCGGTGTGGCCGGGATAGGTGCGTGCGCCGGGCTGGAAGCGATGCGCCTGCACCTTGCCGGGGAAGCGCTCCGGGTCCGGCAGATCGCAAATCGCATCGCGAACAGTGCGCCACGCGAGCAGATTGCCACCGTAATCCATGTCGATCAAGGCACCGATCTTCTTCTCGATGCCGGCCGGCTTGGCGGGCCGGTGCCGGGTCGCCACCTTGTGCCGGTCCCAATACTCGTTCGAGCCCCATTGCGAGAGCAGCAGCGCATCGCTGCTATGCGTCTCGGCGGGCGCCTCCCACACCTTGCCTTGGTCCGCGCGGAAGCCCACAAAGAACACGCGCATGCGCTTCTGCGGCACGCCGTAGTTCGCCGCGTTCACCAGCTTGAAGGTGACGTTGTACTCGCTGACGGTGCCAAGCTTTTGCTTCCACTTGCGCAAGCGCGCAAGATGATTGCCCCATTGCTCCTTCGGCTTGGCGACCAGCGACGGAAACTCCAGCTGCAACAAAATATAGTCGAAATAGTCGGCGAAGGCGGCCCGCGTCAAACCCTGCACGTTCTCGAAGACGAAGGCGCGCGGACGGGTCTCGCGGACGGCGCGTATCGCCTGCGGGAACATGTCGCGCTCGTCCAGGAAGCCGCCGTGCTTGCCGCCCATGGAGAACGGCTGGCAGGGAGGCCCGCCGGTGATCAGGTCCACACCCTCGAAGGCGTCGTACTTGAAATGCTTGACGTCGCCCTCCGTCACGTCCGGCCAATGGCTGACCGGATCGACCAAGTTCAGCTTGTTGTGGCGGATGGTGTTGCACGCATGCGAGTTCCACTCGACCACGGCACGGTGCTGCACGTCGTTGCCCGAAAATCCCAGCGCCAGTCCACCCGCCCCGGCGAACAGCTCGATGGACGTCAGGCTGCGTGAAGCCGCCGCGACGGGTTCTTCGTGCAGCGCGGAGGTGAGAGGGGACTTGTACATGGTTTTTAACGATCGGACTTAATCAATGCGGCACCAACCAGGCGAGGCGCTGAGCGGGCTTGCGGCAGTATAAAGCAATGCCTCACTCTAACCAACTCAAGCGCCAGATCGTATGTGATTCTTCTGCGGTTTATACAGCTTCCAATGAAGTTTGGTTTTCTGTTGCCAAAATGCTCTTGAATAATTTGTGGTCGCTCCGATTCTAGGTGGATAGACGGATTGGAGGATACGCTAATGGTTGACTCCCTGGACCCAGCGGCGCGCAGCGCCGTGATGTCGCGCGTGAGGGGGAAAGACACCCGTCCCGAAATGATCGTGCGCAAGCTGGTGTTCGCCGCCGGCTACCGCTATCGTCTGCATGTTCGGACTCTGCCAGGATCGCCGGATCTGGTTTTTCCGTCGCGCCGGAAAGTCATCTTCGTTCATGGCTGTTTCTGGCACCGCCATGAGAATTGCAGCTTGGCGCGCATACCCAAGTCCCGCGTCGAGTTCTGGACCGAAAAGCTCAACGGGAATAGGGCGCGGGACGAGCGTGCCTTCCAGGCGTTAGCGCAAGCAGGTTGGGAAGTGCTTGTGCTCTGGGAGTGCGAACTTCGTGAACGCCAACAGTTGGCGCAAAAGCTGCAATCGTTCCTCGGCCCTGTCGGTGTGGCTCGCCTATCAATTCTCAACAAAAACGGAGTACCTGATGCAGAAACGCTGGCGACCAAGACCATCGCTAAGTAGTCGCCCCTGAACAATCCCATACGGCCTGATTCTAAAGGCGAAACACGCGAAAAACACTGCTGAGATTTGCAAGGTATCGGTAAAATGGTGGCAATTCCTTGCAAATTTTCGAGGGTTGAATGGGAC
>NZ_WNKY01000025.1 GCF_009720825.1 Duganella radicis | reverse complement strand
AGCGCCGGCGCAGGCCGGCACGCCCGGCGCCGGCGTTGGCGCCAGCAGCGCCGATGCCAATGCCGACACCGCCCCGCTGCCGCCGCCGTCCAGCGCCGCCCAGCACCTGTACGCCGCCGCCAAGAACGACATCCTGCAAGTGCGCTCGCTGCTGAAAAGCGGCCGCACGCAATCCTCGGTCGGCTCTGGCTTCCTGATCGGCACCAGCAACCTGGTGCTGACCAATTACCACGTGGTCTCGCAATTCGCGCTCGATCCCGACACCTACGTCGGCGAATGGGTGGACACCGGCGGCCAGCGCGGCAATGTGGAACTGCTGGCGGTCGACGTGCTGCACGACCTGGCGGTGCTGCGCGTCAACCGCAACGGCACCGGCTTCTTCAAGATGCCGGAACAGCTGGCGCGCCTGACCCAGGGCCAGTACCTGTACTCGATGGGCAACCCGCTCGACCTCGGCTTCGCCATTTCCGAAGGCGCCTACAACGGCGTCATCACGCGCAGTTTCTACGACCAGCTGATGTTCACCGGCCCGATCAACTCCGGCATGAGCGGCGGGCCCAGCGTGACGGCCGACGGCTCGGTGGCCGGGGTCAACGTCTCCAAGCGCCTCGATGGCGAACTGGTCAGCTTCCTGGTGCCGGCCCGCTACGCGCAAGACTTGCTGAAAAAAGTCGAAGCCCAGGCCAAGGCGCCGACCGATTTCACCGCCGTGGTGGCGGGCCAGTTGCTGACTCACCAGTCCGCCATGGTCAACCAGCTGCTATCCAGCCCGCTAAGCCTGAAACCGATGGGGCCGTATCAGGTGCCGGTGCGCGAATCGGAACAGATGCGCTGCTGGGGCCGCTCCAATGTCAAGGCCGACAAGCCGTTCACGGTGGACGACGCCAGCTGCGCGATGGAATCGGCCATCTTCGTCAGCGGCTCGCTGCAAACCGGTCAGATCAGTATCCGCCACCAGTTCCTGCGCGGCGTCAATCTCGACAAGCTGCGCTTCGCCCAGCTGGCCAGCGCCTCCTTCAAGAATGAACACTTTGGCAGCAACAAGGACGCGCGCCTGACCGGCCCCAACTGCACCGAAGACTTCGTCAAGAACAAAGACCTGCCGCTGCGCGCCGTGCTGTGCGTGCGCGCCTACCGCAAATTCGCCGGCCTGTACGATTTCGCGCTGCTGACCGCCAGCACCGACCAGGGTTTGATGAGCTTGCAGAGCCGGCTCGACGCGCGCGGCGTCTCGTATGAAAACGGTCTGCGCCTGTCGCGCGTGTTCCTCGAATCGCTGTCGCTGGCGCAGCAGAAGCCGAAGAAAGGAGGCGCGAAATGAAAGCCCCCTACTTCGTCGAAATCCTCGCCCGCAATGGCGACGTGCTGCACCGTCACAAGGTAGCGCAACTGCCGATCCGCATCGGCCGCAGCTACGACAACGAAGTCATCCTCGACGACGCCCACAGCGCCGCCAGCCACGCGGTGGTGGAAGCGGACGAGCACAATCAAGTGGTGCTGCGCGACCTCGGCAGCAAGAACGGCACGGTCTACAAGGGCCGCCGCCAAAGCAGCATCACGCTGGACGGCAACACCGTGGTGCGCCTCGGCCACACGCGCCTGCGGGTGCGGCCGTACGACTTCCCGGTGGCGCCGGAAATCGCCGACACCACCATGCACGGCTGGGAAGGCGCGACGCCGGCCACCATCGGCCTGGTGCTGATCGCCGTGTTCTCCTGTCTTGAGACGTGGCTGTCGGACGTCGAGCCATTCGCGCTGATCCGTTACCTGCTGGTGCTGGCGTCCAGCCTGGCGGCCGGCTTGCTGTGGGCTGGCGTGTGGGCGCTGGCCAACCGCCTGTTCGGCAGCCATGCGCGCATGGGACGGCATTTGTTCATTCTGGGCAGCGCATTGGCGACGGTGGGCTTGTGGCGCGCCGGCAGCTCGGTGCTGGCGTATGCGTGGTCGGCCGAATCGCTGACGCGCTACGGCAATCTGGTGACGCTGGCGATCGCCTGCGGCATGGTGTTCTTCCACCTGCTCACCATCAAGCCGCACCATCCGCGCCGCTTCCTCATCACGGCGACCGTGATGCTGCTGGCGGGTTCGGGATTGATGGTCATGGCCAACCTGCAAAGCACCGGCCGCGCGGCGGACGAGCTTTATATGTCAGTGCTGCTGCCGCCGGAAGTGCGGCATAGTGAGGATCACAGCGTCGACCAGTTCATGACCAACGCCGGCAAGCTGAAAGCGGCCGTCGACGACGCCCGCACGCAAACCGTCAAGAACGGCGCCGCCGACACCGAGGACGATGACGACGACGGCACCACCGATTAAGCCTGCTTCTTGCGGCGGGCCGCGAAACCAACCAGGCCAAGGCCGGCCAGCAGCATGGCGTAGGTTTCCGGCTCCGGGACGGCAGCGGCCAGGCTGACATTGTCCAGCACCGCGCCGGAGTAGCCGTCGCCACCCACGCTGCTAAAGGTCAGCAGCTGCGAGCCGGCGGTCGCGCCGGTGGTGAAGGAGAAGCTGTAAGTGGTCGGCGTGCCCGTGCCCACGTACACATTGCTGATGCCGTTCACATCCACTTGCACGGCGGTGTAGCTGCCATACGGATTGCGGCTGACGTCGAACGACAGCGTGTAAGTGGTGTTGGCGGCGTAGTTGAACGACTGCGACAACACACCCGGACCTGGCGTGCCCAGCATATCGACGCTGGTGTCGGTCACGGAACCATAGTTGTGCAGGATCAGGTCGACGGAATCGCCGCCGACAGTCCAACCCGTGATGCCGGTGTCGCCGGCCGACACCTTGAGGTAGCCGCCATCCGGCACGCTCAGCGTCGGATAGCTCTCGAAGCCACCGTTGACAATGATATTGGTGCTGGCCGAGGCGGCGCCGCTAGCGAATACGGCGGCGATGGCTGCTGCTTGAATCAGACGGGCGGTTTTCATGGCGGGCTTTCCTGAGAATGAGTTCGGTGAATTCATTCTACCCGCAAATTTCAAAATTACAACATAAATTTCAAATTGACAAATAATGTGATCTAAATGCAACGCCTATGCAGGCCAGCCGCGCAGTACCTGGTCCACGACTTCCTGTAGCTGCTTGCGGGTGGCGCCAGCGGCCGCTTGCACCGCCATGCCATTGGAAACCGTCATGACGTAGCGCGCCATCTGGCTGGCACAGAAATCAGCCGGCAGATCGCCCTCTTGCTTGGCCCGTTCGAAACGTTCGCGCAGCCGCACCTCGGCCGCCGCCCGCCTTTCGATCAGGGAATTGCGGATAGGCAGCGCGTCGTCGCTGCACGCCAGTGCGCCGTTGATGACCAGGCAACCGTGCGGCGCCTCTTCCTCGGTCTGGGCATTGGCGTTACCGCGCAAGAAATGCTCGACCACCTCGCGCGCCGTCCTCAACCCCAGCGCGGCGTCGAACAGCGGATCGTGGGTGGCGCCATAACGCTCCAGCGCCAGCCGGAACAGGTTCTCCTTGTTGCCGAACACGGCATACAAACTGGGCCGATTCATGCCCATGGCTTCGGTCAACTCCGGCAGCGAACTGCCTTCGTAACCTTTCTCCCAGAATACTTTCATGGCCTTTTCCAGCGCATTGTCCGCATCAAAGGTGCGCGGGCGGCCTATTTTTCGCTCTTTCATACCGTTCGGTTAAAAATTCATTGACAAAGCATCTCGCAGACGACATTATGAACCGACCAGTAAAAAACTCAAGCATTTTTACCGCTCAAAGGATTTCGTCATGCAAAACAACACCCAAGCCGCGCCGCAGGCCACCCAGCCAGCTGAGCTACCAGCCGCCCCCGCCCGCTCTCCCTGGCCGGGCGTGCTCTCCATCGCCATCGGCGCCTTCGCGCTGGTGACCACTGAATTCCTGCCGGTCGGCCTGCTGCCCGCCGTCGCCGCCGAACTTGGCGTGACCGAAGGCGTGGCCGGCATGATGGTCACCGTACCGGGCCTGGTGGCCGCCGTTGCCGCGATTCTGGTCACCGTCGGCATCGGCCGCACCGACCGCCGCTACGTGCTGTGGGGCCTGACCGCCACCATGCTGCTGTCCAACCTGATCGTGGCCCTCTCGCATTCCTTCCCGCTGGTGCTGTTCGGCCGCGCGCTGCTGGGCGTCGGTGTGGGCGGCTTCTGGGCGCTGGGGCCGGCGCTCAGCTCGCGCCTGGTGCCGCCGGGCTCGGAACCGAAAGCGCTGTCGATGATTTTCGCCGGCGTGTCGATCGGCACCGTGGCCGGCGTGCCTGCCGGTGCGCTGGTGGGTGAACTGTTCGGCTGGCGCGTCGCCTTCCACGCCGGCGCCGTGGTGGCATTGCTGGTGATGCTGACGCAAATGCGTCTGCTGCCATCGCTGCCGGCGAAGCAATCGATCACCGTCAGCCAGTTGCCGGAACTGCTGCGCGTGCCGAAAGCGCGGCTCGGCATCTTCATCACCCTGCTGATTTTTGTCGGCCAGTTCGCCGCCTACACCTACATCACGCCTTTCCTCGCCCAAGTCGCGCAGCTGGATGCCAAAACCATCAGCATTCTGCTGCTGGTGTATGGCGCGGCGGGCTTGGCGGGTAACGTCATCGCCGGCAAAATCCTGGCGCGCAGCGTGCGGGCCGGCTTGATCGCCACCGGCGTGGTGATGGGCCTGTCGACGCTGGCACTGCCTTTGCTGGGCACCGGCCTGATCGGCGCCGCGCTGCTGGTGATTATCTGGGGGATTGCGTTTGGCATGATGCCGATGTCGGTACAAACCTGGATCTTCCAGGCCGCGCCGCATGCGATGGAGAGCGGCGGCGCGGTGTTCGTCACCACCGCGCAGATTGGCCTGTCCAGCGGTGCGCTGGTGGGCGGGCTGGCGGTCGATCATCTGGGCGTGTCGAGCGCGATGGTGGTGGGTGGCGTGCTGGCGCTGGCCATGGCTTCGGTCGCACTGCGCTGGGCGCGCGATGGCGAGAAGCCAGCGGTGAAATTACACGCCGTGCATTAAAGCCGTACGCGCCGGTAAGCGCCGAGGAAGACATCGGCCTCGGCGTCCGACAAGACCTTGATCTCGTCGCCGTGCCAGACGTACAGGTACTGCGGGCCGCCCATGCGGTCCGTCAGCTTTGCGTTGACCAGAAAGATGGTGCCGAGCGGGTAGATGCTGGTGTCGCTCAGACGGCGCGAGCATTGCACTGGCAAGTCGGTCGCATAGGCCTGGCCGGACACGGGGTGAATCTCCACCCGGCCATTCCACTCCACCGACTCCACCGCCAGCTGCCGATAAGCGTACGCGTCACGCGCCATCATCTCTCCTTAAAGCCGTCATGGTAGCAGAGACTGGACGAATTCCAGGAAGGCCGCCGCCGGGACCGGCCTGGCAAAATAAGTGAAGCACCTTTGATCCAAGCTAAAGGATGAGTCAACAGCAGACGGAGGATATCGCAGCGATGTCTCCGGCCTGCTCTTTTTTTCAGTACCGCTTGAAGGACATCCTTAAGCCGCTAAACTGAAATGACTATCTACACGTGGGACGAAACCAAGCGCAAAGCTAACCTGCGCCTGCATGGCTTGGATTTCGCCGATGCGCATAGCGTGTTGGAGTGGAGTCAGGTGACTTATGAGGACACTCGCTACCATTACAATGAGCGCCGATTTATTACGCTCGGATACTTTCAAGGCTTTGAGGTGTCGATCGCACACACAGAGGACAACTATGGAATTCGAATCATCTCGTTCAGGAAAGCCAGCCGTTGGGAAAAACGAATACTGCATACAGCCCAGTAAATGGGAGCCTGTGATGCCACTGGCGTCGGACAACATTGTGTTTGATGAAGACTGTCCGGAATTGGATCTTTGCTACGCGATTGGCCCCATAGTGCGCTTCAAAGGCAAAGTCGTTCCTCCGCGCACTCGACCAACCGATCCATTCAATCCCGAGATATTGGCTTTGATGAAGTCGCGTGTTCCACAAATACAAATGGAAACAGACATCCTCGGCGGCATGCCAGTTTTCAAGGACACTTTGGTGCCGATTAAGCGGATGTTTGACTGCCTACTGGCAGGCAATGCGCTTGAGGATTTTCTACGTGACCATCCCTCCGTGCCACGCAGCACTGCGATCGCTGTGTTGGGGAACGAAGCGACGCTGTTTTACGAGGATATCAGCATCGCGATGGATTCGGCGGCGATGCCTTCTTCGCGGCCGAGGTAGCCCAGCTTTTCATTGGTCTTGGCTTTGACGTTGACCTGGCTGATGTCGACGCCCAGGTCTTCCGCGATGTTGGCGCGCATGGTCATGATGTGGGGCGCCATCTTCGGACGCTGGGCGATGATGGTGCAGTCGACGTTGCCGATGCTGTAACCAGTCGCCACCACGCGCTTGGCCGCTTCCCTCAGCAGCTTGCGCGAATCGGCGCCTTTGAACTCGGGATCGGTGTCGGGGAAGTGCTTGCCGATGTCGCCCAACGCGGCGGCGCCCAGGATCGAATCGGTAATGGCGTGCAGCAGCACGTCGGCGTCCGAGTGGCCCAGCAAGCCGACGTGGTGCGGGATGTCGACGCCGCCGATGATCAGTTTGCGGCCTTCCACCAGTGCGTGGCAGTCGTAGCCCTGGCCGATGCGGAATGGGAGTTTGGTCATGGTTAGTCTTCCTTTTCAGCCAGGTACATCTCGGCGATGCGGATGTCTGCCGGCAGCGTTACTTTCAAATTGCGTGGATGGCCTTCGATCAGGCGCGGGGCATAGCCCAGCATTTCGACCGCGCTGGCGTCGTCGGTGATGGCGTTGGCGTCGGGTGCGCTGCCCAGCGCACGCAGCAGCAGCGCGTAGCTGAACATCTGCGGTGTTTGCGCCGACCACAGGCCGTTGCGCGGCACGGTGGCGGCGCTGACGCTCACGCCTTCCGCGCCCGGTGCGCTGCGCTTCATGGTGTCGACCACCGGCAAGGCCAGCAGGCCGCCGGCAGGGTCGTCACCTACCCCTTCAATCAACCGGGCGATCAAAGCGGGCGTCAGGCCGGGACGCGCGGCGTCGTGGACCATGACCATGTCGCCATCCGCGAGCTGGCCGTCCAGCGCGCGCAGGCCGTTCAGCACGGAGTCCATGCGTGTGGCGCCACCGCAGCGCAGGACGGTCACGCCATCCAGATCCGCCGGCAGCACGGAATCAATCACGCCGTCTTCCGGGCTGACCACCACATAGGTGTGGGCGACCAGCGGCGATGCGCGGAATGCGTCCACCGCATGCCGCAGCATCGGCTTGCCGCCCACGCTCAGATACTGTTTCGGCCCATTCGCCGCCATGCGCGCGCCGACGCCGGCGGCCGGCAGCAATGCAAAATATTTCGTCATAACTCTCTTTATCTGCGGCGTCGCGCGACGATGCGCGCGATCTCGCCGTTACATACTTTGCCCAGCCGGGCGTATTCTTCCGGCGCATCGATCCTGGCCTGCTCGATCCTGCCCTTCTCGAATTCGTCGCGGATGAAGGGAAACCAGGTGCCGTTGATCTCATGCTCCAGCGCCGACATGGCGGTGCCGGATGGCGCATACAGCGGCTGTCCGGTGAAGCGCTTGTTCAAGGCATCCGTCACCACTTTCTCCACCCGTGCCAGATTCTCCATATAAGCTTTCAGGTGGCGCTGCTCGTGCGCCAGGATTTCGTTGTAGGCGCAAGTACCCGGCGGGAACTCGTTGCCGACGTAGATCAGCACCGGTGAATAATTGAGCGTAATCTCCACCCTGGGCGCGATGCACTCATAGCCGCTGGCCGCGTCCTGCAACACCGGCCCGCCCAGCTTGGCCTTGTACAGCCCCTTGGTCACGGTCAGGCCCAGCGTCTCCATGCGGTTGTCCATATGGCCCGCTTTCGCGGTCAGGGCGTGGTAAGGCAGCTGGTTGTTGATCGTAAAACCATTCTGATGAGACGACAGCACGGACACGGTCTTGCTGATTGTATCCTCGCAGCGGATCTGGAACGGCGTGCGCTCCGCCGCCTGCACGCCACCGAAGGCGAGCAAACCGGCGAGAGCGACGGCGGGTTTCATAGCTTCCAGTCACCCGAACGCAGCTTATCCAGCCAGAACACGCCGATCACGGTTTTCACGTCGGTGATTTTCCCTTCGCGTACCCATTGCAGCAGTTCGTCGATGGTGGCGGTGAAGGTTTCCAGGAATTCGCCTTCATCCAGCCTGGCGGCGCCGGCTTTCAGGCCGCGCGCCAGGTACAGGTCGAGGTGCTCGTCCGAGTACGCGATCGCATTATGGATGGTGGTGACGAATTGCCAATCGCCGCCGGTGTAGCCGGTTTCTTCCTCCAGCTCGCGCTTGGCGGCCACCAGCGGATCTTCGCCCTTGTCGATCTTCCCGGCCGGGAATTCGATGAACACGTCGCGCAGCGGATAGCGGTACTGGCGCTCCATCAGCACCGTGCCGTCATCCAGCAGCGGCAAAATCACCACCGCACCGGGATGCAGGATGTATTCGCGCGCGGTACGCTTGCCGTCGGGGAGTTGGATGGTGTCGCGTTGGACCTTGAGGAAATGGCCTGCGTAGACCAGCTCACCGTCGACCTGCGTTTCTTTGAGATTGTCCATTGCTGCTCCACATCGTTGAAGAACGATAGTGTATCAGCCGTGGGCCTTGCGCAGGTAGCGGAGGATGAAACCGGGAAAGCCGAGGACCAGGAACATGCAGCCGGAGATCGCGTAGAACTCCCAGCCTTGGGGGAAGCGTGCGCCGATCTGGGTTTCCAGCGCAAAGCCCACCGCGCCAACGACAAGGTAGAGCGCCGTCATTTCCAGCAGCCGGATGAACAGCGGCTTGGGCGCCCATTTGGCCGGCACGACGGCGAACAGCTTGTCGTTGAAGAACGGCAGGTTGGCGGCCGCGATAGCGATCGCGATCACCAACCAGCCGGCGGTGGAGATGTCCATCAGGTCGCCAAGGTTACCTTGATGGCCGACAGGCAAGCTGCCAGCAACGGGCCAGGCAGAACGCCCAGGGCCACGATGGCCAGGCCGTTCAGGCTCAGCACCAGCTTGACGTCGCCGTATGCGGCGAGCGGCGAGCTGTCTTCCGGCTCATCGAACCAGATGTGCTTGATCACGCGCAGGTAGTAGAACGCGCCGATCAGCGAGAACATCACCGCGAACACGGTCAGCCAGATCTGGCCGGTGCCCAGCACCGAGTTCAGCACAGCGAACTTGGCGGCAAAGCCCATCATCGGCGGCACGCCGGCCAGCGAGAACAGCAGGATGGTCATCACCACCGCGAACCAGCCGCTACGCTTGCTCAGGCCCTTGAAGTCGCTGATGTTGTCGGCGTCGAAACCGGCGCGCGACAGCAACATCAGGGTGCCGAAGGTGCCAACGGTGGTCAGCACGTAGGTGATCACGTAGTACATGGCGCCGCTGTAGGCGGCGGCGATGCCGGTGCGGTCGGTGGTGCCGGCCACGCCCGACAGCAGGCCCAGCAGCACGAAGCCGATCTGGGCGATGGTCGAGTAAGCCAGCATACGCTTGATGTTGGTCTGCGCGATGGCGGTGAGGTTGCCGACGGCCAGCGACAGCACGGCCAGCACCAGCAGCATTTGCTGCCAGTCGAACGCCATCGGCAGCAGGCCTTCCACCAGCAGGCGGATGCAGATCGCGAAGGTGGCGATCTTCGGTGCGCCGCCCAGCAGCAGGGTCACGGCGGTAGGCGAACCGTCGTAGACGTCCGGCACCCACATGTGGAATGGCACGGCGCCCAGTTTGAAGGCCAGGCCAGCCACCAGGAACACGATGCCGAACACCAGGATGGTCGGCTTGATGGTGCCGGCCGCCACAGCGGCCGAAACGCCGCGGATATCCAGCGTGCCGGTCGCGCCGTACAGCATCGACATGCCGTACAGCAGGAAACCGGAAGCCAGCGCGCCCAGCACGAAGTACTTCATCGCCGCTTCGGTCGCACGCACGTTGTCGCGGCGCATGGCCACCAGCGCGTACAGCGACAGCGACATCAGTTCCACGCCCAGGTAGATCGACAGGAAGTTCGAGCCCGAGATCATGATCAGCTGGCCCAGCATGGCGAACAGCGCCAGCACGTAGAACTCGCCGCCCAGGTTACCGCTCAGCATGCCGCGGTCATCGGCGTACTGGCGCGAATACACCAGCGTCATACCCATGGTCAGGTAGGTGAACAGTTTCAGCAGGTTGGCCATCGGGTCCGACACGAACATACCGTGGAAGGTATAGGTGGTCGCGCCCGAAGCGAAGTCAGCATAGCTGATGCCGGCGCAAATCAACAGCGTCAGCAGGGACAGCACGTAGGTGATCGAACGCTGCGCCTTGGACAGGAACATGTCGATCAGCAGAATGGCGGAAGCGCAGATCGTCACCGCGACCTCGGCATACGCCGGGACCAGGTTGATCGCCTCTTGTGGAATAGGTGTAGTCATGTATGTGTTTCCGTTCTACTTAAGGCAGCTTGCTATGGGCGACGTGCGCCAGCAGGTCAGCGACCGAGGTTTGCATCGTGTCGGTGAATGGCGCTGGGTACAGGCCCATGTACAGCGTGGCGACTGCCAGAATGCCCAGCATGAAGAATTCACGGCCGTTCAGGTCTACCAGCTCGGCCACGTGGTGGTTGGCCACTTTGCCGAAGATGACGCGCTTGGCCATCCACAGCGAGTACGCCGCGCCGAAGATCAGGGCGGTCGCCGCCAGCAGGCCAATCCAGAAGTTGTACTGGGTGGCGCCCAGGATCACCATGAACTCGCCGACGAAACCGGAGGTCGCCGGCAGGCCGCAGTTGGCCATCGAGAACAGGATGAAGAAGGCGGCGAACTTGGGCATCTTGTTGACCACACCACCGTAGTCGGCGATCTGGCGCGAGTGCGCCTGGTCGTACAGCACGCCGATGCACAGGAACATCGCGCCCGACACGAAGCCGTGCGAGATCATCTGCATGATGGCGCCCTGCACTGCCATGGCGTTGAACATGAAGAAGCCCAGGGTGACGAAGCCCATGTGCGCGATCGACGAGTAGGCGACCAGCTTTTTCATGTCTTTCTGCACCAGCGCCACCAGGCCGACGTAGATCACGGCGATCAGCGACAGGGTGATCACAAAGCCCGACAGGTAGTGCGAGGCGTCCGGGGTGATCGGCAGCGAGAAACGGATGAAGCCGTACGCGCCCAGTTTCAGCATGATCGCGGCCAGCACGGCGGAACCGCCGGTCGGCGCTTCCACGTGGACGTCCGGCAGCCAGGTGTGGACCGGGAACATCGGCACTTTCACGGCAAACGCCATGAAGAAGGCCAGGAAGATGAAGATCTGCTCTTTCATCGTCAGCGGCGTTTTGTGCCAGTGCAGGATGTCCCAGCTACCGGTCACGTTGTACAGGTAGACGATGGCGACCAGCGTCAGCAGCGAGCCGAAGAAGGTGTACAGGAAGAACTTGAACGACGCATACACGCGGTTCTCGCCGCCCCAGATACCGATGATGATGTACATCGGGATCAGGGTCGCTTCAAAGAAGAAGTAGAACAGCAGGCCGTCGGTGGCCGCGAACACGCCGATCATGATGCCGGACAGGATCAGGAAGGCGCCCATGTACTGGGCCACGCGGTTCTGGATCACTTGCCAGGCCGAGATCACCACGATGATGGTGATGAAGGCGGTCAGCGGAATGAACCACAGCGACAGGCCGTCGATGCCCAGCGCGTACCAGATGTTGAAGCGCTCGATCCAGGCCGCTTTCTCGACGAACTGCATGCCGTGGGCGGCATTGTCAAAATTGGTGATCAGCGGGATCGTCGCGCCGAAGCTGACGATGGAGCCGATCAGGGTCAGCACGCGGGTAAAGCCGGCGTTGCTGTCGCGCCCTACCGCCAGGACGATCAGACCGAAAATAATCGGGAGCCAGATCGCCAGGCTCAGGTACGGAGGTAGTGTAGATATGGTTGACTGCATCATGGTTATCGTTATCTCTTTGCGTATCAGCTAATTAAGCGTGCCAAAACGGCAGGAAGTAGACCAGGAACCCCAGAATGCCGAGGATCATGACGAACGCATAGTGGTAGATGTAACCAGTCTGCGCCAGGCGGGTCAGCGTCGAGAACCAGCCGACCAGTTTGGCGCTGCCGTTCACCAGCAGGCCGTCGATCAGGGTCTTGTCGCCCACGTTCCACAAACCGTTACCCAGCAGGCGCGCGCCGGCTGCGAATACCGCTTCGTTGAACTTGTCCATGTAGTACTTGTTGTCCAGCAGGGTGTGCAGGAACTTGAACTTGTCGTAGAACCAGGCCGGTACGCGTGGGTTGATCATGTAGCAGTAGTACGACGACGCCACGCCAGCGATCGCCAGCCACAGCGGCAGCGAGGTCAGCGAGTGGATCGCCATGGCCACAGGGCCGTGGAACTCGTGTGCCAGCTCTTCCATCGCGTGGTGGTTTTCACCAACAAAGATCACGCCTTTGAAGAAGTCGCCGAACAGCATGGGACCGATCGCCAGGGCGCCGATGATGACCGACGGGATCGCCAGGGCAACCAGCGGGAACCAGACCACGAATGGCGACTCGTGCGGTTTCTGGCCTGGGGCCAGGCCGTGGTGGCCGTGATCGTCTTCCTCTTCTTCGTGATGCGCGTCGGAGTCGTGAGCGTGGTGATCGTCATGCTTGGCGTGATGATCGTCGTGGCCGTGCGCGTGGGCCTGGCCGAAGCGCTCCTTACCGTGGAACACCAGGAAGTACATACGGAACGAGTAGAACGCGGTCACGAACACGCCAGCCAGTACGGCGAAGTGTGCGAAGCCGGCGCCAGCGATGTGGGTCTCTGCCACGGCTTCGATGATCGAGTCTTTCGAGTAGAAGCCCGAGAAGAACGGCGTACCGATCAGGGCCAGCGAGCCCAGCAGCGAGGTGATCCAGGTGATCGGCATGTACTTGCGCAGGCCGCCCATGTTGCGGATGTCCTGGTCGTGGTGCATGCCGATGATGACCGAACCAGCGCCCAGGAACAGCAGTGCCTTGAAGAACGCGTGGGTCATCAGGTGGAACACGGCCACCGAGTAAGCCGAGCAGCCCAGCGCCACGGTCATGTAGCCCAGCTGCGACAGGGTCGAGTAAGCAACCACACGCTTGATGTCGTTCTGGATGATGCCCAGGAAGCCCATGAACAGCGCGGTGATCGAACCGATCACGATGATGAAGGACAGCGCGGTGTCCGACAGCTCGAACAGCGGCGACATGCGCGACACCATGAAGATACCTGCGGTAACCATGGTTGCCGCGTGAATCAGTGCCGAAATCGGGGTTGGGCCTTCCATCGAGTCAGGCAGCCACACGTGCAGCGGGAACTGCGCCGATTTACCCATCGCGCCGATGAACAGGCAGATGCAGGCAACCGACAGCAGCATCCAGTCGGTGCCCGGCAGGGTCAGCAGCGCCAGCGCTTCGCGCTTGGCGAACACTTCCTGGTAGTTCATCGAACCGGCGTAAGCCAGCAGCAGGCCGATGCCCAGGATGAAGCCGAAGTCACCCACACGGTTGACCAGGAAGGCCTTCATGTTGGCGAAGATCGCGGTAGGACGGGTGTACCAGAAGCCGATCAGCAGATAGGACACCAGACCCACGGCTTCCCAGCCGAAGAACAGTTGCAGGAAGTTGTTCGACATCACCAGCATCAGCATGGAGAAGGTGAACAGCGAGATGTAGGAGAAGAAGCGGTTGTAGCCTTCGTCTTCCGCCATGTAGCCGATGGTGTAGATGTGCACCATCAGCGACACGAAGGTCACCACGCACATCATCATCGCCGACAGCGAATCGATCTGGAAGCCTACTTCCATCTTCATGCCGGCCACCGTCATCCAGTTGTAGATGGTGCCGTTGAAGGTGGCGCCGTTGATGACATCGTTCAGCGTCATCGCCGAAATGATGAATGCCACCAGCACGCCCAGGATGGTCGCCGCGGTCGAGGTCTTGCGACCGACCACGTTGCCAAAGAATTTAGTTCCCAACAAGCCCGCCACCGCAGCGCCCGCCAAGGGCGCCAGTGGTACGACTAGCAGGAGATTAGGGTTAAGTGTAACCGCCATGATGAACCTTGATCGTTATTTTTCGAGAGGTTTAAATTAGCCCTTCAGGCTGTCCAGGTCTTCCACGTTGATGGTGTCCAGATTACGGAACAGAACCACCAGGATCGCGAGGCCGATTGCCGATTCGGCGGCCGCCACGGTCAGGATAAAGAAGACAAAGATCTGCCCTGCCGCATCACCGAGGTAATGCGAGAACGCGATGAAGTTCATGTTCACTGCCAGCAGCATCAGTTCGATGGCCATCAGCAGGATGATGATGTTCTTGCGGTTCAGGAAAATACCAACGATCGAGATCGCGAACAGGATCGCGCCCAGGACGAGGTAGTGAGCCAGGGATAAAGTCATGGTGCCTCCTTAACTTCTGCTTCGGCCGCGCCACGATTGGTGACCGGATCGATCTTGACGATCTTCAGACGGTCATTGCGCTTGACGCGCACGGCGTCGGCTGGGTCGAAATGTTTGGTGTCCTTGCGCTTGCGCAGGGTCAGCGCCACGGCTGCAATGATCGCGACCAGCAGGATGGCGGCGGCGATTTCAAAGCCGTAGATGTATTTGGTGTAGATCAGCAGGCCCAGTTCCTTGGTGCCGCCGATGTTGCCGGCATTGACTGCCTGCTGGTCGAACGACAGGAAGGAGCGCCACAGCACGGCGGCCATTTCCAGCACGATGATCACGCCGACAAACGAAGCGACTGGCAGATAACCCCAGAAGTTTTCGCGCAGCTTGTCGGTGTCGATGTCCAGCATCATCACCACGAACAGGAACAGCACCATCACGGCGCCGACGTAGACCAGCACCAGCACGATGGCCAGGAACTCGGCTTCCAGCAGCATCCAGATGCCGGCCGCCGAGAAGAACGACAGCACCAGGAACAGTGCGGCGTGCACGGGATTGCGGGCCGTGATAACGCGCGTCGCAGCCAATACCATGATGGCTGAGAAGGCGTAGAACAAAGCAGTTTTAAATTCCATAACTAACCCAAGAGACGTACAGTTTGTTGATCAAATCGCTGTAGCGGGCCGCGCTTGCACTTGGCCCGCATGACGTCAGCGATATGGAGCGTCCGCTGCGCGGGCTGCGGCGATCTCATTCTCATAACGATCGCCTACGGCCAGCAGCATCTCTTTCGTGTAGTACAGATCGCCGCGTTTTTCGCCGTGGTATTCCAGCACATGCGTTTCAACGATCGAATCAACCGGGCACGACTCTTCGCAGAAACCGCAGAAGATGCACTTGGTCAGGTCGATGTCGTAACGGGTGGTGCGGCGCGAGCCGTCATCACGCTGTTCCGATTCGATGGTGATGGCCATCGCCGGGCACACCGCTTCGCACAGTTTGCAGGCGATGCAGCGCTCTTCGCCATTCGGATAGCGGCGCAGCGCGTGCAGGCCGCGGAAGCGAGGCGACATCGGGGTCTTCTCTTCCGGGTACTGCACGGTGATCTTGCGCGAGAACATATACTTGCCCGTCAGCGCCATCCCTTTGATCAGCTCGGTCAGCATGAAGCTGCCGATGAAATCTTTTAAACGTTCCATTTTCTTTAATCCTTACTTCCAGATATTCCAGGAGGTCTGCATCCAGCCTGCGACCAGGACCAGCCACACCAGCGTCAGCGGGATGAAGACTTTCCAGCCCAGACGCATGATCTGGTCGTAACGGTAGCGAGGGAAAGTACCACGCACCCAGATGAAGACGGACACCAGGAAGAACGCTTTCACGAACAACCAGAAGAAGCCGCCGAAACCGCCCCAGAATTCCAGGAAGGCAAATGGCGCCGACCAACCGCCCAGGAACATGATCGATGCCAGGGTGGCGATCAGAATCATGTTGGCGTATTCGGCCAGCATGAACATGGCGTAGGCCATGCCCGAGTATTCCACCATGTGGCCGGCAACGATCTCGGACTCGCCTTCCACCACGTCGAACGGGTGACGGTTGCACTCCGCCAGGCCCGAGGTCAGGTAGACCACGAACAGCGGCAGCAGCGGCAGCCAGTTCCACGACAGGAAGTTCAGGCCCTTGTCGGCAAAGGTGCCGTGCTGTTGGCCGGCCACGATGTCGCCGAAGTTCAGCGAACCGGACACCATCAACACCACCACCAGCACGAAGCCCATGGCGATCTCGTAGGAAATCATCTGTGCCGAGGCGCGCATCGCGCCCATGAACGAGTACTTCGAGTTCGACGCCCAGCCGGCGATGATGATGCCGTAGACTTCCATCGAGGTGATCGCCATCAGCAGCAGCAGGCCGGCGTTGACGTTGGCCAGCACGGCTTCCGGACCGAACGGCACCACCGCCCAGCAAGCCAGCGCCGGCATGATGGTCATGATCGGACCGATCACGAACAGGCCGGGATTCGCCTTGGCCGGGGTGATGATCTCTTTGAACAGCAGTTTCAGCGCGTCGGCGATCGGTTGCAGCAGGCCCATCGGACCCACACGGTTAGGACCGACACGGATCTGAATCCAGCCGATGAACTTACGTTCCCACAGGGTCAGGTAAGCAACCAGACCCATCAGTGGCAGCAGCACCACGACGATGCGGATCAGGGCCCAGACGGCCGGCCACACAGGGGCCAGCACGCTGTTCGCGCCCATGGTATTGATGGTAGTGACGAATTCAGGCAGAGCCATTATTTCACCTCTCCTGCTTTTTCAACGGTGATGGAACCGAACATGCCGCCCAGTGCGGCGGTCGACGCGTGAGCGGCGGCCACGCGCACGGCGTTGGCTGGCAGTTTGGCGTCAACAGCGGCGACCAGGATCGCGCTGCCGGAACCTTGCGTGACTTTGACCTTGTCGCCGGCGGCAACACCCAGTTGCTGCGCCAGGGCGGACGACAGGTGCGCTTTCGGCGCGGCCGCGTCGGCCATCTTTTGCAGCGACTCGGCGCGGCGCACCACGGCGTCGGCAAAGTAGATCGGTACATCGGCGATACGCTCCGGACCGGTGGAAGCCGCGGCAGCAGCTACCAGCGCAACTTTCGAAACGTTGTTCAGCTTGGCCGACACGTCGGTCACGCCGGCGCCCAGCACTTCGTCGCGGATCGCTTCCGAGGTGTCGTAGTCGAAGCCCGACAGGCCCAGGATGTTGCCCAGCACGCGCAGCACTTTCCATGCAGGACGGGTTTCCAGCAGCGGCTTGACGGTGCCGTTGAAGCTTTGCGCGCGGCCTTCGCAGTTGACGAAGGTGCCCGAGGTTTCGCTGAATGGCGACACCGGCAACAGCACGTCGGCGTAATCCATGCCGTGCTTGTAGGCGGACATCACCACCACCATCTCGGCTTTTTTCAGCGCGGCGACGGCGGCTTGCGGGTTGTACGCGTCCAGTTCCGGTTCGGCGTTGAGCAGCAGGTAAGCCTGCTTCGGCTCGGTGAAGGCTGGCGCCTTGCCGGCGTTGGCGTTGACGATGTACGAACCGACGGTGTTGGCCGCTTCGGTCAGGTAGCCCAGCTTGGCGCCGGTCTGCTCGGCGATCCACTGCGCGGCCGCGTGCAGCGCGGCAGCTTGTGGGTGCTGGGTGGCGGCGTTGCCCAGGAAGACGCCCTTGTTTTCGCCCGACAGCAGCGAAGCGGCGATCGCGGTAGCTGCGTCCGAAGCTTGCACGCCTTCGAAGCCGGCAGGAGCCGCCACTTCCTTGGCTTTAGCCACGGCCACCACCACTTGCGACAGCGCCGACAGCCAATCCGATGGAGCAACGATCAATTTGTTGGCGACGTTCATCAGCAGGTCGTCGTCGGTCGCGTGCAGGATCGACAGCTTGGCGCCGCCCTTCACTGCCGTACGCAGACGGGTGGCCAGCAGCGGATGATCCTTGCGCAGGAACGAGCCGATCACGAAGGCGCGGTTCAGCGCGCCGAACTCGTTGATCGACATGCCCAGCCATGGCGTCACGTCCAGCGAGAAATCGCTTTGACGCAGGCGGGTTTCCACGCTGTCCGAGCCCATGGCGCGGGTCAGCTTTTGCAGCAGGTGCAGCTCTTCCAGCGTCGAGTGCTGGGTGGCGACCGATGCCAGCGCGTTGGCGCCGTGTTCGTGCTTGATGTTTTTCAGGCCGTGCGCCACGTATTCCAGCGCGGTCTGCCAGTCGACTTCTTTCCACTCGCCGCCCTGCTTCAGCATCGGCTGGGTCAGGCGCTCGGCGCTGTCCAGGCCTTCGTACGAGAAGCGGTCCTTGTCGGAAATCCAGCACTCGTTGACCGCGTCGTTTTCCAGCGGCAGCACGCGCTTGACCTTGCCGCCCTTGACCTGAACGATCAGGTTGGCGCCCAGGCCGTCGTGCGGCGAGACCGATTTACGGCGCGACAGTTCCCAGGTACGGGCGCTGTAGCGGAATGGCTTCGACGTCAGTGCGCCGACCGGGCACAGGTCGATCATGTTGCCGGACATTTCCGAGTTCACGGTCTGGCCGACGAAGGCGGTGATTTCCGAATGTTCGCCACGGCCGATCATGCCCAGCTCCATCACGCCGGCCACTTCCTGGCCGAAACGAACGCAACGGGTGCACTGGATGCAACGGGCCATTTCCTGCATCGACACCAGCGGGCCGGCATCTTTCGGAGCCACCACGCGCTTGTCTTCTTCGTAGCGCGAATCGCCCTTGCCGTAGCCCACGGCCAAGTCTTGCAGCTGGCACTCGCCGCCCTGATCGCAGATCGGGCAGTCCAGCGGGTGGTTAATCAGCAGGAACTCCATCACGGACTTCTGCGCCTGTACGGCCTTGTCCGAAGCGGAGCGCACAATCATGCCCGCCGAGACCGGCGTGGCGCATGCTGGCAAAGGCTTGGGGGCCTTCTCCACTTCGACGAGGCACATACGGCAGTTTGCCGCGATCGACAATTTCTTGTGATAGCAGAAGTGCGGAATGTAGGTTCCCAGTTTGTTGGCGGCGTCCATCACCATGCTACCAGCAGGGACTTCGACTTTTTTGCCGTCTATTTCGATTTCAACCATGGTGATCGTTACCTGTGACGCTTAGATGTAAGCGGGCACGCAGCATTGCTTGTGCTCGATGTGGTGTTCAAATTCTTCGCGGAATTGCTTGATGAACGCACGCATAGGCATAGCCGCCGCGTCGCCCAGCGCGCAAATCGTGCGGCCCTGGATGTTGTCGCAAACCGAGTTCAACACGTCCAGGTCCGACGGGCGGCCCTGACCGTTTTCGATACGGTGGATCATGCGGTACATCCAGCCAGTACCTTCGCGGCATGGGGTGCACTGGCCGCACGACTCTTCAAAGTAGAAGTACGCCAGGCGTTCCATGGCCTTGACCATGCAGCGGGTCTCGTCCATGACGATGACCGCGCCCGAACCCAGCATCGAACCGGCTTTGGCGATCGAATCGTAGTCGAGGTCGGTTTGCATCATGATCTCGCCGCGCACCACTGGCGCGGAGGAACCGCCAGGGATGACCGCCTTGATCTTCTTACCGCCGCGCATGCCGCCTGCCAGTTCCAGCAGTTTGGCGAACGGGGTGCCCAGCGGGACTTCGTAATTGCCCGGACGCTCAACGTCGCCCGAGATCGAGAAGATCTTCGAGCCGCCGTTGTTGGGACGGCCGATCGCCAGGTACTTTTCCGGGCCCATGTTCAGGATGAACGGGACGGCGGCGAAAGTCTCGGTGTTGTTGATGGTGGTCGGCTTGCCGTACAGGCCGAACGACGCAGGGAACGGCGGCTTGAAGCGCGGCTGGCCTTTCTTGCCTTCCAGCGATTCCAGCAGCGCGGTTTCCTCGCCGCAGATGTAAGCGCCATAACCGTGGTGCGCGTGCAGCTGGAAGCTGAACTCGCTGCCCATGATCTTGTCGCCCAGGAAGCCGGCCTTGCGGGCTTCTTCCAGCGCTTCTTCAAAGCGGGTGTAGACCTCGAAGATCTCGCCGTGGATGTAGTTGTAGCCGACGGTGATGCCCATGGCGTAGGCGCCGATGGCCATGCCTTCGATCAGCGCGTGCGGGTTGTAGCGCAGGATGTCGCGATCCTTGAAAGTGCCCGGCTCGCCCTCATCTGAGTTACATACCAGGTACTTCTGGCCCGGGAACTGGCGCGGCATGAAGCTCCACTTCAGGCCGGTAGGGAAACCCGCGCCACCACGGCCGCGCAGCGACGACGCTTTCAGGTCGGCGATGATCTGTTCCGGGGTGATTTTTTCTTCGATGATACGGCGCAGGGCGCTGTAGCCGCCGCGCTTGACGTAGTCTTCCAAATGCCAATTCTCGCCGTCGAGGCCGGCGAGAATGACTGGATCGATGTGACGGTTGTGGAGTGACGTCATTTCTTCAATTCCTCCACCAGGGAGTCGATTTTATCGTTGGTCATGAAGCTGCACATGCGGTGGTTGTTCACCAGCAGCACCGGTGCGTCGCCGCAGGCGCCCATGCACTCGCCTTCCATCAGCGTGAACTCGCCGTCCGCCGTGGTGTCACGGTAGTCGATGCCCAGCTTCTGCTTCAGGTGGTGCGCCGCGCGCTCGCCGCCCGACAGGGCGCAAGGCAGGTTGGTGCACACGGTGATCTTGTGCTTGCCGACCGGCTTCAGGTTGTACATATTGTAGAAAGTCGCGACTTCCTGCACGGCGATGGCCGGCATGCGGATGTAGTCGGCCAGTTCCTGCATGGTTTCCGGCGACACCCAGCCCAGCTCCACTTGCGCGTGGGCCAGCGCGGCCATCACGGCCGACTGGCGCTGATCGTCTGGGTACTTGGCCAGTTCGCGATCGATTTTTTTGTAGCACTGCTCAGATAACAACATTCTTTTGCCTCTCGGACTTAGCGGTCAATACTGCCGAACACGATGTCTTGCGTGCCAATGATGGTCACAGCGTCGGCAATCATGTGGCCACGCGCCATTTCATCCAGCGACTGCAAGTGTGCGTAGTCTGGAGCGCGCAGTTTCACGCGGTATGGCTTGTTGGCGCCGTCGGACATCAGGTAGACGCCGAATTCGCCCTTCGGATGCTCCACCGCGCTGTACGCTTCGCCCGGCGGCACGTGGAAGCCCTCGGTGAACAGCTTGAAGTGGTGGATCAGCGATTCCATGTTGGTCTTCATGTCCACGCGCGATGGCGGCGCCACCTTGCGGTTGCTGGTCATGACGGGACCCGGGTTGTTGCGCAGCCATTCAACGCACTGCTTGATGATGCGGTTCGACTGGCGCAGTTCTTCCACGCGCACCAGGTAGCGGTCGTAGCAGTCGCCGTTGGTGCCGATCGGGATATCGAAGTCCATCAGGTCGTACACTTCGTACGGCTGGTGCTTGCGCAGGTCCCACTGGATGCCCGAGCCGCGCAGCATGGCGCCGGTGAAGCCCATGGCCAGCGCGTCTTCCGGCGCCACCACGCCGATGCCGACGGTACGCTGTTTCCAGATACGGTTGTCGGTCAGCAGGGTTTCGTATTCGTCGACGTAGGTCGGGAACCGGTTGGTGAAGGCTTCGATGAAGTCCAGCATCGAACCCTGGCGGTCTTCGTTGAGCTTGTCGATGGCCTTGGCCGAACGGATGATCGATGGCTTGTGCTGCGGCATCGCATCCGGCAGGTCGCGGTAGACGCCGCCCGGACGATAGTACGCCGCGTGCATGCGCGCGCCCGACACCGCTTCGTAGCAGTCGAACAGGTCTTCGCGGTCGCGGAAGCAGTACAGGAACGGGCCCATGGCGCCGACGTCCAGCGCGTGCGCGCCCAGCCACATCAGGTGGTTCAGGATGCGGGTCATTTCGTCGAACATCACGCGGATGTACTGTGCGCGCAGCGGGACATCGATGCCCAGCAGCTTCTCGATCGCCATCACGTAGGCGTGCTCGTTGCACATCATCGACACGTAGTCCAGACGGTCCATGTAGGGGACCGATTGCAGGTAGGTCTTCTGTTCCGCCAGCTTTTCGGTGCCGCGGTGCAGCAGGCCGATGTGCGGGTCGGCGCGCTGGATCACCTCGCCGTCCAGCTCCAGCACCAGACGCAGCACGCCGTGCGCGGCCGGGTGTTGCGGACCGAAGTTCAGGGTGTAGTTCTTAATTTCTGCCATGTTCTTACTTCCCGTAGTTTTCTTCGCGGATCACGCGCGGCACGTTTTCACGCGGCTCGATCGTGACCGGCTGGTAGATCACGCGCTTCTGCTCGGGGTCGTAGCGCATCTCGACGTAGCCCGACACCGGGAAGTCTTTGCGGAACGGGTGGCCGATGAAACCGTAGTCGGTCAGGATGCGGCGCAGGTCGTTGTGGTTTTCGAACAGGATGCCGTACATGTCGAACGCTTCGCGCTCGTACCAGTTCATCGCGCGCCACAGCGGCGTGATCGATGGCAGCAGCGGCATGTCGTCGTCGGCGCAGAACGCGCGCACGCGCACGCGCCAGTTGTGCTTGACCGACAGCAGGTGGATGACGGCGGCGAAACGCTGGCCGTCCCAGGCGCCGTCGCCATAGTTCATGTAGTCCACGCCGCACAGGTCGATCGCCTGATCGAAGCCCAGCGACTTGTCATCGCGCAGGGTCTGCATCACGCCGTAGTAGTCGGCGGCCTTCACCGTGAGGGTGATCTCGCCCAGCGCAACGACCGTAGTAACGCGATCGCCCAGGGCAGTGCCGAGGGCGGTTTGGAGTTTTTCCAGTTGAGTAGTCATTTCTTGTAGCGCCCCCGTTAGCGTGCGATGGTGTTGGTGCGCTTGATCTTGTTCTGCAATTGCATGATGCCGTACAGCAGGGCTTCAGCAGTTGGAGGACAGCCTGGCACGTACACGTCGACCGGCACGATGCGGTCGCAGCCGCGAACCACGGAGTAGGAGTAGTGATAGTAGCCGCCGCCGTTGGCGCAGGAACCCATCGAGATAACCCAGCGCGGCTCCGGCATCTGGTCGTAGACCTTGCGCAGGGCGGGCGCCATCTTGTTGCACAGCGTGCCGGCCACGATCATCACGTCGGACTGACGTGGCGATGGACGGAACACGACGCCGAAGCGGTCCATGTCGTAACGGGCTGCGCCCACGTGCATCATTTCAACCGCGCAGCAGGCCAGACCGAACGTCATCGGGAACATCGAACCCGTGCGCGCCCAGTTGATCAGCTTGTCGGCCGAGGTGGTGATGAAACCTTCGTTTAATACGCCTTCAATAGCCATGGCTTATTCCCAATCAAGGGCACCTTTCTTCCAGATATACCAAAAACCGACCACGAATTCGGCGATGAACACCATCATCGTCACGAAACCCTGCCAGCCCAGTTCGCGCATGGATACGCCCCACGGGAAGAAGAATGCCGTTTCCAGATCGAACAAAATAAAGAGAATTGCGACGAGGTAGTAACGCACGTCGAATTTCATGCGCGCGTCTTCGAAGGCTTCGAAGCCGCATTCATACGGGGACAGTTTTGCCGCGTCAGGCTTTTTCGGGCCCAGGATGTGGCCCAGCACTTGGGGAGCGATGCCTACGCCGAGACCGACGAGGATAAACAGGAGAACGGGGAGATAATTTTCGAGGTTCACGATTGATGAGCTTATGTTGAACGGTCAGTTGAAAGGACACATCGCGGTGTTTTGCGGTGCGCTTAACGTTCGCCCCAATCGTATGACTGCTAAGACCAGGATCGAACGACACATCCTCGTAAAAAAGCCAGCTTGGTACCACCCTTGCTGGCCTATGTTCTGGTGCCGACGACGAGACTCGAACTCGTACAGCTTGCGC
Source organism: Duganella radicis (assembly GCF_009720825.1). Lineage (GTDB taxonomy): Bacteria > Pseudomonadota > Gammaproteobacteria > Burkholderiales > Burkholderiaceae_D > Rugamonas > Rugamonas radicis. The sequence goes on along the minus strand of NZ_WNKY01000025.1, from coordinate 57,063 downwards.
CACTACCCCCTCAAGATAGCGTGTCTACCAATTTCACCACGTCGGCATAAGGCCGTTATTTTACTTCGTTTTCACGCGGTTGTTAATCCCGTATTGCGTCAAAACAAGAAGAAACACGATAAATCTTTAACTATTTTTGCCATCGCTAAGATACTGCTAAAACAATGTGCAAACAACTTAATTATTTATCAACAACGACCAATTTACTGCAAGATTATATTACTTTGGGATCGAGTTTGCAGGAGCCGGGGTCGAAGCGGCTGGCGCTGCTGGTGCGGCCGGGGCTGCGGCGGGCGCCGCGGCTGGAGCGGCCGGCGCGGCAGGAATCGCCTTGTCCATCACGCCGCCGCTGACACTATTGGTCTGGTGGGTGGTGATGTACGACAGGGCCAGGGTGGCGCTGAAGAAGATCGCCGCCGCCACGCCGGTCGACTTGGACATGAAGTTCGACGAGCCGGTGGCGCCGAACAGGCTGCCCGAGGCGCCGGAACCGAAGGCCGCGCCCATGTCGGCGCCCTTACCGTGTTGCAGCAATACCAGACCAATAATGGCGATTGCGGAAATCACCTGCACTACGATAACCAGATTGAACAAGCTGCCCATGTTATTCCATTCCAAAATAAAAGTTTTGTATCGTTTTGTTTCTACTGCTTAAAATCAGTGCATTAAACGGCCTGAATAATCCCGAGGAAATCAGTCGCCTTTAATGCAGCCCCGCCAATCAGGCCGCCATCGATATCCGGCTGGACCATCAATTCTTTTGCATTCTCCGGCTTCATACTGCCGCCGTAGAGAATTTGCACACTCTGCGCCGCCGCCGCATCCTTCTTCGCCACGCAGTCGCGCAGGAAGCGGTGCGCGTCTTGCGCGATTTGCGGCGTCGCCGTCTTGCCGGTGCCGATCGCCCACACCGGCTCGTAAGCCAGCACCAGCTTGCCCACCTGCTCCGGCTGGATCGCATCCAGCACCGCTTGCAGCTGGGCGCAGATCACCTCCTCGGTCTGCTCCGCCTCGCGCTGCGCCAGCGTTTCGCCGAAGCACACCACCGGGGTCAGGCCGGCCGCCAGCGCCGCCACCGCCTTTTGCGCCACCAGCTCGCTGCTCTCGCCATGATAAGCGCGGCGCTCGGAGTGGCCGCACAGCACGTAGGTCGAACCGAAGTCCAGCAGCATGGCCGCCGACACTTCACCAGTATAAGCGCCGCAGGCGTGCACCGACACGTCCTGACCGCCCCACGCCACCGGCGTGCCGGCCAGTTCAGCCTGGCACTGCGCCAGGTAAGGTGCAGGCACACACACGGCGCAGTCGGCGCCGAAGTCGTTCAGGCCGGCAACGATGCCGGACAACAGAGCCGTGTTACCGGCGCGGTTGCCGTTCATTTTCCAGTTACCGATGACGAGTTTGCGACGCATAGCTAGCCTAAAAATTAATCAACCCGCCATTTTACCGCGCCAAAAAAGCGCCGGTCAAACAGGCAAAGGAAATCCCCGGCTAGCTAAAACCGTAAATTTACTACGCATTTTACAATGAAATCGCTATCAAATCACCTGTAACATGATTTTTCCGACATGGCTGCCGGACTCCATCAGCGCATGCGCGGCGGCGGCCTGATCCAGCGGGAAAACGGTGTGGATCACCGGCTTGACTTTGCGTTCGGCCATCATCGGCCAGACTTTTTCCTTCAGCTGGCGCGCGATCGCGCCCTTGAATTCGGCCGAACGCGGACGCAGCGTGGAGCCGGTGACGGTCAGGCGGCGGCGCAGCACCTGCCCCATGTCCAGCGTCGATTTGCCGCCGCCCAGGGTGGCGATGATGGCGATGCGGCCATCGTCCGCCAAGCAGGAAAGCTCGCGTGGCAGGTAGTCTCCGGCCACCATGTCCAGAATCACGTCGACGCCGCGGTCGTTGGTAAGCGACTTGACCACGGTGGCAAAATCCTCGGTTTTATAGTTGATGCCACGCTCCGCGCCGAGCGCCACGCAGGCCGCCACTTTGTCGTCCGAGCCGGCGGTGGCGAACACGCGGTGGCCCATGGCCGAGGCCAGCTGTATCGCCGTCACGCCGATCCCGGAGCTGCCGCCTTGCACTAATAATGTCTCGCCGCCAAGCAATTTGGCGCGGTCAAAAACGTTGCTCCAGACTGTGAAGTAATTTTCCGGAATTGTTGCCGCTTCCAGCATGGACCAGCCTTTGGGGACCGGTAAAACCTGCTGCACGGGCGCAACAACATACTCGGCGTAGCCACCTCCCTGCACCAAGGCGCAGACCTGGTCGCCAACATCGAGGGTGGTGTAATCGAGGTCGCCGTCGACGATTTCGCCGGCCACTTCCAGGCCGGGGATGTCGGACGCGCCCGGCGGCGGGGCGTAATTGCCCATGCGCTGGAACACGTCCGGGCGGTTGACGCCGGCGGCGTGCACTTTAATCAACACTTCGCCGGCTTTGACCGCTGGCATCGGGCGTTCGCACGGTTTCAGGACATCGGCCGGGCCGGGGTGGGTGATTTCAATCGCGCGCATGATTCGCCCTCTATAAATAAAGGGCGATTGTACGACTTCCAGCCGTCAGCCGCCGCCCGTGCGGGATTTTTGCGGCAGCGGCGTGTTCGGCCGCCACGAGGAGGACAAGGCCTGCCCCTCCTCGATCTGTTCCTGGGTCATGGTCTTGATCACGGCCGAACGCTGCTCGGCCGCGTTGACCGAGCCGTTGGCCGCCGCCAGATTCCACAGCATGTAGGCGATCACATTATCCTGCGGCATGCCGCCGATGTGATACCGGTACATCAGCCCCAGCACCTGCTGCGCGTCCGGATGGCCCTGTTCGGCCGCCTTGCGGAACCACGACACCGCCTGCTTGTGATCCTGGATCACCGCGTTGCCGGTGTAATACATGGCGCCCACCACGTACTGCGCGTCGGCCTTGCCCTTTTGCGCGGCCTTGCGGTGCCACTCCAGCGCCTGCTTGTAATCCTGCGGCACGCCGCGGCCCATGTAGTACATCAGGCCCAGCAGATGCTCGGCATCGGCATTCCCGGCTTGCGCCAGCGGCCGTATTTCCTTCAAGGCCACCGCGTAGTTCTTGCTGTTGTACGCCGTCGCCCCTTCGGCAAACCCCGCCGTCGCGGCTTGCTGCAAGCCGAACCCGAGGGCTATCGCTAGTATGATTTTTTTCATCGTTATTATTTCCAGCTGACTTTGCCCAGACCGTCGACACTCACATTACGGTTCAAAGGCTTGCCATACACAATGACCGAGCCGAGTCCGCTCAGGTTCAGGGTGGCGTTGGCCTTGGCCGTGACGGTCGCATTGCCCAGCCCGCTCAACTCCACATTCACCGACTCGGCCTGGAACTGCTGCGCATTCAATCCCCCCACGCCGCCCAGATTGGCCTTGAGCAGCTTGCTGCGTCCGCCCAGGGTGATGTAACCGGCGCCGCGCAAGTCCAGATCGGCATGTTCGTTCTCGCTCACCCACAGATTCATGCTGCCCACGCCGCCGAGGTTGGCCTTGACCACCTTGTAGTCGCACACGACTTTCATGCTGCCGGCGCCATCCATGGTCAGCTCCAGTTCCTCGCCGCTGAAGCCATTGATCTCGGTCGAGCCCACGCCTTCCGACACCACCTCGCGCAGGGCCGGCAACACCAGCTCGGCGCGGGCGGCGCCGCGTCCGATCTTGACCCCGCGCCCTTCGGTTTCGAGATGCAAGGTGTCGCCGCTTTGCGACGCGGTCAGTTTCTCCAGGTAGCGCTTTTCGCCGATCAGCCGCAGCGAGGGCACGTCGCCCTGGCGCAGCTTGAGGTCGATCACGCCGTCCAGCTTGACCCGCACCACCCGGGCGTCGATGGGAATCGAGCGGGTTTCGGTGTCATCGGCGGCGTCCGCGCGGCCGAACAGGGCACAGAACGCGGCAAACAGCAGGCCAAACTGGAGAAACTTGGTCATGTGGGAATCCTCGGCTAGTAGTCCAGCCATGATACTCCCGCCCCGCCGCCGCCCTCCCCGGATTGCGACGAACTGCAAAAATCGGGGAGTGGACGGCAAAAACGGCTTAGCGGTTGACGATGCGCGCCACCAGCCCGGCGCGGCCGGTGCGGTCGAAGGCGGCGGCCTGGATCACGCCCTTGGCGGCGATCGGCCCGGTGACCGGCTTGCTGCGCACCGTGGGGGTGGTGCCGTCGGTGGTGTAGCGCAGGGTCAGGCCCGGCAGGACGTGGTTGACCAGCACCTTGCCGCCCTCCACCACCATGCCCGGTGGCGCGATGCGGTAGCGCACGTCGCCGCGCTCAAGGTCGAGGCGCGGCAGCACGCGCTGGCCCAGCGTGTTGACGAAGGCGGACCACGCGGCCCGGTGCGATGCGGCCGACAGGGCCGGGTCGGGCGCCCATGCCCGCTCCGCCACCGCCAGCAGGCGCGGCATCATCAGGTAATCGAGCCGGCTGGCGTCGCGGATGGTTTCCGAGAACAGCGTGGCCTCGATGCCGCGAATGCGGCGGCGGCCGGCGTCGGTCAGCGCCGCGCCCATCGGCTGGAAGTCGAACACCGTCTCCAGCTCGACGTAGGCGCCCCAGTTGACGCCCGGCTCCTCGGGGTTGGGATTGGCCGCCATGTCGAGATACATATTGGTGACCGGCGCCAGCACGATGTCATAGCCGGCGTTGGCCAGGCGGTAGGCAAAGTCCTCGTTGCCCGGCGTGTTGTTCCACACGTAGAGGCTGAATCCACGCTGCGTGAAACGAGGATTCGGCAGCTGCTGCGCGCGTTCCTTGTCCGAGCGGCGCGCGCCCATCTCTTCCCAGCCGGAGGCAAACATGCCGTGCTTGCGCAGAATGCCGTCGACGCGGTTGTAGAAGTAGTCCCACAGGTCGGCGGTGGAGGCCAGTTTTTCCTTCTGCATCAGCGCGCGGCTGAGCGGCGATTTCTCCCATGCGCCATGCGGCAGCTCATCGCCGCCGACATGCATGGTCTTGAGCGAAACGCCGGCTTCCCGATGCATGGCCGCCACCTGCGCCACCACCTGCTCGATGAAGGCGTAGCTCGATTCGAGGCCGGGATTCATCACATGGTCGGTATATTCCTGCGGCGAGCGATACACCGAGCGGTCGTCGAAATCGTTGAGCAGATACTTGTCCGCCCCCTGCTCGCCCGCTGCCTTCATGCGGTGGTAGCGCGCCTCCATGGCTTTGACGGCGGCGCGCGCGTGGCCCGGCATTTCGATTTCCGGAATCACTTCGATGTGGCGCGCGGCGGCGTAACGCAGGATGTCGATGTAGTCGGCGCGGGTGTAATAGCCGCTGCCATGCGGATCATCGACGCGCGGGCCGGAGCCGTAGGTAGGCGGCAGGCGCTGGTCTTCCTTGGTGTAGTGGCCGCGCACCGCGCCGATGCTGGTCAGCTCCGGCAGACCGGCGATTTCAAGGCGCCAGCCTTCGTCGTCGGTGATGTGGAAGTGCAGCTTATTCAGCTTGTAGGCGGACATCAGGTCCAGCGTCTTGAACACCACGTCCTTGGGCTGGAAGTTGCGCGCCACGTCCAGCTGAAAGCCGCGATAGGCGAAGCGTGGCGCATCGGTGACGTCCAGCTCCGGCAGCTCGATCTGCGCGGCGTCCGATGGCAGCGGCAGCAGGTCGTGCAGCGATTGCAGGCCGCGCGCCACGCCGGCCGCCGTGTTGCCTGTGATGTTGATGCCATCGTCACCGCTGATGCTCAGCTCATAGGCTTCCGGCGACGACTGCGCATCCACCGCGCCGATACGCAGGCGCAGCGGCACCGCGGCGTGGCTGGTGTCGCCCTGCGGCATATAGCGGGCGAACAATGCGCGGGCGAAGGCGGTTTCGTATTGCAGGCCCGGGCCGGAGATCACTTGCGGCGGGCGCGCCAGTTGCACCTTGCCGCTGCCGGTCCTCAATTGCAGCGGCGTTGGGAATACCGGCGGCAGCGCGCTGGCTGGCAGCACATCGGCACGGGCGTTGCGGCGGTAGGTGTCCTGCGTGGTCACCAGCGTATCGCGGCCGGCCGGACGCTTGAGCTGCTCCTCACGGGCCGGCAGCTCCTGTTTGAAGTCAGTGATGGCATAAGCCACTTCCGGGGCGGCATCGAACACCAGATACGGCCCGGCCGGCGCGCTCGCCATCTTGATGAGCAGATTCGGATAGTAGTAATCGATATTCAGCGTCTGGCCGGCAGGCAGGCCTTTGAAGCCGGCCGCCGGACGCACACGGAACAAACTGCCGCCCACCACCTTCTCCAGCACCAGATTGCCCGCCAGCGGGCCCGCGGTCACGCCATCCATGCAGTTAAAGTACAGCGCCCAGCCCTGCGCCGGCAGCGACTGGCCGTTCAGCGGCGTCACGCTCAGGCGCGCCCTGGTGCGGCCGCCCTGCGCGCCAAGCTCATTGCGCACGATCTCCCAGCGCAACTTGACCGGTGCGACGGCCGGCGCAGTGCGCATCCCCGTTTTCCCTTCCGTCCTCGCCGCCTGTGCCGTGCCGGCGGGCTGCGCGGCTTCGGCTATCGCATGGCCCGGCGCACCAAACGCCAACGCCAGTGCCGCTACAGATATTCTGCTCGCTGTCTTCATCTTCCCTCTCATGCAGGCAACCGGATAGTGGCGTGCAAGCCGCCTTCCGGATGATTCTCCAATATCAGCTGGCCGCCATGCGCCTCGATCACGCCGCGCGCGATCCCCAGGCCCAGCCCCATGCCAGTATCATTCTGTTCGCGGCCATGCTCCAGCCGCACATACGGATCGAACAAGCTGGCCAGCGCATCCTCCGGCACGCCCGGTCCATGATCCCGCACCGCGATCACCACCGCGCCGCTTTCGGCCCGGGTGCTGATCTCCGCCCGCTTGCCATAGTACAGCGCATTGTCCAGCAGATTGCCGATCGCCCGCTTCAACGCCAGCGGCTTGCCGCGCACCGACAATCCCGATTCCTCAAACCCCACCTCATGCCCCGCCAGCCGCGCACTGCGCACCAACCTGCCCAGCAAGGCATCGAGCCTGATCTCGGCCGGATTCTCGTGAATATCGCTGTCCTTCACGCACTGCAAGGCGCCCTTCACCATCATATCCAATTCATCGAGATCCTCTTCAAACTCATTGCGCAACGCCTCGTCGTCCAGCAACTCCGAACGCAACTTGAGCCGCGTAATCGGCGTCCGCAAATCATGCGAGATCGAGACGAACAAACGCTCACGGTCCTCGATGTAACGCTGGATACGCTCGCGCATCGCGCTGAACGCGCGCGCCGTCTTGATGAACTCCCGGCTGCCCGTCTCCGGCAGCGGCGGCGCGTGCTCGCCCTGCCCGAACGCGCCCGCCGCATCCGACAGCGCCGCCAGCGGACGCGTGATCGAACGCACCACCAGCAGGCAAAGCAGCAGCACCGCCGCCAGCGACAATCCTTGCAACGCCAGCCGGTCCCACGCCCACGGATCGTTCCCGCTCAGGAAATACGGATTCGGCATCAGCGCCGCCATGTACAGCCAGTTGCCCGGCTCAAGCTCGGCCTGGATCACCAATATCGGCGCCGGCTCCGGCTTCACCAGCAGGACGTGCTGCACCCATGCATCCGGCAGGTCGCTCAGATGCACCTCTTCCGACACGGCCAGTTGCTCCGGCCAGGCAAACGCCACGCGGGCAGCCGGCAAATGCGGCAAGTCGCTTTTCAGTGTCGCGCCCAACGTGCCCTTCACGCTGTCCGCCAGCGGATGCGGCGCAATCTCCCGCACCGGCACATACGCGTGATTGAGATTGACGAAGAAGCGGGTGCCTCCCATCTCGCGCATCTGCTGGATCACCAGCACGCGGTAGCTGAGCGGCAGGCTGCGGTAAAAGCGGATCGCGGCCGAAGCGCCGTGCGCCACATACTGTGCCGCCGATTGTGCCTCCACCTGCGCCTTGGCGCGCAGCTGCGCCGCCCAGATGGCGTTGGCCACCAACTGCGTCACCAGCAGCCCCGCCACCATCACCAGCGTGAGACGACCCAGCAGCGACGCGGGCCACAGGCGCTTAAGCATGCGACACGTTGACTTCAGCCGAGAATACATAGCCGGCGCCACGCACCGTCTTGATCAGCGCCGGCTGCTTGCCATCGTCATTCAGACGCAAACGCAGACGGCTGATCTGCACATCCAGCGAGCGATCCAGCGGCCCGGAATCGCGCCCGCGCGTCTCCTCGCACAACACACTGCGGTCCAGGATCACGCCAGGATGCTCGACGAAATACTTCAGCAGCTGGAAGTCCAGCCCCGTCAGCGCCAGCGGCGCACCGGCGCTGTCGACCACCTTGCGCTCCTTCAGGTCCAGCGTGAAGCCCACGAAACGGTAGTATCGCACCGAAGGCGCCTCAACCGCGGTACGCCGCAGAATGGCCTTGATGCGCGCCAGCAGCTCGCGCGGGCTGTACGGCTTGGCGATGTAATCGTCCGCACCCAGCTCAAGGCCGACGATGCGGTCGGTCTCGTCCGAGCTGGCGGTCAGCATGATGATCGGCACATTGGAGCGCTGGCGCACCTGCTTGCACAGCGCGAAGCCGTCGGTATCGGGCAGCATCACATCGAGGATCACCATCGACAGTTGCTCGGCATGCGTGTGCAGCTCCGCCAGAAAGCTCTCGCCATCATGCGACAGCACCACCTCGTACTGGTTCTTCTCAAGATAGGTCTTGAGCAGCACGCGGGTCTTTTGGTCATCGTCTACGATCAGTATCTTGCGCACCGAATGCTCCTTGGCTTCTCAGGTTAAACAACCGGAATAACACACCCAGGCGGCGCTGCGCCTCGGCCGGCGTGGTCCGGTCGTCCAGAAAATAACGATGTATCTCGGCGATGATGGCGTCGCGGCTGGCCTCATCGGTCGCCATGCGGTGCACCAGACTCGGAGCCTGCACCGCCGCGCCCTGCGCGAAAGCCGTCCACGAAGCGCGCGCGCAGCTGTCCATGCGTGCCGGATCGGCATCGCGCCGCACCGGCACCGAGCCTTTCAACTGGTTGTACTCCAGCTGCACCGGCATCGACACCAGCAGCCTGGCCATCTTCTCCTGCGCCGGCATGTAGCGATAGTCGCCAGCGAACATGGTGAAGCTGTCCACGCTGTACAAGTGATACTTGCCGGTGCCTGGCGCCGCGGCGCAGGCAAAGTCTTCATCCAGCACCATGCCCTGGTCGCGCAGTTCCGGCTTGGCCCAGTCGCCCATGATCATCATGGCCGCTTCACGCCGCGCGAACTGGCGCGCCACGTCCGGCCAGGAACGCTCGTCCACCGCGCCACCACTCCAGCCCTTGATGGTGCGCAGGCGTTGCAGCGCGTCGGCGGTGCGCTGGTCGGCCGCCGCCGCCGGATCGCGCTTGACGAACAGCTGCCGATAGAATTCCGGCCCGCTCTCGGCCAGCACCAGATTTTCAAACAGCGTCGCCACCTGCCATGCCTCGCTGCTGAACGCCAGCGGCATGACGCCTGCCGCTTTCAGCTTCTGTGCCGCAGCCTCGAAATCGGCCCAGCTTTGTGGTGGCGCGATGCGCAGTTGCGCGAACAAGGCGCGGTTGTAAAACAAAGTATTGACGCGGTGGATGCCCACCGGCGCCGCCACCACATGCTTGCGGTGCGTGATCAGCGTCTGTATGGTCGGGAACAGCGCGCCGTTCCAGTTGGCGGCGCCGGCGACGTTGTCGATTTCCAGCAGCAGGCCCAGGTCCGCCCATTCCGCGATCGACACGCCGATCATCTGCGCCACCTCCGGCGCATCGCCGGCCAGCACGCGGCTCTTGAGCACCTTGCCGGCGCCGAGGCCCGCGCCGCCGGGAATGGCGGCGTCCCTCCATTCGATGCCTTCATCCGCCGCGCGCGCCGCCAGCGCGTTGGCAGCCTTGCGCTCCGATGGCGACGTCCACCAGTGCAGCACTTGCAGTGGCGCCGCCGCCTGCGCCGATTGCGCGAACAGGCAAGCAGCCAGCAGGCCGCAGATGGAACGTACACGTAGGCGTATCACTCAGCATCCCAGATGGAAATAATGACACGATTGTAATAGAAAAAAGCCCGATGCCAAACAGGCAATCGGGCTTGCGTCAAAACGAAAGCACGATCAGAACTTGGCTTTCACACCGATGCTGTAACGCGCGCCATTTTCATACACGCCGACCGGTAAGCCGTCAGTGGTATTGGTGCGGATAACTTCATTCCCGATGTTCACCGCCGTCAGGTAGAGCGACACTTTCGGCGTGATGTCCCAGCTGGCCGAGGCATCCCATTGGCCGTAGGCGCTGGTCACGTCCTGGCCACCCTCATCCAGCGCGCCGTAGGACTTGGAACGGTAGTTATACGACAAGCGCGCGCTGTAGCCGTGCTTCTCCCAGAAGCCGGTGATGTTGGCCTGGTTGCGCGAGTTGCCGATCACATTCAGCTTGCGGCCGGCCGCGTTGGCGCCGGTTTTCGCATCGGTGAAGGTGTAGTTGACGATGGCGCCGAAGCCGCTGCTGAAGGCTTGCTGCCACTGGATCTCCAGACCATTGACGGTGGCCCCGTTGTTGGCGTTGTACGGGCGGGTGACCGAGCGCGTCACGCCGGCCACGTTCTCGCTCGCGGTCTGGGTATAGATGAAGGTATCCAGCTTTTTGGCGAACACGGTAGCCGACAGCAGCGAGGCATCGGCGTAATACCACTCGGCGCCAATTTCGCCCTGATTGGCGTGGAATGGCTTGAGCAGCGGGTTGCCGGCGGTGGCGGCGTTGGTGGTACCACTTACCTCGGTGCTCGCGCTCAAATCGCTGTAGGTGTTACGCGCCATGACGCGCGCCACGGCGCCGCGTATCAGCAGATCCTTGCTGACGTTATAGACTGCGTTCAGGTTGGGCAGCACGTCGGTGTAGCTGCGCTTGACGTCGCCCAGCACGTAGTTGCCCTTGCCGGTCAGGTCCTGATACGCCTCGGAAGTCTGGTCGGTTTTCACCACCCGCGCGCCAAAATCGCCGCGCCACTGGCCCACCGCGAAGTCCGCGCGCAGATAGGTGGCGTAGATTTTTTCCTTGATCTTGTAATACTCGCCCTTGGCCTCGGCATAAGTCATGGCCTTGTCGTACATCGGGAATCCCTTGGAGTAGGCCAGGCCATCATCCACCCATGCGTATTGCGTCAGCGAACCGGCGGTGGCGGCCTCCTGGCTCAGCATCGGCGACGGGCCTTTCGACAGGTCGGCCAGCGAGTACGAAATCCAGCCAGGGCTGCCAGGACCCGCGGTGCCGATGATGCGGCGGTTCTGCACCGTGGTGTCGCGCAGCTTGGCGCCGACCTTGATCGACTTGAAGAAATCGCCGTTCAGATCCAGCGTCAGGTCACCCTGCGCATAGTTTTCCTTGGTCTCCATGCGACGCACCCAGTCACGCGCGCTTTGCAGTGTCAGTTTGCTGGCGTCCAGCGGGCTGATATCGAGGTACTTCACTTCGTAAGTGTCCGGCGCGATATTGAAGGTGGTGCGGGTATTCCCGACGAACCAGAAGTTGCGGTCATGGCTGCTGCCGCCCGAGCCTTTGGTGGTGCCGGCCTGGCCATGGAACTTCCAATTGTCCGCATCGTAGGTACCTTCAAGGTCCAGCACTTCCGACTTCACGTAGGACTGGCGGAAGATAGGCTCGAACGACACACCGCCGGTCGGGCCGACGGTGCCGCCCACCAGCGCCTTGGTGCCGTCCGAGGTGGTGATGAATTTCGGATTGGTGACCTGGATGTTCCCTTTCGCATCCGCCAGGCCGCCCGCTTCCCACAGGTAGTTCTGGTTGCTGTTGTCCATGTCCATATCGGAGTTCATGTAGTTCAGCGTGAGGTCGGTGTTGGCGTTCGGGCGCGCCTGCAAGGTCAGGTTGCCGGTGGTGCGTTCGCGGTCCTGGCGGAAGATGGCCGAGCCGCCGCCCCACGAGGCGTAGGCGCCCGGCGTCACCGCGCCGTTCTGGTCGACGATGTTGTACTTGGTCGAATCGGTGAAGTTTTCCAGGCCGTCGCGGCGCATGGTGCGTTTCTGCTTGCTGATGGCGATCAGGGCGCCGAAGGTTTTCTGCTCGTTGGTCCAGCTCAGCAGACCGGAAAGCTGCGGGTCGGTTTTCTTCGGCAGCTCGCTGTAAGTGGCTTCCACCGAAGCCTGTGCCACAAAGGGCTTGAGCTGGAATGGCTTGCGAGTCTTGACGTTGACCAGGCCACCGATCGAGCCCTCATCCAGATCGGCGGATGGGCTCTTGTACACGTCGATGCTGCCCACCAACTCGGAGGCCAGGATGTCGTAGTTGAAGCCGCGGCTCTGCGAGTCATTCTTCCACCAGTAACCGGAAGCCACGGCCTGACCGTTCAGCTGCGTGAGGTTGAGGTTCTTGTCGGTGCCGCGCACGAAGATGTCGCGGCCCTCGCCCCAGGTGCGGTCGACCGAAATGCCGGGCACGCGCTGCAAGGAGTCAGCCACGTTCTTGTCCGGGAACTTGCCCACTTCTTCGGCGGTGACGGTGTCGATCACATTGCCCGAATCGCGCTTCTCCGCCAGATTGCGCTTGAGCCGCTCGCGGATGCCGCGCACCTCGACGGAGCTGACCTCTGCAGCCGGCGCGGCATCCTGTGCGTCCGCTGCCACTGGTTCCGCCGCGTGGCTGTACGCGGCAAGGCCGCCGCCGATCGCCAGCGCGACCAGGTGAGGTAGTATTTTTTTCTTCAGTACCGGCTTGTTCATTCAATTCTCCCTGTTTTTTGAAAAGTAAAGAACTCCTGTGATATCAAGCGCTGCGCATCATGCCGCGCGTTGCAGACACCATATTCCCGGGGCGTAGGCGCCGCCGCGCCTCGCCCTTCTCGTCAAACACGTGAAAGGCAGTACTCTCGGCCGAGAAGGTGATGGACTGTCCCGGCGCGACATGGCGTTCGCCATCCCCGCGTATTACCACGTCTTCCCTGCCTTCGCGGCTGACGTAGATGTAATTGGCTTCGCCCAGGTGTTCAACCACACTGACCTCGCCGCTGAAAACCTCCGAACCGCTGCGCGATTCGCTGATGTGCTCCGCCCGCAGGCCGAGCGTGATTTTGTCGCCGATATGCAGGCCGCTGCCATCCACCGCCGCGCGCACGGCTTCGCCGCTGTTCAGCAACGCGACGACGCCGTCGGCGTGCGCCTCCAGCACCTCGCCCGCCAAGAAGTTCATCCGGGGGGAACCGATAAATCCCGCCACGAACAGGTTGCGCGGCTGCTGGTACAAATCGAGCGGCGAGCCAGCCTGCTGGATATGCCCTTCGTGCATGACGACGATCTTGTCGCCGAGCGTCATGGCCTCCACCTGATCGTGCGTGACGTAGACGATGGTGGCGTCCAGTTGCCGGTGCAGCTTGGCGATCTCCAGGCGCGTCTGCACGCGCAGCGCCGCATCAAGGTTGGACAGCGGTTCATCGAACAGGAACAGCTGCGGCTCGCGCACGATGGCGCGACCGATCGCCACGCGCTGCCGCTGGCCGCCCGACAGCTCGCGCGGCAGACGCTCCAGCAGATGATCGATCTTCAGGATCGCCGCCGCTTCACTGATGCGCTGCCTGATGGCCTCCTTGTCCTTGCCCGCCACCTTGAGGCCAAACGCCATGTTCTGGTACACCGTCATGTGCGGATACAGGGCATAACTCTGGAACACCATGGCGATGCTGCGTTCCGCCGGCGGCAGGTGATTGACCGTGCGTTCGCCGATCCGCATGGTGCCGCTGGTGATGCTTTCGAGGCCGCACAGCATGCGCAGCAGCGTCGACTTGCCGCAGCCGGACGGCCCGACCAGCACCACAAATTCCCCATGCGCGATGTCAAGATCGATGCCGGCCAGGACATCGCTTTTGCCGTCGTACGATTTGCGCAGCTCTTTCAGACTTACACTTGCCATTACAGGCCTCTCCTTATTTCACAGCACCGGCCGTGAGGCCGCGTATCAATTGGCGCGAGAACAGCGCGTACAAAATCAGCATCGGAATCACCGCCAGCGATAGCGCCGCCAACACCGAATTCCAGTCCGTGACGTACTGTCCGATAAACTGCTGCACGCCCAGCGTGACGGTCTTGGTGCGGTCCGATGGCGCAAGAATCAGCGGGAACCACAGGTCGTTCCACGCCGGGATCATGGTGAACACCGCCACCGTCGCCATCGCCGGCCGTATCAGCGGCAGGATCACGCGGAAGAAAATCTTCACCTCGCCGACACCGTCGCAGCGCGCCGCATCCTTCAACTCCGCAGGCACCTGCCGCATGAACTCGGACAAAATCATCACCGCCAGCGGCAAGCCCTGCGCCGTGTACACCAGCACCAGCGCCGTCAGCGTGTTGACCAGTTCCAGCTTGACCATCAACTCCAGTATCGACACCGTGCCAAGCCGGATCGGGATCATGATGCCGAACGCAAGGAACAGCGCCAGCACGCGGTTGCCCATGAAGCGGTATTCCGACAGCGCCCACGCGGCCATGGCGCCGAACAGCAGGATGAAGAACAGCGCCAGCACCGTCACGATCAGGCTATTGCCGAAGTAAAGCAGGAAGTTGGTGCTGGCCAGTACCTTCTGGAAGCCGATGAAAGTCAGCGATTCCATGGTGGGCAGCGCCAGCGGATCGTCGAAGATCGCTTCACGTGTCTTGACCGAGTTAATCAGGATCAGCGCAATCGGGAACAGCGCCAGCACGGTGTACGCCATCAGGGCGCCGTGTACCATCAGACGGTTCTTCATAGTGCGAACCTCGTCAGTCGGCGCTGCACACCGACGAAATAAACGCCGACGCCAGCCAGTATCACCAGGAACATCAGGGTGGCGACAGCCGAGCCGAGATAGGCATTGCCAACCTGCGCCTGATAGCCGAAGAAGGTCCGGTAGAACAAGGTGCCAAGGATATCGGTCGAATAATTCGGCCCCGCCAGCGCGCCCTTGATGGAATAGATCAGGTCAAACGCATTGAAGTTGGCCACAAAGGTCAGGATCGTCACGAGGCCCAAGGTTGGATAAATCAGCGGCAGCTTGATCTGCCAGAAGATGCGCATGGCGCTGGCGCCTTCCACGTGCGCCGCCTCCACGATTTCGTCCGGCACCGCCAGCAGCGCCGCGTAGATCAACATCATCGGCATGCCGATGTACTGCCACACCGAGACCATGGAAATCGCCGTCAGCGCACTTCCCTCCTCGCCCAGCCACGGCGCGAACCAATCCGCCAGACCGGCAAAGCCCATCAGCTTCTCGCCCACGCCCCACAGCGGCGACAGGATCAATTGCCAGATAAAACCGATGATCACCACCGACAGCAGTGTCGGCAAGAAGATCAGCGTGCGGTAGGTACGCGCGCCGCGCAGGCCCTTAAGGCTGAACAAAGTCGCCAGCAGCAGGCCGATCGGATTTTGCAGCAGCATGTGCAGGCAAAAGAACCTGGCGTTGTTCACCATCGCATTCCAGAAACCGGCCGACCAGTCGGGGTCCAGCAGCACCGTGCGAAAGTTCTGCAAGCCGGCGAAGGCCGCGTGGCCGCTGTCGTCGGCGACGAAGAAACCCTGTCCCAGCGTCTGCGCCAGCGGCAGCGCGCTGAATACGCCGTAGACCAGCACCGCCGGCGCCAGGAACAGCAGCAACTGCCAGATCTTTACTTCATGCTTCAAAACCACCTCCGGAATTCGGACAAAAAAAACCGGCGCCGCGCCCGGCGCCGGCCAAACTGGATCACACTCAATCAGAGGGAGAGACTTTGTGTGACGCTACTTTTGCTGTGGTTTGTACCACTTGGCAAAACCGTTTTGCAGCCGTGCCGCCGCATCCTTCGGCGCCAGCTTGCCGTTCAAAACCTGTGCATTGATATTCCAAAGTTCGCTCTCCATGCTGGGCTGTCCACGGTTCAGCACCTGGGCGTTGAAGCGGATGGTGGAGGCGCAGCTGTTGCGCCACTCCGCCATCTGCTTGGCCACCGGATCGCGTACCGAAATCAGATGGTTGGACAGCGAGAAGAAACCGGTCACGCGGTTGGTGTAGATGTCCGCAAACTCCTGCGAACCAACCCATGCCAGGAACTTGAACGCGTCTTCCTTGTTGCGCGACTTCCTGTTGACGCCAATGCCGATATCCATGTGGTCCGAAATGAAGCAGGCATCGCCAGCCTTGCGCACCGGCGGCGCAAACGCGCCCAGCTCCAGTCCGGGCGTCTGGCTGAAATACGAGATGTCCCAAGAGCCGGTTGGATAGATGGCGGCCCGGCCCAGCGCAAACTGGTTCTGGCTGTCGCCGTAGGTTTGGGCGCTGGCGCCGCGACCGAGGTAGCTGCCCATGCGCTGCTCGAACTGCAAGGCTTCCACGAACGGCGCATCGGTCAGCCTGGCCTTGCCGTTGATGAGCGCCTTGCGCCCTTCCTCGCCGCGCCAGAAATTAGGACCGATATTGGTATAAACCATTTGGCTCGATTCCCATTGGTCCGCCGTGCCCAGGGCCAGTGGCGTCACACCGGCTTTTTTCAGCGCCTCCAGCAACGCAAAGAATTCGTCCACCGTCTTCGGCGCTTGCAGATTGAGCTTCTTGAAGATCTTCTTGTTGTACAAGAAGCCGTGGATCACCGACGCCACCGGCATGCAGAAGGTGTCCTTGCCGTCGTCGGTTTGCCAGGCCACGGCGGCGGTGGCCGGGAAGTTCTGCATGCCGGCCTTGCCATCCAGCTTTTCGAGATGGCCTTTTTTGTACAGCGACAGCGACACATCGAAAGGACGGCAGGCGATCAAGTCGCCAGCGGTGCCACCGGCCAGCCGCGCGGCCAGGCTGGAGTCGTACTCGG
Source organism: Duganella radicis (assembly GCF_009720825.1). Classification (GTDB taxonomy): domain Bacteria; phylum Pseudomonadota; class Gammaproteobacteria; order Burkholderiales; family Burkholderiaceae_D; genus Rugamonas; species Rugamonas radicis. The sequence continues at coordinate 40,272 of NZ_WNKY01000025.1, read as the reverse complement.
TAGGCGCGGTGGGCGCGAATTTCACCTCGATGCCGGGGTGGTTTTTTTCGAATGCGGGGATCAGCACTTTCTCCCACAAGGTCTTGTCGTCGACGCGCCAGCTTTCGATCGCCAGCGTGCCCGCATGGGCGGTTGTTGCGGAGAGCACGGCGACCAGCAGAGCGTTACGAACCTTGCGACGGAATGGCATTGATGTCCCTTTCATTACAACGATGGGACCATCCTAGCTTGCTTTTTACGTAACAGCATCTGCACGCCACTTTAGGCTAAGTCCTTGAATTCATTAGACATGAACCCTGCTGCGATTACATTTCCTAACGCCGCAAGGCGCGGCCGGCATGTGCGCTGTAACACTACGCAAGGAAGGCTTACAAAACTTAACAAAACGGTTTGGCAGCTGTTGTATATCGACCGAGTTTAGTAAAAACAAAGAAACTTCAGGTCGTTTTCTGGATTCGTTTGACGATGTTTTTTTTGCAGCAAATACTAAAAAAGCAAATAAAACCAAGGAGACGACATGCGACAAACCACACAACAGACTTTGATCAGCCTCGCGGTAGCCAGTGCCTGCGCGTTCATGAGCGTGGCCGCTCAGGCGCAAACCGGCGATGGCGCCAGCGCCGATGCGCAAGCCTCGGCCACCACTGCCGCGGCGGCGCCAACCACCTTGCAAGACCAGATACCGGAAGTGAAAGTGACGGCCACGCGCTACTCCACTTCGCTGCTGAAAACCCCGCTGGCCGTGACGGCGCTGAGCCAGGACCAACTGACGCGCAAGGGCGCCACCAGCCTGCGTGACCTGAGCGGCGAGATGCCCAATGTGGTGATCGAAAACACCGGCCTCGATTCGGCGGTGCAGATCACCATCCGCGGCATCACCTCCACCAACTTCACCGAAACGGGCGACCCGGCAGTCGGCTTCCACGTGGACGGCATGTACTCGCCGCGTCCACAAGGCGCGCAGGCGCTGATGTTCGACCTTGAGCAGGTCGAAGTGCTGCGCGGCCCGCAGGGCACGCTATTCGGTCGTAACTCCACCGGCGGCAGCGTCAACGTGATTCCCGCCAAACCCGATTGGACCGGCAACTACGGCAAGGCCGATCTGGATCTCGGCAATTACAACAAGAAGCAAGTCAATTTCGTGCAGAACGTGGTGGTCAACGACGCGCTGGCACTGCGCGGCACCTTCATGAAAGTGAAACGCGACGGCTACGCACATCAGACGCGCGACGTCAGCGAAGCCAATGCGCCGGCACTGGGCTGGGTCCCGAACGGCAAGCCGGACGTCGACCAGCGCTTCAACCGCTATGTCAGCCCGAGCGAGTATTACACCAATCAGAACGAATGGGCCGGCCGCCTGAGCGCCCTGCTGAAGATCAATCGCGATGTCACCGCCAAGGCCTCGTATGAGGAATTCCAGGACTCCAGCGCCGGCGGCGCCGCCTTCCGCGATTGCGAGGCAGGTGCGGGCACGCGCTACGCCTGCACCGATCAGGGCAAGTGGGACATCAACGTCAACGTGCCGGGCCACATCGACATGAAGATCCGCACCCTGCGCACAGGCGTGAACTGGAATATCAACGATCATACCAACTTCGACTACACCTTCCAGATCGCCGACCAGCGCCGCAATGAGATCACGGACGACGACAAGGGCTTGCAGAACGCCGCGCCGTTCCAGATCAACGGCGCCTATCCGAATACCGCCGACGGCAACTGGGGCACCTGGCCGCTGACGGACTCCTTCCACCGCACGCTGGATTCGCGCTATCTGTCGACCGTGCATGAAGCGCAGCTCAAGCAGCAGCTGGGCAGCGTGAAGTACGTGGCCGGCCTGTTCTGGATGCACGAGCGGAACAACATCGACTACGAAATCACCAACACCATCCAGAAGCCTTACGGTGACGTCGGCAGCGTGCTGTATCACCAGCCGAATCGCCAGGTGGACGCCAAGGCCGCCTTCGCGCAGGCCGACTGGCAGTTCATTCCAACGTGGACCGCCACCGCCGGTGCGCGCTACAGCGTGGACAGCAAGGAAGACAAAGGCGGCGAGGTGTATGGCGCCAACTGGATCGGCAACCCGGCCTACTACAACGGCTGGTATTCGCAAGGGACGCCGGGTACGCCGGGCTTCCACGTCCACGATGGCACCGACCTGGCGCCGGGCATGGGCGGCAGCGTGGCGGCCTATCACCTGTATGGTTCGCCGACTTCCAACGATCACAAACAGACCTGGAACAAGGTGACCTGGCGCCTCGGCCTGCAAAAGCAGATCGACAATAACAAGATGGTGTACGGCTCCATCTCCACCGGTTACAAGGCCGGTGGTTTCGCCGACAAGACCGACAGCTGCAACTACCACAAGTGCGCTGATGGCAAGCCAGGCGTGGTGACCTTCCTGCCTTACGATCCGGAGACCGTCACCAACTATGAGCTGGGCTTCAAGGGCAAGTTCCTGGAGAATCGTCTGAGCCTGTCGGCGACGGCCTTCTTCATGAAGTACAAGGGCATGCAGCTGACCGGCACTTACTTCGTCAATCAGATCATTCCGGACAACGGCCTGCCCTGCCCGGCCGACCAGCCGAAGTGCGACGTGTATGAAACCTGGCGCACCATCAATGTCGGCAAGGTGAATATCCCGGGCCTGGAGCTGGAGTGGGACTACAAGCCATGGCGCGGTGCACGTCTGGGCGGCGGCTTCGCTTACATCAACACCAGCGTGCATGACTTCAATTCGTACAGCGACGACTATCAGTGCGACGTGCGTACCGAACTCGGTCTGCCGGCCTGCCCTGCGGTGTACAACGGTCCTGACAAGACGCTGCTGGGCCGCCGCCTTGCCAACATCGAGGGCAATCACTTGCCGAACACGCCGAAGTACCAGTTCAACATCAACTTCTCGCAGGAGTTTGGACTGGAGAACGGCTACAAGCTGACGCCCTACGTGAAGGTGAACTGGCGCGACAAGGCTTACTTCGACCTGCTGAATTCCGACTTCGCGCATATCGGCCGCTTCCAGAAAGCCTATGCGATGGCCGATGCGTCGGTGCGTCTGGAAGCGCCGGAAGACAAGTGGCACGCGGAGCTGTATGTCCGCAACCTGACGGACGAACACGCGAAGACCAGCACCGATTCGGCCTTCGGCGGCTTTATGCGCGCCTACTATGTGGAACCGCGCATGGTCGGTTTCCGCATCGGCGCCAACTTCTAAGCTTTACTCTTTACCAGCTCCAGCCAGGCGCGCGCGGCGAACGAAAGGTGTCCGCCTCGCCGCCAGGCCAGCATGAGCTTCCAATCCAGGGCCGGTTCTTCCAATCTCGCGATGGTGAACTGGCCCTGTTCCAATGTGTCGCAGAATACTTTGGGCAGTAGCGTGATGCCCACGCCCAGCCGCACCAGCGACGCCACGAAATCCCATTGACCGCTACGGCTGCTGATGCGCGGCTTGAAGCCGGCACGCAGGCAGGCGTCGGCGATGATGTCGTTCAGGGCGAAACCTTCGCCATAGAAGATGAAGGAGCTATTGGCCAATTCACGCAGCTTGACGCGCTTGCGGCCGTGCCATTCGGAGTCCTTGGGCGCGAGCAGGCAGATGGGCGAGCGCACCAGCGGGAAGGAGTCGAAGTCCTGCCAGATGTGCTGATTGGCAGGATGGTCGAGCAAGGTGCCCATCTCCAGTACGCCGCTGCGCAGGTCTGTTTCGATGTTCTGCGAGCCGCCTTCAAACAGTTTGAGTTCGATCTGCGGATGGCGGCGGTGGTAGGCGGCGAGCAATGGTGCCAGCGGCGCGTGCGCCTGCTGGGTAACGCCGATGCGCAGGTCTCCCCGACGCAGCTGTTGCAGGTCCGCCAGCTCCACGCCCATTTCCTCGTGCATGGCCAGTAGCGCGCGACCGCGTTGCAGCACCACCTGCCCGGCATCGGTCAGAGTAAAGCGCTTGCCGGTGCGTTCAAGCAGGGCAAGGTCGAGCTCCTGTTCCAGTTGTTGGATCATTTTGCTGACGGTGGGCTGGGTGACGTACAGCGCTTCGGCGGCGCGGCTGAAGCTCTGATGGTCTACCACGGCGACGAAATAACGCAGTGCGCGGATGTCCATGATGCATTCCATTTTAGAATGATTTTTATAATTTTAATTCATTTTATCTTTACTTCTGCACCGCCTAGAATGGAATCATGAAACGCATGGTCTTTACATTGATGCAGGTGCTCGGGCTGATCGCGGCGTGGTATGCGGCGGATCGGGTATCTGCGTGGCTGGGATTGCCCTTCTCCGGTGGCGTGGTCGGCCTGATCGTCATGGCCGGACTGCTGCAAAGCGGCTTGCTGCGGCCAGCCGCCATCGAGCATGGAGCGGACTGGCTGCTGTCGAATATGCTGTTGTTCTTTATTCCGTTGGTGGTGTCGGTGGTACAGTTCACCGGTTTGCTGGAAGCGGAGGGCATGCGGCTATTCACCGCCATTGGCATCGGTTTTACTTGCGTGCTGCTGGCGACCGCGTTCACCGTGGAATGGGCGTGCCGCTTTGAGCGCGGCCGCACATTGCGCCGCCTGCGCCAGCGGCGGCATGCCCGTGCTCACACCGCCGGCACTTTGGCCACGGAGGCGCGGGCATGAAGCCGCTACTGTTCCTGCTGCTGACCGTGGGCCTGTTTTACGCCAATCACGCGCTACACCGGCGTTATCCGCGCTGGTGGCTAACGCCGGCCATCGCCACGTCAGCGGTACTGATCGCGGTGGTGCAATTGTCGGCCACGCCCTTCCCCGTCTACTTTGGCGACACGCGCTGGCTGTCCTGGCTACTCGGCCCGGCGACGGTGGCGTTTGCGCTGCCGATCTATCAGTATCGCGATCTGGTGAAACGCCACTGGCTGGCGCTGACGCTGGGCAGCATGGCAGGCATCATTGCATCGCTGGGCAGCACATTGCTGCTGGACCGCCTGCTTGGCCTGCACGGCAGCATCGCGCAAAGCCTGCTGGCGCGCTCGGTCTCAACGCCGTTTGCGCTGGAGGCCACGCGGCATCTGGGCGGATCGACACAACTGACTGGCTTGTTCGTGATCATTACCGGCCTGTTTGGCGTGCTGCTCGGCCAAGTGCTGCTGGCTCGCCTGCCGCTGCGCATGCGGATCGCGCGCGGTGCACCTTATGGGGCGGCGGCGCATGGTTTTGGCTTGAACAAAGCGCGTTCGATCGGCGCGCAGGAAGGCGCGGTCGCCAGCCTCACCATGATTTTCAGCGGCGTGCTGATGGTGCTGCTGGCGCCCGCGCTGGGCCATCTGCTTACCAGCGCATGACAGCGCGCACCTGCGGCAGCAGGTCGTTGACGATGTTGACGTTCTGCTCCCGGGTTGGATGGCCGTCAAGAGCGTCGCCAGGGTAGCCAGTGGAGGCGATGGCGTGCACACGCGGATCGCCCACACGCCTCACCGTCTCCACGATGTAGCTGCGCAGCGCGGCTTGCTTCTCATCGCGCAGGATGCCGCCTTCGGTCAACATGATCTGCGCTTGCGGATGATCTTTAAGCAGCATGCGCACCAGCGACACGTAAGCTGACACGTACTGCTCGCGGTCTGGTATGCCGACGGTCATGTCGTTGGTGCCGATGGCGACCAGAATGGCGTCCGGACGGTAGTCGCCCTGGTCCCATGGCACGGCGGTTGGCTGCGTCGGCAGCGCCATGTTGTAGTAGTCGGCCAGATTAAGTTCGTTGGTCTTGCCCTCCCAGGTGCGGATCAGGCCACGGCCGCCGTAGCAGACCAGCTGCACTTGCGCGTTCAATCGCTGAGCCATCAGCATGCCATAGCTGGCGCGCGGGTTGGCCCAGGAGGCGCCGGATTTTTCCCCTGCCACGCGGTCGATCGATGCGCCACAGGTGACCGAGTCACCCAGCAGGAGCAGCTTCCGCGCCGGCAGCGCTGGCGCGGGCTGCCATGTGCCGTCGGTGTCGAAGGCCAGCAGCGCGGCATTCCCCTGCCACGTTTCGGAACGGTTGACGATTTCCACCGTGTGCTTGCCAGCCGCAAGACCATCCGCCAGCACCACCGTTTGCCGCCCGGCCGCCAACCGCACCTTGCGCGCCGCGCCATCCACGATCACATCGAGATAGGTCTGGTCACCGCTGGCTTGCGCCGTCGCGCCGAGGCGCGTGCCTTCAAAGTTGACATAGAAGCTCACGCCGGGATAGCTGAACCGCACGCCGCCATCCACTTCCAACGCCACCCGCCCCATGCGCGTGACGTGCGGGTCCGCCGCGACAATCGTCGCAGCCGCCGCGCTGGCCGGCGGCCAGGCGGTCATGGTGATTAGCAGCGCCATGATGGGCGCAACGGCGAGTCGTAATCGCATGGTTTACTCCATCAGTTTGCGAATATCCGGCAGCATGGCGTCGGACCAGATCTGATAGCCCTTGGCGGTCGGATGCAGGAAGTCAGGCATCACGTCCGGCGACAAGTCGCCGTTCGGCTGCAAGAACGATTTGCCGTAGTCGTGATACATCACTTGCTGGCCATCGCCCAGCGTTGCGATCATGCGGTTCATCTCCAGCACCTGCAAGCGCTGCGGGCTGGTTGGATACTGCCCGTACGGCAGTACCGCATTCAACAAAATACGCGACGAGGGATACAACGTGCGCAACTGCCCCACCACCGCCTTCACGCCTTCAAACGCCTCCGCCGGTGTCGCACCGCAGAAGCCCAGGTTATTCACGCCGATGGTCAGCACCACCAACTTCGGATGCAGCTTCTCCGCGTGTCCGTTCTGCAGGCGCCACAGCACATTGCCTGTATGATCCCCGCCGATGCCGAAGTTGGCCGCGCGCCAGCCGCCGAAAGACTTCCGCCACACCTGCTGGTTCCAGCCCTCGGTGATCGAATCGCCAACGAACAGCAGATCGACATCGCCCTTGTCGGCCACCGCCACATCTTCATTGAACATCTGCCGCCACTTCTCGCGCGACATCCAGTGATAGTCGATCTTGCGCGGCTCCGGCGTCAGGCTGCACGCCGCGCCGTCGCCGGCCAGACCGGACTTGCCATCCACCGCCAGCGACTGCGGCGCCACATTCCAGCCGCGCAGCTCCAGCTTCACATCACCTTCCGTCTTGAAGACCGCCTTCACTTGGCGGCTTTCGCCCGGCGGCAGCGTGACGTAGTTGTCCGAGTAGTAGACCGGCAGCACGCGCGTGCCGTCCGCCTTCAACAAAGTCAGCTTGCCACCCAACGCCGGTGCGCCGTTACGGTTTAGCAGCGTGACTTCCAGCTGACGCTCGCCTTCCTTCTCCGCCTTGCCCCAGCGTGCCGCCACGCTCAGCGGAACTTGCGGCAGCTGGTTCAGTGCCTGACGATCCTGCGGCGTTGCGCTCGGCCAGTAGATATTTTGCGAAACGATCTGATTGCCCGCATCGCGCAAGCTCAAACGTACAATCAGTAGCTTATGCCGCGCCAGCAGCGCATCGAGGCCAATGTCCAGTGGTGCGGACACGCCGCCCGCAGGCGCCGACACAGGCACGTTGGTACCGCCTACCAGTTTGCCCTCCACCGTCCACGCCACCCAGGTCAATGTGGCGCCATTCAAGGCGGCTTGCGGATTGTTGACCACCACCACGCGATGATCCGGCAGATTCATTTGCACGTGCACCGGCTCGGCGGCGCTTTTCACGCCGTAGAAAGCCGCATGTGTATCGTAATCGTGGCTGAGGATCTGCCACATGGTGCTTGGCCAGGCCGGCTGCGTCATCCACAGCATGCGGCCCGAGTTCTGTGTCCACAGGCCGGCGTTCATGCCTTCGAAGATGGCGCGATGGCTCTCGTAGTTCATCAGCTGCGCCTTGCGCTCGAAGTCCGCCAACGACGCTGGCGCACCGTACTCCGTCTCCATCGCCTGATTGAAGGTCTTCACGCCGCCATTACCGTCAGGATGCCAGTCGTGATACGCCACCGTGTCGCCCAGCGGCCACTGATCGGTCGCCGGCACCGCCGCCTTGATCGATTCCAGCGTCGGGAAGGACTGTGTCCCCACTTCCACAGAAAAGCCTTTGGCATGATCGGTGAAGTAACTGGCGGCTGGCTGGTAGTTATATGGGCCGCTGTTTTGCAAGTTCACGCGATTGGAGCTGCCGGTGTACCAGCGCGTGCCATCCAGCTTGTAGATCATGGCTTCCAGCTGCTCGTTCAGCACCGGCTGCGGCACGCCTTCATTGCGGCCGAACCACAGCACCACCGACGGGTGATTGCGGTAGCGCTGCACTACGTCGCGGGCGTTTTCCATGAACAGGTTGACGTCCTGTGGCTCCAGGTTGTAATCCTGCGTCGAGGCCCAGAAGTCATTCAACACCATCAGGCCGTATTCGTCGGCGAGGTCGAAAAAGGCGTCTTCGGTGTTCTGTCCTACCCAGTTGCGGATGATGTTGACGTTGGCCTCGCGATGCAGCCGGAAGTAAGGTTCCAGCCGTTCGCGTTCGACGCGCTTGCGCCAGTCTTCCGTGCCCCAGTTGCCGCCGCGCGCAGCAATGCGCACGCCATTCACTTTGATGACGAGGAAGGGGCTGAGCGTGGTGTCGGACAGCGCCTTGATGGCGGCGGTACCGTCGGCTTCCGCGCGCAGGCCGGTGGCCCAGTTGTTGTCCGCCAGCTTCTTGATCGCCTGATGGCGGCCGTCGGTGATGCGCACGCCCAATTCACGGCCTTTGGTGAAGTCGGCTTCCACGCGGCGCAGATGGCCGCTCTGATCGACCAGAGACAGCTCGTAGGTCACCGCGCGCACGCCGAAGCGGGTATTGCTGGCGTCGGAAAGCTGCTTGCCCTGCACGGCTTCCAGTTTCAGTTCGTGCAGGTCTGGCGCGCCGTAGCCGTTGGGCCACCAGAGTTTGGGCTTATTCAGCGTCAGCTTGTCGAAGCGGACGGTTTGCTGGCCAGGCGCCAGCGTAATTTCCTTCGTGACGACGACAGGTTTCATGCTGCCATCGCAGCGCGTGATGGTGGCGCGCACGATGGTGCGCTGCGCGGTCTTCGACAGGTTGGTGACCGGGACCTCGATATTGATGTCCGCTTCGCTGTTGTCGGCTTTCGGCAGCGCGGTGATGATGTGGGCATCGCCTAATTTCAGGTCGTGCGTGGTGTGCAGGATGACGTCCTGCCACAAGCCGGTGTTGCGGTCACGGACGGAGGGTATCCAGTCCCAGCCCTCGGAGGCGATGAAGGTCGGGCCGTCTTGCGCCAGCGTGCCGCCGTTTTCACCGACGCCGGCGGTCATCGATTCTTCCTGCGGGATGCCAGGATGCGGTGGCGGCGAGACCTTCACGGCGATGACGTTCTGGCCCTTGGTCTTCAGGTAAGGGCTGATGTCGAAGGTACCGCGTACAAAGGCGCCTTTCATGCCGCCCAGTTTGCGGCCATTAATCCACACCTCGGCTTCGTAGTTGACGCCTTTGAAGGTGACGAACAGGTGTTGGCCTGTTTTGAAACCGGCCGGCAGTTCGAATGGACTGCGATACCAGTAGTCCTGTTTATTCAGCTGCTCTGGAATGGCGAGGTTGTTCAGGCCATAGTCCGGGTCCGGGTAGACGCCCCGGTCCACCAGCGTGGTGAGGACGGTGCCGGGTGTGGTGGTGACGTACCAGCTGTCAGCATTAAATCCGGCCGAGGAGATCTGCTCCGGCGTGGCGCGGACTTCGGGAGCCGCTTGCAACTTCCAGGATTTGAGCGTCCAGAGATTGAAGGCGTTCTGTGCGAGCGCGGGGCCGGCGTAGGCTGGCCTGGCGACAGGCGCTTGCAGAGGACTGCCGGATTTCGGCAGCGTCCACGGATCTTGCGGGGCGAGCTGGCCGTACATCTGGCGTACCTGAATCGGCCACGAAGGGCTGCCGGTTTCGAAGTTGATCAGCGCGTCCTTGGGCGGCGTGGCCGCTGCCGCGCGCACCGCGCCAGCATCCAGCGCCGAGCCGATGACGACAAATTCCGCAATGCGCCCCGCATAGCCAGTCAACGCCTTGCTGCGCGGGCCAAGCGAAACTTGCGCCACCGCCCCGCTCCCGGCAGCCGTCGCGCCAAGCGCCACGTCGCGCTGGGTGATGGGGGCGCCGTTGGCGTAGAGGGTCATTTGCTTGCCGTCGTAGCTGGCGGCGAGGTGGGTCCACGCGTTGGGCGCAAGCGTCAGTGGCGAGAGCACTTCCACGCCGTAGCCGCAGAAACCGAACTTGCCATCCACGCTGCACAGGAACCATCCCGTTCCCGCCTGAGCGCCCGACACGCCGGCGATCAGCGTGCGCCCTGCCGCCGGCTCGCTCGATTTGAACCAGCCACTCAAGCTAAACGGCTGTACCGCCACCGTGCCAAAGATCTCTCCTTGTGCCGGCTTCTTGAGCAAACCATCACTAGCCGAAGGGAATTCAGCGTTATAAGGCCCCCACTGCGTTCCTGCCTGCGCCGCCGTGGAGGCCAAAGCCATCAACACCAACAACTTGCGATTCATGTTTATCCTCGCGCCTTCAGGCGCAACAACAGCACACTATGCGGCGCGACTTTCGCTTCCAGCTTGCGGGAAGTGTCGCCGGACTTTCCGCTCCAGACCTCACGCCAGTTGTAGACGGCCTTCTTGAAATCGATCTCGCGCTTGCTGACATCATCACTGACGAAATGCGCCTTCCAGTCGTAATTCAATGACGCTGGCTGTTCACCACGGTTCAGCACCGCCACAGCCCATTCACCATCCGCCATCGGCTTGGCCCAGTACTCCAGCTGTCCAGTCGACAGGAACTTCCAGGCCGGAATCCCCAGCTTGTCCTGATTGATGGCGATGACATCGCGATTGCTCAGGATGCGGCGCGTGGCCTCAGGCATGCTGCGCAAGTCATTCCCCAGAATGAGCGGCGACGCCAGCATGGCCCATAGCGCGAAGTGCGCGCGGTCCTCGTCCTCCGTCATGCCCATGCCGACTTCCAGCATGTCCATGTCGTTCCAGTGCCCCGGCCCGGCATACTTGCGCAAACCGGCTTGCTTGTCGAGGATGCGCATCACGCCATAGCGCGCAAACGAATCGTGATTCAGCTCGCAATCCCAGCACGGATAGATATCGCCGGTGGTGCGCCACGAGTGGCCGATATCCTTGGCCCACTCCCAAGGCTTGTTGTCGCCCCACTCGCACATGCTGAACAACATTGGCCGGCCCGCACTGCGGATGGCGTCACGCATGGTGGTGTAGGCGCCGACCGCGCTCAGGCCCTTGCTGTCGCACCAGTCGTACTTGACGTAATCCACGCCCCAACGGGCATAGGTAATCGCATCCTGATACTCGTGCCCACGGCTGCCCGGATGGCCGCCGCAGGTGGTGGCGCCAACGTCCGAGTAGATGCCCAGCTTGAGACCCTTGCTGTGCACATAGTCCGCCAGCGCCTTCATACCGGACGGGAAGCGTTCCGCATTGGGGTGGATCACGCCATCCTGGTCACGCTTGCCGTGCCAGCAGTCGTCGATGTTGACGTATTCGTAGCCGGCATCCTTGAGCCCCAGCTTCACCATGGCGTCCGCCGTGTCGCGGATCAGCTGTTCGTTGATGTCGCAGGCGAAGGAATTCCAGCTGTTCCAGCCCATCTGCGGCGTGGCGGCCAGGCCCTCGAACTTCTGGGCATGCGCGCCCGCGCTGGCGGCCAGCGCCAGCAGGATCAGTGCGCGCTTCATCGTTTAATCCCGTGCAGACGGTCGGCGTATTCTTTGATCAGCAGCAGCGACGTCACGTCCGAATCAAAGACCGAATACAGGCCCTGCTCTTCCTGCGGCGGGTCGCCGACGAAGTCGTTACCCGGCTTCCACCAGTAGTCCGCATTGGCCGCGCGGCCAGCGCCGCCCCATGCCCAGAAATTGAAGCCGGCAATCGGATCGCCCTTGGCGGCGCGGGTGGAGACAATCTCGAACACTTCACGATAGAAGCGGTCGCGGATCTTGGTGGTGGCCTTGATGCTGAACGACGGGCCGTCGCGGTCCAGGCCAAATTCTTCCAGCACGATAGGCTTGCCCAGTTTCTTCGCCAGTTCGATGTGCGAATTCAGGTAGTCGCGGCTCTTCGAGATGGCGTTATCCCAGGTGCCGCCCGGGTTGTTGGAGTCGAACCAGCTCCAGTTCTTCGGCCACAGGTGATAGGTCAGGTAGTCGATATTTTTCGTGCGGTGTGCGTCCAGATACAGCTGCGCATCCTGCGCCGAACCGGCCAGGCCTTCGCTGCCGCTGCTGACCAGGTGATTCTTGTCCAGGCTATGGATATAGCCCGCCACCTCGTCCACCCACTTGACGTAGACCGCCTTCTCCTCCGGCGTTGCCTTGCTATTGCCCGGGCGCGGCTCGTTCGCCAACTGCCATGACAGGATGTGCGTATCCTCGCTATACGGCTTGCCGGTAATCGTGTTCACACGCTTGACGATGCTGGCGATGACCTTGCGGTACTCAGCCTGCGCGGCGGCGCTGCGGTAGAAACCCGCGGTCTTCTGCATATAGGTCTCGTAGTCCTTGGTCACGTTCGGGTCCAGCGCCGGCGTGCCTTCGAACCAGTTCAGGTACTGCGTCATGCCACCCGACCATTGCCAGAAGTTGTTCAGGTAAAGCACCACGGTCATGTCGCGCTTCGCCACTTCGGCCATCAGGAAATCCAGGCCAGCCAGCAGGTTTTCATCGTACTGGCCTGGCGCGTTGGTGGTGGCCGGGCTGACGGCGCTCTTCATCTCGGTTTTCTCGGATACCGCCAACACACGCAGGTTATTGATACCGATGGCTTTCATGTTGTCCAGCTCTTTCAGCAGGCGTGCGCGTTCACCCACGCCGCTGGCCGCGCCGAGATAACCGCCGTACCAGAAGTTGGCGCCGGCGATGTAGTAGGCCTGTCCCTTGCGGGCAAAGTGCGTGTTCTTGACGGTGACGAAGTCGCTCTTGGCGGCCGGTGCCGCTTCAACGATGCCAACGGCGCCAATCATCATGGCGGCGGCGCAGAATTTGTACAGTTGTTTCAAGTCTCGCTCCTTGGTTTATTTGCCTGCCACGTTCAGCGTACGCTGCGGCAGTTGTACAGTGATGCTGGCGGCTTTGGCGTCTGCCGCGTCATGCGCCAGCAGTACCTTGTAGCCGCCCTTGGCGATACGCCAGGTCTTGCTGCGACTGTCGAACATGCCCAGCAGACGCGGATCGACCGTCACGCTGACTTGCTTGCTCTCGCCCGGCGCCAGTTCCACCTTGTCCCAACCGGCCAGGCGCTTGGGCGCTTCCCACTTGGCGTTCAGCGGCGACACATACAGCTGCGGTACGTCCTTGCCTTTCACCGCACCGGTATTGGTGATCTTGAAGCTGACCGACAGCTTGCCATCTTTCTGATTCGCCGTCAGGCCCGAATACGCGAACTGCGTGTACGACAAGCCGTGACCGAACGGGAACAACGGTTTCAGGCCCTTGAGGTCAAACCACTTGTAGCCGACCGCCGCGCCTTCGTGATAATTAACGGTGAAGCGCACGGCTTCGTTCTTCGGATCGCCATCCAGCTTAGGACGCGGCAACTGGCTCTCGGACGCGGGAAAGGTCGCCGGCAAGTGACCCGATGGATTCACTTCGCCAAACAGCACGCGCGCAATCGCCTCGCCACCGCTGGTGCCTGGATACCACGCTTGCAGAATGCCCGCCGCCTGATCCACCCATGGCATCAGCACCGGGCCGGAAGTCTCCAGCACCACCACGGTTTTAGGATTGGCCTTGGCCACCGCGCCGATCAGCGCATCCTGATTGTCCGGCAGCGCCAGCGACACCGCGTCCAGCGCTTCGCCCACCCACTGCTGGGCGAACACCAGCACCACATCCGCGCCCGCCGCGGCTTGCGCGGCGGCGCCAGGATCACTGCCATCGTTGAACACCACTTGCGCACCCGGCGCGCGCGCCTGTATCGCCTTCATCGGCGAGGATGGGTGATACACCACAGGCCCCGGCCACGAAGTCGGCGCGATGCCCGGCACCGCATTGCCACCGATCGGATACACCAGCGACGAACCGCCGCCGGCCAGCACGCCCACATCCGCATGCGCGCCGATGATGACGATTTTCTTCGCGCCCGCTTTCAGCGGCAACACATTGCCAGCATTTTTCAGCAGGACCATGCCCTCTTCCGCATCGGCGCGGCTGACCAGATTGTGGGCGGTGTAATCGATCGCGCCGCCTTCCGCCACCGGATTGTCGACCACGCCCTTGTCGAACATGGCGCGCAGCACGCGGAACACCATGTTGTCGAAGCGCGCTTGCGATACGTGGCCATTGGTCACAGCCTCCTCCAGCGCGCCGCCGAAGTATTGCGACTTGTCGAACTCCCAGCCCGATTGCTGATCCAGGCCGGCATTGGCCGATTCCACCGTGCTGTGCGTCGCGCCCCAGTCGGTCATGACGTAGCCTTTGTAGCCCCAGTCTTTTTTCAGAACCTGATTCAGCAGGTAGTCGTTCTCGCAGGCGTAGACGCCGTTCAGGCGGTTGTAAGAGCACATGACCGATCCGGGATCGGCTTGCTCCATCAGGAACTGGAAGGCCAGCAGGTCGGACATGCGGTTGCTGGCGTCGTCGAGGCGTGCATCCACCACAAAGCGGCCGGTCTCCTGGTCGTTCACCGCGTAGTGCTTCATGGTGGCGATGATGTTGTTCGACTGGATGCCCTTGACCTGCTGCGCCACCATGGTACCGGCCAGCAGAGGATCTTCACCCGCGTATTCGAAGTTGCGGCCATTGCGCGGCTCGCGCAGCAGGTTGACGCCGCCGGCCAGCATGACGTTGAAGCCGGAAGCACGCGCCTCGGCGCCGATCATGGCGCCACCCTGATAGGCCAGCTCGCGGTTCCAGGTGGCGGTGGTGGCCAGGCCGGATGGCAGCGAGGTGCGCTCGCGCGGGGTCTTGGTGGCCTGCGTCGCCACGCCCAGACCGGCATCGGTTTCAAACAGCGCCGGCAGGCCGAGACGCGGCACGCCCTCGATGTAGCCGGCCGAGAAAGGCAGCGCGGCCGGATGCTTCTTGGTTTTGTTGGCAAAGTCCGAACCGAAGTGGCCCAGCACCCAGCGCAGCTTTTCCTGCTGCGTCATCGCCTGCAAAGCCAGTTCGGCGCGCTTGTCGGCGCTCAGCGATTTGTCCATCCATGGTTCCGCCGCTTGTGCCGACATTGCGGCCAAAGCGAGCGCGATCGCCAGTTTCAACTTCATACAGTCTCCTTGTTGTTATACATGCCAGCATACTTCAAACCGAAATAGAGGATAAAGGTATAGCAGGCCGCAGGCACGAAGAACGACCATTGCAGGCCGATGGTGTCCGCCAGCAGGCCTTGCGCGAACGGCACCAGCGCGCCGCCGACGATGGCCATGCACAGAATGCCAGAGGCCTGGCCGGTCTGCTTGCCCAATTTGTGCAACGCCATGCTGAAAATGGTTGGGAACATGATGGAGTTGAACAGGCCCACAGCGATGATCGACCACATGGCCAGTTGGCCGTGACCGAAGATCGCGGTCAGGATCAGGATGATGGATGCGGCCGAGTTGAAGGCCAATGCCTTGCCCGGGCTGACGTAGCGCATCACGGCGAAGCCGATGAATCGGCCCACCATGGCGCCGCCCCAGTAATAGCTGACGTAGTGTGCGGCCGCGCCGGCCGGCAGGCTGGCCACGTTGGCGTCGCCAAGGAAGTTGATCAGGAAGCTGCCGATGCTGACCTCACCGCCCACGTACAGGAAAATGCCGATGGCACCCAGCAGCAGGTGGCGGTGCGCCAGCACGCTGGTTTCCACGCTGGTGGCGACATCGTCGTCGGCGTGGCTGATCTTCGGCAGGCGCACCAACGCAAACAGCAAGGCCAGCGCCAGCAGTGCACCGGCCAGCGCCAGATACGGACCTTGCACCGCCGCCGCTTCTTCGGCCTTGGTGCGCACCACATTGGTCACGCCTTCCGACAGAATCAGCATGCCGCCCAGTGCCGGTGCGATGGTGGTGCCCAGCGAGTTGAAAGCCTGGGTCAGCGTCAGGCGGCTGGAGGCGGTGGCCGGTGCGCCCAGCACCGTCACATAAGGGTTGGCGGCGACCTGCAAGATGGTGATGCCGCTGGCCAGCACGAAGAACGCCAGCAGGAACAAGGCGTAGCCACTCATCGAGGCCGGGAAGAACAGCGCGCAGCCGGCGGCCGCCAGCACCAGGCCACTGACCGCGCCGCGCTGGTAGCCGATCTTCTTGATCAGCATTCCCGCCGGCAGCGAGACGATGAAGTAGGCGCCGAAGAAGCAAAACTGCACCAGCATGGCCTGCACATAGTTAAGTGTATAAATCGATTTCAGATGCGGAATCAGCACATCGTTTAGCGATGTCAGTAGACCCCACATGAAGAACAGCAGTGTGATGATGACCAGCGGGACGGTGTTGCCGCCTTCCGTATGGCCGTGCGGGCGCAAAGTTGCGGATGCAACGTGTTCCATAGATGTCTCCTCGTATGGATGGTTTTATATTAATGAAAAGATTCTGCATAGTTGTCGCCATACGGTCAAACAACATGCGATTTTTGGTCGCAGTTTAGCCATCTTCACTAAACACGCCAATCCCGGAGAGACGCGGTGTTGCGTGCTACAAGCCACGCTAAAACTATCATGTTTAGTAAATTGCGCTAAACTCAAAGGGGAACTTGACTTGTCGTTTGACCGTCAATAGACGCCTATGCAAGACTGCATTCACACGAGGAGACATAACAAAAATGGGCACGAACGTAACGATCAGGGATATCGCCCGAGTCGCTGGCGTATCGGCGGGGACAATTTCACGCGCGTTGAAGAATGAGCCCGGCCTGACCGAAGCGACACGCCAGATGGTATTGGAGACGGCGCGTGAGCTGGGCTACGACTTTTGCAAGCTGCGGCCGAAGCGCCTGCGGCGCCTGACCTTCCTTCTGCACCGCCAGCACAACACGGCGTCCAGCAGCCCCTTTTACTCGCCGGTGCTGCATGGTGCGGAAGAAGCTTGCCGCAAGCAAGGCATTGTGCTGTCCTTCATGGCGGTGGGTCCGGCCGATGGCCTGATCGACCAGATTCGCATGCATGCGCCGGACGGCATTGTGTGCGCAGGATTCTTTGAGCCGGAAACGCTGAGCGCCTTGCGCTCGACCGGCAAGCAGCTGGTGCTGATCGATATGAAGCTGCGCGGTTACAGCTCGGTCAATCCGGACAATATGATGGGCGGCTACCTGGCGACCAAGCATTTGATCGACACTGGCCGCACGCGCGTCGGCTTCATCTCCGGCCCGTTGGCGCACTACTCGATCCGCGAGCGCGCACGCGGCTACCGGCAGGCGTTGTTCGAGGAAGGCATCCTGGCTGATCCGCGGCTGGATGTCTGCCTGCCGGACGGCGTGGATCTGGAAACCGGCGCATGGGAAGCCATGGAGCAGTTGCTGGATCTGCCGCATCCGCCCGACGCGGTGTTCTGCTACAACGACAGCGCCGCGCTGGTCGCCATGCGCTGCTGCCTGGCACGGGGATTGAAGGTCCCGCACGATATTGCCATCGTCGGTTTCGACGATATTTCGACCGCCGTGCTGGGACACCGCCCCCTGACCACGCTGCGCATCGATAAAAAAGCTTTGGGCGCGTTGGGCGTGGAATTACTGCTCAACGGCCCGCATGAAGTACCGGTGGAGAAAACCTCGCCGGTGGAGTTAATTATCCGCGCCAGCACTGTGCTTGACGGTTGGCGCCCCAAGAACCTGGTAACTTTCAAACGGACCTGAAGATGGCCCCTGATTTCCGATCCCGCACCACCCTGCTGAACCACATTCGCCACACCAAGCATTTTTACGATGTCCGCTGCACCGATCCTAGCGGCGGCCTGTATCACTTCTACAAGGACGATGGCACGGTCTACGATGCGCACACGCGCCATCTGGTCAGCAGCACGCGCTTTGTCTTTAACTATGCGATGGCGTGGCGGCAGTTCGGTGATGCGGAAGATCGGCAGCGCCTGCGCCATGCGCTGGCCTTCCTGCGCGATGCGCACCGCAATCCGGCCACCGGCGGCTATGCGTGGCAGCTGGAATGGAAGAATGGCGAAGGCCGCGTCACCGACGGCACCAATCACTGCTACGGCCTGGCCTTCGTGCTGCTGGCCTACAGCCACGCGCTGATGGCCGGCGAAACCCAGGCCGCGCCATGGATCGCCGAAACCTTTGAATTGATGGAACAACGCTTCTGGGACGCCAGGTATGGCTTGTACGCCGACGAAGCCAGCGCCGACTGGTCGCACCTCGACGGCTATCGCGGCCAGAACGCCAATATGCACGCCTGCGAAGCGCTGATCGCGGCGTTTGAAGCCACCAACGACCGCGCCTACCTGCTGCGCGCCGAAACGCTGGCGCACAACATCGCCGTGCGCCAGGCAGCGCTGGCCGACAACATGGTGTGGGAACACTATCATTCCGACTGGACGGTCGATACGGAATACAACCGCCACGACAAGAGCAATATCTTCCGTCCGTGGGGCTACCAGCCAGGCCACCTGACCGAGTGGGCCAAGCTGCTATTGCTGTTGGAGCGCCATGGCGCGCATCTCGCCAACAATCCGAACTGGCTGCTCCCGCGCGCGGTGGAGCTGTTCGATGCGGCGCTGGCCAAGGCATGGGACCATGAACACGGCGGCATCTACTACGGCTTCGCGCCGGACAGCAGCATTTGCGACAATCTCAAATACTTCTGGGTGCAAGCCGAAAGCCTGGCCACCGCCGCCCTGCTGGCCGACCGCACCGGCGAAGCGCGCTACTGGACCTGGTACGACAAAATCTGGGCTTACAGCTGGGAGCATTTCGTCGATCACGAGCACGGCGCATGGTATCGCATCCTCGGCGCGGACAACAGCAAGCTGACCGACGAGAAAAGCCCGGCCGGCAAGGTGGATTACCACACCATGGGCGCCTGCTATGAAGTGCTGAATGTGCTGAAGAAGGACTGAGATGAGCTTTCCCTTGTTTGTAGCGGCAGGCGAAGCGCTCACCGATATGGTGGTGCAGGACGCGGCACAACAGAACTGGGCCAGCCTGACCGGCGGCTCGACCTGGAATGTGGCGCGTACCATGGCGAAGCTGGATGTGCCGACCGCGTTTGCGGGCGCCATCAGCAAGGACGTTTTCGGCGATGCGCTATGGCGCGCGAGCGAAGCGGCACGGCTCGACCTTCGCTTCCTGCAGCGCTATGAGCGCGCGCCGCTGCTGGCCATCGTGCACCGCACCGATCCGCCGGCCTACTTCTTCATCGGCGACGACAGCGCCGATCTGCATTTCGATGCGGCGCAACTGCCGGAAGGCTGGCGCGCGCACTGCAAATGGGTGCATTTCGGCGGCATCAGTCTGGCGCGCCAGCCGCTGGCGGGCAAGTTGGTGGCGCTGGCCGAACAGCTCAAGCGAGATGGCATCCGCATCAGCTACGATCCTAACTATCGGCTGCTGATGGATGCAAGCTACGACGCCACGCTGCGCCGCATGACCGAGCTGGCGGATGTGGTCAAGGTATCGGAAGAGGACCTTGAAGGCCTGTTCCGTACCAAGGACATCGAAGGCGCTTTCGCCACCCTGCGCAGCTGGAATCCGGATGCGACCTACCTGTACACCAAAGGCGGCGCCGGCGCTTCGCTGCACATCGGCGAGCATTCCTGGTCTCAGGCCGCGCCGCAAATCACCGTGGTGGACACGGTGGGCGCAGGCGACGCCAGTATCGCCGCGCTGGCATGGAGCATGATGCACCGTGCCGACGCCACGCCTTTGCAGCATCTGCAATTCTCGGTGGCGGCCGGCGCGGCGGCCTGCCTGGGCGCCGGTGCCTCACCACCATCGCTGGCGGACATCCACAACCTTACGAACTTGTAATGTTGTTCGTCACGAGGGTGTAACACAGGACCAATACGATGGCGGGCTTTACCAGCCAACCATCGTCAGGTTCTCATGTCTCCGAAAACTCCTTTCGCTCCATCCCGTCTGCAACTCGCACTTGCCGCCGCCGGCCTGTGCGCCCTCCACTTCTCCGCCATGGCGGAAGATGTGGGCGGCGCGCTGTCCACGGTGGAAGTGAAGGCCACCGTCGAGAAGAAAAAGCTCGGCGATAGCGTGAGCAGCGGCGCTTTGGGCCGCAAGTCGGAGCTGGATACGCCCTTCTCCACCAAGGCCGTCTCCAGCGAGGAAATCGAAGACCGTCTGGCGACCAGCATTTCCGAAGTGCTGAAATATGACGCCTCGGTGACGGCCATCTCGCCGCCAATCTCCACCCACCCTGCCACCATCCAGATGCGCGGCCTGCGCCTCGATGACCTGAATGGCTACAAGGTCAATGGCCTGGCCAACATTAATCGCGGCACCGAAATGCCGCTCGAGATGTTTGAGAGCGTGGAAGCGCTGAAAGGCCTGACCGGTTATATGTACGGCTTCGGTTCGCCAGGCGGCATCGTCAACTATGTCAGCAAGCGTCCGACCACCAGCCAGAGTTTCAGCGCGGCGATGGGTTATCAGGAAGGTGGCGCAATCAAGGAACATATCGATACCGGCGGTCGTCTCGGCGAAGAAGGCGGCTTTGGCTATCGTCTGAACCTGCTGCATGAAGACGGCGACCTGAAACAGGAAAGCGGTTCGATCAAGCGCAATGCCGCCGGCCTGAATCTGGAATGGCGCGTCACGCAGGATCTGGCACTGACCTATGACGCGATCTACCAGCGCCGCCGCAGCGTCGGCGGTACGGACGTCGTCATCGCGCCGGCCTACAAGATTCCAAAGCCGATTGACGGCGACAGCAAGCTGAATAGCATCGGCGCCGGCAGCGACGTGGAATACACGCTGGCCACCACCGGTATCGAATACCGCATTGCGCCGCAGTGGGTGGCCAATGCCTCCTACCGTACCTCGGACTCCACCCGCGTGTACAAGAAAGATCAGTACTACATCACCAGCAACGCCGGCGACTACAAGGACCGCGTGACTTCGGAACTGCACGGCTACCACTTCGATCAGGTGCAGGCCACCATCAACGGCAGCTTCGATAGCAACGAGATCGTGTTCGGTGTGATGTCGCAGAATCTGGTGTCGACGTCCTCGGTGGTGACGCCGAAGGCGTATCTGGGCACTGGCAATCTGTATGCACCAACCATCATCAACGTCTGGGGCACCAATTACAGCGGCGGCATCTACCGCGACGAGACCACGCGCCAGGACGCGGTGTTTGCCAGCGACACGCTCAAGCTGGGCAACAACTGGTCTGTGGTGGGCGGCTTGCGCTACACGCAGTTCGTCGACAACGCATTCTCGACCAAAGGCGCCTTGACCGCCCAGTACACGGCCAACAAGACCACGCCGACCGTGGCGCTGATGTACAAGCCGGCCGCCGACACCACGCTGTATGCCAGCTATGTGGAAGCGCTGGAACAAGCGGCCAACGCACCGACGTCCACCGTCAATGCCAACCAGACCTTCGCACCGATCAAGAGCAAGCAGTCGGAATTCGGCGTGAAGACGGAGCGCAGCTGGTGGAACGCCACCGCCTCGCTGTTCCGCATCGAACGCGGTGCGCAGTACACCAATGCCGCCAATGTGTACGTGCTGGATGGCCAGACCAAGTATCAGGGCCTGGAATTCAATACCGTGGTGCAGGCCGCGAAGAATGTGTCGATCGAAGGCGGTATCATGCTGCTGGACGCGACGCTGGAAGATGCGGCGCCGGGTTACAGCGGCAAGCGTGCGGTAGGTGCGCCGCGCCGTCAGGCTTCGGTGCAGGCGACTTGGCGCGAGGTGCTGCCAGGGCTGGCGCTGCACGTGGGCAGCCAGTATCTGGGCGAACTGCCGATGGATGCGGCCAACGTCAACACCCTGCCGGCTTACACGCTGTTTGATGCGGGCTTCAACTATCGCCACCGCTATTTCGGCAAGATGATCAGCGTGCGCGCGAATATCTCCAACATCGCCAACCGCAGATACTGGACTTACTATCAGGAGAACTACCTGAACATCGGCGCGCCGCGCACTGCCAGCGTGAACGTCCGCGTGGACTTCTGATGCTTGGCCTCGCACTGTCCCTGCTGCTGTCCACCAAAGCGCCCTACGCGCCGCAGCAGGACAGCGCGAGTTACGAGGCTGCGCCAGCCGGCTACAAGGCGGTCTACACGCAAATGCTGGCGCGTCATGGTTCGCGGGGCCTCACCAGCGCCAGGACGGCGGAGTGGCTGCACGCGCTGTGGCGGCAGGCCGCCGACGCGGACGCGCTGACGCCGCTCGGCCGCGAACTGGGGCCGGACATTGAGCAGATGATGCGGGCGAACGAGTTGCTCGGCTATGGCAATGAGACGCGGCAAGGCATGCAGGAACACACGCAACTGGCCCAGCGCATGTATGCGCGCTTGCCCGTCCTGTTCCGCGACAGCCCGGTGGCGGGTAAGTCACGCCGCATTGTACTGGTCAGCTCCGGCAAGGACCGCGCGGTCGACAGCGCGGAGTTCTTCCGCGACTCGCTGGTGCAGCAGCAGCCGAGCCTCGCGC
The DNA here is from genome assembly GCF_009720825.1 of Duganella radicis. Lineage (GTDB taxonomy): Bacteria > Pseudomonadota > Gammaproteobacteria > Burkholderiales > Burkholderiaceae_D > Rugamonas > Rugamonas radicis. Next base: position 17,744 of record NZ_WNKY01000025.1, on the reverse strand, counting down.
CACTGTTCGACACCGGCATCGACCGCCACACGCTCTACTTCCACAAACTGAACGCCGCGCAGGACACGCTGGTCACCGAATCCAGCCTTGCCTACCAGCGCTGGGCCAAGAGCGACGAACTGCGCGCCCAAGAAGGCGTCATTCACGCGCAGCCGCAGTTACAGGCCGCCGCACAAGCCACGCTGGCGCGCCTGTTCACGCCTGCCTTCATCGCCACGCTGGCCGCCAGCCACCGCGACGCCTCCGCACCGCCCTCCGCCACCGAGGCGGCGCTGGCGCTGTACGACCTGTACGCGGCGGCGGCGGACATGCGGTACGAACTCAAGGCCGACTTCGTCAGATACATGCCGGCCACCGAAGCGCATGTTTACGCCGAAGCCGAAGACGCCGTCGCCTTCTACGAAAAAGGACCAGGCATCGCTGAAAACGGCAGCGTCACCTGGCGCATGGCCGCATCTCTGGTCGACGATTTTTTCAAGGAGGCCGACGCCATCGACCATGGCGACCTGTCGCACGCCGCCAAACTGCGCTTCGCCCACGCCGAAATCGTCATCCCCTTTGCCAGCGCGCTGGGCATCCCGGGCATGTCCGAACAACTGTCACGCGCAACGACTTACAGTTACCAGAACAGTCCATGGCGCGGCGCCCAAGTCGCGCCGATGGCCGCCAACATCCAGTGGGAACTGTACCGTAACAGTGCCGGCCGTGTACTGGTACGGATGCTGTACAACGAGCGCGAAACCGACTTCAAACCCGCATGCAGTCGTGCCAAAATCGCTCCCGCCAGCCACTTCTACGACTACCGGCAACTGAAACGTTGTTATAAATAAAACCAACATTATCAAATGCTCTATACCAAAAGGCGTTTCTGGCCGAATAGCAACAATTAATACAAATCTACGCTCGCGAATCGCTAGTTGCAGGTGCTAAACTCGGAAAGTCACCAGACAAAAAGAGAGGACACCATGAACCAGATGTCACGACGCCAGTTCCTTCGGGTGACCGGCGCGACCATCGCGGGTTCGAGCATCGCGCTCCTCGGCTTTGCACCGGCGACGGCCCTGGCCGAAGTCCGGCAATACAAGCTGGCGCGCAGCACCGAAACCCGCAACACCTGCCCCTACTGCTCCGTCGGTTGCGGCCTCCTGATGTACGGTTTGGGCGACGGCGCGAAGAACGCCTCGGCCAGCATCATCCACATCGAAGGCGACGCCGACCACCCGGTCAACCGCGGCACCCTGTGTCCCAAAGGCGCCAGCCTGATTGACTTCATCCACTCGCCGAACCGCCTGCTCGCGCCGCAGTACCGCGCGCCGGGTGCGACCGAATGGTCGCCGATGTCGTGGGATGAAGCGCTCAACCGCATCGCCAAATTGATGAAGGCGGACCGTGACGCCAACTTCATCGAGAAAACCGAAGACGGCAAAACCGTCAACCGCTGGACCACCACTGGCATGCTGTGCGCATCGGCCAGTACCAATGAAGTAGGCTACTTAACCCATAAAGCGATGCGTGCCACCGGCATGCTCCCATTCGACAATCAAGCACGCGTATGACACGGTCCAACGGTGGCAGGTCTTGCCTCGACATTTGGACGTGGTGCGATGACGAATCACTGGGTCGACATCAAGAATGCGGATGTCATCCTGGTCATGGGCGGCAACGCGGCGGAAGCACACCCTTGCGGGTTTAAATGGGTCACTGAAGCCAAGGCGCATCGCGGCGCCAAGCTGATTGTGGTCGATCCGCGCTTTACCCGAACCGCTTCGGTGGCGGACTATTACGTCCCTACCCGTACCGGTGCGGACATCGTTTTCCTGGGCGGTATCATCAACTACCTGCTCACCAACGACAAAATCCAGCACGACTACGTCCGCAATTACACGGACATGCCGTTCATCGTGCGCGAGGATTTCGCCTTTAACGACGGGCTGTATTCCGGCTGGGACGACGAGAAGAACAAGTACACCGACAAGAGCAGCTGGAACTACGAGATCGGCGACGACGGCTTTGCCAAGATCGATCCGACGCTCGAACACCCGCGCTGCGTGTACCAGCTGATGAAGAAGCACTACGCGCGCTACACGGCGGAGATGGTGGAGAAAGCCTGCGGCGTGCCGCCGGAAAAATTCCATCACGTGGCAGAGCTGCTGGCATCGACCGCGGTGCCGGGACGCGCCGCGACCATTCTGTATGCACTGGGCTGGACCCAGCACTCGACCGGCGCGGAAACGCTGCGCACCGGCGCCATGGTGCAGCTCCTGCTCGGGAATATGGGTATCGCCGGCGGCGGCATGAACGCGCTGCGCGGCCACTCCAACATCCAGGGGCTGACCGACCTTGGCCTGCTGACCAATATGCTGCCAGGTTATCTGTCGCTGCCAAGCGAGGCGGAACAGGAGTGGGATGCGTACGTGGCCAAGCGCGCGCTGAAGCCTTTGCGGCCGAATCAGCTCAGCTACTACAGCAACGCCAAGAAATTCCTGGTCTCCTTCATGAAGGCCTGGTGGGGCGACGCCGCGACCGAGGAAAACAACTACGCCTTCGACTATCTGCCCAAGCTGGATAAGCCGTACGACATGATGCAGGCGTTCGAACTGATGATTCAGGGGAAGATGACCGGCTATATCTGCCAGGGCTTCAACATCCTGGCGTCGGCACCGGACAAGCAGAAGACCACGGACGCGCTGTCCAAGCTGAAGTGGCTGGTGATCATGGACCCGTTGCAGACCGAGACATCGGAGTTCTGGAAACCGCACGGCGACTTCCACAAAGTCGACCCGGCGCAAGTTCAGACCGAGGTATTCAGCCTGCCGACCACCTGCTTCGCCGAGGAACGCGGCTCGCTGGTCAGCTCCTCGCGCGTGCTGCAATGGCACTGGCAAGGCGCCGAAGGTCCGGGCCAGTCGCGCAGCGACCTGGAAATCATGGCGGGCCTGTTCCTGCGCATGAAGAAGGCTTACCAGACCGACGGCGGCAAGTTCCCCGATCCGATTCTGAACCTGACCTGGAACTACGCCAACCCGGCCTTCCCTAGCCCGGAAGAACTGGCGATGGAGTACAACGGCAAGGCGCTGAAAGAGATCACCGATCCGAAAGATCCGACCAAAGTTATCCTGAAGAAGAACGAGCAGTTGGCGGGCTTCGCGCAATTGAAGGATGATGGCAGCACAGCTTGCGGCTGCTGGATCTTCGCCGGCTCCTGGACCGCCGCGGGCAACCAGATGGGCCGCCGTGACAACAGCGACCCATCCGGCATCGGCCAGACGCTGAACTGGGCGTGGGCCTGGCCGGCCAATCGCCGCGTGCTGTACAACCGCGCTTCCTGCGACCCGAAAGGCAAACCGTGGGACCCAACGCGCAAGCTGGTGTCGTGGAACGGCACCGCTTGGGGCGGCTACGACGTGCCGGACTTCAAAGTGGATGAACCGCCTGAAAACGGCATGGGTCCATTCATCATGCTGGCCGAAGGCGTGGCGCGCTTCTTCTCGCGCGACTCGATGGCGGAGGGACCGTTCCCCGAGCACTACGAGCCGTTCGAATCGCCGATCGGACATAACCCGCTGCATCCGAACAATCCGAAAGCCTTCAACAACCCGGCAGCGCGGATGTTCCCGAACGACCGCAAGAAGTTGGGCAAGAAGGATCAGTTCCCGCATGCGGCGACCAGTTACCGCCTGACGGAGCACTTCCACTTCTGGACCAAGCACGCGCGACTCAACTCGATTATCCAGCCGGAGCAATTCGTCGAAATCGGCGATGCGCTGGCCAAGGAGATCGGCGTGGTGCATGGCGACCGCGTGAAGGTGACATCGGGACGCGGCTACATCATCGCGAAAGCGGTGGTGACCAAGCGTATCAAGCAGTTGACCATCGATGGCAAACCGATGCACCACGTCGGCCTGCCGATCAACTTTGGCTTCAAGGGGCTCACTAAACCGGGCTACCTGGTTAACACGCTGACGCCAGTTGTCGGCGACGGCAATTCACAGACACCGGAATCGAAGTCATTCCTGGTGAAAGTGGAAAAAGCTTAACGGCCGGAGGAGATAAACATGGCATTACAATCACTTGATATCAAGCGCATGTCGGCGACGACGGTGCAAATGCCGGTGGCTCGCACACCGGTGACTGGCACTGTCGCCAAGCTGATCGACGTTTCCAAGTGCATCGGCTGCAAGGCTTGCCAGACGGCCTGCATGGAGTGGAACGACCTGCGCGACGAGGTGGGTGAAACCACCGGCGTCTACGACAATCCTTTGGACCTGACGCCGCAATCGTGGACCGTCATGCGCTTCTCGGAATACGAGAATCCGAAAGGCGATCTGGAATGGCTGATCCGCAAGGACGGCTGCATGCACTGCGAGGACCCGGGCTGTCTGAAAGCCTGCCCTTCGCCGGGCGCCATCGTGCAGTATACGAACGGCATTGTGGATTTCCATCAGGAGAACTGCATCGGCTGCGGCTACTGCGTGGCCGGCTGCCCGTTCGATGTGCCGCGCATTTCCAAGCAGGACAGCCGCGCCTACAAATGCACTTTGTGCTCGGACCGCGTGGCCGTCGGCCAGGAACCTGCGTGTGTGAAGACCTGCCCGACCGGCGCCATCATGTTCGGCACCAAGGAGGACATGAAGGAGCATGCGGACGAGCGCATCACGGATCTGAAGTCGCGCGGCTTTGAGCAGGCTGGCTTGTACGATCCGGCCGGCGTGGGAGGCACGCACGTCATGTATGTGCTGCACCATGCGGACCAGCCCACGCTGTACCACGGTCTGAAAAAAGACCCGAGCATCAGCGCTACCGTGGGTCTGTGGAAGGGCTTGACCAAGCCCTTGGCGCTGGCCGGCATGGCCATCACGGCGCTGGCGGGCTGGTTCCACTACTCGCGCGTGGGTCCGAATGAGGTATCGAAAGACGAGGAAGCAGAGGCACTGGCGGAAGCCAAACGTATCAGGGAGGAAGCACCATGAGCTCACCCAACCGTGATAAAGACGGCAATCCGCTGATCCAGCGCTACACCAAAAATGAGCGCAGCAATCACTGGATCACGGCGATCTGCTTCATTCTGCTGGCAGTCTCCGGACTGGCCATGTTCCACCCGGCGACGTCGTGGATGGCCGTGTTCCTGGGCGGCGGCCAGTGGACCCGCATCCTGCATCCGTTTATCGGGCTGGTGATGTTCGTGTCGTTTGCGATTCTGGTGCTGCGCTTCTGGCACCACAACCGCATGGACGCGGCGGACAAGCAGTGGCTGCGCCAGATGGACGATGTGCTCAACAACCGTGAGGACAAGCTCCCGAAGATCGGCATGTACAACGCCGGGCAGAAGATCTTGTTCTTCGTGCTGATCGCCTCGATGTGCGGGCTGCTGTTGTCCGGCATTGTGATCTGGCGCGCGTACTTTGCATTCTACTTCCCGATCGAGATCGTGCGGCTGGCGGCTTTGCTGCATGCGTTCAGCGCTTTTGTGCTGATTTGCTCGATCATCGTGCACATTTACGCGGCGTTCTGGATCAAGGGCTCGATAGGCGCCATGGTACGCGGCACGGTCACTTACGGGTGGGCGCGCAAGCACCATCCGCACTGGTTTGAGGAAGTGGTTCGCAAGAGCCGCGACTAGGTTTAGAATGGCTCTTTGCGCCAAGAGCCATCCGTAACCTGTTTATTGGAGTTTTTTTTGGTACAACGCTTGTTAGAACCTGGTGAGATCGAGACGCTTGATCACACCGCCATCCCTCGCCTGCTGCTGCCGGAAGCGCGCAGCCTATTCACTGCGCGCGCGGCGCGCTTGCGGCAGTTGGCAAATAATCAAATCAAGGGCATACCGGTTGGCGAGACGCTGGCCGGTTATCTGAATATGATGGCGGCGCTGGTGGATGCGCAGGCGACGGCGATCCGCTCGCTGCCGGCCGACACCTTTGCCATGCCGGATGCGGCCACCATACAACTGGCCATCGATCACCACATGCCGCCATTGCCGGTCAGCGGTCAGCGCCCGGCTATGTGGCGTCGCGTGTTCGATGCCATTCTCGATCAACTGGACGCGCTGGCCGCCGGCCAGCCGCAATTGGCGGCGGTGCTGGCCGAGTTGCGCGCGCTTGACACCGCGCAGCTGGAAGGCTGCGCCGATGCGGTGCTGGCCGAGCTGACGGAGGGCGTGCATCCGCTGCATGCGCCATTTGTGGCTGCGGCTATACAGGTGATGTGGACTATGCGCGCCAGTCAGCTGGATGGGCGCAGCGTGCAGCCGCTGGTGACCAATACTCTGTGCCCGGTGTGCGGCGCGCATCCGGTGGCCAGTGTGATCCGGATTGGCGGGCAGTCGCAGGGCTACCGCTATTTGCAGTGCAGCTGCTGCTCCAGCGAGTGGCACATGGTGCGGGTGAAGTGCTCGTGCTGCGAGGGCACGGCAAAAGTGGCTTACCAGAGCATCGATCAGGAGCTGGAGGCCGAGAACAAGGCCAACGATCCAAGCAAGGTGGCGCGCGCGGAGACCTGCGACGAATGCCATACCTACCGCAAGATCTTCAACCAGGAGCACGACTTCTACGTCGACCCGCTGGCCGACGATCTCGCCAGCCTGGCCCTCGACCTGCTGGTCGGCGAAGCCGGCTACGCCCGCGCCAGCGGCAACCCTCTGCTGTGGTTCAACGCGGAATGAGCAAGCCACCAGCCCCCAACGCGACCGACCGCACCGCCGCGCCCTTGGGCACCACGGGCGCCGACGCGCGACCGAGCCATGACGCAGCAGGCAGCACGGCCGACGCAGCGGCGGATGCGGGCGCCGCTGCGGTGAGCGCCGGGGCCGTAGCAGCGAGTGCCGGGCCCCCAGTTGCGGGCGCCGGGGCAGCAGTGACGGCGCCCAGGGCCACGCACGGGGCCGAAGGCGCGATCCGCCTGCCGGCCGTCCACCTGATCCTGTCGGACACCGGCTGCGAGGCGCTGATCGCGGAATATGGCCGCATGCAGACGCTGGAAGCCGCCCGCGCGCTGCTGGCCGAATTGCGCGCCATGCTGCTGGCCGCCCGCGACGGCAGCGACACGGCGGCAGCCACGCTGGCTTCCGCAGCGGCGCCCGACACCAGCATCCCATCGTTGCTGGTCATGTTGTCCGCGCGCATGAAGGAACAAAACACCTCCCCGCTGCGTCCCGTCTTCAATCTGAGCGGCACCGTCCTGCACACCAACCTGGGCCGCGCCCTGCTGCCCGACAGCGCGGTGCAAGCCGTGGTGGACGCCATGCGCTGGCCGATGAACCTCGAATGGGACATCGACACCGGCAAACGCGGCGACCGCGATAACCTGATCGAAGAACTGCTGCTGGAACTGACCGGTGCCGAAGCCGCCACCATCGTCAACAACAACGCCGCCGCCGTGCTGCTGATGCTGAACACCGTGGCCCTGAACAAAGAGGTGATCGTCTCGCGCGGCGAACTGGTGGAAATCGGCGGCGCCTTCCGCATCCCGGACGTGATGACCCGCGCCGGCGCGGTGCTGCGCGAAGTCGGCGCCACCAACCGCACGCATCTGAAAGATTACGACGAAGCCGCCGGCCCGCAAACCGCGCTGATGATGAAGGTCCACACCAGCAACTACGCCATCACCGGCTTCACCAAGAGCATAGAGCTGGATGAACTGTCGCCGCTGGCGAAGAAGCACAACATCCCGCTGGCGGTGGACCTGGGCAGCGGCACGCTGGTCGACCTTGAACAATACGGCCTGCCGCACGAAACCACCGTGCGCGAGACCATCGAAGGCGGCGCCGATCTGGTCACCTTCAGCGGCGACAAGCTGTTGGGCGGCCCGCAATGCGGCATCATCGTCGGCCGCAAAGACCTGATCGCGCAGATCAAAAAGAATCCACTCAAGCGCGCCCTGCGCGTCGGCAAACTGACGCTGGCCGCGCTGGAGCCAGTCCTCGCGCTCTACCGCGCACCGGACCTGCTGCCAGAACGCCTGACCACCCTCAAGCTGCTGACCCGCCCCGCCGCCGAAATGCGCGCGCAAGCGCAAGCCATCCTGCCGCTGCTGCAAGCCGCGCTGAGCGCCAATTACGAAGTCACCGGCGAGGCGATGACCAGCCAAATTGGCAGCGGTGCGCTGCCAGTGGACCAGTTGCCCAGCTACGGGCTGGTGGTGCGCCCAGCCGCCACAGGTCGCATCAGCAACGCACTGGGCGTGCTGGAACAACGTCTGCGCGCCTTGCCGCTGCCGGTGATCGGTCGCGTGGCGCAAGACGCCCTGTGGCTGGACCTGCGCTGTCTGCAAGCGCACCAGCAACAACGCTTCATCGAACAACTGCGCCTGCTCACAGCATGATCGTCGGCACCGCAGGACACATCGACCATGGCAAGACGACGCTGACACGCGCCCTCACCGGCGTCGACACCGATCGCCTGAAAGAAGAGAAAGCGCGCGGCATCTCGATCGAACTCGGTTACGCCTACACGCCGCTAGGCGACGACATTCTGGGCGTGATCGACGTGCCGGGCCACGAAAAATTTATCCGCACCATGGCCGCCGGCGTCACCGGCATCGACGCCGCGCTGCTGGTGATCGCGGCCGACGACGGCGTCATGCCGCAAACGCTGGAGCATCTCGCCATCCTGCGCCTGCTGGGCGTGAAGCGCGGTGCGGTAGCATTGACCAAGATAGACCGCGTGGACGCCAGCCGGCTGGAACAGCTGGAACAGGAGATCCACGCCCTGCTCGCGCCCACCGATTTCGCCGGCGCGCAAATCTTCCGCACCAACGCCACGCAAGAAGGCGACATCGGCGTGAAGGCGCTGCTGCGCCATCTTGCCGAGATAGCCGCCACACTGCCGGCCAACGACGAACACCGTCTGTTCCGGCTGGGCGTGGACCGCGTGTTCACGCTGGCGGGGCAAGGCACGATCGTCACCGGCACCGCGCTGGCGGGCAGCGTACGCGTGGGCGACATGCTGCAACTGGCGCCCGGCGGGCAGCAAGTGCGCGTGCGCAGCATCCATGCGCAGAATCGCGCCGCCGACATGGGACGCGCAGGACAGCGGCTGGCGCTCAATGTAAGCGGCGCGGCCAAGGACGATATCGCGCGCGGCACATGGGTGGTGGCGCCGGCGCTGGCCGAATGCTCGCAGCGCGTGGACGTGGCACTGACGCTGACGCCGGACTGCGGGCTCACACTCAAGCCATGGTCGCCGGTACACGTGCATCTGGGCGCTGCGCATCACACGGCCAATGTGGTGATGCTCGATGACGAAGTGCTGGCGCCGGGCCACACCGGCCGCGTGCAACTGGTGCTGGACGCACCGGTGCATGCCGTGCCGGGCGACCGCTTTGTGATCCGCAATGCCCAGGCTACCGCCACTATCGGCGGCGGCGTGGTGCTCGATCCCTTCGGCCCCGCGCGCAAGCGCCGCAGCGCCACCCGCACCGCATGGCTCGACGCGCTGGCCGACTACATCGGCCACGCCGGCCATGGCAGCGGCGCCAGCGATGGCGCCACAGGGCCGCGTATGGCCGGCGGCGGTCACGGCGAGGTAAGCGCCCTGCTGGCGCGCGCGCCGCTCGGTTTGCGCGCATCGGCGCTGGTGCGCCTGTCGCAGCTACCGGCCGCGCGGATCGCCGCGCCGGCTGGCACGGTTGAAGTCCCGCTGCAAGGCGGCGACACGCTGCTGATCGCGCAGGCCGAGGTGCAATCGCTGCAAGCCCGCATCCTCGCCGCGCTGGCCGACTTCCACCAGCGCGCACCTGACGACGCCGGCCCTGAACTCTGGCGACTGAAACGCATCGTCTCGCCCGACATGGAAGACCGCTTGTGGAGCCGGCTGATAGAAACGCTGCTCGGCGAAGGCGCCACCAAACAACGCGGCCGCAGCCTGCACCTGCCAAGCCACAGCGTGGAACTCAGCGCCGAGGAACAAGCGCAAGCCGCGCCCTTGCTGGCCTCCCTGCTGGCAGGCGGCTTCGATCCACCATGGGTGCGCGACCTGATGCGCGAGCACGATATGTCGGAGGCCGAAGTCCGGCGCCTGCTGCTCAAGCTCTCCAAAACGGGAGAGTTGAACCAGGTGGTGAAGGATTTGTTTTATCATCCGCAGCGGCTCGACGAACTGGCGCGCATCGTGGCGACGCTGCCTGCGGCGGATGCCGCCGCGTTCCGCGACGCCACCGGTCTCGGACGCAAGCGCGCCATACAGATATTGGAGTTCTTCGACCGCGTCGGCTATACTCGGCGAGTCGGCAACAGCCACCTGATACGGCCGAACGTCATGTGGTCGTATCAAGCATGAACAAGGAAGGCATACTCATCCGGTGATGGGGCCGGGCTTCAAACCCGGTGGGGGGCGTCAGCCGCTCCCTCGTAAGTTCGACTCCTACTGCCTTCCGCCATTCACCGTCGCTGCGACCATATCGACGGCGGCTTCAAAGCTTGCCGGCGTTTCAGCCAGCAGTGTCCACAGGCGATTGTGTTCGGCGCCGCGCACAATGTGCAGTTGGCGCGATTGAGCCTTGCGCGCCGATTCCACCAGCCGCTCCGGTATCTCCCGCGGAATGACCGCGTCATGCTCGGCGTGGATCACCAGCAGGCGGCCTTCAAAGCGCGCGAGAATGTCCCAGGCGTCGCTATCAGCCCAACTGCGCTCGCGGCGGATGATGGTGGAGAACTCCGGTCCGAACGGCACCTCGTAGGCCAATGGCGTGAACACACCCGGCACGATCAGCACCAGCGCATCGACCCGATGCTGCTCCGTCAGGCGGATGGCGTTGTAAGCGCCCATGCTGGCGCCAAACACCACCAGCGGCTCCGTCAACACGCTTGCGGCGGCCAATACCGCCTGCGCCTGTCGCGTGCGGCTGGCCACGGACGATTCCGCAAACGTGCCGCCCGTCTCGCCATGGCCGATGGCGTCAAAGCATACGCTGCCCAGTCCGCGCCGCTGCAATGCATCGCGCACCATATGGTGGCCACGCCGGGTGCTGGTGCCGGCGCCGTGCAGATACAAAATCCGATTGCTGTCACGCCCCATGTAGTGGTCGGCTTTCAGCACCTTACCGTCAAACGGTACATCAAAATCAATAATGGCAGACATGCCACGCAGCCTACCAAAGCATGTCAGCTTTGTAAATCCACGTTAACCGCGAGGTACTGCCATACGCCATTTTCGTTCTGGTGCTAGAATCAAATGAGAAACATATGTTTCTTTTAAATAATAATCTTGAGCACTATGAAATTATCCGATATGAAGGTCAGCAACCGGCTGGCCGTGGGCTTTGGCGCAACCCTGCTGCTGCTGCTGGGCGTGGCCCTCGCCAGCTGGCTCAGCATCCGCCAGACGGCCGCCGACACCGACGCCCTGCTCGCCCATCACCTCAAGACCGAGCGCCTGGTCAGCGCGTGGAAGGCCATCGTCGAAACCAATGTGCAGCGCGCGCTGGCCGCCGCCCGGACCCATGATGCGGTCTCACAGAAATTCTTTGAGGACGGCATAGCCACCAATTCCAAAATCGCCGAAGCCAACCAGCGCCAGTTGGTGGAAATACTGGAGGACCCGCAAGCCAAGTCGCTGCTGGACGCTGCCTTCAGCCAGCGCAAGGTCTACCAGGACGCCCGCAAACGCGCGTTCGCCGCCAAGGCGGCTGGCGACATGGACAAGGCCAACCAGATCATCGAGCAGGAATTCATTCCGGCCGGTGCGTTGTATGTGAACCATATGGCGGCGCTGGTGGCGCGCCAGCAGGCGGTGATCGATGAGATCGGCGTCAACATTCACAACCGCAGCGTCGGCTCGGCATGGATGATTACCGTGCTGAGCGCGTCTTCGATCGCGCTGGCGCTGCTGCTGGGCTGGCTGATCAGCCGCTCGTTGCTGAAACAGCTCGGCGGCGAACCGGGCTACGCGGCCAGCATCACCGACCGCATCGCCGGCGGCGACCTGACCGTGCCGGTGCAACTGGCCAGCGGCGACCGCTCCAGTCTGCTGTACAGCATCGCCACCATGCGCGACCGCCTGGCCGCCATCGTCAGCGAAGTGCGTGGCAGTACCGAGGCGGTGGCCAACGCCTCCGATGAAATCGCCAGCGGCAACCTCGACCTGTCCTCGCGCACCGAGCAGCAGGCCGGTTCGCTGGAGGAGACGGCATCGTCGATGGAAGAACTGACCGCCACTGTCAAGCAGAATACCGACCTGGCCCGTCAGGCCAACCAGCTGGCGGCCAGCGCTTCCGGCGTGGCCGCGCGCGGCGGCGAGGTGGTCGGCGGCGTGGTCAGCACCATGGAATCGATCAGCGCGTCGTCGCGCCAGATCGTCGACATCATCGGCGTGATCGACGGCATCGCCTTCCAGACCAATATCCTGGCCTTGAACGCGGCGGTGGAAGCAGCCCGTGCCGGCGAACAGGGCCGCGGCTTTGCCGTGGTGGCGCAGGAAGTGCGCACGCTGGCGCAACGCTCGGCCAGCGCGGCCAAGGACATCAAGCACCTGATCAATGCGTCGGTGGAAAAGATCGACAGCGGCAACGCGCTGGTGGACGAAGCCGGTAAGACCATGGAGGACGTGGTGCGCAATATCCGCGACGTCAGCGCAATCATGGAGCAGATCAGTGCAGCCAGCGGTGAGCAGGAAGCCGGCATCGAACAAATCAACCGCGCCATCATCGAGATGGACGGCGTGACGCAGCAGAACGCATCGCTGGTGGAGGAAGCCTCGGCGGCAGCGTCGGCGCTGCAAGGCCAGGCATCCCAGTTGGCGGAGCTGGTCAGCGTGTTCACGGTGGATGGCGCGCAGCCGGCAGGCCGTGCCCATGTGACGCCGATCGCCACCGCACGCGGCCGTGCGACGGCCAGGGCGGCGCCCGCCCTGCCCCGCCTGCGCACCGGCACCGGCGACTGACGCCGGCGGCGGGCCGTGCCAGTTCAGCGCATCCCTTGCACTTACCGGGCGGCTGCCCGCTCCTTGCTGAGGCGGGCCTTCAAATTTTCGCGTGAGGCGGCGGCATAGCGCTTGCAGGCGCCGCCATCGCCAATCAGCGTGCCGCGTGCCGCCTGCTCGCGCAACTCGGCGGAGCCTGGATGCGCGGCGATCAGCACATCGCACGGCAGACGGTTGAACACGGTATAGCTGTAACCGAAGTCCTGCACAACATCATTGTGGTCGCTGAACCGATAGCCCGCGCTGGCGTAGGGATTGAGACTGTCGGCAAACACCATCGAAGCGCAGCGCCCCTGCTGGCACGAAGCCCAGGCCCAACTGACGCCGCTGCTGGTATGGCCCGGCGAGTAGAAAGCCGTCACCGCCAGCGGGCCAACCCGCACCACCTCGCCATCCGCCACCGCCTGCGCCGCGCCAATCTGCGGGAACGGCGACAGATCCGCGAATTGTGGATCATCCTTGCCCGCCATCCCACTTCGCAACGCCGCCACCGATACCGGACTGGAGACCACAATCGCGCCGCTTAGGCGCTGCAACTCCGCAATGCCGCCGGCGTGATCGCCATGCGTATGCGAATTGAGGATCAGCTTGACGTCCTCCACCTTGAAGCCCAGCGTGCGGATATTGGCCGCGATGTACGCCGCCGACTCCGGAAAGCCGCCGTCGATCAGGATATGCCCTTCCGGCGAGGTAATCAGCACCGAGCCCACGCCCTCCAGGCCAACGTAGTAGCTACTCCCATACAACTGGAATGGCGCCACCGGCGCCTCCATGCCGGCGTGGGCGGGGAGCGAAGTGAAGGCAAGAGCGAAGGCAATGCGGCGTAAAAACTTCATGAAGCAATATGGTGGGTTGATCAAGGATGCAGATTGTACAATGATGGCATTACTCATCAGGGGACTTATATGCACAAGATCGCTCTGCAAGCCGCCGCCATCGGCATTGCGTTCGCTTCCTTTGCCGCACAGGCGGCGCCGGCCCAGACGGCCGAACAACTGTACCAAGCCAATTGCGCGGCCTGCCATGGCGTCAAGCTGGAAGGCGCCGTCGGCCCGACGCTGGGCCAGCACGCGTGGATACACGGCGCGCCGACCAAGGCCAATCTCATCAAGGTCATCAGCAAGGGCGTGCCGGAAAAGAATATGCCTGCGTGGTCGCCGGCGCTGAGCACGCAGCAGATCGAACTGCTGGCCGGCTATATCGCCGCCAACGCGGGCAAGAAACTGGCTGCGGCGCCGGCTGCTGCCGCTGCGGCCAAGCCGGCTGCCGGTGATTTGCTGTCTGGATTCAAGCTACCGAAAGGCTTCCGCATCAGCGTGTATGCCGAGGGCGCGACGACCGCGCGCAGCATGGTGGTGTCGGACAGCGGCATCGTCTACGTCGGTTCGCGCAAGGCCGGCAAGGTGTACGCGCTGGTGCCGCGTGCGGACAAGCAGTCGGCCGAGGTGGTCACCATCGCCGAAGGGCTGGAGAATCCGATCGGCGTCACGCTGCTGAACGGCGCGCTGTACGTGGGTGAAATCGGCCGCGTGATCCGCTTCGACAACATCGACAAGCGCTACGCGCAAAAGCCGTCGTATGAAGTGGTGAAGGTCAGCCTGCCGAATGACAAGTGGCATGGCGAGAAAGTCATCAAGGCCAGCCCGGACGGCAAGCTGTACATTCCGGTCGGCGCGCCTTGCAATATCTGCGATACCGACGACACCAAGAGCGCCAAAATCTACCGCATGAACGCCGACGGCAGCCAGCTGGAAGAAGTGGCGCGCGGCGTGCGCAACACAGTCGGCTTCGATTTCCATCCCACCACCAGGCAATTGTGGTTCACCGATAACGGCCGCGACGAGATGGGCGACAACACGCCGTCGTGCGAGCTGAACGTGCTGACCAAATTCGGCCAGCACTTCGGCTTCCCGTACTGCCACGGCGGCGCGGTGCCTGATCCTCAGTTCGGCAAAGGCCGCACTTGTGAAGAGTTCGTCGAGCCGGTCGCCAAGCTGGGGCCACACGTGGCGCCGCTGGGTCTGAGCTTCTATACCGGCAAGCAGTTCCCCGAGGCGTATCGCAACAATATCTTCGTGGCCGAGCATGGCTCGTGGAACCGCTCGACCAAGATCGGCTACACGGTGCGCTTCATTACCCTGTACGGCAACAAGCTGGTGAGTGATACCTCCTTCATCGACGGCTTCCTGCGCGGCGACGAAGTGATCGGCCGCCCGGTCGACGTGGCCCAACTGGCCGACGGCTCGCTGCTCATCTCCGACGACTACGCCGGCCGCATCTTCCGCGTGACTTACGACGGCAAGTAATCCGCCGGGAAAAAGTCCTGATCCAATGCCTGCCCCAGCGTCCAGGGGCAGGTATCAGGCAACTGGAAGCAATTTACCTCACCAACGACTTTGAGCAGCGCATCCAGCCACGCATCTTGAAGGTACTCCTCATCGGCCAGCACCTCACGCAACGCCGGTGCGGCAGCCATCATGCGATCAATCCGCCAACGCTGCAACTCAATCAAGCGCCGCCACAACAGACACTGATTGCCTTCCTGCTGCTGCCATCGCGCCAGATGCGCTAGCAGTTCCGCGCAGCGCCGCAGGAATACTTGCCGCATATTGCCGTACTCGCCTTCCCCCTCTGCCGGCCAAAATACCAATTCCGGCGACCAACGGCCGGGGTCGTAAATACTGATCTTCATAATTCACTCCGGAAGAAAATCCTGCGCCATCAGCTGTTCGAGGGACCAAGGCAGACTCAGAGGGAGATCAGGAATACCTGTCTCGTCAAAGACATTCGTCCTTGCGTCGACAAAGGCCGACTCCAGCCAGTCTGGTTCTTCCAACAGAGGCTTCAGACCGGGATGCCGCCTCAGGTGACGTGCAATCGCTGCACGCTGCTCCGTGATAGTACGGCGCCAGCTACGCCCGCGCCGTGCGGGTTGATGCGCCCATTTCAGCAAATGTGCGATCAGCACGCTGAACCGGCTTTGCAATTCATGTTGTTCGCTCTTGCCCACATCCTCGATCTCCTCGGCGATATTGTCGATATCGAGCCGCGACCATTGGCCTGTGCGTAGCAGGTGGGCCTGCTGCTCCGCCCAAGCAACAACGTCGTCTTCATACAGATTGCTCATGACGTCCTCCTCATAGAGTTGGACCGAGGACGATGGGAAAAAGTTCAGTCCACGGCGGGATGCGTTAGGTGCAGAGCCGGCGCGCAGGATGTGGCGGTGGCGGGGATCAGCTAATGCTGCTTTGGGCGAAAGCTGGCTTGCCGCCGGGTGTCATCGACTATTAAGAGTTAGACTCCGTTCTTGAGCAAATCCCTCAGCGCTTGCACATGAACGGAGCGCGCTATTCCCTCACCACCGGCGGTTGCGCAACTAGCGCACCACTCCGCGCGCGCGAGCGCGAAATCGAGCATCGCTTTGCGAATGACCGGCGACGCAACACTCAAGGATGCAGCTTGCAGCGCGACCGCAGCATAATCGCAATCCCGTGACCACCCCAGACGGTTCGATTCGACCTCCAGTTGGGAGAACAACGGCGGCAGAAGAGACACGTCCAATGCATTAGCGATCTCGTGCACGATCCCGTCCGCGTCGGCAGTCCGTCCGCCGATAGCTTCCACGCTTTTCCGAAATTCGATCAATTCATCCATGGGTAAAGCCTGACGTTAAGTTAAGCGGCGCGCTGGGATAAATCACCTGGAACTCGCCAGAGCGCGAAGTGCTTCAAGTCGTGGCTTTACATCTGTTCCTTCGGAGTTAAGAAAACCGAAGGAACCACTGAAAATGAGCACCAAGCCATTGGAGTCAGGATAGAAAACATATTCGGTTCCCGCCATGAGCCCGAGACTACAGTTACCTGGACCGAATGGTAGGTCACGCACCACTCCCGTTGACGATGGCGTGCCTTTGAAGATTTCGCGTATTTCATATCTGGCCTCGACAACTTCCTCCACTTCGGAAGGCTTGGCTGGGTTCGCGAATTTCGCCAACTTCGTCTCAGTGACCCGAGCACGAAAGACCGCAGTTGCCTTCGCAAAAAGCTCTGCGTCGGTCGGTTGATGAAGCGACGAACAAGCGATCGCCGGCAACGCCGTTAGAGCTGCCGCGATAGAGAGGACGAATTTCATGTGGTCGAACGCGCGACGTAACCTGCGCCGGAGCGCCGCACAGGCGTCAGGTTGACGCATTTATCAAAACTTAGCTCCATATTTTCCACCAAGGCTTTGCTGGAGCCGACCAACGCAAAAATGCAGCGTCAATCAGTGGTTTGAGCTTCAGATAATTCTCATCCGAGTAACTTATATGGAATTCAGACGGGAGCGAACCTTGCAGGGTTGAGCAGTAGTCCTTGAGATAAGTTCCCTTCGCAAAATCGAAGTAATGCAATGCGAAGGCATTGCCTTGGTCAGTCAGCATGTCGCTTATGAGGCGATGATCCCACCAGCCGTAAATGTCATGGATAGACAAATCGCCAGCACGGAATCGAGCGAGTTCATCGGAGCACTCGGAAACGAAGAACTCGCTCATGAGATCCTTTTCGATTAGCCAGCGCAGCATGGGGACGGTGTGATTTGACGCATGCTCTTCAGGCAGCCCCAATTCCTCGATCGTCGCGTAGTGATACTTCGCCTTATCGTAAACGTGTGGGTCGTTCATAAAAACTCTAACGTTCAAAGTAACTGGCTGCCGGAACGCGCAGTGAATCGCCCCGGAAATTTAGGAGGCCGTTTGGTGTGAGTCAGGCGACTTAGCCTGCTCGGAAAGTTGTCGGTAATAGTTTGCCTCAGCTTCGGCCGGCGGTATATAGCCAAGCGGTTCGAGCAGTC
>NZ_WNKY01000024.1 GCF_009720825.1 Duganella radicis | reverse complement strand
CATGCAGCTTGAAGGATTGCAAAGCTTGAGCGACAATCAGGCCGCACGGCTCTCCGCCGTGATTAACTGACCGGGGACCCAGCCCCTTGAGAATCACATCTCATACACCACGCCTGGGGACACAATCCGATGTGGCGGCGGCTGATCCGCTGCATGGCCGCAATCTGGCGTATTCGCTGCACTTCTACGCCGCCTCGCACAAGCAGTATTTGCGCGACAAGGCGGATGCCGCGATGAAGCAGGGCGCGCCGTTGTTCGTTACCGAGTGGGGTTCGGTCAGCGCGGAGGGCAATGGTGCGGTCGATCGCGAGGAAACGTTGCGCTGGCAGGATTATTTGCGCCAGCATCGCTTGAGTAACGTGCAGTGGGCTGCCAGCGACAAGAAGGAAGCCGCTTCGCTGTTCAAGCCTGGCGCATCCAGCACAGGGCCGTGGACAGATGCTGACCTGACCGACTCCGGCAAGCTGCTGCGCGAAATACTAGACGCCCGCGCTAGCCCAGGCGCTCCAGCGCAAAGTCGACAAAGCTGCGCACTTTGGCCGAGGGCCGCGCCTCCGGACGGCGCAGGATGTGCATGGCGCGCGACGGTAGCTCCCATTTCGGCAGCAACCGCACCAGTTGGCCGGCTTTGAGAGCGGGCTCCATCAGCACATCCGCTTGCATCACCACGCCCATGCCGGCGATGGCGGCCACCACCAGCGAGGCGCCGGTATTGCTGACCAGCGTGCCGCGCGCGCTGACTTCCACTTTTTCTTCTCCGCGCTGGAAGCGCCAGGTGGCGCCAGCGCCTGCAAACACCAGGCAGTTGTGTCGCTCAAGGTCCGATGGATGTCGCGGCGTGCCGTGCTTTTTCAAATACGCCGGACTGGCCGCCACCAGCACGCGCCCAGGTTGCAGTGGCCGGGCGATCAGCGTGGTATCGGCGATGGGGCCGGAGCGGATGGTCACGTCCACGCCTTCCTCCGCCATGTCGATCACGCGGTTGCTCAGCACCAGCTCGACACGCACCTTGGGATAGCGCGCCGCGTAGGCCGCGATGACAGGCGTGAGCCGCTGTTCGCCATACGTGGCCGGCGCCGAGATGCGCAGGCTACCCTGCGGTTCGGCGCGCAGGTTTTCCGCCACGTGGTCGGCGGCGGCCACGCTGGCCAGTACGTCGCGGCAACGCTCCAGATAGGCGGCGCCGATCTCGGTCAGGGTCTGCCGCCACGTGCTGCGCTCGATCAGGCGCGCGCCCAGCTGCTGTTCCAGCGCCTGTACATGCTTGCCGACCATGACCGCCGATATCTCCAGCGCTTGCGCCGCGGCCGCAAAGCTGCCCGCTGTGGCAGCGGCCACGAATACTTCCATGCTGCGTAGCTTGTCGCTCATATTCGAAACTAATTATTAGGGGTGAGTGAAATTCTAGCGTATTTATGTACAAATGGATTGTGATGATAATGAAGTCACACACATACACAAGGAGCTCATCATGGCAGCATACGCAATCGGATACGCAACCCTGCGCAGCACGGAATGGCAGAAGGAATATGGCGCCCACATGCCGGCGCTGACGGCGAAACATGGCGGCAAGCTGATGGCGAAAACGCCGCCGCAGGCGATGGAGGGCGCGCCCGTGCTGCCGGAGGTGATGGTGGTGATCGAATTCCCGTCCGCCGCCCACGCGCAAGCCTGGTACGCCGATCCCGAACACGCCCGCCTCAAGGAACTGCGCCAGGGCGGCGCCGATTTCTCGATGGTGCTGGTTGGCGCGTAGTCTTTTAGTAGAAGCGCAACCCCGTCATTCGGTGTACATTGTCGGTTCTGATTCAACCGCCACAAGGAACACCGAATGACTATCAAAGCCCTGCGTGATCAATCCCTGCCGATGCGCCACATCGTCCATGTGCGCAATCACATTATCTCCACCGACGGCTCGGTGGAAGAGGGCGGCAACGACGCCGGCCCGTCGCCGCACGATCTGTACGACGCGGCGCTGAGCGCCTGCAAGGCTTTGACCGTGGTCTGGTTCGCCAAGCGCAAGAACATCCCGCTGGAGCACGTGGAAGTGAGCATGGAACGCGACGCCAGCGAGGAGCGCCAGGGCATCTACCGCCTGACCGCCACCCTGCACGTCACCGGCGATCTGACCGAGGCCCAGCGCGCCGAGCTGCTGGCCGCCGCGCAGAAATGCCCGATCCACAAGCTGATGACGTCCGTGACCACCGAAGTGACCACCGTGCTGGGATAAGACCATGACCATCTCCAATCTGTTGAAGGGCCACGAGAAAGATCTGGGCGGCGGCTTTGTGGTGCGCCGCTACCTGCCGTCCGCGGTCAAGCAGGCCGTCGGCCCATTCGTTTTCTTCGACCATTTCGGTCCGGTGGATGTGCCTGCGGACGCAGACCACGACGTGCGCCCACACCCGCACATCGGCCTCGCCACAGTGACTTATTTGTTTGAAGGCGCGATGGACCACCGCGATTCGCTCGGCACTTATCAGCGCATCGAGCCGGGCGCCATCAACTGGATGACGGCGGGGCGCGGCATTGTGCACTCGGAGCGTACGCCCAAAGATCTGGTGGGCGTGCCACACCGGACGCACGGCTTGCAGCTGTGGGCCGCGCTGCCGGTGGCGCATGAGGAAACGGAGCCGGGCTTCTGCCACACGCCATCCAGCGCCATCCCTGAACTGGCGGTGGACGGCGCCGATATCCGTGTGCTGATCGGCTCCGCCTTCGGCCAGACCTCGCCGGTACAGACCTACAGCCAGACGCTGTATCTGGACATCGCCCTCAAGCCAGGTCACGAGTTGGCGCTGAACGGCCTGCCGGCCGAAGCGGCCATCTACCCGATCAGTGGCGAGCTGGAAGTCGACGGCGCAGGGCTGGAACTGCACAACATGGCGCTGCTGAACACCGCCGACACGCGCCGCGTGAAAGCCAATAGCGATGCGCGCTTTGTGATCATCGGCGGCGAGCCGCTGGATGGCCATCGCTACATGTCGTGGAACTTTGTCTCGTCGAGCAAGGAACGCATCGTGCAGGCGGGCGAGGACTGGGAGGCGCAGCGCTTCCCTAAAGTGCCGGGCGAAACCGAGTGGATCCCTTTGCCGGCAAAGAAGCCGGTCGCTTAAGCGGCAATCAGGCGGTGGACATGGCGTTCGCCGCCACGGTGCTGTACAAGTCGTTGGCGCCGGTGCGGATGATCCAGTGTTCCGGATATGGATCGCTGGCGAAGCGGGTGTGGCGCGGCACGCGGCTCAGCTTATCCAGCGAGACGCTCGGCGCCAGCGCGGTTTCCTTGCCGGTCAGCTGGTCGAGGTGCCAGAAGCCGCCATCGCGGTGGAACAGCAGCGGCAGCGCGGCCGCATGCGGTGCGGCGGCGAAGGATTTGACCGGATAGCCCGGATGCGTTTCCGGCGCCAGCAGGTAGAAGCTTTCGGCATTGGCGCCATGGTCCACGCGGTGCAGGATCACACCGTGCGGCATGATGGCCGATACCGACAGGGTCACGATCCCCTTGATGCTGGCGCTGAATTCGATGCGCATGCCGAGCCGCAGCGCGGTCGGCTTGTGCTTGCCCGGCCAGACCCCATCCAGCAGGATGCCGTAGCGCGAGACGTCTTCAATTTCAAACCCCAGGCCGGAGCGGCGGATGACCGCATGGCGTCCGGACAGGCGGCGCGTCAGGCCATTGGTGTCCTGGCCATCGGCCGTGTAGTGGGTCAGCAGCACATTCGATTCAGGATCGACCAGTTCAAAGCGGCCGATCACGCATTCGTCCATGGCGAACAGGCGGATCTGGCGCTGCGCGCCGGCTTCCGGCGCGGCGTTCACCAGCGAGGCTGCGGCACTTGGATGCGGATGCAGCGCGGCCGCCTGCGGCATGTCGATCTCGATCAGGTCCTCGTCCCACGCGATGGTGGTGAAGCCCAGGTCTACCTTGCCGGCCGGGGCGTTCAAATCCAGATGCGCGATGCCTGCGTTGCGCGCGGTGACGTCGATATCGAGACTGTCGCCGCCTTGCGCGCTGACGCGGGCGATCGAGGCGTCGTCCGCCATCACCCGCACGTTCTTGTGGGTGCTGAGGAAGATGCGGTGGATCTCGGTCAGCGTGGCGTCCAGGCGCGGCACCAGGATGACGAAGGTGCAGACCCATTTACGCGCGGCCATGCCGGCGTGTTGGCTCAGCAGCTCGATGCTGATCTGGTACTGGCCATGCTCCTTGCCGCGCGAGGAAAACTCAACGAACACCGGGCGCCACTCGCCGCCAACCGCGCGCACGAAGTGCTGGCGCGAGGCGCCGTGAGGGATCAGGTCCGATTGCAGTTGCAGCGTCAGTTGCGGCGCGCAGGCTTCCGGCATGCCGCGCAGTTCCATCTTCAAGGTCTGGCGGCCGCCGGCGGCGCGCGGGTCGAAGCCGCTGATGTGCAGTTGCGGACGTTCGGCATGGGCGCGTTGCAGGGGACGGGCGTAGTTGGCGGTTTGTGCCGCGGTATGCGATTCAACAGCAGGGACGGCATCCAGCACCGTGGCCGGCGAGGCTGCACGGGAGGTGCGCAAGGCAGTCAGCAGGGCGAAGCTGGAAGGCTCTGCTTGGGCGTGGCCGCCTTCGCAAGTTTGCGCTCCCGGTAAGACCCAATAAGTGCAATGCGGGTGCTGGGCATTACTGCATTTTTTCATGACAAACCGACCGATGGGATACCCGTCAGTTTATGCGGTTTTCACTCTGTTTGGCAAACTTTGCAACCGCTTTTGCGCCTGGTCTGTGCGCTTTTCAAAAATGCGACGGAATTGGTGCGGTCGGCAGTGCCGTTTCGTCAACATTGCCGCTCTCCGGCGCGGCGCGAAAGCGGATCACGATGGCGCTCAGGTTGTCGATGTGGAGCTGGGGTGGGGGATTTTGCGCGTAGTCGCTGAACAGGGCGTCCAAGGCTGTGGCGGCGCTGCTGGTGTGCAGCAGCGATGGCCAGCGCTGGACCCAGCTCTGCGGCCGGGCGCTGGACCAGAAGCCGTCGGTCGCCAACAGGTAGGTGGCGTCGGCGCGCGTGGCGATGACGCGGCGGTCCGCCAGTTGACGCAGGAACGGTGGCAGATTGGTCGCGTCCAGCGGCAGCAGGGCGTTGTCGAGGATCTGCGGGTTGGCGAAGGCGTTGCCGAGGATGTAGGCCTGCGAGATTTGCGCGCGGTGTTCGCCGTGCACCTGCTGCCACCATTCGTCCTCACCCAGCATGCCGTGCATGGCGAAGGCGGTGGCGGGGACGTGGTCCACAGTCAGTGGATGGGCGTCGTGGGCGGTGATTTCGTACAGGCGCGAATCGCCGGCGTGGAATAGCATCGGCGCCTGGCCGGATGGGATTTCCAGCAGCGTGAGCGTGGTGCCGGGGCGGCGGAAGGTGTCCTGGTCGTCGGGGCGGCTGAAGCGCGCTTGCAATTGGTGATGCAGCTGGTCGAGGTGTGCGTTCAGTTGTTCCGGCGTGGTGCAGGCGGGAACGCGCAGCAGGCCGGTGGCGACGGCTTCGGCGGCCTCGCGGCCATGACCGTGGCCGCCCATGCCGTCCAGCACCGCCAGCCGCACGTGGCCTCGCGGCCAGTCGCCAAGCGTAGTGGTTTGCGGCGTCTGGTCGCGCAGCAGGACGGCGCGGCCGTCGGCGTCGATGAGCAGCAGGTTGTCCTGATTCTCAGGCATTTGCAGTTTGCTGATGCTGGCGGCGCTGCGGGCAGCGATGTCCAGTGCGGGGCCGAAGTTCAGTTGGTCGGTGATGCGGGTCATCGGGGCAGGCGCGGGCGCGCGGGATGCGAAAGGCCACAGCTTAGCCGAGAAAACGCCGGCGGTGGTGGTCATTCACCGCTCCGGCGTAGCCACAGGCTGCTGGCCCAGCCGGTTTGCTCGCTGTGGCCGATGGTGGCTTTGATTTGCCACCAGTCGCCATCATGGACGCCGGTGGGTGTGACGATGGCCCCGGCCGGCACCACGCCGACGCGCGCGGCGTGCACGCCGGGCGCGGCGCGCAGGTTCAAATCACGGTGGACGCGGAAGGCGCGACCCGCTGTGGCTGCGGCGCTGCCCGCGATATCGCCAGGCGCCAGCGTGCCGCCGCCAACGGCGCCTGCCGGCAGGGCCGCTTGCGGCGGGGGTGGCCCGGCCGGGCTTGTGCCGGGCGAGGCCTGAGCGAGGTGGTCGCCACCCGATGCCGCGGCATGGGCGGCGTACAAAATCAGGCTGCCGAAGCCCCACGCGCCGGCCACCATGATGAACAGCGCGCGCGCGTTGGGCCGTCGCCACCAGCCGCGTGGCGTCAGGTACGCGGCCAGGAACAGCGTGATGATGAGGCCTGCGGCGAAAGCCGCAACGGCGTGAAGTCGGAGCGCATCCATGATGGCTCAGGCCTCGAAGCGCAGCACGTAGTGGCCGGCCACCAGATGGTGCCCGTGCGGCAGCAGGTAGGGCGCATCGCCCACGCTGGCGACGAATTGCAGTTTGTCGTCCAGATGATAGAGCGCTTGGGTGGCGCTCAGGCGGCCGATGGCGTAGCCCTTGCTGGTGGCTTCAAAGCTGAAAGCGTTGCGCGACAGGCCGATGCGGTCCGCGCTGGCGGCGATGGTGCCGTCGCCGCGCTTGAGGAAGCGTGGCGAGTCCAGCACGCGCAATGCCGCCAGCATGGCCGAGTTGCGGCCGAAAGTGAAGCGCGCGCCGCTGGCGACGCCGCTGCTCACCGGCTGGGCAAGGCAGACCACGGCGCTGTAGCGGTCCGCCATTTCCGGCGCGGCGGGCAGCAGGCGCAGGGTGCGCGTGTCGACCGGCGCGAGGGAGGCGGGAACTTCGATGCGCTGGCGGCCTTCGGCGGTGCAGGCGTACAGGTGGTCGTTGGCGTCGGCCGTCAGGATGATGGCCGGCCTGGCGTCGGCGGACAACGATAGCGCGTGGTCGAAGGGTAGCTCCAGCGCTTGCGCGCCGGTGTCGCGGTAGCGGCTCAGGCGCGGCAAGGCCAGCGCCACCAGGCTGACGCGCTGCTGCGATACCGGCGCGTAGGTGGCGTCGCTCTCGCCGGGGCGGGTGACGGGCTTGTGGCTGGCGGCGGCTGGCACGGCGGTCAGGTCGATAGGCCCGGCGCCGGCGCGCACATTCGTGTTCTCGCTGCCGGCGGCGCGGCTTTGCCAGACGGCGGGGCTGCCTTGCGGTGCGGTGGACGCTGCCGGCGCTGCGCCGGTGCGGGCGATTTTCAGCAGCAGCCGTTGGCCGCCCTGCGGTTCACGCAGCGATTTGATGGTGTAATAGCCGCCGCGTGGGTCGTAGCGGCACTCGAAGGCATCCTTGGGGCGCATCTGCACCACTGGCGGCGCGTCGGGACCGTCGTTCAGTACCAGCACGGCGGCGTCCGGGCCGAACGGCCAGCCCTGCGCGACCGCGCTGGCTTCACCGCCTTCGCCGCCGATCAATGCCAAACGCTGGTTCGGATAGATCGGGCACACAGCATGCCAGATCGCGCTGTCGCGCGACACGCTGACGTTGTAGAGAATTTTCTCATCCGCCGCCGGCAGATACACCGCATGGCCGAACTTGACCTCGATCTCGCCCGGCGCCAGGGTGGCGTCGCCCAGCACGTCATAGCGCACCTGATCGCTGCCCAGCAAATCGCCGAAGTCCTTCTGATGCAAGGCGGTCAGTGTCTGTGCCAGATCGCGGGCGCGGGCGCCGCGTGTGAGGTGGTAATCGTCATCGACATCTTCCTGCGGCAGCAATAGCGTCACGTGCGAGAAGCAGCGCGTGGCGGCACGGCCACGGTGCTCGCGCGGGCTGCGCTCCAGCAGGTCGCGCAGCAGCGGACGACGCGAGAACAGCGCCAGGCCCGGCGTCTGCCAGATCGCTTCGGCGTTGAATACATCGGGAATGCGTCCCAGGACGGCATGTTGGACATAGGTCGGCATGATTCAAACTCCTTCGGAAGATATCGCACAGAAGGTAAGCAGGGGGCAGAGGAAAAACAGCAGATGGCTGCCGCCGGCCGACAAAAAGCTCATCGGCTGGCCCATGATGGGGAAGATCGCCAGGTTGGTGCCCCACGAAAGCAGGAAGTGGCCCAGCACGAACGCGCCGCCGCCGCACAGTGTGAAGTAGCGAAAGCGGCCCAGCCACGCATGGCGAAAGTTGCGCGCGCCGGCGCCCTTGCGATAGGCGTGCATCGCGGTCAGCACGATCCCAATCAGGAAGGCTGCCTGCACGGCCCACAGCAGCAGCCCGCCCAGCAGGCCGTGGCGGTTGAGGAAGAAGGAAGCGGCAAAGTCGTCCTGCACGGCGGGAATCTGCGCCACGTTGCCGGCGCTTTGGCCGAGGGAGCGCAGGCCGAGCCAGTGATCGGCGCCGGTCCAGCCTCCGTCACCGATGGCGCGCGCGCCCTGTAGCAGTTGTTGGCCGGTATGCGGGTGTTCGGCGGGATTGAGCCACACCAGGAAGCGGTCGGCGTAAAAGCCCCAGCGTATCAGATCGTCGGTGCCGACGATGCGCAAGTAGGCGACGACGCCCACGGCGAGCAGCGCACCGCTCAGCAGCACGGCGGCCAGCACGCGGTTGCTGGCGGCGATGGCGTAGGCCAGGCCCATGCCGGTACTCCAGACCAGCAACAGGATCAGCGGCGAGAAGTCGTCCACCTGCACCAGCGCGAGGCCGAGCAGGGCCAGGAACAGCAGGGCGGGTGCGATCAGTTGCAGCCAGCGTGCGCCGTGGTCGACCAGCCGTTGCGGGCCGTTGTGCCAGTTGAAGCGCAGGGCGAGACAATGGGCGGTGAGGGCGGTCAGCGCGAGTTTGGCCAGCTCCACCGGTTGCAGGTCGAAGACGCCGGTTTCGTCGCCCCACAGGACTTGCGCGGCCAGCGCGGCCAGGGCCACTGCGGCGAACAGCGCGAGTATCCATTCGATGCTGCGCTGCTGGAGCTGCATACCACGCGCCGCCTGATGTTGTGCCCACGTGCGCAGCAGGCCACCAAGGCCGGCGCCGATGGCCAGCATGGCGGCGGATTTCTGATAGTAGCGCAGCCAGGACGACTCCGGCGCGCCGAGTCCAAGTTCCAGTTGCGCCAGCAGGCCGATGGCCAATAGGACCACACCGGCCCCAGTCGCCAGCGTCAGGCGGCCCGGCAGCGCAAGCCACAACAGCAGCGCGCAGGCACCCAACAGCAGCGAACACGCCGCACTTGGTGCGTAGCCCGATCGCTGTGCGATCAGCGCGACAAGGCCCGCCAGCAGCATGCCGACCGCCGCGACCACGCCGGCGACCATCGCCACCCCGCCCGCCCACGATCCGCCGAGCTGCCGTCCTGCCATGCCGCGAGCCGACGCGACTTGAGCCGCCCGTGCCGCAATGACCTGCGATTTGGTCATGCCGCCCGTCGTGGCGCCTTCCGTCGTCCGCGCAGCAGCGGTCTGCGCCCCGGCCACGCCGCCAGCAGAGGCGCCTTGCACCCGCGCCGCGGCAGCCCCGCGGGCAATCACGCTGGCGGCCAGCATCGCTGCCGACACGGCAAGGGCGATCCAGATAGCGTGAGCATTCCCCCCGCTCCACAACGTGCGTTGCTGCCATTGCCAGCTGACTTGCGCCGGCAGCTTCAATTCCGGTTCGCTGTAAAGCTTGACGTGGCGGGATGGCTGCATGGTCAACTGGTCTCCACTGGCCGTCAGTTGCAAGCGCGTATGGCCCACCATGATGGCATTCACGCCGCTCAGCGCAGCTTCCTGCCTGCGCAAATCCGTTTGCCCCGCCAGCACGGCGGCGCGGTCGCCATCCGGATTGGCGGCGGACAGCTGCAAGCGGCTGTTTACGCGGGAGATCGTGGCCGCGCCGGCGGTCACCTGCTCAAGCCCCAGCCGGTTATCGCAATAGAGATTGCCGCCGAATGCCAGCGGCCGCGCGATCGTCAGCGCCAGGGGCACGGCGCGATTCCACGCTGACAGCGCTTTGGATGCCAGCCGCGATTCAGGGCAGTTGGCCTGCGCGCGGCCATCGCGATACAAGGTCGCACCATCGTAAAGCCATGTATGCCCATTGCGCGTGAAGCTCACCCGGCGCGCGTCGGCAGAGTGCATATCAAACACTGCGCCATCGATCTGGAAACCTTGCAGGCCTTGCAGCGGCGTGGCGCCGAGGCGCTGCTCGCTGCCATCGCGCAGCAGCACCAGCTGGCGCGTGGTACTGAGATTGCGCACCCACCAGCCGCCATTCGCATCCCGGCGCAGCGCCAGATGGTTGCGATCCGTCTGCGGCGCGGCCAATTCGCGCTGGCCGAGCGTGATGCTGTCACCGGCCGCCAGCCTGACCGTGATCGCGACAGGCGACCACGCCTCCGGGGCGCGCAGCAGCGCCCACGCTTGCAGCGCACATAGTCCGGCCAGCAGAACCAGCACCAAAGCGAGAGCGCTGTTGCGGGCCGCAGCCATGGTCAGCATGCGCAGCGCGGCAGCGGTGTGTTCGGCCGGCGTGGGGCGCGGCACCAGTCGGCGTGGCTGGGCAGGGCGTTTCATCGCGATTGCCATCATGCCTCCCGCACGGTTTGCCAGCCGTTGAGCGCCGTCGGGCGGCGCATGCCGTGGATCGGATTGACGGCGTCAAACGCATCGCGCGCCGGCTTGACGCCCTGTATCGCGTTCAGCATGCGGCTGATCTGGATGGCGTGGCGCGGACGCTTGGCGGGATCGATATGCAGCAGTGCGCGCAACAGATCCAGTGCCGCATCGCGCTGGCCGGCGGGGATGGCGGCGGCAAAGCGCTCCTCTTCCTGCGGCCGCAGCGCCGTTGGAATCTCGCCGCCATTACGCCCGCGCAGCAGGTCGGCTCCGGCGACATGATGTTCACGATAAGCCTGTCCGCAATCGCTGCAAAACCGCAGCGGCAGACCGCCCGTCACCAGAAAATACAGCAGTGCGCCCAGCGAAAAGTAATCGCTGCGCGCGCCGGTGGCGTAGCCGCCGCCATCGGCCGGAAAAAATTGCTCCGGCGCCTGCCAGTTGGCGGTGCCGGCGTACGAATGCGCTTGCAGGCTGCCCAACGCGCGGTTGGTGCCGAAATCGGCCAGCTTGACGGTGTTCAGATGCGGATCGAGCAGCACATTGGCCGGTTTCAGGTCCAGATACCGCCAGCCATATTGGTGCACCTTGGCCAGCGCCTGATTGATCTGCGCGATCCAGCCCAGAACTTGCGGCAGCGGCACCGTCTCGCCCCGGCCTTTCAACGCCACCATGTGCTTGCCCAGATCGGAGCCCATCAGCTCCAGCGCCAGCACCGGCAATCCTTCGTGCCAGCCGCTGTCCAGCAGGCGCACGATATGCCGCTCGTCCCACGGCTCCAATGATTGCAAGAATGCGATTTCGTTATTGGCGCTGGCGATCCAGCGTTCCCGCTGGGCGGGCAGGGCGCGCGCCATCTGCTCCTGATTGATTAATTTGATGGCCACATCGCGCGTTGCCTGCGGCCCGCTGGCGCGCCAGATGATGCCGTAGGCCGATCCGCCGATCTGCTCGCGCAGCCGGTAATGGCCGAGTTCCAAAGCGATGATTGCGTCTGCTGTCGTCATAGTATCCCCCGTCGCAGACACCTAGCGGAGGGACGAAAAAAAGCCCCGAAAAATTCGGGGCTCTGTGGCTGGAAGATTAACGATCCCAGCGATCGTGACGGTAGTGACGGCGTTCCCAGCGTTCCTCGCGATAGTACGGGCGGGCCGGTTCAACGTACACCACCCGTGGGGGCGGTTCGTAGTAGCGTACCGGCGGCGCGTAGTAGACCGGAGCCGGACGCTCGTAGTACACCGGCGCAGGCTGCGAGTAGACGCGGGTCTCGACATAGCCACGGTCACGGCCGCGGTAGTAGCGGTCATCCGAGGTGCGGATGCTGTTGCCCACCGCCGCGCCAACCAGGCCGCCGACAATGGCGCCGTCGCGGCCACCGGCGCTGTTGCCGATCGCGGCGCCGACCACAGCCCCGGCCACCGTGTTGAAATCACGGTCGCCTGCGTATGCCGACGACGATACTGCTGCTACGGTCAGTAACGCTACACCCATTAATTTTTTGCTCAACATGGTAATCCCCTTGCTGTGGCCTGAACCGGAATGATTCGCTAGCCAGTGACTCCACTATAAACCCCTGAAAAATTCGCGCCACGTCTTATACACATGCTTACAAACCGCCCTTGCCGGTAATGGCTTGTAACATTTGGAGACGTTGTGCTTCCCACTCTGGGCGCAGCAGGCTGAATACCGTCACGTCCTGGTAACGGCCATTGATGAAGAAGGATTGGCGCAGCGTGCCTTCGGCCTGAAAGCCGCATTTTTGCGCCACGCGCACCGAGGCCACGTTCTCCGGGGCGGTCAATAATTCCAGCCGGTGGTAGGGGTGAACGTTGAACAGGTAATCGACCAGCAGCTTGCAGGCCTCTGTTACATATCCACGCCCGGTCAGTTTCGGCTCCAACAGACGGTAGCCGATTTCGCGCGAGACCGGGGTGCGGCTTTTGAAGTGGGTGATCACGCCGATCACATGGTGTTGCGCGTCCTCGATCACAAACAGTTCACTGTCCTCGGTCACGAAGCCGTTCTGCATGAACTCCCTGCGCATGGTTTCCGGCGATTTGAAGTGCGTGGAAAAATAGTCGCCGCGCGAGGGCAGGTCGTTGGCCAGCGCGATGAAGGTGTTCAGATCGGCGGTCACCAGGTGGCGTACGGTGCAGAGTTGACCCTTGAGCATAGGCGCTTTCTTCTGAAAGTTGAAGTTTCATGGTAGTGCAACCTCGATAGCAAATCAATATGGATGACAAGATCATCACGATCGGTTATCGTTTCCGGCTACTCACTCATCTGTACAGGAACCGCATGAAATCCCTCTACCAGAAATCCATGTCGCTGACCGTGCTGGCCACCAGCCTGCTGTGTGTCGGCGCCGGCGCCGCTCCCAACGACCCAGCCACCCTGGGCCAGATCCGCGACAGCGCAATGAAGAGCGACTGGGCTTACGAGCGCCTGGCCGACCTGACCGATCTGGTGGGGCCGCGTTTGTCCGGCTCCGTGGGCGCCGCTGCGGCGGTGGAACAGGTGGCGGCCGCCATGCGCAAGATTGGCGCGACGGTCACGCTGCAACCGGTCAAAGTGCCGCACTGGGTGCGCGGCGCCGAATCGGCGGAACTGGTGGAGTACACCGGCCGCCCGGCCGGCATCACGCAGAAAGTGGTGCTGACCGCCCTTGGCGGTTCCGGCGCCACCCCGGCTGCCGGCCTGACCGCGCCGGTGGTCATCGTGCGCAGTTTCGATGAGTTGAAAGCCAAAGCCGCGCAGGTCAAGGGCAGCATCGTGCTGTTCGACGTCGCCTTCGACCAGGAGATGGCGGACCGCGGCCACGCCGGCCCGGCCTATGGCCACGGCGCCGGCTTCCGTTTCGCCGGTCCTAAAGTGGCGGCGGACATGGGCGCGGCGGCGGCGCTGGTGCGTTCGGTCGGCGGCGCCAATTACCGCATCGCCCACACCGGCGCCACCGGCGTGGTGGCGGAAAACCGCATTCCCGCCGCCGCCGTGACGGCGGAAGATGCGATGCTGATGAGCCGCCTGTCGGCGCGCGGCCTGCTGAAAATGCACCTGACCCTGACCCCGCAAACCCTGCCGGACGCGGACAGCTACAACGTCATCGCCGACCTGCCGGGCACCGACAAGGCGGATGAAGTGGTGATCGTCTCCGGCCACCTCGATTCCTGGGACCTGGCCACCGGCGCGCACGACGACGGCACTGGCGTGGCCGGCGCCATGGCGGTGATCGACACCCTGAAAAAGCTCAACCTCAAGCCGCGCCGCACCATCCGCGTGATCGCCTGGATGAACGAGGAAAACGGCACCCGTGGCGGCAAGGCCTACTTCGACGCCAACCAGGATAAGCTGGACAAGCACTTTGCCGCGATTGAATCCGACAGCGGCGGCGGCCGTCCGTTTGGCTTCATCGGCAGCGTGACGCCGCCAATGGTGAAGTACTTCGCACCACTGAAAACCGCGCTGGAGC
The DNA here is from genome assembly GCF_009720825.1 of Duganella radicis. Taxonomy (GTDB): domain Bacteria; phylum Pseudomonadota; class Gammaproteobacteria; order Burkholderiales; family Burkholderiaceae_D; genus Rugamonas; species Rugamonas radicis. The sequence goes on along the minus strand of NZ_WNKY01000024.1, from coordinate 72,918 downwards.
CGATCGGCGCCGGCATCTTCGAGCGTCATGACATCGCCGGCGCCGCCGATACCGGCCCGCTGGAGCGCGCTGGCGTGCCGGTATTCGAACCACTGGTCGATTCCAGTTTCTACTTCAACTACCACCACACGCCGGCCGACACGCTGGACAAGGTCAATCCGCTGGAGTTGAAGCGCCACGTCGCCGTCATGACCTCGCTGACCTGGTATCTGGCCAATATGGATGAGAACATCGGCCGCGTTCCGCCAGAACAGGAATAAAGCGGGCGGCAGCCCTGCGCCAATGGTGGTATGCTGAAAGCCAGAGTAAGGAGGCCATCATGGACAAGCTTCATTACAAGGGCTGGGCTATCATCCCGACCGCGTTGCCGACCACGGATCACAAATGGACGGCCAGTTGTGACCTGGCGCGGGTGACCGCCGCCGGCGAGGAAATCTTCGAGGGCGCCACGATGCAATTCGTGCGCGCCACCGAGGATGAGGCGCTGGCCGCCGCCCGCAACGAGGCGTGTATCCAGGTCGATAACATCATCGCCAACCCGACGACAAGGCTGGCCTGAACGACATCACGGCTTGTGATAACATAGCCGCCATGACCGTTCTGCTCCGATCCTTCGTCGTTTGGCTGATGCTGCTGGCGCTCCCGTACCAAGGGTATGCCGCCGCGCAGATGCAATTGTGCGTCGCTCCGGCGACCACGGGGACGGCTGTGGCCATGGCCATGCCATCCGGCCCGCACGATCACGCGGCCATGCTGGCGGCGCAAGCCGGCCATGGCGACAAATCCTCTCCGCATAACAACATGAAGTGCAGCGGCTCCGCGTGCTGTGCCGCCGCCGCGCCTTTGCTGGCGCTGGCGATTCCCACGCCGCTGCTGCCATCGGCCGGCGTTGCGGCTTTCTATGCCGATTTCCTCCCTGCGGTCGACCTGGCCCATCCCGAACGTCCCCCTCAAGGCCGCCACGCCTGATCACACCCAAGCTCCGTCCGCGGGCTGGGTATTCCCTAACGATTTTTTGAGGTAGAGGACATGAATTGTCTGTATAAACTCGCGGGCAGCGCCGGCTTGGTGCTGCTGCTCAGCGGTTGCGCGGCGCTGTCCGGCGATGGCGGTTTCAGCGCCGCCGCCGGCATCAGCGAACAGCGCACCGGCGTCAGCGCCAGCGTCGCCGGCCGCCTGCCACGCAACCAAGACGATGCGCGCGCTTTGGCCGCCGTCATCGGCAAGAAACTGGAGCAGCCGCTGGCCGCCGACGATGCGGTGCAAATCGCGCTGCTCAACAACCGCGGACTGCAAGCCAGCTACTGGTCGCTGGGCGTGGCGGAAGCGGATCTGGTGCAGGCCGGCCGCCTGCAAAATCCGGTGCTGGACTTTAAGCGCAGCCATGGCGGTGGTGAAGTCGGCATCGAACGTACGCTGACCTTTAATCTGATCGGCTTGATCACCGCGCCGATGGCCAGCCGTATCGAGGGCCGCCGCTTTGAGCAAACCAAACTGCTGGCGGCGAATGAGGCGTTGAAGGTGGCCGCCGATACGCGCCGCGCGTGGGTGGACGCCGTCGCGGCGGCGCAGATCGCCGACTACGCCAGACAGGTGGAAGCTTCGGCGCAAGCGGGCGCCGAGCTGGCAGGGCGCATGCGCAAGGCCGGCAACTGGAGCGCGTTGGATCTGGCGCGCGAACAGGCGTATCACGCGCAGGCCTTGGCCGACGCGGTGCACGCGCAGAAAGCCGCCGTCGCCGCGCGCGAGAAGCTGACTCGCTTGCTGGGCCTGAGCGGCGAGCAGGCGGCGTCTTACCGCTTGCCGGACCATCTGCCCGATTTGCCAGCGGCGCCGCGCGAGCTGGCGGATGTCGAGCAAACCGCCGTCAACGAACGGCTGGACATTCAAGCCGCCAGACTGGATACCGAACAAACCGCATCCACGCTGGGACTGACGCGCACCACGCGCTTCATCAATGTGCTCGATCTGGGCGCGGTGCGCAATTCCGAAGGCGGCGTGAAGACGCGCGGCTATGAGTTGTCGCTGGAGATTCCGCTGTTCGACTGGGGCTCGGCACGCGTCGCGCGGGCGGAGGCGACGTATATGCAATCGGTGAATCTGCTGGCGCAAGCGGCGGTTGACGCGCGCAGCGAGGCGCGTGAAAGCTATGCCGACTACCGCGCCTCCTACGATCTGGCGCGCCACTACCGCGACAACGTGGTCCCGCTGCGCAAGCAGATTTCCGATCAAACCCTGTTGCGCTACAACGGCATGCTGATGAGCGTCTTCGAGCTGCTGGCCGACGCGCGTGAACAAGCCACCGCCGTCAGCGGCTACATCGGCGCGTTGAAAGACTACTGGACCGCGCAAGCCAATCTGGAGGCCGCGCTGGGCGGCCGTCTGCCATCGAATAAAGGAGTACAACCATGACCACCCGCAGATCGTTTTTGAGCGGCGCGGCCACCTTGATCGGCGCCGGCATGGTGACGAAAGCTGGCGCGGCGACGCTGCCGGAGGCGCCGCTGCAATCGTCGGCCGCCACGCAAGGGCCGCTGCCGCCACCGAATGGCCGTCCCTATAATCCAGTGGTGACGCTGAATGGCTGGACGCTGCCGTGGCGGATGAAGGATGGCGTCAAGGAGTTCCATCTTGTGGCCGAGCCGGTGGTGCGCGAGATCGCGCCCGGCATGACGGCCAATCTGTGGGGCTACAACGGCCAGAGTCCCGGCCCGACCATCGAGGTGGTGGAGGGCGACCGTGTGCGCATTTTCGTCACCAACAAGCTGCCGGAGCACACCAGCGTGCATTGGCATGGACAGCGCCTGCCGAACGGCATGGACGGTGTGACCGGCCTGACCCAGCCTGGCATCGCGCCGGGCAAGACCTTTGTGTATGAATTCGTGGCGAAGAACGCCGGCACTTTCATGTACCACCCGCATGCGGACGAGATGGCGCAGATGGCGATGGGCATGATGGGCTTCTGGGTCACGCATCCGCGTGATCCCAAGCTGCATGCGGTGGATCGCGATTTCGTATTCCTGCTGAACTCCTACGACATTGAGCCGGGCAGCTACACGCCCAAGGTCAATACCATGACCGACTTTAACCTCTGGACCTTCAACAGCCGCGCTTTCCCCGGCATTGATCCCATGGTGGTGCGCAGGAATGACCGGGTACGTATCCGCGCCGGCAACCTGACCATGACCAATCATCCTATCCATTTGCACGGTCATATGTTTGAGGTGACAGGCACCGATGGTGGCTGGGTGCGGCCGTCTGCGCGCTGGCCGGAGGTGACCACCGATATCGCGGTTGGCCAGATGCGGGCGATCGAGTTTATCGCCGACGAACCGGGCGACTGGGCCTTCCACTGCCACAAATCGCATCACACTATGAACGCGATGGGGCATGACGTGCCGAACATGATTGGCGTCGATCACAGTGGCGTGGCGCAGAAAATCAATAATCTGGTGCCGGGCTATATGGTCATGGGCGACAAGGGCGGTTCGATGGGCGGCATGCAGATGCCGCTGCCTGAAAACACGCTGCCGATGATGATGGGCGAGGGGCAGTTCGGCGGCCTGGAAATGGGCGGCATGTTCACGGTGGTGAAGGTGAGGGAAGGGCTGGCGCGGAATGACTACAAGGACCCGGGCTGGTATAAGCATCCGCAAGGCACGGTGGCGCGCGAGTGGACCGGTGAACTCCCCGCCGCCCCGCGCGCGCCGGGCGCGCCGCCGTCCAAGCCGTCAGAAGCCATGGACGTGAAGCGCGACGGGGACATGCACCACCATCATTAACCGAGGAAGGTTTTGGCAGCCAGCGCTACAATGGCCAGCACAACGGTAATCTGGCTGGCTGTCATCCAACGGGTGAAGGTCTGCAATTCGTGACGCATATTGTCAATGGAGGTTTCCATCCGGTCAAAGCGCTTGTGCACCTGATCGAAACGCAGATTTGAGTCCTCTCGCATTTCCGTGAATCGTCGCTCGGTGTAGTCGTGCATCTCCTGAAAACGTCGGTCGGTTTGCACTTGTATTTCCGTAAACCGTCGGTCGGTTTGCACTTGCATTTCCGTAAACCGTCGGTTGGTTTGCTCCAGAATTTCCATGAACCGTTGGTCGGTCTGCTCGTGCATTTCGGTGAAGCGCCGATTGACATCCTCGCGAAATTCGGTGATGCGACGGTCCAGGTGATTATTACTCAGTTCGGGTTCGAGTTGATGGGCTCGATTGTTCATTTCGTTCTCCAGTGCAGCGAGCGCGGCGGCGTGGCGCTCGCTTGTTGCTTCCAGTTTTGCTACGCGTTCTTCCATCATGAAATCGTCCTCCTGTCGAGCAGCTGGCGCAATGGCGGGCTGATAAGGTGTTAGACCTATCTGCTTGAGATTTGATCCATCTCATGGGATTTGTTAGTATCCGATGCTGATGAGAAAACTATCGCGCCCCCCGGAACAAATCGCCTTGCTGCCGTATATCGGCAAGTGGACCCTGCTCGCCGGGCTGGTGGCGGTGCTGAGCGGCACCGCGTCGGCCTTGTTCCTGTTTGCGCTGGATTACGCCACCAACTGGCGCGAAACGCATCCATGGATCATCTGGTTGCTGCCGTTGGCTGGCTTCGCGGTCGGCTGGGTTTATCTCAAGCTCGGCAGCAGTGTGGAGGCGGGCAACAACCTGCTCATCGACGAAATCCACGACCCGAAAAACGTCGTGCCGCTGCGCATGGCGCCGCTGGTGCTGATCGGCACCGTGGTGTCGCACTGGTTCGGCGCCTCGGTCGGCCGCGAGGGCACGGCGGTGCAGATGGGCGGCACGCTGGCCGATCAACTGACTCACATCTTCCGCCTGCGCCACGCCGAGCGCCGCATCGTGCTGATGGCCGGGATCAGCGCCGGTTTCGCTTCGGTCTTCGGCACACCGCTGGCCGGCGCCATCTTCGGGCTGGAAGTGCTTGCCATCGGCCGCATGCGCTACGACGCCATCTTTCCGTGCATGGTCGCCGCCATCGCCGCCGACCAGGTCGGCATGGCCTGGGGCGTGCACCACACGCATTACGCCATCAGCGGCATCGTGCCGATTACTTTCTGGAGCGTGGCCGCGGTGCTGGTGGCTGGCCTGGTGTTCGGGCTGGTGGGCATGGCCTTTGCCAAATCCACGCATGCCGCTTCGGCTTTCATGAAGCGCCACATCAGCTACGCGCCGTTGCGGCCGATGCTGGGCGGCGTGGTGGTGGCGCTGGCCGTGTGGTGGCTGGGCACGCGCTATATCGGTCTTGGCATTCCGGTGATCGTGGAGGCGTTTCAGCGACCGGTGGCGCCATGGGACTTTCTGGGCAAGTTTGTCTTCACGGTGGGCTCGCTGGGCAGCGGTTTCAAGGGGGGCGAGGTGACGCCGTTGTTCTATATCGGCGCGACGCTGGGCAATGCACTGGCGCCGTTGCTGCATCTGCCGTTTGCGTTGCTGGCGGGGCTGGGCTTTGTGGCGGTGTTCGCGGGCGCCGCCAATACGCCGCTGGCCTCCACCATCATGGCGATCGAATTATTCGGGCCGCAGATCGGGCCTTACGCGGCATTGGCTTGTGTGGTGGCCTATCTGTTTTCGGGCCATAGCGGCATTTATCGCGCACAGCGCGTCGGTACGCTCAAGCATCGGCTGCCGCCGGTGGCGCGCGACCGCAAGCCGCCTTCAGCGTAAGCGCGCCATCAGCCGCTGGGCGTCGAAGGGGGCGTGTACCTTGATGTCGTTATCGAAGTAGCAGTAGATATCGCGGCTGGCGCGATGCGGCGGGGCTTCCTGCGAAATCAGCCTGGCGTCCGGTGGCTGGCCGCCTCCGGCCCAGGCCTTGATGCGCGCGGCCCAGTGGTCCAGCGCCGCGTCGTTGTAGCCGCTGGCGTACAGTTCTTCCGCGCCGTGCAGGCGCAGATACATGAAGCTGGCGGTGACGTCTTCGTAATCAGGCCATTTGCCGGCGCTGTCGGCCACCACCAGCGCCACCTTGTACTTGCGCAGCAAGGCCACAAAAGCCGGATCGTTGAAACTCTCGTGACGTACTTCCAGCGCGTGGCGCATTTTGTGATTGGCGCCGATGTCGAGTGCAACGCGGCCGTTCATGCGCGGCTCATGCTGCCGGGCCAGCACCTGCGCCTGTCGCAGGTCGCGCGGCAGCAGGCGGACGAAATGCTCCAGCCGCGCCGCATCAAAACGAAAATTCGGCGGCAGCTGCCACAGGAAAGGCCCCAGCTTCTCGCGCAGGTTGAACACGCCGGACGCCATCACATTCGCCAGCGCCGGGCCAATCTCGCCGCCCAGCCGCAGGATGTGCGTCAGGTAGCGGTTGCCTTTGTGGCTGAACACGAAACCGTCCGGCGTGGCCTCGTACCACGCGGCGTAACTGGATGGCCGCTGTAGCGAATAGAAGGAACCATTGAGCTCAATGGTCGGCACTGCGCGCGCCGCAAACGCCAGTTCGCGCGACTGCGCAAGGTCCGGCGGATAAAACACGCCACGCCATGGCTTGTAGCGCCAACCGGAGATGCCGATGAAAATTTTACCCATGACCGACTATAGCCAAATCGCGCCCGGTGCGAGGCACGCTTGATCATGGCGCCGGATTCGATAGTTGTCTGGCAGTTACGGCTGGTTCATGGCATAATATTGGGCTTGTGTGGGCTCCGATGGTGAAATTGGTAGACACTGCAGACTTAAAATCTGCCGCCGCAAGGCGTGCCGGTTCGATTCCGGCTCGGAGCACCACCTGCTCAATTCTCTTCAGAAAAAATGGCTTCCGAAAAAACCGTGAAACTCATCATTGCCTTGGCAATGGTCGCCGTGGTGTTGGGCGTGGCCGGCTATGTGCTGGTGTTCTGGCATAACTACAGCGGCTGCCAGCAGCTGGAGGCGGAGGCGGCCCGGAACGGCAAGCCGATGTCCTGCGCGGACATCAAGGCCGCCGCCAAGGCACGCCGCTAATTTTCTCAGGTACCTTCCACCAGCTTGAAGCCGGCCCACGACAGCGTGGTCACTTCCACCACCAGCACTTGCGGCTCGGACTGGATGGTGCTGGACAGGCGGAACACGGCATCGCGCACTTCGTTGATGGTTTCGTTGCCGCTGTAGCAGTACTCGCCTTGCGGCAGGTAGTAACCCTTGCCGTCGTCCGCCTTGATGGCGCCAGCCACGTTGAACTTGGCCAGTTCCACGTTGAGGCGATCGAAGGTATCGTTGTCAGGGGCTGCGTAGGAAACGCGAATGATGTAGTTAACCATGTCAAATCCTTATTGTTAATGCCGAATCATGGCATAAAAAAACGCGCCTTAGCGCGTTTTTGTTGAAACCTGGATAAAAAAGCCCCGGTCAGGCGGGGAACCTGTCGGGGCTTTTGGTCAATTGGCGGAGAAAGCTCGTTTGACTGGATGGAAGTGTAATTTTGCTTTCTTAAAATTGCCTTAGTAGAATGCTGGACGGATTTGAAGGATACTTATGCAGATCAAAATTAACGAAGTACTGCGCGCTTACATCGAGCCGCTGACCGAGAGTGAATATCAGGCGCTGGAGCGCAGCATCCTGAGTGAAGGCTGCCGCGATGCGCTGGTGCTGTGGGAAGACGTGCTGGTGGATGGCCACAACCGTTACCAGATCTGCCAGCAGCATGGCATTCCGTTCAAGGTGACGGAAAACACCAGCTTCCGCAATCTGGAAGACGTCAAGCTGTGGATGATCGATAACAATCTCGGCCGCCGCAGCATTTCGGATTATCAGCGCGGCGTGCTGGCGTTGCGCAAGAAGGAAATCATGGCGGCGCGCGCGCTGGAGCTGGCGGCCGAAGCGGCCGCCGAGGATGCGCGTATCGCGCCGCAGGAGGGCGAGGAGGCGCCGAAAAAACCGGCCGCCATGCCGCTGGCCTCGCGCGAGGACATCGCCCGCGCCGCCCGCCTGAGCACCGCGACCCTCGGCCAGATCGAGAAAATCCAGAAGACCGCCACGCCGGAACTGGTGGAGGCGGTGCGCTCCGGCACCATTTCGATCAACGCGGCCGCCACGGTGGCCTCGCTGCCGGAAGAAGTGCAGTTGGCCGCGGTGGCTGGCGGCAAGAAGGAGTTGCAAAAGGCCGCCAAGGAAGTGCGCGATCTGCGCGCCGCCTCGCGTCCGGCCAAGGAGCCGAAAGAGCCCAAGGCCGCGCCATCAGTGGACTATGGCGACATCCCGACCGACGTGGCCGAGCTGCGTGCCGAAAACATCGCGCTGCGCGAAAAGAACGCGGCTTTGCTGGAAGAGATCACTGTCCTGCAACGCCGTATTTCCGAACTGGTCAGCGCCTGATGCGCGCGCCCGTCACTTTGGCGTGCCTGGTGGCGATGAGCGCGGCGGTGGCCGCGCCAGTCGCGTCCGTTGCGCCAGTGGACGAGCCGGCGCGCCTGCAAGCCGCCGCCAGGCGCGTCACCATCCTGCGTGACAAGTGGGGCATTCCGCACATCTACGGCAAGACCGATGCCGATGCGGTGTTCGGCATGGTCTACGCCCAGGCCGAAGATGACTTTCATCGCGTGGAGCTTAACTTCATCAACGCCATGGGACGCCTGGCGGAAGTGGAGGGCGAAGAGGCGCTGTACAAAGACCTGCGCATGAAGCTCTTCATTAATCCGCAGGACCTGCAACGCCAGTACGCCGTCGCGCCGGCATGGCTGAAAAAGCTGATGAACGCCTGGGCCGATGGCCTGAACTACTATCGGCAAACGCATCCTGATGTGAAGCCCGCGCTGCTCACGCACTTTGAGCCGTGGATGGCGCTCAGCTTCAGCGAAGGCAGCATCGGCGGCGATATCGAAACCATCGACATCAAGCAGTTGCAAGCGCTGTACGCCAATGGCGCCACGCTGCCGGTGCTGCTATCGTCCAACGACCGCATCGACATGGACAGGGAGCCGGGCGGCTCCAACGGCTTTGCCATTGCGCCGTCGAATACGAAGAACGGCCGCGCGCTGCTGATGATCAATCCGCACACCTCGTTCTACTTCCGTCCGGAGATTCAGGTCCACAGCGAACAAGGGCTGAACGCATATGGTGCTGTGACGTGGGGCCAGTTCTTTGTCTATCAGGGCTTTAACGACCGCGTGGGCTGGATGCATACGTCTGGCGGCGGCGATGTGATCGACGAATATCTCGAAACCGTCAACGAGAAGGACGGCCAGTTCTTCTACAAATATGGCGATGAACAGCGTCCGCTGAAAGCGGTGGACATTGCGCTGCCTTACAAGACGGTGAGTGGCATGGCCAGCAAGACGGTGCGCGTCTACTACAGCCACCACGGTCCCATCGTGCGCGCCAAGGACGGCAAGTGGGTGGCCGTGCGCCTGATGAACGAGCCTTTGAAAGCGCTGACGCAATCCTTCATCCGCACCAAGGCCCGCAACTACAAGGCCTTTTATAAGTCGATGGAGCTGCGCACTAATTCGTCCAACAACACCGTGTACGCGGACGCCGACGGCAATATCGCTTACTTCCATGGGAACTTCATCCCGCGCCGCGATCCGCGGTTCGACTGGAAGCATCCGGTCGACGGCAGCAATCCGGCCACCGAATGGAAAGGCCTGCACGAGGTCAGGGAAACCATCACGCTGTTCAATCCGAAGAACGGCTGGATTCAGAACACCAACAACTGGCCATACACCGCCGCTGGCGCCTACAGCCCGAAGGCGAAAGACTATCCGGCCTACATGTCGATGAATCCCGAGAATCCGCGCGGCATCCACGCCGTGCGCGTGCTGGAAAACAAAAAGGACTTCACCATCGACAGCCTGATCGCGGCCTCCTACGACAATCAGTTGCCAGCCTTCGAGCCCCTGTTGCCGCAACTGTTTTCCGCCTACGACGAACTGCTGGCCGACGATCCGCGCAAGGCCGCGCTGGCGCCGCAGATCGCCGCGCTGCGCGGCTGGGATATGCGCTACACGCTGGAGTCGACCGCCACTTCGCTGGCGATCTACTGGGCACAGGACCTGTGGACGACTTACCAGCCGGCCGCCAAGGCCAAGGAAGTGCAGGTGCTGGATTACATTCAGGCCGCCATCACGCCGCAGCAGCGCATCGAAGCGCTGGAGCGGGCCGTGGCCAAGCTGGAAAAGGATTTCGGCAACTGGCAGACGCCGTGGGGCGAGATCAATCGCTTCCAGCGTTTGACCGGCGACGTGGTGCAGTCTTTCGATGACAACAAACCTAGTCTGCCGGTGGCTTTCGCCTCGGCCAACTGGGGTTCGCTGGCGGCGTATGGCATGACCTCGAAGCAGACCACCAAGCGCATTTACGGCGAACGTGGCAACAGCTTCGTGGCGGCAGTGGAGTTTGGGCCGCGCATCAAGGCGCGCAGCATTCTGGCCGGTGGCCAGAGCGGCAATCCGGCTTCGCCGCACTTTGACGACCAGGCCGCGATGTACGCGCGCGGTGAGTTCAAGGATGTGCTGTTCTACAAAGCGGACGTGGAGAAGAACCTCGAACGCCGCTACCATCCAGGCGAGGAATCAGGGCTGAGGGAATTCAGCCTGCTCGGGGTGCTCGACCTGCGAGGTCTTCGACCATTGCAGGTTCTCGACCTTGTTATTGCGGACGTTGCCGTCGCGGTGGCGGATGGCCGGCAGCTTGTTCGGATTGGGCAGATAGGCCTCGGCCACCAGATCGTGCACAAAAAACTCACCGGTGCGCGTGCCGCCACGCAGCTTGACCTTCAGGCCTTCCGGGTACAGCGTCGGTTTCAGCACGCTGACCTTGGAGCCGGCGGATAGCATCACACGGCCGTCTTTGGAGACCTTGTAGTAGTCGCTGCCGACGACCGGCTTGGCGCTGGCGACCAGAATCGAGTAGGCGAAGCCGAGGGCCAGCACCACGGCTATGATAATTAAGTAGATCATGCGCCGAATATTAGCAGCTAAATCGCGTCCAGCGAACGCTGAATATCGGCCTTTAAGTCCTCTAAATCTTCAATTCCCACCGACAGGCGGATCAAACCATCGCCGATGCCCAACGCCGCGCGCTGTGCGGCGGGGATGGAGGCGTGCGTCATCAGGGCCGGGTGTTCGATCAGGCTTTCCACGCCGCCCAGGCTTTCGGCCAGCGCGAACACTTCAAAGCTTTCGAGGAAGCGGCGCGCGCCCGGCAAGTCGGTATTCAGGTCGATCGAGATGATGCCGCCGAAGCCCTGCATCTGCCGCTTGGCCAGCGCGTGCTGCGGGTGCGATTCCAGGCCGGGATAAAACACTTTGCGGATTTTTGGCTGTTGCTCCAGCCACCGTGCCAATGCCAGCGCGCTGGCGCAGTGGCGCTCCATGCGGATGGCCAGCGTCTTCACGCCGCGCAGGGCGAGGAAGCTGTCGAACGGGCCGGCGATGGCGCCGACGGAATTCTGCAAGAAGGCCAATTGTTCGGCCCACGCCTTTTGATGGCCCTCGCCACCCACCACCGCGATGCCGCCGATGATGTCCGAGTGGCCGTTCAGGTACTTGGTGGCCGAATGCACCACGATGTCGAAGCCGTGTTCCAGCGGGCGTTGCACGATCGGGCTGGCGAAGGTGTTGTCGGCCACCGCGATGATGCCGCGTTCGCGGCAGATGCTGGCGATGGCCTGCAAGTCGGCCAGCTTGAGCATGGGATTGGTCGGTGTTTCGACCCACACCATTTTGGTTTCCGGCCTGATCGCGGCCAGCAGGTTCTCGGGATTGGTCAGGTCGACGTAAGTGAAATCGTGGCCGGCGCTGCGGCGGCGCACGCGTTCGAACAGGCGGTAGGTGCCGCCATACATATCGTCGCCGGCGATGATGTGGGAGCCGGCATCGGCCAGCTCCAGCGCCGTCGAAATCGCGGCCAGGCCGGAGGCGAAGGCGAAACCTTGCGCGCCGCTTTCCAGATCCGCCACGCAGCGTTCCAGCGCCCAGCGGGTGGGGTTGTGCGAGCGGCCGTAGTCCAGTCCCTTGTGCACGCCCGGACTCTCCTGCACGAAGGTGGAGGTGGCGTAAATCGGCGGCATGATGGCGCCGGTGGACGGATCAGGCGATTGGCCGGCGTGGATCACACGCGTGGCCAGGGCGGATTTTTTATCGTTCAAGATAGCGTCCTTCGCAGATGATTGAGCAGATCGTAGCGGGTAATCAGGCCGTAGAAGGTGGCGCCTTCAGCCACCACGGCGGTCAGTCCGCGGTCCAGCGTATTGCGCAGGGCGTGCAGGTCGGAGGAGGGCAGCAGGATTTCCAGCCGCCGCGTCATGGTCGTGCCGACCGGATTGTTGAAGCGCTCCGGCTGCGTACCCACCGACAGCAGCAAGTCCGATTCATCGATGATGCCGACCAGCTGGCCGTTCGACAGCACCGGCAGCTGCGCCACGTCGGCCGCGCGCATGCGGTTGAAGGCGATCATCAGCGTATCGTCGGGCGTGACGCTGATGACTTCACCGGCGTCGAAGCGGCGGCCGATCAGGTCGCGCAGGTCGTTATGGCGCGGGCGCTCCAGCAAGCCCTGGTCGCGCATCCAGCCATCGTTATAGACCTTGGAGAGATAGCGCGTGCCGGTGTCGCACACAAAGCTGACCACGCGCTTGGGCGTGGTTTGCTCGCGGCAGTAGCGCAGTGCGGCGGCCAGCAGCGTGCCGGTGGACGAGCCGCCCGGTATGCCTTCCTCCTTCAGCAGGGCGCGCGCGGTGGCAAAGCTTTCCTGGTCCGTGATGGTGTAGGCCTGCTTCACCGCCGTCATGTCGGCGATGGCGGGGATGAAGTCTTCGCCTATGCCTTCCACCGCCCACGAGCCGCTGGTGTCGGAGACATGGCCGGTCCGCACGTATTCGGCCAGGATGGAACCTTTGGGATCGGCCAGAATGAATTCCACCTGTGGTGCGACCTTGCGGAAGTAGCGCGTCAAGCCGGTCAGCGTGCCGGACGAGCCGACGCCGACCACGATGGCGTCGACATCGTGCCCCATCTGTTCCCAGATTTCCGGGCCGGTGGTGGTTTCGTGCGCCAGCGGGTTGGCGGGATTGTTGAACTGGTCCGAGTACCACGCGCCCGGCATCCCGGCGGCCAGCCGCGCGGCGTAATCCTGATAGTACTCGGGATGGCCTTTGCCGACATCGGAACGGGTGGTGCGCACCTCGGCGCCCAGCGCCTTCAGGTGCAGCACTTTCTCGGTCGACATCTTGTCCGGCACCACCAGCAGCACGCGGTAGCCTTTCAGCCGTCCGACCAGCGCCAGTCCGAGGCCGGTATTGCCGGCCGTGGCTTCGATGATGGTGCCGCCGGGCTTGAGCAAGCCTTGCGTCTCGGCCGCCTCGATCATGGCCAGGCCGATGCGGTCCTTGATCGAGCCGCCGGGGTTTTGCGATTCCAGTTTAAGGAATAGTTGGCAAGGGCCGGTATCGAGACGGGTAATCTCTGCCAGCGGCGTCTTGCCAATCAGGGTGAACAAAGCGGGTGTACGCATCTTGGTCTCCTTGCTGCATTAAAAGCAAGTATGCGCCTTTTCCGCTCATGTTGCATTTCCTCAGGACGCAATGTCGTCCGACACTTCCTTGTGGGTCTTGCGGTAGGCGGCGAGCTCGGCTTTGACTTCGGCGCGGGTCTTGGCTTGCACTGGCGCCTGGCCGGCGCGCGGGTCGGGATACTGTTCGCCGTCGCGGATTTCGCCACGCTGGATGGCGGCCAGGGTCTCGGCCTTCACTTCGGCGCGGGTTTTGGTCGAGACGAAGCCGGTGTAACCGGCGTATTCACCGCTGAATTCCTGGGCCGAGACGGCGGCGGAAGCGAACAGGGTGGCGACGGACAGGGCGATGGCGATGTTTTTCATGGTAAGACTCCTTAAGCTGATTTTAAGTTTATGCGATTTAAGCGCATGCGATTAATGTGGGATGATTATTGCACCACGGTGATGTCGTCCGACACTTCCCGATGGGTCTTGCGGTAAGCGGCCAATTCTGCTTTCACTTCGGCGCGGGTGCGTTGCACCACCGGCTCGCCGACCGCTGGGTTGGGGTATTGTTCGCCGTCGCGCAATTCACCGCGCTGGATGGCGGCCAAGGTTTCGGCTTTGACTTCGGCGCGGGTCTTGGTCGAGACCGAGGCGATCTCGTTCAGGAAGTTATCGCTTTCCTGAGCCGACACGGCGGCGGAAACGAACAGGGTGGCGGCGGTCAGGGCGATGGCGACGGTTTTCATGGTATGGCTCCTTGAGTTTTGTTGGCTGGGCGTTGTTGCCCGATGTGTGAATATTAAAGCGTACCCGATGTAATCGCAAGAGATTTATATCAATCGATGCGATAGAATTTATTGATCGGGGCGCATATAATCGGCGGCTTACAACCAGAAGGTATGCAGTGGCAAAACTCTATTTCCGATACTCTGCGATGAACGCAGGCAAATCCACCGCCATGTTGCAGGTGGCGCATAACTATGAAGAGCAGGGCCAGCAAGTGCGCCTGTTCACCGCCGCCATCGACGACCGCTACGGCGTCGGTAAAGTGACCTCGCGCCTGGGTCCGCAGCGCGAGACCGAAGTGTTCACCGCCGATACCGACTTCCTGCAAACGGTGGACAAGAAAATCGCCTGCGTGCTGGTGGATGAGGCGCAGTTCCTGAGCAAGGACCAGGTCAAGCAGCTGCACCAGCTGGCGCAGGTGCGTGGCGTGCCGGTGATCACCTACGGCCTGCGCTCGGACTTCCTGGGCGAACCGTTCCCCGGCTCGGCCTACCTGCTGGCGCTGGCGGACGATCTCGAAGAAATCAAGAACATCTGCACCTGCGGCAAGAAGGCGACCATGAATATCCGCGTCGATGAAAACGGCAAGCGCATCAAGGAAGGCGAGCAGATCAGCATCGGCGGCAACGAGAGCTACCGCCAGGCCTGCGGCCGTTGCTTCTACAGCGAAACCCACTGACGACATGCCGCCAGCGCTCACCGATCTTCCCGCGCTGGATAATCGGCGCGTCAAGACCAGCACCGAGGATGTGCTGGTCGACCGGGTTGTTCCCGGCGAGCTGTTGGTGATCGCGTTTGGTTTCGTGTCGTGGGAGGCGCGGCCGGA
This sequence comes from Duganella radicis, assembly GCF_009720825.1. GTDB lineage: Bacteria > Pseudomonadota > Gammaproteobacteria > Burkholderiales > Burkholderiaceae_D > Rugamonas > Rugamonas radicis. The sequence goes on along the minus strand of NZ_WNKY01000024.1, from coordinate 57,885 downwards.
CTTTGATTTTTACGGCCGGCTGAAAAAGCTGGAGCAGAATAGCGGCCGGCACATCAACAAGATACTGGTGCGTGATTCGGGCAACGCCTGGTATCACCGCAAGATCGATGGGCTGGGAATGCATCCGGATGAAACGGCGGCAAGCTTGCGCGCGCTGATCCGCGAAATCCGGCCGGGCCGGGTAGTCACCATCGGCCAGTCGATGGGCGCGTATGCGGCGCTGATGTATGGCTTGCTGCTGGACGTGCAGCAGGTGCTGGCTTTCGGGCCGCTGTCCTTCCTCGATCCGGCGCAAGCCTTGCTGTACCACGAACGCCGCTGGCTGTCGGTGATGCGCGACCTGGCGGCGAATCCACCGGCGTCCGGCTATGACGACTTGCAGGCGCTGGGCCTCAGCCGCAATGGCGCGCTGCCCGACATGCACATCATCTTCGGCACCAGGCCGGATCAAGGCGGCAAAGAATCCGTCAACCTGGACGCCATGCATGCGCACCGGCTGGCGGCAATGGGCAACTGCACGCTGCATCCCTATCCGTATTCGGGCCACACCGTGGTCCAGCACCTGATCGATACCCAACGCATCAATGCGCTGCTGGCGCGCATCATCATGGATCTGGGACTGCCGGAAGAGGGCCGGGAAGTCAGCGCCGACTGGCACGGCTGGATCGCCGAGAACCTGCGCCTCGGCAGTCCGCCGGAGGAATTGATCGAGATCCTCAAACACCACGGCTTCACCCACGACAGCAGCGTGGCCGCCGTCGCCGCCGCGAGGAGCTAGGCCAGCGGCGCGGTGGCGCGTTGCAGGTCGGCCACCGTGGCTGGCTTGGTCAGGTGCAGATCGAATCTGGCAGCGTAGGCGCGGACCACGTCTTCCTGCTGGCCGTAGCCGGTCAACGCCACCAGCCGGAGCGCGGCGTCGCCGGTTGCTTCGCGAATCGCGGCGGCCAGCGCGTAGCCGTCCATGTCCGGCAGGCCGATGTCGAGGATGGCCACTTGCGGCCGCCGGTGGCGGACCTGGTCCAGCGCCTCGGCGGCGGTGTGGGCGATGCGCACCTCGTGGCCCAGCAGTTCCAGCAGGGCGGCGCCGGCCAGCGCGGCGTCGACGTTATCGTCCACCAGCAGCAGCTGCATGCTGGCGGAGCGGTCCAGCGCCGTCAGCGGGGCTTCCTCGGCAGGCGGCGCGCACAGCGGCAGCACCACTTCAAACTGGCTGCCCAGACCAGCGCCGGCGCTGCGGGCGCTCACCTGGCCGTCGTGCAGATCGACGATCTTGCGCACGATGGCCAGACCCAGCCCGAGGCCGCCGCTGCGCCGGGCCAGCGATTGCGGCGCTTGCTGGAACGGCTCGAATACCCGCGCCATCAATTCCTCGCTCATGCCGATGCCATTGTCGCTGACGGTCAGCCGCGCGTGCGTGGCGTCGGCCGCCAATGTGACCTGGGTGGCGCCGCTGCCGAAGCGGTCGGCGTTGGACAGCAGGTTGTTGAGCACCTGCGCCAGCCGGCTGTCGTCGCCATGTACCCACACTGCGGGCGCTGTGTTCAAGGTGATCGGCTGGCCTGGCATCGACGCCACGGCGTGGCGCGCGACGTCGGCCAGATTGACCGCACGCGCTTCCAGTTGCAACTTGCCGGAGGTGATGCGCGAAACGTCCAGCAAATCATCGACCAGCCGGCGCAGGTGATTGACCTGGCGCCGCATCACGCGCCGCTCCTTGCGGCTGGACGGTTCGTCGCGTAGATCGAGCAAATCGAGCGAGGTGACGATGGGACTGAGCGGATTGCGTAGTTCGTGGCCCAGCATGGCGAGGAATTCATCCTTGGCGCGCCCGGCCTCGCGCGCCTCGGCCAGCGCCGTCTGGTGGCTGGACAGCGCGCGGTTCAGCGAATCGAGCAGTTGCGCGCGTTCGAGCTCCTGCGCCGTGCGCTGGCGCTCGGCCTGTTCCAGCGCCAGGCCGATTTGTTCGATCTCGGTGATGGCCGAGGGCGCCAGAGCCAGCGGCGCGCCGGAGCCCAGCGCGGCGGCATTCTGCCGCAGGGACTGGATGGTACCCACCAGCCGGTTCGCCAGCAGCGAGGCTGCCGCGATACAAGCCAGCAGCGAAAGCACAATGCCCACGCCAAACACGCCCATGCGCTCGAACGCGGCGTCCCGCAGGCTGTCGGCCGGCTGGCCGACCACCACCGCCCAACCATAGCGCGAGCGCGTGGTGTAGCCGGTGGCCAGCCGCATGCCTTCGCTGCTGACGACGTTGCCGTAGCCTTCCGGCCCCGCGCTTTGCATCAGCGCGGTCAGCGAGGGACTGGGCGCGTCGCCGACTTTGCGTTCCTGATTTTGCGAGCGTGCCACCAGCAAGCGCCTGCCGTCGCGCACCGCGATGACGGCGTTCGCGGGCACCTGCTGGCGCGCGATCAGGCGCACCATGCGGTCGGGAAGGATGACGGCGGTGAGGGTATAACGCTGGCCGGCGCCGCCGCCTACGGCCACCCGCACCGGAAACGCCGTACGTCCGCGCGGCCCACGCGAGATGCTGCCGGCGACTGGTTTGCCATGGGTAAGCAGTTGTTGCAAGCTGTCCCGATCGACCAGGTCCCTGGCAGCGGCGCCGTAGTGGTCCATGGTGCGGAACAGAATCTTGCCGGTATCGTCGGTGAGGATCACGCCCAGCCAGTCGGGCTGGGTCGCCACCAGTGTGCTGGCCGCACTGTAAAAGGCGGGCAAATCGTTGTTTTGCAGCGAAGGCGCGCCGCCCAGGTTGTTCAGGACAGTGACCGCACTGTCAAGCTCGGCATCGACAGCACTGGACAGGGCGCGCGCCAGGTCGAGCATCCATCGCTCCTGTTCGCGTTCCTTGTACTGGCCGGCCGCGTGGATATTCCACGCCCCCAGCAAGGCCAGCGGCAGCAACCCGATCGCGGTCAGCAAAATCAGCGCGTACCGCAAGGAGAACATCAGGCGAGGCCGTGGAAGCATGAATATTTAGACAAGTAAATTGATTCCAACAATTTACAGGAAGAGGGCCGCTTTGTCGTGCACAAAAAAAGCCCACTCCGAAGAGTGGGCGCTAAATCGTTGAGGATCAACGAGGAGATGAATCAGGCTGCGTCGCGGACGGGTTCGAGTTTGCGCATGACTGGCGTCTTGAATTCGAAGCGTTTGATTTCGCCGACCATCAGCAGGTAGCACAGGATGGTGACCACGGCGTTGGCGCCAACGAACACCAGCGCGCCGGAGAAGGAACCGGTCTTTTCCAGAATGTAGCCGATGACGATAGGGGTGGTGATGCCGGCCGTGTTGCCGAAGGTGTTGAACAGCGCGCCGCTCATGCCGCCGGCTTCTTTGGGCGAGGTGTCGGCCACCACCGCCCAGCCCAGCGCGCCGATGCCTTTGCCGAAGAAGGCCAGCGACATCACGGTGATCACCAGCCAGTCCGCCTCAACATAGTTGCAGATGATCATGGTGGTCGACAGCAGCATGCCGCACACGATAGGGGTCTTGCGCGCCACCGATTGCGATTTGCCGGCCTTGATCAGACGGTCGGAAATCACGCCGCCCAGCACGCCGCCGAGGAAGCCCGCCACCGCCGGCAGCGCGGCCACGAAGCCGGCTTTCAGAATCGTCATGTGACGCTCCTGCACCAGATACACCGGGAACCAGGTCAGGAAGAAGTAGGTCAGGGTGTTGATGCAATACTGGCCGATGTACACGCCCAGCAGCATGCGGTTGCCCAGTAGTTGCTTGATGCAGGCCCAGGTGTCCAGCTTGGTGGTGGCCGCGACTTTGTTTTTGCTTTCCAGATCCACCAGCGCGCCGCCGGCTTCGATGTAGGCGAGCTCGGCCGCGTTGGCCTTCGGGTGGTCTTTCGGGCCGTACACGGTCTTCAGCCAGATGAAGGCCATCACGATGCCGAGGCCGCCCATCACGAAGAACACGCTCTCCCAGCCGAAGGAGTGCACCAGCCAGCCCATGATGGGGGCGAACAGCACGGTGGCGAAATACTGCGCCGAGTTGAAGATGGCCGCCGCCGTGCCGCGCTCATTGGTCGGGAACCAGGCCGAGGCGATGCGCGAGTTGCCCGGGAAGGAGGGCGCTTCCGCCGCGCCGATCAGCAGGCGCAGCGTGAACAGCGCCGCCACCGCCGCCGCGCCGGTGAAGAAGCCGACGCCGCCCATCAGCATGGTGAACAGCGACCACAGGAAGATGCTGAAGAAGTAGGTGACCTTGGAACCGAAACGGTCCAGCAGCCAGCCGCCCGGCAATTGCGCCAGAACGTAGGACCAGGCAAACGCGGAGAACACGAAGCCCATTTGTACCGGAGACAGGCCCAGCAGCTTTTTCAGCTCGGGGCCGGCGATCGCGATGGTGGCGCGGTCGGCGTAGTTGATGGTGGTTACTGCAAACAGAATGGCCAGGATCATCCAGCGGACGCGTGTGGCTTGAGGTTGGTGCGTGGTCATGCGGGTCTCCATACTTTTGGTCCGATGATCATAGCCTAGATATCAGACATCATACAACTGGATATCTGCTTTTGCTTCACTAGTAAACGTTTAACTTGTTGATTTTTAACCCAATGCACCAAGCGGGTGCGCCCCATGGTTGTATGACGACATTAAACCCTATGTACGGAGTGGCATCATTTGCACAAATAGGGGGGCAAAGGTTTAAAATAACGGGCGAATTACTCCACAGATCGTTTACGAGGGAATGAACATGGCATCACAAAAATCGAAGATCATCTACACGCTGACGGACGAAGCGCCGCTGCTGGCAACGTACTCCCTGCTGCCCATCATCAAGAAGTTCACTGCACCGGCCGGCGTCGACGTGGTCTCCAGCGACATTTCGGTCGCTGCGCGCGTGTTGGCCGAGTTCCCTGAATTCCTGACGGACGAGCAAAAAGTACCGAACAACCTGTCCGAACTGGGCGCCCTGACCCTCAAGCCTGAAGCCAACATCATCAAGCTGCCGAACATCTCGGCTTCGGTGGCCCAGCTGCAAGCGGCCATCCGCGAACTGCAAGGCAAGGGCTACAAGCTGCCGGACTTCCCTGAAGATCCAAAAACCGACGAAGAAAAAGCCCTGAAGGCGCGCTACAGCAAGTGCATCGGCTCGGCCGTGAACCCGGTGCTGCGCGAAGGTAACTCGGACCGCCGCGCGCCGAAAGCGGTCAAGGAATACGCCCGCAAGCACCCGCACTCGATGGGCGAATGGAGCCAGGCGTCGCGCACCCACGTGTCGCACATGCATGCCGGCGACTTCTACCACGGCGAAAAGTCCATGACCCTGGACAAGCCGCGCAACGTCAAGATGGAACTGATCACCGATTCGGGCAAGACCCTGGTGCTGAAACCGAAGGTCGCGCTGCAAGCCGGCGAGATCATCGACTCCATGTTCATGAGCAAAAAGGCGCTGCTGGAGTTCTACGAGAAGGAAATCGACGACGCCTACAAAACCGGCGTGATGTTCTCGCTGCACGTGAAGGCGACCATGATGAAGGTGTCGCACCCGATCGTGTTCGGCCACTGCGTGCGCATCTTCTACAAGGACGCGTTCCAGAAGCACGCCAAGACCTTCGATGAGCTGGGCGTGAACGTCAACAACGGCATGGTCAACCTGTACGAAAAGATCGAGAAGCTGCCAGCGTCGCAGAAGGACGAAATCCTGAAAGACCTGCACGCCTGCCTGGAACACCGTCCGAAGCTGGCCATGGTCGACTCGGCCAAGGGCATCACCAACTTCCACTCGCCGAACGACGTGATCGTCGACGCCTCGATGCCGGCCATGATCCGTATCGGCGGCAAGATGTGGGGCGCCGATGGCCGCACCGCCGACGTCAAGGCCGTGATGCCGGAGTCGACCTTCGCCCGTATCTACCAGGAGATGATCAACTTCTGCAAATGGCACGGCAACTTCGACCCGACCACCATGGGCACCGTGCCTAACGTCGGCCTGATGGCGCAGCAAGCCGAGGAATACGGTTCGCACGACAAGACCTTCGAAGTGCCGGAAGGCGGCACCGCCAACATCACCGACCTGGACACCGGCGAAGTGCTGCTGACCCAGACCGTGGAGCAGGGCGACATCTGGCGCATGTGCCAGGTGAAGGACGCGCCGATCCGCGACTGGGTGAAACTGGCCGTGACCCGCGCCCGCAACTCCGGCATGCCTGCCGTGTTCTGGCTGGACCCGTACCGTCCGCACGAAAACGAAGTGATCAAGAAGGTCCAGGTGTATCTGAAGGAGCACGACACCAAGGGCCTGGAAATTTCCATCATGTCGCAAGTGCGCGCCATGCGTTACACCCTGGAGCGCGTCTCGCGCGGCCTGGACACCATCTCGGTGACCGGCAACATTCTGCGCGACTACCTGACCGACCTGTTCCCGATCCTGGAACTGGGCACCTCGGCCAAGATGCTGTCCATCGTTCCGCTGATGGCGGGCGGCGGCATGTACGAGACCGGCGCCGGCGGTTCGGCGCCGAAGCACGTGAAGCAGCTGGTGGAAGAAAACCACCTGCGTTGGGATTCGCTGGGCGAATTCCTGGCGCTGGCCGTGTCGCTGGAAGAGCTGGGCATCAAGGAAGGCAACGCCAAGGCGCAAATCCTGGCCAAGACCCTGGACGCGGCCACCGGCAAGCTGCTGGACAACAGCAAATCGCCATCGTCGCGCACCGGCGAGCTGGATAACCGCGGCAGCCACTTCTACCTGTCGATGTACTGGGCACAAGCCCTGGCCGCGCAGACCGAAGACAAGGAACTGGCTGCGCACTTCGCGCCGCTGGCGAAACAGCTGGCTGACAACGAAGCCAAGATCGTGTCGGAACTGAACAGCGTGCAGGGCAAGGCCCAGGATATCGGTGGTTACTACTATCCGGATCCAGCCAAGACCGCCGCTGTGATGCGCCCAAGCGCGACCTTCAACGCCGCCCTGGACGCGGTGTAAGCAGCAAGATTGACTGCCTGCGGCGTCCGTGCGAGGATGCCGCATGAGCAGCCTGTTTGAATGTAGCGTGCTCGCCCCCTCGTGGTTGTGCGAGCACCGCGACATCCTCCTCTACCTGGCGCCGTCGCTGTTGCTGGCGCTGCTGATCCGTGCTTTATCGGCGCGGCATCCCTTCTTTTTCCTCTTTACTGTCGCAGGGACTATCTGTCATGAGCTGGCGCATTTTGTCGCCGGGCTGCTGACGGGGGCGCGGCCGGCCGCGTTCACCGTGATTCCACGCCGCGTGGGGCAGGGCTGGGAGCTGGGATCGGTGCGCCTGACGCGGGTGCGCTGGTATAACGCGGCGCCGTCGGCGCTGGCGCCATTCGTGGTGGTGGTGCTGCCGTTTATCGTGGCCTGGTGGCGCACGCGCACTGGCTTGCATTTCCAGTGGGTCGACGTGGCGCTGGCGTTTGCCGTGGCGCCGCAATTCCTCGCCTGCTGGCCCTCGAGCACCGACTGGAAAATCTCGTTGCGCTCGTGGCCCTACCTGCTGATTGCCGCTCTGGCCTGGTGGGCGGTCACGCTGTGGCGCTGAGGCGGCGGCGCAGCCAGCGGATCGGCGCGCCGACCACCGGCAGCTTTTGCAGCAATTCTTCCGCCGCATCCCAGTAATCGCGGTGCAGCGTCACCAGACCCTCGTTGTTGAAGCGGAAGTGCGAGCCGCCCTCGATCTGGTACTCGCGGCCGCGCAAGGTGCAGACGAAGGTCCAGGTGGCAAACGCCTGTTCTCCCTGCGCCATGCGCTCATGAATGATGAAGTGCGGGTTCCCGGTGTGCTCGAACATGTGACGCATGATGGTTTCGATGGCGTCCACGCCGCGTACGTTATTGAAGGGATCGCGGAAGTGGGCGTCGGCTGCGTACAATTCGGCGGCGCGGCTGATGGTGTGCGGCGTCAGCGTGGCGTACCAGTCGAGCAGGGCGTTCAGTTGGGTCATGTGCGTACCAGTCGTGAAATCAGCGGGAAGCGCAGGCGGTAGGGCAGCCAGCGCGCCAGTTTAAGCGCCAGCGTGAAGCGGCGCGGGAAATGGATTTCGAAGCGTCCCGAGGCCAGGCCGCGGCGGATCGCGCGTGCCGCCGCTTGCGGTGTTTGCAGGGCCGGCATGGCGAAGTCGTTCTTGGCCGTGAGCGGCGTTTGCACGAAGCCGGGGTTGATCAGGTAGACGCTCAGGCCGCGCGGGCGCAGATCGACGTACAGCAGTTCGGCCAGATTGATCAGCGCCGCTTTGCTGGGACCGTAGACGCTGGCGTTGGGCATGCCGAAGTAGCCGGCCACGCTGGCCACGATGGCGATGCCGCCGCTGCCGCGCGCCAGCATGTCCGGCAGCACGGTGGACAGGCCGGTGTAGACGCTGCCCAGGTTGGTCTGGAGCGTGCGGGCGGCGCCCTCGGGATCGACTTCCCAGCTGCGTTCCGGATGGTATTCGGCGGCGCAGAAGACGATCAGGTCGATGCCGCCGAACAGTTGGTTGATTTGCGCGTGGCGCTGGCGCCAGGCCTGGGCGTCGAGGATGTCGAACGGCGCGACCAGCGCCTGCGGGTGGCCGGCGGCGACGGCTTGCAGGCGTTCGCCGCGTCTGGCGGACAGCGCCACGCGGGCGCCGGCTTGCAACGCCTCGGCGGCCAGCGCCGCGCCGATGCCGCTGGAGGCGCCGATGACCCAGACGCGCAGTCCGGCCCAGTCGCGCAACTGCTGGTTCAAGGCGCGCATGCGCGTCTCCGGAAGGTCAGCGTGACCTGGCCTACTTCAAAGCCGAACTTGCGCATGCTGGCGCGGTTCATCATGGTGCAGCGGTCGATCAGGAACATCCAGTCGTCGAACTGGACTTCGTAGGTGGTGCCGTCGACCGGCAGCAGCAGGGTGTATTGCCAGCGCAGGGCGTTGCCGGCCACTTCGCCTTGCGCTTCGCCCTTGACGTCGGCGGCGGTGCCGTGCCACAGGCCGTCGCCGGCACGTGTCAGGTTCCAGATGCGCTGCTGCCTGGTGCCGTCGTCGTAGCGGAAGCGCTCGTCCAGTGTCAGCTTGTTCTGTTCCTGCGCGCCGGTGATTTCGACATGGAAGCACCTGGCCACTTCGCCGTTCCTGCGCTGGAACATGCCCCAGGCGTCTGTGGTGCCGTTGAAGTATTCGGCCAGATCGAGCGCCGGTTGCACCGACTTGTATTGCTGGACGTCGGGACCGGCGCAGCCGGCCAGCATGGTGGCCAGCAGGATGAGGTATCGCGGTTTCATGTCGGGCTCCTGAAGGTGGCGATGGCGAGCAGTTTGAGCAGGCAAGGCAGGACGGCGTAGGCCAGCACCAGCGGCGTTGCGGCGCCGGTGCCGGGCTGGTAGTCCAGCCAGGCGAGCAGTGGCAGCGACAGGCCGGCAAGGGCGAGTGCCAGCTTGCCAAGCAGCGTGAACAGGCCGAAGCCGGCCCCGGGGCCGAGCCGTTCGCCCAGCGCTTCGGCCAGCAGTGCCGGCGGCAGCGCCAGATCCGCGCCCAGCGCCAGGCCGGCGGCGATGCAGACGGCGCCATAGGCCAGCAGATCGCCCGGCCCCAGCAGCGCCGCGCCGCAGAAGCCGGCGACTGACAGCAGCATGCCGAGCCGCCAGCAGCGCTGTGGTCCGAGTCGGCGCGCCAGCGCGGTCCACGCCGGCAAGCCGCAGGCGGCCGCGCCGAAGTAGCAGGCCAGGAAAATGCCGGCCAGCTGCGGAGCGCCCAGTTGGTCGTTGATGTAGAACAGCGCCAGCGTGGCGGGAATCGCCACCGCCAGCGCGTTGATAAAGTAAGGCAGCAGCAGCGTGCGCAAGGCTTGGTTGTGCATGACTTCGCGCACCGTCTCGCGCCAGTCGCCGCCGGCGCCACGCGGCACTGGCGCGGGTGCGTGGCGCAGCAGGGCCAGCATCGCGATCGACAGCAGCAGCGCGTAGCCGATGCTGTAAGCGGCCAGCCGCGTGCGCAGCTGCGCCGCGTCGCCGGCCAGAATCGCGGCAGGAATCAGGCTTGCCGCCAACATGCCGGCCAATCCCAGGCCTTCGCGCCAGGCGATCGCGCCCAGCGCGCCTGGCGCGCGCGCCCCAGCCCTCGTGCCCGTTGGGCTTAAGACGCGCTGTGTGACCGCCGCGCCCGTCGCGATGACGCCGCGTTCAGAGGGCGTTGCCTCGTCCGCACCAAGGGCCTCCGGCACCCGGGTCGTTGCGGGCAATTGGGCGCCCCATGCGAGATAGGCGATGTTGACCAGGCTGTGGGCGCCGTAGGCCAGCACCAGCATCACTGCCAACCATGCGCCCGGCGCGGCGGCTTGCGGCGGCAGCCACAGCGCGGCGAAGGTGAGTGCCAGTACGGTCGCGCCCAGCAGCATCCAGCGTCGGCGTTGCATCTGGGTGCGGTCGAGCAGGTGGCCGAGCAGCGGATCTTGCAGCATGTCCAGCAGGCGCGCCCCAAACAGCACGCCGCCGAGCGGCGCCAGCGCGACGCCCAGATGCGTGGCGTAGTAGGCCGGCAGCTGCACGAACAGCGGCAGTGCCGCCATCGCCAACGGTGCGCCCAGCAGGCCGTAGGCGGCGTTGCTCATGGCGCAGATCCCATCAGGCGCTGGCGCAGCTTCCGGTCACGGCTGTCCGGATTAAGCCAGATGTCGAAGAAGGCGCGTGCCAGCGTTTCGTCGTCCAGCTCCGCCAGCAGGCGCTGACGGTCGTACAGCCGCATGCCTTTGCCGGGCAGATAAACGCCGGTCAGTTCGTCGCCTTCGGCCACGTCGATGAACGCCGTGTCGAGCAGCGCTTCCCAGCGCGTGAGCGTCGCAGCGGCGACAGGTGCGGGACTGAGGCGGCGGATTTCATCGATGCTGGTGCGGACAAGGCGTTCGCGGCTGATGCTGCGGTAGTAGCTCAGTTGCAGCGCGAACGGTTGCGTGGCATCGAACGGGCGGCTGGCCGACCACAACGTGGCGCGGTAGATGCGAAAGCCGAACCAGCTCATGTCGCCGCCGCCCAGCGCTTGCGCTTGCGGTATCAGCGCGCGCCAGTCGGCCGTGGCGGTCGCAGCAGAGGCGACGCCTGCGCCGGCGGCCGCCAAGGGCAAGCCGGCCATGGCCGCCAGCATCAACGCCGCGCCCAGCAGACGCCTAGCGTTTGTGGAGCAGGAACTGGACCACATCGGTACGCCCCTCGTCAAACGCCGCTTCGCAATACGCGAAATACAAATCCCAGATGCGCATGAAGTGATCATCGAACCCTTGCGTCATCACGTGCGCGCGCGCGGCGTGGTAATCGCCGCGCCAGCGCCGCAGCGTTTCCGCGTAGTCGCGGCCGAAGGCATAGGGCGCCTCGCTGTGCAGGCCGGCACGTGCAGCGTCGCGCTCAAAGCGCTCCACACTTGGCAGCATCCCGCCGGGGAAGATGTATTGCTGGATGAAGTCCGTGCTGCTGCGATAGCGCGGGAAGTGGCGCTCGCCGATGGTGATGGACTGCACCAGCGCTTTGCCACCGGGCTTGAGCCGCGCCTGCACGGTGTCGAAATACTGCGGCCAATACCGTTCGCCGACCGCCTCGAACATCTCGATCGACACCACCGCATCGTAACTGCCATCGATATCGCGGTAATCGCGCAATTCCAGCCGCGCCAGATGGTCCAGGCCCACCGCCGCAATGCGCTGCTGCGCGATCTGCAACTGCGACGGCGAAATCGTCAGGCCATGCACATGAATGCCCTGGCGCGCCGCATGCTCGGCAAATCCGCCCCAGCCGCAGCCGATTTCCAGTACACGGTCGCCGGCGCGCAGGGCGAGCGTGTTGATAACGCGTTGATATTTGCGGTACTGCGCTTGCTCCAGTGGCATGCTGTAATCGCCATCGAAAATCGCCGCCGAATAAGTCCAGCTGCGGTCGAGCCACAGACGATAGAAATCGTTGCCGATATCGTAGTGGCTATGGATATTACGGCGGCTGCCGTTGCGTGTATTCGGCCGCAGCCAGTGACGCAGCCGGTACCAGCAACGCGCCAGCACGCCGCCAAAAAACGCCGGCTCCAGCGCCGCCTCGTTGCGCAAGGCCAGCCGCAGCAGCGCCACCAGATCCGGACTGTCGATCCAGCCGCCGCCCCAGGCCTCGGCCAGACCGATATCGCCGGCGCGCAGGATGCGGGCGCAGGCGCGCCAGTCGTGCACTTCCAGCGTGGCGCCGGGGCCGTTGTGGGCGTCGCCAAACACCATGCGCGTGTGGTCGGGCGTGATCAGTTCGAGGTGGCCCTGGCTGATGCGGCCCAGCAGATTCAGGAATAGCCGGGCAGCGGCAGGCGCAGTCTGCACGGTGGTCGACAATGTTTGGCTCATCGGAGCGGCTCCTCGTGGACGGTGATGTGAGTGGCGGGACGCGGGGGCTTGCGGAACAAGGGCACGCCCTTGATCCACAGCCGCAAGGCCTGCCAGTGAATGCGCAGCACGACGCCAAGGCCCAGCAGTGGATAGCGCAGCAGGGCCATGGCCAGCGTGCGGTCGCGCAGCGGCTCGGCGCGGCCGGACAGCGTGGTGCGGATCAGCAGGCCCTGGTCGTCGTGGTAGTCGATGCCGGTGCGCGGGCGCGCGCCGGCCAGATGGAAGCGGAAGCGGTAGCCGCCCGTGAGCGGGCAAAACGGCGACACGTGCATCTGCTTGACGCAGATGGCCGTGCCGTCAGCGCCGATGTGCAGCAGGTAGCAATGGGTTTCGCCGAAGGTGTTGTTGACCTCGGCCAGCACCGCGCGCAGCTGGCCGGCCGCGTCATGGCAGTGCCAGAAGCTGACCGGGTTGAAGGCGTAGCCAAACACGCGCGGGAAGGTTTGCAGCCAGATCTCCCCATCGGCGGCGATGTGGTGCGCGGCCAGCTGGGCGCGCATCCATTGTTCCAGGCTGGAGCCGTCGCGCGGGCCGTAGTCGCGCGTGCGCAGCGACAGTGGCCGGCGGCGGTCGACGCCAAACCAGCGTGACTGGCATTCCTCCAGCCGCGCCAGATTCAGGCGCACATAAAACACCGGGTAGACAAAGCGGTTCAACACCGGCCGCAGGCGCGCGTGCATCACGCGGGCGTGGATCAACTGGGCGGGCGCGTTCATGGCAGCGTGGCCCAGGCAGGCGCGGCATCGAAGGCGGCGGCGATGCGCAAGGCCGACTTCAGGCCGTCTTCATGGAAGCCGTAGCCGGTCCAGGCGCCGGCGTACCACACGCCGTCTTTGCCTTGAATCTCAGGCAGCGCCTGCTGCGCGTCGATGGCCGGCTGGTCCATGATGGGATGGTCGTACTCAAAGCGCGCCAGCACCGACGCGGCGGCTGGCGGTGTTGGCGGATTCAGCGTCACCACCACGGGCTGGCTGAACGGCAGGCTTTGCAGCTGGTTCAGCCAGTAGCTGACGCAGACCGGGCGGCTGCCATCGGTCTGGCGCGTCGACAGGTAATTCCAGGCCGACCACACTTTGCGCCGCCGCGGCAGCAGGCCCGCGTCGGTATGCAGCCAGGCGGTGTTGGGCTGGTAGCGCACCGCGCCCAGGATAGCTCGCTCGCGTGCGCTGGCGTCGGCCAGCAGGGCGAGCGTGGCCGGAGCGTGGGTGGCGAACACCAGTGCGTCGAACACCTCCGGCGCGCTCTGCGTGCCGCTGCGCAGTTGCACCTTGCCGTCGAGGCGGCGCACCTCGTGCACCGGCGTGTTCAGCCGGCAGTCGGACAGGGTAGCGGCGATGGCTTGCACGTAGTTGCGCGAACCGCCGCGCACGGTGCGCCATTGCGGCCGGCCATTCACCTGCAACAAGGCGTGGTTGAGGCAGAAACGCAAAAAGGTCGCGGCCGGGAAATCCAGGATGTCACGCGGCGAACTGGACCAGATAGCGGCGGCCATTGGCAGCAGATAGGCATCGCGGAAGGCGCGGCTGTAGCCGTGGCGGTCCAGCAGTTGGCCGAGCGTGGCGCCATCCGAGGTGCATTCGGCGAGAAAATCCCCGGCGCGGCGGTTGAAATGCAGGATGTCGCGCAGCATGCGCAGGAAGGATGGCGAGGCCATGTTGCGGCGCTGGGCGAACACGGTGTCGAGATTGGTGCCGGCCCATTCCAGTGCGCCGTCATCCATCGACACGCCAAACGACATGTCGCTGGAGATGCTGTCCACGCCCAGTTCGGCGAACAGGGCGATCAGATTAGGATAGGTCTTTTCGTTGTAGACCAAAAAGCCGGTATCGACGGCGCGGCGCTGGCCTTCCAGTTCGATATCCACAGTGTTGGCATGGCCGCCGAGATAGCTGCCGGCCTCGAACAGCGCCACGTCGTGGTGGCGGTTGAGGAAATAGGCAGAGGCCAGGCCGGAGATCCCGGCGCCGATCACGGCGATGCGTTTACGTGGTGGTGTCATTGGATAGGGTGGCGTTTTTATACCGACGTGATAATATTACTACCAATAAATCAGAAACGCTACTGATTAGTAGCGAAAATTTACCGATGAGTATTCTTTCCAAATTCAGCTTCAAAGACCAGGCTTTCAAGCTGCGCGAAAACGCTATCCTGGACGCCGCCACGGCCGTGCTGGGCAGCAAGGGCTATGACTTGATGACCATGGATGATGTGTCCGGCGCGGTGGGGATTTCCAAGCCCAGCCTGTACAAGCATTTCAAGTCCAAGGAAGAGCTGGTGGGCGAGGCCATGATCCGCTTGCTGGACGGGGCGATCGAGCAGGTGGCGGGACTCGACCCGGCGATGGGGCCGGTGGAGAAGTTGTCGGCCTTGCTGGAGTGGGCGCTGCGGGTGCGCCTGAACGACGGGCTGCCGTTTTTGCCGTCCACCAGTCCGCATGTACGCGATATGTTGATGCGCAATGTGAAGTACATGCTGCGCGTGGTCAAGCTGAACCGTCAGCTGGAGGGCTTGGTCAAGCAGGGACAGAAGGAGGGATTGCTGAACAAGGACTTGCCGTCCGACGCCATCCTGTTCAGCTATTACGCACGGACCTGCGATCCGGCGGTGGAGTATTTAAAGAAATTCAGCAAGATGGCGGACGACGATATCGTCCGCCACATGCTGGCGATGACCTTTGACGGGGTCAGTGGGCGGCGTTGAGCTGCCAGGCCTGATATTGAAAAGCATATTGGGCACGAGGAAAATACGATTGGTGCTTTCAAGTGTTGCCGGGAACAATTTGTCGACCATTGTTGCGATCGCGGAAAGTACGGCGATGGCGGCAATGGCCTATCCCATTTCCACTGGAGGAGCACCGATGAAAAGAATATTGCTATATATCGCCATGCTGGTCGGACTGACCAGCATATTCGCTTGCGCGCACGCGGCCACCCCGATCACCATCAACACCAGCGTGCAGTACAAGATCAGGAATGTTAACAGCGGCCTGGTGCTGGGCATTGACGGCGCCAGCCAGCAGGCCGGGGCCAAGGTCGTTCAATGGCAGGACAACGGCACCACCGACCACCTCTGGCACTTTATGCCGATGGGGAATGGCCAGTACAACATTGAAAATATGTTGACGCATCAGGTGCTGGGTGTCGCCAACGCTTCCACCGCCGACGGCGCCCAGGTCGTGCAATGGTCCGACAACGGCACCCGGGATCATCTGTGGACCGTCACCCAGGCCGCCGACGGCAACTTCCTGATCCAGAACGTCAACAGCGGCAAATATCTGGAAGCGTACATGGCCAGCACGCTGAATACGGCCACCATCGACCAGTGGGGCTCGACCGGCTGCACCTGCCAGGAATGGCAACTGGTGAACACCCAGGTCAGCCCTTATCCGGCGCCGCGCACAGTGGCCGGCAATGGCATCTTCGTGCACGACCCGTATATGCTGCGCGACGGCAGCGGCAAATACTGGCTGTATGGATCGCACCAGACTTTGGCCACCTCGACGGACGGCGTCAACTTCTCGATGTACACCAACTGCACCACCGCGCAGATGGGCGGTTACGCGCCGAACTGCCCGCCGATCGGGCCGGATTTCAGCACCTGGAGCGGTTTGCAGACGCCGAAGGGCTGGAACAACGGCGCCAACACCGACATTTGGGCGCCCAGCCTGATGTTTGTGAACGGCACCTATTACCAGTACTACTCGATCCCGTATTTGCCCAGCACCGGCGCCGAGGCCGTGATCGGCGTGGCCACCAGCGCATCGCCGGCGGGACCATGGGTCGACAAGGGTTTTGTCACCAAGTCCTGGAACAGCAGCACCACTGCGCCGCCGGCGGGCTTCTGGGCCACCACGGACAATGCGATCGACCCGGCGCCTTTCCTTGATGCCAGCGGCAACTGGTGGATGGCGTGGGGCTCGTGGACCGATGGCACCCACTTGATGCAGCTCGACCCCGCGACCGGGCTGAAAAAAGCCAACACTTCCGTGGTCACGCTGGCAAAACGGGGCCAGCCATCGGCGGGCGAGGAGGGGCCGTTCATCTACTACTACAATGGCTATTACTACTACTTCGCGCCGATCAATGCCTGCTGCAATGGCACGACCAGCACCTACCGCACCATCGTCGGCCGCGCCACTAGCGTGACCGGTCCATACGTTGACCGCGGCGGTGTAGCGCTGACTGCCGGCGGCGGCACCATCCTGGTCAGCACCCACGGCAACATCATCGGCCCGGGCGGCGGCAGCGTCTTCACCGACACCGGCAATAACAACACGCCGACGTTCGTCTATCACTATTACGACGGTAACAATGGCGGCCGCGCCACGCTGGCCATCAATCAGCTGGGCTTTACCGCCGATGGCTGGCCGTTCATCAAATAAAACTGTTGCGAAAAAGCAGCCCAGCCGGCGTGTGAGCCCGGCTGGGCCTGTCGGGATTTCCTGAATTTGCCGTAGGGATTTCCGTCTTCCCGCCGCCGGCCCTTGGCTAAAGCCTGCGGCGGGAAACCCCGATGTCAGACCGGATATCAAGTCCGCCGAATAATTGATTGGATTGCAAAACATCGTGTTGCCAATATGGATCTGGCAACACCCGTGTAACGATTCATATAACAATTATTGGGAGACTTATGCATCATTCCTCAACGGGCCAATGCGCGCCCCGGCATTACACCTTTACGCTCAAGGCAAGCGTCGCCTCCCTGTTGGCCACCGGTCTGCTGACCGGCGCCTCGGTCTGGGCACAGGACCAACCCACTGTCACACCGGACAGCAACGTGGTGCAGGTGACCGGCGTGCGCAAGGCGGCGCAAAGCGCGCAGACAATCAAACGCAACGCCGACGAGGTGCTCGATTCCATCGTCGCCGAGGAGGCCGGCAAGTTCCCGGACAAGAACGTGGCCGAGGTGCTGGGGCGCGTGTCTGGCGTGCAAATCCGCCGTGAATTCGGCGAGGCCAGCTCCGTCATCGTGCGCGGGCTGCCCGGCCTGGTGACGCTGCTGAATGGCCGCGAGGTGTACACCGCCAACGGCCGCAGCCTGTACCTGGCCGACATCCCGACCACCATGCTGCAACGCGTGGATGTCTACAAGACCCAGAGTGCCGACATGGTCGAGGGCGGCACCGCCGGCGTGATCGACGTGCGCACCTCGCGTCCGTTTGACTTCAAGGGCTTCACCGCCAACATCAATGGCCGCGTCGAGCACCGCGACAAGTCCAAGGCCGACGATCCCCAACTGTCGGGCATGGTGTCGAACCGCTGGAAAACCGGCATCGGCGAGATCGGCGTGCTGGCCGGGCTATCGTTCCAAAAGGGCACCTATCACGACGAGGTGACCTGGAACTCGCCGCCGGACAAGACCGTGACCAGCGACCCCAACATCACCGGCCCGTATGACCTGGGCCACGTCAACTATACCGGGATACGCAATCGCTGGGCCGGCAACTGGGCGGTGCAATGGCGCCCCAACCGCGACGTGGAAGTGTATGCCGAGGGCTGGTCCACCCGCATCGATCACGACGCCGAGCGCCAGTTCTTCGTCGGCCACCAGGGCTGGCTGGCCCAGCCATGGACGGCGAGCGGCGACATCGACTGGGGCAATGCGCTGCGCACCAATCCGACGTACACGCTGTTCCCGGGGACTAATCAGATCGCCACCATCAGCGCCACCCGGCCGGCCGGCAACTACCACTTCTTCACACTGAGTTCCAACCAGACCCCGCAGGACGACTCGACCGGCCACCAGGGCGCCGTCGGCGCGCGCTGGAACGTGACCCCGGAGCTGCGTGTGACCTCCGAGCTGGCCCGCACCTACACCCACTGGGAACAGTCCTTGCCGATCATGGAACTGCTGGCCGACCCGCCGGCGGTCACCGGCAAGACCTACGTCAATGGCGGCGCCTGGTTTGACTATCCCGGCTATAACATGATGGACCCGAAGAACTATCGGATGGGCGCCTTCCTCGACCTCTGGCAAGCCTCGCGCGGCGCCTCGAACGACTGGCGCGCCGACGCGACTTATAACAACGGCGACGAGAGCTTCTTCCGCGAGTTCAGCGCCGGCGTGCGTGTGGCGAAGCGCACCTCGTCGTATATGCACGAAAGCAATGGCTTCATGGGGCCGCGGTTCGGCATGCCCGACATCGGTTCGGTGCCGGGCATGGCCTGTCCCTCCATGCCGCTGGCGAACGACTACGGCATGAACCAATGGCTGGTGGTGTGCGCCGACTACCAGCACGCCAATCTCGACGCCACCCGCAAGCTGTATGGCCGCAGCGGCAAGAGCGATCCGGACCCGTTCTCGCTGTACAACAACCAGGAGGACACCCGCGCCTTCTACGGCAAGACCCGCTTCGGCTTCCAGGCAGGCGCCATCCCGGTCGAAGGCACGGCCGGCGTGCGCCTGGTGCGCACCGAGCTGGATGTGAATGGCTTCAGCAACGTGAACAACACGCCGGTCGCGGCCAACCGCAAGAGCTCCGACACCGACGTGCTGCCGAACCTGACCATGAAGGCGCTGTTGAGCAAGGACTGGATCGCCCGCTTCAATGCCGGCAAGGCCATCCAGCGGCCCGATTTCGGCGCATTCAATCCGGGCCAATTCGTCAGCTCGGCACCCGACACCCTGGGCGTCTACGACGGCAACGGTGGCAATCCGGACCTGAAACCCATCGTCGGCAAGAACTACGACGCCTCGCTGGAGTGGTACTTCGCGCCGACCGGCAGCATCACCGCCACGGCCTTCAAGCACAAGTTCGAGAACTATGTGATCAACAAGCTGGCGATGGAAACCATCGATGGCAAACAGGTTCGCATGACGCGTCCGCGTAACGTCAACGACGGTGAGCTGAAAGGCGTCGAGCTGGCCTACCGCCAGTTCTATGACTTCCTGCCGGGCTGGCTGAGCGGCTTCGGCACGGAGCTGAACTACACCTATATGAAGGGCTACCTGGAGGATGAGGGCAAGCGCAACCCGTTCGTGGGCATGTCGAAGAATGCGTACAACATCGTCGCCCTGTATGAGCGTGGCCCGTGGTCCGGCCGCCTGGCCTACAACTACCGCGGCAAGTTCGTGGATGCGTACAACTACCGCGCGCTGGGCTTCGACCTGATCGTCGATCCGATCGAGACCGCCGACGCGTCGGTGTCGTACCGGATCAACGAGAACATGGGCGTGACCTTCGACGTCGAGAACCTGCTTGACCGGACCTACCACGACTACCATGGCATACCGAGCAATCCACGCGATATCCGCCGCTATGACCGCGTGTTTGGCTTGACGCTGCGCTGGAGGATGTAAGCCGCGGAAACCCAGCGGCAGGCCCCGGGCCTGCCGCTGCTCAGTGCGCCGCGGCGGAATTCAGCGGCCTGACCGGGGCTTCGACCTGCACCTTGCTGCGCACCTTTTGCGCGTCTTCAATCTCCAGCGTCAGCGGGATCTTGTCGCCGTCTTTCAGTGCTTGCTTCAGGTCCAGCAGCATCAGGTGATAGCCGCCCGGGGCCAGCTTGACTGGCTTGCCGGCCGGCAGATCCAGCGCTGGCAGCTGGCGCATTTTCATCATGTCGTTTTCCATTTTCATTTCGTGGACTTCCACCACGCCGGCGGCGGGCGAGCTGACGCCGACCAGTTTGGCGTTTTGGGTGGAGGTGAGCGTCATGAAGGCGCCGGTGGCTTTTTGTGCGGCCACGGTGGCGCGCACCCACGGTTCGCCGACGGTGACCTGGGCCAGCGCCGGCAGCGCGGCCATCAGGAAGAGCGAGAGTAATTTTTTCATTGGAAGAGTCCTTTCAGGAAGCCGGTTTCTTTTTTGGGGTTCATCAGCTGGCGCAGATCGTCGGCGCATTGCTGGGCGGTTTGTTCGTGCTTCATCGCCAGGCGGATTTTGCCGTTGGCGTCGAACACGTAGGTGAGGGCGGTGTGGTCCATGGTGTAGGAACTGCCGCTCGGCACCTTGCGATAAAAGATCTTGAAGTCCTTGGCGGCCTTGGCGGTTTGTTCCTGGTTGCCGCGCACGGCCACGAAGCCGGGATCGAAGGCGCGCGTGTATTCGGTCAGCAGCGCGGCGGTGTCGCGCTCCGGATCGACGGTGACGAACACCACCTGCACCTTGTTGCCATCGGCGCCCAGCAGACGCTTGATCTCCACCGCGCGCGCGAGGGCGGTGGGGCAGACGTCCGGGCACTGGGTGAAGCCGAAGAACAGCATCACATATTTGCCCTTGAAGTCGCGCAGCGAGGCGGGTTTGCCGTCGGTGTAGAACAGCTGGTAGTCGGGGCCGATGCTGGCGCCGGTGATGTCGATGGAATTGAAACCGGCGGCGTGCGCCGCGCCCGCCAACAAAGGCAAGGCGGCCAACGACGACATGAAGATACGACGTTGCATAGAGAGTCCTGTAAAACGCATGTTACGGATGCCGCGCGACGCAGCGGGGCGGGGCGCGGCGGTGCGATGTGTCGTCTCAGGCGGCGGGCGGGCCGCGCGGCTGTGCGGTCGTGCGCGGGCTGGCCGCTGCCGGCACGTCGTGCCGCGGCAGCGGGTAATCGTCGTGGCCCTCCAGCACGGATAGCAGGCCGGCCGGCGCAGGCGGCGGCGCCTCGCTGCCGCTGTAGGGGGCGCAGAACACGCAATGCTTGATGGCGTGGCCGGGCTGCTTGGCCGGCGCCGGGGCTGGCGAAGCGCTGCAAATATCCAGGACCAGCGGATCGGCGGCCAGCACCGTCACCGCCTTGCCAATCGCGGGCGCGCACAAATTCAGCAGGATCGTCACGAAGACGATCAGGCTGGTCAGGCGCCGGTGCTGGAAGAGAGTAGGCATCCCGCAATTATAACCCTTGTACCGCATCAATACGGCGAGGGGGTAGTGTGGCCGTAGACTGGGCTGATGCCTGCCACCGCACCGTCCGCCCGCTACGACCTGCCCTGGAAAGCCGCCCTGACGCATGCTTTCCGTCATTTCGTTGCTTTCTTTTTTCCAGAGATCAGCCCTGAAATCGATTGGTCGAAACGGCCGCGCTTCCGCGCCAAAGAATTGGCGGCGACGCTTTGTTGGCCTCGCACAATCCGATTGCCTGGGTCGCCGAGGCCCATTTGCGTACCCAACAGGCTCGCCACAACTCGGACGAACTTTATATCTCGAAGCGGCACTTAACGAGGCAACTGTTCCTGCATCGCTGGAGCAGGAAGCGCATAATCGTGTTGTTCAAGGTGATTAACTGGATGATGGTTTTGCCACGGTCGTATCAGAGACGTTACTGGCTGGCTGTTCTTCAATTGGACAAGGAGCAAGAAATGGAATTAAGGAACCCTCTGGAGCAGATGTTTTTTGAAGATGGCATGGAAGTCGGTATGAAACAAGGGCTGGAGCAAGGGCTGGAAAGAGGACGCAAGGAAGGGGCGGTCGCGGTATTGGAGCGTTTGCTTGAGCGGCGCTTTGGGCCGCTTTCGAAAAGCGCCCGCAAAAAATTGGCCAAGGCTAGTCTGGCGGAATTGGATGCCTGGAGTGAGGCGCTGCTGGAGGCGCAGTCGCTCAAGCAGGTGTTGGGATAAAAAAAGCCGCCACGGTTTTCACCGGGCGGCCATGGCTGGCTTCAGCCGAGATTACTTCAGCGCCAGACGGCGTTCATGGCGCAGCGCCGGCTGGCTGCCCAGCTTGAAGATGCGCACCACGTCTTCCAGTTCATGCGCCTGGTCTTGCAGCGCTTGCGCGGCAGCGGCGGCTTGTTCCACCAGCGCGGCGTTCTGCTGCGTCACCTGGTCCATCTGCGTGATGGCTTCGTGCACCTGGCCGATGCCAGCGCGCTGCTCTTCGCTGGCGTGGCTGATCTCGGCCATGATGTCGGTCACGCGGCGCACGCTTTCCACCACTTCCTGCATGGTGGTGCCGGCCTGTTCCACCTGCTTGCTGCCCACTTCCACCTTGCTGACGGAATCGTCGATCAGTTCCTTGATCTCCTTGGCCGCCGTGGCCGAACGCTGCGCCAGGCTGCGCACTTCCGACGCCACCACCGCAAAGCCGCGGCCCTGTTCGCCAGCGCGCGCCGCTTCCACCGCCGCATTCAGCGCCAGGATGTTGGTCTGGAACGCGATGCCGTCAATCACGGAAATAATGTCGGCAATCTTGCGCGAGGACGCGGTGATCGAACCCATGGTATCGACCACCTGCGCCACCACCTCGCCACCCTTGGCGGCGATGCCGGATGCCGCCAGCGCCATCTGGTTGGCTTGCGAGGCGTTCTCGGCGTTCTGCGTCACGGCGGTGCTCAGCTCCTCCATCGAGGCGGCGGTTTCCTCCAGGCTGGAGGCCTGTTCCTCGGTGCGGCCCGACAGGTCCAGATTGCCCTGGGCGATTTCGCTGGAGGCGGTGGTGATCTGCTCGGCGCCCGCGCGCACCTGGCCGACTACGCCGGACAGGTTGTCGCTGATGTTGTTCAGCGAGCGCAGCACCAGGCCGATCTCATCCTTGTTATCGATTTGCAGGTGCACGTCCAGGTCGCCCTTGGCGATGCGGTCGGCCGCCTCGGTGGCGCGTGCCAGCGGACGCGACACCACCGAGCGCACCAGCAGGAACAGCACGCCGGCAAACAGCACCAGCGCGATCAGGCCCAGCAAGGCGTAGCGGTTGCGCAGCTGGCCGGCCTCCTGGGTGATCTCCTCGGTGTAGGTGCCGCCCGCGATCAGCCAGTTCCACGGCTTGAAGGTGTGGAAGTCGACCATCTTCTCGCGCGGCGTCTCGCCGGCCTTGTCGGCCCAGTCATAGGTCATGCTGCCCGATTTGGCCTCCAGCATCTCCTTGACGAAGGGCACGCCGTCGCTGCTCTTGCTGTCGAGCAGACTGTTGCCTTCCTGGGAAGGATGGACCAGCGCATTGCCCTGGGTCTTGCCGGCCGCCGCGTTCAGCACATAGACATAGCCGGTCTCGCCGATCTTGATGGCCTTGATTTTCTCCTTCAGCATCGCCATGTTTCTGGAGATGTCGAGGCCGATGAACAGCACGCCGATCACCTTGCCGCTGTCATCCTTGATCGGATCGTATTGCGTGATGAACTGCTTGCCGAACAGGGTGGCCAGGCCGATGTAGTTGCTGCCGGCGCGCAGCAGCGGATAGCTCGGGTGGGCGTGGTCCAGCTGGGTGCCCACGGCGCGCTCGCCGTTTTCCTTTTTCAGGGAGGTGGTCACGCGCACGAACTCGTCGCCGCTGGCGGCAAAGATGGTGACGATGACGCCGGTCTCGGTGGTGAATTTATCCGGGATGCCGAAGTCCATGTTCAGCGTCTTGCCGGCAAACTTGAGCGATGGCGTCGGCTTGCCGCCGATGTCGACCGTGGCGGCCGGGTCCAGGGTGAACTGGCCGCCGCTGAACTGCGAGGCAAACAGGCGGGCGAAGCTGGAGGCCTCGTTCATCATGGCGGTGTTGAACACCTCCACGGTATTGCTGATGCCGTTGAGCGTGTTGGCCACGTTGGCCTTGGCGCGCTCTTTCAACATCGACGAGGTGCTCAGGTTAATCAGGGTGAGCAGGATGGCCAGGATCACACTGATCAGGCCGAAAGTAAAAACGGTAATTTTGCTACCGACACCCCAGTCACGGGGATTGAATATTGTTTTCATTGATCTTCTTAGAGAAAAGGTACTGCGGTTGAGGTCGCTCTTAATCGAGCGTGCTCCGGAGACGGTGGAGCACTGCAAAGGCAAGTGGGCACTGCCGCTGGTGGGTTGCGCAGGCCGTCAAATGAAGCTGAGACCAGAATGATACCAGATTTTTGCTGCAAAGCAACTAAACTGAAGAACTGCTCGAAAGATTTCTATTTATAAAACAATGACTTGTAAACAAAGAGGAAGTATTTCTGTCTGGTAAAAGCGGGTGAAGGCATGTTTCATTTCAGCTATCCTTAAGCTTAGCCAGTGAAACTCCGGCATACCAGCCCCGTACGCTGACTGCTATCCTGTAGAATGAAGCGGCACGCATCCATGCAACAAACCCATTATCTTTCGGAGTAAGCCGATGAAGAAGCAAATGCTGTTGGTGGCCGTTCTGGCGGCCCTGTCAGTGCAGGCCGGCGCCGCCGTGCCGGAAAAAACGGCCGACACCGCGCTCAAGCCCCAGCCGGGCCAAACCCAGGCGGCCCTGTGGGCCTCGCGGGTGCTGAGCAAGCTGCACTACAAACCGGCGCCGCTGGACGACGCCATGTCTGAGAAAATTTTCGACCGCTACTTCAAGTCGCTGGACGCGGAGAAAATGTTCTTCACCCAAGGCGACATCGATCAATACGCCATCGTGCGCACCCGCCTGGACGACGCCATCAATGGCGAAAACCTGAGCGTGCCGTTTGCCATCTTCAACCTGTACCAGCAGCGCTTCAACGAGCGCATCGCCTACGCGCGCGAACTGGTCAAGCAGGGCAAGTTTGAATTCACCTCCGACGAAAGCTATCAGTACGACCGCGAAAAGGCCGAGTGGGCCAAGAGCGACGCCGAGGTCAAGGACCTGTGGCGCAAGCGTGTCAAGAACGAGTGGCTGCGCCTGAAGCTGGCCGGCAAGGACGACAAGGCCATCCGCGAGACGCTGGACAAGCGTTACGAGGGCTACCTCAGCCCGTCACGCAAGCTGACCAATGAGGATGTGTTCCAGATCTTCATGAACGCCTACGCCATGTCGATCGAGCCGCATACCAACTACCTCGGCCCGCGCGCGGCGGAAAACTTCGACATCGCCATGCGCCTGTCGCTGGAGGGCATCGGTTGCGTGCTGCAATCGCGCGACGACTACACCGTGGTGCGCGAGGTGGTGACCGGCAGCCCGGCCGGCCTGTCCGGCAAGATCAAGGTCGGCGACAAGATCGTCGGCGTGGCCAAGGATGAGAAAACGCCGATGACCGAAGTGCTGGGCTGGCGCCTGGACGACGTGGTGGCGCTGATCCGCGGTCCGAAAGACTCGACCGTCAAGCTGGAAATCATCCCGGCCGATGGCGGCGCCGATGCCAAGCACCAGTTCGTCTCTCTGGTGCGCCAAAAGATCAGCATGGAAGAGCAGTCGGCCAAGAAAACCATCTATGAAGTCAAGGATGGCGCCGCCAAGCGCCGGGTGGGCGTGATTTCGCTGCCGACCTTCTACATGGACTTCGAAGCGCGCCGCAAGGGCGACAAGGACTTCAAGTCGGCCACGCGCGACGTCGCGCGCCTGCTGGCCGAGCTGAAAAAGGACAAGGTCGACAACGTGCTGATCGACCTGCGCAACAACGGCGGCGGCTCGCTGACCGAGGCGGTGGAACTGACCGGCCTGTTCATCGACAAGGGCCCGGTGGTCATGCAGCGCAACGGCGACAACAAGGTCGAGGTCGAGAGCGACACCAATCCGGGCATGGCCTGGGACGGTCCGATGGGCGTGCTGATCAACCGTGGTTCGGCCTCGGCCTCGGAAATCTTTGCCGCCGCGATCCAGGATTACGGCCGTGGTCTCATCATCGGCGAGCCGAGCTTCGGCAAGGGCACGGTGCAAACCCTGTTCGGACTGGACCGCTTTGCCCAGAACGACAAGGTGCACTATGGCGAGCTGAAGTTCACCATCGCGCAATTCTTCCGCATCAATGGCGGCACCACCCAGCTGCGCGGCGTGACGCCGGACATCAAGCTGCCGACCATGGGCGATTCCGACACCTTTGGCGAATCGAGCTACGAGAACGCCTTGCCGTGGACCCAGATCAAGCCGGCCATCTACATCCCGACCGGCGACATGAAGGAAATCGTGCCGCTGCTGGATAAGAAGCACGATGCCCGCGTGGCCAAGGACAAGGACTTCCAGTACCTGGCCGAGGACATCGCGCTGGTGAAGAAGCAGCGCAAGGAAAACTCGATCTCGCTGAACGAAGCCGCGCGCCGCAAGGAGCGCGACCAGCAGGAGGCGCGCGCCAAGCTGCGCGAGGCGCGCCTGCTGTCGAACACGCCGGGCGCGGACGATCCCATCCTGGTGCCGGACCCGAGAGACGCCCTCAACAAGGCGATCTCGGCTAAGCCGGCCAACGGCAAGCCGGCGCCGTCGCCGAAAGTGGCGGGGGTGAAAGGCGCGCTGCGCAGCGACGACGGCCTGCAGGGCGCCGAGCGTTCGCTGGCGGCCGAGCTGGAAGCGGAAAAGGCCGCCAAGGCCGCCAAGGATGTGCTGCTGAACGAAGCGGTGCACATCCTGTCGGACGAGGTCAGCGTGCTGAAAACCGACACCCGCATGGCCTCCCGCGTGCTGCCCTACGCCGCCGACAGCAAATAACCAGGCAAAATTCGCCAGACATTCCTCGTGTGAATGTCTGGCATTGGAAAGATAAATTGGATTTATATGCTGTGACGCAGCATACTTCGTTTGTCTCCTCTATCTCCTCCAAGGAAATAGACTTCGGCCCGCTCCCAGAGCGGGCCTTTTTTTTGCCTGAACGGGCCCGAGATCGGGTAAGCTTTCTATATATCAACGTTTAGGTTCAGATAAGTGTCTCCTGCTCAATTCAAACTCGCATTGCTGGCGCTGGCGCTGGCGCTGGGTGGCGCGGCGGTCGGCGGCGGCGTCGCCTATCTGGTGCTGCACAAACCGTCCCAACATGAAGCAGCCAGCCCGGTGGCGCGGCCCAGGGCGGCCGGCACGCCGACCGGCTGGCACGCGCGCGTGACCACCGTGGCCGGCGATGGCCTGCCCGGCGCCAGCAATGGCAACGGCCGCCGCACGCGCTTTGCCGATCCTTTTGGCGTGGTGCTGGACCAGGAAGGCAATCTCTACGTCGCCGACGGCGGCGACAACAACAGCATTCGCAAGATCGACCTGGCCGGCGTCAGCACGCTGCTGGCTGGCGGCGCCGAGGGCTATGCCGAAGGCAAGGGCGGCGCGGCCGCATTCAATACCCCGTCTGGCCTGGCGATTGACGGCGCCGGCAATCTGTACGTGGCCGATACCGGCAACAACGCCATCCGCAAGGTGACGCCCGATGGCACGGTGTCGACGCTGGCTGGCGATGGCATGGCCGGCGACAAGGATGGCAAGGGCGCCGGCGCCCAGTTCAACGGTCCGCTCGGCGTGGCGGTCGATGCCGACGGCAACGTCTACGTGGCCGACACTTATAACGACCGCATCCGCCGCATCGCGCCGGATGGCACGGTGACCACCATCGCCGGCGGCAAGCGTGCCGGCAAGGCGGACGGCGCGGCGGCGCAAGCCCTGTTCGACACACCGACCGGCCTGGCCATCAGCGCCAGCGGCGATCTGTACATTGCCGACACGGCCAATCACGCCATCCGCAAGCTGGCCCGGGATGGCACGGTCAGCACCATCGCCGTCGCGAAGGAGGACGACCGCGATTCGCTGCTGCGTTCGCCAGTCGGCCTGGCCCTGACCGGCGACGGCTTCCTTTACCTCGCCAGCAGCGGGCACGGCCGGGTGGCGCAGATCACGCCGGCCGGCGAGGTGGTGGCCTTGCGCGATATCGATCATCCGGCCGAGGCGGCCACCGGCGCCGACGGCGCGGTGCGCCTGTACTCGCCACGCGGCATCGCGCTGGCCAGGGATGGTTCGCTGTTCGTGACCGACGGCGCCACCTTCCGCCTGCACCGCATCGACGTGGTGAGCGCGGACGAGGAGCCGCAAGCCGACGTGCCGCCGCCGGGCCTGCCGTCGCACAGCGCCACTATCCAGTGGCCGGTCAAGCCGCAGAACAAGCCGCACGAAGTGGTCGGCCTGATGGGCGAGGTGCGCGGCAATTTCGATGGCGAGAGCCGCGATCATTTCCACACCGGGCTCGATGTGCAGGCCGCCATCGGCACGCCGGTGCAGGTGGTCACGGCCGGCAAGATCACCGATCCGCGCGCCAGCTGGGGTTATGGCGAATTGTCGGAAGGGCTGGCGCTGGCCGGCATGCAGTACGTGCACATGCGCGTCGGCCGCGACGCGAAAGACAAGCCGCTGGATCCGCGCTTCCTGGTCAGCCGCAATGAAAAGGGCGCGGCGACGGCGGTGCGCGTCAAGCGCGGCACGCGCTTCGCGGCCGGGGAAACGCTGGGCACCATCAACCGCATGGCGCACGTCCACCTCGACTACAAGCCGAACGGCGGTCCGCTCAATCCGCTGCTGCTGCCGTTCATCGATCTGGAGGACACCATCGCGCCCGAAATCAACAGCATCAGCGTGCTGGACGCCAAGGGCAAGCCGCTGACCGAAAAGCGTGACGGCCGTCTGCTGATTCCGCGCAGCCTGGGGGAGGCGCAGATCGTGGTCGACGCCAGCGACCAGATCAACGGCAACCAGAAGCGCCGCCGCCTGGGCGTCTACAAGCTCGGCTACCAGCTGCTGAACCAGGATGGCGACACCATACCCGGCATGACCGAACCCATCATCACGCAGCAGTACGACCGTCTGCCGCGCAACCGTGACGCGGTCAAGCTGGTGTATGCGGCCAACAGCGGCATCACGGTGCATGGCGCAACGGAGACGCGCTTTGCCTACGCCATCAACAACAAGCTGATCAACGGCAGGCTGACGCCGGGGGCGTGGAAGGTGGGGGAACTGGGGCCGGGCAATTACATCCTGCGCATCACGGCGCAGGACTATGCCGGCAATGCCGCCAATCGCAACCGCGAGCTGGCGGTCACGATCGACTAGCGGGGCGGGAACTCAGCTTGGCAGGACGGCGCCGGACAGCAGGAAAGGCCACATGGAAGCCGTGCTTTCCAGGTGGCTGACCAGTTGCTCCTTGTCGGCGGCGATGGCGGCTTGCGATGGCAGGCTGCGCTGCGCAGGCACCTCGTCCGGATGCAGGGTCACGCCCACGCCTGCCAGTGCGGCGACCGGGTCGGTCAGCAGGTGTTCGCGGAAGTCGTGATCGTGCGCGAGTTTATCGAGGATGGCGCTGAGTTCGCTGGAATTTTTCATATAGTATGTCCCTCGGTTGGAATAATGAATGGCATGTCTCCATGCGCGAGTCATGCTACGGCAAAGCTCCGCATTTGCCAAGCCTGATCGTTGCCAGCGGGCATGGGCATAGGCTAGACTCAGCACTTCCCTGAGCCTGAAATGGAACGCCATGAAGATCCGCCGCTGCGCAGTGCTGTACATCGAATCACGCGAACAATTGTCCATCGACTGGCGGGCCGTGCTGGCCGGCGGCAGCGGCCTGGCGGCCGACAGCCACTGGGTGGCGCTGGCGCCACATCTGGATCAGGAGCTGACGATCGACGGCGGCGAGCTGGCGGCGTTGGGCGCCATCAGCCAGACCGTGTGGAACGAGCGCGCCGCCTGCGAGCAGCGTCACGGCGAGGACTGCGTGGCGCGCTTGCTGGCGCTGGGTTTGCTGATCGGCGATACGCCGCAATACGCCACCACCCGCGAACGCGACGAGACTTTGCGCGCCACCCACTGGCGGCCGTTGTCGGCGCTGGCGCATACCTTCGGCCGCTGGCGGGAAGTCACCAGCGAGAACGGCATGGAGGCGCCCAGCTTCCAGGCCTTGCTCGACCAGTTTGGCGAACCGCCGCCACCGACGTTCGATCTGCCGGCGCAGGGCGCGCTCAAGCTGCCGGCGGCGCCGGGCGGCCATCTGGATGAGCAACTGCTGCACCGTTACACCGGCCGCAATTTCGATGTGCAGGCCGGCGTGCCGCTGGAGGTGGCGGCGCGCCTGCTGCATCGGACCTTCGGCGCACAGGAGGTGCGCACCATCGGTCCGCATAGCTCGGTGCTAAAAAAGACCAGCCCATCGGGCGGCGGCCTGCATCCGGTGGAAGCCTTCGTGCTGGCGCAGCGTGTGGATGGCGTGGCGCCCGGCCTGTACCACTATCATCCGATCGAGCATGAGCTGCGGCCGTTGCGCGCGCTCGACAGCGTGGCCGCGGCGGCGCTGGCCAAACAGGTGCTGGCCGACCAGCACTGGCTGGCCGATGCGCCCTTGCAGGTGCTGATGGTGGGGCGCATGGAGCGCAGCTTCTGGAAGTACCGCAATCACCAGAAGGCCTACCGCGCGCTGGCGCTGGATGCCGGCCATCTGTCGCAGACCTTCTACCTGCTGGCGACGGAAGCGGGCATGCCGGCCTTTGTGACGGCCGCCATCAATGATGTCGATATCGAGCGGATGCTGAACCTCGATCACCTGCGCCATGCGGTGGTGGCGGTATGCGGTTGCGGCCCGGCGGCCAACGGCCCGCGCACCATGGTCGAACTGCGCTACGGCGAGACCGACGCGATCTGACCGGCCACGCCTTCCATCACCTGTTCCAGCGCGGCGGCAAACGCCGCCAGCGCGGCCTGATGCTGCTCGCGCTGCGGCGACAGCAGTACTTGTTCCAGTTCGCCGGCGCTGCGGTGCAGCTCCGGCATCGACAGATTGCCGGCCGCGCCGCGCACCTTGTGCACCAGCAGCGCCGCCTGCTCGTAGGCGCCGTGCGCCAGCGCCGCGCGCAACTGCTCCGGCGTGGCCTCGAAATCCTGCACGAAACGCTCCAGCAGCACCGCCAGCAGCTTGCGGTTGCCGCCCAGCCGCGACAGCGCGGCGGCGCTGTCCATGCCGGCCGCGGTCATTGTCGCGGGCCCCGCGTGCGCGCCGGCCGGCGGCGGTGGCATCGCCGCGCTGCGTTCGGGCGCGCGCCGGATCTGCGTCGCCAGCACCGTGAACAAACGTTCCGGATCGATCGGCTTGGTGACGTAATCGTTCATGCCCATGCCCAGGCTGCTCTCGCGGAAGCCGGCCACGGCGTGCGCCGTCATGGCGATCAGCGGCAGTTGCGCATGTTCGGGCCGGGCGCGGATGCGGGCCGTGGTCTCGTAGCCATCCATGCCGGGCATCTGGATGTCCATCAGCACCGCGTCGTACTGGCCTTGGTCCACCAGGTGCATGGCTTCGATGCCGCTGCCGGCCAGCTCCACCTGCACGCCGGCGCCCAGCAGCACCTCCCGCGCCACCTGCTGGTTGATGACGTTGTCGTCCACCACCAGCACGCGCGCGCCGGCGATGCGCTGCGCCATTTCCGACAGCTTGGGCGAGGCCGACAAATCCGGCCGCACCGGCAGCGCCAGGCCCAAGCCGACCAGCACCGCCTGGCGCAACTGCGCCGCGTGCACCGGCTTGACCAGCAGCGCGCTGACGCCCGCCTGGGCCGACGCCAGCTCGGCCGCTTCGCGCGAGAACTCGGTCATCATCAACACCATCGGCAAGGCGGCGTGGGCGGCGCGCATGCGCTGCGCCGTGGCGCCGCCGTTCAGGTGCGGCAGGTCCCAGTCCAGCAGCACCAGATCGGCCGCGTCGCGCGACAGGTAATCCAGCGCCGCGGCGCCGCTGTTGACCGTGCTGACCAGATAGGCTTCGCTGTGCAGCTGTTGTTCCAGCATGTCGCGCATGCTGGCGTTGGCGGCCACCACCAGCACGCGCTTGCCGGCGGCGGCGGAAGGCGCCAGCGTTGGCGCGGCGTCCTGCTGGCATTGCAGCGCCAGTTCGAAGTGGAAGCGGCTGCCGTGATCGGGACGGCTGTCGATGACGATCTGGCCGCCCATAGCCTGCACCAGTTGCTGCGAGATCGCCAGTCCCAGCCCCGTGCCGCCGTACAGGCGGGTGGTGCTGGTATCGGCCTGCGAGAAGGCGCGGAACAGGCGCTCCTGCTGCTCGGCGCTGATGCCGACGCCGGTGTCCTCCACGTTGAAGCGCAGCCGCACCGGCACGCCGTTTTCGAGTGGCGCCGCCAGCTCCACGCACAGGCTGATATGGCCGCGCGCGGTGAACTTGAGGGCGTTGCCGACCAGGTTGACCAGTACCTGGTTCAGGCGCAGCGGATCGCCCACCAGCCGCAGCGGCACGTCCGGCTTGGCCCAGGCCAGCAGCTCCAGGCCTTTTTCGGCCGCGCGCCACGAGAACAGGTCGGCGATCTGCACCAGCGTTTCGGACAGGTCGAACGGCACCGACTCCAGTTCCAGCTTGCCGGATTCGATCTTGGCGAAGTCCAGCACGTCGTCGATGATGTTGAGCAGGTTCTGGCCGGCGCGGCCGATCTTGGTGAAGTAATCGTGCGGCTTGGCCGGCAGGTCCAGATGCGTGCCGAGGCCGGCGAAGCCGAGAATCGCATTCATCGGCGTGCGGATCTCGTGGCTGATATTGGCCAGGAATTCGCTCTTGGCGCGGGTGGAGGCCTCGGCATCGGCGCGCGCGCGCTGGATGGCGCTGATGGCGCTGGCCTTCTGGAAAGCCGAGACGAACGGTTCCTTCAGCGCCATGAACATCTCGATATCCTTGCGCGCGAACGGCGTGCTTTGCTTGAACACGAGATAACCCTGCACCTGCTGCTCGGCGCGGATCTGCACCGCCAGCATGGTGCTCTGCTTGAGGAACATGTCCGGCGCGATCACCTTGGCCGCGTCGACAAACTGGGCCTGCGCCGCCGCCAGCGACATGCCGGCGCGCGCCGAGGGCAGGGCGTCGTGGCCCCAACTGGCGCGGATGGCCAGCGGGCCGCCGGGCGCCTCGCAGATCAGCGCATAGGCCACGCCCACTTCGCCGATGGCGCTCGATTCGCGCAGAATGGTATGCAGCAGGGCGTCGAAATCCAGCTCATCGTTGATCGACTTGACGATGGCGTGCACGCGCTCCAGGTGCAGCGTGCGCGAATAGACCTCCTGTTGCAGGTTGCGCACGCGCCAGCGATAGGCGCCCCAGCCGGAAACCAGCACCGCCAGCACCGCGCCCAAGCGCGCCCACCAGGTCTGATACCAGGCCGGCAGGAAATGCAGCTCCATGCTCAGTTCATGCGGACTCCAGGTGCCGTCGCGGTTGCTGCCGCGCATGGCCAACCGATAGCGACCGGGCGGCACGTTGGCGTAGGTGGCGGCGCGGTGGCTGGCGTCGGCCTCCACCCAGTCCTTGTCGTAGCCTTCCAGGCGGAAGGCGTAGCGGTTGCGGTGACTGGCCGAGTAGTCCAGCGCGGCGACTTCCACTTCCACCTTGCGCGTGCCGGGCGGGATCTCCAGCGCGTGCGCGTCAGGCGCCAGCAGCGGCGCGGCCGCCACCATCTGACGATCGAGCCGCACCGAGCTGACCACCAGCGGTGGCTGGTAGCGCCACGGATGCGGCAATTCCGGCCGCACCACCACATAGCCGCCCGAGGTGCCGAACACCAAGTCGTCCTGCGCCGTGCGGCCGGCCGCGCCGACGATGTAGGGCTGGAACACCAGCCCGGCGGCGCGGTCCAGGATGTGCGCCTTGAGCGTGTTGGTGTCGACCGTGGCCAAGCCGTCGGTGGACGACAGCCACATGCGGCCCGCGCTGTCCGGCTGGAGCGCGGCGACGGTCAGGCTGGGCAGGCCATCGGCCATGCCGAGGCGCAGGAAGCGGCGCGAGCCGTCCTGGTTTTCTCCGGCCAGGATGCTGATGCCGGCGCCATTGCTGCCGATCCACAGCCGTCCTTGCTGGTCGAAGGCCAGCGAGGTGATCACGCTGTGCGGCAGCGACTGGTTGGGCACGACGTCGGGCAGGATTTGCTCGGCCTTGCCGGTGGCCGGATCGAAATGGTTCAAGCCGTTGCGGGTGCCGACCCACAGCGTGCCGTCCGGCGCGGCGCGCATGGTGGTGATGCGGCTGTCGCTCAGGCCGCCGCTGGCGGCCGGGCCCTGGCCGTACAGCTGGGCGCCGCGGCTGCGCAAGTCGTAGCGCAGCAGGCCGCCCGGCACGCCCAGCCACAGCAGCTCGCCCTGGCGCACGATGCTGCCGATGCGCGGATACGGATCGGCCTGCGGCAGCGGCACGCGCCGCACCCGCGTGCCCTTGCCGCTGGTGTGATACAGGCCGAGCGCGGTGGCGATCCAGGCCTCCTGCGGTTCGGCCTCGGCCATGCCGAGGATCAGGCGGTTGGGCAGGGCGGTTTCAGGGCGGGCGGGATCGGGGCGCAGGCCGGCGCTGCGGGTGCCGTCCGGACCGATCAGGTCGATGCCCTGGTCGCCCAGCGCCACCCACAGGCGCTGGCCGGCGTCGGTCAGGAAGGCGAAGGCGGAAATTTCCGGCAGGCCGGCGCCGTCCAGGATGGTGGCCACGGTGTCGTTGGCCGGGTTGTGGATGTCGACGCCGCGCTCGTTGGCCACCCACACCAGGCCGCTGCGGTCGCGCAGCACGGCGGCGGTGCGGTCATGGCCCAGGCTGATGGCGGTGGCTGGCCGGTGCACGATGCGGCGGCCGTTGCCGTTGAGGTCGAATTCGATCACGCCGCCGCCGTAGGTGGCCGCCCACCACAGGCCGGGCTTGGCCTCGCTCAGCGACAGCACCATGGCGCTGCCGGCATCCTTCACCTGCGCCAGCGTCAGCAGGCGGGCGGCGTCGCCGGCGCGCGCCACGCCGACGCCGCTCTTGAGGGTGCCGAACACCACCTCGCCGCTGCCGGTGGCGGCCAGCGACAGCACGGCGTCGGCCGGGGCGTTGGTCAGCGGCAGGTCCTCAAACTTGCCGTTGCCGCTGTCGCGGCGCGTCAGGCCGGCGGCGGAGCCGATCCACAGGTCGCCGGCCGGATCGACCGCCAGCGCGCGGATCTGGTTGCTGCGCGGGCCGCCGGCGGCGCTGGCTTCGCGCGGGTAGTGGCGGATGGCGCCGTCGGTGTCGATGTAATCGAGGCCGGCCGCGGTGCCGACCCAGATGCCGCCGCGCGGGTCGCTGGCCAGCGCGGTGATGGCCGGGCTGCTCAGGCCCTGCGGGCCGGCCGGGTAGCGCACGAAGCGCTCGCCGCGCTTGTCGTACATGGCCACGCCGCCGGTGGTGGTGCCCAGCCACAGCCGCCCCTGGCGGTCGACGTGCAGGGTCTGCACGAAGTCGCCCGGCAGGGTGTGCGGGTCGTCGGCCTTGAAGAAGAAATTGCGCATGCGGTAGCCATCCCAGCGGCCGAGGCCGGCCTGGGTGGCAAACCAGATGAAGCCGTCGCCATCCTGGGCGATGCTCATCGTGATCGGGTTGGGGAAACCGCGCTCGGCCGGCGCCAGATGCTCGAACATGGTGGGCGCAAGCTTCTGCCAGGGCGTGGCCGCGGCGTGGGCAAGCAGCGGCGCCAGGGCGAGGGCTGCGGCCCTAGCAACAGGTAAGAGTAAATCGCGCACAAGTAACCATATAAATGCTCCATGCCCTGTGGCAATGGAATTACGTCTAGAAGCATACGGAATAGTTGGCCGACTGTCTATTTAATACAGCAAGTTGTGCACGCTTGCGTGTCGGCGTTGACAAAAAATATTTATCGGAATATATTTTGTTGACGCGATTGGAATCGTTTCCAATCTGTTTCGGAGTGTGGATAAGGAGACATAATGAAAAACCCAGGGTTCGTTTTGTCCACCGTCGCCGCCAGCCTGATGCTGGCGTATGGCATGCCGGCGACGGCCAGCGTCACCAGTCCCGTCATCGGCGCCTTGCTGTGGTCGGAAGAGTTCAACGGCACGGCGCTCAACACCAGCTTGTGGACCACCTACGACGGCAATGGCTGCCAGATCAATCTGTGCGGCTATGGCAATCAGGAGCTGGAGTACTACAGCCCCGCCAACCTGTCCATCGTCAACGTGCCGTTCGAATCGGGCACGCGGGCGTTGGCGATCCAGGCGCGCAGCCAGACGGTCGGCGGCAACGTCTTCACCTCCGGCAAAATCGATTCCTTCAACAAGGTGCAGGTGCAGTACGGCATGGTGGAAATCCGCATGGCCACGCCGGCACTCGGCACCGGCTTGTGGCCGGCGGCGTGGATGCTGGGCGTGAGCCCGCAGACCTGGCCGCGCAAGGGCGAGATCGACATCATGGAAATGGGGCACAAGGCCGGCGGCCGCGCGGCGGCCGGCACGCCGGCCCCGGGCATCGACAACTTTGTCGGCGCCAACGTCATCACCTGGCAGCAGGCGGCCTGCGTGCCGGGCAATGAAAGCTGCGCCGCCTCGACCGCGTGGCAGACCAAGAACTGGTACGTGCCATCGCAATCGCTGGCCAACCGCTTTGTGATTTACCGCTTCTACTGGACCGAGTCGCAGATGCGCTTCACGGTGATCGACAAGGGACTGGAGTACGACTTGTACAACAGCCCGCTGCCGGTGAATTCGTCCGCGCTGCAAGCGCCGTTCTACCTGTTGTTCAACCTGGCGGTGGGCGGCAACTTCACCGACGCGGCCACGCCGGCGCAGGTGACGGCGCCGCTGCCGGGCACCATGTATGTTGACTATGTACGGGTGTATCAGCTGGACGGCAAAGGCGCGGTCAAGCTGGGCAACCAGACGCCGGCGGAGGTGGGCAAGTTCGGCGTGTACACCGATAACACCGTGGTCAACAACAAGCTGGAGGCGGGCAACACCTCGGACGTGTTCGTGTGGAATACGGCGTCCACCTCGGCCGGGAACATCGCGCCGTATGAGGGGGCGAATGCGCTGTCGTGGAGTTTCAACACGCCGGGCTCATGGTTTGGCGGCAGTGTGCAATCGCGCCAGGCGCGCGACATGAGCGGCTTCCGCAATGGCAATCTGAAGTTGAAGATCAAGATCCCGGCCAATGTCGCCTTCACGGTGGGCATCCAGGATACCTACACCAACCAGAACGCGGTGAAATTCCCGGCCAACGCCACCGCCTACGGGCTGGTGCGCAATGGCGACTGGGGCACGGCCACCATTCCGATCGCCGACCTGGCCGGGCCGAAAGTGGCGCTGCAATCGATGCTGGACCTGTTCCAGATCGCCAGCGATGGCGCGGCCTTGCCGCAGTCGGCGTTCCAGATGTCGGTGGACGACGTGATCTGGGATAGCGGCGTGGCGCCCACCCCGACTCCTACGCCCACTCCAACGCCTACGCCGACACCGACACCTGTTCCGACCCCAACGCCGGCGCCGGCCGCCACCCAGACCAGCGCAACGATGCTCAAGTTCACCATCAACACATCGGGCTGGGCGGACGTGCACTACACCGTCAACAACGGCGGCCAACTGAACGTGCGGATGACGCAGGCGGGTGGCATCAACAGCCACACCGCGAGCGGCCTGAAAGCGGGCGACGTGGTGCGCTACAACTACACCTACTGGGACAGCGCCAACAACTACGCGGTCGACACCGCCCAGCAAACCTACACCATGCAATAACCCGGGGTCAGTTCTTGCAATCGAACACGAGCTCATGCAATAACCCGGGGTCAGTTCTTGCAATCGCACACGAGCTCATGTATGAATGCAAGAACTGACCCCGGTTGGGGTTAGGGCGCGACGGTGGCTTTCAGCGGGTGGGCGGCGCGGGCGGCCTGGAGTTTGACTTTCTCCTGCCACTCGGCCGCCGTCTTCACGTGGCCGGCACGGTCCCAGGCCGCGCCGATGTAGTAGCGCAGCGGTTTGCCGGATTCCACCGGTGCGAGGATCAGCTCGTTCAGCGGATCTTCCGCCGTGCCGGTGGCGGTTGGCAGTACGATGGCGATGCCGAACGCGCCTTTGGTGTCTTGCGTTACCCATTGCGTCAGCGCCACGCCGTCGCGGCCGACGGCGATTTTTTCATTCTGGTTCTTGTCGGCCGGCTTTTTGTTCAGGCCTACCGCCACCGTCAGCTGCGACGGGCCGCTGAAGGTGAAGGTGCTGTCCATGGTGTCGAAGTCCTGGCCGGCATCGACGGTGAAGCGCTTGACTTCGCTGACCTTGGCGCCGGCCGCATCCCAGCTGTCGTAGCTCAGCTCGAACACGCTGCGGATCGGACCGTTGGCCAGCACTTTCCACGCGGCGTAGTTGCGGCCCACGTACAGTTGCTTGCCGTCCCACACGCCGGTGCCGCCGGCGCCGCGCGATTTGCCGACGTTGTACATGTCCATGCCTTCACCTTCGTCGTGGTGATAATGGTCGTGCCCCTTGTTGTACCAGCGGTCGACGATTGGATAGTTCACGCGCTTGAACCAGATGTCCAGCCCGCTCGTGACCAGCACTTCCTTGCCCACGCCCGCCGTGTCCGGTGCGCCCAGCGCCGGGCCGTAGGTGCGGTGGCCGACGTGGTCGTTTTCCCACGCGAAGTCATCCAGGCGTTCCGGCACGTAGCGGGCGAAGGTCTTGGCGGCGAATGGCTGGGTCACCGTCTCGGTTTTCTCGACCGTGAAGCTGGCCTGTTTTTCGCCGGCGGCAAAGCTGTGCTGGAAGTACAGCTCGCCGTAGGCGACGCCGATGCCCTGCGGGTCCTTGGCCCGCGGCTTCACATTGCTGACCTGGTAGGGCAGCAGATTGCCCTTGCTGTCCTTGACCGCGATTTTCTGGATCAGCGCGCCCGGCAGCGCGCGGTTGATCTCGCTCCACGGAATGGCGATGGTTTCCGACGGCCGCGCCTGATCGAGATCGTTGGTCACGGTGATGCGCGCCAGCTCGGCCGCGTGCAGCGCGCCGCCGGCCAGCAGGGCGGCGATCGGTAACAGATAAGTACGCATGGCGGTCCTCTTATTCATGACTGTAGTTGGTGGCGCCGGCATCTTTCGGCACGTAGTGGTAGGTGCGCAGCTTGACCTGGATGTCGATCTTCGGATTGTTGAGCAGCTTGATCATTTCGGCGCCGGCCAGCAGCGCCGGGCCGTAGCCGTGCAGCGCGTCGACGCTGGTCGGGCGGTTGTAGTAGTAGATGTGGTCGCTGGCGAAGGTGGTGCCGACGCAAGTGCCTTCCACCTGGCCGCGCGCGTTGATGCGGGTTTGCAGGCCGACCCAGCCGGCTTGCGCGATCGAGCCGTAGGTTGCCGGGCTGATCCAGCCTTCGTTGATGGCGTGCGCGATCACGTAGGTGAACATGGCGCTGGCCGAGGTTTCAAGATAGGAATCGTGGCGGTCGATCATCTGGTGCCACAGGCCCTCGCCCGACTGCTGTTCGGCGATGCCGCGCAGGGACAGGCGCAGC
The DNA here is from genome assembly GCF_009720825.1 of Duganella radicis. GTDB lineage: Bacteria > Pseudomonadota > Gammaproteobacteria > Burkholderiales > Burkholderiaceae_D > Rugamonas > Rugamonas radicis. Next base: position 18,695 of record NZ_WNKY01000024.1, on the reverse strand, counting down.
TGCGCCAGCACTTTCGGATAGCCGGGATGGTTTTTCGGCAGCACGTCCAGCAGGTCGCTCATGGTCAGCGCCGCCCAGCCGTTGGCGCGCGCCCAGTAGAAGCGCGGCGCGTCCGGATTGTTGGCGTTCCAGCCGTGGGTGTACAGGCCGTTTTGCGGATTGAACAGGTAGCCGGTCATTTGCAGCACGTTCTTGACGGCGTCGTCGTAGTACTCGCGCTTGCCGGTCAGGTGGCCGATTTCGCCCAGCGGCATCATGCCCATGTACATATCGTCGGCCCACAGCGACACCGCTTGCGGACGCTCGCGCGCCAGCGTGCCGTCTTTCAGGCGGAATTGTTTTTTGGTGACCCAGTTGCTGCACACGTCGATGAACTGGCTCATGTCCGGGCCGATTTTGGCGAAGCGGGCGCGGATCAGGGCGGCGCACATGGAACCGGCATCGTCCAGCGAGCGCGGCTCGATAAAGCGGGCGAAGCTGTTGGCGCGCTTGAGGTGGAACTGTTCTTCCTGGGCCTTGAAGTAGGGCAGCTTGTCGTGCATGAACTGGAAGTGGCGCTCGATCATGGCGGTGTACTTCTTGTCGCCGGTGACGGCGGCGGCTTTCATCAGGCCGGCATGCACCACGCCCATTTCGTAGACCTGGATGCCCCACTCGGCGCTGCTCGGCTCGACGATGGCGTCGGCCACCGGCTTGCTGAAATCGGTGATCTGCACGCCGCTGTCCTTGTGGACCACCCTGGTCGGCGTGGTGACTTCCATGTAGCCGCGGATGCGGTCGAGCGAAGCGGTGATCTCAGCCACGGTCGGCTTTTTGTAGGGCACGGTGTAAGTGCCTTCGCCAGCGTCGTAGACGCTTTTGTTGTCCGGATTGCGGTAAGGGCCTTCGGCGTGGGCGGGAAGGGCGAGCAGGGCGGCGGCGACTGCCGCGAGCAGGGCGGTTGGGGAGGTCACGGGTTTTCGTCTCGTTATTGTTAAACGTTTATTTGGTCAGACCATTCTAGATTGGTCCGGCCACTTTTGCAATCCGGACAGGCCACTTTTGTGGCTTGATAAAAAGCTTTCCTGAGAGTGAACAAAATCCCGGATTCTGTCGCCCTATGAAAAGAGACATGGGAGTACAATCGTTGTGAACGATCGTGCTTTTTGGCACATAAGGAGACAGCATGGATTTGACTTACACGGCTGCGGACCTGGCGTTTCGCGATATGGTGCGGGGCTTCCTGGACACCAATCTGCCGAGCGACCTGCAAAAGAAAGTCCGCAACCACCTGCGCCTGAGCCGCTCGGACTACGTGCGCTGGCACCAGATCGTCGCCCGCCAGGGCTGGGCCGCGCCCGGCTGGCCGGTCGAGTACGGCGGTCCCGGCTGGAGCGCCACCCAGCGCCACATCTGGGAAGAGGAGTGCGCGCGCGCCGGCACCCCGCCGATCCTGCCGTTTGGCGTCAACATGGTGGCGCCGGTGATCATGGCCTTCGGTAACGATGCGCAAAAAGCCCACTACCTGCCGCGCATCCTGAATTGCGATGACTGGTGGTGCCAGGGTTATTCCGAGCCTGGCTCCGGCTCCGATCTGGCCTCCCTGAAAACCACCGCCGAGCGCGTGGGCGACCACTACATCGTCAACGGCCAGAAAACCTGGACCACGCTGGCGCAGCACGCCGACATGATCTTCTGCCTGGTGCGCACCGACACCACCGTGCGCAAGCAGGAAGGCATTTCCTTCCTGCTGATCGACATGAAATCGCCAGGCATCACGGTGCGTCCCATCATCATGCTGGATGAAGACCACGAAGTGAACGAAGTCTTCTTCGACAACGTGAAAGTGCCGGTGCAAAACCTGATCGGCCAGGAAAACAAGGGCTGGACCTACGCCAAATACCTGCTGGGCCACGAGCGCACCGGCATCGCGGCGGTGGGCCGTTCCAAGCGCGAGTTGCTGTTCCTGAAAAAGATCGCCTCCGAACACTACAAGCACGGCAAGCCGCTGATGCAGGACCCGGTGTACGCGACCAAGGTGGCCAACGTCGAAATCGAGCTGATGGCGCTGGAAACCACGGTGCTGCGCGTGCTCACCCGCGAATCGCATGCGCCGGGGCCGGAAGCGTCGCTGCTGAAAATCCGCGGTTCGGAAATCCAGCAACAACTGACCGAACTGATGGTCGAAGCGCTGGGGCCGGATGCGCTGCCGTTCGACACCGACTACCTCGAAGGCAAGGCCGACCATGCCGTCACCGGCGACGACGCGGCCGCGCCGCTCACCGGCTACTACTTCAACTACCGCAAGACCTCGATCTACGGTGGTTCGAACGAGATACAGAAAAACATCATCACCCAGATGATTCTGGGTCTGTAAGGGAGCGGCAATGGATTTCAATTTCACGGAAGAGCAGCAGCAATTTGCCGACGCCCTGCGCCGCTGGGTGGACAAGGACTACACGTTTGACACCCGCACGCGCATCGTGCATTCGGCCAGCGGCGTGTCGGATGTCGCATGGAATACGCTGGTGGAACTGGGCATGACGGCCTTGCCGGTGCCCGAAGAGCAGGGCGGCTTCAGCGGCTCGGCGGTGGATATGCTGGTGGTGATGCAGGAATTGGGGCGCGGACTGGTGGTGGAACCGTACTTCGCCACCGTGTGGGGCGCCAAATTCCTGCAACTGGCGGGCAACCAGCATCACCGGCTGGAAGACGTGGCCAAGGGCGAGCTCAAGCTGGCGTGCGCGCTGGGCGAGAAGCATTCGCGCCACGACCTTGCCGATATTAAAACCATCGCCAGCATCAACGGCGAAGGCTACCGCATCGATGGCACCAAGACCGTGGTGATCCACGGCGGCCAAGCGGGGGCACTGATCGTTTCCGCACGCAGCGCCGGCACCCAACGCGACACCAATGGCATCAGCCTGTTCGTGGTGCCGGCCGAAACGCAGGGCGTGGTGATCCGCGACTACCGCACCATCGACGGCCAGCGCGCGGCCACCGTGCAGTTCAATCACGTGGCGGTACCGGCGTCCGCGCTGCTGGGCAAGTTGGGCGGCGGCTGGGACATGCTGGAAGAGGCGGCGGACTACGGCGTCAGCCTGCTGTGCGCGGAAGCGGTGGGCGCGATGGACGCCATCTTCAACGCCACGCTGGAGTATCTGAAAACCCGCAAACAATTCGGGATCGCGATCGGCAGCTTCCAGGCCTTGCAGCATCGCATGGCGGACATGTACATCCACCTGGAGCAAGCGCGCTCGATGGCGATGCTGGTGGCGGCGCGCATGGATTGCGATGCGGAGGAACGCCGCCGCGTGGCGTCGGCGGCCAAAGTGCGGATCGGGCAAGCGGCGAAGTACATCGGCCAGCAAGCGGTGCAACTGCACGGCGGCATGGGCGTGACCGACGAACTGCCGGCCGCCCACCACTTCAAGCGCCTGACCATGATCGAGCTGACGCTGGGGGACGTCGACCACCACCTCGAACGCTTCACCGCCCAGCGCGGATTCCAGCAGCATTCGTGATCAGTCGCGACTCGGCGGATATTTTTATTTTGAATTTAGTACGTTAGAAACACTCGCCATGACCGAATTAGTTGCCAAACTCATTCTTGCTGCCTATGCCACTCTGGTTGGCTTCATTGGGCAGTTAGCGGCTTTAGACAACATCGATCTCGGCTATTCGCCGATCTTTGTCATTATCACGTCTATTTCCGGACTTTCGCTGGCGGCTGCGGTTCTCATCGTCGTGCTGGAGTGGGACGCCGCGATTCTCAGATACTGGCGGCCGCTCTTTTGGCTCAGTTGCTTCGATCTGGTCGTTGGTACCTTCATGGATTTGGGGCACATGTCCAGCAGCTTTTGGCCTCGTGTCTTCATCGCGTTGGTTGTCGTTAGCTTCCTGGCTCCAGCCTATTACTTCAGTTACGTCCTGGCGTACAAGACACGCCAACGCAATTCCAAGAATGGCATATGAACGAGTCGGATGAGTCCGCAGTTAGCGCTGACGAGCTAAAAACATGATTTGGTTGTGGGGCGGTTCTTGGTCAAGTGGCTTCTTACTAGGCATCTGAACTTCGTAAAGCCAGTCCTTGGGGAAACCGCTGAGTACTATGAGCGAATGCTCTATGCGGAACCAACGGGTACGAGATGGGTGGCCTATTTCCTCAAACCTGCTGGACTGCGTATAGAGAGGTACACTGAAGGCGAGGAAAAAGCGACTGATTTTCAAGCTGGCGTACCTGTGTGAGGGTATGCTTAGGCGGAAACCGGCTAAATGCAGACCCTTTGGAAAATATGGCGTACTCTGGAAAAATTGTTTTGCTTTCGAAGTCTGGATATCACTCCGAGCGGGACGATGCGTTGTTGCTTGAGTTGCTACAGGACCGTATTGAACTATTCTGCGTACTCGGCCAGGACTCCGCTAAATGGGAGGATGCTCTAGACTGGATGTGCGTTGGTGAGGATGGGGACGGACAGCATCTCATCATCACTACCTGTCATCAAAACGAATCACTGGAATAAGTGGTCTCGTTCGCGCAAATGTTTAAAACGCGTTATGAACATGCAGTTCAAGTGATAGAGCGGTAATGCTGCAACCGGCCAGAAGCGGACCTTAGGCAGAAGAGGGATGACACGCACATCTTGGGGATGCAATGAAGTGGCAACGTAACGATAGATATCCATCACGGCGTAGCACTCGGAAATTTGCAACGTTCGACCAATCATACCGGTTGCTGAAGCGTCCGATTTACGCCATGTCTATAAGTGGAAGATGGAGACTCCTGCGGTCACTAACGGCACGCGAGCATTTGCACTTCAGTCGATTCTGGGCGCGAAATCGATACCGTAACGCACCGCCAAATTATGGGCCAATTCTCCGGCAACGCCGACTACAGCTGGCGATACAGTTTTCAAAAGCCGGATACGTGGTTCATCCAACCTTGCTGGGCATGTCTCTACCTAAGGGGCCATCTGGGTTTTGGCTCGAACAGGTGTGTCCTTGGAAGGGGCCGGTCAAAGTAGCTGTCGGGTAAAAAGCCATCGTCGGTCTTCGTGCGGCACCACTGCGAATGCCTGCTCTGGGGCGTAAGGGGAAGCGCATCGCGGCTGTATCGGGAATGTTTTAGCTCGTAAAAATGAAAAAAGCCGGAGCAAGTCACCCCGGCTTTTTGTTTGCGCCGCCAGTGATTACGACGATTTGATCAGGCCCGAAATGTAGGTCAGCGATGCGGTGATTTTCGGGCCGAGGATGGCCAGGCCAGCGGTGATCGCGGCGGCGATGGCGGCTGCCATCAGGGCGTATTCGATAGCGGTGATGCCGGCTTCGTCGTTGATGAAGTTTTTGACTGCGTTCATGATGGACCTCGTTTAAGTTGATGGGGGTAGGTTTTTTAATGCTCAACTAAAACGGGGTTCAGGTTTTAGGTGCTGCTCGTGTACTGCCGATGAGATGCATTCTACGGACAGTCGTGCATTTGATCACCGGACAAACGTCACTTTGTTCCGTGACATTTATCACTTCTTGCGACGCTTGAAGCAGCCCGGCACGCCTTTGCCGCCCGCCCACGTGGCGTAGCCGGAAGGTTTATTGCGCCAAGGATGTCAGGCGCGCGCGATTAGCATCGACCCAGTGTGGTAGGTCGTCGGCAGGCATCGGCTTTGCAATGAGAAAGCCTTGTGCCAAATCACAGGCGAGGTCGCGCAGTAAATGCCAGTCGGCTAGCGATTCCACTCCCTCTCCAACCGTCGTGACCGCTAGCTTCACCCCCATGGCGATGGAGGTTTCGAGGATCGCTCGTCGGTTAGGTCGCTCCGCGGCGCCATCGACGAAAGCTCTATCTATTTTCAGTTCTGTGAACGGACAGCGTGACAGTTGCTGCATCGACGAATAGCCAATGCCGTAATCGTCCATCGCTAAACCATAGCCTTTCAGGCGAAGGCGCGCCAGATTCGCCAGACAGGACGACAAATTATTCATGACCGTCGTCTCCGTCACCTCCCATGTGATGCAGGATGGTGGAATTTCGTAATTTGCTACCAGATCGGTAATGCGGTCGATGAAGCCGCGATCACCCAGGTTCTCGGCAGAAAGATTGATTGAGACATCGATGGACAATCCACCACTACGCCATGCGGCCATATCACGCAGCACTTGCTCGATCAGCAGTAGCGTCAGCTTTGCCATTAATGGCGTGCCTTCCAGAATGGGGATGAAGAAAAATGGAGAGACGATCCCCTGTATGGGATGCTGCCATCGCGCCAAGGCTTCTGCTCCGACAACCTGACCGGAACTGATTGCAACCTTGGGTTGGTAGTAAGGCAAGAACTGCTTCTGATCAAGAGCAAGCTCCAGTTCATCCAGCGTAAAGGTAGTGTGCTTGGCGTCGAACCTGGTTTCGTTGCCGCGCTCTGGAGCACGACTGATTAAATCAACCAGGCTTTCGCGCTTGATGGGCTTGAGCAAGGTACCCAGCAGTGGCAGCTTGGCATCCTCTGCGCTCATGCTTTCCACCACTTCCAGCAAGCGCGGATCGCGGGCGCTGGTGACAATGATGTGCTGAGCATAGGCGGCATCGGTGATGCGTTGGGTCAGCTCGATTCCATCCATGCCAGGCATGTCCAAATCAGTGATGACGAGGTAGAGAGGCTCGGACGCGACTTCCTTCAATAGCCGTATCGCCTCGACCCCGTCGGTCGCTGCCAGCACGTGGCCAAAGCCCAGCTCTTGGAGTAATCTAATCAGATAAACTCGCTGCGTTAAGCTGTCCTCGACCACCATCACCGTGTAGTTTGACCAAGTATGCATATAGTTTCCTCTGGCATGCCGTAGAAAGCTCATGTGCGGCGGTTGGCAAGGCGTCCTTGGCTGATTTCTTAGCATACCGAAGCTGTAACGGTGGAAATCTCACTCTTTGTAACTGAATTCAATTTCGTTCTGTCAGAACAACGCGCGATAGGACGATCAGGTTCTGGCGGACGTTGGGCGGTTGCGGATGTTGCTTCAGGGATTTCTGCGTCATCGCCATGAAGGCGCCGATCATGGCGCTTTGTTCGAAGACGTCGCGCACTTTTTCCGGCGGGTTGTTCTTGAGCATGTCGCGCAGTTTGTCCTGGGCGCGGAACTGGCGGGTGACGGCGTCGTAGGCTTCGTCCGAGACGTCGGCGCGCTGCGCGGGCGGGAAATTCATCGACAGGATGCTGGCGTTGGCCTGGATGTTGGGCGGGGCGGTGACCAGCGGCGGTTTCTTGTATTTGGGCTCCGGCTCGCCCGCGTGATGCAGGATCGGCTGAGGCCACACGGTCACGTTGTCGTAACTCATGCCGTAACCGCAGCACTGACTGTAGGCCGGCGGCACTATGCCCGCCATCAGGGCAGTCAACAGGACGCTGTACTTCATGGCTCGCCTTTCCAGAGGTGGAAACGGCTCAGCATAAAGAACAACCCGCGCACGATACAGCGTTTTTTGCTGTACCGTGGCGCGGGCTGGGGGATCAGGCTTGTTGTTGGCGACGGCGGCGCGCCAGCGCGCCCACCAGCGCCAGGCCCGAGACCATCATGCCGTAGGTGGCCGGTTCCGGCACGGCCGTCACCGAATTGATCCACGCGATGTGCGAGAAGGTCGCGGTCGAGCCGGACAGGTCGCCGTAGCTCGACGAGTTCTTGGTGCTGACGTCGCAGCCGCTCAGGCCGAAGTACGGGCAGGATTCGCTGCCTTGCCAGCCCCAGCTGTGCACGCCCGACAGGATCCACTCCGAGCCGTTCCACACGAAGTCGCCGCCGCCCGAGTCGCCGCCGGCGATCAGCGCTTCCTGGGAGCCGAGGCCGATGCCGCTGGTCCAGCCGCCGCCCACCACGTCCGACATGCGGCCCAGGGTGTTGTGGGCGTTGGTGCCATCGTCGTAGTCGCTCATGTAGGTGACGCCCGGCGCGTAGTAGGCGGCGTCGTAGCCCCAGTGGATGGCGTCGTCGCTGATTTTGTTGTAGCTCTGGCTGTCGACGTCGAAGGTGTTGTAGCCGTAATGCCCCCAGGCGCCGTCGCTCCAGTTGGTCGCGGTGTTGCTGCCGCCGACGGTGGTGGTGCCGTAGCCGGCCATCAGGTAGTCCTTGCCGACGTCGTTGGTGGTGCTCAGCTTGTAGCCGTTGATGGTGGTGACCGACTGGTTGAGCTTGACGATGGCGATGTCGGCGCCGGTGTCGAGATCGCCGTTCCAGTGCGGATTCACGTAGGCGCTGCCCACCGCCACGGTGCGGGTGACGGCGGCGGTGCCGTTGGCCCAGCCGAACTGGACTTTCATGCTGGTGAAGTCGTCCGCGCAGTGGGCGGCGGTCAGCACGTACTGGCCGCCGGCCAGCAGCGAGCCGGAACAGGCCCAGTTGCCTGCCGAGTTGGAGAAGGTGATGCGCGCCACGCCATCCAGCGCGCCGGCCACGCCATTGAAGCTCTGGCCCGGCGTGAAGCGCCAGTTGGACGGATCGGTGGCGTTGCCGGTCAGCGGCGTCAACAACTCGGCATTGCCGGCTTGCGCGGCCGATGCGGCCAGCAGGCCGGCCGCCACGGCGATCATGGTGAGTCCTTGCGTAGAAATTCTCATAAAAGCTACCCCTGATTAGTATGGTTATTGTGACAGCGCTCTTCCATGCCCCCTTGATAAGGATGAGTCACGGAATTGTCAATATAGCATTGATAATTGTAAAAATGTTTTGTATTTTTGTGAAATACATTTTTACAACAGCGTGGACAAGCAGGGTGTTTTTACGCTAGGGACAAACCATCAAGCCAGGCAGTAGCGGTTGCGGCCGGTCTGTTTGGCGCGGTAGAGCAGGGCGTCGGCGTTGCGGATCAGGACGCTCGGGTCGACGCCGTCGGACGGCGGCAGGATGCTGGCCAGCCCCATGCTCAGGGTGACGATGGGGGCGGTGGGCGAGGCGGCGTGCGGAATCGCCAGCTTGCGCACTTCGTCGAGGATGCGCTGGGCCACCACTTCCGTGCCCTCCTGGCCTTCCTGCGGCAGCAGCAGGATGAATTCCTCGCCGCCGTAGCGCGCCAGCAAGTCCTGCGGCCGGGTGGCGCAGCGCTTCATGGCCGCGCTCACCTGTTGCAGGCAGGTGTCGCCGGCCTGGTGGCCGTAGTGGTCGTTGTACAGCTTGAAGTGGTCGATGTCGATCATGATCACCGACAGCGGCAGGCCGGCGCGCGCGCAGCGGCGCCATTCGGCGTCGACGGTGTCGTTGAAGTTGCGGCGGTTGGCCACGCCGGTCAGGCCGTCGGTCATGCTCAGCTCGCGCATGGCGTCGGCCTGGCGCTTGATGGTCAGCTGGCTGCGCACGCGCGCCCGCACCACCGCCACATTGAAGGGCTTGCTGATGAAGTCGACCGCGCCGCCTTCCAGCGCCCGCGTCTCGTCTTCCGGCTGGCTGAGGGCGGTGACGAAGATCACCGGGATGTCTTGCAGGCGCGGCGAGCCGCGCAGGGCCGCCACCACCGCGTAGCCGTCCATGCCGGGCATGACGGCGTCCAGCAGGATCAGGTCCGGCTGCTGCTCGCGGGCGATCTGCAAGGCTTGCTCGCCGTCCAGCGCGAACAGCACCTCGTGTTCCTCGCGCAGCGCATGGTGCAGGATCTGGATGTTTTCCATGGCGTCGTCCACCACCAGGATGCGCCCGTTTCGCGCCAGATCGGTCCAGCTCATGCACTTTCCTTTCGCTGCAACATGTCTTCCACCATCCGGCGCGCGGCCTTGAAATTGAGGGTTTCCACTGCCTCGCCCAAGGCTTGCGCCTGGCTGGCCGAGGCCAGCGCCGGGCGCAACGCCCTGTAGTGTTCCAGTGCTTTCAGATTGTTATTTTGAAGCAAACTTTGCAGCTCCGCCAGTTTTTGCTCCAGATCGGACGGTTCGGTGTTGCTTACCGGAATATCCTGCGGCGGCGCCGCCAGGCCGCGGGCGGTGCGCGTGACCACTTCCAGCGCCTGTTCCAGCCGGTTCAGGGCGGCGGGCAGGGACAGGCTGTCGCCGGGCGGCGCGTGCAGCACGGCCTCGGCGGCCGCGCTCAGGCGGGCGACGTCGCTGGCGCCGAGGTTGGCCGCCACCCCGCGCAGGCGGTGCAGCACCTGCGCCGCCTGGGCCTGCTGGCCGGAGGACAGCAGGCCGCGCACCTCGGCCACGGCGCCGCCCTGCGACTGTTCGAAGCGCTTGAGCAGGGCGGTCAGGGCCTCGCGGTTGCCGCCCAGCCGCGCCAGCGCCGCCTCGGTGTCGATGCCCGGCAGCGGCGACAGCGGCGGCATCAGTCGGGCGGTGGGCGCCGGTGTGGCCGGCACCGGCGCCACCATCTCGCGCGTGGCGCCGCGGATGGTGACCAGCCGGGTCAGCACCGAGATCAGTTCCTCGACGTCGATCGGCTTGGCCACGTGGGCGTTCATGCCGGCTTCGTTGGCGCGGCGGCGGTCGTCTTCCAGCACATTGGCGGTCATGGCGATGATCGGCAGGGTCAGCAGGCCCTGGCGGCGGATTTCGCGGGTGGCGTCGTAGCCGTTCATGACCGGCATCTGCACGTCCATCAGCACCACGTCGTAGCGCTCGGGCGCGGCCGCCAGCAGTTCCACCGCCAGCTGGCCGTTGGCCGCCACTTCCACCGAGGCGCCGGCATGCAGCAGCATGTACTGCGCCACCTCCTGGTTGATTTCATTGTCTTCCACCAGCAGGATGCGCATGCCGGTCAGGCGGTCTTGCAGCGGCGCGTGTTCCAGCTGGGTCAGGACGTTGGCGGTGGCATGGTCGCCGGCCAGCATGGCGCTGACCCGCTCCAGCAGCCGCGCCGGGCTGACCGGCTTGGCCAGCACGCCGGACAGGCCGAGCGCGGCCGATTGCTGCACCAGGGTGGCGGCCTGGTGTTCCGAGGTCATCATCAGCACCGGCGGCAGGTGCAGGCCGGGCGGCAGCTGTTGCAGCATGGCGGCGCCGTCCACGCCCGGCATGTCGCGGTCCAGCAGCAGCAGGTCGTAGGGGCGGCCGGCGCGCGCGCATTCTTGCAGCAGGGCCAGGCCCTGTTCGGCGCCGGCCGCGCAGGCGGTGTGCCAGCCGAAGCTGTTGCCGGCCGCCAGCAGCGCCTGGCGCACGCTGGCGTTGTCGTCGATGATCAGCACCGACAGCGACTTGCTGGCCGGCGGCGGTTCCGGCGCCGCCAGCGGCGTCGGGCATTCGAGCGGGCAGGCGAACAGGAATTCCGCGCCGCGCCCGGGCGCGCTGCTGACGCTGATGGCGCCGCCCATCATGTCGGCCAGCTGGCGGCAGATCGCCAGGCCCAGCCCGGCGCCGCCGAACTTGCGGCTGGTGCTGCTGTCGGCCTGCGAGAACGCCTCGAAGATGCCGGCCTGCTGCTCGGCGGCGATGCCGATGCCGGTGTCGCGCACCAGGAATTCCACCAGCAGCGCGCGGTCGCCCGGCCTGGCCGAGCCCGGGGCCGGGCGCACCGACAGCACCACCTCGCCGCGGGCGGTGAACTTGATGGCGTTGCTGACCAGGTTGAGCAGCACCTGCTGCAAGCGCATCGGGTCGCCCGCCAGCTCGGTCGGCATGGCGGGATCGATGTTGTACACCAGCTCCACCCCCTTGTCGCTGGCGCTGCCGCTCAGCATCACGCTGATGCTGTCGAGGATGTGCTGCAGGTTGAACTGGGCGTGCTCCAGCACCAGCTGGCCGGCCTCCACGCGCGAGAAGTCGAGCACGTCGTTCACCAGGCTGAGCAGGGACTGGGTGGCGAACTGGATCTTGTGCAGGTAGCCGCGTTCGCGCGGCGCCAGCGGCGCCTCCTCCAGCAGGCGCGCCAGGCCGATGATGGCGTTCATCGGGGTGCGGATCTCGTGGCTCATATTGGCCAGGAATTCGCTCTTGGCGCGGCTGGCGGCCTCGGCGCGGTCGCGCGCCACCATCAGTTCTTCGTTCAGCTCCTGCAAGTGCAATTCCGTTTCTTTCAACTCGGTGATATCGGAGACTAGCACAAAGAAACCCTTAACCGCGCCGGCATCGTCGAGGTCGGGAATGTAATTGACCCAGGTGTGGCTGATCTCGCCCGACGGCCATCGCAGGCGGCCGGCAAAGCCCTGCGGCTCGCCGGCCAGCGTGGCCGCCACGTAGGGTTCGCCTTCGGCATACTCCTGCTGGCCGACCACGTCCGGCATGTGGGCGCCGATGATGGCGTGCTGGCTGACCCCGTGCCAGTCGAGGAAGTAGCGGTTGGCGAAGCGGCAGCGCAGGCTGGCGTCCCAGTAGGCCACCATGCCGGGCAGGTTGTCGGTCACGGTGCGCACGAAGTGTTCGCTGGCGGCCAGCCGTTCGGCGGTGGCGTGCAGCACTTCCCTGGCCTGCTTGCGGTCGGTGATGTCGAGCGAGATGCCCAGCACGTGGGTGGGCTGGCCGTGCGCGTCGCGCAGCGCCACCTTGCGCGTGGTCAGGTAGCGGGTGCCGTTGGCGGTCACCAGCGGTTCCTCGGGGATGTCGGTGACCACGCCCGGCGCGGTGGCCAGCACGCGCTGGTCGGCGGCCTTGAAGGCGTCGGCCATCTCGGCCGGCATCAGCTCGTAGTCGGTCTTGCCGATGATGCGTTCGCTGGTGGTGCCCAGCATCTGGGCGCCGTAGCGGTTGAAGATCTCGAAGCGCAGGTCGCCGGCGCGCTTGAGGAAGATCATGGCCGGGATGTTTTCCAGCACCGAGCTCAAAAGCTGGCGCGAGCGCAGCAGCTCCGCCTCCACCCGCTTTTGCTCGGTCACGTCCAGCAGCAGGGCGGTGATGCCGATGATCTTGCCGTCGGGGCCGAATTGCGGGTAGTAGCTGGCCACCCAGTGGCGGCGCTGGCTGGGGTCGCCGCCCTGGTAGCCGGTGCGTTCCAGGCCGGTCAGCGGCTTGCCGCTTTCCAGCACCATGCGGTAATCGGCCAGCACCGTGTTGCGCACCTCGGCGTCGGGAATCATGTCGCCAATGTGGCGGCCCAGGTGGGCCACCACCTTTTGCCGGTTGAGCGCGGCCAGGTAGTCGTTGATGCGCAGCACCCGCAGCTCGGCGTCGACGTAGCTGAGGCCGACCGGCGCGGTGGCGTACAGGGTTTCCAGCTGGCTGCGGTTTTTTTCCAGCTGGCTGGTGCGCTCGGCCACCAGGCTTTCCAGTTCCTGGCTGTGGCGCAACAGGTCGCCCTCCAGCGCGCCCAGCGCGTGCGCCACCATGTCGGCTTCGCGGAAGGAGGTGGCCGGCATGGCGAACGGCTTGCCGCTGGCCAGCGCCTGCGCCGGTCCCACCAGCTCGCGCACCGAGCGGGCGATGCGGCCGCCCACCGCCCACGCCAGCGAGAAGCCGGCCGCCAGCACCGCCAGCATGGTCAGGGCGATCAGCGACACCGCTTCCAGCAGGGAACGGCTGGCATGCGACTGCGGCGTGGCGATGGCCACCGCGGCGCCGCTGACCGGCGCCCGGCTCAGGCCCATGTAGACCGGGATGCCGGCCGCGTCCTCGATCGCCAGCAGCGCTTCCGGCCCTTTTTGCAGGTGCTCGCGCAGCGCCGGATCGGCCGCGTGCCCCAGCAGCAGGCGCGGACCGCCGGCCTGGGCGACGATATTGCCGTCGGCGTCGAACAGGGTCATGGCCTGGTCGGCGGTGATGTGTTCGTCCTTGAGGGTGCGCGCCAGCCGGTCCGGCTTGAGCAGGGCGGTCAGGGTGTAGGGGATGCGGCTGTCGATGAACACCGGGACGTCGATCGCCAGCAGCGCGCTGCCGGCCACCACCACCACCGACATCTGCGGCCGGCCATGGCTGAACAGCGGCGCCAGCCGGCGCGCGTTGTTGACCGGATTGAAGGTGTCGGGCAGCGGCGCGCCCACATTCAGCACGATCTTGCCGCTGGCGTCGCTGAGGATGAATTGCGAGGCCGGGAACTGCGGACTGAGCAAGGCGCCCGCCTGCAGCCGCAGGGCCGCCAGGTCGCCGGCGCGCACGCTGGGCGAGGTGGCCAGCGCCATGGCCGCGCCCTCGCTTTGCACCAGGTCGCGGTCGATGGCGGCGGCCACGGCGCGCGCGGCCTGCTGGGTGTCAGTCTTGAGGGTTTCGCGTTCGTTGGCGTAGAACTGGGCCACCAGGGCGCCGAAGCCGACCACCGTCGGCAAGGCGCAAGCCAGTACCAGCAGCGCTATCTGCGAGCGGATGGATGGCAGCGGTTTGCGTTGTGTCTCTGGCACGCGTCTGGCCTCGGTCGGGGGCTGGCAGCACGATAGTAGCCGAGGCGGACGATTTCACAAAGGGGTTTTGTCCGCGGCGAAGCTCGGCCGCCACAGCCTCAGATGGCCTTGCCGCCAGCGTAGGCCCAGCCCAGTTCGGCCATCGGCCGCGCCATCCGGCCCGATTCCAGCGCCTGGGCGCTGGCGGCGGTGCCGTCGACGTGGCGCTTCATGATGCCTTGCATGATGCTCGCCAGCCGGAACATATTGAAGGCCAGGTAAAAATTGAAGTCGGCCAAGGCGATCCGCTTGCCGGTGCGCTCGGCATAGCGGGCGATGTATTCCTGCTGCGAGGGAATGCCCAGCGCCGCCAGGTCGAGGCCGGCGATGCCGCGGAACTTGCCCGGCTCGATGTGCCAGCTCATGCAGTGATAGGAAAAATCGGCGAACGGATGGCCCAGGGTCGACAGTTCCCAGTCCAGCACCGCCAGGATGCGCGGCTCGGTCGGGTGGAACAACAGGTTGTCGAGGCGGAAGTCACCATGCACGATGGAAGCGCAGTTGTCGCCACCGTCGCCGGCCGGGATGTTGGCCGGCAGCCAGGCGATCAGCCGCTCCATGGCGTCGATGGTTTCGGTCTGCGAGGCCAGGTATTGTTTGCTCCAGCGCTCGATCTGGCGCGCGAAGTAGTTGCCCGGCTTGCCGTAGTCGGCCAGGCCGATGGCCTCGTAGTCGACCGTGTGCAGCTGGGCGATCACGCGGTTCATCTCGTCGTAGATGGCTGCGCGCTCGGCCGGCGTCATGCCGGGCAGGGCCTGGTCCCACAATACCCGCCCGGCGACGAATTCCATCACGTAGAAGGCGCGCCCGATCACCGACTCGTCGGTGCACAGGGCGTACTGGCGGGCGGCCGGGAAGCCGTGTTTTTGCAGCGCGTCCATGACGCGGTATTCGCGCTCGATGGCGTGGGCGGAGGGCAGCAGTTTAGCGGCCGGCGCCGGCTTGGTGCGCAACACGTAGTGCTGGCCGCCGATGCTGAGTTTGAAGGTGGGATTGGACTGGCCGCCCTTGAACTGCTCCACGCTCAGCGCGCCGTCCGGGTAGCCGGCGACGTGCTGGCGCAGCCAGGCGTCCAGCGCCGCCACGTCGAACTGGTGGCGCGCCGACACGGCCTTGGTGCCGATGAATTCCTCAAACATGCTGTCTCCCGCTGGTTGGTGTGACAGCTATTCTAAACGAATAAAAGTACGGCCGTGCTTTTAATTTCAGAAGAACAGGGCGGTGCGCTGGATGACGCTGCCGTTGTTGGTGTAGGGGCCGGTGGCGCGCACCGAACCGGTGTTGTATTTGCCATCGTCCAGCTTGCTGTCGACCTGCTCGGCGAACGAATCCGGCAGGTTATCGAGGCGCACGCCGTTGCCGCCGCGGCCGGCCACCACGTCGTTGTAGATGTAGACCGCGCCGCCCTGGGCGCTGGTCATGAAGTCGGTGGTGCCGTTGAAGGAGCCGGTGATGAAGCCGGACAACGCCAGGTGCTGCGGCGCCAGCAGGTACTCGGCGATCTGGCCGTCGCCGTTGCCGTTGCCGGTGGCGCCGGGCGCGTGGGTGGTGCCCTGCACGTCGTCGCCGGGCAGGGCGCGGAATTTGTCCTGGTAGGCGTTGACCGCCGCCGTCAGCGAGGTCGATTGCTGGATGATGTTCTTGACGCGCGCGCTGTCGATCAGACCCTGGCCTTTCAGCACGCCGCCCAGCAGCAGGCCGATGATGACCAGCACGATGGCGATTTCAACCAGGGTAAAGCCGCGTTGGCGCGTGATGTGTGGGCTTGGACGCATGGGAATTCCTTTCGATTTTTATGGCGCTAGTATAGCAAGCGGGTCAGGGCTTGTGGCCGGCATTCAGCTGGTCCAGCCGGTCGGATAAGAATTTGAGTTCGTGCGGATCGGTGATCTGGCCGCTGCGCAGCAGGCCGCCGATCAGGGCGCGCGCACTGTCGCTTTCATTCATGTCCTCGGCGATGAAGATCTCCAGCTCGCGCGCCCAGGCCGGCACGCCGGGACCGGTGGCGTGCAGACGGATGGCTTCGGCGTAGCGGCGCGCCAGCGGCAGGTCGTGCAGGCGGTGCTTGGCCACCAGCGCGGCGTGCGCCAGCCAGGGCCAGCGGCGGTCGGGGTCTTCCAGGTAGCTGGCGTAGACGAAGTCCAGCATCAGGCGCGCGCGCGCCGGATCGGTCACGCCGCCATACACTTCGCTGGCGGCCAGCAGCGGGTACTGGCCGCGCGGGTCGAGGTCCAGCACGCGTTGCAGCCAGGCCACCACCTTGCGGTAGTCGAGGTCGCGCCAGGCGATGCTGATGCCGGCTTGTTCGTCGAAGCCCTGCACGTACAGCATGGTGGCCTTGGACAGCGCCACCGGGTCGCCCAGCGCGGCCAGTCGCAGGCTGGCCAGCGACGGCGCAGGCGGCAAATCCTGCGCGCGGGCGCGCGGCGGCGGACGGCTGGCCTGCCAGCCGATTTGCAGCGCCAGCGCGAGCAGCACCGCCAGCAGCACCGCCCGCGGCGCCTGACGCTGAGCGGCGCCGATACGGAAGCCGGGCCGCGAGGCCGGGGCGGGCCGGCTGGCGCCCTGCGGCGCGTCGTCAATACGAGCGCCGGGCGGTGGCGAAGGGACGGCACGGCCGGCGCCCTCCGGCGAGGAGGCGTGGTCGTCGGGCGGCGGGGCGGCGGCGGTCATGCGCGGCCTCAGATGGCTTTGCGGTGCAGGTCGAACAACGCGGCGGCCGCCAGCAGGGCGACGTAGATCGCGGTCTGGGTGGCGATGGCGGCGAACTCGGCGCCGCTGCCGCTGTGGTAGACCAGCCAGTCGCTGCGGGTGAACTGGTCGAGATGCGGCAGCAGCAGCGCCAGGCCGTCGATGCCGGCGTTGAGCGCCCGCTGGCTGGCGCTTTGCACGGTGGCGCTGGCGTGGCCCAGCAACTGCAAGGCGGCCACCACGCGCGCCAGCAAGTAAAACGAGAACGCCGCCGCCAGCGCCGGCAGCACCTGGCTCAAGGTCAGCATGCACAGCACGCTGAAGGCGGCCACGATCCAGCATTCGCACAGCAGCGAGAACGCCCACAGCGCCGCCTGCGCCGGTGGCGCGAAAAACAGGCCGAGCGCACCGAACAACAGCGCCGGCAGCACCGCCAGCGCGCCAAAGCCGGCCAGCTTGCCGAACAGGTAGACGGCGCGCGGCATGGGCAGCGCCAGCAGCAGCTCCAATCCTTTGTCGTTGGCCTCGCGCGCCATGCTGGTGACCACGAAGGTGGCGATCAGGAACACCGCCGCCAGCCGCAGCACCGCGCCCAGCAGGGCCGCTTGCAGCTGGCGGCTTTCGGTCAGCGCCAGCTCATTCAGGAAGCCGCTGACCGCCACCGCGCCGGCCGCCATGATCAGCAGTAGCCACAGCAGCCGGTTGCGCAGCGCCTCCAGCAGCGTGTAGCGGGCGATGGTGAGCGCGGGCCGCATCATGGCAAGCGCTGCGCCGCCACCATGCGGTTGTACAGGATGTTGGGCGAGATCCAGATCACCATGTCGTCAAACGCGCCGCCGGGCGCGCGCTGGTCGTCGCTTGGCTCGCGCGCGATCAGCGCGGTGCCGGAGCTTTGCAGATTGGTCTTTTCGTCGATGTTGCCGACGCCGGCGTCGGCGACGATGGTGTTCTGGTCGCTGGTGGCGCCGTAGCCATTGCGCCCGAACGAGATGATGGCGGCCGGAATGTCATTCACGCCGGTCGCCGCCGTCAACTGGCCGTTGGGCGCGCGCGTGGCGATGGTGATGTCGCGCGCGCTGCGCAGGGTGAACAGGGCGCTGGAATCGGCGAACTCCGGCGTCACCGAATAGCCCATCAAACGGTTCCAGCCGTCCAGCCGGCCGACGCCCAGCGTGGCCCATGGCAGGTAGCCGTAGCGCTTGTTGCAGCTGTTGTTGGTGCGATCCTCCAGGCCGTTGCTGGCCGAGATGGCCGGGCAGGGCAGGTAACCGTTGCGCAGCGCGAAGCCGAACAGCGCCTCGCGCGCCTCGTCCATCACGCGCCGGGTGTCGCTGACGCGGCGCTGTTCCATCTGCGACGACAGCGGCGCGATCAGGCCGCCGATCAGCAGGCCGACAATCAGCAGCACGATGGCGATTTCCACCAGCGTGAAGCCGGACTGCGTCCGGCGCCGGCGCGCAAGCTTAGGGTTCATTGACATCCTTGATGCGGCTTTCATTCAGGTCGTAGCGCTGGCCGGCCTTGAGGGTGATCTTGCGGCCCGACGGCAGCACCATGGTCAGATTGGTGGCGGCCACGCCTTGCGGCGACAGCAAGCCTTGCAGGCCCGGTTGCGGCACGCCGTTGAGCCACACCGTGACCTGGTTGTCGCTGCTGCGCAGCACGCCGGACATGGTCAAGGCGGGCGGTGGTGGCGGCGGCGCGCCGGCCGTGTCCGCGGCGGCGCCCATGGGCGGTTGCATGGCGGGGTCGCCGGCCACGGCCG
>NZ_WNKY01000023.1 GCF_009720825.1 Duganella radicis | reverse complement strand
CCTGGAGCGACAGCGCTGAGCGGGGCTGATGCCGCCTGTTTCGGCAAGAATCCGCTGAATCGACGAATGATTTCGGTCGAACAGCTGAGCAATGTGCTGAAGGGACTCGCCCTTACGCCAGCGCTCCCACATCAATGCCTTCTGACTGTCCGTGTAATAAATTCGAGGTCTGTTTTTCATCGCAACACTCCTCCTGCCTAAAGCAGTTTATAGTGTTGCGTCGACCGGTTGAATCCACAGCCAAGAGCAGACATCGTCATGGAAGCTAAAAATGAATCGGTGCATATTTTTCGCAGTCTCTGTGTTTGCGGCATCATTAACCTATGGCCAGGAATTGAAGATAGACAGCATTGACCTCGATAACACCTACCAATTAATGGCATCTGACGGTGCATCCATTGTTCGTTCGGCCCAAAGGAAGTCGCCGGACATATTGCATATGCAGCTTGATGATGAAGTCTCGAATGCTAGAAGAATAGTGGTGATAAATTCGCCAGCGCCCAAAACAGCGCTTTCAGTTGCGCTTGCAAGAGCTTGGAAAAGAGACTTTATTGAAGAGGGCGTGGAGGGAACGAGGACCATGCTATTGGAGTGCCAGCGAGAGACCTCTGTGCTATTAATCATGCCGTTTATGCGAAGCGATGGGCAGCAGGCTCACTGTTTCAGATTTTAACGAATTTGGTATGGCCCAAAAGAAGTTATACAGGATTTCCGGCCACTACTTCTGCGAAGTGGCCGTGTTCGGCAGCGGCCGGTCGCTTCAATATGCACCTGTAAAAGCCAAGTTGGCATGCCTACCGACAAACCTCACTGCCGCCATCGAAGACTATCCGCCAGGTCTTGGGCGCTTCCAGCCGCCAGATGGAGTTGAAGCGCGCGATCAGCTTGCCGTCAGGCGCATACACCGGCCCCGAGGTGCGCGCCAGCGTGCCGGAGGGTAGCACGTCGACCTGATCCGGCTCCCACGAGAATGGCGCGTCCGGCTTGTCGAAGAACTTCTTCCAGCCGTCCGCCACCGCCTTCTTGCCGCGCTGGGCGCGCTCACCGGTCTCGAAAATGGTTTCCTCCGAGAGGAAACTGACGAAGGCCGCATGGTCGCGCGCCTTCATGGTGGCGGCAAACGCGCGCTCCACATTGGCCACTTCCTCCTGAATTCCGGTAAATGCCGGCGCCGCCTGCGCGCCTGTGGCCAGCAGCGCAGCCAGCGTAAAAGCCATCCATTTCATCGCCATCCCCTTGTTCTCTAGACAAAGAAATATTAACACCGTTTGCAATTTATCCGAAAACGGAGTATAAAGAATCCATTACCGGAGGATTTATGCTCAATTATGCCTACCCCCGCAGTCGCTTCGAGCCAACCGTACTGGTGGACCTGAACGCCAAAGCCGAGCGCGAGCGCCTGTCGAAGTCGGCCCTCAAGGGCTTTTTCAAGCTGGTCGCCACCTGGAAGGTGCGCGATGAAGACGCGCGCCAACTGCTGGGCGGCCTATCCAACAGCGCCTACTACGACTGGAAAAAGAATCCCGAGCGCACGCTGGAGGTGGACTGCATCACGCGCATCTCCTACCTGCTGGGCATCTACAAGGCGCTGCACATCATTTACGGCGACAAACTGGCCGATGAATGGATTTCCCTGCCCAACAATAATCAAATTTTCGAAGGCCGCACGCCGCTGGCCTACATGCTGGGCGGCGGGCTGCTGGCCATGCAAACCGTGCGTCAGTTGCTGGACGCCCGCCGCGGAGGACTGTAAGTGCCGGTCAGCCTCGTTCCTTCCCTGCCCCTGACCGCGCTGCGCCAGTTCGACACCTGCCGACTGCTGCCCTCCCGCTTTGCGGACGTGGAGGATTCCGTCCTCTCGCCGCTGGCCGAGAACGACGATCACCTGCGCGACCTGTTCGATCTGGATAACGCCACCAACGCGCGCCTGCGCACGCAGAATGGCGGCTCGGCCGGCATCAACGTCGATGAACTGGTGTTCGGCGTGCCGAACTTCCGCATCGTCAACGCCGCCTTTACCTACGCCCGTCCCGAGGGCAGCCGCTTCAACGATGGCCGCCGTGGCGCGTGGTACTGCGCCTTTGACGCCGAGACGGCGCTGGCGGAAGTCAGCTTCCACAAGGCCGTGGAATACGCGGAAATCAACCGCTTCGACGACAGCGTGCAGTATCAATGCATGCTGGCCGATTTCACCGCCAGCTTCCACGACTTGCGCGGGCAGGCACGCTATGAGGACTGCCTGGCGCCGGACAGCTATATCGCATCGCAAACGCTGGCGGAACGCCTGCTGGACAGCGGTTCGCTGGGCGTCATCTACCCGAGCGTGCGGCGCGAAGGCGGCATCAACCTGGCCTGCTTCCGCCCCGCGCTGGTGGGCAATGTTCGCAAAGGTCCGGCCTATCGGTTAACATGGCAGGGTAGCCCGGTACCGAAGATAGAAATTATTTAACCATGCAAACCAAACCAGAAAAAGACCTCGAACTCCGCAACAAAGTGAACCGCGAAACGGCGCGCCTGCCGTGGACCGAGCTGCTCAAGCACTTCGCGCAGGGGAATGTGGTGTGGGTCGCCAATTCGCTGGATCTGGTCGATGTCGCCGTGCGCATCTCGCACGACGACAAGGCCAACATCACCCAGTGGATGAACGCCGGCCTGCTCGCCAAGGTCAACGACCAGCAGGCACAGGAATGGCTGGACCACAACACCCAGCTGTGGGCGTGCGTGGTCAGCCCCTTCGTTCTGGTACAGCAGGAAAAAGCCGTACCAGCCCATATCCACTGATCAGAACTTGAAGCTGCCCACGTCCAGCGTCAGCGTGCCGCCGCAAGCCGGCGTGGTGGCTTCGCGGTTGCCGCTTGCAGTCGACTGATTGCTCTCCCAGACGGTGCTCACGCCGTACTTCATGAACTTGTACTGGAAGGCTGTCGCTGGCGGCAGCTGGATAGTGCGCGACCACGGCACATTGGCGCCGCTGCCTTCAATCGTCAGCTGATTGCTGCTACCCTGTACCCAGTTGCCCAGCTGCGCGAGGTTGCCGACCACGTAGACGTTCTGGCCATAGACGGTGTTGGCGTTGGCCACGCGGAAGGTCACCGGCACCGTGGTGCAGGAGCCGCCACCGCTACCGCCGACTTTCTGATTGACGTGCAGCGCCACCGCCGGCACCACCGAGCCGCCGTTGGCCGGAATGCTCACGCTGATCACGCCATTGCTGCCGACGGTGACGCTGTCGCTGGTGCACGCGGTGCCGGCCGCGTTCAGCACACCATGCACCACGTTGCAGTAGGTTCCGGCCGGCAGTGCGGTTTGCAACGAGGCGTTCCATACCGCGTTTTCATTATTAATCGCCACAAAGCCCTTGGCCCCGCGGCCGAAGGCGATCTGGTTGCCGGTGCCATTGGTGAAGTAGTCCACGCCCTGCCCCGAGGTGGCGGCGCGGAAGGCCACCATGTTGGCGATATCGCTCCAGCGGTGGATGAAGTCCCAGTTCTGGTTGATCAGCGGATTACCGCTGGCGTCGAACGGACTGGCGCTTGGCGGCGCCTGATCGTAGCTGGTGAAGCGGAAGCCGGAATGCAGTTGCGCCGAGCCATACGGCCACGCCAGCATGAAGATGTTGGCCAGGTCGTAGCGCTTGGTGCCCTGCGTGTCGTTGGTGGTGCCCGAGACGTAATTGCTGGCGACCAGCGAGCTGCCGTTGCGCTCCGTGTCCCAGTTATTCACGAACACCGTCGCCTTATCGCTTGGCACAAAGCCCCAGGTGCCACCCCAGTTGCCTGGCGTGCCCATGATGGAGCGGATCTGCGACAGATTGGCGCCGTTCTCGTTGCGGAACACGGCTTTCATCGCATAGCTGAACTGGAATTCGTTGAGCGTGCCATTGGGGTAGTAATCCGAACGCACCACGTTGCTGTCCGGGATAACCTCCTGCGTCACCCACAGCGTTTCACCGGAGGTGGTGGTGTGCGTGACGCCATTCAGGATGGACGTCAGGTCGGATGCCAGCATGTGCTTGGCAGCGTCGAAGCGGAAGCCATCCACGCCCATGTTGATCAGCTTGGTCAGGAAGTTTTTGACCTGTCCTTGCACATAAGAGCCTTCGGTTTTCAAGTCCGGCAGGCCGCTCAGGCGGCAGTTGACCACGTTGTAGCGGTTGCCCGGCGAGCCGTAGTCGCCACTCGCGATATCGCAGGCCGGGTGGAAGTCGCTGCCGCTGAAGTAAGGATAAGTGAGTGTCGACGCGTTCCAGGTCGAGCCATCGGTCGCCGTGCCGGCGCCGGCAGCCAGGTGATTGACCACCACGTCGACATACACCCGCACCTTGGCGGCGTGACAGGTGTTGACCATGGCCTGGAACTCGGCCTCCGTGCCCATATTGCTCTTCAACGAAACGAAGTTGACCGGCTGGTACACGTCCCACCACGCGCCCAGGCTGGCCGAGGCCTGGGGCGGCGAAACCTGCACCGCGCCGAAGCCTTGCGGTCCGAGCCAGTTGGTGCACTCCTTGGCGATGTCGTTCCACTTCCAGCGGAACATCTGGACCGAGGTGTCGGCCGGGTTGAATGCGGCGTGCGCCGGCCCCGTTGCGGCGCCGGCAAGGATGCCGGCCGCCAGCAGCGATTTCACGATTGTCATGTGCGTTCTCCAGTGTAGTTATGATTCGGGAAATGATGTCCCCCGAACAAAATGTAGCAGAACTACAGTTAACTGCAACCGTGCTCACCAAATGGAACCGGTGCCATTCGTTGCTGTGTAATCAAAGTACAACAGCGATACGTTTCCTCACATCGCACGCGAGGAAAAAGTCATTGGACGCTGGCACAACAAGCGACGCAGCATGAAAGGACACCAAACACAACAATGGAGACCCTATGTTCAAGCACCTCAAGCAAGGAGCGGCGTGCGCTATCGCCCTGCTCGCCCTGTCAGCCAACGCCGCCACATGGACACTCAGCGGTGACCTGGTCACCCACGATCCCGACCTGTACAAGGAAAACAGCACGTGGTGGATTGTTGAAACCAGCGACACTGGCATCGGCGTCAAATATTCGGCCGACGGTCACGCCTGGAAACAGGGCGTCAGCATTTTCGGCAACGGCCTGTCGTGGTGGGGGCAATACAATGGCAATAGCAAGACCGTGTGGGCGCCGGACGTGCATGTCTGGAACGGCAAGGCGATCCTGTACTATGCTGTCTCCACTTTTGGCTCGCAAAAATCGGCCATCGGCCTGGCGACGGCGTCCAGCATCGCCACCGGCAACTGGACCGACCAGGGCGCGGTGCTGACCTCGGCGGCGGGTGGCGATTTCAATGCCATTGACCCTAACTTCTTTGTCGACAAAGCGGGCCAACCGTGGCTGAGCTACGGCTCGTTCTGGACCGGCATCTACACCACCCGCGTGGACGCCAACACGCTCAAGCCGATCGGCTCGCGCTATCATCTGGCGGCCGACAGCAGCGGCATCGAAAATGCCTTCATCATGTCGAACGGTTCGTATTACTACCTGTTCGTCTCCAAGGGCACTTGCTGCGCGGGCGCCAACAGCACGTATCACATCTCCTACGGCCGTTCGACCAGCATCACCGGCCCTTATCTCGACAAGAACGGCGTCAATATGCTGAATGGCGGCGGCACCACGCTCGATGCGGGCGGTGGGCGCTTCATCGCGCCGGGCGGCGAATCGGTGAGCAACGGCGTGATGGCCCGTCATGAACTGGACAGCCAGAACGGCTACAACGGCGTGCTGTTCATGAATGACCTGACCTTCGTCAACGGCTGGCCCACTTACTGATGCATCAGCGTTATGCACTGGCCGGCGTGGCGGCGCTGCTGGCGGCGGTGACGCTGCTCGTCTCGCAGCCGACCGCCGAGGCGCCCGCAGCGCCGGCCCGTGCATCCGCCCCCGAAGCGCGCGCGCCAACCGCGGCCGCCGAGCGTTTCTTCCGTGAACTGGGCAATGCCGATCCCGGCCCACCCATCGAGATCGCGCTGACCGACACACAAGACCTCGTCGCCGATTTCGCGCTGCGCGAGATCATGGATTACTACCTGCTGGAACGCAGCGACGCAGGCCGCTGGCAGGCGCTGCTCGGGCATCTGCGCCGCACGCTGCCGTCTGCGGCCGCGCGCGAAGCGGAGCAGCTTGCGCAAAGCTATCGCGCCTACCTGGCGGAACATGACACGCTACTGGCCGCGCAGAATTTCCACGACCAGCCCGATCTTGGCCGGCTGGCGAGCTGGCAGCAGCAGCAACGGCAACTGCGCCTGCGCATGCTGGGCGCCAGGGTCAGCGAAGAATGGTTCGGTAGCGAGGACGCCTATCTCACGCAGGCACTGGAAGAAGCCGGCCGGCCGCAAGCCGGTCCGCCGGCAAGCGAGGACGAAGCGCGTCACCGCGAGCACATGCGGCAAGTGCTGCGCGACACGGTGAGCGGCGCCCGGCCGGCGTCACGCTACTCGCCGCAGACCCTCACCAACTGAGTGTCAACCCGAACGCCATCATCTCGCGAACAGGTAATCGCACCCTTGGTCGGATGGATCGCGGGCGAGGATGCGATCGTACAGTCCGACGTTTTCCTTCAGACTGCGCTCGACGTCTTCCGGCAGCAGCAGGCCAGCCGCCACCTGCTGCCCTGCGGCGGTGCGCACTGCGGCCACGTAAGCGTCGCGGTTGGCGTAGCGCGCTTCCAGGCTTGGGCGCGGATCGCCGGCCGCCACGCGTTCCGCTTCGGTGCGGGCGAATGGCACGAAACTGCCGTCAAAGCGCGAGGTGGCCCAGGCGAAGCCAGTGTCCGGCGCGCGCAAGTTCCAGCCGGTGTGGGTGCCGAGCGGCGCTTGCAGTTCCACCAGTCGCACGCCGCCCTTGTCGTTGCCGTCGGCATCCGGCGTCGGCACACGGGTTTCGAAATCGTCGCCGTGTTTCGGTGGGACGGTGTCGGCGATGCCCTGGGTATCGAAGCGCCGGCCGAAGTTCAGGCGCGGTTCGCGCAGATTCTGTTCCGGCGGCGTGATGCCCAGGCCCTTCGGGAAGATCGCGCGGTAGTCGGCCACGGTGGTCAGCGTGCCGTCCGCCAGTTGCGGGTAGGCGCTGGCCGGCGGCTGCTTGCCTTTCACGGTCCAGTCATCCAGCGCGACGATCAGGGCGCGCATCGGCAGGTAATGATCGGTGGTCGAGACGCAGGCGGTGAAGGGTGCGCGCTTGTTGGAGCGGCCCACGTAGTGCTGCGCGCCCATGAAACCGTAGACGCGTACATTCTCGGCCGGCGCCACATCGCGCTCGCCGTCGGGCGTGGTGGCAATCAGCGAGGCGCCGCGATTCCAGAATTCAGTGGAAGTATTGGCGTAGAACAGCTTGGGCAGCTTGCCTTGCTTGTCGCGCGCTTTGTCCAGCGTGGACGCGGTCTTGCCGGTGGCGGAGTCGCGCGTCGGCGCACTGGTGAACGGGAAAGCGTCGGCTGGATAGTCGTGTTCCTCCATCATCGATGGATGGCGGGTCGGCTGGGCGAAGCGGCTGTTGAAGCCCGCCGAGCCGCCGGCGCCCGGCACTTGCAGATACGCGCCGCTGAATACCAGCTTGCCGCCTTCGTCGACGTTGAGGCCATCGTGCATCATGCGGCCGATCAGGCGGCCCGATTGGCTGATGCCGAACATCAGCACATTGCGCGGCGCAGGCGCGCCTTCGAATGGATGGTCGCGGAAGTATGACAGCAAGTCACGGATGCCGGCCAGACCGGCGCCGGTGACGTAGGGGTCCCTGGCGACGTACGTGATCTCGTAAATGGTGTCTGGTTTGAAGCCGCCTTCCAGCTGCACGCGGCCCGGACCGCCCTTCAGTTCCGGCTCGACGAAGCGCCAGGCGCTGCGCGGAATGGGCTTGCGCTGGTCGCCCTGGCGCGCGCGTTCGGTCAGCTGCGCGTGCGGATCGTTGGGCGTGGCCGGTTCGTAGGTCAGGCCGCGCATGCCGGCGTAGGTGACGATGTCGGTCGGTGCGTTGACGGTAAATTCGTTCTGCACCTTGCCCTTGACGCCTTTGGCGACCGGCGGCGCGAAGACCAGCGGGCGCGGCGCCGTACCGGCGGCGGGAGCGGTCGGCGCCACGTCCCATGTCCACGCGGAGAACAGCAGCGAGAAGCCGTGGCGCATCAGGAAGCCGTCACCGGCGTCGGCGGCGGTGGCCGGATCGTTATTGGCCGGGCTGCGGCCATTGACTTGTCCGAGGATGGCGATGTTGCCGCGGTTATTCACGTCGTAGAGCAGCGTGGTTGGCTGCGCGGCGGTCGGGCGCAGCAGCACGAATTCGCTGGAGAACAGCACGCGGCCCTGCTTGTCGCGCGGCGCTTTTTTCAGGTCGACGATGGACGCATTGGCTGCGGCTTTCGGATCGAGCGCGTAATAGGCGATGCCGCGTATCTTTTCATATGCGCCGTATTCGCCGAAAGTGACGCCGGGCGCGAACGGCACACGTTCAACTACTTGAATGCGCTCCACCGCGGCGTGCGCCGTGCTTACCGCCGCCGCCATCGCCAACATCGTCAACTTGCGTTTCATCCCGCGCTCCCGATAGGTAAAACACCTATCGTAGCAAGGCGCTTAGCAGACGTCCACCCACTTCCCTTCGGTGACGGAAGCCAGCATGGCCGGGGTGATGCGAATGGCGCTGTTGATGGAGCCGGCGGCCGGCAGCACTTCATCGAAGTTGTTGAGCGAGTGGTCGAGATAGACAGGCAGTGGCTGCGGCAGGCCGAATGGGCAAACACCGCCGACCGGATGGCTGGTCAGCTCGACCACTTCGTCGGCCGACAGCATCTTGCCCTTGCCGAAAGCGTCCTTGAACTTCTTATTGTCCACGCGGGCGATGCCGCTGGCCACCAGCAGAATCACCCTGCCCTCGGCGACGCGGAAGGCCAGCGTCTTGGCGATGCGGCCCGGCTCCACGCCGTGCGCCTCCGCCGCCAGCGCCACGGTGGCGGTACTGGCTTCGGTCTCGATGATGGGCAATTGGATATCGCGCGAGTGGAAAAACTCGCGTACGGATTGCAGGCTCATAGGAATATGCTGGACAGTTGGAACTGTCCAGCATATTAGCAGAGCGGCTTAATTCGAGAGCAGCAGGCTGGCAATGATGCCGGTGGTGATGCCAACCAAAACGTAGTCGCTGCCGGTCTGCACCCAGTGATAGCCGCGCGGCGGCGCGCTCAGATGGTGGGCGCGCCAGTTGTCGACCACGTACTGACGGCTGCGGTATTCCAGCGGCAGGCGGCCGCCCTTGCGCAAGTCGTGACGCGGGCCGGCGCCGCGATCGCGCCCCCAATCGCCGTCGTGACGGTAATCCTGACGGTCGTTGCGGCGGTCGTGGCTGTAACGGTCGCGGTCATGGTCGCGACGATCGTTGTCGTGGCGGTTCTGCGCCGAGGCCGCGCCGCTCACGCCCACCAATGCCGCCAGCACGGCGGCCATCATCACTTTACGGTTCATGTCGAACTCCTTGAAAAGTGCTTCGATGAGTACAGCTTAGCCGCTGCACGCGCACCAATCTGTTCGACAACGAACGTTATTCAGGTTGGCGTATCGACATCATCCCAGTCGCGGTCTTCGAAGCGCACCAGCCAGTTGAGGGCGTGGTGGCGTTCTTGCAGTACGCCGTCGTTCAGGTTGGCCGGGACGGGCGTCTTTTTGAGGATGGCCTGGCGGCTGGCCCAGTGCTGGCGGTAGTGCAAATCCAGCGCGTCGAGGATATCGCTGGCGGCGCGCGCGCCCAACTGCTTGCGCAAGCCTTCGGTGCCGCGCTCGATCACTGTGCTGGAGATCGACGACACGTCGCAGATCGCATCGGCGAACGGCAGTTCCGATTGCAGGCCGAGCGCCCATTGCAGCACCAGAATGGCTTCGTAACGCCACAGGAATTGCGTGGCCATTTGCTGCGTCGGCGCTTCCTGTGCGAGGAAATCGCGCTCGGCGTCGGTCAGGCCGGCGAAGGCTGGCGGAAAGCGTTCCTGTAGCGCGGCGACCGGAATCGGCGTCTCGCCGGTGAGCGACTCGGCGCGAATGGCGACCACGAACAGCGCCAGCATGCGGCGCAGAATATCTTCCGGTGCGCGCAGGCGCAGCTCCGGTTCAGAGACCAGCGGTGGCAGATCAGCCGGCACCGTGATCTTGCGCGCGGCCAGTTGCGCCTCGCTGCGCGCCTTGCGCTGCCAGGCCTGCGGCGGATATGGCACCACGGCTTTCGGATCACCCTCGCCCTTGCCGGCGGGGGCCAGCAGCACCCGGCCTTGCGGATCGCGCACGCTGCCATCCGCCATGAAGACGACGGCGTTGGCGGCTTCCGCCCACTTGTGGAAATCGGCCATATGGGTCGGATCGACAGCAAAGCTGATGTGGTGCTGGGTGCGTTGCAGGTGGCGGATCACGTGATAGCGCGTGCGGCTCATGGCGCCCTGCCCCTGTTCGGCCAGCAGATGCATCATGCCGTTCAGGTGCGGCGCCAGTTCGCTGCCGGAGAGATCGCGGCGGCCGTTGACCACATGCGGGAAAGCCGGCTTGGGCGCATCGCCCACGGTGCAATAAGCGTTGAGCAGGACGTGATTGCTGATGTCTTGAGGCTTGAACAGCTGTTTGAGTCGATTGAGCATAACAATTTATACAGTTAACGCATCTCCAGCGCGCGGCGACGTCGCGGCGGCGGGAATGCCTGATCCAATGCGGCCAGATCGGCGGCGGAAAGCCGGATATCGGCCGCAGCGCGGTTGGCGCGCAAGTGTACAGGATCGACGGCTTTGGGGATAGCGATCACGCCTTCCTGATGCAACACCCAGGCCAGCGCGATCTGCGCCGGCGTGACGCCATGGGCGTTGGCGACGGCCTTGAGGCCGGGATTTTCCAGCAGCGCGGCCTGCTCGCGGCCCGAGGTTTCCAGCGGTGAGTAAGCCATGATGGGCATGCCTTGAGCGCGCGCCCACGGCAGCAGATCGAATTCCATACCACGCTTCATCAGGTTATACAGCACCTGATTGGTGGCGGGCGCGCCGTAGGCCAGCGCCTCTTCCATGTTTTCGAGATCGAAGTTACTGACGCCGTAGGCCTTGATCTTGCCGCCCTTCTTCAGCGCTTCGAAGCCGTCGAAAGTCTCGGCCAGTGGGTGATGACCCTGCCAGTGCAACAAATACAAATCGATAGCCTCGATCTTCAAACGACGAAGGCTACGCTCGCAAGCCTGCCGCACACCGTCGAAGCTGGCGTTATGCGGATACACCTTGCTGACAATGAAAGCCTCATCACGCCGTCCGGCGATGGCCGCGGCAACCACCTCCTCCGCCCCGCCCTCGGCATACATCTCAGCGGTATCGATCAGCGTCATGCCAAGATCGAGTCCGAGCTGCAAAGCCCGCACCTCATCCGGCTTGCGCGCCGCCTTCTCGCCCATATTCCACGTGCCCTGCCCCAGCGCCGGGACAGTCGCACCAGAAAGAAAACGCACAGTTTTCATCGTACCTCCAGCCAAGTTCGGGGTCAGCTCTGTCATTTGGACACGCGAACCAGTTCTTTGATCTATCTCAATACGCAAATCCGGGCGTTTTCACGTATTGAGATAGATCAAAAGATAGCGCTAGCTGTCCGAATGTCAGAGCTGACCCCGAATTTTACAAATTTTAATGCCCGCCTCCCAAATAGGCGGCGATGACTTTGGGGTCGGTTTTCAGGTTTTCCGCGGGGCCGTGGACGGAGATGCTGCCGTTTTCCAGCACGTAGCCGTAGTCGGCCACGTTTAGCGCGGCGGCGGCGAATTGCTCCACCAGCAGCATCGTTACGCCTTCGGATTTCAGGCGCTGGATGATGCGGAAGACTTCTTCTACCAGGATCGGTGCGAGACCCATCGAGGGCTCGTCCAGCAGGATCACTTCGGGGTTGAGCATCACGGCGCGCGCCATCGCCAGCATTTGCTGTTCGCCGCCCGATAGCGTACCGGCCAGCTGCGTTTGGCGCTCTTTCAGACGCGGGAACAGTTCCAGCGCTTTTTCCAGGTCGCGTTTGATGTCGCCCTTCGGCCGCGCGCGGGTGAAGCGCGGGAAGGCGCCCAGCAGCAGGTTGTCGGTCACGCTCATCGAGGCGAATACGCGCCGTCCTTCCGGCGAGTGCGCCAGCCCGGCGCGGGCGATTTTGTGCGAGTCGTAGCCGGTGATGTCTTTGCCGTCCAGCGTCACCTTGCCGCCTTTCGGTTTGATCATGCCGGAGATGGCGCGCATGGTGGTGGTTTTGCCGGCGCCGTTGGAGCCGATCAGTGTCACCAGTTTCCCTTTCGGGACGTCCAGCGAGATGCCGTGCAGGACTTCGACTTTGCCGTACGCGGCGTGCAGATTGGAGATCGATAGCATGTCCTGTCCTCGTCAGTGCGCCGCCGGCGCTTTGGTTCCGCCATGTTCTTCGCCGCTGCCGCCCAGATAGGCTTCGATCACTTTCGGATCGCTTTGCACGGCCGCCGGTTTGCCTTCCGCGATTTTCTGGCCGAAGTCCAGCACGGTCACGGTGTCAGACAGCGCCATCACCACGTCCATGTGGTGCTCGATCAGGATGATGGTGATGCCATGGTCGCGGATTTTGCGGATGATGGACATCAGTTCCTTGATGTCCGGCGCGGTCAGGCCGGCCGCCGGTTCATCCAGCAACAGCAGGCGCGGGCTCAAGCCCAGCGCGCGCCCTATCTCCAGCAGGCGCTGTTTGCCATATGGGAGGTTGCGCGCTTCTTCGTTGGCCAGGTCGGACAGGCCGACAAATTCGAGTATGCTGGCCGCCCGCTCACGCGCGGCTTTCTCTTCGCGCTTGTAGCGCGGCGTTTGCAGCATCACATCCAGCACGTTCGATTTGAAGGTGTTGTGCAGGCCGACCAGCACGTTCTCGGTCGCCGTCATTTCGCCAAACAGCTGCACGTTCTGGAAGGTGCGCGCTACGCCGCCCAGCGCGATCTCGGACGGTGTGCGGCCAGAGATCACGGCGCCGGAAAACGCCACTTTGCCGGCGGTCGGTTTGTAGATCCCGGTCAGTACGTTCATCATGGTCGATTTGCCGGAGCCGTTAGGCCCGATCAGGCCATGCACCGAGCCCTGGATCACGTTCAGGTCGACCTGATTCAGCGCTTTCAGGCCGCCGAACTGCATCAGGATCTGGTCCACTTTCAGTAGCGATTCGCCAGCCTTGCCGCCTTCCGCATGGCCGAACGGCGCCACGCCGGTCGATTGTACCGCCTTGGCGTGCACCGCGCCGCGTCCCATCAGCCCAAGCAGGAAGCCGACGATACCGTCTTGCAGGTAGTAGACCACGAACAGTGTCATCAAGCCAAAGATGGTCAGGCGCCAGTCGACGATGTTCTCCAGCTTGAACGAGAACGCCGCCATGCCGACGGTGGCGATCAGCGGCACCAGCACGCCGCGCAACGTGGAGCGCTTGCGCGCGATCGCCAGCGCGGAACCGATCACGCCCAGCACCGCCGCCGCGACGGCGATTTTGCGGAACAGTTCAATATCGGCCAGCAGGCTGGGGAGCATGACCACGATCAGCGCGCCGATCAGCGAACCGGATCGCGTTTTGCGCCCGCCCATGATCACGGCCAGCAGGAACAGGATGGTCAGTTCGAAGGTGTAGGAGCTCGGGTTGATGTACTCTTCCGAGTACGCATACAAGCTGCCCGACAGGCCGGCGAAACCGGCGCTGATGATGAAGGCGTACACTTTGTAGCGGTACACCGATACGCCCATGCAGTCGGAGGCGATCGGGCTGTCGCGCAGCGCTTCGAACGCGCGGCCAAGGTTGGATTTGAGGATGCGATGTACCACCACCAGCGACACCACCATCAGCAGCGCCACCATGTAGTAGTACTGCACCTCGTCCAGTTTTTTCCCGAGCAGCACCGGCTTGGCGATCTTGATGCCCATCGGGCCTTCGGTCAGCCAGGTCATTTCGTTGATCAGGATCTGGATGATGGTACCGAAGGCCAGCGTCACCATGGCCAGATACGGCCCCGTCACGCGCAACGCCGGCAAGGCAAGGACGGCG
This sequence comes from Duganella radicis, assembly GCF_009720825.1. Classification (GTDB taxonomy): domain Bacteria; phylum Pseudomonadota; class Gammaproteobacteria; order Burkholderiales; family Burkholderiaceae_D; genus Rugamonas; species Rugamonas radicis. Next base: position 80,573 of record NZ_WNKY01000023.1, on the reverse strand, counting down.
CCGAACACCGCCGCCACCGCCACCGAGGCCGGGATGGTGATCCAGAACGGCGCGGACAATTTGAACACCAGCACCCCGGTGACATACGCGCCGATGCCGAACAAGCCCGCATGGCCCAGCGACACCTGCCCGGTGTAACCGACCACGATATCAAGGCCGAACAATAGTATCGCGTAGATCAGTATCGTTTCGAATAGATGGATGTAGTAAGGATTAGGAATCAGCGCCGGATAAAGCGCCAGTACAGCCAGCCCGGCCACACTTGCTGCGACGATTGTCTTCTTCATGGGTCAGACCTTTTTGATGGCGGCTTTGCCGAACAGGCCGGACGGCTTCACCGCCAGCACCAGCAGGAGCAGCAGCAAGCCCGGTACGTCCTTGTACCCGGTGGAGATGTAGTAACCGGCCGTGGTCTCGACCACGCCCAGTATCAGCCCGCCGACGATGGCGCCCACGCCCGAGGTCAGGCCGCCGATGATGGCCACCGCAAAGGCTTTGAGGCCCAGCGAGGCGCCCATGGTGGCGCCGGTCAGCGTCAGCGGCGCCACCAGCACGCCGGCAAACGCGGCGACGGCGGACGACAGCGCATACGAGAAGGTGATCACCATGCCGGTGTTAATGCCCATCAGGCCCGCCGCGTCGCGGTCGTTGGCGGTGGCCACCACCGCCTTGCCGTAGATGGATTTGCGGTTGAAGATTTCCACCGCCGCCATGATGGCCAGTGCGCCCACCACCACGGCGATCTGCATCGGCTGCACGTTGGCGCCGAAGATTTCGATCGGCGCGGAGGACAGCGGCGACGGGAAGGTCAGGTCGTCCTTGCCCCAGATATTCTCGGCCACGTTCTTGAAGATGATGGCCAGCGCGATGGTGGACATGATCCAGCCGAATTCGGATTTGATCTTGATGGCCGGCCGCACGCCGATCCATTCCACCAGCATGCCTTGCAGCGCGCCGAAGACGATCACGATGGGGATCATCAACAGGTAGCCCATGTATGGCCCACCATGGATGTTCCCGACCAGGCTAAGCCCCACCAGCGCGCCCAGCATCAGCGATTCGCCCTGGCCGAAGTTCAGCGTGCCGGAGGTCGCGAACGTCAGCTGGTAGCCAAAGGCGATCACCGCGTAGATCATGCCCAGCGCAATGCCGCTGAACACCAGTTGCAATAGGATTTCCATATTTTCCCCGACAAGAAAATGGCCAGGCTTGCGTTCACAAGACTGGCCATCGTGGCGCTAGGCGGCCTTACTTGGCCAGTACGACTTTGCCGTCTTTGACTTCACCGAAGACGGTGGTCTCGGCGTTGATCGCTTCGTGGTCGTCCTTGGCGTATGGCTTGGCGTAGGTGGTGACCACGCCTTCGACTTTCTCGCTGAGGTTTTCCAGCGCCGCTTTCACTTTCGGGCCGTCGGTGCTGCCGGCCTGCTTGATGGCGGCGGCCAGCAGGTAGATCGAGTCATAGCCCTGCGCCGCCGATACCGGCGACGGCATGCGGCCTTGCGGCGGGTTGTAGGCTTTCACGTAAGCGTCGATGAAGGCTTTGCGCTTGGGCGTGTTCGGGTCCTGGATGAAGGTTTGCGGCATGCGGGTGCCGTTGCCGTTCTTGCCGGCGTTGTCGATGAAGTTGGCCATCGACAGGGTCCAGCTGCCGATCAGCGGCACTTTCCAGCCCAGTTTTTCCATGCCGTTGGCGATCTGCGCCAGTTCAGGGCCGATGCCATAGGTGAGCACCACTTCCGCGCCGGCCTGCTTGGCTTTCAGCAGCTGGGCGGTCATGTCGACGTCCTTGATGTTGTACTTCTCGGTGGCGACGGCCTTCAGGCCTTTCTCGGCCAGCGCTTTTTCCAGGTCTTCGCGGCCCAATTGGCCGTAGTTGGTGGAGTCGGCCAGGATGGCGACCTTCTTGAATTTGCGATTGTCCACCGCTTCCTTGACGATCATGTGCGACTGGATCTGGTCATTGGCGGAGTTGCGGAAGATGTAGTTTTCCGGCTGGTCGGCGAACTGTCTGGTGATGATGGAGCCGGTGGCGACGTTGTTCATCACCGGGATTTTGGCGTCCTGGTAAAAGCGCTGCGAGGCCAGCGCCACGCCGGTGTTGATGTAGCCGACGGTGGCCACGACTTTTTCTTTGTTGATGAGTTCTTGCGCGATCTGCACGCCGCGTTCCGGCTTGGCTTCGTCGTCGCGTTCCACCAGCACGATCTGACGGCCAAGGATACCGCCCTTGGCGTTGATGTCGGCCACGGCCAGCTTGACGCCGTCGCGCATCGACACGCCCATCGGTGCGGAACCGCCGGTGAAGGGACCGGACACGCCGATCTTGATGGGATCAGCCGCCTGGGAGGAAGCTGCGAAACCGAGTGCTACACCTGCAACCAGCAATTTCAATGTGAAATTCATGTGCCATCTCCTGTTTATACAACGCTTTTTTAGTAGTCGTACGCTGGAAAGTCGCCCCATCGGAGACCGATTGTAGGTTAGTAGAACAGCATCGGCAACAGATAGATGTGCGGCATCGCAGCAAGGAGGCCGCTGTAAGCTGGCAGTAAGGATTACATGGCCGGCGTGGCGCGGCGCAAGGCGCGGTTGGCGAAGCGCATCTGGGTTTCGGCCAGCGCTTCGTTGCGCTCAAAGCCCATGGAGCCATCGCGCAGGCCGATGGCCATGGCCATCACGGCTTCCGGGTATTCCAGGTCGGCGGCTTTTTCGATCCAGCGGCGGGCGGCGATTTCGTCGCGCTTGACGCCTTCGCCGCTGAGATAGAGTTTGGCCAGCGCGAACATGGCGGCCGGGATCTGGCGGTTGGCGGCAAATTGCAGCCAGTGGGCGGCGGTTTTCAGGTCGCGCGTCACGGCCATGCCGTTCTGGTACATCATGCCGAGGTAGTAGGCGGCCAGGGCGTCGCCTTTCCTGGCGGCGTTGCTGAACAGTTCAAAGGCGCGCGGCAGGTTGGCCGGCACGCCATCGGCGCCGCGCAGCGCCAGACGCCCCTCTTCCACCGGCCCGGCGACAGCGGCACCGCACAGCGTCACCCCGGCGGCCAGCAACACGATAGCGGCGCAACGGCGCGCGGCGGCGATGAGCGGCGCGGCGGCCCGCGACGCGGCGACGGACGGCTGGTGGAGCCCGGCGGGGTTGGCGGGCTGGCGCGGCTGGCTCATTTGCTTAAGTCGATGGCGTACAGGGCAAAGCCTTTGCCGCCGCCATCGTCCGGTTTGAGTTGCGATACGCCCGTCAGGCCGGCGTCGCGCGCGAGGTCGAGCAGGCCGGGGGCGGAATGGAAGACCACCGCGCCTTTGACCGTCACCGGCGCGAACCGCCAGCTGCGCGCGCTGCCGTTGCGGGCGCGGGTCAGCTGCTTCGCTTTCCGGATGTAGGCGATCAGCACATCGCGGCTGGAGTCCGGCGCGGCGATCACGGTCTTGCTGCCATCCAGGCCCGGGAAGGCGCCGCCGCCAGCAGCACGGTAGCTGTTGGTGGCGACTAAAAATTGCTGCGATGGCGACAACGGCGCACCTTGGTAGTGCAAGCCGACGATGCGCTGGCCCACGGGCTGGGTGACGTCGATCTGGTAAGTCACGTCGGCGCTGGTCAGCATGTCGAAGTTAAAGCCGGCGAAGGCGGCGTTGATCAGTTCCTGCGGCGCGGTGGCGGCAGGATCGATGCGGTTGAAGCGTTCGGCCGATTTTTCCAGCCATGCCTTCAGGCCGGCGCCGCTCAGCTTCACAGCGTGCAGCGCGTTCGGATACAGATACAGGTCGGCGGCGTTGTTCAGGGCGACCGCGCCTGGCTTGACGTCGGTGTAGTCGGCCACGCCGGCCGCGCCGGTCTTGAACGGCGACGCCATGGACAGCACCGGCAACGCGGCATACTGCGGCAGGTTGGCCTTGACGTAGTCCTGCACATAAGCCGTCTGCGCCTGATTCACCAGTTGAATCGCGCTGATGTCGCCGACGTCGGCGAAATAGCTGGTCATGCGGAAGTCGCTGGTGCCGACCGGCGTTTTGACATAGTGGATGGTGGCCGCGTGTTCGGCCGCCACCAGCGGCGCGATGGCGGGATCGGCGGCGACGTAGCTGCCGTCTTTTTGCCTGGTGCTGCGCGCCTCCACCGTGGTGCGGCTCCGGTCGACCACCCAGCGCGCACCGTCGTACCTGAGATGCAGGCCGATCACGCCAAGGTGCTTGCCCCACAGGTTGGCCATCACGGTCGGCACGCCGAACACCGTGCCGCGCGCCTTGTCCACGCCCGGCAGGTTGAAGGCGGCGCGCTGGCTGGCGGCGTCCGGGAACGGCAGATGCTCGTGGCCGATCAGCATGGCGTCGATGCCCGGCACCTGCGCCAGATGGTAGTTGGCGTTTTCCATCTCCGGCGTGTACGGCGCGCCATCAAGGCCACCGTGCGAAATGGCGACCACCAGATCGGCGCCCTCGGCGCGCATCCGCGGGATGTACTTCTGCGCCGTCTCGCGCACGCCCTCGGCGTAGACCTTCCCGGCCAGCCATTGCTTGTCCCACGACAGCACGCCCGGCGGCGCAAAGCCGATGATGCCGATTTTGATGGCGGCCGTCAGCGGCTTGCCATCCGGGCCCGTGGCGCGCACCGTGCGCGTCAGGATGCGGTACGGCGCGAACAGCGGCTGGTGCGTGCGGACGCTGACAATATTCGCCAGCACGATCGGGAAGTCGGGACCGGCGCAGCGCGGCGCAGCGGCCGGCACGCCGTCGACGTCGAAATGGCTGGCGGTGACCTGGTTCAGGTACGGCAGGCCGTAATTGAATTCATGGTTGCCGACGCCGGCGCCGTCCACGCCCAGCGCGTTCATGGCTTTATAAATCGCCAGTGTCTCGCCGCAGGCCACCGGCTTGACCAGCGCCTGATAGTCGGCCAGCGCCGTGCCTTGCAGCGCGTCGCCGTTATCGAGCAGCAGGTTGTTCGGGTATTCCGCGCGCGCCTGCTTGATCAGCGTGGCCGTGCGTTCCAGCCCGATGGCGGGATCGGCTTGCAGCTTGTAATAGTCATAACTCAGCACGTTGGCGTGCAGGTCGGTCGTCTCCAGCAGCGCCAGCGTGGCCTCGGTCCCGGCCGGCGTCGCGCCGCCCCGCGGCAGGCTGGCGCAGGCGCCCGGCAAGGCAGGCAGCAATGCGGATAGCAAGGCGGGCAGCAGTAGGCAGGCGCGGTGATTTGGGCGCATGGACGACAGATTAAAGTTACAGGCTGCAATATTCTAGCCGTTTTGTGGCTTAAATGGCAGGTTTTCAAGGCCGGCGGGCTTGCTGCGGTGCGGCGCTGGGAGAGCGGGGCCGGCTAGGGTATAATTCAGGGTTTGATTTCAGCCTTAGAAAAGAAGAAAACCATGGAAGCCGAACGCATCAACGCCCTCACCTCCCTGCTCGCCGATCTGACCACGCGCGAAGCCGAACTTCGGAGGTATCTTTGACTTCGATCGCAAAGTCGACAAGCTCGAACAAGTAAACGGCGAGCTGGAAGATCCCGCGGTCTGGAACGATCCGAAAAAAGCCCAGGATCTGGGCAAAGAAAAGAAATCGCTGGAAGCGGTGGTGTTCGCGCTGACCAAGGCCGACGCCGACCTGAAAGACATGGCCGATCTGATCGAGATGGCCAAGGAGGAAGGCGATGACGACACGCTGGAAGCGCTGATCGTCGACGCGGAAGAAGTCCGCAAAGTCATCGAAGGCATGGAATTCCGCCGGATGTTCAACAATCCGATGGACCCGAACAACTGCTTCATCGACATCCAGGCCGGCGCCGGCGGCACCGAGGCGCAGGACTGGGCCTCCATGCTGCTGCGTCAGTATCTGCGCTATTGCGAACGCAAGGGCTTCAAGGTCGAGGTGATGGAAGAATCCGAGGGCGAGGTGGCCGGCATCAAGACCGCCACCCTGAAGGTGGAAGGCGAATACGCCTACGGCTTCCTGCGCACCGAGACCGGCGTGCACCGCCTGGTGCGCAAGTCGCCGTTCGACTCGGCCGGCGGCCGCCACACCTCGTTCGTGTCGCTGTTCGTGTATCCGGAAGTGGACGACTCGATCGATATCGAGATCAATCCCGCCGATCTGCGCATCGACACCTACCGCGCATCGGGCGCCGGCGGTCAGCACATTAACAAGACCGACTCCGCGGTGCGTCTGACCCACGGCCCGTCGGGCATTGTGGTGCAGTGCCAGAACGACCGCTCGCAGCACCGCAACAAGGCCGAGGCGATGGAAATGCTGAAGGCCAAGCTGTACGAGCTGGAACTGCGCAAGCGCATGAGCGAGCAGCAGAAGCTGGAAGACTCCAAGACCGACGTGGGCTGGGGCCACCAGATTCGTTCGTATGTGCTGGACCAGTCGCGCATCAAGGACTTGCGCACCAACTTCGAGACCGGCAACACCAAGGGTGTGCTGGACGGCGACCTGGACGACTTCATCTCCGCTTCGCTGAAACAAGGCGTGTAATCCATGACCAAGCGCGCCTTCATCTTCGACATGGATGGAACCATTGTCGACAATATGTCCTTCCACGTGAAATCGTGGCTGGAGTTTTTCCAGCGCCGCGGCCACACGGTCGACGCGGATGAATTCTTCCGCAACACCGCCGGCCGCCAGGGCCATGAAATCATGAGCACCTACTTTGGCAAGCAGCTGACCAAGGAAGAAAGCGCGGCGCTCGATTTCGAGAAGGAAGAACTGTACCGCGAGATGTACGCGCCGCATCTGGCGCCGACCTCCGGCTTCGTCGACTTCATCGCGCGCGCCAAGGCGGCCGGCATCACGCTGGCCGTGGCCACCGCCGCGCCGGTCGAGAACATCGACTTCACGCTGGACGGCCTGGACCTGCGCAAGGAATTCAGCGCCATCGCCGGCGCCGCCGATGTGGCGCGCGGCAAGCCGAATCCGGACGTGTTCCTGCTGGCGGCCGAGCGCGCGGGCGCCCTGCCGCAAAACAGCATCGTGTTCGAAGACGCGCCGCTGGGCGTGGAAGCGGCCCGCCGCGCCGGCATGCGCGCGGTGGTGCTGACCACCACGTTGCCGGCTGAAGCGTTCAAGGAATTCGACAACGTCATCGCCGTTGCGCGCGACTTCAGCGAGCTGGATGTCGAAGAGCTCTTCGCCTCCGCCACCAACTAAATCATCACCTCAACAAAAGTAAAGACCATGACTACGGATCTTCAAGACCAAGCAGCCGCTCCTGACGATAACAAAATCATCGCCGAGCGCCGTGCCAAGCTGGCCGCCATTCGCGAACAAGGCGTCGCCTTCCCGAACGACTTCAAGCCGGAACACAAGGCCGCCGACCTGCACGCGCAGTACGGCGAGAAATCGCGCGAAGATCTGGAAGCCAACCCGGTCACCGTCAAGCTGGCGGGCCGCATGATGCTGAAGCGCGAAGCCGGCAAGAAGGCCGCTTTCGCCACCTTGCAGGATTCGTCCGGCCCGCGCGCCGACGGCCGCATCCAGATCTACGCCACGCTGGACCTGACCGGCGAAGCCGCCATGGCCGCCCTGCACCACTACGATCTGGGCGACATCCTGGGCGTGGTCGGCACGCTGTTCAAGACCAAGACCGATGAACTGACCATCAAGGTCACCGAGCTGCGTCTGATCACCAAGTCGCTGCGCCCGCTGCCGGACAAGTTCCACGGCCTGGCCGACCAGGAAACCAAGTACCGCCAGCGCTACGTGGACCTGATCATGAACGAAGAGACGCGCCGCACCTTCAAGGCGCGTACCGCCGCCATGTCGTCGATCCGCCGCTTCATGGAAAAGCACGACTTCATGGAAGTGGAAACGCCGATGCTGCACCCGATCCCGGGCGGCGCGGCGGCCAAGCCGTTCATCACCCATCACAATGCGCTGGACATGCAGATGTTCCTGCGTATCGCGCCGGAGCTGTACCTGAAGCGCCTGGTGGTGGGCGGTTTCGACCGCGTGTTCGAGATCAACCGCAACTTCCGCAACGAAGGCGTGTCGGTCCGTCACAATCCGGAATTCACCATGATGGAGTTCTACGCGGCCTACACCGATTACAAGTGGCTGATGGACTTCACCGAGTCGGTGATCCGCCAGGCGGCGATCGACGCCAAGGGCACCGCGGTGCTGAGCTACGGCGGCCGTGAGCTGGACCTGTCCAAGCCATTCCACCGCCTGACCATCGTCGGCGCCATCAACAAGTTCGCGCCGCACTACACCGACGCGCAGCTGAACGATGCGGAATTCATCAAGGCCGAGCTGCTGAAGTTCGGTGTCAAGCCGTTCGCCACCGCCGGCTTGGGCGCGCTGCAACTGGCGCTGTTCGAAGAGACCGCGGAAGCGCAGTTGTGGGAGCCGACCTTCATCATCGACTACCCGGTCGAAGTGTCGCCGCTGGCGCGCGCCTCGGATACGCGCGAAGGCATCACCGAGCGCTTCGAACTGTTCATGGTCGGCCGCGAGATCGCCAACGGCTTCTCGGAGCTGAACGATGCGGAAGACCAGGCGGCACGCTTCCTGGCGCAGGTGGCAGCCAAGGATGCGGGCGATGAAGAGGCGATGTTCTACGACGCCGACTACATCCGCGCGCTGGAATACGGCATGCCGCCAGCCGGCGGCTGCGGCATCGGCATCGACCGCCTGATGATGCTGCTGACCGATTCGCCGAACATCCGCGACGTGCTGCTGTTCCCGCACCTGCGCCGCGAAGAGTAAGCCGCTTGAAAAGCCGCCCAACCGGGCGGTTTTTTTTAATCAAAAGCGACGTCTTCAAGACGGAAGCGCCACTTGCGCCGCTCCGGCAAGGTCCAGCCCTCGCCCGGCGTCGGGTCGCGCGGCGCGACACTTGCAGCGACGCCGTCGGGTGGCATATTTACGCCGCTCGGCACCGGCGGCGCGGCTGGCGCTGACAATGGCGGCAATGCCACGACTTGCAGCTTTGCTTTGCACGCCTCTTCCTGTTCGCGCAGGATCTCTTTGCGCAGCACGGTAGCCAGCTTGAACTGCTTGTCGCCGGGGCGACGGACGTATAAATCTTCCCACGCGTTGCGCGTCGTGCGCGCGAACGAGCGGGCGAACTGGTTGGGTGTTACGGCTTTGCCGTTGTGAATGATCTCGTCGCCTTCCACACGCGCGTAATTGTGTTCGCCATAGCTCCACGAACGCAGTACGGTACCTTCGGGCAGGAACAGGCATTTCCATTGGTAGCCATGCAGGCCTTCAGGGTCGGCGGTCTTGGGAAATTTCTTAAGGTCGGCCAGCCAGAATTCCACTGCCGTTGTAATCGCTTCCGAGAGATCTTGTGAGCCTGAACGACGTTTTAGCTGAGCAACAAGATCGAGCAGGGTATTGGTGGGTAGTTGCACACTCATTGTGGTAAACATTCTGCTTTCTCCTCTCTTTTCTTCTCTTTTCCCCTATTTAGACCTCTTCGAGGCGGAAGAGTTCAAAATCGAGGAAAAGAGGGAAAAAGAGAAGGAGAAAGAGGAGGTTTACCACAGGGAGCCGGAAAAGGCTCCCCTACTCCATACTCCTTACTGGATCACGCGGTAGCACGGCGTGTACGGCTTGCCGGCCAGCTTCATGCGGTGCTGCGCCACGAAGGATGCCAGCAGCGCGTCCATCGGGCCCATGATCTCCTTGTCGCCGTGGATTTCAAAGTGGCCGTATTTCTCGATGGCGCGGATGCCCTCTTCCTTCACATTGCCCGCCACCACACCCGAAAAGGCGCGGCGCAGATGCGCGGCCAGCAGGTGCACCGGCTGGTTCTTGTGCAGGCTGAGGTTGCGCATGTTCTCGTGCGTTGGCGGGAACGGACGCTGGAACTCGGTGTCGATCTTCAGGCCCCAGTTGTAGTAGTAGGCATCGCTGCGCGACTTGCGGAATTCGCGCACCGCCTTGATCCCGGCCTGCATTTCGCGCGCCACCAGTTCCGGATCGTCGATGATGATCTTGTAGCGCTTCTGCGCCTCGGGACCGAGCGTATCGTGGATGAACTGGTTGATCTGCACGAAGTACTCGCGCGCCGTTTCCGGGCCGGTAAACACCAGCGGGAACGGGATGTCGGCGTTATCCGGATGCAGCAGGATGCCGAGGATGTACAGGATTTCCTCCGCCGTGCCGGCGCCGCCCGGGAACACCACAATGCCGTGGCCCGTGCGCACAAAGGCTTCCAGACGTTTTTCAATGTCCGGCATGATCACCAGCTCATTGACGATCGGGTTCGGCGACTCGGCCGCGATGATGCCCGGCTCGGTGATGCCGAGGTAGCGGCCGCGATGCATGCGCTGCTTGGCGTGGCCGATGGTGGCGCCCTTCATCGGGCCTTTCATCGCGCCCGGGCCGCAGCCGGTGCAGATATCCAGGTCGCGCAGGCCCATCTCGTAGCCGACCTTCTTGGAGTAGTTGTATTCCTCGCGGTTGATCGAGTGGCCGCCCCAGCACACCACCAGGTTAGGATTGAGCATGGGCTTCAGCACGCCCGCATTGCGCAGGATGTGGAACACGGCGTCGGTGATGCCCTCGGTGCTGCCAAGGTCGAACTTCGGATTATCGGTCACCTCGTTGCTGACGAAGATAATATCGCGCAGCACCGCGAACAGGTGCTCGTGAATGCCCTTGATCATTTTGCCGTCCACGAAAGCGATGGATGGCGCGCCCTTGATATCGAGCTTGATGCCGCGCTCGCGCTGCACGATGCTGATGTCAAACGATTTATAGCGGTCCAGCAGTTCCTTTCCATCGTCGATCGTGCTGCCGCAATTGAGCACCGCCAGTGCGCATTTGCGGAAGACGTTATAAAGGCCGCCCTGGCTAGTATCGAGCAGCTTGTTCACTTCCGCCTTCGAAAGGATCTCCAGCTGACCTTCGGGCGAAATCAGGGTATCGACAACGTCATGTTCCATGATGCTTAAGTCCTATTCAGTTTCTATTGGTCCTGCGCCACCAATATACGACAACTCGGCCATTTGTGTTCAAAAAGTAGGTGGGCGGCGAATTGTAGATTAAAATGGCGCCCAATTTGGCCGCCCCACAAGGGATAGTTGCCAATTCCTATAGACCATAAATACAGGAGAAGCCGCATGAGCGGTGCGACCACCCAACCTACGGAAGCCGCGATTCCGGAATTTAAGCAGATCATGGGGCACCCCGCCCCGCTGTGGATGTTGTTCATGACCGAGTTCTGGGAACGCTTTGCGTTCTACGGCATACGTTGGGCGCTGGTGCTCTACGTGGTGGCCCAGTTCTACAACGGCGATCCGGCCGGCGAATCCGCCGCCAACCTGGTGTACGGTTCTTATCTGGCGCTGGTGTATGCCGCCGCGCTGTTCGGCGGCTATGTGGCCGACCGCGTGCTGGGCTACCAGCGTTCCATTCTGGTCGGCGCCTCCTTCATGGCGGCCGGCCTGTTCATGATCGCCTTCCCCGATCAGACTGTATTCAAATTCGGCCTGGCCACCATCATCGTCGGCAACGGCATGTTCAAGCCGAACATCTCGACCATGGTCGGCAAGCTGTATGCGACGGCCGATACGCGCCGCGACTCCGGCTTCACCATTTTCTACATGGGCATCAACTCCGGCGCCATGGTGGCGCCGGTGCTGACCGAGTGGCTGGCATCGGCCATCTTCGGCAGCGGCGGCATGCCGGCTTATAAAGTGGTGTTCATGTCGGCCGGCGTGGGCATGCTGATCAGCCTTGTATGGTTCTACATCGGCCGCCGCGGCCTGAAGGGCATCGGCGCACCGGATGCGCAGAGCGCCGATCCGAAGCGCATGCTGTACGTGGCGATTGGCTCGCTGTGCGTGATCCCGGTGGTGTACTCGCTGCTGGCCGCCGGCGCCCAGAGCCTGCAAGCGGTGCTGTCGGTGCTGTTCGTGCTGCTGTCGGTGATGCTGCTGGTGGAAGGCATCAGGAACGGCAAGGTGGCGCGCGACAAAGTGATCGCCATGCTGGTGATCTTCTTCTTCAACATCATGTTCTGGTGCTTCTTCGAGCAGGCGGGCAGCTCGTTCACCTTCCTGGCCGAGAAGATCATCGACCGCGAAATGTTCAACTGGACCTTCCCGGTGGCCTGGTTCCAGACCGTGAACTCGCTGGCCATCATCACCTTCGCGCCGATCATCGCCTTCATCTGGGTGGCCATGGGCCGCGCCAATCCGTCGATCCCGCGCAAGTTCGGCCTGGGCCTGATCTTCAACGGCACCGCCTTCCTGCTGCTGATGTTCGCGCTGTCGTCGCTGGTGGACGCCAACAACAAGATCCCGTTCTGGACCCTGTTCATGGTCTACGTGCTGCAATCGATCGGTGAACTGTGCCTGTCGCCGATCGGCCTGTCGATGGTGACCAAGCTGGCGCCGACCCGCCTGGTGGGCCTGGGCATGGGCGGCTGGTTCCTGTCGACCGGCATCGGCAACAACCTGTCGGGCATCTTCGCCTCCTGGGTATCGGGTGAAAGCGGCATGTCGCTGAGCTCGGCGCTGCACGGCTACACCTTCGGCTTCTGGTCGCTGATGGCCGGCGGCGCCATCCTGTTCCTGATCGCCCCGCTGATCCAGAAACTGATGCACGGTGTGAAGTAACACTGCAAACGGCGCCCGCAGGCGCCGTTTTTACTTGTCCGTCTGCTGCACAAAACCAATAGGCCGCTTGCGGCCCGCCGTCGGCGGCGCCATCAGGCTGCGCAGCGCTTCGAATACCTGCTGAAATTCCTGCGCAGTCTTGCCTTCAAAATCATCCTGCCGGAGCGCCATCGCTGACAGTTGCCGCTCCAGTTCGCCAAGCCGACTAGCCAGCGCCTTGTCCGCCACCAGCATTTCGCGCAAGCGCACGAAGGAATGCACCACATAGACGCCCATCTGAATGGCTTGTGGAGAACCTAAAACATTGGCAGCCTGAATTGCGCCATGCTCCGTGAAGGCGGTGGGCAATGTTTTGGAAAATTTCAGCTTACCGAGGATGTCGCAATTTGCGACCACCTCCGCTTTCTCTGCGGCCGTCAGCGTGAACATAAAATCCGGAGGAAATCTGTCTGGATTCCGCTTGACTTGCTCATTCAGGCGTCTGGTCGGGACGCCGTATAAAAACGCGAGATCGGCATCGATGATGACCTTTTGCGAGCGAATCAGCAATATCCGCCCTTCTATTGCCACCAGCGAAGTGTCAGGTGTAGCGGACATAGGAATTCAGCGACGCTGCGGTCTGATGCGGATCAAACTAGCTTATCTGGCCAACGGATGGGCGGCGAGCCACGATTGAAGGTGGTCGGCGGCGGCGGGCGGCAGGTGCAGGCCCAGCTTGGTGCGGCGCCAGAGGATGTCCTGGGCGCTGCGCGCCCATTCGTAGCGGCGCAGGTATTCCACTTCGGTGGCGTACAGGCCGGGCGCGATTTCGTCGCCCAGCGAGGCGACGTCGGTGCGCTCGGCCAGCAGGGTGTGGATGCGGGTGCCGTAGGTGCGGCAGTAGCGCGCCACCAGTTCCGATGGCAGGCCGCTGTAGCGGGCGATCTGGGCGCGCCGCCAGGCGTCGAATTCCAGCACCGATTTATTCCGCGGCTCGGCGCCAAACAGGTCGCCGCCCGGCAGGCAGGCGTTGTGGGTCCAGCCGCCGTGACGGTTGTCCAGCGCCCGCGCGATGTGGTCGACCGCCTCCTCCGCCAGCTTGCGGAAGGTGGTGATCTTGCCGCCGAAGACGCTCAGTATCGGCGGCCCGTTGTCGTCCACCTCCAGGCGGTAATCGCGCGTGACCGCCTTGGCGTCGGCGCCGTCCTCCACCAGCGGACGCACGCCCGAGTAGGTCCACACCACGTCTGCCGGCACGATCGGCTTGGCGAAATACCGGCTGGCCAGTTGGCACAGATAGGCGATTTCGTCCTCATCGATGGCAACCTGGTTGGCGTCGCCCTGATAATCCAGGTCGGTGGTGCCGATCAGCGTGAAGTCGCGCTCGTACGGAATCGCAAACACGATGCGCCCGTCCGGATGCTGGAAGATGTAGGCGTTGTCATGCTCGAACATCCGCTTGACCACGATGTGGCTGCCCTTGATCAGCCGCAGCTGGCCGCCATCGGCGCGCGGCACGGCCGCATGCAGCACATCGGCCGTCCACGGCCCGGCCGCGTTCACCACATAGCGCGCATTGACGCGGATATGGCCGCAGCTCGGTTTGAATAAAGTCGCTTCCCAGTCGGCCGTCTTGCGTTCCAGCCTGGTGCACACCGCCTGCGTCAGGATGGTGGCCCCCTTCTCGCAGGCGTCGATGGCGTTCAGCACCACCAGTCGCGCGTCGTCCACCCAGCCGTCGGAATAAATGAAGCCGCGTTCAAATTCCGGCTTCAACGGCTTGCCCGCCACATGGTTGCGCAGATTGATGCCGGCCGACGCCGGCAGCAACTCGCGCCGGGCCAGCAGATCGTATAAAAACAGGCCGGCGCGGATCAGCAGCGCCGGACGCTGTCCCTGCGCGTGCGGCATCACAAAGCGCAGCGGCCACATAATATGGGGGGCGGCGCGCAGCAGCACCTCGCGTTCGATCAGCGCCTTGCGCACCAGATGGAATTCGTAATACTCCAGATAACGCAAGCCGCCATGGATCAGCTTGGTCGAGGCGGACGAGGTGTGCGACGCCAGGTCATCCTTCTCGCACAACACCACCGACAGCCCGCGTCCCGCCGCATCACGGGCGATGCCGGCGCCGTTGATGCCGCCACCGACAATCAGGACGTCGCAATCGAGGATGTGCTGCGGTTCCGCCATATGGTCCCTTTGGAGCTGTATACCTGTACGTTACGACAAGTGACGCCAAGTAACAATAGCCTTGTTCTATAATCGCGCATACTTGTGCAACCGAGAGATGATGTTTTGACAACCTCGACCTCCCTCCCCACCTGGATCAACCGCCGCAATATGATACGCGCCGCCCTTGCCGCCGGACTGGCCGCCCTGATCGGCGGCGGTCTGCTGCTGGCCTACCTGCTGCTGTACGTGGCCCCCAACCTGCCCTCGCTGGAGGCGGTGACCGACTATCGCCCGAAAATCCCGCTGCGCATCTACACCGCCGACAACGCCCTGATCGGCGAATTCGGCGAGGAACACCGCGACTTCATCCCGATCAAGGACATGCCGGACATGATGAAGAAAGCCGTGCTGTCGATCGAGGACAAGCGCTTCTACGAGCACAACGGCATCGACTGGAAACGCGCGCTGGGCGCGGCCCGCGCCAACCTGGGTGGCGCCATGCGCCAGGGCGGTTCCACCATCACCATGCAGGTGGCGCGCAACTTCTTCCTCACGCGCGAAAAGTTCTACGGCCGCAAGCTCAACGAGGTCATGCTCTCCTTTAAGATCGAGGCGGCGCTGAGCAAGGACGAGATCCTTGAGCTGTACATGAACCAGATCTACCTCGGCCAGCGCTCGTACGGCTTCGGCAGCGCCGCGCAAAGCTATTTCGGCAAGCCGCTCAAGGACTTGTCGATCGCCGAAATGGCGATGCTGGCCGGCCTGCCGCAGAATCCGGCGCGCCACAACCCGGCCGTCAACCCCAAGCGCGCCAGGCAACGCCAGCAAATCGTGCTGCGCGCCATGCGCGACAACGACGTCATCACCGAACAGCAATTCCAGAAAGCGCTGAAGGAAACCCTGCACATCAGCCGCAAAGGCCAGGACTTCGACGTCCACGCCGAATACGTGGCCGAACTGGCGCGCCAGGTGGTGTACGCGCAGTTCAAGGAAGACTCGTACACCAAGGGCATCAGCGTCTACACCACGATTCTGAAGGCCGACCAGAAAGCCGCCTACGAATCGATGCGCCGCAATGTGCTGAACTACGACCAGCGCCACGGCTACCGCGGCCCGGAAGCCTTCATCGCGCTGCCGTCCGGCGAGGAGGAACGCGACGACGCCATCGAGGAAGCGCTGCAAAAACGTCCGGGCAGCGAAGGCCTGATTCCGGCCGTGGTGCTGGAAGCCGGCCCGAAAGCGGTCAAGGTGCAGAACCCGGCCGGCGAGGAAATCACCATCACCGGCGACGGCCTGAAACTGGCCGCCAACGCGCTGACCGACAAGGCCAAGGACACGCTGCGCCTGCGTCCCGGCGCCGTGGTCCGCATCATGCAGGAGAAGAACGGCTGGAGCATCACGCAGGTGCCGCAGGTGGCGGCGGCCTTCGTGTCGCTGGACGCGGTGACCGGCGGCTACCACGCGCTGGTCGGCGGCTTTGACTACAACCTGCAAAAATTCAACCACGTGACGCAGGCCTGGCGCCAGCCCGGCTCCTCGATCAAGCCGTTCGTGTACTCGGCGGCGCTGGAGCGCGGCTTCTCGCCCTCGACGCTGATCAACGACGTGCCGCTCGACCTGACCGGCGCCGAAACCGGCAACGAAGCCTGGTCGCCGCGCAATGACGACGGCAAGTTCGACGGCCCGATCACCATGCGGCGCGCGCTGTCGGAATCGAAGAACGTGGTGTCGGTGCGCATCCTGCGCGCCATCACCGTGCCGTATGCGCACGGCTACCTCGGCAAGTTCGGCTTCGACCTGGCCAAGCATCCCAAGAACCTGACGCTGGCGCTGGGCACCGGCTCGGTCACGCCGGCGCAGCTGGCCGGCGCCTACTCGGTATTCGCCAACGGCGGCTACACGGTCGAGCCCTACCTGATCGCGAAGATCGTCGACGGCGAAGGCAAGGTGATTCAGGAAGCCAAGCCGCGCACCACGCTGCCGGACGAGGCGCGCGTGCTCGATCCGCGCAACGCCTATGTGATGGACTCGATGATGCGCGAAGTGACGCGCAGCGGCACCGGCGGCGCGGTGGCGCGCCTCGGCCGTCCCGACCTGGCCGGCAAGACCGGCACCTCCAGCGACGCGGTCGACGGCTGGTTCGCCGGCTACGGCGGCGGCATCGTGGCGGTATCGTGGATGGGTTACGACGATTCCAAGTCGCTGGGCGGCAAGGAGTTCGGCGCCACCGTGGCGCTGCCGATCTGGATCGATTACATGCGGGTGGCGATGCAGAGCCGTCCACCGCAGGAACGTCCGCTGCCGACCGGCCTGACGCAGGTGAACGGCGAGTGGCTGTACGATGAATTCACCGGCGACGCCGCGCGCCACACGCTCGATATGGATGACACGCCGGCCGGCGCCGAGAACGTGGAGCCGGCGGCGGCCGGCGCGGCGCCGCCCGCGGCTCCCGCCCCGGCGGCCACACCGAACGCCGAGAACATCAAGCCGGTGCCGACCGGCCCGGTGCGCTAAGGGATTGGATTCCGGCCTGCGCCGGAATGACGGCACCCAGATAGCCGCGCATCATGCGCACGGCGCTGTCGGCAAAGCGGTCGGGATCGATGTCGGCCGCGCGGTACTTCCAGCGCTTGACGTACCAGTCCTGGAACATGGCCATGAGGTGGGCCGCGACCAGGTCCGGACTGGCGTGCGGACGGTTCGGAATCTGCGCGATCACCTCGGCAAACAAGGCCTGCACGTGCATCTCCGATTCCTTGGCCGTGCCGCGCTGCTCCGCCTGCAACACGCGCGAGTCCATGAAGACGAAGTAAAACCACGGCTGCAAAATCTCCGACACATAAATCGAGGCGCGCATCAGCGCCTCGATGCGGTCGAGCGGATCGCTGATGCCGGCGTACTTCTTCGGCAGCTCATGCGTCACATGGCGCACCACATCCTCGATCATTTCCGCCAGCTGGTCCTTGCTGCTGATATAGCCATACAAGCCGCCCATCGACAAGCCGGTCTCGCCGCACAGGTCGCGCAGATTCATGGCGCGGAAGCCCACCTCGTTGGCCAGTTTGAAAGTCGCGTTGAAGATTTTCTCCAGGTTCTCCAGCGCCGGCTTGCGGCGCTTGACCGTGATGCGGTCGGCATAACGGTCGAGCAGATACGCCCAGATATTGACGCCATCCAGCGGCGTCACAGCCTGAAATTGTTGGAAGTCGAATTGCGCCGCCAAGGTTGTCCCTGTGATGTATTTTTTGGACGATTATAGCGCAGGAGCCTGCGCGCGCTCACCAGGCCCGCAGATTGGCTCCTGGGGACTAGCGTGCGGACTGCAAGGCCGCGTCGCCGATGCTACATTGATCAGCACAACATAGACATCGGAGACCACCATGAAACAACGCTTCTGGAAGACCCTGACGTTATGCTTCGCCCTCCTCCTCGCCCTGCCCGCGCCCTCGTGGGCGGCCGGCTACACCCAGACCAGATACCCCATCGTGCTGGTGCACGGCCTGTTCGGCTTTGACAGCGTGGGGCCGGTAGACTACTTCTACGGCATCGCCGCCGCCCTGCGCAGCGGCGGCGCCGACGTCTACGTGACGCAGGTCTCGGCCGCCAACAGCACCGAGGTGCGCGGCGAGCAGTTGCTGTTGCAGGTCAAGCAGATCCTGGCGGCGACTGGCGCCAGCAAGGTCAATCTGGTGGGGCACAGCCATGGCGGGCCGACCTCGCGCTATGTGGCGTCGGTGCGGCCGGATCTGGTGGCGTCGGTGACCAGCGTTGGCGGCGTCAACAAAGGCTCGCGCGTGGCCGATGTGCTGATCGGCGCGGTGCCGGATGTGACCTATGGCGTGGCGAATGCGGTGTCGGGCTTCATCAGCTTCCTGTCCGGCAGCCCGACCTTGCCGCAGAATGCGCGCGCGGCGGCGACCTCGCTCAGCACGGCCGGCACGCTGGCCTTCAACAGCCGCCATCCGCAGGGCGTGCCCACCTCCGCTTGCGGCGAAGGCGATTATCAGGTGAAGGGCGTGTACTACTTCTCTTGGAGCGGTGCGCAGCCCTACACCAATGCGCTGGACGCCAGCGATCCGGTGCTGGCGCTGACGGCGCTGGCCTTCAACGGCGCGAAAAATGATGGGCTGGTCAGCAGCTGCTCCAGCCATCTGGGCCGCGTGATCCGCGACGACTACGCGCTCAACCATCTGGATGAGGTGAACCAACTGATCGGCATCACCAATCTGTTCGAGACCAATCCGGTCACCATCTACCGCCAGCAAGCCAACCGCTTGCAGGGACTGGGACTCTGATGCGAAGGGCGCTGCGCGTGGCCGCGCTGGCCGTCATGGCGGCCGGTGTCGGTGGCTGGCTGCTGTTGCGCAGCGCAGGTGCCGGCCTGGGCGACGCGACCGCCACCGCCGCGTCAGGCGCAACTGCCGCATCGGGCGGCGATCCCGACTACTTTGCCTTCGTGCCCTCCATGCTGGGCACACGCCCGGACGGCGCCGCCCGCGCCAATACTGCCGGCCGGCTGGAGGTCAACGCCGAACTGGCCTACCTGTTCGACTACTACCTGGCCGGCCTTGGCGAGCGTCCGCTGGAAGCCATCCGCAGCGAAATCATCCGCGAACTCGACCGCCGTCTGCCTGCCGCGGCGGCCGCGGAAGCGCGGCGCCTGCTGGACGCCTGGCTCGCCTACAAACGTGCCCTGGCCGACGTGGAGCGCGGCCTGCCGCCGCAAACCGATCCCGTGCTCCGCGCACGCCAGCGATTGGGGGCCATGCAGCAGCTACGCAGCACCTATTTCAGCGAACGGGAAATCGCCGGCCTGTTCAACGCCGCCGACGCCTACGACCAGGATGCCATTACCCGGCTGGCCATCAACAGCGACACCAGCCTGACCGCGGCGCGGCGCCAGCAACAACTGGCCGCGCTGGACGCCGCCCTGCCGGCCGCCGCACGGGTGGAAAAAGACGCGCCCACGCGCGTGCTGCGTCTGGAAGAAACCGTCAGCACCGCCCGCGCACGCGGCGCCGACGACAACGAAATCTACCGCCTGCGCGCCGCCGCCATTTCGCCCGCCGCCGCCGCGCGCCTGGCCGACGTCGACCGCGAGGAAGCCGACTGGCAACGCCGCATCACCACCTACCAGGCCCAACGCAGTCAACTCCCGCAAGACCCCGCCGCCCTCCAGCAACTGCGCGACAGCATCTTCAGCACCGACGAACAAAAGCGCCTGCCGGCCTACGAATAATCAATGCACGTAACGGGCGATGTAATACACCCCACCCAGCAACAGGGAAGCAAAGCCATACAGCTTCCAAACGTGCCCCATTAACGCGCGATGCAAATCCATTTTCGTATCGGCCAGCGCGGTATGGAGATCCTCCCGCTGCTTGGCCAGGGCGGCATTCAACTCCTCTCGCTGCTTGGCCAAGGCGGCATTAAATTCCTCTCGCTGCCTGGCCAAAGCCGCATAAAACTCTTCCCGCTGCTTAGCTGAGTTCGTCTGAACCTCAAGCTTGAACTCATAGATGAGCGCCAAAATGCGCTCGTGACTAGCGTTCATCTCGGCGCGTAACGCCGTGATGTCGTCCTTGGTGGCAAAGCTGTTGCGTATGACGGCCACGTCCGTCTCCAATGCGGCGATACGCACATCATAAGAGCTTCGCGCGGAGTCCTCAACTCGCGGGTGTTCATTGGCGCCATGCATGATCACTCTCCTTGAATACGCTATCGATGAGCTACCACGCCAGCACCGCACCTCCCCACGTGTTTGATACAGATCAAGCGTGCGCCAGCGCGGTGGCGAGGGCGATTTTGTTGGAGACGCCGAGGCTGGCATAGGCGTTGCGCAGGTAGGTGCGGACGGTGGCGGGCGTCAGTCCCATCGCGCGGGCGATCTCTTTGTAGGACTGGCCGCGCGCGTACAGCAGCGCCGCGCTCAGTTCGCGCGGCGACAGGCGCGCGCGCTGGCCTTCGCCGGCCAGCACCACGGCCACCAGCCCCCCCATGCGCTCCAGCACCAGCTTGCTGCCGCCGACCACCACGCTGCACGGCAATTGCGCCAACGCCGCCGCCAGCGCCGGCGGCAACAGCGTGCCCTGCCAGTCGCCATGCCGCGCCAGCGCCGCGCCGATGTGCGCGCCGACGTAATGCAGCCGTCCCTGCATGTCGGCGATCGCCATGCCGTCCAGCGCCGGCGCGCTGGAGGTGGCCTGCCAGTCCGCCAGACGGTACTGCCAGTTTCGCAGCATGTGCTGGATGAACTCCTGGAACAACATGCATTCCACATCGTCAAACGCCGAGCGCGGGCAATGGCGGTACAGGCAGACAAAGAACAACAGCCCGCTCCCCGGCAAGGTCACCGTGATCGCCATGATGGTGTGCAGCTTGTGCCGCTTGACGAAGTCCACCATCTCCGGCGTGGCTTCGCTGTCGTCATCGCACTCGCCGCTGGCACGCAGCACCGTGCCCAGGGTGCGGATCGAGTCGTGGGCAAAGTCATCCTCGGCGGCGATGGCGCGGTTCCATTCCTCGGCGAAGGTCGGGCTCAGGCCGATGCTGGCGTGCAGCACGTTGCGCGGCGCCTCGCCCGGCGCCCCCGCACGCATCTCGCCCCACCACGCCGAATCGAAGCCGATGCAGCGGCGCAGGATCAGCAAGGTCTCGCGCAGGAATTCCTGCGGGCCGGCGCGCCGCATCGCCTCGCCCATTTCCAGCAGGCCGTTGCTGAACGATTGATACCGCGCCGCCGGCAACGCCGCCACGCTGCCCACGCCCTTGATCCACGGAGTGTCCTGTTCCATCGCCATGTCTCCATACCCTGCATTTGAGGAGGGCCGCGCGCGCCCATGCGGCCAGTATCATCCAATCATATCAGGCAACCTGATATTTATCATCCATAACGATAACGGAGACCATCATGAATCTACTCAGCAAAACAACAGCGCTGGCTTGCGGGCTGGCCTTGTCCGGCGCGGCCCTGCTCAGCGGTTGCGGCGATGGCAACGGCGTCGCCGTCGCCGCCACCGTGCCGCCCTACAAGGAGGTCAGCATCGGCAGCGACTTCTGGGACATCACCGCCATGCCGCCCGCCACCACCAAGGCCGGCGACATCTATCAGGTCCAGCCACGCACCGACGCCCCCGCCGGCAGCAAGGGCTGGAGCGTGGTCTACGTGTCCGAGATCCAGCCCGGCAAGCTGGCCTATGTGTCCGGCGAAGTCTATGTGCCGACCGCCGCCGCCAGCGGCCAGCGCGATGTCGTCCTGTGGAACCACGAAACCGCCGGCCTGGCGGACGCCTGCGCGCCCTCGCGCCGCAACACCGTCGAGCAAGGCCACGACCGCGTGCCCGCGCTGCCGGCCCTGCTGGCCAAAGGCTATATGGTGGTGATGAGCGATTATCCCGGCCTCGGCCTGCCCGGCCCGGCCTACTACATGGCCGGCCAGCCAAACGCGCGCGCCTCGCTCGACATGCTGCGCGTGGCGCAAAAATTCACCGATGCCAATCCCTCCAAACGCTACGTGATGTACGGCTGGTCGCAAGGCGGGCAGACCACCATGTGGAGCGAGAACATCGCCGCCACCTATGCGCCGGAGTTCACCGGCCTGGGCGCGGCGCTGATCGCGCCGGCGGTGCGCATCAAGGATCTGACGTTGAACTCGATGACCAGCGCGGAAAACGCCGGCTACGTGATCTCCACCCTGCCCGGCATCCAGGCCTACTTCCCGGATTTGAAGTATCGCGATTTCCTCACCGCCGACGCCATGGAACAGCTGCCGGTGCTGGCCAGCGGCTGCTTCGACGTGTGGAACACGGCGGCCGGCGTCAAGGATGCCTATGTGCCGGGCGCGCTGGCCAGCGGCTCGACATGGTGGGATGCGATGACGGCGGTCGATAACTTCACGCCCAAGGGCAGCATGCCGTTCATGATCTACCAGGGCTCGGCCGACACCACCACGCCGCCGCCATTGACCAAACGCGAACGCGTGGCCCTGTGCGGCGCCGGCTCGGCGGTGAACTATCAGGAGTTTGCGGGGCTCGACCACGTGGCGGTGGTCGAGCAGGCGGCCAGGCTGTTGCCGGACTGGGTCGAAAGCCGCTTCAAGGGGCAAGCGGCGACCAGCAATTGCGGCAGCTGATTAACCGTCACCGCCCACGGTATCAACCGGCGATCACGCGGTTGCGGCCGGCGCGCTTGGCCTCGTACATGGCGGCGTCGCCGGCCGAGATCAGGCGGATCAGGTCGTAGTCGTGCTGGTCGGAGCAAACCACTCCCATGCTGGCGGTGTAGCGCACCGACAGATTGTCGAACTCGACAATCTCGTATTCGATGCGCGCGCGCAGCCGTTCGGCCACCTTGAGCGCCGCCTCGCGGTCGACGCCGTCCAGCACCAGCACGAACTCCTCGCCGCCAAAGCGCGCCAGCAAGTCGTGCGGACGCAGCTCCAGTCGCACCAGCCGCGCCAGGTGGCGCAGCACCTCGTCGCCCACCGGGTGGCCGTAGGTATCGTTGATGACCTTGAAGTAGTCGACGTCGATCATGATCACCGCCAGGCTGCGGCCGCCGCGCTGGGCGCGTAAGCCGGTGCGCTTGCCCTGCATCTCCAGCCCGGCACGGTTGAGCGCCCCGGTCAGCGCATCCAGCGTCGACAGGCGGCGCAGGCGCTCGGCGTAGCGCCACATCACCATCAGGATCAGGCCGAAGGCGATGATGATCTGCCCCAGCGGCACCACCAGCGCGCTCAGCGCGATCACCAGCGAACTGGCGCCGTCGGCCGGATCGCCATGGGTTGCCATGTGCACGCCGCGCAGGAACAACCCGCCGCCAAGCAGCACGAAACCGGCCAGCGCGATGCCGGACACGCGCCAGCTGCGGCGCTGCGCGATCGCCAGCGCGCAGATCCAGTTCAGCAGGGCGAAATAGAAACCGCTGAAGCACAGGCGCGCGCGCAAACTCGGCGCCACGTAGGTGTAATAGGCGGCGATCACCAGCGCGATGCCGGTGATGATGGCGATGCTGGTCCATGACAAGGTGTTGGCGCAATACACGCGCAAGCCGCGCAGCACCAGGCCCAGCCCGAAGGCGATCACCGCGTAGCCCAGCACCGCGTTGGCCAGCGGCGGCAGGCCGTCGAGATTGCACATCACCATGCCGACCGAGGCCGCCACATTGCCGGCCGCCCACCAGCGCTGCTCGGGCGGGCTGTCGGTATAACAGGCGGAAGCGACCAGCAACGCCGTGGTCAGCAGCGTCACGCAAATTTGCACCAGCAACAGGGTATCGAGATTCAGCACACCAGCATCCATCATGAGGAAGTATCAATGTAGCGCAGCGACTGCCTTGAAGCAATGGCTAAATTGCAGAAAAGAAACCAATCGGGCGCTCACGGCGGCCCGCGATCGGGTAAAGTGTGGTTCATCGCAGACTAACGACAGACCCATGCCCTACCCGATTGAGCACAAGCTGGTGATCGGCATCGCCTCCAGCGCCCTGTTTGACCTGACCGCCTCGCACCAGGTGTACCTGGAGGGCGGCGCCGAAGCCTACCGCAAGTACCAGGAACAGCAGATCGGCACGGTGCTGGACAAGGGCGTGGCCTTCCCCTTCATCCGCCGCTTCCTCAGCATCAACAAGCACCATCCGCAAAGTGCGCCGGTGGAAGTGGTGCTGTTTTCGCGCAACTCGCCGGAAACCGGGCTGCGGGTGATGAATTCGATCGCGCACTACGGCCTGGACATCTCGCGCGCCTGCTTTCTGACCGGGCAATCGCCCTACACCTATCTGCCGGCCTTCAACACCTCGCTGTTCTTGAGCGCCAACGAGGAAGACGTGCGGCGCGCGCTGGACGCCAACCATCCGGCCGGCCTGGTGCTGCCCTCGCGCACCGAGGACGACGAAAACGACGGCGAACTGCGCATCGCCTTCGACTTTGACGGCGTGATCGCCGACGATGAGTCGGAAACCGTCTTCAAGCGCAACAACAATGTGGATGAATTCCACGCCCACGAGACCGAGCGCGTGGCCATTCCGCACCAACCCGGCCCGCTGGCCGACCTGTTCCGCAAGCTGTCGCTGATGCAGCAGATGGAGGAAGACGCGCAGCGCGCCAATCCGGCGTACAAGAAAATCCTGCGCATCGCCATCATCACGGCCCGCAGCGCGCCGGCGCACGAGCGCGTGGTGACCACCCTGAAAAGCTGGGGCGTGTCGGCCAACGAAACCTTCTTCCTCGGCGGGATGGAAAAAGCGCGGGTGCTGAGCATCTTCAGGCCGCATATGTTCTTTGACGACCAGCTAAGCCACCTGAAGTCGCCTGCCGGGAATATCCCGATGGTGCACATCCCATTCGGCGTGGCTAACCGCGTATAATGTAGCGCTTAGATTAACCGTTGAATGTCTGTTGTGTCGTCAGCCTTAACTAAATCCATTCCCAAACCCGGCAACCGCTTTGCCCTGCCCGCGCTGCATGGCTCGGCGGACGCTTACGCCCTCGCGCAAATCGCGCTCGACCTCAAATCGCGCGGCCAGATGCTGGCCATCGTGGTCGCCAACGCCAGCGACGCCCAGCGCCTGCTGGATGAAATCCCCTGGTTCGGCGGCGATCAACTGCGCTGCCATCTGCTGCCGGATTGGGAAACCCTGCCCTACGACGCCTTCTCGCCGCACCAGGACCTGGTGTCCGAGCGTCTGGCGACGCTGCACGAAATCTCCAGCGGCCAGTGCGATGTGATGCTGGTGCCGGCCACCACCGCGCTGGTGCGCATGGCGCCGCCGTCCTTCCTGGCCGCCTACACCTTCTTCTTCCAGCAGGGCGAATCGCTGGACGAGGCGCAGCTCAAGTCCCAGCTGACGCTGGCCGGCTACACCCACGTCACGCAAGTGATGTCGCCCGGCGAATATTCGGTGCGCGGCGGCTTGATCGACCTGTTCCCCATGGGTTCCGCGCTGCCGTACCGCCTCGACCTGTTCGGCGACACCATCGAAACCATCCGCACCTTCGACGCCGACACCCAGCGCTCGCTGTACCCGGTCAAGCAGGTGCGCCTGCTGCCGGGCCGCGAGTTCCCGATGGATGAGGCCTCGCGCACCGCCTTCCGCAGCCGCTGGCGCGAGCATTTCGAAGGCGATCCTTCGCGCGCCGTGATTTACAAGGACATCGGCGCCGGCATCGCCTCCGCCGGTATCGAATACTACCTGCCGCTGTTCTTCGAGCAGACCGCCACGCTGTTCGACTACCTGCCGCAAGGCGCGGTGGTGGCCACCGTCGGCGACATCGAGGCCTCGATCAAGCGCTTCTGGACCGACACCTCGTCGCGCTACCGCTTCATCAAGGCCGACCGCGAGCGCCCCATCATGGCGCCGGAAGAGCTGTTCCTGAACGAAGAGCAGTTCTTCGTGCTGGCCAAGCCGTATCCGCAGATCGCCGTGCGCAATAACGCCGATGCCGGCGCCTCCGAACTGTCCGCGCCGGTGCCGGATATCGCCGTCAACCGCCATCTGGACGACCCGCTGACCAATCTGCGCGCCTATCTGATGCAGTCCGGCAGCCGCGTGATGATCTGCGCCGAATCCAACGGCCGCCGTGAAACGCTGCAACAGTACTTCAACGAATACGACCTGCCGCTGGCCGGCGTGGAAGGCTACCAAGGCTTCATCGCCTCCGACGCCAGGCTTGCCCTGGGCGTGGCGCCGCTGCACGCCGGCTTCGAATTGTCGGCCGACGGCGCGCACCTGATTTTCATCACCGAGACCGAACTGTATGCGGGCTCCGGCCGCCGCGCCGGCAAGAAGAAACAGGAAGCCGTCACGCAAGTCGAATCGATGGTGCGCGACCTGTCCGAGCTGAAGATCGGCGATCCGGTGGTGCACGTCAACCATGGCATCGGCCGCTACATGGGCCTGACCAGCATGGACCTGGGCGAAGGCGAGGCGGAATTCCTGCACCTCGAATACGCCAAGGAGACCAAGCTGTATGTGCCGGTCTCGCAGCTGCATGTGATCTCGCGCTACTCCGGCGCCTCGCCGGACGACGCGCCGCTGCACACGCTGGGCTCCGGCCAGTGGGAAAAAGCCAAGCGCAAGGCGGCGGAACAGGTGCGCGACACCGCCGCCGAACTGCTCAACCTCTACGCCCGCCGCGCGCTGCGCCAGGGCCACGCGTTCGAATATTCGGCCCACGACTACGAGCGCTTCGCCGACAGCTTCGGCTTCGAGGAAACGCCGGACCAGCAGGAAGCCATCAACAACGTGGTGCGCGACATGACCTCGGGCAAGCCGATGGACCGGCTGGTGTGCGGCGACGTCGGCTTCGGCAAGACCGAAGTGGCGCTGCGCGCGGCCTTTATCGCCGTCATGGGCGGCAAGCAGGTGGCGATTCTCGCGCCAACCACCCTGCTGGCCGAACAGCACGCGCAGACCTTCGCCGACCGCTTTGCCGACTGGCCGGTGCGCATCGCCGAAATGTCGCGCTTCCGCACCGGCAAAGAGATCGCCCAGGCCATCAAAGGCATGGCCGACGGCACGCTGGACATCATCATCGGCACCCACAAGCTGCTGTCGGACGATGTGAAATTCACCCGCCTCGGCCTGGTCATCATCGACGAGGAACACCGTTTCGGTGTGCGCCAGAAGGAAGCTTTGAAGTCGCTGCGCGCCGAAGTGGACGTGCTGACGCTGACCGCCACGCCGATCCCGCGCACGCTGGGCATGGCGCTGGAAGGCCTGCGCGACTTCTCCGTCATCGCCACCGCGCCGCAAAAGCGCCTGGCCATCAAGACCTTTGTGCGCAGCGAGCAGGAGTCCGTGATCCGCGAGGCCTGCCTGCGTGAACTCAAGCGCGGCGGCCAGGTCTACTTCCTGCACAACGAGGTGGAGACCATCCAGAACCGCCTGGCGATGCTGACCGAGCTGCTGCCGGAAGCGCGCATCGGCGTGGCCCACGGCCAGATGCACGAACGCGATCTGGAAAAAGTGATGCGCGACTTCGTGGCGCAGCGCTTCAACATCCTGCTGTGCACCACGATTATCGAAACCGGCATCGACGTGCCGACCGCGAACACCATCATCATGCACCGCGCCGACAAATTCGGCCTGGCGCAGCTGCACCAGCTGCGCGGCCGCGTCGGCCGTTCGCACCACCAGGCCTATGCCTACCTGCTGGTGCACGACGTGCAATCGCTGACCAAACAGGCGCAGCGCCGCCTGGACGCCATCCAGCAGATGGAAGAACTGGGCTCGGGCTTCTACCTCGCCATGCACGATCTGGAGATTCGCGGCGCCGGCGAAGTATTGGGCGACAACCAGTCCGGCGAGATGACCGAAATCGGCTTCCAGCTGTACTCGGACATGCTGAACGAAGCGGTGCGCTCGCTCAAGGCCGGCAAGGAGCCGGACCTGGCCGCGCCGCTGGCCACCACCACCGAAATCAACCTGCACGTGCCAGCCCTGCTGCCGGCCGATTTCTGCGGCGACGTGCACGAACGCCTGTCGATCTACAAACGCATGGCCAACTGCGCATCCCAGGGCAAGATCGACGACATGCAGGAGGAACTGATCGACCGCTTCGGCAAGCTGCCGGAGCCGGTGAAGGCGCTGATCGAAACCCATCGCCTGCGCATCGCCGCCAAGACGGTCGGCATCATCAAGATCGACGCCCACACGGAAGCGGCCAATCTGCAATTCATGCCCAAGCCGCCGATCGACCCGATGCGCATCATCGAGCTGATACAGAAGAACCGCCAGATCAAGCTGAATGGCCAGGACAAATTAAAAATCACCGCCGCCATGCCGGACCTGTCCGCGCGCGTAGCGCAGATCAAGGCCGCGATCAAACAACTTACTTAACTACCTCTACGCCACATGACTATCGCACAAACCGCCATGAATCTGGTGCTGCAAGGCGCTGACAATTGCAAACCGCGCCTTGAGCGCATCGCCGCATTGACCGCGTCGGCCAACCTGACCTGGTTGAGCGAGCGCGCCGTGCGCTGCGAAGCCATCACCTTCTCGCCGGCGCTGCGCCAGACCATCGAAGTGGCGGCGCAAGCCGCGCAGCTGGACGCCACCTACTCGATCGGCTATCACAAGATGAGCGAGTTCAAACTGGTGGCCATGGACATGGACTCGACCCTGATCACCATCGAATGCATCGACGAAATCGCCGACATGCAGGGCCTGAAAAAGCAGGTATCGGAAATCACCGAGGCGGCCATGCGCGGCGAGCTGGATTTCTCGGCCAGCCTGAAACGCCGCGTGGCGCTGCTGGAAGGCCTGGACGCGTCGGCACTGGAGCGGGTGTACGAAGAACGCCTGCAATTGTCGCTGGGCGCCGAGACCATGCTGAAAGCGGTGCAGGCGGCCGGCCTGAAAACCCTGCTGGTATCGGGCGGCTTCACCTTCTTCACCGAGCGCCTGAAAGCGCGCCTGGGCCTGGACTACACCCACGCCAACCAGCTGGAAATCAAGGACGGCAAACTGACCGGCAAAGTCATTGGCGGCATCGTCGACGCCGACGAGAAGAAGCGCACCGTGGAACGTGTTTGCGCGGAGCTGGGCATCCAGCCATCGCAGGCGATTGTGATGGGCGACGGCGCCAACGACTTGAAGATGATGAGCATCTCCGGCATGTCGGTGGCCTTCCGTGCCAAGCCGGTCGTGCGCGAGCAGGCCAACGTCGCCCTCAACTTCGCCGGTCTGGATGGCATTCTGCCGCTGCTGACCTGATTAGTGCAATTCCCGCTTGGCCGCCTTGATCGCGTACATATGCGCATCGCCCGCGGCCAATAGCTCCTCCACGCTGTGCGACGCGGCTGGATCGAATTCCACCACGCCGCAGGAGAAATACAACCGGTATCCACGCTGCGCCCTGGTGTTATAGGCACCCAGCATGCCGCCGAATTTTTCCAGCACGGCCTGCGCATCGTCCCTGGTGGCGCCGGCCAGCAGCACCACAAACTCATCGCCCCCCAGCCGCGCAAACAAATCCGTGCTGCGGAAACAGGCGCGCATCACTTCCGCAAATGCCATCAGCGCGCGATCACCCTCGGCGTGGCCGAATTTGTCGTTGATCGGCTTGAAGCGATCGAGATCGATAAAGGCCAGCGCCGCCGGCAGATGGTGGCGCGAGCAGAAATTCAGCCCGTATTGCGCCAGTTGCAGAAAGCCCCGGCGATTGGAAATGCGGGTCAGTTCATCGGTGGTAGCGCTCTGGAAGGCGGTCAGTTCGTCCTCCACCATGGCGGCCAAATCGCGCAGAGCGATGGCGTCTTCCTCCTCGAACTCGCGCGGCACGTGGTCGATCAGGCATAGCGTGCCAACCTTGACACCGCCGGCGGAACGCAGCGGGCAACCGGCGTAGAAGCGGATATGCGGGTCGCCCGTCACCAGCGGATTGTCGGCGAAGCGCGGGTCTTGCAGCGCATTGGGAATCACAAAGATATCGTCGCCGAGGATGGCGTGGCCGCAGAAAGAGACGCTACGCGGCGTCTCGCAGGTATCGATGCCCTGCGCCGACTTGAACCACTGGCGGTTTTCATCGACCAGGCTGACCAAAGCGACAGGGACGCGGAACATGCGCCTGGCCATGCGGGTAACGCGGTCGAAACGCTCTTCGGCCGGTGTATCCAGTACATTCAGCGACTTCAGCGTTACCAGCCGAAGCGCCTCATTCTCGGGGAAGCTGGGCTCTTTCACGACGACCTCCTGCACTTGCCCCCAGTACTACCCCATCTTTCGGCCGTCCAGCGCAGCTATTAACCCATCTGTGGCATCTTCGATATAGTCCAGCACTTGGTCGAAGCCTTTGGCGCCACCGTAGTAGGGGTCGGGCACCACGTCCGAGCCGCTGCGGGTGGCGTGGGACATGATGAGGCCCAGTTTATGCTGGTGTCGCGGCGGGCATGCCGCTTTGAGCAACTTCAGATTCTCGTGATCCATGGCCAGCAGGTGGTCGAAGTTTTCGAAATCCTCCGCCGTCACCTTGCGCGAGCGCTGGGCCGACAGGTCGTAACCGCGCTTGAGGGCATATTCCATCGAGCGCGCGTCTGGCGGTTCGCCGACGTGGTAGCCGTGCGTGCCGGCCGAATCGATGTGAAAACGGTGCCCCAGCCCGGCCGCTTCCACGCGATGCCGGAACACGCCCTCCGCCGTCGGCGAGCGGCAGATATTCCCCATGCAGACAAATAGCACCGATACCGGCTTGGACATGGACGGACTCCTTATATAATCAACATGCTTGCATTTTATATTTTATGGAGACCGAATGACACCGATCTGCGGCTGCCGCCTGTTGAATGTGGAAGATGCCGTGCAGGGCGCGGTGGTGCCTGTGGCCCTGCTCTACCCGGCCACGGGCGAGGAAAAGACCGAGCATTTCGGCCCCTACTCGCTGGACGTGGCGCGCGACGCGGCGCCGGCCGATGGCGTGTTTCCGCTGGTGGTGGTCTCGCACGGGCATTCGGGCACGCCGTGGGCGTATCGCCAATTGGCCAGACACCTCGCATTGGCGGGCTTCGTGGTCGCCCTGCCCGCCCACACCGGCAATACGCGCACCGACAATACGCTGGCCGGCACCGCCGCCAATCTGGCCAACCGCCCGCGCCACATCACGCTCACCATCGATGCGGCGCTGAACGACGCGGTGCTGGGAACGCATATCACCCGCGATGGCGTGGCGGTGATCGGCCATTCCATCGGCGGCTACACGGCACTGGCGGCGGCCGGCGGCATCGCCTGGAGCGGACCATATGAGCGCAAGGATTCCAATGCGCCGCCCGAGCAGGTGCCGGTGACGCCGGACGCCCGTATCCGCTCGCTGGTACTGCTCAATCCCGCCACCTTCTGGTTCATCGCCGGTTCGCTGCGGCCAGTGGATCTGCCGATCCTGATGCGCACCGGCGAAAAGGACGAGGTCACGCCCATCGAACACGCGCACAAGATCATCGAGGGCGTAGCCCGGCCCGCGCTGGTGGAGCACAAGGATATTCCGGGCGCCGGCCACTTCGCCTTCATGAGCAAGTTCCCGCCCGAGATGACGCGGCCGGGTTTCAAGCCCTCGCAAGATCCCGAAGGCTTCGACCGCGAAAGCATCCAGCCTGCATTCTTCGCCGACGTGACGGCGTTCCTGCGGCGGACACTGTGCGACAATCGCCCAGCCAATTAGTTATACTAAAAACAAACGACCAAGGAGAAGTCATGTCTCAAGAACTGGTACTGGACAACCGGCTGGAATCGGCCAAGAGCACCGCGTGGTGGCTGTATCTCATCCATGCGGTCAGTTTCATTTTCTCGCTGGGCGCGTTCTCCATCGTGCCGCTGATCTTCAACTATCTGCAACGGCCGAGCACCGAGGGC
Organism: Duganella radicis; assembly: GCF_009720825.1. Taxonomy (GTDB): domain Bacteria; phylum Pseudomonadota; class Gammaproteobacteria; order Burkholderiales; family Burkholderiaceae_D; genus Rugamonas; species Rugamonas radicis. Next base: position 48,514 of record NZ_WNKY01000023.1, on the reverse strand, counting down.
ACGTTTGTGCACAGCCATCACACCTGGATGATCCGTTCGTTCTGGTGGTACATCGTGCTGGTGGTGGTGGGCGCGGTGTTCTTCATGACGATTATCGGCATTCCGGTTGCATGGCTGATCTGGATCGGCGCGTGGCTGTGGAAGGCGTATCGCCTGATCGTCGGCGTCACCCGTATTAACCGGAACGAGCCGGCGCCAATTTAAGCGCTTCGCGCAGGCCGGCGACGATGACTTCATAGGCCTGCCGCCGGCTTTCCTCATCCCGCGCCCGCAGCACGAACGACGGGTGGTAGACCGCGACCACCCAGCGGCCCTCATGCTGGAATGGCGCGTCCATCACGGCGCTCATGGTGGCGCTGCCGTCTTTCATCACGGACTTGAGTGCGGTGGCGCCCAGCGCCACCACCACGTCCGGTTTCACGCGCGCCAGTTCTTCTTCCAGCCAGACGTGGCACGCAGCCACCTCGCGCTGTGCAGGCGTCTTGTGCAGGCGGCGTTTGCCGCGCAGCTCCCATTTGAAGTGCTTGACGGCGTTGGTCAGGTAGACGTGGTCGCGTTCCACGCCGGCTTCGGCCAGCGCGCGGTCGAGCACCGCGCCGGCCGGGCCGACGAAAGGCTGGCCTTGCAAATCCTCCTGATCGCCGGGCTGTTCGCCGACCAGCATGATGCGCGCTTTCTTTGGCCCGACGCCGGGAACCGCTTGGGTGGCGTTGCGCCACAGGTCGCAGCGGCGGCACTGGTCGAGCGTGTCCGGTTCGTCGCGCCGCGGTTGCGCGCGTTCCGGCGTCACGGCGATGGTGGTGGCGCCGCCGCGGCGGCCGACGGTGCTGGTCTGGCCGGTGCGGCGTTCGCCGTTGGCGGCGCCGCTGATCATGGCCGGCACGATGGCGCCTTCAGGAAGATTTTTCCAGAAGCGCGATGGGATGTGGCTGCGCAGCAGGTCCGCGTTCAGGCGGGCGGGATTGAAGATGCTGCGGTAGTAGGTGAGCCAGAGGGCTTCGCCGCTGTCTTCGATGTCGGCGGCGCTGCGCAGGCGTGGCGGCGCGTCGTGCAGGCGTTCGCCGTCCCAGATGACGGTGGCGGTTGGCGTGGCGATCATCCAGGTGTGGTGGCCCATGCGGTTGGCGAAGTGCCGGGCGACTTGCGGGAGTACCTCGTGCGTGGGCTCGAACCAGGCGATGAAGCGCGGAGCGCCGGCGTGTTCGGGACGTTCGCGGAAACGGATGTAGGCGTGCATGTCGTGCTCCTCGCGCCGGACGGCTTTGATCATGGCGTGCAGACGCGCACCGTCCGGATCGGCCGCCGAGATGACTTCGCGCTCGCCGAGCTGCCAGCGCCAAACCAGCTTGTAGAGAAAAGCCCAGCGATCGGCGGCGCTGAAACACGCGGCGGCCGCCAGCATCTCCACCAACCCGCGCGGCAAGCGCGACGCCCCCGCCAAAGTGCCGTCGGCGAGCAGCCCCGCAGCGGACGGCGCGGCGATGGTGAAGAGGTCGGCGTCGTCTTCGCTGGAAGCCCATTCTACGGATTCCGGCGGCACGCGGCGCGCGATTAGGTCGCGCACGGCCGCACGCCACTCGTCGAACGTCCGCACCACCTTGCGCATCATGCCGCTTGCAACTCCGGCCACAAATTCATCTGCCGCGGCGCCTCCGCCATCGCCCGCCGCAAATGCTCGGACGGACTGGCGTCACGCGCAGGAAAATAGTCCGCGGTGATGATGAATGGCGCAATCTTCTTCATGCTGCACCTCAGCCGCGACAAATCCTGATAGCGCACCTGCCGCAGCCGTCGCAACTCGACAATCCGCTGCGCGTTGCGCAGTCCAATACCCGGCACGCGCGCGATCATGTGCGGCTCCGCACGATTGAGATCCAAAGGAAAATGCTCGCGATGGTCCAGCGCCCACGCCAGCTTGGGATCAATATCCAGCGCCAGATTGCCGCCGCCAGCCGGCAGCAGCTCGCCCGCCTGAAAGCCATAACCGCGCATCAGAAAATCGGCCTGATACAAGCGATGCTCCCGCAACAAAGGCGGCGGCGCCAGTGGCACACTGCGGGGACTCTGCGGAATCGGACTAAACGCCGAGTAGTAGACGCGCTTGAGCTTATAGCTGCCGTACAGCGTTTCCGCCGTCGACAAAATCTGCTGATCGTCGCTGCCATCGGCGCCAACAATCATCTGCGTGCTCTGCCCCGCCGGCGCAAAGCGCGGCGCCTTCGGCTCTTCCGCGCGCTCATCGAGCTTGCGGCGGATCGAGCCCATGGCCAGCTTGATGGTGTGAACACTCTTCTCCGGCGCCAGTTTCCGTACACTGTCCTGCGTGGGCAACTCAATGTTCACGCTCAAACGGTCGGCATAGCGCCCCGCCGCCGCAATCAGCGCAGGATCGGCATCCGGTATTGTCTTCAAATGAATGTAACCACGGAATTGGTGCACTTCGCGTAGCTGACGCGCCACCTGCACCAGCTGCTCCATGGTGTAATCCGCCGACTGGATAATGCCCGAGCTGAGAAACAGCCCATCGATGTAATTGCGGAGATAGAAATCGGTGGTCAGCCGGACCACCTCGGCGACCGAAAAGCGCGCACGCGGCACATTCGACGTGCGCCGGTTGACACAATACTGGCAATCGTACAAACAGTAATTGGTCAACAACACCTTGAGCAGCGACACGCAGCGCCCATCGGGCGTATAGCTGTGACAAATGCCCATGCCGGTAGTCGCGCCCAATCCCTCCTTGCCCACCGAGTTACGCTTAGGCGCTCCGCTGCTGGCGCAGGAGGCGTCATATTTGGCCGCATCGGCCAGTATTTCCAGCTTGTCCTTCAACTCCATCGCAACCTCGATATACTGCGTTTATATACAGTATATCAGAAGCTGTTCAGGACAGAATGGCTTTTAGTGCGTCCACCAGTTTGCCGCACTCCTCGTCGGTGCCGATGGAAATCCGCAGGAACTGATCGATGCGCGCGGCGGTGAAGTGGCGAACCAGGATCGCGCGCTCGCGCAACGCCTTGGCCAGTTGGGCGCCGTCGTGCCGCGGGTGGCGGGCGAACACGAAGTTGGCCTGCGACGGCAGCACCTCAAAGCCCAGTGCCTGCAACTGCGCGGTCAGCCAGGTGCGGCTGGCGATGACGGCGTTCGAGGTCTGCTCGGTGTAGGCCACGTCATCCAGCGCCGCCACCGCGCCGGCCTGCTGCACCTGTCCCAGCGGATAGCAGTTAAAGCTGTTCTTCACGCGCTCCAGACCCGCGATCAGGTCCGGATGGCCAACCGCAAAGCCCACGCGCAAACCAGCCAGCGAGCGCGATTTGGACAGCGTCTGAATCACCAGCAGATTGTCGTAACGGCCCAGCAGCGCGGCGGCGCTCTGGCCGCCGAAATCCACATAGGCTTCATCGATCACCACCACCTGATCCGGATGCGCAGCCAGCAGCGCCTCGATCTGCGACAGCGGCAAACCAATGCCGGTCGGCGCGTTCGGGTTGGCGATGATGATGGCGCCGCACGGACGGTTATAGTCGGCGATATCGATTTCGAAGCGCTCGTTCAGCGGAATCTGCACGCACTCGATGCCATACAGGCTGCAATAGGTCGGATAGAAGCTGTAGCTGATATCGGGCGCCAGCAGCGGCAGGTCGTGCTTGAGCAAGGCGTGGAAGGTATGCGCCAGCACCTCGTCCGAGCTGTTGCCGACGAAGACCTGCTCGCGCGTCAGGCCGAAGCGGCGCGCCACCGCATCCTTCACCGCCGCGTTGGACGGGTCGGAATACTTGCGCAGGCTGTCGCCCGCTGCGGCCTGCATCGCGGCGATGGCCTTTGGCGACGGGCCGTATGGATTTTCGTTGGTGTTCAGCTTCACCAGGCCAGGCATCTGCACCTGCTCGCCCGGCGTGTAGGGCGTCAGACCGTGTACGACTTTACTCCAGAACTTACTCATTACAATTCCCCAAATGCTTGCTCAATATCTGCGATCAAATCCTGCACCTCTTCCAGGCCGACGTTGAAGCGCACCAGCGTGCCGCTGCCGTGCCAGTTCTTGCGCATCTGCTGTATGCGGTACGGCATCACCAGGCTATTCGCGCCGCCCCAGCTATAGCCGATCTTGAACAGCTTGAGCGCATCGACAAAGCGATCGGTCTGCGCTTCCGTGTAGCGCTCATCGAAGATCACCGAGAACAGGCCGCCGGCGCCGCTGAAATCGCGCTGCCACACTTCGTGGCCCGGGCAATCCGGGAAGACCGGATGCAGGACTTTGGTAATTTCAGGCCGCGTTTGCAGCCATGCGGCCAGCTTGCGTGCAGCCGCGTCGTGCGCCTCGAAACGCAGGCGCATGGTCGGCAGGCCACGCGACACCAGATAGGCATCGTCCGCGCCCACGCCCATGCCAAGCCGCATGTGCGCAAGGCTGATACGGTCGTGCAGGCCGCGGTCACGCGTGATGACGGCGCCCATCAGCACATCCGATCCTCCGGACTGATACTTCGTCAGCGCCTGCATGATGATGTCGACGCCGAGGTCGAAGCCGCGCAACGCCAGGCCGGCGGACCAGGTGTTATCCAGTGCGACAAGCACGCCGCGTTCATGCGCCGCCTTGCAGATGGCTGGCAGGTCCGGCACTTCCATCGACACCGATCCCGGCGCTTCGGTCCAGATCAATTTGGTGTTCGGCTGAATCAGCGCCGCAATACCCTCGCCGATCAGCGGATCGTAATAGCGCGCCGTGATGCCAAAATCGGCCGACAGCCAGCGTCCCAGCTCCCGGTTCGGGTTGTAGACGTTCTCCGGCAACAGCACATCATCGCCCGATTTCAGCAGCGCGAAGTTCACCATGGCGATGGCCGCCAGCCCACTCGGCGCCAGCAGGCAGTGCTTGCCGTCTTCGATTTCGGCCAGCCGCGCCTCCAGCGTGAAGGTGGTCGGCGTGCCATGCAGGCCGTAGGTATAGGCGTTCTTCTCTTTCCAGTCGCCCGAGCGCATGGCCGCCACGTTCTTGAACAGCACCGTGGAAGCATGATGGATCGCGCTCGGAAAGGCGGCAAAACCTTCCGGCGCCTGATAATCCGTATGGATCAGCGCCGTCTGCGGAGATTTTTTCACGCTCATCGCATATTGCCGGTGTGGCCCAGCGAGTATTTGCCCGGCTGCGGCCACACGGTCAGGCCGTGCGGCTCTTGGCCCACCTTGATTTTCCTGACGTCGCCGTTGGCGGTGTCGATGCGGTACACCACATCGTCAAAGCGGCCCGACAGCCACAGGTACTTGCCGTCCGTGCTGACGTTGCCCATGTCCGGGCTGCCACCGCCGGGGATCGGCCATTGCGCCACCACTTTTTCGGTGGCGAAGTCGATCACTGTCACGCGGCCTTTGCCTTTCGGCTTGCCATGGATGTTGTGCGTGCCACGATTGGCCACATACAGCTTGGTGCCGTCGCGGCTTGGATACAGGCCGTGCGCACCGACGCCGGTCGGGATGAAGCCGACCTTGGTGAACGACGCCGCATCGACAATGTGCACGCCGTCGGCGTCCATGTCGGCGATGTAGTAACGCTTGCCGTCCGGCGAAACGCGGATATCCTGCGGCATGCCCTTCTTCTTGCTGCACACCTCATTCGCCAGCAACTGGTCGATCGGATCTTTTTCCGAGAAGCGCGTGGCCGGCATCGACAGTTTCAGATACCCCTCCACCTTGCGCGTTTGCAGATCGATGCGCGCCACCGAACCGGCGAATTCGCAGGTGAACATGGCGTAGCGGCCATCCGGCGAGAAGTCGGCGTGGTTGATGCCGCCGCACTGCGGCACGTCGATGGCGTACTGCATTTGCATGGTCTTAGGATCGCGGAAGTCCAGGCGGTGCAAGGCTTCCGCCACCACGATGGCCGATTTGCCATCCGGCGAGAAGTACATATTGTATGGATCGTCCACCGCGACCTGCGTGCCCGGTTTGCCGGTACGCGGATCGATCGGCGTCAGGCTGCCCTTGTTGGTGCGCTCGGCGTTATTCGCCACCCACAGCGATTGCAGGTCCCACGCCGGTACCACGTGCTGAGGGCCGACGCCGACCTTGAACTTGTCGACCACTTTCAGCGATTCCTGGTCGATCACGTAGACGTCGTTGGAACGCAGGTTGGGCACGTACACGCGCGGCAGGTGGTCGCGCACCGCCGGGCTCAGATTGGCCGGGGCGATGCCGGCATAAACGTTGGCCGGCGCGGCGGCCTGACCCTGGCCGGCGGCGGGCGCCGCCTGCCCTGCCTGCGCGGCTTGCACCGACTGCGAGTAACCAATAGCGGCCAGGCTGCCCGCTGCGATCAGACCGGTGGCGGCCAATGCCGCATAAGCGATGTGATTAGTCTTCATTTGGATTCTTTACTAGAGGTGGACGGCGCGCCATGCGCCGCAAATTCGGAAATAGCCGCAACCGAGGTATCGACAATGCGCTGCACGCCAAGCTTGCCCAATTCCGCGCTGGCGCGGCGCGCGTCTCCGCGCACGCCATCGTTCACGCCAGGCGATGGGCCGCGCGCCAACGCTTCGGTACGGACCAGGGATTTGTCGGTTGCCAGCATCAGCGATGCATCGGCCAGGCCGGCATGCAGGCCGATTTCGGCCTTGCTGTAGCCGCGCTTTTCAAGATCGGCGATAAAAGGCTCCTGCGTGACGTCGTAGTAAGCCAGCAGCGCCAGCGCGCCAGCTTTGCCATCCTTGGCCCAGGCCTTGTTCAGGCGCTGCGCCACGCGGGTTTCGCTTTTCTGGTAACCGCCATGGTCGCCGATCAGAACGATGTGGCGGAAGCCGTGCTGGCGCAGGCTTTGTCCGGCCGAGAACAGCAGGTCTTCAAACGTGGATTCGGGTATCGACAGCGTGCCGGCAAACTTCATGTGGCCGGCCGGCGGCGTGATGCTGCCTTCGGGGACGTAAGCGACAACCGGTGCGACCACAGCGTTGCCCAGCTTTTGCGCGATCATCCGCGCCAGCACGGTGGCGCGCACATTGTGCTTGCCCAGCGCGATATACGGGCCGCTTTGCTCGGTGCCGCCGATGGGAATGATCGCCGTGGTGGCGCCGCCGTCGATGCGGGCGCGCAGTTCGGTGCTCGTCATCTCTTCCAGCATGACCGGCGCTTCGGCGGCGGTTGCGGAGGCCATCAACATGCAAGCGGCCAGCGCCGCCAGGAATTTCAAGTCAGGCATAAGCTCATCTAACAAAAAAGGCGGACCGCCGTTACGCTGGTCCGCCTTTATTATAGTAGACGAATGGCTTAAAGTGCCTCTCCCCACATGTCATGGGCGTCGGATGTCGTGATTTTCACATCAACGAACTGGCCGACCACCAGTTTCTTGTGCGGTTCGAACGGCGGCTTGACGTACACCACGCCATCGATTTCCGGCGCGTCGGCGGCCGAGCGGCCCACGCCGCCGGTGCGGTTGACTTCATCGATCAGCACGCGCACGGTCTTGCCGACTTTCGCTTTCAGGCGTGCTTTCGAGATTTCTTCTTGCAGCAGCATCACGCGGCCACGACGCTCTTCGCGCACTTCTTCCGGCACCGGATTTTCCAGTTCGTTGGCGGTAGCGCCTTCCACCGGCGAATAGGCGAAGCAGCCCAGGCGATCGATCTGCGCCTCTTTCAGGAAGTCGAGCAGGTATTCGAATTCGGCCTCGGTCTCGCCCGGGAAACCGGCGATGAAGGTGGAGCGGATGGTCAGGTCCGGATTCATCTTGCGCCATGCGAGGATGCGGTCCAGATTCTTCTCGCCGCTGGCCGGGCGCTTCATGCGCTTCAGCACATCGGGATGCGCGTGCTGCATCGGGATATCGAGGTAAGGCAGGATATGCTCGCCCATCAGCGGGATCACCTGGTCGACATGCGGATACGGATAGACGTAATGCGCGCGCACCCAGGCGCCGTAGGACTTGGCCAGTTCGCCCAGCGCTTCCATCAACTGCGTCATGTGGGTCTTGATCGGACGGCCGTTCCAGAAGCCGGTGCGGAACTTGACGTCCACGCCGTAGGCCGAGGTGTCCTGCGAGATCACCAGCAGCTCCTTCACGCCCGACTTGAACAGGTTCTCCGCTTCCAGCAGCAGTTCGCCGATAGGACGCGACACCAGATCGCCGCGCATCGACGGGATGATGCAGAACGAGCAGCGGTGGTTGCAGCCTTCCGAGATTTTCAGGTAGGCGTAGTGCTTCGGCGTCAGCTTGATGCCTTGCGGCGGAATCAGGTCGATGAACGGCTCGTGCGGTTTCGGCAGATGCTGGTGCACCGAGTCCATCACCTCGCCCAGCGCGTGCGGGCCGGTCACGGCCAGCACTTTCGGGTGCACCTTGGTGATCAGGTCCGAACCGTCGGTGTCCTTCTTGGCGCCCAGGCAGCCGGTCACAATCACCTTGCCGTTTTCGGCCAGCGCTTCGCCGATGGCGTCCAGCGATTCCTGCACGGCGGCGTCGATGAAGCCGCAGGTGTTGACGATCACCAGATCGGCGCCGTCGTAGGATTTGGCGGTCTCGTAACCCTCCGCGCGCAGCTGGGTCAGGATCTGTTCAGAGTCGACCAGCGCCTTGGGGCAGCCGAGCGATACAAAGCCCACTTTAGGTGCTGGCGCGCCGGCGGCTGGCTTGGGAAGACGAGAGAGTGGTTGCGATTGCATGATGGTTGCTTAATACTTCACAAAGATTACGAGCAATCGACGATTATACCATGTTACGATACAGCCTTAACGCACTTGGTTCATAGGAGATCGTGTGGCAACACTGAAAGACGTCGCAATGCTCGCCGGTGTAGGCATGTCGACAGCATCGCGCGCCATTTCAGGCGCCGGTCCGGTATCGGCCGAGGCGATGAAAAAAGTACAAGCCGCCATCGAACAGCTGAATTTCCGCCCTTCTTCCATCGGCCGCTCCTTGTCGGCGCAGTCGCTGGGCATGATCGGGATCTTCGCGCCCTCCTTCTTCGGCGCCTACTACGGCACCATCCTCAAGCAAACCGACATCGAACTGCGCGCCATGCGCCGCCACGTGGTGGTGGCCACCGGTTGCGGCGACGGCACGCCGCGCGAGGAAGCGATTGAAGCGGTCAAGTTCCTGATCGGCCGCGATTGCGACGGCATCGTGGTGCTGGGCCACGACCTGCTGGACGAGGACATGCAGATGCTGCACAAAATGCATCCCAAGATGGCCTTCCTCAACCGCCGCAGCGCGGAGCTGGAGACCTCGTCATTCTGCCCTGACCATTATCACGGCGGCGAACTGGCGGCGCGCACCCTGCTGGAGGCGGGACATCGCCAGCTGGCGGTGATTTCCGGCCCGGTCGGCACCTCGGACAATGAGGAGCGCCTGCGCGGCTTCTTCGACGAGCTGGCGCGCAACGGCATCCAGCGCGACGCGGTACGCCAGATTCCATCGGACTTCTCGCGCGAAGGCGGCTTTGGCGCCACCCAGCAGTTGCTGAACGAAGGACGCCATTTCACGGGCCTGTTCTGCGCCAACGATGAAATGGCGATCGGCTCCATGTCCTGCTTCCACCGCGCCGGCATCAGCGTGCCGAAGGACGTGTCCATCATCGGCTACGACGATGACTACTCGGCCGAATTCTCGTCACCGGGCCTGACTTCGGTGCGCATCCCAATGCAGCAGCTGACACAGAACGCCGTGCGCTGGCTGCTCAACATCTGCTACGGCACCCAGCACGAAATCTCGCGCGAGTTCCCCGTCACCGTCACTATGCGCGGCTCGGTGGCGGCGCCGAAGTAATAAGCCATTGTTCGATGGCGGCGCCGCTGAGCGGACGGCTGTACAGGTAGCCCTGGCCTTTGTCGCACCCCTGCGCCGACACCACGGCCGCCTGCTGCGGCGTTTCAATGCCCTCCGCCACGGTGTTCATCCCGAGGCTGCGCGCCACCTTCACTGTGGCCTCGATCAGCACTTCGTGATGGCGGCTGGTGGCCGCCAGCGTGATGAAGGAGCGGTCGATCTTGACCGTGTCCACCGGCAGCAGGTGCAGGCTCGATAGCGAGGAATAGCCGGTGCCGAAATCGTCCAGCGCCAGTTTCACGCCCAGCGCTTTCAAGCCCAGAAGCTGATCCTGGATATCCCTGCCCTGCGCCGCCAGGCTCTCTGTGATCTCCAGTTGCAGGCTGCCCGGCTCCATGCCGTTGGCAGCCATGATGGCGCTGACCCGCTCACACAATCCGGACTGGTTAAGCTGCGCGCGCGACAGATTCACCGCCAGCAGGCGCGGCGCGTTCGCGCCCAGTTGCCGCCGCCAGCGGGCGAAATCCGCGCACGCCATGGCCAGCACCTGCTCGCCGATGGCGCCGATCAAGCCGCAGTCCTCGGCGATGCCGATGAATTCCGACGGCCCGACCTCGCCGCGCAGCGGATGGCGCCAGCGCACCAGCGCTTCCACGCCGGCGGCGCGGTCGATACGGCCGTCATCCAGCAGCCCCACCACCGGCTGGTACACCGTGTACAACTCGCCGCGCTCGATGGCGTTGCGCAGGTCGGCCTGCAAGCCGCCGCGCAGGATGGCCCGCTCGCGCATGTGGCGCGCGAACACGGCAAACTGATTGCCGCCATCGGCCTTGGCCGCCCGCATGGCGATGGCGGCGTCGCGCAGCACATCGTCGGCCTGCTGCGGCCCGTCCTCCAGCACCACCACGCCGATGCTGAAAGTACAGGTCAGTTCATGGGCGCCCACGCGGAACGGCGGGCTTAAACGGTCCAGCAGGCGTGCGGCAATGCGCTCGGCGGTGTCGCGCTGCGGCAGGCCGTCCAGCAGCAGCGCGAACTCGTCGCCGCCCACGCGCGCGGCAATCTCGGTGACATGCGGCTGGCCCGGCGCGCGGCTGCTGGCGCGCACCGTGGTGCGCAGGCGCTCCGCCACCAGCACCATGATCTGGTCGCCGACCTCGTTGCCATAGGCGTCGTTGATTTGCTTGAAGCGGTCCAGGTTGAGGAACAAAACGGCGCAATGATCGCCCTCCGGCCGCGGCGCGCGCTGCGCCATGTCCTGCAACAGCTCCAGCGCGCGGCTGCGATTGGCCAATTGCGTCAACAGATCCAGCCGCGCGGCGCTGGCCAGCTGACGCGCCAGCACGCGCTGTTCGCGCTGGACTTCGTGCGTGACATCGAGCAGCACCGCCATCAGGCGCTGGCCGTCCACCTTCAGCAGGCCTAGCGAGAGCACCGACGGTCCCTTGTCGGCGCCGGCGGACAGCAGGATACGCCGGCTCTCGCAAATCACGCCATGCTCCGGCGCGAAGCCGGCGCACAGCTGCGCCAGATCCGGCGCGTGCGCTTGCAGCACCTTGAACAGGTTGGCCAGGTCGCCGTCCGGCGCCAGCGGCATGAGCAACTGCGACGCCATCGGATTCAGCATCTCGATCTCGCCATCCTGCCGCAGCTGCATCAGCGCCACCGGTGCGCGGTACAGGAACTGCATCAAGGTTTCATACGCGTCATCGCCGTCCGTCTGCATGTTACGTCCCTCCTCCCGCCTGCCAGAGCGCCACCTGATTGCGCCCGCGCCGCTTGGCCTGATACAAAGCCTGGTCGGCGCGCGCCAGCAGGCTCTCGAAGCCTGTCGTGCTTTCGTCCATCACCGCCACCCCCAGGCTCACCGTACACGGAATGCGCTGTCGCTGGTACACCACCGGGTTGCGCTGCACCTGCGCGCGCAAGCGCTCCGCCACCGCCAGCGCGTCTTCCAGTCCCACCGATGGCAGCAGGACGGCGAATTCCTCGCCGCCGATACGCGCCAGCACGTCCACCTGCCGGCACACCGCGCGCATGGTGGCCGCCAGCCGGCATAGCACGGCGTCGCCAGCCGGATGGCCGTAGCTGTCGTTGATCGCCTTGAAATGATCGGCGTCCAGCATGATGAGGGAAATCGGCCGTGGCGCTTTCTTGTTGCGCGCCAGTTCCAGCTCGGCCGATTCGAAAAAAGCGCGCCGGTTGGACAGGCCGGTCAGGTGATCGCAGTAGGCGGCCTGGCGCAGGCTCTGGCTGATCTCGCGCTTGTCCGAAATATCACGGATGATCATGCAGTAGGCCGGTTCGCCGCTCTCCCCTTCCAGACGTCCCGGCAGCGGCGCGATCATGGCGCTGGCCCAGAACTGACTGCCATCGGCGCGCCGGCGCATGCCTTCGTCTAACGACCAGCCATTGTCGTCGGCTTCGCGCAGGCGGTCCAGTTGCCGCATGGGCGTGGTTGCCTCCTCGGGAGAGAACAAGGCATACGGCTGCCCGACCGCTTCCCGGCCATGGCCGGTCACGCGGCCTATGCTGTCGTTCCATGCGGCGATGCGGCCGCGCTGGTCCAGGCTGACCAGCGCGTAATCGGCGATATTGGTCATGATGGCGTGCAGCCAGGCGTCGGTGTTGCGCAGCTGGCGCTCGCGCCGGTCCTGCTCGGTGACGTCGCTCAGCACCGCCATCAGGCGGTTGGCGTCCAGCTTCAACATGCTCAGCGACAGTACTTGCGGGCCGTGGCCGGCCTGGTCGCCGTACAGGTACAGCCGGGTGGCGTCGCAAATCTGGCCGCTGTCCGCAGGATAGGCCGCGCACAGCTGCCGCAGATCGGGCGCCACCGGCGCCAGCGCCTCAAACAGATTGGTCAGCTCGCCGTGGCGGCTGAGCGGCATCATTAACTGTGCCGAGAGCGGATTGAGCATCAGGATGCTGCCGTCGGCGGCCAGTTGCACCAGGCCGACCGGCGCCATGTACAGGAATTGCAGCAGCGCCTCGTATTCCTCCACCTCGGGATAGGCGACGGCGGCGCTCATAGACGCTGCACCAGCACGTAAGACAGCGCCGCCGCCGGCGCCGACAGCAGCCGCAGCCGGACCTTGGTCGGCCGCATGCGCAAGGTCAGCACGTAGTTGATGGTGTCGTCCAGCGGCGTGCCGTCGGCGCGCGCATCGAGGAAGCGCTGCGCCACCATGAAGTTGTTCATGCATGGCGCCACCACCGTGAACAGATTCTGCTCCAGCACGCGCTCCGGGCGCAGGCCGGCCGCCTGCGATTCAAAGGCGTTGTAGCGCCGTACCCGGTCCTCGGCGTCGAAGCCGATCACGCCAAACGGCAGCGCGTCCAACGCTGGTTCATCCATGTCCGCCAGCAGCGCCGCCAGGTCGGGCCGCTCGAAATCGATCTGTACTTGCATAGCGCATCCTTCAACAATTGCCAATCAGAAAACACAAACTACCAATCAGTAGCATTTCTTATTCGTCGGTAGTAATATTAGCACGTTGGTTAATTCCGCCCTGGTTCGCTCACCATTGACATGACCAAGACACGCAATCTGCTTTCCCTGATCGGCTGGATCGCCCTGACCGCCGCCTTTGCCACGCTGGGCGGGCTCGGCTCGGCCACGGCTCCGGCCTTCTATTCTCAACTGAATCAGCCCGCATGGGCGCCACCGACATGGCTGTTCGGCCCGGCCTGGACGGTGCTGTATCTGATGATGGCTGTGGCCGCATGGCGCGTGGCCCGCGCCGGCCGCAGCGCGGCGCTGCTGGTGTATCTGGTGCAGCTCGCGCTCAACGCCTTGTGGAGCTGGCTGTTCTTCGGCTGGCACATGGGCGCGGCGGCGTTCGCCTGCATCGTCGTGCTGTGGCTGCTGATTGCCGCCACCATCGTGCTGTTCGGGCGCATCGACCCACTGGCGGCAGCCCTGCTGCTGCCGTACATCGCCTGGGTCAGTTTCGCCAGCGCGCTGTGCTTCTCCATCTGGCAGCGCAATCCGGGCCTGCTGTAACTGCGAGGAACGTACATGAACGACGAACCCGTGGCGGCGGTGCCGGGCGGCACCTGACAAAAAAAGGCTGGCGGGAGGGAACCGCCAGCCTAAGACCACTACCCCTTACTACTACGCTTTAAAACTTCATCGACACGCGGGCGCCGAAGGTGCGCGGGTTGTTGTAGTACGCCGCCCAGATCTGCTGCTTCGGCTGGCATGGCGCGCCGACTTGCGTGCAGACTTCGATGGCGTCGTACTTCACATCCTTGTCGGTGGCGTTATTCACAAACAGCTCGGCCGTGTAAGCCTTGCCGAACGGCTCGTAGCGCACACTCAGATCCAGCGTGGTGTACGCCGCTTGCATCTTCACGCCCGGATGGCCCGGCACGTCGTTCGCAAACGCGCCCGAGCCGATAAACGATTCCGTCTCGTAGTGCGCCGAAATGCGTGGCGTGATGCGGCCCTTGCCGGTGTCGAAGTCGTGCTCATACATCAGCGTTGCGGCGAAGGTCGGAGCGTGTTTCAGCACGCTGCCGCCGACGTTGACGGTCGGCGCGGTGGTGCCGCAAGACTGGCCGTTGGCGCGCGCCGCATCCACGTCGCAGGACAGGAAATCGTCATAGCGCGCTTTCAGCCAAGTGGCGTTGCCGCTGAAACGATCGACGCTGGTCGGACGCCATGCCCACTCGGTTTCGATACCTTTCACCGAGGCGCCGGCCGCGTTGAAGTTTTGCAGCGTGTTGTTGACCACCTGCGATTCCAGCTTGTCCTTGTACTTCATCCAGAACGCATCGATGTTCAGCGACAGCTGGCGGTCCAGCAGGTCCGACTTGAAGCCCAGCTCATAGCTGGTCAGCTTTTCCGGCTTGGTGGTGGCGCCGCCGTCGCCGATGGCCGGCGAGTGGAAGCCGGTGGTCACCGAGGCGAAGGTCAGGATATCCTTCGACACCTTGTACTCCACGCGGCCCAGCCAAGTCGCCTGGCCGTAAGCCAGATCGGCGGTGTTGTCGCCATAGGTATTGCCGCAAGTGGCCTGATTCACCACGCCGCCCGGCCCGATGTTGTGGGTGTTGATGGTGCCGGTGCCGGGTGTCACCAGCTGCGCGATCTGGTTCGGCGTCAGGGTGGCGCCGCGCGGCGCGTTGTCCGGCCAATTCGGGCAGGCCCAGTTCTGGCCGCCGATATCGTACTTGTGGTCCTTGGTGTAGCGCGCGCCGGCGGTCAGCTTCCACACCGGGTCCAGCTCATAGCTGGCCTGCGCGAAGGCCGCCCTGGAATGCAGCTGGCGATTGCCCTGGATGAAGGACATGGCCGAGGCATACTGGCCCACGGTCGGCTGCACGAAGATCACGCTGCCGTTGGCGATATCCTGCGCCAGCATCGCTTCCGAAATCTGGCTGCGGTCGATGTCGAAGCGGATCTTGTTCTTCTCGCGGAAGAAGAACAGGCCGCCCACCCACTGCAATGGCGCTTCCGAATCCGAGCGCAGTTGCAGCTCGTTCGACACGCTGTCGAACTGGCCCCACTCGGTGCGGTTCTCCGCTTTAAAGCCCGGATAGAAGCCGGCATCGGCATCGCTGGCGTTGCTGCGTTTCAGGCGGCTCCAGGCGCCGAGGTACTGCGCCTCGATGCCTTCCACCGGGCGCCATTGCACCTTGGTCTTGGCGGTGATGATGGATTGATCTAGCGTCCCCGGCGTGTCGATCAGCGCCGAGCGCAGATCCTGGCCCGGCTTCGGCTCGGCCGACAGATAAATGTTGCCGGCGCCGGTATCGGCGTAGTAATCGGCGATGAAGGTAGCCTTCAGGTCCGGCGTGAACTTCCACAGCAGCGAAGCGCGCGCGCCCTGCTGATTGCCGGCGCCGTACTTCTGCGCGCCCGGCATGACGTTGGAGCCCTTGCGGAAATCGACGTAGCCGTCATGCTGGTCCTTGATGGCGGCGATGCGCAACGCGATGTCGTCGCTCAGCGGGATGTTGATCATGGCTTGCGTTTGCAGGCGATGATAGTCGCCCACCGTCACGCTGGCCGAGCCGAACACCTTCTGCGTGCTGGGCGCGCCGGATACCAGGTTGACCGCACCGGCGGTCGAGTTGCGGCCATTCAGTGTGCCTTGCGGGCCGCGCGCCACCTCGACGTGATTCAGGTCATACATCAGCGCCGTCGCGCCCTGTGGACGCGGCACGTAGATGCCGTCCACATAGAACGCCACCGCCGGGTCGCCCAGCTCCGTGTGATTGGCCGAGCCGACGCCGCGCATGTACACGTGCACGCCGCCCGAATCGCTGTGCGGCTCGACCACCAGGCTGGGCACCATGGCGGTCATGGTGGCCAGATCCTTGACCTGATTGTTGGCCAGCGTGTCCTGGGTGTAGGCCGTCACCGCCAGCGGCGTGTCCTGCACCAGCGTATCGCGGCGGGTGGCGGTGATGATGATTTTCTCGACGTCGCCGCCGGCCGCCTGCTGCGCGTAGGCCGCCGTGGTGAGCGCAATCTGCGCGATGCTGAGCGCCAGTATCGTTTTTTTCATTCGTCTATCTCCTCGCTTCTTTTTAAGTGGAACCGCTTCCACCACGAGACGCACGGATGCGTCGGGCCATACCGTGGCAGACCCGGTGTTTAGATAACTACGGTAACTCCGGGGTCAGGTCCTCCATTTCTACACGATCTCAGCCGTAGGTTTCACTACGGCTGAGATCGTGTAGAAATGGAGGACCTGACCCCGGATTTCAGAGCCGCTGTTCGCTGGCTCCGTCAAACAGGGAAATACGATAGCTACGGATCGAGAAGCTGATCTCCTTCTCGGTTTCAATCAGCTGCTGGTCCTGCACGATGCCCGCAATCTGCGTGCCGTGGAAGTCCAGCCACACTACGCGATGCGCGCCCATGGCCTCGATCAGCGAGACCGATGCGCGCACCGCCTGACCGACCCCGTCGCCATGCCCGACGTCGATATCTTCCGGCCGCACGCCGAGCACGCATGCGTGCTTGCCGGTGAGCGGCGCCTGGAATGGATAGCCGGTCACGTCGACCGACAGGTGCTCGTTCTTGAACAGGACGCGGCCGCCCTGCTGCTCCAACTCGCCCTTGAACAGGTTCATGCCCGGCGAACCGAGGAAGGTTGCCACGAACAGATTGGCCGGCGTGTTGTAGATGACGTCCGGCGTATCGAACTGCTGCACCACGCCGCCCTTCATCACCGCCATGCGCTGCGCCAGCGTCATCGCCTCCACCTGGTCGTGGGTCACGTAGATCATGGTGGCGCCGAGTTGCTTGTGCAGCTGCTTCAATTCACGACGCAATTCGGTGCGCAGCTTGGCGTCGAGATTCGACAGCGGTTCGTCGAACAGCATCACGTCCGCTTCGCGCACGATGGCACGGCCGATCGCCACCCGCTGACGCTGGCCGCCCGACAGGTTGGCCGGCTTGCGCTTCAACAGCGGGCCGAGTTGCAGCATGTCCGAAGCGCGCGAGACGCGGCGGGCGATTTCCGCTTTCGGCGTGCCATTGATGCGCAGGCCGAAGGACATATTCGCTTCCACGTTCATGGTCGGATACAGCGCATAGGACTGGAACACCAGCGCGATGCCGCGGTCTTTCGGATCGGCCCAGGTCATGTCCTTGCCGCCGATTTCGATCTGGCCGGCGCTGGTGTCGATCAGGCCCGCAATGCTGTGCAGCAGGGTCGATTTGCCGCAGCCCGAAGGGCCTAGCAGCACCACGAACTCCCCTGCTTTCACGTCGAGGTTGAGCGATTCGATCACCTTGTTCTCGCCCAGCTTGATCTGCAAATTACGAATAGCTACGTTAGACATGATTTAACCCTTCACTGCGCCAGAAGCGATGCCGCGCACGAACCAGCGGCCGGAAATAAAGTAGAGCGCCAGCGGCACGACCGACGTCAGGATGGTCGCCGCCATGTTCACGTTGTACAGGCGTTCGCCGGTGGTGGTGTTGATGATGTTGTTCAGCTGGACCGTCATCGGCAGATGCTCGGAGCCGGCAAACACAAGGCCCAGCAGGAAGTCGTTCCAGATGCCGGTGACCTGCATGATCACCGCCACCACGATCACCGGCGTCGACATCGGCAGCATCAGTTGCAGGAAGATGCGCCAGAAACCACCGCCATCGATGCGCGCCGCCTTGAACAGTTCCAGCGGCAGCGCGGCGTAGTAATTGCGGAACAACAGCGTCATCACCGGCATGCCGAAGATGGTGTGGATGATGATAATCCCTGGCAGAGAGCTAAACAGGTTCACCGATGCCAGCACGCGCACCAGCGGATAAATCATCACCTGCACCGGAATGAAGGCCCCCATCATCAGGATGGCGAACAGGAAGCCCGCGCCGCGCGGACGCCAGAACGACAGCGCATAGCCGTTCACCGCGCCGATGGCGATCGACAGGATGGTGCTGGGCACCACGATGGCGACGGAGTTCCAGAAGCCGCCCTTGATGCCGTTGCATTCCAGCCCGGTGCAGGCCGAGGACCAGGCCTGCGCCCACGGTTCCAGCGTGAAGTGCCGCGGCAGCGCGAACAGCGTGCCAAGGCGGATTTCCTCCATCGGCTTCACCGACGTCACCAGCATCACGTACAGCGGCAGCAGGAAGAACAGCGCCGCCACGATCAGGAAGCCGTACACGCCGATACGGGCCGGCGTCCACGAAGGCTTGCGGCGCGGGCGTGGCGCCGGGATGCTGGCGTCGTTGGCGGCGGCGGGATGCGGCGCGGCGGTGGCGGCAGCTTCGGTTTTATCGAGTTTCACAACTTGTCCCATCATGCCCCCATTGCGGCGCGGCGATTGCGCACGAAGTACAGCGGCGCGACGATGGCCAGCACGGTCAGCAGCAGCACGATCGAAGCAGCGGAAGCCAGGCCGATATTGGCGCGGCCGAACAGATAATCCATGATGAACTTGGCCGGCACTTCGCTGGCCGTGCCCGGACCGCCCTGCGTCATCGCGACCACGGCGTCGAACACCTTCACCACCATCACGAACAGCAGCACGAAGGCGGTGGAGACGGATGGCCCCAGCATCGGCAGCACGATGCTGCCGTACACGCGCCAGCGCGGGATGCCGTCGATGCGCGCAGCCTTCCAGATTTCCTCATCCACGCCACGCAGGCCGGACAGCATCAGCGCCATCACCAGTCCGGAGGCCTGCCACACGGTGGCGATCACGATGGTGTAGATCGCCATGTCCTGATCGACGATCCAGTCGAACTTCGCGCCGGCCCATCCCAGCTTGTGCAGCACTTCCTGGATGCCGAGTTCCGGGTTCAGTATCCATTGCCAGATCAGGCCCGTGGCCACGAAGGACATCGCATACGGATACAGGAACACGGTGCGCAGCGCCCCTTCGGCCATCACCTTCTGGTCGATGAACACCGCCAGCAGGAAGCCAATGATCAGGCACAAGGCGATAAACAGCACGCCGTACACCGCCACGTTTTGCAGCGACAGCAGCCAGCGCTCGTTGTTGAACAGGCGGACGTACTGCGAGGCGCCGACAAAGTCACTGGCCGGGAAAGTGCGCGAGCTGCTGACCGACACGCGCGCCGTCCACAGCATGGTGCCCAGGTAAGCCAGCAGCACCGTCAGCGCCATCGGCAGGATGGCGATGTAGGCCGCGATTGAAACGTTCTGGCGTTTCTTCACCATGGCTTATTCGCCTTTGATAGCGCGGGCGAAGGCTTTTTGCGCATCGTCCGCGGACTGGTTCTTGTTCCAGTAGCTGGTCAGCACATCCTGCAAGGCGCCGGTGGTGTCCGGCGTGGCCAGCATCTCGGTGTTAGGCAGCTGGCGCGACTTGTCCTTCATGATGGACAGGCCAAGCTTGGCGCAGATATCCAGCTGCGATTCATCGACGTCGCCACGGATCGGGATCGCGCCCTTGCGCGCGGCGAAGGCCACTTGCGCCGCTGGAGACGTTACCACATTGGCCAACAGTTTTTGCGCCTTGACCGCATTGGCGTCGTTCGTTTTCGGGAACACGAAGGCGTCGCCGGCCACGATGTACGGCGCCTTCGGACCAAAGCCCGGATAGCAGCCGAAGTCCTTGCCGGCGACCTGTTTGGCGGCCGCGAATTCGCCCTTGGCCCAGTCGCCCATGATCTGCACGCCGGCTTTGCCCTGCACCACCATGGCGGTGGCGTCGTTCCAGTTGCGGCCCGGCGAGCCTGCGTCGACAAAGCCTTTCAGCTTTTTGAACTCGACCAGCACTTGCTTAAACTGCGGCGACATCACGGCTTTCTGGTCGCGGTCACGATAAACTTTGAGATACAGGTCGGCGCCGCCCACCATGGCGAAGATGGCGTCGAAGGTGATCTTCTCCTGCCACACCTGGCCGCCGAAGGCCAGCGGCACCACGCCTGCGGCTTTCAGCTTGGCCAGCTGCGTCAGGAATTCTTCCCACGTTTGCGGCTCGTTGGCGATGCCGGCTTTTTTGTACGCGGCCTTCGAGTAGAAGAACCAGGCCGGCATATGAATGTCCACCGGCGCGGCGTAGAAGTGGCCGTTGATCTTGATCGCTTGCAGGATCGACGGCGGCATGATCTGGTCCCACTTGCCGGCAATCGCCACGTCGTCGACGTTGTTCAGCAAGCCCTGCTCGACGAAATCGCGGAACTGTTTGGAGGTGTTGAACTGCGCTGCGGTCGGCGCATTGCCGCCGACGATGCGGTTGATGGTGGTGGCGCGCGATTGATCGGCGCCGGCGACGGCCTGGTCGATCCACTGGCCGCCGGCCTTGTTGTACGCTTCCGCAAACTGCTTGACGGCGGCCGACTCGCCGCCCGAGGTCCACCAGTGAATAACGGTGGCTTTGAGCGGCGCTTGCGCATGCGCGGCGCCGCTTGCCGCCAGTGCCAGCGCGACCGCGCCGGCCAGTTTTAAGGCCTTGACCATACTGTTTGTCTCCCTTGGGGGCGTCGAGCGCCCCATTCTATTCGTCTGGCTTAGTTTTTGGCGGACCGCTCGGCCAAAAATTGTGTCACCAGTTTTGCACTGCGTTTCAGCGTACGCTTCTGCGTGGCGTAATCGACATGGATGATACCGAAACGGCGTTCATAACCAAAGGCCCATTCGAAGTTATCCATCAACGACCAAATGAAATAGCCGCGCACATCGACACCCGCTTTAACCGCCTGATTAACCGCTTCCAGGTGGCGGTTCAGGAAGGAGATGCGCTGCTCGTCATGCACTTCGCCATCCACTACCGCATCGTCGGTGGCCATGCCGTTCTCGGTGATGTAGATCGGCGGCAGATTCGGGTAGTCGCGGTGAAAGCCGACCAGCAGGTGGCGCAGACCATCCGGATACACTTCCCAGCCCATTTGCGTGCGCTCCACGCCTTCCAGATCGACCTCGGTGTAGCCATGCTTGCCGTCGCTGACCACATTGGTGCGGAAGTAGTAGTTAATGCCTAAAAAATCCAGCGGCGCGCCGATGATGTCCATGTCGCCATTCAGGATGGTCGGCTCGGCGCCCGGCCACAGTTCCCACAGCGCCGATGGATAGGATTTCTTCAGCAGCGGATCGAGTACCCAGTTATTGTGCTGGAGTTCAAACAGCCATGCCGCGCGCTGGCCGATGGCGCTGCTGTCGGTGCTGGTGCCGCGGCCCACATTGGCGACGATGCCGACCTGCGCCGATGGATCGTTGGCGCGCAAATGCTTCACCGCCAGGCCGTGGCCCAGCAGCAGGTGGTGCATGGCCTGGGTGGCGAACACCACGTCCTGCTTGCCCGGCGCGTGATGGCCGGTGCCGTAGCCGTGCATGGCCGAGCACCACGGCTCGTTCAGCGTGGCCCAGGCGTCGACCAGGCCTTTCAGCTCCCTGCTGATCATGTCGGCGTATTCGGCGAATTTGTAGGCGGTGTCGCGGTTGACCCAGCCGCCCTTGTCTTCCAGATGCTGCGGCAGATCCCAGTGGTACAGCGTGACGTAGGTTTGCAGGCCCTTGGCGCGCAGCGCCTTCAACAGCTTGCGGTAGAACGCGATGCCCTTCTGGTTGGGCTGGCCGTCCAGCGTCATCACGCGCGGCCAGGAAATCGACAGGCGGTAGGCGCCCACGTTCAGCGACGCCAGCAGCTCCACATCCTGTTCCCAGCGGTGATAGTGATCGCAGGCGACTTCGCCGGTATCGCCGGCCAGGGTCTTGCCCGGCGTGGCGGAAAAGGTATCCCAGATCGACGGCAGGCGGCCGTCTTCGTGGATGGCGCCTTCGATCTGGTAGGCAGCGGTGGCCGCGCCTATCAGGAAATCCTTATTCCACAGGACCGAGTCGGCCGGGGGCGAAAACGTCTGCTCTACCACAACATCTCCTTGGTTTTGATTGTGAGTGGAAGCGCTTCCACAATATGTTGTCGATAGTACTACCGAAGAATTTAGGGTGTCAACCAATTTGTAGTGGAGTTACAAAAACGGCACAGTCACCGTGTGGTGCTGTGCCTTCCGATGACTGCAAAGCAGCGTAGCGAAATTACTTTTTGTCGGCCGGCGGAACCGGTGCGAACGGGAAGGTGCCAAACAGATTCTTGCTCTGGTTCTGCATCTGCTCCTGCATCTGCACGAACAGGCTCTTGCTCTGGTCGATGTAGTTGTTCATCATGCCCTGCATCATCGGGCCCTGGACGTTCATGAACTGGGTCCACATTTCCGGGCTGAACGGCTGGCCGCCGACGGCGGTGCTGGTGAACTTGCGCTGGATGTCGGTGAACGCCTGGACGTTCTTCTCCAGGTAGGAACCCATCATGCCCTGCATGGCGTGGCCGTAGAAGCGGATGATCTGCGCCAGCACATCGCTGGAGAACATCGGCGCGCCGCTGGCCTCTTCTTCCAGAATGATCTGCAACAGAATGCTGCGGCTCAGGTCTTCATTGGTCTTGGCGTCGACAACGGTGAACTCTTCGTTGTCCAACACCAGCTGCTTCACGTCGGTCAACGTGATGTACGAACTGGTCTGCGTGTCGTACAGCCGGCGGTTCGGATACTTTTTAATCAGGCGGTCAGCATTTTTTTTCGCACTACTCATCACAAGTCCGTTTATTGCGCCGCAGCGCATGTCTCTTAAAAATCGGAAAGAAAGGAACGGATAGTCCCCTTCCCACGTGCCTACTTTACTTATTATAGAGGGGAAAAAGCCCGTCTTGCACAATCTGATATAACTTTTGGCCTTTATTGCAACGCAACCATTTTTACATCCTGACAATTCCGTGCTTTTTCCCCAGCGTAATTAATCTGCTTTTACCTTGACATAACGGCCCGGCGCAGGCTCGATCGGCGTGTAAGTCGCATTGCCCGGCTTGGCTTTCGGTTTGACCTTTTTGCCGCCGTGATCGTTCAGGAAGCCGGCCCATTCCGGCCACCAGCTGCCCTTCTGCTCGGTCGCGCCTTCCAGCCAGGCCTCGGCATTTTTCGCCTTGCCGCCATCGTTGATCCAGTAGCTGCGCTTGTTCTTCACCGGCGAGTTGATCACGCCGGCGATGTGGCCCGAGGCGCCCAGCACGAAGCGGGTCTTGCCCGGCAAGATCGCCAGCGAGTCGTAGGCCGACGGCCACGGCACGATGTGGTCCTCGCGCGAGCCGTAGATAAAGGCCGGCGCCTCGATCTTGCGCAGATCGACCTTCTCGCCCGCCACCACCAGCTTGCCGGTCTTGAGCTGGTTTTCCAGATAGGTGTTGCGCAGGTACCAGCAGAACATCGGGCCCGGCAGGTTGGTGCTGTCCGAGTTCCAGAACAGCAGGTCGAACGCGGCCGGGTCGTTGCCCTTGAGGTAGTTGGACTGCACGTAGTTCCATACCAGATCGTTCGGACGCAGGCTGGAGAAGGTGCTGGCCAGGTCGCGGCCCGGCATCAGGCCACCGGCTTTCAGCTGCTGTTCGCGGATCGCCACTTGCGCCTCGTCGACAAATACATCCAGCACGCCGGTATCGCGGAAGTCGAGGAAGGTGGTCAGCAAAGTCAGGCTGTTGGCGACCTGCTCGCCACGCGCGGCCAGCACCGCCAACGCGGTCGAGGCCAGCGTGCCGCCGACGCAGAAGCCGAACATGTTCAGCTTGTCTTCGCCGGTGATGCCTTGGGTCACGCGGATGGCCTTGATCACGCCCTCTTCCACGTAATCGTCCCAGGTGGTTTGCGCCAGCGATTTGTCCGGATTGCTCCACGAGATCAGGAACACGGTATTGCCCTGCTCCACCGCGTAGCGCACCAGCGAATTCTCCGGTTGCAGGTCGAGGATGTAGAACTTGTTGATGCAAGGCGGCACCATCAGCAGCGGCACCTGGTTGACGGTCTCGGTCTGCGGCTTGTACTGGATCAGCTGGAACAGCGGATTTTCGTACACCACCGTGCCCTCGGTCATGGCCAGATTGCGGCCCACCTCGAACGCCGACTCGTCCGACAGCGAGATGTGGCCCTTTCCCATGTCGCCCAGCATATTGGCCAGGCCGCGGGTCAGGCTCTCGCCCTTGGTTTCGATCAGCTTTTGCTGCGCTTCCGGATTGGTGGCCAGGAAGTTGGCCGGCGACATGGCGTCGATGATCTGCTGCACGGCGAAGCGGATCTTTTGTTTTTGCTGGGGAGTGGCTTCCACCGTCTCCACCATCGCATTCAGGAATCTGGCGTTGAGCAGATAGGCTGCCGCGTTAAACGCCGACATCGGATTGCCCTGCCACGCCGCCGAGTTGAAACGGCGGTCGCTGATGGCCGGCGCCTTGCCGCTGATGAACTCCTGCCACAATGCGCCGAAATCGCGAAGATAGTCGTTTTTCAGCTGCTCCATTGCCTCCGGCTTGATCTGCAAACCGGCATCCTGCATCATGGCGGCCAGCGGATTGGACTGCATCCAGGCACTGGCAAAAGCTTGAGGATCTGGCATATTCATCTGTGGTTCCCTAAAAGTGAGTTAAACACAATGCTGATTGTTGCTGTTGCTTGGATCTACGTAGTCGGCCTGATGGCGTTGACGGAAACTTCCATCGTTGCGGGAATTGTAACGTTTTTGTTCTATTGCGTGCTGCCCTTGGGTACCTTGATTTACATCGCCGGAACCGGCAAGCGTAAAGCGCGGCGGCGTGCCGCCATGGAAAAAGACCGGCCGCCGGCGCAATAAGTTCATTTGATCCAGATGAGGGTGGCCTGGCGGCCGGTGACGCCGTCGCGGCGGTAGGAATAGAAACGGCCGGAATTGGACACGGTGCAGAACTCGCCGCCGTGCACTTCCTTGACGCCGGCCCGGTGCAGCAGGTAACGCGCCAGGCCGTAGATATCGGCCAGGAACTTGCCCGGCTTGTCTCCGATGACGCTGAACGCCGCCTCCACATGGCGCACATCGGAGGCGTCGCGCGCGCCGTGCAGGAAGGCTTGCTTGACGTCCGGCCCAACCTCGAACTGGTACTGGCCGATGGCCGGTCCCATCCACGCCATCAGCTCGCCGGCGCCGGCCGCACGCATCGACTCCACCGTATTTTCCAGCACGCCGGCAGCCAGGCCGCGCCAGCCCGCGTGGGCGGCCGCCACCGTCCTGCCCTGCTTGTCGCAGAACAGCACCGGCAGGCAGTCTGCCGTCATGATGGTGCACACCTTGCCGGGCATGGTGGTGAAGCAGGCGTCCGCTTCCGGCACCTGCTGCGGTTTCACGTCGGCCAGATTGGCCACGGCGGTGCCATGCACCTGCGACATCCAGACCGGTTCGTCCGGCAGCTGGGCACGCACAATGGCGCGGTTGTGCGCCACATTGTGCGGCTGGTCGCCGACGTGGGTACCCAGATTCAGGCCGCCGCTGCCCATGCCGTCGTCATACGGCGCGGGGCTGACGCCACCGCGCCGGGTGGTGGACAGCGCACCGATATTGTCTGGCAAGCCCGGCCAGTGCGGGATCAACCATTGCTGCTGTATCGACATCAATTGTCTTTCGGTTCCTCAATGCCGGCACGGACCAGCAATTCGGCAAAATCATCGGCCAGCGGCACCTGCCATTCGCATTGCTCGCCGGTGGCCGGATGCACCAGACCCAGGCGGCGCGCTTGCAGCGCCTGACGCGGGAAATAATCGGCCAGATGCTGCTTGCCGTACACCGTGTCGCCCACCAACGGGAAGCCGATCGACTGCATGTGCACGCGGATCTGGTGGGTGCGGCCGGTTTCAAGGCGGCACTGCACCAGCCCGACGGGACGGCCCTCGCCCAGCTTGCCGCTGGCCAGCAAGGCATAGTGCGTGATCGCCGGCTTGGAGCCCATGCCTGTCGAGACCGCCATCTTGACGCGGTCGCGCGGGTGGCGTCCCATCGCAGCGTCGATCGTACCACTGATGCGCGGCGTGCCCCACACCAAAGCGTAGTACTCGCGCTTGACGGTGCGGGCGGCCAGCTGGCGCACCAGGTCGGTCTGGGCCGGCAGCGTCTTGCCGACCACCATCAGGCCGCTGGTGTCCTTGTCCAGGCGGTGGACGATGCCGGCGCGCGGCACGCCGCTCAGCTGCGGGCAGTGGTGCAGCAGGCCGTTCAACAGCGTGCCCGACCAGTTGCCGGCGCCCGGGTGAACCACCAGTCCGGCCGGTTTATTGATGACAATCAGGTGCTCGTCTTCAAAAACAATGTTAAGTTCCATCGGTTCGGGCTTAAAAGCCTCGTCTTCCGGCTCCGGTTGGGGCAGAATGACGATCTTCTCGTCGCCGTAGACGGTGTCCTTGGTGCTTTTGGCGGTTTTGCCGTCGACCGTGACAAAACCGTCGGTAATCCAGGTTTGCAGGCGGCCGCGGGAAAATTGCGGGACCAGGCCGGAAATCACTTTATCGAGGCGCTGGCCGCAGTGTTCGGGGCTCAGTTCGAGTTCGATGGGCGCCAGACCGTCGTCATCGTCATCGTGGAGCGCCAGTTCGGCGTCGGCATCGTGTTCGGAGGAAGATTCGGCCAAATTCGGCTTTGCGTTTAATATCACGGTAATCCTATCGGCTATAATTAGCCTCGTAAAACTTTGGTTAAACAGTTTCTTGCAAAAGATATGCAAAAAAAATTATCGGTAGTCGCAGCAACAGTAGTTCTGCTTGGTTTGTCCGGTTGTGGCCTTTTCTCTGAAAAAGCCGACGAAACAAAAGGTTGGAGCGCTACGAAATTATACTCGGAGGCGAACGAAGAACTGGAAGGCCAGCACTACGAGCGCGCAATTCAGTTGTTTGAGAAGCTGGAATCGAGCTATCCATTCGGCACCTACGCCCAGCAGGCGCAGATGAATATCGCTTACGCCTACTACAAATCGCAGGACCAGGCCCAGGCGCTGGCGGCGGTCGAGCGCTTCATCAAGCTGCACCCGAATCACGCCAATGTCGATTACATGTACTACCTGCGCGGCCTGATCAACTTTAACGACCAGGTCAGCTTCCTGAATTTCATTTACGAGCAGGACGCCACCGAGCGCGACCCCAAAGCCACGCGCGAAGCGTATGCGGCCTTCAAGGAGCTGGTGACCAAGTTCCCAGAGAGCAAGTATACCCCGGATTCGCTGGCGCGCATGCGTTATCTGATCAACGCCATGGCGTCGTACGAGATTCACGTGGCGCGCTATTACTACCGTCGCGGCGCCTACCTGGCGGCGGCCAACCGCGCCATGGGCATCATGAACGACTTCCGCGACTCGCCGTCGATCGAGGAAGCGCTGTTCATCATGATCCGCAGCTACGACAAGCTGGGCATGACCGAACTGCGCAACGACACCGAGCGCGTCTTCAAGCTGAACTACCCGAACTCCAAGTTCCTGGATGAAGGCAAGAAGGCCCAGCGCAAGTGGTGGAACTTCTGGAGTTCCAACGGTTCGATGTAAAGCCGAGTAAAAACCGGGACCGCAGTCCCGGTTTTTTATTCCGCCAGCTTGCGGCGGAAGATCCAGGTCTTGTCGTCGGAAGCGTCCGGCACGAAGCGGTAGCCGTCGACGTCGAACTTCTTCAGCTTGTGCGGATCGGTGATGCCTTTCACGGCAGCGTAGCGCGCCATCAGGCCGCGCGCGCGCTTGGCGTAGAACGAGATGATTTTGTATTTGCCGTTCTTGAAGTCCTCGAACAGCGGCGTGATCACCGGCAGGCCCAGCGCTTTCGGCTTGACCGACTTGAAGTATTCCTCGGACGCCAGGTTGACCAGCGTTTCAGCGCCCTGCTCGCCCGCCGTCCTGTTCAGCGCCTGGGCGATGGTGTCGCCCCAGAAGTCGTACAGGTTCTTGCCGCGCGGCGTGCTCAGGCGGGTTCCCATTTCCAGCCGGTGCGGATGAATCAGATCCAGCGGACGCAGCATGCCGTACAGGCCGGACAGGATGCGGATGCGCGATTGCGCATAGTCCAGCTGGGCCGGCTTCAGGGTGCGGGCGTCAAGGCCATCGTAAACGTCGCCGTTGAAGGTCATCACGGCCTGGCGCGCGTCGCTGGTGTCCTTGGTCCAGGAGGCGTAGCGCGCCACGTTCAGCGCCGACAGGTTGTCGGACAGGTCCATCAACTCGCCCAGCTCGGCCGGGGAAAACTCGCGCAAGCGGTTGATCAGCAGTTCGGAATGATCAAGAAACGACGGTTGGGTGTGCAACCGGGTGGTTGGCGGGGTCTCCAGGTCGAGACTTTTTGCCGGGGAAAGCACTATCAGCATAAGATTCCAAAAAACATTTTCACATAACTAGCCTACATGATACCTGTTCCAAAGAAAGTCGTTATCGACACCAACGTTTGCCTCGACCTGTTCGTGTTCAACGACCCGCGCTGGGCCAGGCTGGTGGCCGACATCGAGAGCGGCGCGGTGCAAGCGGTCACGCGCTCGGACTGCCGCGACGAGTTCAACATCGTGCTGCATTACAAGCATCTGCCGCTGGACGACGACAGCCGCCCACTGGCCGCCGCCCGCTTCGACCAGCTGATCAAGGTGGTGGCGCCGCCGGAATCCGGCGTCAAGCTGCCGGTGTGCAGCGACAAGGCCGACCAGAAATTCCTTGAAATCGCCCGCGACGCCGGCGCCGAGGTGCTGATTACCAAGGATAAGGCGCTGCTGAAACTGGCGCGCCGCCTGGCTCGCGAGGGCATGTTCAAGGTCATGTTGCCGGAGAAGTGGATTGCGATAGAATAGGCCATCTGCCCACTACGCTTCCACCATGAACAGCCGCACCAATCTGCCGATGACGCCCGCCCTCACCACCCGCCTGCCGGCCGTTGGCACCACCGTGTTCACCCGCATGTCCCAACTGGCCGTGCAATCGGGCGCCGTCAACCTGGGCCAGGGCTTCCCTGACTTCGGCTGCGAGCGCAGCCTGATCAGCGCCGTCAACCACGCCATGCAGGCCGATTTCAACCAGTATCCGCCGATGAGCGGCGTGCCGGTGCTACGCCAGGCCATCGCCGCCAAGATCGCGGCGCTGTACGGCCATGAGTATCACGTTGACAGCGAGCTCACCGTCACCGCCGGCGCCACGCAGGCGCTGACCACCGCCATTTTTTGCTGCGTCCATCCGGGCGACGAAGTGATCGTCATCGAACCCGTGTACGACAGCTATGTGCCGGCGATTACGCTGGCCGGCGGCGTGCCGGTGCCGGTGGAGATGGAAGTTGGCGCCAACGGTTACAGTGTGCCATGGTCCAGGGTGGCGGCCGCCGTCAGCGGCAAGACGCGCCTGATCATCATCAACACGCCGCACAATCCGACCAGCACCGTGCTGCGCGCGGCCGACATGCAGGCGCTGACGGACATTGTGCAAGGCACCGACATCCTGATCCTGTCGGACGAAGTCTACGAGCACATGGTCTACGACGGCCACCGGCACGAATCGGTGAGCCGCTATCCCGAACTGGCGGCGCGCGCGTTTGTGGTGTCCAGCTTCGGCAAGACCTATCACGTCACCGGCTGGAAGATCGGCTACGTGGCCGCGCCGGCGCCGCTGATGGCGGAGTTCCGCAAGGTCCACCAGTACAACGTGTTCAGCGTGAACACGCCGATGCAGCACGGGATCGCCAGCTACATGGCCGATCCCAAGCCCTACCTGGAACTGCCGGCGTTCTATCAGCGCAAGCGCGACCTGTTCCGCGACGGTTTGAACAACACACGCTTCGAGTTGCTGCCGGCCGACGGCACCTACTTCCAGTGCGTGCGCTACGATAAGATATCGACACAGGCGGAAGCCGAATTCGCCGAGTGGCTGACCACCGAGATCAAAGTGGCCGCCATCCCGGTATCGGCTTTTTACCAGCAAGGCAAGGAGTCGGGCATTGTGCGCTTCTGCTTTGCCAAAAAAGATGAGACCCTGGCACTCGCATTGGAGCGGCTGGGCAAAGTGTAGATCGGGATCACAAAATGTCCGAGACCAATCAACTGCAATCGCCGCTGGAGGCGCCGGCGTTTGCGGAACCCACGCCGTCGGTGCTGCATCAGCTGAACCTGTGCAACCGCGAGCTGGAGCGCCTGCTGCACAACCTGCGCAACGAGCACAATGCCGAACGCGAGATCCGCGACATCGCGCGCGAGGTGATCCGGGCGGTGTCCATCAATCCGGACATCGCGCTGGCTTGCATTTTCCTCAGCCAGATCAACGGTACGTACGCCGTGCGGCACTGCATCGAGACCGCCGTGGTGTGCGTGGTGGTTGCGCGCGCCATGGATCTGGATGCGGGCAATACGTTGACCGTCACCGCCGCGGCGCTGACCATGAATGTCGGCATGCTGCGTCATCACGAAACCTTCCAGAACAAGAACACGCCGCTGACCAGCGAGGAGATGGCCATCGTGCGCCGCCACCCGGAGGAAAGCGTGGACATGCTGCGCTGCGTGGGCGTGGAGGACGACGATTGGATTTCCTGCGTGCTGATGCACCATGAGAATGATGAAGGCAGTGGCTATCCGGCCGGCATCGCCAGTCCGGAGGTGACCTTGAATGCCAAGCTATTGAGTCTGGCGGACCGCTACTGCGCGCAGGTATCGGCGCGCAATTACCGGCGCTCCCTGCCGCCGTATCAGGCCTTGCGCAATCTGATCGAGGATAAGGTGGCGCCGGTCGATCCGGTGCTGGTGCAGTACTTCCAGCGCGAGCTGGGCGATTTCCCGCCGGGTTGCGTGGTGCGCCTGACCAGCGGCGAGATTGGCGTGGTCAGCCAGCGGCTGGCGGGCGGCGACGGGCGTGGTATCCATTGTCTGCGCGATGCGGCGGGCGGCGTGCTGCGGCCGGCGGCGCAGCGCCGTACCGGCGACGAGGGCTGCTGCATCGCCGAATCCTTGAGCGAGGATCAGGCCTCGATCCGCTTCAGCATGAAACAGATCTGGGGCCCGCAAGCCAGCCTGTAATCAGCGCGAGAGTTGTTCCAGCTTGCGGTCAACGAAACCGCGCAATTCCGGCGTCAGGCCGCTGGCGCTGCGGGCGCGGCTGAAGGCTTCGCGTGCTTCCGGCAGATGCTGGTCGGCTTGCAGCGAGATCCCCAATCCCATCCACCAGACGGCGTTTTGCGGCGACAGTTGCAAGGCGTCGCGATAGTGCTCGGCCGCTTCGGCATGACGCTGTTCGCGTTGCAGCACGCCGGCCAGGAAGGCATGATAGTCGGGACTATTGCCGGCGTACGGCAGGGTCTTCATCAGCGTATCCAGCGCCGGGCCACCCTTCTCCAGTTGCAGGCGCGCCAGCACCATGGCCAGGCCCGGCTGACGCGGATCAATGCCGAGCGCCAGACGCAGCTGACGGATCGCGTCATCGGTGCGGCGGTTTTCCAGCAGCAGGCTGACATAGGTCTGGCGTGCCGCGTCGTTGCGCGGATCCGTTTCGACCGCCTTGTCGAGATCTGCCAGCGCCGCGCTCACGCGACCTTCCTGCAACGCCGCCAGCGCGCGGCGGTAACTGTTTTCCGACGCCTGCTTGGGCGTCAGCTCGCGCACCACCACGCCTTCCGTCGGTTCGGCGGCGGCGGGCTTGGCGGCGCGTACCGGGGCCGGACGTTCGGCACGTTCTTCACGTGCCACATGGTCTGCCGCAGGACGCTTAGGCTTGATCTCGGGGGCGGCAGCTGGAGCGGCGGGCTCCGGTTTCACCTCGGCCACCGGCGCCGGTTCCGCCGGCTTGGCATCCGGCTTGGCAGCCGCTGGCGGCTCCTGGAAGCGCGGGCGATCCAGCACGCGGCTGTCGCTGACTTTGGTCATCTGCGGCACCGGCGGGGCCTTGTGCGCCTGCCAGTACTGCCAGCCATACCATCCGCCGGCCGCCAGCACCAGCACACCCACCGCCGCACCGCCCAGCAGCAAGGGACGGCGGTCGCGCTCCATCACCGGCACGGCTTTCACTTCCTCCTGCTGCAAAGCCGAGGCGTCGCCACCGCCGCGCGCATCGAGGTCCTGCAACATTTTATTAATCAGGCTCATTTGGTCAACGCCCAGGTCAAGCCGCACGCGGCGATCAGCAGGCTCACGCCGGCCGCCATCCACGTCCAGCGCAAGCCGCCCTGCGACGCCACCGTATCGCTGGCCGCCAGATTCACATGACGGCGCGTCACTTGCTGCTTGCCCTCGCCGTAACACAGCATCAGCGCCTTGTTGGCCATGATGTTCACCAGGCGCGGAATGCCGCCGCTCGACTTATACAAGCCGGCAATCGCGCCACGGCTGAACAAACGCCCGCCCGCATAACCGGCCACGCGCAGACGGTGCGCCAGATAGTATTCGATATCGTCGCGCGACAATGGCCCTAGGTGGTAATGGAAAGTGATGCGCTGCGCCAGCTGGCGGATCGAATTCGCCTGCAAATGCTGGTTCAATTCCGGCTGGCCGAACAGCACGATCTGGAGCAGCTTGCGCTTCTCGGTCTCCAGATTGGTGAGCAGGCGCAAGGCTTCCAGACTCTCGGTCGGAATCGCCTGCGCCTCGTCCAGCAACAACAAGACCTGCTTGCCTTCGCGCGCCAGCTCCATCAGCCGGTTCGTGATCGATTTCAGCAACTGGTGCTGGTCGACATCGCGCTCCAGCGACACTTCCAGCTCATCGGCCAGGGCCAGCATCAGGGTGCGCGGTTCCAGATACGGATTCGGAATATACGCCGTCACGAAATCCGGCCCGATGGTCGAGATGAATTTACGGCACAGCAGCGTCTTGCCGGTGCCCACTTCGCCGGTGATCTTGATGAAGCCCTCGCCGCTCTTGGCCGCCACCAGCAGGGTATTCAGCGCCTCCTGCGAATGCGGGCTGGTGAAGAAGTAGCTGGTGTCCGGCGTGATGCTGAACGGCGCCTCGCGCAGGCCGAAGTGTTTGCTGTACATGGTTAATTCCGCCCCTTGGCGCGGCCCGGATCGAGTTCCTTCATGCGGCGGCCGCTATCCAGCAGATCCTGATTCCAGTCCGACGACGACTCGATCACGGTCGGCTTGATCAGCACCACCAGTTCGCGTTTTTGCACCACCTCGCTCTTGCTGCCGAATAGCGCACCGATCACCGGCACGCTGTTCGCGCCCGGCACGCCGGAGCGGTCGGTGGTGGTGGCTTGGCGCATCAGGCCGCCGATCGCCACCACCTGGCCATTCTGGCCGCGCACCATGCTGTCCATCTCGGACGTGGAAGACGCCGCCAGCGGCAAGGTGAAGTTGCCCAGCGAGCCCAGATTCAAGCCCTTGTTGATGGTCGACACCTGGCTCACCGATGGGTGCACGTGCAGGATGATGTTGCCGTCTTCATCAATCTGCGGCGTCACATCCAGCACCACGCCCGAGAAGAACGGTTGCAGCGTCACGGTCGGCGAGCTGACGCCCGCGCCGGTGCCGTTGGTGGTGGTGGTGGTGCTGACACCGGTCACGTAAAACTCGTCGGTGCCGATTTTCAGCAGCGCTTTCTGGTTGTTCAGCGTGGCGATGCGCGGGCTGGACAGCACGTGCACCGTGCCCTGCCCTTCAAGGAAAGAAATCAGCGCGGCGAAATTACTGGTCTGGAAAGCCATGCCGAACAACGTGCCCGCCGCATCGGCGGCCGCGCCCAGCGTGCTGCCCGGATTGGAATTGATGCCGGCCTTGCCGACGCTGCTCAGCGAAGTGCCAAGCGGCCCCAGCGTGGTATCCGGCTGCACCGTGCCGGCCGAGAAGCGGTTATTGCCGCCGGCCGCAAACTTGCCGAACGCCGCCCAGTTCACGCCGCTCTGGAAGTTGCTGTTCAACTCCACTTCCAGGATCTTGGCTTCCAAAATCACCTGACGGTCGACTGACAGCTGGGTGGCGCGCAGGTACATGTCCACGTTGCGCAATTCGTCCGGCATGGCGCGGATCACGATCACGCCCGACTGCGGGCTGATGGTAACGCTGCGGCCATCCTTGCCGATTTCCACCAGCGCTTCCAGCGCCGTCTTCAGCTCCAGCCAGAAATCGCTTTCGGAGCGGGTGGAGACGTTGGCCGAGTCGCGCTGGGATTGTGTACCGGTGCCATTAGGATTGCTCGGATCGGAGCCGTTGTTGCCGCCGCTATTGTTATTGTTATTGTTGTTTCCACCGCCGTTGTTGCTCTGGTTGCCGCTGTTGCTGGTGCCCGCGTTCGCCACCGAGGTCGACGACACGCGCAGGCTGGACGCGCCCTTGCGGATCGCCGTCAGGTAGTTAATCTTGAACATCTTGGTCTGCATGGTCAGCGGACGGATGTAGATTCGCGTGCCCTCCACCTTGTAGTCGTAGCCATACAGTTCGCGGACCGCGTCCAGCGCCTCGAACAGCGTCACGTCCTTCAGGTTGGCGGTGATATTGCCGGTCACCTCGGGATTGATCAGCATGTTGTAGCGGGTGCCAGCCACGATGGAATTGTAGAACTGCTGCACCGGCACATTGTTGAACGAAACGTTGAAGCGCTCATCCAGCACCGCGCGCGCTTTCGGCAACTGGTCGGCAAACTGCGACACCGGCGGCAACAAGGCGCTGTTGACGGCGTCATTCTGGGTGGCGGCGGCCGGCTTGGCCGCTGCGGCGCTCACCTCGTTGTTGATCTTGTCGTAGGTGTCGCGCGTGGACGGCGTCTGGCAGCCGCTGAGCAGCATGGTCGTCACGAGGGCGATGGTCAGAATTTTTTGCATGAGCGTTCTTCGTTTATTTAGCCGCCGGTTCCGGGAACAGCGTCAACACCTGTTTGTTGCGGCCGTTTTGCAGCACGACCTGATTCTTGCGGACTTCCACCAGCACCGCACCGTTAAACTTTTCACCCTTGCGCACCGTCTGGCCGTCGATCACCGCCACCTGGCGGCCGTGCGAACCGATCAGCACCGATTGCAGCTGCGGGCCTTTCGGCACGACAGGCGCATCGGTGGCGGCGGCCGGCAGCAGGCGCGATTCCGGCGGCGGCTGGGTCGGGTCGACCAGCGTTTGCGCCCGGGCCGCGCCGGCCAACAGCAAGGCGATGCAGAACAGGCGCTTCATAGCTTCATCCATTTCCGGTCCAGGCTCAGCGTGTACAGGGTCAGCGTCAGGCGCGAGTTCGGGTACTGCTGGGCGTCCAGCTTGGCCTTGCCCCAGAACAGCTGCACCGGCAAGGATTCCAGTGCATCCATATAATTGACCATGTCCAGATAACTCCCTTGCAGCACGATTTCCACACCGTGGCGATACAGCAGCTCGCGCGGCTTCGGCGGTGGCGGCGGCGCGGCCGGCGCGGGACCGGCCGCGGCGCCGGCGACCGGGGCCGGTGCGGCGGCGGGCGCGGCCGGCTGAGCCGCTTGCGCCGCCTCATTCAGGCCGGTCACCGGCAGGGTCTTCATCGACATCAGCTTCAGCTTGCCGTTACCGCGCAACAGATGCTCCAGCAGCGGCGCGATCTTGTCCGGCGCTACCAGGCCTTTTTGCACCGCCATCAGACCGGCGCTGGTGGTGTCGATTTCACGCCGTACCGCTTGCAGCTTCTCGCGTGTGGCGGCGTCCGGATCGATCACAAAACCCTGCGCCATGGCGGTGATTTCCATGTCGATGCCGGCGATCTGGTTTTGCTGCTGCTTGATCTGGGTGCGCAGCGCCTTCTGCTTATTCAACAGCGGCTCGGCCGACACGGTGTACAGCAGGAACAGGATCGACGCCACCACCGCCACAAACACCATGGCGCGCTCGCGCAGCGTCATGGCGTCCAGTTTGGTGCTCAGCTTAATCCATTGTTGCAGCAGCTGCTGTTTCATTTGGCGGCCTCCTGCACAGTCGATTGCAAGCTGAACTCCACGAACGGCGAGGCCGCCGGGGCCGGTGCCAGAGCTGCGGCATTTGGCGCCGCTGCGTTTGGCGCCGGCTGTGGCGCTGCCGCACTCGGCGCCACAGCCGGCGTGGCCAGCTCGGTAGCGCCGGGCCGCGCGATGTCCAGGCTGGCAAAGGTCTTGCCACGCATGACGCGCTCGCCGGTCAGGCGGGCGATGTAGTTCGGGATCAGCGTGGCCTGCATGGCCCTGCCCTGCAAGCCGATGTCATTGCCGGCGCCGTTGATGCTGACGCCGGTCAGCCACAGGCCGCTAACGTTCTGGCGCGAGAACGCGCGGAAGTATTCCGCATAGCCGGCCGTATTGCCCAGCGCGCCGCCTTGCAGCACCGACGACACATCGTGCAGCGACTTCAACTCCACCTCGGCCTCCTGCACTTGCGCGGCCAGCGCCGGGTCCTTGGTGCGCGGCGCGAACTGCGCCTTGGCCTGCGTCAGACGCTGCTCGCGCTTGGCCAGCATGATCTTGCCGGTCTCGGCTTCGTTTTCCAGGTCCGCCACCTGGCGCCCCGCGTACCAGTTCAGCAGCAGCGCGCCCGCCACGATCACGCCCAGCGCCTCGGCCATCGGCAAGGCCGTGAAAATCTTCTTCTGCTTGAGGAAGATGGGATTGAAGAGATTGATCTGCTGGCTCACAGATGCACCTCCTCATGCCGCAGCGCCGCGCCCAGCGTCAGGAAGAAACGCTGCTGCTGCGCGGCATCCTGCAATTCCGGCGCCTTGCTGAGGTCGAACACATCATCCAGCGTCATGGCCTCCACCGGCATGTACAGGTTGGTGGCCAGGTGCTCGTGCAAACCCTCGGCACCGGTCGGCGCCAGCAACAGCTTGAGCACGTTCACATAACTGAACTGACGGTCGAAGTGATCGAGCGAGCGTTGCAGCTCCAGCGTGATCTTGTCGAAGCAGGCATGCTGGCGGTCGGAATCGCGCTCGCGCAACTGCTCCAGCGTGACGTCGATGCGGCGCGACAAATACAGCTCGGCCTTGTAGGTGATGGTCAGCAGGCCGCCGTCGCTGTCGAAGGACAGCATGGCCAGGCCGCGGCCGTCGGTTTCCAGCAACGCCGAGATATTCCGCTGCGCCATTTCCGGAATGTCGATCACGGTCAGGCCCAGCTTGGCCTCCTCGAACAGGGTCTGGCGCGACTGAATCAGCGTATTGCGGGCGGCGATCGCGAACATGGAGTGGCCACGCGCGGCGTTGCTGGCGTCCACCGGGATGTCGAGCACGTCAATGGTGGCGTCGTCGACGTGGAAGTCGAGCATATCCTTCAAGCGCCAGCGCACCGCGGTTTTCAATTCGTCTTGCGGCACGTTGGGGGCGTCGACCATCAGCAGCTGGTACTCGCCGCCGCTGAGCATGGTGCCGCAGTTGTAGCCGCCAGCCTTCAGGTCCTTGTTGAGTTTGTCGAGCGCTTCGGGCGAGAAGCTGGCGTCGGACGGATAGAAGGCCGAGAGCTCCACCAAGGCCTTGGCATCGCGCCGGCGCTGCACGCGGCCCGCACACACACCGTCCCTCAAAAAAGTGACAGTGAGCCAGCCATCGGTTTTTTTAGCTCTCTTGAAGAAGCCCATAGATCAACACACGAGGTTTACGCGCTAGATGATTGATTATATTCAAGTTGCACGCATTTATATGCTCAGAATGGCAATGATTCCGCAAAAATACACACATTTCCACACAGTTGCGACTTTAAAGCTGCGCCGTGATCACCCGCTGTACATAGTCCGGCCCCGGATTGGCCGCCGGACACGGCGGTTGATTACAGGCCGTGACCGTGATCCGGAAGTGGCCGGCAGTGGGATCCGTGCCGCTGGCCACGCCGAACCCTGCCACCGGCTGTGTGCATTGGATGGTGACCGAAAACGCCGACAACGTCCCGGGCGGCATGGCGAACTGGATCGGCGCCACCACGCAATTCAGGTTGCTGGCCGGCGTGCCGGCACCGCCCGGTTGCGCGGTGAACAGCGCCCATTCCATGCCGGCCTTGGCGGCCAGGTAGGCGCGCGTGCCTAATTCATCCTTGACGGCGGCGTCCTTCTGTGAGGTGTTCAGCGACACTACAGCCACCGCCAGGCCGGCCAGCACCACCAGCAGGAAAATCGCGGTCACCAGCGCCAGCCCGGTTTGTTTGCGTGTCGTCTTCATGGCGTATTGTCCACGTGGATTTGATGGACCAGCGTGACCGTTTCCAGCCCGTTGGCCGCGCCACCGGTGCGCTGACGCGCCAGCGATAGCGTCATGCCGATCAGGCCGTTGTTCAGGCTGGCCGATTGGGTGGCGCTGAAGTCGCATTCCAGCACATTGGTGGCTAGCAGCGGATTGCCTCCCACCGCCGGTTGCGGTTGCACCGCATCGAATGTGCTCTGGGTGATGCGCGCCAGCGTACCGGTGCCATTCGCGTTACCCTCGCAACGGAACGTGACCGGGGGAGTGATCACGCTAAACCGGTGGTCCGGCGACGCATTGGGCGTACCACCGGCAGCGACCGCGAATGGATTGCTCCCCAGCGTGACCACCCGGGTCAGGTTGTTCACGCCAGTGATGCTGGCGACGTTGGCGCCGGTGTAGGCGTCCGCGCCGACGATGCTGTTGCCGAGGTTGTAGATGGCGATGAAGTCGTTATTCGGCACAATCGCGGCGGTGCCGATGGGCAGCGGACCCACCACACTGAATGTGTTGGCTGCCACCGAGGTGAAGCTGAGCGGCGTACCACTGGTGGTGTTGTCCTCCACCGCTAGATACTGCCCGCCGGCCTTGGTCGGAATGAACTGCACGAACCACACGCCGTTGTTGAAGGTAGTGCGAATGCTGTTGGGCAGCGCGCCGCGCAGCTCGCGCGCCATGCGGCGCAGGGCAAGATCGGCGGCGTCGCTGAGATCGGCGCGGGCGGCGGCGTCGACGTAGTTCTGCACCGGCTGGCGGATGAACAACACCATCACGCCGGCCAGCACGCCGGTCAGCACCATGACGATGATGGCCTCCACCAGCGTGAAGCCACGCTGTCTGAGAGTGTATGTGCGGACGGTCTTCATGGCAGCAGATTGGGCGCGTAGCGCGTGCGATAGGCATCCAGTTCGACAAAGTCGTTGGCGCCGGTGCCGTAGGTGGTGCGCACGGTGATACGCAAGGCGTTGAGATTGTTGGCGTCGGAGGTGATGGTGCGTCCGACCGGCCCCAGTGCGCCGCCGGCTGCGCCGTCCAGATAGTTGAGCGTGACCGTGGTGGTAATGCCGCCCAGCGCCATATTGCCCATGGTAGCCAATGCGGTATTTTGGCCGAGCGGGCGGCCGTTAATGTCGACGTCCACGCCGTTGGTCATAAAAGTGCGCCGGGGCGTGCCCGCCGCGCCACCATAGTTGGCGACGTTGCCATAGGGCCGGCCGCCGGCGGGTATGCCGATCGTCAATTGCTGGCCTGGGGAGCAATTGGCCTGTGCGGCGGCAGTAGCCGCGTTGGGGTCGCTCGGGTCGCAGTAAGTAAAGCGGGCCAGCAGCACTTCTTCCATCAGGGCTTCGGCGATCATCAAGGCTTGCTTACGGCGCACCGGGTCGGCGCTGCTGCTGCCGCCGATGTTGAGCACACCCATGATACCGGCCGCCGCCGCGCCGACGATGACCATGAAAATCACCAGCTCAATCAGGGTCAGGCCGGATTGGCGGCGGATCGGCTTAGTAGACATAGCCGGTTTCCGGTTCGATCGTCACGCGGTAGGCGCTGGTGCCGCGCGTGAAGGTCAGGATCATACGGGTAAAATGGGAGGAGCCCAAGACGTCGCTGGCATTGTAGGGTCGGCCAAGGCCGTCAAAATAGAATACGCCGCCGTTGCCGAATTCGGGACGGACAGTGTCGCTGGTGACGACCACGTTAGCGTTGGGGCGGGCTTCGCACATCCAGGTGGCAATGTAGGCGCCGCCGAGGGTGCAGTAAGCGCGGGTGGCGGCGCTGCCGCTGTTGCTACCGCCCGGCGCCGGAGCCAGCGCACCGTTGCCGCCGCAGTTGTTCAGGTAGCAGACCGCGAAACCGCCCGGCTCGGAGCGTACGAACACCGCACGGTTCTGCGTGATGGCGAGCTTTTGGGCGTAGCGGATGATGGTCTTGGCCTGATCGGCGTAAGCGCGGTTTTCGAAGGTCGTGTTATCGGCAAACCGGGCATAGCCAATACCGCCCAGAATGCCGATCAACACGATCACAGTGATCAGCTCCACCATCGTGAAGCCGGCGCATGCGCGGTTAAAGCGTGCGGGCCGCGAGAACATAAACGCAACCAGCACGCGCTGGGGATCAGCAGCCCGCAGTATTGGCGGTAAAGGTAATAACCGGCTGCGCGTTCACCGCAGTAGGTTCAGCATAGTTGATGAAACAAGTCAGGGCACGAGTAGTAC
This sequence comes from Duganella radicis, assembly GCF_009720825.1. Classification (GTDB taxonomy): domain Bacteria; phylum Pseudomonadota; class Gammaproteobacteria; order Burkholderiales; family Burkholderiaceae_D; genus Rugamonas; species Rugamonas radicis. The sequence continues at coordinate 8,192 of NZ_WNKY01000023.1, read as the reverse complement.
CCGCAACGCTGTTAGGTACAATCGAAACGCTGTTGGCCGCAGCCGCCGGCGCGGTACCGGTAGCAGTGGTGCCTGCCGGGATGATGGTGTAGTCCGTCGTAGTGATACCGGAAGCCGCGACAAAGCCAGCATCGGCACGAGGATAACCCGATGCCACCGTAGTAGCAAAGGTAATGACCTGTCCTTCATAGGTCACGGTCGCATTCTGCGGATTGATCAGCCACTGCCCATGCGCCATTGAAGCTGTCGACATGAGGGCACCCCGCGCTGCTTGCAGCGCAGCGACACGAGCATCATTCCCCAACGTGGAAAAACGCGGCAAGGCGGTGGCGGCGAGGATGCCGAGGATGACGATCACTACGATCAATTCGATCAGCGTGAAGCCGCCTTGGGCTTGTTTGCGCATTGCGGTCAGTGCTGGCTTGTTCATTTGTTTCTCTCCAAATCGTCTAAGAAGGTTAGTCCTTAACTTGCTCAAAGGCCACACCTTCGGGTTCTGGTGTGCCTGACGGCTTGGCGGGGCTATGGGGCAAGCGAAATAATTTTACCTTGAATTTCAAACGTTTCGATTGAGCATCTCCAAAAGAATTTCCGTTATTTAACAAATAAATCAGACTTTTATCAGTGCGGTTAAAACACCAATTTCCCTCGCCAATGTCCTTGTCATCCGGCTGAAATAATTCGCCGACGTAATTGGCCGGTTTGTTTTTTAATAAATTAAACGGATTTTCTTCGGCCAAAAACGTTAAATCGCTGCTGCGTCCGGGCAATTTGGTTTCGGCCACCTTCATTTCTAAGGCGGTGCGCACGTTCGCCACCGTCATCTGTACGGCCACCCGCTCCGCTTCGCCTTGGTAATACCATATCCGTTGTAGCAGCAATCCCAACAAAATGCCGATCACCGTCACCGCCACGGCAAATTCCAGCAAACTGGCGCCCCGTTGTTTCGCCGACACAAACGTTGCCAAGAAAGTCACGATATCCCTACGAACGATGGAGGGCGGCCTTGCCCAGATCCCAGATCGGCAGGAAGATGCCCAGCGCCAGTACCAACACCATGATGCCGAGGAAGACAATCAGGATCGGCTCGATCTGCGCCGACAAGGTCTTCAACTCATAATCCACCTCGCGTTCATACATCTGCGCGATCTCGTCCATCAGGTCATCGATGGAACCGCTCTCCTCGCCCACCGCGATCATCTGCAACACCACCGGCGTGAACACATTGGTGGCCGCCGCCGTGCGCAGGATGCTGTCGCCCCGCTCCACGCCGTCGCGCATCTGCTCTACGCGCGCGGTCAGATAAGCGTTGTCCACCGTCTGCGCCACCACCGACAAAGCCTGCACAATCGGCACGCCACTGCGGCTGGACAGCGCAAAGCTGCGGGCAAAGCGCGCCATGGTGGCTTTCAGGATGATCTTGCCGGCCACCGGAATCCGCAGCTTGAACTTATCCCACTGGTACAGCCCCTTGGGCGTACCGATCCACGCGCGGAAACCCCAGATGCCCAGCGCCGTTGCCGTCGCCAGCACCGGCCAGTAGCGCACCGTGAAGTTGGAGGTGCCAATCAAGATCCGCGTCATCAGCGGCAGCTCGGTATTAAACTTGGCAAACACGCCGACAAACGCCGGAATCACGAACATATTCACCACGACCATGGCGATCACCATGGCGATCACCACAAAGGTCGGATAGCGGGTGGCGGTCTTGACCCGCTCGCGCATGTCGCGGTCGAACTCCAGATGGTCGAACAGGCGCAGGAACACTTCCTCCAGCCGGCCGGTCATCTCCCCCACCCGCACCATCGACAGATAAAACGGCGTGAACACCTCCGGATGGCGGCGCATGGCGGCCGACAGTTCGCGGCCCGAGTCCAGCGACTCGCGCAAATCCTTGATCACCTTGCCGAACGCCTTGCTCACCGCCGATTCCTGCAAACCCGCCAGCCCGCGCATGATCGGCACGCCCGACTTGAGCAGGGTGTACATCTGACGGCTGAACAGCTGCACGTCCATCGACGTGACTTTCTTCTCCAGCAGCTTGGCCCACCAGGTTTCGCCATTGTCGCTCGTGGCTTTTTTGGTAACGACAATCTCGATCGGCGTCACGCCCGTATTGAATAGCTGATCGGCCACGGCGCCGCTGTCGGCCGCCTCCAGCACGCCTTGCATCAGCTCGCCGCGCGCGTTGCGTCCCTTGTAGGCAAAGAATGGCACTGGTTAGTCCTCGACCTGGTTACTGATGCGCATTGCTTCCGACACCGTGGTACGGCCCTGGATCACCAGCGCCACCGCATGCCGGCGCAAGGTTTCGCCGGCCATCTGCGCGGCCGCCACTTTCAGGAAGTTGGCCGGATCGGGATCGTTGGCCGCGTCCACCACCGCCCGCGTCATCTCCAGCAGTTCGTACACGCCGGTCCGGCCGCGGTAGCCCATGCCGTTGCAGTGCGAGCAGCCTTTGCCGTGGAAATAGCGGCCCTTGTCGACCTTGTCGTTCAGTTCCAGGCTCAGCCACTCGCGCTCGGTCGGCGTCAGCTCGTACGGCGTGGTGCAGCTTTCGCAGATCACCCGCACCAGACGCTGGGCCAGCACCGCTTGCAGCGACGACCCCACCATGTAGCGCGGCACGCCCATGTCCATCAGGCGCAGCGGCGTGCTGACGGCGTCGTTGGTGTGCAGCGTCGACAGCACCAAGTGACCGGTCATGGCGGCGCGCAGGCCGATGGCGGCGGTTTCCTGGTCACGCATCTCGCCGACCAGCACGATGTCCGGGTCTTGCCGCAGCGCCGAGCGCAGCACGCGCGCGAAGTTCAGTTCGATCTTGTCGTTGACCTGCACCTGGTTGATGCCGGGCAGGCGGTATTCGACCGGGTCTTCCACCGTGATCAGCTTTTTCTCCACCGAGTTCAGCTCGGCCAGCGCGCAGTACAGCGTGGTGGTCTTGCCGGAACCGGTCGGCCCGGTCACCAGCACCAGCCCGTTCGGCCGCTGGACGATGGCGCGGAATTTCTCCAGCACGCCGCGCGGCATGCCGATCGCGTCCAGCTTCAATTGGGTGCCGCTCTGGTTCAGCAGACGCATCACCACCGATTCGCCATACTGGGTCGGCATGGTGGAGATACGCACGTCGATACGCTGGTTCTTCACGCGCACGGCAAAGCGGCCGTCCTGCGGCAGGCGTTTTTCCGAGATGTCGAGGTCGGACATCAGCTTCAGGCGCAGCGCCAGCGAGGGGGCGATCTTGATATCGGCCTCGGTTTGCAGGTGCAGCACGCCGTCGATGCGGAAGCGGATTTGCAGCCGGCCTTCCTGCGGCTCGATGTGGATGTCGGAGGCGCGCACCTGCGCCGCGTCGTCAAACACCGATTGCAGCAGCTTGACCACCGGCGCTTCTTCGAGGTTGGGATTGGCCGCCGCCAGCGCGCCGAAGTCGACCGAGACGTCGCCCAGATCCTGCTCCAACTCGCGCGCCAGGTCGGAAATATCATCGGTGCGGCGGTAGATGCGGTCGATGGCCGCCATCACCTCGGTCTCGTTGACCACCGCCAGTTCGATGTTCTGCTTGACGATGCGGGCGATCTCGTCATACGCGAACAGGTCGGTCGGATCGGACATGCCGACCAGCAGCGCGCCGTGGCGGTCTTCCAGCACCAGCGCGCGGAAGCGACGCGCCTGGGTTTCCGGCAGCAGCCGCACCAGTTCCGGATTGATGTTGAAGAATTTGAGATTGAGATAGGGGATGTTCAGCTGCCGCGCCAGCGCGCCGGCGATCTGCTCCTCGGTCACGTAGCCGTTCTCGACAAACACGCGGCCCAGCTTGCGTCCGCTGCGCTTTTGATCGGCCAGCGCCAGCCCCAGTTGCTCTTCCGAGAGCAGCTTTTGCTGCACCAGGATTTCCCCCAGCCGGACTTTTTCTGGCCTCGACATTCCGCGACTCCTTAAGATTCTCACTAAAACTTGCGGCCATTCTAGTCCAGAAAGCGGCCACAACGCGAGCCAAGGTGTCGCTTTCTTGGGACGGATGCGCTACAGTGTCGGCCATGATCCTCCCCGCCCTGCGCTTCCAGCAAGTCACCAAACGCTACGGCACGGCCAGCGTGCTGCGCGGCGTGGACCTGGAGCTGCGCGCCGGCGAGTGCTTCGGCCTGGTCGGCGTCAACGGCGCCGGCAAGACCAGCCTGATCAAATGCCTGCTGGATTTCTGCGCGCTGGACGGCGGCAGCATCGAGATCTTCGGCCAGCCGCACCACCAGCCGGCCGCGCGCCAGCCGCTGGGCTTCCTGCCCGAACGCTTCACCCCGCCCTATTATTTGACCGGCGCCGACTTCATCCGCTATCTGCTAACCTTGCAAGGACTGGCTTATCAGCCGGACGCCGTGCACGCCATGCTGGCCGCGCTGGACCTCGATCAGGACGCGCTCAAGCGCACGGTACGCAGCTATTCCAAGGGGATGACTCAAAAGCTGGGCCTGGCCGCCTGCCTTCTGGCACGCAAGCCTCTCTATATATTGGATGAGCCGATGAGCGGACTGGACCCGAAAGCGCGCGCGCTCCTCAAAGAGCAGCTGCGCGGCCTGCACCGGGGCGGCGGCACGGTATTCCTGACCTCGCATGCCCTGGCCGACGTGGACGAGCTGTGCGACCGCATGGCCATCCTGCACGACGGCGTGATCCGTTTCAGCGGCACCCCGGCCGAATGCCGCGCGCGTTTTGGCGCGAAGACGCTGGAACAAGCCTTCCTCACCTGTATCGCATGACGCCTGACGCCACCACGACCATGTACCAATCCCATTTCGGCCTGCGCGAATCGCCCTTCAACATCACGCCCAACCCGGCGTTCTTCTATGCGGGGAACGCGCGCGGCGATATCCTGGAGGCGCTGCTGTACGCGGTCGGCCAGGGCGAAGGCATCATTAAAGTCACCGGCGAGGTCGGCACCGGCAAGACCATGCTGTGCCGCATGCTGGAAAGCCGCATGCCGCCGCACATCGACGTCATCTATCTGGTCAATCCCAACCTCAATCCGCTGGAAGTGCAGCATGCCATCGCCGCCGAGCTGGGCTTGCCGACCAGCGGCCTGCGCGCCGACGAGGTGCAGCGCGGCCTGCATGCCGAGCTGATCGCAAGGCACAGCGCCGGCCGCCAGGTGGTGTTGCTGGTCGAGGAGGCGCAAGCCATGCCGCTCGACACGCTGGAAGCGATCCGCCTGCTGACCAACCTGGAAACCGCGCGCAGCAAGCTGCTGCAAATCGTGCTGTTCGGCCAGCCGGAGCTGGATACGCATCTGGAACTGTCCAGCATGCGTCAGCTGAAGGAACGCATCACCCACAGCTTCAGGGTGCCGGCCCTGCAGGCCGACCTGACCGGCGACTTCCTGGCGTTCCGCCTGCGCGCGGCAGGCCACGAAGGCCCCGCCCTGTTCAGCCCGGCCGCCGCCAGACTGATCGCCGAGGCCTCGGAAGGCATCGTCCGCCGCATCAACATCCTGGCCGACAAGGCGCTGCTGGCGGCGTTTGCCGACGATGCCGACACGGTCGAGGCCAGCCACGCGCGCCAGGCCATTTCGGAATCGCCATTCCGCCGCCGGGGCGGGCGCCTGCCGCCCCGCGCTGTTGTTATAGGGGGCGCGCTGGCCTTGATTTGCCTGTTGCTCCTTGCGGCGGCACGGAATTTGTAAGATCATGCCAGCTATAATTGCAAAAGCACAACAAAAATCTGCGACCTGAACCGATGAAAATAATGCGCACTCCCTTCGTCCCCGTGGTTTGCAGCGTCTTGCTGAGTGCTTGCGCCAGCCATCCCATCACGCCGTCCCCGGCCCACATCAGCGAGCCGCCGCCGGCCGCCGGCGCGATTCCCGAGCCGGTCCAGCAAAGCATCGCGCTGCCGCCGCCCAAGCCGGCCGCCAAGGTCGCCACCTACTCGGTGACGGTGCACAAGGTGCCGGTGCAGTCGCTGCTGTTCGCGCTGGCGCGCGACGCCGGCCTGAACGTGGACATCCACCCCGGCATCGACGGCCTGGTCACGTTGAACGCGCTGGACCAGAGCCTGCCGCAGCTGCTCAACCGCATCCAGCGCCAGGTCGACATGCGCTATGAAATCAACGGCGAAACCCTGACCGTGCTGCCGGACACGCCGGAATGGCGCAACTACAAGGTCGACTACGTCAACATCGCGCGCAGCACCGCCAGCAGCGTGAATATCGCCACGCAGATTTCCACCACCGGTGGCGGCGGCGATAGCAGCTCCAACCCGGTGCAGGCGTCGCAGCAGCAACTGCAGTCGACCAGCAACAACGTCAATGTCAATGTCACCGGCGGCGCCAACAGCCAGAACCAGCAGGGCCAGTCCGGCAACAACGGCCCGGCCGCCAACGGCACCAACAACTCCACCACGGTGGTGAACAACCGCTCGGACAATAATTTCTGGTTTAACCTGGAAAAGAATATCCGCGACATGCTGCGCGCGACCAATATCAGCGACAACCCGATCGATCCGCTGGGCGGCCAGCAGGCGGCGCAGCCGGGCGGATTGCCGGCCAACGGCTTGGGCCAGCCGGCCGCGCCGGCGCCGGCCCTGAACCTGGGCGGCTTGCAACAGGCCAGCAACGCCAATCGCACCAATTCGGTCATCGTCAATCCCGAGGGCGGCCTGATCGCGGTGCGCGCCACCTCGCGCCAGCATGAGAAGATCCAGCAATTCCTCGACCTGGTGCTGGGCGCGGCCAAGCGCCAGGTGCTGATCGAGGCCACCATTATTGAAGTCAAGCTGAGCGACTCCTACCAGCAGGGCATCAACTGGTCCAGCCTGACCAGCAACAGCAACCTCAAGCTGACCCAAGGCCAGGTCGGCGCCCTGCCAAGCGGCGTGACGGTCGGCTCGACCCCGGGCATCTTCCTGCTCAACTACACCAACCCGACCAGCCGCCTCGGCAGCGTGGCCGCCACCATCCAGTTGCTGGAATCGTTCGGCAAGGTGAAGGTGCTGTCCAGCCCGAAAATCAGCGTGTTGAACAACCAGACCGCGCTGCTCAAGGTGGTCGACAACAACGTCTTCTTCTCGATCAAGGTGACGCCGGCCATCCTCAACCCCAATGGCGGCGTTACCACGCCGGCCACCTATGAATCGCACCTGGAAACCGTGCCGGTGGGCTTTGTGATGAGTGTGACGCCGCAGATTTCCGACAACGACGAGGTCACCCTTAACGTGCGCCCGACCATCACCCGCGTGGTCGGCAAGGTCAGGGACCCGAATCCGGCGCTGGCCACCGCCAACGTCACCAGCGAAGTGCCGGTGATCCAGGCGCGCGAGCTGGAATCCATCATGAAGGTCAACAGCGGCCAGATCGCCGTGATGGGCGGCCTGATGCAGGATTCCATCGACAACGCGCGCGACAGCGTGCCGGTGCTGGGCCGCATTCCGCTGCTGGGCGATCTGTTCTCCTACCGTAACGAGAACACCACCAAGACCGAGCTGGTGATTTTCATGCGGCCGGTGGTGGTCAAGGACGCCAGCATCAATGGCGACTACAAGGATTACCGCTACATCCTGCCGGGCCAGACCGCTCCTGAATCGAATCCCGTTCCTAAGGCTAATGGATCATGAGTCTCCTGATGCAAGCGCTCAAGAAAGCCGAGCGCGCAAAACAAAACTCGATCTCCGACGAGGAGCTGGATAAACCGTCGGAAGCCTTCGACGAGATTCTGGCGCTGACGCCGGAACCGGCGCCCGCCGCCGCGCCAGCCCCGGCGCCGGCCAAGCGCGAGTTCAATCTGGATAGTCTGAGCCTGGAACCGATGTCGGACCAGCCGCCGCCGCCGGTGGCGGCCAGCCTGGAGCCGCGCCCGTCGCCCAGCCCATTGCCGGCCGCCAGCGACCATAAGGGCCCCGGCCTGACGCTGGACTTCGCCCCCGATCCGTCCGCGCCGGCCAGCCCCGCGACTGCGGCGCCGGACGACACGCTCGCCTTTACCCCGGCCGCCAAATCCGGCGCGGCTGCGGAAGCGTCCGCGCTCAGCCCGGCCGGCGCCGGTGCTTCGGCGCCTGGAACCAGCCCATCTGGCGCGGATGCCGACGCGATGGCGTTCCGCACATCTGGCGCCATCGCTGGCGCAGCCACGGCGTCGGCCAGCCAGGCCCGGCCAAGCCCGGCCTCGGCCGGCGGCGCGACCGGGCATGGGCCGGCCGCCGCA
>NZ_WNKY01000022.1 GCF_009720825.1 Duganella radicis | reverse complement strand
GCCGGCGCTGCCGTGGCTGCTGTGGCGGCGGCCGGCGTCGCTGGGGGCTTGACGCCGCGCGCGGCGGCGATCTCGGCCGCCGTAGGAGCCGGAGTGCGTGGCGCCTTGATGCCGTGGGCAGCGGCGGGGCCGGCGCCAGGCGCCGATGGTTGCGTGACGGGATCGGCGGCGGAGGCGGTAGCGGCCGCTCCGGCGCAGGCCCAGGTGAATGCAAGTATGCTGGCGAGCTTGGTGACTTTCATGCAGTCCTTAAAACGTTACAGCGCGCCATCCTCCACTGGCGCCGGTGTCAGCGGCGTCATCATGTGGCCCAGCTTGGCGGCCTTGGTATCCAGATAATACTGATTGAATGCATTGCGGTTGACCAGCAGCGGCACGCGCTCGGCAACCTCAACACCCAATTTGGTCATGGCATCGATCTTACGCGGATTATTGGTCATGAGGCGTAAGCTTGTCACGCCGAATTGTTCCAGCATCGGTTTCACCAGCCCGTAGGTGCGCTGGTCGGCCTTGAAGCCCAGCTGCTCATTGGCCTGCACCGTGTCGGCGCCGGCCTCTTGCAGGCGATAGGCGCGGATCTTGTTGACCAGGCCGATGCCGCGGCCTTCCTGGCGCAGGTACAGCAGCACGCCGCGGCCTTCGTCGGCGATCTTCTTGAGCGCGCCTTCCAGCTGGGCGCCGCAGTCGCAACGCTGCGAGAACAGCACGTCGCCGGTCAGGCATTCCGAATGCACGCGCGCCAGCACCGGCGCGCCATTGCCGATATCGCCCAGCACCATGGCCAGATGCTCCTTGCCGGTGGTCTTTTCAACGAAAGCGTGCAGGGTGAACTGCGCCCATGGGGTTGGCAGGGCGCAGGAGGTGACGTAATTCAGTTCGTCCGGGGAAGGGATTTCTGCGCTCTGCGACATGGTTTTGCTCTTTAATCTATTCATGTAAAGTAAAAAAGGCGCGCCGGGCTGTTCCAACAGACCCGGCGCGCCCTTCATGATACCAAAATTGGCGGAAACTTATTTCGGCAGGTCAAATACCAGCAATTCCGCGTCTTCCGCCTGTTCCAGCGTCACCAGCGCTTCGTCGGTGATCTTGAGCGCATCGCCGGCTTTCAGGTGCACGCCGTTGACCGTCACCGCGCCGCGGATCAGGTGCACGTACGAGATGCGGCCCGGTTGCAGCGCATGTTTCAGGCTATCGCCCTCGGCCATGATGGAGGCGTAAATCTCCGCATTCTGGTGGATCAGCACCGAACCGTCGCGGCCATCGTTCGAGGCGATCAGGGCCAGCTTGCCTTTTTTGCTCTCCGGCGTGAAGTTTTTCTCTTCATAGCTGGGAGGAATGCCGAGCTGGTTGGGCTGAATCCAGATTTGCAGGAAATGCACCTGCTCCGTGCGGTCGCCGTTGAATTCGCTGTGGCGCACGCCGGTGCCGGCGCTCATGCGCTGGACATCGCCGTAGTGCAGCACCGAGCCGGTGCCCATGCTGTCCTTGTGCTCCAGCGCGCCGCTCAGCACGTAGGAGATAATCTCCATGTCGCGGTGACCGTGGGTGCCGAAGCCCTGGCCGCCCATGACCTTGTCTTCATTGATCACCAGCAGCGGGCCGAAGCCGACGTGCTCGGGATCGTGGTAATGGCCGAACGAGAAGCTATGTTTGGAATCCAGCCAGCCGTGGTTGGCTTTGCCGCGGGAATCGGAATGACGTACTTGTAACATGGTGGGCTCCTTTGAATGTGCGATAATTTTGAAAGCGATGGACACATTGTAGACGTCCGTTCCGGGATAAAAAAACGGAAAATTTACCCCTCTACTATCGAAAATATCGAATGCTCAGATTAAGCCTGGAAGCCCTGCAAATCGTGGACGCCATCGACCGGCGCGGCTCGTTTTCCGCCGCCGGCAAGGAATTGCACCGCGTGCCGTCGACGATTTCCTACACCGTCAGCAAACTGGAGGACGATCTGGGCGTGCAGGTGTTCGAACGCAACGGCCCGCGGGTGGAGCTGACCGCCGCCGGGGCCGAGCTGCTGAAGGAGGGGCGCTACCTGCTGAAGGCGGCGCAGGATCTGGAGCACCGGGTGCGCCGCGTGGCCTCCGGCTGGGAGACCGAACTGACGGTGGCCATGGATTCCATGTTCTCGCCCTGCCTGTTCCACGACGACGTGCCGGCCTTTTACGAGGTGGCCAGGCAAACCCGCCTGCGCATCATGCAGGAAGCCCTGTCGGGCACCTGGGAAGCCTTGCTGGACCGCCGCGCCGACCTGCTGGTGGGCGCCGCCGGTGACGGTCCGGCTGGCGGCGGCTACATCTCCGAGCCGCTCGGCAAGGTCAACTTCGTGTTCGCGGTGGCGCCATCGCATCCGCTGGCCGGTGTTCAGGACAAACTGGGGCGGACGCATTTGCAACACCACCGCGCCATCAGCGTGGCCGATTCCGCGCGCCAGATGGCGCCGCGCACGGTGGGATTGTTGCTCGGCCAAGACACGCTGACCGTGCCCGACATGAAGACCAAATTCCAGTATCAGCTGGCCGGCATGGGATTCGGTTTCCTGCCCGAACCGTGTGCGCGTGCCGCCATTGCCGCCGGTCTGCTGGTCGAGAAGCAGGTGGAGGAGCCCAAGCCGGCCGAAACCTTCTATCTGGCCTGGCGCAGCGGCGAAAATGGCGCGGCGTTAAACTGGTGGCTGAACCGTATGCGCCAGCCGGGCCTGTTCGATCGTTTGCTCACCCATCTTCCGCATCATAATATTGACTAACGCCAATAGTTTCGGAGTACCATAGCAGGATAATCGTTTGTCCCCAGCTGGAACTTCTTCATGACTGTATCGACTGCCACGCCTTTGTTTTTGCAACCTCTGGCCGACCGCAACGGCAGTCCGGCAGCATTGCTGTTCGACGCATCGTGCGTGCCGGCTGGCGCCGCCGGGTTGCCGCTGAAACTGCTGGAGGAGCTGGCGGCCGGCGGCATGGCGTGCTACTACCGTCCCGGCGCCAGCCAGGACTTGAACCAGGCGTTGGGCCAGGCCGGCCTGAGCGCGCTGACCGCGGACAAGATCGCCCGCGCCGATGACGCCTTGCCCAAGGATTTGCCGCCGGCGGTGCAGTGGATCGAGGGCGACTGGTTCCTGGCTCCGCCGGCCAAGCCGGTCGGCACCCAGGCCGCCTCGCGCGCGCTGGCGCTGCAACTGGTGCAACTGGTGTCGGCCGATGCCGATACCCACGAAATCGAAGCGCTGCTGCGCCAGGACCCAACCCTGTCGTATCACTTGCTGCGGCTGGTGAATTCGCTGGGCATGGGCACCGGCCGCCGCGTCACCAGTTTTTCGCAGGCGATCCTGATCCTTGGCCGCTCGCAACTGCGGCGCTGGCTGAATCTGATGCTGTTCTCGTCGCGCGAGGGCGACCAGCGCTCGGCCATGCTGCTGTCGCGGGTGGCGGTGCGGGCCCGTTCGATGGAACTGCTGTCCAAGGCCAGCGGCGAGGACAAGCATCACCAGGAGCAGGCTTTCATGGTCGGCATGTTCTCGTTGCTGGGCGTGCTGTTCGGCATGCCGCTGGAAGAGGTGCTGAAACCGTTGACCATCAGCGAATCCGTGCAGCAGGCCTTGCTGTCGCACGAGGGCGAGCTGGGCCATTTGCTGTGCGTGGTCGAATCGGCCGAGCGCGAGGAATACGAATGCCTGGCCAGCTGCCTGGCGGGGCTGCAAATCGACACCGATACCTACAACCGCATCGCCGTCGACGCCCATCTGTGGATGCAAAGCGTGGCGGCCGGCAAAGCAGGAAGCCCCCATGCGTGATGCCATCGAGCGTTGTCTTGCCCTGAGCCGCCAAGCCCGGAGTGAACAAGGCGACGCGCTGGCACAGACATTGACCGCGCTGGAAGCGGCACTCAAGCGAGCGCAAACGGCCCTGCAGCCGGCCGACATGCCGGCGCTGGACGCCACCCTCGAACTGGACCTGACCGGCTACGTGACCGCGTGGAGCGCCGGCGCCGAGCTGATGTTTGGCTACACGGCGGCCGAGGTGACCGGGCAGCACGTGCTGTTCCTGTACGCCGAAGACGATGACGACGGCAATATCGCCGAGCTGTTCTTCGAGCACAATCCCGGCGAGGCGGCCGCCCGCACCGAGGTGCGGCGCCGCAAGAAGAACGGCGAGATCATCTGGGTGCATCTCGACATCGAACTGCGCCACGAGGAGGGCGAGCCGGCCGGCATGCTGGTGCGGCTGTCGCAGGCCAACCAGGCCTTGTCGGACTTGGACAAGGTCGACCTGCACGCGCGCATCATCGAGGACAGCGAGCAGGGCGTGCTGATCACCGATGCGCATGAACGCATCGTCTCCATCAATTCCTCCTTCACCCGCATCACCGGCTACACGCCGGCCGAATCGATCGGCAAGACACCGGACCTGCTGCGCTCGGGCGTGCACGACGCCGACTTCCGCGCCAGGGTGCGCGAGGCCATGCAGGGCGGCGGGCCGTGGCGCGGCGAGATCGTCGGCAAGCGCAAGAATGGCGAACTGTTTCCGCAATCGGTGACCATCAGCGCGGTGCGCGACCACAGCGGCAAGATCAGCCACACGTTCTCGCTGTTTTCCGATATCAGCGTGCACAAGGATGCCGAGGCGCGCATGCAGCGCATGGCCAACTACGACCCGCTGACCGGCCTGCCCAATCTGTGCCTGCTGTCGCAGCTGGTGGGGCAGGCGCTGACCGAGACCAAGCGCTCCGGCGAGCACGGCGCGCTGTTGGTGATCGAGATCACCCGCGTGGGCGCCATCAGCGACACGCTGGGCCACGAGATCGGCAACGAGCTGCTGTGCGAGATCGGCCGCATGTTCCGCGGCTCGCTGCGCGAAGGCGACGTGCTGGCGCGGCTGGACGGCCACCGCTTCGCCATCGCGCTGCTGCACGTGGAAAAGCGCGAGCATGCCGGCATCGTCGCCAAGAAGCTGCTGGAAACGCTGGCCGCGCCGATCGCGATCGCCTCGCACAGCTTGCAGGTGGGCGCGCACATCGGCATCACCTCGTACAGCGAGGACGGGCTCGACGTGCCGACCCTGATCCGCTGCGCCGACGTGGCGGTGGCCAAGGCGGCGCAAAGCATCGAGTCCAACTTCCTGTTCTACAGCGAAGAGATGAACCAGCGCGCCAAGGAGCATTTGCGCATCGAGAGCGAACTGCGGCAGGCCCTGCTGAAAAACGAACTGCAACTGTACTACCAGCCCAAAGTCAGCCTGCGCAGTGGCCGCATCGTCGGCGCCGAGGCGCTGCTGCGCTGGCGCCATCCGGTGCGCGGGCTGGTGTCGCCGGGCGTGTTCATCCCGGTGGCGGAGGAGACCGGGTTGATCCTCGAACTCGGCACCTGGGTGCTGGAAGAGGCATGCCGGCAAGTGCGCGAGTGGCGCGACGCCAACCTGATCATGCCGCCGATCGCGGTCAACCTGTCGGCGCGCCAGTTCGACAACGAGCTGCCCAAGCGGATTGCGGCCGTGCTGGAAAAACACCGCGTGCAGCCGGACCAGATCAACCTGGAAATCACCGAAAGCCTGCTGGTGCGCGGCACCGACAAGGTGATCGCCATCATGAACCAGCTGGTGGCGATGGGCATGGCGCTGGCGCTGGACGACTTCGGCACCGGCTACTCCAGCCTGGCCTACCTGAAAAAATTCCCGATCAGTACCTTGAAGATCGACCGTTCCTTCGTGATCGGTCTGCCGTACGAAGAAAACGATTGCGCGATTGCGCGCGCCATCGTCACCATGGCGCAGCAACTGCGCCAGGAAATCGTGGCGGAGGGCGTGGAGACGGCCGAGCAAATGGCCTTCCTGCGCGAGCTGGGCTGCGATCAGTTGCAGGGCTATCTGTTCAGTCAACCGGTGCCGGCGGCGGAGTTCGCCGCCATGCTGCGCGAGGGCAAGCGCCTGGCCTTCGGCAGCCGCTGAGCAGTGCGGGGCATCGGCGGATAGCGTGGTATGTTAGGCGCTGTTTCCATCCATCTTACAGGGAGAATTCCATGCTTAAACGTACTTTTGCAGCCGTGGCCCTGGCATGTGCCGGCCTGGCGTTGAGCGGATGCACCACCACCACCGGCGCGGCCAAGCCGAGCAGCGCCGCCGTCAAGACCGAGATCGAGCAGGGCGCCTACACCACGCTGGAGCGCCTGTACAAGGAAGTCAAGGGCTCGCGCGAGCTGGTGCGCAAGGCCAACGGCGTGCTGGTGTTCCCGAATGTGGTGGCGGCCGGGCTGGTGGTCGGCGGTGAATACGGCAAAGGCGTGCTGCGCACCGGCGGCGCGGTGGCCGATTACTACAGCGTGGCTTCGCTGTCGGTCGGCTTCCAGGCTGGCGCCCAGTCCAAGGCGGTGGTGCTGTTGTTCATGAGCCGCGAGGCGCTGGACAAATTCCGCAATGGCAACGGCTGGACCGCCGGCGTGGATGGCTCGGTGGCGCTGATCAAAGTGGGCGCCAATGGTGAAATAGATACCGCCACAGCCAATAATCCGGTGCAGGCATTCGTCTTGACCAATGCCGGGTTGATGGCCAACCTCAATCTCGAAGGCACCAAGATCACCAAACTCAATTTATAAGGCAATAATGACTCGTCTCATCCTGGACCAAGCCCGCATCCATCCCGCCGCCCTGGCGCAGATTGAAAACAACCATCCATCGCTGGTGGCCGAGGTCGAGGCCGCCATCGCCGCCCACAAGGTGGTGGTGGTCGGCATGGGCTTGAATCCATTCCCCGCCAAGGCGCGCAAGCTGCTGGACGCGCAAGGCACGCCATATCACTATCTCAGCTATGGCAACTACTTCTCGCAATGGCGGCCGCGCCTGGCGCTCAAGCTGTGGAGCGGCTGGTCGACCTTCCCGATGATTTTTGTGAACGGCACGCTGATCGGCGGGGCGAATGATCTGCAAAAGCTGATCGCCAGCGGCGAGTTCACGCGCATGCTGGGCTGACCATGCTGCCTTTGCCGCTGCGCTTGCATCCCGGCGACGACCTGCGGGCGTCGGTGGTGGCGGCCTTGCTGGCCAGCGGCCATGAGGCGGGCTTTGTGTTGCAGGGTATCGGCAGCTTGCGCGTGGCGCAGCTGCGTTATGCCGGTCAGCCGGCCTGCGCCGAGCTACGCGGGGATCTGGAGATATTGACGCTGGCCGGTTCGCTGTCGTCGGATGGCGCGCACCTGCACATGTCCGTGTCCGACGCGGATGGCCGGGTGTGGGGCGGGCATGTGGGCGCGGGCTGCATCGTGCGCACCACGGCCGAGTTGTTGCTGGTGCTGCTGCCCGGCCAGCGCTTCACGCGCGAGCATGATTTGCGGACGGGCTATCCGGAGCTGAAGATAGGCTAGTCCGGCGCGACTTCGTCGTTGATTTTTTCGGTCAATTGCCTGAGCGACGGCGGCGCTTCGTCCAGATGATAGCGGACGCAGTGAGTCTGGCCGCCGTCTTCCACTTGCAGATCGTATTGAAAGTCCCAGGACTTGGGCGCCTCCTTCACCAGCTTGGGATGCAGGGCGAAGAAGTCGCTGGCGTGCAGCAACTGCGCCAGTTCGCTGGCTTGCTGTTGCGGCAATTGGGCCAGATCGACCGTGCGCGTTTGCGCGCCGGCCGGTCCGGTAAAGCCGCCTGTGCATTTCAGAGTCAAGCGCATGGCATTTCCTTTATGCTGACACCCCGACCACTTTCCACGCCGCCTGCACCGCATGCTGCTCGGCCGAGTCGGCGCCATACAACAGCGCCGCCGATTCCGAGGTGGCCGTGGCCATGTCGGCAAAGGTGGCGTTGGGCGTCAACAGCGACAAGGCCTTGTACCAGATCGGCGCGGCCTTGTCCCACGAGTTGCCCTTGAGCGCGATGGCGGCGGCGTAGAAGGCGTGGTTGGGGATGCCGGAATTGGTGTGGACATCGCCGCCTTCCACATATCCTGCCATGGTTTTCGGTTGATCGTCGCCCGACCAGGTGAGCTCCTTGTTGCCGGGATCGGCCATCGAGCGCAGCGCTTTGCCGACCTTGGGCGCCATGATGCCGGCGCCGATCAGCCAATCGGCCTGCTCGACATTCTGCTTGAGCGTCCACTGCTTGACCACGCTGCCAAACACGTCGGAAATCGATTCGTTGAGCGCGCCGCTCTGGTCCGCGTACACCAGTCCGCCGGGCACGGCATACTGCGTGACGCCGTGCGTGAGCTCATGCGCGATCACATCGATAGCGCCGGTAAAGCCCAGGAACAAATCGCCGTCGCCATCGCCATACACCATCTGCTGGCCATTCCAGAAGGCGTTGTTGAACTTGACCTGATAGTGCACGGTGGAGTCCAGGCGCAAGCCCTTGCCGTCGATGGAATTACGCTTGAGCACCTCGCGGTAGAAATCGTAAGTGGCGCCGGCGCCGTCGAAAGCCTGATTGACGGCCTGGTCGGTGGACGGTTTGCCATCCTCGCTGCGCACCAGCTTGCCGGGCAGGGAGGACTTATGCTGGGCATCGTACACCGTGCGGCGCTTTTCGCCGGTCGCCGCGACCAGGCCCATCACCACTGGCGCCACCGAGCGCTGACCGCGCAGATGGGCGGACAACTCCACCTGATCGAGCAGGCAATGGCGTTCCTTGACGTTGTCGGTCTCATCCGCCAGCTTGCGCAGCATTTTCGACGGAATGATGAAGCAGGTACAGCCCTGTGGATGAGCAGCCATGACGTTCCCCTAAACAATGCAATAACGTATTTATACACGCATTTTCATTGCCGGGATGTCACTGTTGCCGATGTGCTTGCCGTAGGGGATCGAGGAGGCTGCGCAAGTTATTGTGATCGATTTCGTACATGAGAGCGAGCAGAGCGCCCAGCTCACCCGCCGGAAAGCCCTCGCGCGCAAACCAGCCAAGATAATGCCCCGGCAGATCGGCAATCTTGCGCCCCTTGTACTTCCCATAAGGCATTTCACGGGTGAGGAGCAGGGCGAGTTTTTCAGAGTTCATCCCGTAATTCTAGCGATTAAGCAATTTAGGGTCAGCTCTGTCATTCGGACATTTAAAAAACATTTTGATATTTCTCAAATATTGTTTGCGCGTGTCCGAATGACAGAGCTGACCCTGACGTTGATCGTTGCGTGGGGTGCAAAGGTGTTTTGGGTTTTGACGGCTTTTTCTCATCGGAGGACATCCCGATATTGCATGGCATTAACTTTTCAGGAGTGACGCCGTGCCTATTGCACTGCTTGCGCTGACTATCAGCGCGTTTGCTATCGGGACTACCGAGTTTGTTATCGTCGGCCTGTTGCCGACTATCGCCGCCGATTTGGGCGTGAATTTGCCGTCGGCTGGCTTGCTGGTCAGTTTGTACGCCATGGGCGTGGCCGTCGGTGCGCCGGTGTTGACGGCGCTGACCGGCAAGGTGCCGCGCAAGGCGCTGCTGGTGGGGTTGATGCTGTTGTTTACACTCGGGAATCTGCTGGCCTGGAAGGCGCCCAGCTATGAGTCGCTGGTGATCGCCCGCATTCTTACCGGTCTTGCGCATGGCGTGTTTTTCTCGATTGGTTCGACCATCGCCACCTCGTTGGTGCCGAAGGAGAAGGCGGCTAGCGCGATCGCGATGATGTTCACCGGTCTGACGGTGGCGCTGGTGACCGGCGTGCCGCTTGGGACTTTTATCGGCCAGCACTTCGGCTGGCGCGAGACTTTCCTGGCGGTGTCGGCGCTGGGTGCGATCGCGATTCTCGGCAGCGCCATTTTTGTGCCGTCGTCTATTCAGCACAATAAGCCGGCGTCGCTGATGCAGCAGGTGAAGGTGCTGGCGGAACCGCGCCTGTTGCTGGTCTACGCCATGACGGCGATCGGTTACGGTGGCTCCTTCACCGCCTTCACTTTTCTTGCGCCCATCCTGACCGATATTACTGGCTTTAGCGTGAACGCCGTCGGTCTGGTGATGCTGGTCTACGGTGTATCGGTCGCGGTGGGGAATATCTGGGGCGGGAAGTTGGCTGATCGCCGTGGCCCTGTCGGCGCGCTGAAGATTATTTTCCTTGGCCTGGCAACTGTACTGTTTGTGCTGACGTTTACCGCGCCATATAAATGGCTGGTGCTGGCAACTGTACTGCTGTGGGGCGCGGTGGCCTTTGGTAACGTGGCCGGCTTGCAGGTGTATGTCGTGCAGCAGGCGGAACACTTTACGCCGCGCGCGGTGGATGTGGCTTCCGGGCTGAATATTGCGGCGTTTAATCTCGGTATTGCCGGTGGCGCCTGGGGCGGCGGTTTGATCGTCGAGCATCTGGGACTGGTGCATACCGGCTGGATCGGTGCGCTGGTGGTGCTGGTCGCCTTCGGGTTGACTGCGCTGAGTGGTCGCCTGGATCGCTTGAATCCACGTCCGGCCAGCGTTGGCGGCGGCAAGTCGATCCACGCCGTGGCCCATTGATTGAGGTATATTGGCGGCGATTTGATCATTCGCCGCCAATATCTCATGTCCGCAGTCTCCCTGTTTTGCCTCGTCTCCGCCTATTTCGTCTTGCTGCTCCTGGTGGCGTGGCGCACCTCCCGCAACGCTGACAACGACAGCTTCTTCATCGGTAACAAGCGCAGTAACTGGATGCTGGTCGCGTTCGGGATGGTGGGCACGACGCTCAGCGGCGTCACGTTCATCAGCGTGCCCGGCGCCGTCGGCCGCGATGGTTTCGGTTATCTGCAAGTGATACTCGGCTATGTGCTGGGCTACATCGCGGTGGCTTACCTTCTGCTGCCGCTGTATTACCGTCTCAAGGTCACTTCCATCTACACCTATCTGGAGCAGCGCCTCGGCCCGCGTTCCTGCCAGAGCGGCGCGGCGTTCTTCATTATCTCGCGCACGTTGAGCGCCTCGGCGCGGCTTTATCTGGTGGTGAATATTTTGCAGCTCACCATCCTCGATAGCATGGGCGTGCCGTTCTGGCTGACCACCACGGTCATCCTCGCCATGATCCTGCTGTACACCTATGAGGGCGGCGTGAAAACCATCGTCTGGACCGATATGTTGCAAACCACCGGCATGGTGCTGGGATTGCTGATCTGCGCCGGCTGGCTGCTGCATGAGATGGATCTCGGGCCGCTGGAGAGCATCGCCCAAATGCAGGCGCATGGCCTGACGCGCGTGGTCACCAGCTCGGTCGACAGCCCGGCTTATTTCTGGAAGCAGGTGCTGGCCGGTTTCTTCATTGTGCTGGCCATGACTGGCATGGATCAGGAGACCATGCAGAAAAACATCTCGGTCGCCACCCTGCGTGATTCGCAAAAGAATATGCTGCTGCTCACCGCTGTACTGACAGCTGTACTGGTACTGTTCATGGTCCTTGGCGGGTTGCTGTACCTGTACGCGCCCATTGCTGGTGTATCGGCCACCGGCGACAAGATTTTCCCGACTGTAGTGATGGCGCACATGCCCGCTGTACTGCAACTGATTTTCTTCATCGGCCTGATCTCAGCGCTGTTCCCCAGCGCCGACGGCGCCATGACCGCGCTGACGTCCTCGTTCAGCATCGACATCCTCGGCGTGCAGCGCCGCACCGACATGACTGAGCAGGCCCGGATACGCTTGCGCCACCGCGTGCACCTGGCCTTCTGCGCGATTTTCCTGGCGCTGGTGCTGGTGTTCAAATGGGTGGATAACGCCAGCATGGTCGGGCTGGTGCTCAAACTGACCGGTTACACCTACGGCCCGCTGCTAGGCCTGTTCGCCTTCGGCATTCTGACGCGGCGCGTGCCGCGCGACCGCTGGGTGCCGCTGGTGGCGTTGGCGGGGCCGGTCATCTGCTATGTCATTGATTGCAATCAGGAAATTCTGTTTGGCAGCTACCGCATCGGGCTGGAGCTGCTACTCTTGAATGGCCTGCTGGTTTTTGCCGGCCTACTGTTGATCTCGAAAAAGCAGTATTATCCTTGCAAATAACGCAACCACTGGAGTGTTGATGAGCCAATCACCGTTTTCTTATATCCGTAACGGTTTCGCCTTTTTCTGGCGCGCGCTGGATGCCAGCCGCCGTACGGTGCTTAACCTGATTTTCCTGTTCATTGTGCTTGTGCTGCTGTATGCGATCTTCGGCGGCGGCGCCAAGCCGCTGCAACCCAAGACCACGCTGGTGCTGGATCTGAAAGGGCAGTTGGTCGAGCAGTCGAGCGTCAATGCGCGTGAGGCGCTGGTGACCAATCTGCGCGGCGGCGAAGTGCACAAGATGATTCAGCTGCGCGATGTGCTGGCGGTGCTGGAGCAGGCGGCCAAGGACCCCGATGTCGGCGCCGCCGTGCTGCTGACCGATGAACTGCAAGGCGCCGGCCAGGCCACGCTGCGCGAAGTGGCCAGCGCCATCGACCGCTTCAAGGCGTCCGGCAAGCCGGTGGTGGCCTGGGGTTCCAGCTACGACCAGCGCCAGTACCTGCTGGCCGCCCACGCCAACGAAGTCTATTTGCATCCGATGGGCATGGTGCTGATCGAAGGTTTCGGCCGCTATCGCAATTACTATCGCGATGCGCTGGACAAGCTGGGCGTCACCGTCAACCTGCTGCGGGTTGGCACCTACAAGAGCTTCGCCGAGCCATACATCGCCAACGGTCCGTCGCAAGCGGCCAGCGAGGCTGAGTCCTACCTGAATAGCGCGCTGTGGGCTTCGTACACCGACAACGTGGAGAAGGCGCGCAAGCTGCCGCAGGGTCAGATTATGAAGACCATCAACGACTTGCCGGCACAAGTGGCGGCGGTGAATGGCGACCTGGCCAAGCTGTCGCTGTCGACCAAGTTTGTCGATGGCCTGAAGACCAAGGATGAATTGCGTCAGATGATGATCAAGCGCGGCGCCGCCGACGCGGAGGGCAAGAGCTTCCGTCAGGTCAGCTTTGACGAATACCTGAACCGCGTGCCGCGCAAGCTGACCGGCGATGCTGTCGGCGTGATCGTGGCGCAGGGTGAGATCAGCGATGGCAGTGCTGGTCCGGGCTCCATCGGCGGCGATTCGACCTCCAAGCTGATTCGTCTGGCGCGCGAGGATGACAGCATCAAGGCTGTGGTGCTGCGCATTGATTCTCCTGGCGGCAGCGCGTTTGCCTCGGAGCTGATCCGCCGCGAGCTGGAACTGACGCGAGCCGCCGGCAAGCCGGTGGTGGTTTCGATGGGTAACGTGGCGGCGTCCGGTGGCTACTGGATTTCGATGTCGTCCGATGAGGTGATCGCGGAGCCGAACACCATCACCGGTTCGATCGGCGTGTTTGCCATCCTGCCGACCGCCGACAAGGTGATCGACAAGCTGGGCATCCACACCGCCGGCCAGCCGACCACCTGGCTGGGCGATGCGGGCAATCCGCTGCGCCCACTGGACCCGCGCCTCGGTCAGGTGATCCAGGGCAGCATCAATCACATTTACGCGGAGTTCACCACCAAGGCCGCGGCGGCGCGCAAGACCACGCCGGAGAAGATCGATGAGGTGGCGCAAGGCCGCGTATGGACTGGCGCGCAGGCCAAGGACCGTGGCCTGGTCGACCGTCTGGGCAGCTATGGCGATGCCTTGAAATCCGCAGCGGCGCGCGCCAAGCTGCCGGCCGATTATCGCGTGGTGTACGTGGAGCGCGAGATCAGCAAGTTTGACCGTCTGATCGAGATGGCCGGCGGCGGCACGGCGCAAGCTGCGGTGCAGTCGATCGCGCAAGCCGTGACCTCGCAGCTCAAGCTGGGCGCGGCGGCCACCGCCGGCCTGCCGCCAAGCGCTGCCGCCGGTATCGCGAATGACTTCGGCTGGCTGTCGGATGTCACGGCGCAGAAAAAACCGTTCACCGCCATCACCCACTGCCTGTGCGAATCTCCTTAAAGCAAAGGCAGCGTCACTTCGAAGCAGCTGCGTCCATCTTTCATCAGGGCGCAGCGCGCTTCGCCACCGTGGCGGCGGGCGATCTGGCGCACCAGCGCCAGGCCAAGACCGGCACCAGTGTTGTCCAGCGTCCCGCGCCTGCGGAAGAAGGGCTCGAATACGCGCTCGAATTCCGGGTCCGGCACCCCCGGTCCCTTATCCCACACCCGTAAGGTTGCCATGCCATTGGCGCAGCTGATCTGCACACTCGCCGGTGGCACGCCGTGCCGATGCGCGTTTTCCAGCAGGTTGCGCAGCAGGCGGCGCAGCAGGCGCGGATCGCCTTGCATCATGGCCGATTCGCCATCCAGTGTGGCATCGTCGTAGCGCGCGCATTCTTCGGCGGCCAGTGCCAGCAGGTCCAGTTCCTCGGTGTCGGTATTTTCCTGGATGGCGCCGAGACGGCTGGCCAGCAGGATTTCGTCCAGCAGGTGATTCAGTTCGGCGATGTCCTGTTCCAGGCCGGCGCGCCGTTTCGGATCGATGCCTTCCGGGATCAGCTCCAACGCAAGACGGATGCGCGCCAGCGGCGTGCGCAGTTCGTGCGAGGCGTTGGCCAGCAGCGTTTTGTGCGCGCCAACCAGTTGTTCGATCTGGTCGGCGGCGCGGTTGAAGCTTTGCGCCAGCCGCGCCACTTCATCCTTGCCTTCCACCGGCACGCGCGCGGTGAGGTCGCCCGCGCCCAGTTTCTCGACGCCGTGCTGCAAGCGCTCCAGCCGCTTGGTCAGATGGCGCACCAGCGGGAATGCGGCGATGCCCAGCCCCAGCGCCAACAGCAGCAGGGCGTTGTGCAGCATGGCTTTGGGCCGCGTGAAGCCCAGCGGTTCGCTGGACAACAGCTTGCGGCCGTCCGGCAGGCGCACGAAGGATTCCGGCGGCGGGCCGGTCATGCCCTGGCGGCGCCAGTGGCGTGCCGGAATTTGTTCTCCCACCACGGCCAGCGGATGCCAGTCGCGCGTGTACAGCGTCATGTGGGCGTTGAGGCCTGCGGCCACGCGGGCGAGGGCGGCCTGCTGTTCTTCGGGCGGCGCATCGGCCGGCGCCAGCACGTTCTGGATCACTTGCGCCAGCGTGTTGTTGGAGCGTTCCAGCGGGCTGCCGGTGCGGTTCCAGATCATCACCACCGCCAGCGCGAACAGCACCAGAATGAACAGCAGTGCGACATAAAAGCGGAAGTAGAGGCGCGGTACCATCAGTCCTGCACCTTGGCGAACAGGTAGCCGGCGCCACGCACGGTGATGATGCGGCGGGGTTTCTTGGGATCGTCTTCCACGGCGGCGCGGATGCGCGACATGTGGACGTCGATCGAGCGGTCAAACGCTTCCAGCGGTTCGCCTTTCAGCAGGTCCATCAGCGCGTCGCGCGACAGCACGCGGCCGGCGTGTTTGGCCAGCACCAGCAGCAGGTCGAACTGATAGGCGGTCAGCTCGCACGGCACGCCATCGAGCCGCGCGGCATGCGCGGCCGGATCGATTTCGAGGCGGCCGAAGCGCAGGAATTCCTCGCTGCCCGCCGCGGTGGCGCTGCGCGGCGCGTCGAGGTGGCGCAGATCGACCCTGCGGCGCAGGATGGCGCGCAGCCGCGCCAGCAGCTCGCGTGGCTCGAAAGGCTTGGGCAGGTAATCGTCGGCGCCGATTTCCAGCCCTACGATGCGGTCGATGGCGTCGCCGCGCGCGGTCAGCATCAGCACCGGCACGTCGGAGGTGGCGCGCAGTTTGCGGCAGACGTCCAGGCCATCCATATCGGGCAGCATCAGGTCGAGGATCACCGCGTCGATCTCAGCGGCGGCGATGTGCTCCATGGCGGCGTTGCCGGTGGGGGCGTGGGTAACGCGAAAACCCGCCTGGGTCAGATACTCGGTGAGCATCTCGGCCAGGCGGGGATCGTCTTCAACTAGCAGTATGCGGTCTACAGTGTTCATGCGGTTTATTTTATTACATGCCACGGAACCGGCGTCCGTGGCTCAGGTGCTCGGCCAGTTTTTTGCGCTGCTCCGGCGTCAGCGTGTCGCCAACATCCGCCACCAGCTGGATCAGGCGTCTGGAGGCTTTGTCGGCCAGCGCCAGGCCTTGCTGGCGCGTGGCTTCCAGCGCGGCACGGTCGATGGTCGGCGCGCTGGCTTGTTCGAGTAGTTTTTTATGCAAGTCGTGCAGCTGTTCGTGCAGTGGCTTGAGGTCTGCCATGGCGGCCTTCACCAGCGGGTCGATCTTGGCTTTTTGCGCGTCGGTGGCTTGCACTTCGGCGTACAGGCGGGCGATGTGGCCGCGGTGCCCCTCCTGGTGGCGGTCCACGGCGTAGGCGCCCACGCCCACGGCAAGCGTGGAGCCCAGCAGGAAGGCGGCGATGGTCTGGCGGTTGAAGATGTTCATGATGGCGTCCCTCGGTAAGTTGACAGTGAGGCCAGTATGCGGAGGACACGTTGAGCAGCGATGTCGCGCCGGTAAAGATATGTAAAGCCACATTAACGATAAGTGCGCAAAGTCCTTGATTTGTAGCGAGTTTGTATCGCCGGACGCGCTCTCACAGACATCGCCAAATGCTTATGCTAGAGTCCTCGCATTGAGGCCATGGCGTGTTTGCCATGGACACGCACGCCTACAAAAAGGATAACGATGGATTCGCAAGCCAAGCCGAGTTTGAATGCCAACCCACCTAAGCGCAGCCGCAAGATACTGGGCGGCGTGATCGCCGTTGCCGTCATGGCGGGGCTGGGCGGATTGGCCTGGTATCTGACCCACCAGCCGGCCGCGCCAGGCGGTGGCGCCAGTGCGCAAGGTCCGGGCGGTCCCGGGCCGGGTGGTCCTGGCGGTCCGGGGGGGCGCCGCGCGCCTGCCACCACGGTGGGCGTGGCAACGGCCGAGAAGGCCGATATTCCGGTGACGCTGGAAGCGCTGGGCACCGTGACGGCGGCAGCCACCACCACGGTGCGTGCGCAGGTGTCGGGCATCCTGCAAAGCGTGTTGTTCAAGGAAGGCCAGTTGGTCAAGGCCGGACAGGTGCTGGCGCAGATCGATCCGCGCCAGTTTGAGATGGCGCTGATGCAGGCCACCGGCAATCGCCAGCGCGATGAGGCGCAGCTGGAAAACGCCAGGCTGACGCTGAACCGCTATCGCACGTTGTTGACCCAGGACTCGATCGCCCGCCAGGATGTGGACACGCAGGCCGCGCTGGTCAAGCAGCTGGAGGGCACGGTCATGACCGACAAGGCGGCCGAAGGCACGGCCAAGCTGAATCTGGGCTATACCAGGGTGGTGGCGCCGATCTCGGGCCGCGTGGGCTTGCGCGCGGTCGATATCGGTAATCTGGTGAGTTCCAGCGATACCAACGGCCTGGCCACGATTACCCAGTTGTCGCCGATCGACGTCGAGTTCTCGATCCCGCAGGACAGCGTGCCGGATGTGGCGCAGCGCGTCAACGATGGCGCCAGCCTGCCGGCGCTGGCGCTGGACCGCACCCGCACCAATACGCTGGACAGCGGCAAATTCTACGCGATGGATAATCAGATCGATACGCAGACCGGCACCGTCAAGGCCAAGGCGCGTTTCGCCAACGCCAAGTTCTCGCTGTTCCCCAGCCAGTTCGTGAACGTGCGCCTCGAACTGCGCACCATCAAGGACGCCACCATGGTGCCGGTGACGGCGCTCCGTCATGGCAACAACGGTGACTTCGTCTACGTGCTCAAGGAAGACAAGACGGTCACTGTGCGTCCCGTCAAGCGTGGCGCAGCCACTGTGGACAAGGTGCAGATCACCGAAGGCCTGCAACTGGGCGAACAAGTCATCACCGAAGGCGCCGACCGCCTGAAGGAAGGCGCGAAGGTGACGTTGCCAGGTCAGGGTGGCGGCAAGGGCGGCAGGGATGGCGCGTCGTCGCCATCCGGTGAACATCACCGCCGTAAAAAGGAAGGCGCGGCACAACAATGAGTCCATCCGCACCATTCATCCAGCGACCGGTAGCGACTTCGCTGCTGATGCTGGCCATCGTCCTGGCGGGCATCGTCGGCTTCAAGTTCCTGCCGTTGTCGGCGCTGCCGCAGGTGGACTTCCCGACCATCCAGGTGCAGACGCTGTACCCGGGCGGCAGTCCCGAAGTGATGGGCCAGACCGTGACCGCGCCGCTGGAGCGCCAGTTCGGCCAGATGGCCGGCTTGCAGCGCATGAGTTCCACCAGTGCCTCCGGCGTCTCCATCATCACCCTGCAATTCGGCCTGGGCCTGTCGCTCGACGTGGCCGAGCAGGAAGTGCAGGCCGCCATCAATGCCGGCAACTCGCTGCTGCCGACCGACCTGCCGGCGCCGCCGGTCTACGCCAAGGTCAATCCGGCCGATGCACCGGTGATGACGCTGGCCATCACCTCCGACACGATGCCGCTGACCGAAGTGCAGAACATCGTCAACACGCGCCTGGCATTGAAGATTAGCCAGGTCTCGGGCGTCGGCCTGGTTACCCTGAGCGGCGGCCAGCGTCCCGCGGTGCGGATTCAAGCCGACACCAACGCGCTGGCAGCCTATGGTCTCGGCCTCGATACGCTGCGCACCGCCATCACCGCCGCCAACGCCAACGGCGCCAAGGGCAGCTTCGATGGTCCGACCCGCGCCTACAGCATCAACGCCAACGACCAGCTGGTGACCGCCAGGGATTACAAGGAACTGATCCTGACCTACAAGAACGGCGCACCGGTGCGCCTGACCGACGTGGCGCAAGTGGTGGACAGCGCGGAGAACGTGGAACTGGGCGCCTGGTCCGGCACCAAACAGGCCATCATCCTCAATGTGCAGCGCCAGCCGGGCGCCAACGTGATCGCCACCGTGGACGGGATCAAGGCGCGCCTGCCGGAGCTGCAAGCCGGCCTGCCTGGCGCTATCCATGTCGAGGTGCTGAGCGACCGCACCAATGGCATCCGCGCTTCGGTCGAACACGTGGAGATGGAGCTGGTGCTGGCCGTGGTGCTGGTGGTGCTGGTGATCTTCGCCTTCCTGCATAGCCTGCGCGCCACCGTGATCGCTTCGCTGTCGGTGCCGATTTCGCTGATCGGCACCTGCGGCGTGATGTATTTGCTGGGCTACTCGCTGAACAATCTGTCGCTGATGGCGCTGACCATCGCCACCGGCTTCGTGGTCGACGACGCCATCGTCATGATCGAGAATATCGCCCGCTACATCGAAGAGGGCGAGACGCCAATGGCCGCCGCCCTGAAAGGCGCGCAACAGATCGGCTTCACCATCATCTCGCTGACGGTGTCGCTGATCGCCGTGCTGATTCCGCTGCTGTTCATGGGCGATGTGGTGGGGCGTTTGTTCCGCGAATTCGCGATCTCGCTGGCGATCACCATTCTGATCTCCGCCGTGGTGTCGCTGACGCTGGTGCCGATGATGTCGGCGCGCTGGCTGAGGAACCATGCCGATGAAAAGCCGACCCGCTTCGCGCAACGCTTCCAGCAATTCTTCGACTGGGTGATCGGCCATTACGACAGCTCGCTCACGTGGGTTATCAGGCATAGCGGCCTGACGCTGCTGGTGGCGCTGGGCACGCTGGTGCTGACGGCGGTGCTGTACATCTTCATTCCGAAAGGCCTGTTCCCGACACAGGACACCGGCCAGCTGCAAGCGCGGCTTGAAACCGCCAAGGCCGTTTCGTATGAAAAGATGGCGGCCTTGCAGCAGCAGGCGGCCAGGGTGATCCTCGATGATCCGGACGTGAACAATCTCAGTTCCGTGGTCGGCGTGGATGCCGCCAACAACACCATGCTGCACACCGGCAGCATGCTGATTAATCTGAAGCGCAAGCGCAGCGGCAGCCAGCAGGAAACCATGGACCGCCTGCGCGCGCGCGTGGCCGAGATCCCGGGGCTGACGCTGTACCTGCAACCGACGCAGGACTTGACCATCGACGCCGAAACCGGCCCGACCCAGTTCCGGGTATCGATCGAAGGGGCGGACAACGCCACCGTCAACGAATGGGCCACCAAGCTGGCGGCGCAAATGCGCACCAAGCATCAGGTGCGCAATGTGGTGTCCGACGTCGGCGCCAGCGCCAATGCGGCTTATGTCACTGTGGACCGTGACACCGCCTCGCGACTGTCGGTCACCGCCGCCGCCATCGACGATGCGCTTTACAGTGCCTTCGGTCAGCGCATCGTCTCGACCATCTTCACCGAGACCAATCAGTACCGCGTGATCCTGGAGGCGCGCCGCGACGATATCACCACGCCGGCCGATCTGGGCAACCTGCAACTGAGAACCGGCTCCGGCAAGGCCACACCGCTGTCGGCCGTCGCCACCGTGACCGAGCGTCCGGCACCGCTGCAAATCACCCATGTGGCGCAGTATCCGGCCACCACGCTGGGCTTCGACACCGCACCGGGCGTCTCGCTCGGCACGGCGGTGGACAGCATCCGCGACGCCGCCGCCGAGATCAAGTTCCCGCCATCGGTGACCATGACCTTCCTCGGCGCCGCCGGCGCTTATCAGAACTCCCTGTCGAATCAACTGTGGCTGATCCTGGCCGCCGTGATTTGCGTGTACATCGTGCTGGGCGTGCTGTATGAAAGCTATATCCACCCGCTGACCATTTTGTCGACGCTGCCGTCGGCCGGCGTGGGCGCATTGCTGGCGCTGCTGGTCACGGGGCAGGGGCTGGGCGTGATCGGCATCATCGGTATCATCCTGCTGATCGGTATCGTCAAGAAGAACGCGATCATGATGATCGACTTCGCCATCGAGGCGGAGCGCGATGAGGGCAAGCCGCCGCGCGAGGCGATCCATCAAGCGGCGCTGCTGCGTTTCCGTCCGATTCTCATGACCACGCTGGCCGCGCTGTTTGCCGCCGTGCCGCTGATGTTCGGCTGGGGCGAAGGCGCTGAGCTGCGCCGCCCACTGGGTCTGGCCATCTTCGGCGGCTTGATCGTCAGCCAGATGCTGACGCTGTACACCACGCCGGTGATTTACCTCGGCTTCGACAGCCTGGCGCGCCGCTTTGGCGGCAAGAGCGGCAAGCCTGTGACGCAAGCCGAAGGCGGTGCGCTGTGAACCTGTCCTCGCCATTCGTCAAGCGCCCGATCGCCACCGTCCTGTTGACGATCGGCGTGGCCCTGGCCGGCATAGGCGCGTTCTTCGTGCTGCCGGTGGCGCCGCTGCCGCAGGTGGACTTCCCGATCATTACGGTGAACGCGACGCTGCCGGGCGCCAGTCCGTCCACCATGGCGACCAGCGTGTCGACGCCGCTGGAGCGCCATCTCGGCACCATCGCCGGCGTCAACGAGATGACTTCGCAGTCCAGTACCAGCACCTCCAACATCACCTTGCAGTTCGATTTGAACCGCAATGTGGACTCGGTGGCACGCGAAGTGCAGGCTGCCATCAACGCCAGCCGGGTCGACCTGCCGGCCACGCTGCGCAGCAATCCGACCTACCGCAAGGCCAACACCTCGGGCGCGCCGGCCATGATTCTGGCGCTGACGTCCAAGACTCGCACGCCGGGCCAGATCTATGATTCGGTGTCCAACATCGTGCTGCAACGCCTGTCGCAGGTGACCGGGGTGGGCGACGTGGAACTGGGCGGCAGCTCGCTGCCGGCCGTGCGCGTGGAACTGAACCCGTATGCGCTGAACCGGCAAGGCCTGTCGATGGAGGACGTGCGCGCCGCCATCCAGGCCACCAACGCCAACCGTCCACGCGGCGCGATTCAGGGCGATGGGCGCCGCTTGCAGATTTATTCGGAATCGGCCAATGCCATCGGTGGCCGCAGCGCCTCGGACTATCAGAACCTGATCGTCGGCTTCCGCAACGGCACGCCGATTCGCCTGAAGGATGTGGCGGAGGTGGTGGATGGCGTCGAGGACCAGAACAATCTTGGCCTGTTCAATGGCCAGCCTGCCATTATCGTGATCCTGCGTTCACAAGCCGGCGCCAATGTGATCGAAACGGTGGACAGCGTGCGCGCGCAGCTGCCTACCTTGCAGGCGCAGTTGCCGCCGGACGTGACCATCCAGGTGGCCAGCGACAGCACCAACTCGATCCGCTCCTCGCTGCATGAAATCGAGGTCACGCTGATCATCTCCATCCTGCTGGTGGTGCTGGTGGTGAGCATCTTCCTGCGCAATGTGCGGGCCACCATTGTGCCGACCGTGGCCACCATCGTCTCGCTGCTGGGCACTTTCGGCGTCATGTATTTGCTGGGTTTCAGCCTGAATAATCTGTCGCTGATGGCGCTGACCGTGGCCACCGGCTTCGTGGTCGATGACGCCATCGTGGTGCTGGAAAATACCACCCGCCATATCGAGGCCGGCATGGACCGCTTCAAGGCGGCGCTGCTGGGCGCGCGCGAGGTGGGCTTCACCGTGCTGTCGATCAGCCTTTCGCTGATTGCCGTGTTCATTCCGCTGCTGTTCATGGGCGGACAGTTCGGCGCGCTGTTCAAGGAATTTGCGATTACGCTGTCGGCGGCGGTGATGATTTCTCTGGTGATCTCGCTGACCACCACGCCGATGATGTGCGCATGGCTGCTGTCGCCTGGCGCGCATCACGCCAAACCGCCGGGCCGCATCGCGCGCTTTTTCGAGCGTGGTTTTGACGTCATCCTCAAAGGTTACGAGCACTCGCTGGATTGGGCGCTGCACAGCGTGTGGCTGGTGATGCTGAGCCTTGTGTTTGTGATCGGCCTGAATTTCTATCTGTTCGCGGCCATTCCGAAAGGCGGCTTCCCGCAGCAGGACACGGGCCAGATCAACGGCGGCATCCGCGCCGACCAGAGTATCTCGTTCCAGGCCATGCAGGGCAAGCTGCGCCAGCTGGTCAACATCATCAGGGAAGATCCCGATGTGGCCACGGTGGTGGGCTTTACCGGCGGCCGGCGTGCCGGCGGCGGTTTCATGTTCATCAATCTGAAACCGGCCAACCAGCGCAAGGTGGCGGGACAGGCGGTGATTGCGCGTCTGCGGCCCAAGCTGGCCAGGGTCACCGGTGTGAGCCTGTTCCTCAGTCCAGTGCAGGATCTGCGCTCGGGTGGCCGCTCGGCCAACGCCAACTATCAGTACACGCTGAAGAGCGATAACCAGGCCGACCTGAAAAAGTGGGCTTCCCGTCTGGCGGAGGCGATGAAGAGCCAGAAGGCGCTGATCGACGTGGACTCCGATCAGGCCGACAACGGTGTCGAGACTTTTGTCACCATCGACAAGCAAAGTGCGGCCCGTCTCGGGATTTCGACCAAGGATGTGGACAATGCGCTGTACGACAGTTTTGGCCAGCGTCAGGTGGCCACCATCTACGGTGAGCTGAACCAGTATCACGTGATCATGGAAGTGCCGCGCTGGTACGCCAGGAGTCCGGAAGCGCTGAACGATGTTTATGTGCCGTCCAAAGGCCTGCCATCGCCGACCGCCGCCAATCCGACCGGCGCCCCGGTCGCCACCACCCCGGCCGTCACGACGAGCGGCACCGGCGGCACCGGTGGCACCAGCACCGGCACCGGCACGGCCAGCACCAGTACGGCCAGCACCGCCACCGCCGCCAACGTCGCCGCGCCGGCGGTGAAGGATGCGTCGTCCGGATCGGCGCTGAGCACCACGGCCACCACCATGGTGCCGTTGTCAACGCTGGCGTCGTTCGCCGAAAGCTCGGCCGCCACCTCGATCAACCACCAGGACGGTGAACTGGCCACCACCATCGCCTTCAACCTGGCCGAAGGCGCCAGCCTGTCCGACGCGGCGGAGCAGATCAAGGCGGCGGAGGCGGAAATCGCCATGCCGAACAATGTGCGCGGCAGCTTCGCCGGTTCCGCCAAGGCGGCGCAGGACAGCAACAAGTCGCTGCCTTTGCTGATCCTCGCGGCCATCGTGGTGATCTACATCGTGCTGGGCATTCTGTACGAAAGCCTGGTGCACCCGGTGACGGTGCTGACCACGCTGCCGTCGGCCGGCGTGGGCGCGGTGCTGGCGCTGCTGGTCTTCAAGATGGAGTTCTCGACGATTGCGCTGATCGGCATTTTCCTGCTGATTGGTATCGTCAAGAAGAACGCCATCCTGATCATCGACTTTGCGCTGGAAGCCGAGCGCTCGCGCGGGCTGTCGCCGATGGAAGCCGTGCGTGAAGCCTGCTTGCTGCGCTTCCGTCCCATCCTGATGACCACCGTGGCCGCCGCGCTGGGCGCGCTGCCGCTGGCGATCGGTTTCGGCGAAGGCTCGGAACTGCGCCAGCCGCTGGGCGTGGCCATCATCGGCGGTTTGGTCGCCAGCCAGTGCCTGACACTGCTGACCACTCCCGTCGTCTACATCCTGATGGACAAGCTGCGCCGCCGCAGCCCGTCCGAACAACAACTGAGCCGCATGGTCACAACATGAGTAAATACGCACCATCTCCCCGTTATTCCCTGATCGCGCTGGCGCTGTTGTCGGCATGCTCGGTCACGCCGACCTACAAAACGCCGGACACGTCGCAGCCAGTGGCCTACAAGGAAACCCCGAGCGACGCCGATAAGGCAGCCGCCGGCTGGACCGCCGCCGCACCGGCGGACACGCTGGAACGCGGCCCGTGGTGGCAGCTGTTCGGCGATCCGCTGCTGAATCTGATGGCCGAATCGATCGAGGTGAATAACCAGAACGTGGCCGCCGCCGTGGCTTCCTACGCGCAGGCGAGGGCGCTGGTGGCCGAGCAGCGCGCCTCCTTGTTCCCGAGCGTGGACCTGAACGGCAGCGCCACCCGCTCCGGCGGTGGCGGCAACACGCAGACCGCCAATCAGTACCGCGCCAACATTGGCGCCAGCTGGGAGCCGGATGTCTGGGGCAAGCTGCGCGCCGGCGTCGGCAACGCCACCGCCAGCCTGCAAGCCAGCGCCGCCGACCTGGCCGCCGCGCGCCTGTCGGCGCAGGGCGAGCTGGCCACCAACTACTTCTCGCTGCGCCAGACCGATGCCGAAAAAGCGCTGCTGGACGCCACGGTAGAAGGCTACCAGCGCGTGCTGCAAATCACCCAGAACCGCTTCGACGCCGGCATCGCCGCCAAGTCCGACCTGCTGCAAGCGCAGACCCAATTGGCCAGTGCCCGCATCGACCAGATTACGCTGGTGCGCCAGCGCGCCACGCTGGAACACGCGATCGCGGTCCTGCTGGGCAAGGCCGCCAGCGACTTCACGCTGGCGCCGGCCGAATGGAAGATCGTGGTGCCGGACGTGCCAACCGGCGTGCCATCGACGCTGCTGCAACGCCGTCCGGACATCGCCGCCGCCGAGCGCCGCGTGGCCGCCGCCAACCAGCAGATCGGCATCGCCCGCAGCGCCTACTTCCCCAGCCTGAACCTGACTGGTTCCTACGGCTATGGCGCGGCGTCCACCGGCGGCTTGTTCAATGCCTCCAACAATCTGTGGTCGCTCGGCCTGTCGGCGGCGCAGACCTTGTTCGACGCCGGCGCCACCAGGGCGCGCGTCAGCGGCGCCGAAGCGGCGCGCGACCAGGCTATCGCCACTTATCGCCAGACCGTGCTGACCGCGTTTGCCGATGTGGAGAATCAGCTGACCGCGACCCGCACGCTGGCGCAGCAGCAGGATCTGCGCAAGGCCGCCTCCGAAGCGGCCGACCAGGTGGAAGTGCAGATGCTGAATCGCTACCGCGCCGGCCAGGTGAGTTACAGCGATGTCGTCACGGCCCAGCAGACCGCATTGAGCGCGCGCCGTTCGCTGGTGCAGGCCCAGGCCGACCGCCAGACCACGGCGATCGCCTTGATCCAGTCCCTGGGCGGAGGGTGGCACGCGGCGCAGGAGTAGGCTGCTATAATCATCTGGCAAGATGTACATCAAAACATGCCTCGATGATCCGGAAAATGAACGCTCCCGCCGTCCCAGCGCCGATGCCCATCGTCGGCATCGGCGCGTCCGCCGGCGGGCTCGATCCGATCTGCGAGTTCCTCGTCAGCGTGCCGCCGGACAGCGGCTTTGCCTACGTGGTGATACAGCACCTGGACCCACTGCACAAATGCATGCTGCCGGAGCTGTTGCAGCGCATGACCACCATGTCGGTGCGCGAGATCGAGGATGGCATGGCTGTCCTGCCCAACCGGGTCTATGTCATCCCGCCCAACCACGACCTGACCATCGAGCATTATCACTTTGTGCTGCATGCGGCCGGCGCCCGGCGCGGCCATCACCTGCCGATCGATACTTTCTTCAAATCGCTGGCCGTGCATAGCCGCGACATCGCGGTCGGCATTATCTTTTCCGGCATGGGGGCGGACGGCACCCGGGGTTTGAAGGCGATCCGCGACGAGGGCGGCCTGACGCTGGCGCAGTTGCCGTCGTCGGCGCGCTTCGATCACATGCCGTCCAGCGTCATCGCCGCGCGCGCGGTGGACATCGTCGAGCTGCCAGGGCAGATGACGACCCGCATCGCCGAGTGGTGGAGCACCCAGGAATCGGGCCTGCCGGAACAGGCGCTGATCCAGCGCGAGGGCTTGCAGCAGCTGTTCCAGCTGCTGCTCCAGCAGACCGGCGCCAACTTCTCCGACTACAAACTTAGCACGGTGTTGCGCCGCATCGACCGCCGCATGAAACTGCGCCAGTGCGGCTCGCTGGCCGACTACGTCAAGTTCATGCGCATCAATCCGGCCGAGGTGGATCTGCTGTTCAAGGAGTTGCTGATCGGTGTGACCAATTTCTTCCGCGATCCCAAGGTGTGGGAATACCTGCTCAATACCGCGCTGCCGCAACTATTGGCCGAGCATCCTGATGGCGCCTCCTTCAAGGCCTGGGTGGCGGCCTGCTCGACCGGCGAGGAAGCCTACTCGCTGGCGATTGTCTTCAACGAGGTGCTGGAGCGTTTGCGGCCGACGGCGCGCTACACCTTGCAGATCTTCGCCACCGATCTTGACGACGATGCGGTCGACCAGGCGCGCCAGGGCGTGTTCGGCGCCGACATCGAGGCCGACGTCGCGCCCGACCTGTTGCAGCGTTATTTCATGCCGGCCGAGAAGGACGGTTACCGCATCCGCAAGGACGTGCGCAACATGATCATCTTCGCGCGCCAGAATGTGATCTCCGATCCGCCTTTCACCAAGCTCGATATCCTGTGCTGCCGCAACCTGCTGATCTACTTCACGGCCAAGCTGCAAGAGCAACTGATCCCGCTGTTCCATTATGCCGTGCGCACCGGTGGCCTGCTGATGCTGGGCAGCGCCGACACGCCGGGCCACTTCAACGAGCTGTTCACGCCGATGGCCGGTGCCGGCCGTATCTACCGGCGACTGGACGCCTCCATCCATCGCGTGGCAAACTACTTCCCAACGCGCGTCAGCAGCGTAACGGCGCCTACAGTCATTGAACCTGTCAATCCATCCATGAACGGTAACCTTCAAGTCCAGGTCGAGCAGCAACTACTCAGAAAGCATGCGCCGGCCGCGGTGCTCCTTAACGCCCATGGCGATATCCTGTACATCCACGGTCGCACCGGCGCCTATCTCGAACCGGCAGCCGGCAAGGCCAACTGGAATATCCATGCGATGGCGCGCGACGGCCTGCGCCACGAGATGGCCGAGCTGCTCAAGCGCGCCACCCAGGAGTCGGGCGTGTTCGCGGTGCGCGGGCTGATTCAGCGCGACGAGTCGGGCAAGGCTTCGCAGGCGCTGGACCTGACGGCGGAAGCCATGCCGGAAACCGGCCCCTTGCCCGGCACCGTGCTGCTGACCTTTTCCAGTGTGCCGCTGCCGCCCAAGAAGCGCCGCACGCGTTCGACCAACCCTTATGTCCTGGAGCTGGAGCAGCAACTGGCACAGGCACGGCTCGAAATCCAGGCGGTGCGCGACGAAATGCAGGCCTCGCGCGAAGAACTCAAGTCCGCCAATGAAGAACTGCAATCGACCAACGAGGAGCTTCAGTCGACCAACGAGGAACTGACCACGTCGAAGGAAGAGATGCAGTCCCTGAACGAGGAGCTGTACACCGTCAACGCCGAGCTGCAATCGAAGGTGGACGACCTGTCGCTGGTCAACGGCGACATGAAGAACCTGCTGAACAGCACCGACGTGGCCACCATCTTCCTTGACGGCGAGTTGCGCATCCGCCGCTTCACCGATCAGACCACGCAGATCTACAAGCTGATCCCGAGCGACGTCAATCGGCCGTTGAGCGACATCGTCAACGACTTGCTGTACTCGGATCTGGAGGAGGACGCGCAGCAGGTCCTGCGCACGCTGGTGTTCTGCGAAAAGCAGATCGAGACCCGCAGCGGCGGCTGGTACACCATGCGCATCCGCCCCTACCGCACGGTCGATAACGTGATCGACGGGGTGGTGGTCACCTTCATCAACATCACCGAATTGAAGCAGATGGAGGCGCGCCTGCTGTCCATGCACAAGGACGCCGGCGCGCCATGAGCAGGCGGCCGCGCCCGGCGCTGGATCGCGACGAGCTGCGTGAAGTGGCGGAACGGGCGTTGGCCGCGCTGCCGCAACCATCCGCTGGCGCGGACAGCGACCAGCTCAAACAATGGCATGAGCTGCAAGTCGGCCAGATCGAGCTGGAGATGCAGCAACTGGCGCTGGCCGAACTGGCGAGCGAGCGCGATGAAGCGGAGATCATGCGTCAGCGCTACGCCACGCTGTACGACCTGGCGCCGGCCGGCTACCTTTCCCTGGTCGATGGCGGCCTGATCGTGCGCGCCAACCTGGCCGCCGGCGAACTGCTGCAAAGTGAACGCAATGACCTGATCGGCAAGCGCTTCGAACAATTCCTGGCGCCGCAGGCGCAGGCCGGGCTGCGCCGCTTCCTGGCCCGCCTGGTCGAAAGCGGCGAGCGCGCCGTGATGGAAGCGCCGCTGTTCGACGCCAACGCGGCCGACGGCGCCTCGGTTACGCGGCAGGTGCGCATCGAGGCCAATCTCGATGCCGCCGCCGCCAAGTGCCGCGTTATCCTCACCGACATGGGCACGCCCGGCGTGCGCGATGCCGCCCGGCTGCGCGCCATGCGGGTGCTGGACAATATCGGCGAGGGTGTGCTGGTGTGCGATCTCGATCACAACATCGTCTCGGTCAACCATGCGTTCACCACGCTCACTGGCTATCCGGTGGAGGAAGCGCTGGGACGCAATCCACGCTTCCTGGGCCGCCAGGACGCGCATCCGCCGGGCTATCATGCGGATGCCATGCGCCAGCTGCGCGCGGAGGGCCAGTGGGCTGGCGACGTATTCAACCGCCGCCGTGACGGCACGCCATACACCGCCCGCATGTCGCTGACCGTGATCCGCGACGGCGACGCGATCAGCTATTTCATCGGCGTGTTCTCGGACGTGACGGCCCAGCGCGAGGCCGAGGCGGCGCTACTGCGCTGGTCGCAGGAGCTGGATGTGCGGGTGGCCGAGCGCACCGCTGAACTGAGCGCGTCACGCGAGCAATTGCGCCAACTGGCCGAACACCTGGAAACCATCAAGGAAGAGGAGCGCAAGCGCATCGCCCGCGACATTCATGATGAACTGGGCCAGAACCTGCTGGCGCTACGTATCGACATCTCCATGCTGAGCGCACGCACCAGCGCAAGCCATGGGCTGTTGCATGCGCGCGTGCAAGCGGCGCTGCACAACGTGGACGCCACTATCCGCAGCGTGCGGGGCATCATGAACGAGCTGCGGCCGGCGGTGCTGGACCTGGGCCTGCCGGCGGCGCTGGAGTGGCAGGCGGGGGAATTTGGCCGGCGCACCGGCTTGTCCTGCGCGCTGTCGTTGCCGGATGAAGCGGAATGCGCGGCCATTCCGCCGGAAATGGCGCTGGTCCTGTTCCGCGCGGCGCAGGAGGCGTTGAGCAATGTGCGCCGCCATGCCGCCGCCAGCCGGGTGGAGATTGCGCTGGCGATGGCTTCAGGGCGGTTGACGCTGAGCGTGGCCGATAACGGCATCGGCCTGCCGCCGGATGGCGCCGCGCCAGGCGCCAACGGCGACGCCTTTGGCCTGATCGGCATGCGCCAGCGGGTGGCCGCGTTGGGCGGCCGGCTGGAAATCGGCCCGGCCGCCGGAGGGCGCGGCTGTAGGCTGGCCTTGAGCTTCGATCTATAATATCGGCGCCGATTACAATCTGGGGCCTTATCTTGTTAAAATATTTAGTCATTTCCGCCGTGTTGTGCGCCACAAGCGCGCAAGCGGATGAAGGCCAATGGCAGCCGTATCAGCTGCCGCAACTGAAGTCAGAGCTGAAACGGGTGGGGATCGCCATCCCGGCGGAGAAGCTTGCCGATTTGTCCAAACATCCGATGAGCGCCATCGTCTCGCTGGGCAATTGCTCGGCCTCGTTCGTGTCGGACGCCGGCCTGGTGGTCACCAACCACCACTGCGCTTATGGCGCCATCCAGCGCAATTCGACCCCGGAGCACAACTATATCGCCAACGGCTTCCTGGCCAGGTCGCGCGCGCAGGAACTGCCGGGCGGTCCGAACGCGCTGGTGTACGTGACCGACAAGGTGGAGAACGTCACCGGTCGCGTGCTGAGGAACATTACGCCGTCCATGAGCGGCAAGCAGCGCAGCGAAGCGGTGGAGCGCGCGATCAAGGCGCTGATCGCCGAATGCGAGAGCGACAAAATCTACCGCTGCGCGGTACCGGCCTTCCATCGCGGCCTTGAGTACTACCGCATCCGCCAGATGATGATACGCGACGTGCGCCTGGTGTACGCGCCGGCCAATTCGCTGGGCGACTTTGGCGGCGACATCGACAACTACGAATGGCCGCGCCACGTGGGCGACTACTCCTTCCTGCGCGCCTACGTCGGCAAGGATGGCCGTCCGGCCGATCCGTCGCCGGACAACGTGCCGTATCACTCGAAGGACTTCCTGGTGGTGTCGGCCGCCGGCTTGAAGAACGGCGATCCGGTGCTGCTGGCCGGTTATCCGGGCCGCACCAGCCGTTACAAGCTGCCGTCGGAAATCCGCTACGCGCGCGACGCCGCGTATCCGGCCAAGGCGGCCGAGATCCAGGCTGACCTCGACGTGATCGCCGTCAGCACCAAGGACAGCGAAGCCGCCGCCGTGCGTTACGCCAGCGTGGTCAAGAGCCAGAACAACGTTCTGAAGAAAACGCGCGGCCTGATGGACGGCTTCGCGCGCAAGGACATCGCCGCCATCAAGGACGTGCAGGACGCCCAGTTCCGCGCCTGGTTTGCGAAGCAGCCGAACGCGGACAAGAAACTGCTGGCCGAACTGGATGCATTGATCGCCGCCGACATCGCCCTGAGCGACGAGGAGTTCGGCTACAGCGTCGCCACCACCGGCGACCTGCTGAAATCCGCTGCGACGTTGTACCGCCTGGCGCTGGAAAGCGCGCGTCCGGACGCGGAACGCGAAACCGGCTACCAGCAGCGCGACCTGGCCTTCATCAAGGCGCGCCTGACCCGCCTTGAGCAATCGTATGTGGGCGGCGTGGATCAGGCGCGCCTGAACGCGGCCCTGCAACGCTACGCCGCGCTGCCGAAGTCCATGCACGTTACCGGTCTGGATGCGCTGCTGCCGGCGACGGATGCCGTGCCTGCGCTGTATGCGCAATCGCAGCTGGGCGACACCGCAACGCGCTTGTCGTGGATGGACAAGGGTGCCTCCGCCATTAAGGCTTCGGACGATGCCTTCCTCAAGCTGGCGGTGAAGCTGGACGACGTGGCGCAATCGCTGAAAGAGCGCCGCAAGGAACTGGACGGCAATCTGGAGCGCGTCATCCCGCAATACATGGCGGCCGTCATCGCGTGGAAGAAATCGCAGGGCAAGCCGGTGTACCCGGATGCGAATTCGACCCTGCGCGTGACCTACGGCACCGTGTCGCCGTATTCGCCGAAAGATGGCGTCACCAAAGGCCCGTTCACCACCATCGAAGGCATCGTTGAGAAGAACACCGGCAAGGAGCCGTTCAACGCGCCGGCCAATCTGCTGGAAGCCATCAAGGCTAGGCGTTATGGCCAGTTCAAGGACCCGGTGCTGGGTACCGTGCCGGTCGACTTCCTGACCAGTGCCGACACCACCGGCGGCAATTCCGGTTCGGCGGTGATGAACAAGCACGGTGAACTGGTAGGCCTGAATTTCGATTCGACCTACGAGTCCATCACCAAGGACTGGTACTTCGACAGCGATATCACCCGCGCCATCCACATGGACATCCGGTATATGCTGTGGGTGATGAAGGAAGTCGATCATGCCGACAATCTGCTTAAAGAACTGACCATCAAGTAACCGCACAAGGAGCGGCGGCCGGAAAGGCCGCCGCTTTTTTATTTAGCGCGGATCAGCGCAATTCAAAGCTGGATTGGCAACGCTGCATTTCCATCTCCAGAACACGTTGACTTCTTCATGCAGCTTGACGGAGAAGCTCAAGCCAGGTGAGGTCAGGGTGAGCGAGATGGCATCGCCGCCGAGCAGGCGTGGTGGTTCGTTGGTGCCAACCACTGGTTTCAGGTTTGCGCCGCCACCCACCGTCATCGAGATCTGGCTGTTGGACATGAGGTAGGCCAGATTGTTCTGGATATACTGGCCGACGGCGATGCCTCCTACCACTTTGTCGGCCGGGATCAGACGTTGCAGACCGACTTGCCAGTTCTGATCGCGCAAGAAGAAGAATTTTTGGGTGACGCTGGCCAGGCCGTTCTGAATGCTGTTGGCGATCGCTGCGTCCACTGCGCCTTCTGCTTTGTTGACCAGGATGCTACCCAGTACCGGCAGCATCCACGTCAGATTCGAGTCGCAGTCGGTGGACGTGGACAGGTTGCCATTGATGCCGATCTTATTTGGCGGCAGCGCGCCGTCTGCGCTGCCCAGTTGCGCGGTGATGGTAATGTTGTTGTAGTAGGTCGTGTTGGTGCAGCTGTAATTGATGATGCCGGCCTTGGTGCCGCTGTATGAGGCATTGAAGCGATAGCTTAAACCGCTGAGCGTGACGTAAATGACGCCGCTGGCGTCGGGGCGCAAGGTGATCGTCGGCAGGCCAGTGAGGGTGCCGCTACCAAAGCGCGCACCTTGCGAGTTGACGGCGTTGGCGACGGCCGTGTTCAACGCGTACTGGATCTGGTACGGAACATTCTGGGCATCGACAATCAGGGCGCCCAGCGGACCATTGGAGGCGCGATTCTCGTTGTAAGTCAGCGAACTGTTATTGGCACTGAGGATAACGGAGTTGGTACCTGAAATAACCTGTGGAATAAAGTCGGCATGGGCGGAACCGGCAATCAGCATCGCCGCTGCGATGAATAGAGCTTTACGCATTCGAGACTCCATAAAAAGGATAAGAGGTGCTGCATCCGTATGGTGGTATTAAAAAATTACAAAGTCAACAACTATTATTAAATGTAAACTCTATTTGATAACTATCCTGATAGCCGCTGCTTGCGTATTCAGCTGAAACCTCGCATACTCCCGCGCTACCTCGCGTCACCGCCACGATCCATGAACGAAATTCTCGCGCTGTCTGGTTTTGCTAATAGTCCGCTTACCTTATTGGGTTTGCCTACCACGCCGCTGGAACTGGCGGGCTTTGTGCTGGCTGTGCTGACCGTTCTGCTGAATATCTATCAGCAGCATTGGGCATGGTTGTTTGCGATCTTGTCATCGGCGGTGTATGCGCTTGTGTTCTACGCTTCACGTCTTTACGGCGACATGGGATTGCAACTGGTGTTTATCGCGGTATCGGTATGGGGATGGTATCAATGGTTGCGCCCCGGGCTGGCCGATGCACAGCAATTGCCGGTGACGCAGCTGAATCGCCATGGTCGGTTCTGGTCATTGCTGGGATGGGGCGTGGCTTATGGCGCGCTGTGGTGGTTTCTTGCCCATTGCACCGATACGGATGTGCCGCGCACGGACGCTTTTCTGACCGCCGGCAGCCTGCTGGGGCAAGTACTGCTGTCGCGTAAAAAAATCGAGAACTGGCACGTCTGGATCATTGTCGACGTGCTGTACGTGGCGCTGTACCTGCACAAGCACCTGGTGCTGACCGCTATCCTGTACGCCGTCTTTGTCGGCATGGCGGTGATCGGCCTGCGCGCATGGAGCGGGGATAGCGGCACCGGCGGCCGCCGCCTTGTGATGGAATGAAGCGCATCGCCATCCTCGGCACGGAGGCTTCCGGCAAAAGCACGCTGGCCGCCGCGCTGGCGCGACACTATGGCACCGTGTGGGTGCCGGAATACCTGCGGGAGTTTGTCGACACGGAAGGGCGCGTGCCAGTGGAAACGGACCAGATCCACATCGCCCGCTCGCAGCTGAAGCGCGAGGCGGATGCCGCGCGGCGCGCGCAGCGCTTCCTGTTTTGCGATACCACGCCGTTGATGACGGCGGTCTACAGCATTCACTACTTCGGCGGCATCGACGCGCAGCTGGCCGTGCTGGCCGGCACGCACGCGCAGGATTACGACCTGACGCTGGTGGCGGCGCCTGACATGCCGTGGGAGCCCGATGGCCTGATGCGCGATAACGACGAGGTGCGCCAGACCATCAACCGCATCCTGCTGGACGAACTGGCGGCGCGCGGGATTCCCTACGTGCCGGCCGGCGGCAGCGTTGAGCAGCGCGTCGCCACGGCGGCGGACGCGCTGTCCAGGCTTTAAAGCTCGAACTGCGCCGACAGGCGGAAGGTACGCGAGGCGCCCGGCATCAGATAGCCGCCGAGGTCCGGCGTCACATCGCGCCAGTAGAACTTGTCGAACGCATTGTCGATGCCGGCGCGGAAGGTGGTGCCGACATTGCCGATGCGGGTTGCGTACGACGCGCTCAGGTTCACCACATGATAGGCCGGCACGAACACGGTGTTGGCCACATCGAATGCCTTCTTGCCGGAGTAGAGCCAGTTGGCGCCCACTTTCAGGCCCGCCACTTGCGGCACGGCGTAATCCGCATACACCGAGGACTTGAACGCCGCCACGTCGGTCACGCGCTTGCCGTCCAGCTCCGCCGAGCCGGTGCCGCTTTGCCGCGTGTTCAGCGCGGTGGCCGATACACCGACCAGCAGCGCGGGCGAGACGCGTCCCGCCAACGCCATTTCCAGGCCGCGGTTCTGCGCTTCGCCATTACGCACGTAGGTGTTGGCGGCGTCGGTGTACTCCAGCCCTTTGCGGATCTGGAACAGCGACACGCTGGCGCTCAGGTCCGGACGGATGTCGGCTTTCACACCCACTTCCACCTGCTTCGATTTGCCCGGTTCCAGCGCGCGGCGCTGGTTGACGGTGCCGATCGGCGCCACGCCGCCGTGCTCCAGGCCCTGCGTGTACGACACATAGGTCGACACGTTGGGACGCACGTTGTACACCAGCGCCACATTCGGCAGCCAGAAGCCGATGTCGGTGTGCGCATAGGGCAGCACATTGCCGTCGTCGTCCTTGCCCACGTACTCGTCGCGCTTGACCTGCACGTGGCGCGCGCCGGCGTGCAGTTTCAGTTGTTCGGTGAGGCTCATGATGTCCTGCGCGAACAGGCCGCGTTCATTGTCGGTGCGGCGTTCGGATACCGGACCGCTATCGCCCGGCGCCGGCGCCACCACCACCGGGTGGTAGATGTTGCTGACGCCGGACCAGTCGTACAGGTAGTCGCCCCATTTCTCGCTGTTCTTGAAGAAGGAGAAGCCGGCGGTGACCTCGTGCCTGATACCGCCCGCGTTGTAGCGGCCTTGCAGCAGCGCTTGCGCTGTCAGCGGCGATTTCTTTTCACCCTTGCTGATGTAGTTGTAGACATCGTAGTCGCCATTGCCGCAGTAGCCCGGATACAGATCCTGCGCGCCGCAGCCGTAAGGGAAGGCGGTGTAGTCGTCGCGCTTGAAGTTATGCTGGTTGGCGGTGATGGTGGCGGCCCAATCCGGCGAGAATTTGTACTCGAAACGCAGGCCGACGTTGGTGCTGGTGGTTTCCACCGGACGGCTCCAGGGCTGGTCATTCAGCAGCACGTCCGGATCGATGTTCGGCAGGGTGGTGTTGTTCAGCAGCTGGTAGCCGGGCGCGGTGATCTGCGATTTGCGCTGGTAGTCGGCGTCCAGTTGCAGCAAGGCTTGCGGCGAAATCTGCCAGTCGAAGGCGGCGGAGATGAATTTGCGGTTGCCGTCCGCGCCCTTGACGTAGGAGCGCAGGCGCTCGGCGGCGGCGTTGATGCGGTAGCCGA
Organism: Duganella radicis; assembly: GCF_009720825.1. Lineage (GTDB taxonomy): Bacteria > Pseudomonadota > Gammaproteobacteria > Burkholderiales > Burkholderiaceae_D > Rugamonas > Rugamonas radicis. The sequence goes on along the minus strand of NZ_WNKY01000022.1, from coordinate 60,203 downwards.
AGCGGGTGTCTTCAAAGCGGCCGCCCAGGTCGACCGCGCCATACAGCGTGCCGCGTTCGCGGGTTTCCAGCACCACGCTGCGCAGCGGCGTGTCGGTCGGGCGCTTGGTGACGTAGTTGACGATGCCGCCCGGCGCCGACACGCCGGCCTGCAAGCCGGACAAGCCTTTCAGCACTTCCAGCCGTTCCTTGTTCTCCAGCGGGATCTGGGTGTCGCCGGCGATGGCCATGCCATCCTTGCGGTAGCTGGAGGCGTTATCCAGCTTGAAGCCGCGGATCGAGAACTGCTCGGCGTAGCCGACGGCGTTGTAGGCGTCGCTCAGGCTGGAATCGAATTTGGCGGCGTCGGTGGTGGAACGGATTTGCAGGTCCAGCATCTGCTGGGCGTTCAGGACGCTGACCGAGGCCGGCGTTTCCAGCAGCGGCGCGTTGAAGAAGCCGGCCACGCTGGCCGTGGTGGCGCGCACTTTGACGCCGTTGACGACCACTTCCGGCATGGCCTGGTCGGCTTCTTCGGCATAGGCGCCGCCGGAAGTCATCTGTAAAACCGCCAATGCGATGGCGGACACTGCAAAGTTTGGTGTGGACATATCTGCTCTCTACTTGTTCGGCTGGGGCCGGCGAAGAGAGCCATCAAAGGAGGGAGAACCACTTTTGCGCTTTCCTTCGCTGGCATTATCCAGATCAGGTACGAAGGGTATCTCTCACCCGGAAACGACGTTCCCAGGACCCCTAGCGAGCCGCTAGTGTAACACAGTTGTGCGCCGCCTTTTGCGCGGGATGGCTACACTGCGGTCTTCCGATGAAAGGGTTTGAATGAAGCAGTCGTATCAAGAGGGGAGCTGGTTTGCCGTGCCATTGCTGGACGGCGGCTACGGTTGGGGTTTGGTGGCGCGGCTGTCACCGGGTAGCAAAATCATGCTCGCATATCTGTTCGGCCCCAAGCTGCCACGCTGGCCTTCGGTGGAGGAGCTGAACACCTTGCGCCCGCAGGATGCGGTCAAGGTGCTGCGCTGTGGCGACATGGCGCTGGCCAGCGGCCACTGGCGCGTGCTGGGCGATATCGATCACTTCGATCCCGCCATGTGGCCGGTGCCGCAATTCCTGCGCCGCGCCGATGCGCTCAAGCGCGCCTGGCGCGTGACGTATTCCGACGCGGACCCCAGCCGTTCGGAGCGCGAGGAGTCCGTCCCCTACGATACACAAGGGCTAGAAGCCGATTCGCTGTATGGTTATGGCTCGACCGAGCTATTGCTGACCAAGCTGCTGGAAGCGCCGGACCATCCCATCAATCAGCAGCGCAGCTGACATTCCACGCCGCGTATTCGCCGCGGTTCTTGCGCACGGCGACGCGCACGCGCGTGTCGCGATCACTCTCAAACACCATGCCCACCATCTGTGGCGCGCCATTGGCCGGCGGCGCCGGCTCCATGGCGCTGAAGCGGAAGATCAGGGAGCGCTGGCGCGCGCAGCCTGAATTGCCGGCAAACAGAAGCCGCGCGCGTTGCAGCAGCTCGCGGTGCTGGCGCAGCAGCGCGGCCGCGTCGTCGTTGGAAGCGGCCGGGTCCATCTTCACCGTGTACTGGGCGGCGGTACAGATCACTTTGGGCGTCGCCAGCCAGACGTACCACTCCGGCGCGGCGGCCGATGGCGTCCAGCGCTGGCCTTTTGGGGCCTTGGCGTCGTAGATGTAGCTGGTGCGCACTTGGCGGCACAGTTCCGGCGAGTGATGGCGCGGCGAGGAATCCACGCGCGCGATCACCTGCCACGGCTGGCCGTGGCGGCGCTGGATGTCGAAGTTGGGTGCGAACAGCGAGCTGCCGCCGCTGACGCGCGCCGGTACCTGCTCGCGATAGTAGGCGTCGAACGATTCGCGCTCCTCCGCGGTCGGTTCGCGTGTTTGCACGGCTGATACGGCGGGCGGCGTGGCGGGACGCGCGGCGTGGGCCGCGCACGCGCAGACGATGGCGGCAGCCGCAGCGCAGGAAAAGCGCGCGGCGGGGTGGGTGGTGCGCATCACAGCGCCTTCATCACGATCTGGATCTGCAAGCCTCCACCGTCGCGGTTGCGCACATGCAGTTCGGCGTTGTGACGGGTGATCACGCGTTCGACGATGGCGAGGCCCAGGCCCGCACCGTTGGCCTGGCCGCGCGCGGTGTCCAGCCGCGTGAAAGGCTTGAGCAGCTGCTCGATCTGGTCCGGCGGCACGCCGCTGCCATGATCCTGCACTTCGATGATCACGCGCTTGGAAGTGTGCATGCCCTTGACGCTGCACTTGATGTCGATCTCGGTGACGTCCTGGCCTGGCGTCTTGCCATAGCGGCGGGCGTTCTCAATCAGATTATTGATGACCCGCTTGATGTCAGTAGCGTTGCCCATGGCATGCGCGCCGGGCGCGATGTCGGTGTTGATGCGCACATCCGGCAGCCGCGAGGCTTCATGCGCGGTATCGGTCAGCAGCTCGCTGATATCGACGTTGATAAAGCTGGAAGCCTCGGTCGGCTTGGCGTAGTCGAGGAACTGGCCGATGATGGCGTCCATCTGGCCGATATCGGACTGCATGCCCTCGCGCGCTTCCTGCGACAGATTGGCCATCTCCACCTCCAGCTGCATGCGCGCCAGCGGCGTGCGCAAGTCGTGCGAGATGCCGGCCAAAATCACGGCGCGGTCGGATTCAACTTGTTGAAGATCGTCGACCATCTGGTTGAAGCTGCGGTTGGCCTCCATGATCTCGATCGGGCCTTTTTCCGGCAGCGGCGCCGGGCGCTTGCCCTGCGCGAAATCGCGCGTGGCCTGCGTCAGGCGGCGCAGCGGCAGATTGATCAGGCTGGAGATGAAGGCCGCGCCCACCAGCGACACCACCGACACCACGCTGGCCCAGCCCAGCCACTGGATGCCGGTCAGGCCGCGTATGCGTTCGCGTTCCAGCATCAGCCAATACTGGTCGTCGTCGATATTGAAGCTGACCCAGAAGCCGGCCACGCCGTTCACCTTGGACGAGAAGCGTGTGTCGGCGCCCAGCTTGGCCTTGACCAGCTTTTCGATATCCGGCATCAGCGCGTTGCTGGCCGGCGGCTCGACCTTGTCATCCTCCTCCAGCGGGAACACGCGGATGCCTTCATTGGACACCAGCTCGAACAGCAGCTCGCGCCGCAGTTCCGGCGCGGAGTGGGTGAGGGCGGCGTGGGTGATGGTGACCACCGAGATCACCTGCGAGGAAATCTGCTGTACCTGCGGCTCGTGCTGCACCACGCTGATCATGCCGACCCATGCCGTCATGCTGGTGGTGGTGAGGGCGCCCAGCAGGAAGAAGGTGCGCCAGAATAAGCCGCTTTTCAGGCTGGCCAGGCGGAGGGAAAACTTCATACACTTCCACGAATTAGATAGAGATTGTTTCAAAATGCGCGCAGCGAGGCCCGGCGACGAAGACAGTGCAACTTGCACGGCAAGGAGCTGGAACGAAGCTGCGGGCTTTTTGAAACGATCTCTTAGCGCGGCTGCCCTTCTGGGATAAATACATAGCCCAGGCCCCAGACGGTCTGGATGTACAGCGGGCTGGATGGATCAGGCTCGATCAGCTTGCGCAGGCGCGAGATCTGGACGTCCAGGCTGCGGTCGAATACTTCGTACTCGCGGCCGCGCGCCAGTTCCATCAGCTTCTCGCGCGAGAGCGGCTGGCGCGCATGGCGCGCAAACACTTTCAGCACCGAGAATTCGCCGGTGGTCAGCGGCACGGTCTCGCCGTTTTTCTTCAGCGTGCGGGTACCCAGGTCCAGCACGAACTGGCCGAATTCAAAGGTCTGCGGCGTTTCCGACGGCGCGCCGGGGATTTCGTCCGGGCCGCGGCGGCGCAGCACGGCACCGATGCGGGCCACCAGCTCGCGCGGATTGAATGGCTTGGGCAGGTAATCGTCCGCGCCCATTTCCAGGCCGACGATGCGGTCTACGTCCTCGCCTTTGGCGGTCAGCATGATGATAGGGGTCTGGTCGCCGGCGCCGCGCAGGCGGCGGCAGATCGACAAACCGTCTTCGCCCGGCAGCATCAGATCCAGCACCAGCAGGTCGTAGCGCTCGCGCAGCCACAGTTTGTTCATGGCCGTGGCGCTTTCCGCGGTGAAGACGTTGAAGCCTTGCTCGGTCAGGTAGCGGCGCAGCAGATCGCGCAGACGGACATCGTCGTCGACCACCATGATTTTGGCCGCGTGGCCTTGCGCGTTGGCGGCGTTGTTGCCGGATTCAGTCGTTGTGCTAGTCATTTTGTAGCCAGATTTGTCTTATTCATGTTGCTATGGTAACGTCATATTCGTCCTGCGAAAACGCGCACGGGACGACCCATTACAAATTATTACAAACTTTACCCAAATAGCCTTACCCCCTCAGTCAAAGCATCATACACTGCGGGCATGGAATCAGCTTTTTAGGAACGCCATGTTCATCGATCACAAAAAAATATCCGCGGCAGCTAGCGCATCTTTTTGCGTTCGATCGGTTTTGGCTTCCGCGCTGGTGTGTGGTGTACTGGCCGCCGGTGCGGCGCAAGCCGACGGCGGTGACGCCCCGCAGCGTCGTGAACAACCGCAGCATCAGCAACAGGGCCAGCGTAACGAACAGCGCTACGACAGCCGCCAGCTCGACCCGCGCAGCTATGAAGCGCGCGCCGAAGAACAGCGCCGCGCCATGCAGGACGCCGCGCGCAACGCCGAAATGAATCGCCGCGTCGGCCGCATGACGCCGGACGAGCGCCGCGACCTGCGCCGCCAGATCAATGAAGTGGGGCAGGACCTGTACGCCAACCCGCCCCGCCGTTAATTGTCAGACAATTAAAGATATCAAACCAGTACAATTGTTGTGTGAATGATATTGATTTGTCTCAATAACTTCACAGTTGTGCCGTTTTCGGCATCAAAAATCCTTTCTTTTGCATGGTCTGTGTGTAATATTAATTTATTACACGCAACGCCTTTCGGCCCGAGCGTGCCGTTTGGAGGAAGACCGTGGTTCAAGACGTTGCACCCGCAGCGCCAGCCGCCGACCAGGAGCCAGAAGCTCCGGGTCCCGGTTTGCCTATAGGTTTGGGAAAACTGGCGGACGGTATCTACATTGATCTGGGCATGAGCAAGCCGGCGCTGGTCGCCGCGGTGACGCACGTGTTCCAGTCGGGCTGGTACTTCGTCGGGCTGGATTACGCGGCGCTGCTGAAAGCCTTGTACGATGTGGGGCCGGATGTCGGTGCCCAGCAGGCGCTGCGCCTGGCTGATGAGGTGCGCATGTTCGATGGCAACCGCCTGTCGCTGTACAAGGCGCCCAAGATGAGCCTTTCCTACGCCGAGTACTACTTCCAGCAGCTGTACCAGGAGGAGATGACGCTGCCCGACGGCACGGTGATCCCGGAGCGCCCGGTCTATCTGGACATCGATGAGTTCATCGCCGATATGTGGAACAAGGGTATCCGCTTCGGCATCGACGTGGCGGCCGTGAAGGCGGCCATGGCGTCCACCAAGCCTGACCGCATCACCTTCGCCACCGACCTGGAACCCGAGAAGGGGCAGGATGCCACTGTGGTGGAAGTATCGTCCGACCTGCATCGCAGCGACGCGCCCAAGGCGCGCGCCGACGGCCGGGTCGACCTGCAAAGCTTCCAGAACCGTTTCCCGCAAATCAAAGCCAATATGCGGCTTCTGAAAAAGCTGCCGCCGGTGCCGGGCCTGCCGGGCTTCGATCTGGCCGGCCGCAGGACCGATCCCGAGCCGCCCAAGGACCTGACGCTACGCTTCTACGCCGGCGAAGGAACCGAGGCCAAAATGTTCGAGGACGGCGAGTACCTGGTGTCCACGCGCGAAGGCTTCCTGAGCGTGGACGCCAAGTCCAGCCGCATTTCCATCACCGATAAAATCGTCAGCAAGGAAGGCGTGAGCGGCCGCACCACCGGCAATCTGGAACTGGCCGGCGCCTATGAGGAATTCGGCGACGTGCAGGAGCAGCGCGACGTGATCGGCAGCGACATCACGGTGCACGGCAATGTGTACGGGAATATCAACTCGCGCGGCGGCACGGTGGTACTGGATAAGAATCTGGTGAGCGGTAGCGTGCATAACGCGGCCGGCAGCATCAACATCGCCGGCGTGGCATCCAATTCCATCATCTACGCGGCCAACGGCGAGGTCACGATAGGCCGCGCCGAGAATTGCGTCATCTCCGGCAGCAAGGTGAAAGTGGGCGAGGCGTCCAACTGCGAGATCATCGGCGATGAGGTACGGATCGAGGTGGCCGAAGGCTGCGCGGTGGCCGGCCGCAATGTGGAAATGGAGAATGCCGGGCCGCGCCGCCGCACCGAGATGATTATTTATGTGCTGGTCAAGGACGTCACGCAGTTCGACCAGGAGATTGCCGATCTCGATCAGCGCGTGGCCGCGTTTGCGCAGGCCAACCAGGCCAGCCAGCAGGAGATCGACCGCCTGTCGGCGCTGCCGGACATACGGCGCTACCTGGCGCTGGCCGCCAAGCTGCGCACGCAGGAGCTGGTGCTGACGCCGGAGCAGGGACAGCACCTGAAAAAGATCGCCGCCGCGGTGGCCGAAGAGATGAAGGCCTTGCAGAAGCTCCAGCAGGATTTGCAGGTCGGCCAGACGCAGCACAAGCTGCTGGCCGACCGGCTGGCGCGCGTGATCGAGCAGAAGGTGGAGGCGGCCGGCATTGCCCGCTGTGGCCTGTACATGGTCAATGGCGAGACCATGGTGCGCACCATGTCGTTTGCCGCCGCCGATACCTCGGCCATCCGCCAGCTGCCGCCCAAGGATCTCAAGGCGCGCCTGCGCGGCACGCCGACCGGCGGCGAGTTGTTGTTTGCCGATAGCGCGGGATCGCTGGACTGGCATTTGAACCCGCGTGCGCGGACCGCGTCCTCTTGAAGCGGCTGGCGCAAGCCCGGCGAAACTGCTAATCTTGGGCTCACATTAAAAAGTGAAGGGCACTCGCTGTTGCGGGCCGGCCCGACGTACATCTTCCTGGGGATTGCACTGTGTCAGACGACGCTACGGCGCTGGAACAAACTGCGGAGGGCGATCTGCCGGCAGCGATCGTCAAGCGGCCGGACGGCATTTACTTTTCCACCGATGCCCCAGCGGTGGCCTGCCTGTCGGCGGTCAGCCAGATCTTCATGAGCAGCGCCTTTTTCGCCGGCCTCGATTATGCGGCGTTCAGCAAGATGCTGTACAACGTCGGTCCCGATCTGCCGGAAAACCTGCGCAACAAGCCGCTGCTGCGTTTTGCCGACAGCATAGAGCCCTTCCACGCCGCGCGCCGCGCGCTGTACAAGAACGTCAAGATCATCAACGGCGAGGCGGAGTACTACTTCGAGCAGGTGTTCTTTGAAGTACCGGACATGCCGCCGCAACCGGCGCGGCTGAACTTCGACGAATTCGTTTCCGACATGTGGGTCAAGGGCATCCGCTTCGGCATCGACGCGCCGGCGGTGCGCGACGTCATCGCCACCGGGCGGCTGGCGCGCATGATCGTGGCGCGGCGCCTGAACGCCACGCCGGGCAAGGACGCTACCATCGTCGAAGTGTCGCAGGATATCCATCGCAGCAACGCGCTCTTGCAAAAGGCCGACGGCAAGCTGGATTGGCAAACCTTCCAGAACCGCTTCCCGCAGGTGAAGCCCAACGTCAAGCTGCTGCGCAAGGTGCCGCGCACGCCGGGTGTGCGCGGGTATGAGCTTTCCGGCCTGGTGCTGGAGCCGCCGGTGCCCAAGGATATCGAGTTGACCAGCGTAGCCGGCGAGGGCACGGTGATCGAGAACCTGCGCGGCGGCGAGTTTCTGGTGTCGGCGGTGGAGGGCTTCCTCAGCGTGGACCCTGGCAGCAAGCGGCTGTCGATCGGCCCCAAGATCATTAGCCGTGAAGGTGTGAGCGCGCGCACCACCGGCAATCTGCAACTCACCGGCGAGTATGAGGAATTCGGCGACGTGCAGGAACAGCGTTCGGTCGAAGGCGGCAACATCACCATTCACGGCGACGTGTTCGGGAATATCGTTTCGCGCGGCGGCGATATCGTCTTGAGCAAGAACCTGATGGGAGGTAGTGCCACCAATGCCGAGGGCGGCATCCGCGTGCAGGGTGTGGCCTCGGGTGCGGTGCTGCAAACCAAACGCGGCGAGATTGCGCTGGCGCGTGCCGAAAGCTGCATCATTACCGGCACCCGCGTGGTGATCGGTGAGGCCAGCAATTGCGAGATCATGGCGGAAGAAGTGGTGATCAAGGTGGCCGAAGGCTGCGCCATCGCCGCCCGCAAGATCGAGATCGTGCACGCCGGGCCGCGCAAGCAAAATGAGATGCTGCTGTACGTGCTGGTGCCGGATACGGCCAAATTCGACAAGAAGATCGCCGAGTTGCAGCCCAAGGTGCAGCATGCGGCGCGCGAGGCCGATCTGCGCAAGGCGGAGATGGACGCCATCACCAGTCAGGCCGAGGTGCGCAATTATCTGACGCTGGCCACGCGCGTGCGCAAGCGCGAGGTGACGCTGACGCCGGAACAGGAGCCCTTGTTCCACAAGATGGCGGAAGCGGTCGGGCCGTCGCTGCGGCAGGTGGCGAAGATTTCGCTGGCGGTGAAGGCGGCGCAGGCGCAGCAGGAGCAGGCGCAGGAAGAAGTCAATCAGGTGCTGCGTCAGAAGAGCACCGTGCAGCGTGGCTCGCGCTGCGTGGTCGAGCTGCTGACCGGCGACGTGCTGCTGCGGACCATGAGCTTTGTGCCCGGAGAGCCGCCGCCGTATGACCGGCCGGCCAAGGAAGTCAAAGCCAAGGTGCGCACCGCCGTTCCTGGCATGACGGTGCTGCACAGCGGCCATATCGGCCCGATCAACTGGGCGCCATATCTGGCGGATTAGCCGGTTTGGAGGTCGTTGCGTAGAGCGGCCACCAGCTCGCGCGCGTAGCCGGGCAGCGCTGCGGCGTCGCGGACGCAGATCAGCAGTTTGCGGCTGGCCCACTCGTCGCTCAGCTTCACAATGCGCAGGTCTTCGCTGCTGCGCCGCGCTGCTGTCGCGGGCAGCAAGGCCAGCCCGGTGCCGCTGCCGGCCATGCGGCAGATGGCTTCAAAGCTGCGCAGGCGGATCTTGCAATGCATGCGCCGGCCCAGCCGTGCCGCCTGCTCGGCCGCGTGCTGCTGTAAGGCGCTGTCGCCGGCCAAGCCGATGAAGTCATGATCCAGCGCGTCGGCAAAGACGATGTGTCGCTTATGGCCCAGCGTGTGCGCCAGCGGATGGCTGCGCGCCATCGCCAGCACCAGCGGGTCGTCGCGGAAGGGGAAGGTTTGCAGGGCGGTGCGCTCTACCGCATCGGAGATGATGCCGATATCGGCCGCGCCATCGGTTATCGCTTGCACAATCTCGCGGCTCATGCGCTCCTCCAGATTGATGCTGAGTTGCGGATGTGCCGCCAGGAAGGCGGCCAGCGCGTCCGGCAGGAATTCGGTCATGGCGGAGGTGTTGCACAGCAGGCGCACCTGTCCTTTCAGGCCGGTGGCGAATTGCGCCAGGTCGGCCTGCATGTCTTCCACTTGCCGCAGGATGGCACGGGCGTGCTGCAACAGCGTGCGTCCGGCCTCGGTGGGCTCGGCGCCGCGCCGGCCGCGTTGCAGCAGCGGCACGTTGAGCGCTTCCTCCATGCCGCGCACGCGCGCACTGGCCGAGGGCAGGGCCAGATGCGCCAACTGCGCGCCGGCCGTGATGCTGCCGCTTTCGGCGATGTGGATGAACAGCTTGAGGTTGGTCAGGTCGAAGCGCATAGCCTATGTGTTTTCCGAAGTCTGACTCAGTATATTCCAGATTCCACCCGCCAGGCCGTCACGGCACAATGGTGGCATGGATATCTTGTTTATTGCTCTCGTCTTCGTATTGGCCGGCCTGGTTAAGGGCGTTACCGGCATGGGGTTGCCGACTGTGGCGGTGGCCCTGCTGACCTTGCGCATGCCGCCGCTGGAGGCGGCCGCTCTGCTGATTGTGCCTTCGTCTGTAACGAATGTATGGCAGTTGGCGGCCGGCCCGGCGTTGTACCCGGTCTGGCTGCGCTTCCGCTGGTTGCTGCTGGCAGTGTGCGTCGGCACCGCCTGCGCGCCGTTGCTGGGTGCGATCGGCGATGCGCTGGCTGGCGGCGCGTGGAGCGGCACTCTGCTCGGGGCGACGCTGGTGGGCTACGGCGTGCTGGGATTGACTGGCTGGCGCATGCGCGTCGCGCCGCGTGCCGAGCGCTGGGTCGGGCCGTTGGCCGGTGCCGCCACCGGCGTCATGGCCGGCCTGACCGGCGTGTTCGTGATGCCAGTCGCTCCTTATCTGCAAGCCCTCAACCTGGACAAGGACGACCTGATACAAGCCATGGGCATGGCCTTTACCGTCTCCACGCTGGCGCTGGCCGTCATGCTGGCGGTGCGCGGCGAATGGCACGCGGCGGCGGCAGGCAGCTCGCTGCTGGCACTGATCCCGGCCGTCGTCGGCATGCAGCTGGGCCAGTGGCTGCGCGAGCGCATGCGGCCGGCCGTGTTTCGCCGCTGCTTCTTCGTCGCCCTGTTGGCGCTGGGCGCACACCAGCTGCTTAAATAACGATTTTGCCGCGCAGCTGCTTGCGTTCGCTATCCTTGGATTTGCCTTCAAGGCGACGGCGCTGCGAGCCCAAGGTCGGCTTGGTCGGACGCCGGATGGGCGGCAGCACGGCCACGCTGTCGACCATCTCCTGCAAGCGGCGCAGTGCATCCTCCTTGTTGGCTTCCAGGCTGCGCGACTGCTGCGCTTTCAGCACCACCACGCCTTCACGCGTGATGCGGCTGTCGCGCATGGCCAGCAGGCGCTCCTTGATATGCGCGGGCAGTGACGACGCGGCGATGCTGAAGCGCGCGTGAATCGCATTCGACACCTTGTTCACGTTCTGCCCACCCGGTCCCTGGGCGCGGATGGCGATGAATTCCACTTCATGCGGATTAATGATGTTCATGCATCGATTGTAGCAAACGCGCGCCAGGGGCCGGCGAAGCTTGACGCCTGTCAACGCCAGCGCTGGACGGCGCGGTTACGATGGCACTTGCTGCTCTCCGAACGAAAGGATCAACATGTCTTCTTCGATAACGCAAGCCGCCGCCGGCGAGGCGCGCCAGTATCTGGTTTTCCGGCTGGGCGGACTCGATTACGCGCTGGACTTCACCAACGTGCAGGAACTGCGGCCCTTGCAGGCACTGGAGCGCTTCTCGTCGGATGGGGAAATCGTCACCGGCGTGGTGGTGTCGCGCGGCGTCATCATGCCGATTGTCGACATGCGCATCGCCTTTGGCCCGCGACCGCCGCAGCACGACCCGCTGACGGATGTGATCATCCTCAAGCTGTCCAGCTGTGTGATGGGGATGGTGGTGGATGGAGTGACGGATATCGTCACCCTGAAGCCGGAGCAGATCGAGCCGATTGCCGGTGCCGCCGGCGTTGAATATCTGGTCGGGCTGGGCGAGGTGGATGGGCGCCGTCTGATTGTGGTCGACATCGATAAGCTGATGTCGATCCGCAAAGTGCAGTTCGGCGCCCGGCAGGCCGCTTAGGCCAGCGCCTCCAGCTGCTCGTTCAAGTCCAGCCACTCCATCTCCAGGTCGCCCAGTTCCTTGACGACCTGGGTCTGGTCGGCCAGCAGCTGTTTCAGCTTGGCCTTGTTGGCGGCGTCGTAGATCGACTCTTCACCCAACTGGGCATCGACGTCGGTCTTCTTGGCGGTCAGCTTGGTCATTTGCTCGTCCAGCTTCTTGATTTTTTGCTCGATCGGCTTGCGCAGCGCGGACAGGCGCTGACGGTCTTCCGCCTCCTTGCGCTTTTGTTCCTTGCTGGCCGGCGGCGCGGCCACCACCGGCTTCGGTGGCGCCACCGGCGACTGCACCGGATACGCCGTCTTGTTTTCCTTGCCAGCCGCCGGCAGCACGTCGGTGCCTTTACCCAGCTTGGTCTGGAACAGCCAATCCTTGTAGTCATCCAGGTCGCCGTCGAACGGTTGCAGCTTGCCGTCGGCGACGATGATGAACTGGTCGGTGGTGGCGCGCAGCAGATGACGATCGTGCGATACCACCACCAGCGTACCTTCGAACTGGGCCAGCGCTTCGGTCAGCGCTTCGCGGGTTTCCAGGTCAAGGTGGTTGGTCGGTTCGTCCAGCAGCAGCAGGTTAGGACGCTGCCATACGATCAGCGCCAACGCCAGACGCGCCTTTTCGCCGCCGGAGAACGGCGCGATCGGGCTGGTGACCATGGTGCCCGGGAAATTGAAGCCGCCGAGGAAGTTGCGCAGCTCCTGCTCGCGCGTGGTCGGCGCAATCTTCGCCAGGTGCCACAGCGGCGATTCGTCGTGGCGCAGCATCTCCACCTGGTGCTGGGCGAAGTAGCCGATGTTCAGGCCCTTGCCGGTGGTGGATTCGCCGGTCAGCGGTTGCAGTTCGCCGGCGATGGTCTTGATCAGGGTCGACTTACCGGCGCCGTTAATGCCCAGCAGGCCGATACGCTGGCCGATTTGCAGCGAGAAGTTGATGCCGCTGACGATGGTCTTCTCCGACACCTCGCCGGTTTTCTCGTCCTCGTTGCGGTAGCCGGCGTCGACGTCTTCCATCACCAGCAGCGGATTCGGCGCGTTCAGCGGCTCGCGGAATTCGAAGGAGAATTCGGCGGCGGCACGCAGCGGCGCGAGTTCTTCCATCTTGGCCAGTGCCTTCATGCGGCTCTGCGCCTGGCGGGCTTTCGACGCCTTGGCCTTGAAGCGTTCGATGAAGGACTCAAGGTGAGCGCGCTTGCGCTGCTGCTTTTCCAGGGCGCCGGCGGCCAAGGCCATCTGCGCCGCACGCTGGCGTTCGAAGGCCGAGTAGTTGCCCGAGTAGCGTTTCAGCTTGCGCTCATCGATATGCACGATGACGTTGACGATTTCGTCGAGGAAGTCGCGATCGTGGGAAATGATGATCAGCGTGCCGGCGTAGCGTTTCAGCCAGTCTTCCAGCCAGATGATGGCGTCCAGGTCCAGGTGGTTGGTCGGTTCGTCCAGCAGCAGCAGGTCGGAAGGGCACATCAGCGCTTGCGCCAGATTCAAACGCATACGCCAGCCACCGGAGAAGCTGGCCACCGGCTGCTTCATCTGGTCGAGCGTGAAGCCGAGGCCCAGCAGCAGCTGTTCGCCGCGCGACTGCACGGTGTAGGCGTCGGCGTCGGCCAGCGCGCTGTAGATTTCGCCCATGGCGATGCCGTTCTCGGTGGATTCCGGTTCGGCTTCCAGGCGTTCGAGTTCCGCTTGCAGCTTGCGCAGGTTGACGTCGCCGTCGATGGCGTAATCGAGGGCGGCGCGTTCCAGTGGCGGGGTTTCCTGCGCCACGTAAGCGACGCGCCATTTGGCCGGGAAGTCGATGTCGCCCTGATCCGGGTGCAGCTCGTTGCGCATCATGGCGAACAGACTGGATTTGCCGGCGCCGTTGGCGCCGATCAGACCGATTTTGTCGCCTGGGTTGAGGGTGACGTCGACTTGTTCCAGCAGCGGCTTCACGCCGCGCATCAGGCTTACTTGGGTAAAGCGGATCATTGTTTAAATTTTCAGTTGGTCAGCCGTCAGCAGGAAGACCATGTCGTCGCCGTTGCTGGTGGTGAGCCAGGTGAGTCCCAGTTCGCCGAAGGCAGCTTCCGCGAATTCTTTTTCATTGCCGATTTCAACGATCAGCAGGCCGTCGTCGGTCAGACGCTCCGCGGCGCCGGCCACGATGCGGCGCACGATGTCCATGCCATCCTTGCCGCCATCCAGCGCCAGTTCGGGCTCGGCGCGGTACTCCATCGGCAGCTTGCTCATCGAGCCGCTGTTCACATACGGCGGGTTGGTGATGATCAGGTCATACTTCTTGGCCGGCACGTTGGCGTACAGGTCGGACTGGATCAGCGTCAGGCGGTCTTCCAGCTCGTAGGTGGCGACGTTGCGCTTGGCGACTTCCAGCGCGTCGGCCGAAATGTCCACCGCGTCCACGTGCGCATCCGGGAAGGCGTCCGCCATCATGATGGCGAGGCAGCCGGAGCCCGTGCAGAGTTCCAGGATGTTCGATACATTTTCAGGCTCGTTGACCCATGGCGCAAAGTATTCCGGAATCAGCTCGGCGATGAAGGAGCGCGGCACAATGGTGCGTTCGTCCACGTAGAACTTGTAAGTGCCGAGCCACGCCTCGTTGGTGATGTAGGCCGCCGGCACGCGTTCGTTGACGCGGCGGTCCAGTACCGTCATCACCGACGCCACTTCTTCCGGCAGCAGCTTCGCATCGAGGAAAGGATCGAGGCGGTCCAGCGGCAGCTTGAGCGTATGCAGGATCAGGTAAGCCGCTTCGTCAAACGCTTCGGCGCTGCCGTGGCCGAAGAACAGCTGGGCGGTGTTGAAGCGGGTGACGGCGTAGCGCAGCAGGTCGCGCGGCGTGGTGAATGGAGTCGTGGTCATGGCGTTTTAGGTAAGCAGGTTTTCCAGCGTGCGGCGATAGATGTTCTTCAGCGGATCGACGAAACGCAGTTCGATATGCTCATCGATCTTGTGGATGCTGGCATTCGGGGGGCCGAATTCTATCACCTGAGGGCAGATCTGCGCGATAAAGCGGCCGTCCGAGGTGCCCCCGGTGGTCGACAGCTCGGTGTCGACGCCGGTTTCGGACTTGATGGCCGAGGACAGCGCATCGCTCAGCGTCCCGCGCGGAGTCAGGAAGGGCAGGCCGCTCAGCGCCCATTTCAGGTCGTAGTGCAGATGGTGCTTGTCCAGAATGGCGTGCACGCGGCGCTTCAAATCTTCGTGCGTGCTGGCCGTGGAGAAGCGGAAGTTGAAGTCGATGACCATCTCGCCCGGGATGACGTTGTTGGCGCCGGTGCCGGCGTGGATGTTCGACATCTGCCAGGAGGTAGGCAGGTAGTACTCGTTACCGTGGTCCCAGACTTCGGCCGCCAGTTCCGCCAGCGCCGGGGCGCCGAGGTGGATCGGGTTCTTGGCCAGCTGCGGATAGGCGATGTGGCCTTGCACGCCCTTGATGGTCAGCTTGCCGGACAGCGAGCCACGGCGGCCGTTCTTGATCATGTCGCCCAGTGTTTCATCGGATGTTGGTTCGCCGACGATGCAGTAATCCAGCGTTTCGCCGCGCTCTTTCAGCATATTGCAGACGATGACGGTGCCGTCGGTGGCCGGACCTTCCTCGTCGCTGGTGATGAGGAAAGCGATCGAGCCTTTGTGGTCGTCATGCTTGGCGATGAATTCTTCGCAGGCCACCACGAAGGCGGCGATGGAAGTTTTCATGTCGGCCGCGCCACGGCCATACAGCTTGCCGTCGCGGTGAGTCGGGGTGAAGGGCTGGGAGCGCCACTGTTCGACAGGGCCGGTAGGCACCACGTCGGTGTGGCCGGCGAAAACCATCACCGGCGAAGTGGTGCCGCGGCGCGCCCACAGATTGGTCACGCCATTCGATTCGATGGTCTCGCACTTGAAGCCCAGAGGGGTGAGCAAGTCGATCAGGTGCTGCTGGCAGCCTTTGTCATCCGGCGTGACGGAGGACAGGGAGATCAGTTTTTCGGTCAGCGCCAGGGTCTTGGAAGGAGTCATATCAGCCGTTGAAAATTTGTTGGTACTGCGCGTCGGAGAAGCCGACGGAGAAAGCGCCGTTCTTGTTCAGCACCGGGCGTTTGATGACGGAGGGGTTTTCCAGCATCAGCGCGATGGCCGCTTCGTCGTCGACGATGGACGCCTTGCGCTCATCGGACAGGGCGCGCCAGGTGGTGCCCTTGCGGTTCACCAGCACATCGCGCGACAGATGTTTGAGCCAGCCGGCGACGATTTCGCGCGTGAGGCCCTGCTTTTTAAAATCGTGGAAAACAAAATCCTGCTGCTGGTCGGCCAGCCAGGTACGCGCTTTTTTGACGGTATCGCAGTTGGGAATGCCGTAGAGTGTAGTTGCCATATAATTCAAATCATGGAGGCTAAAATGAATGTCAAAGACGCTGTTTCCACTGCCAAAACCTATCTCACGGACTTGCTGTCGGACGAAGCTCTGACCAACGTCGGGTTGGAGGAGGTTGAGCTGGATGAGGAGCGCGGCGACTGGGTTGTCACCGTCGGCTTCTCTCGTCCTTGGGATGAACCGCGCAATCCAGTCGCTGCGCTGGCGACCTCCAATGTCCCGCGTCGTTCCTACAAAGTAGTACGCATATCGGATGGGGATGGCAAAGTGCGCTCGGTGAAAAATCGTGAGGCGCCGTTTTGAAACCCGTGAGTCTTCTTATCGATACAAACCTTTTAGTTCTCTTTGTGGTTGGGACTGCGTCTCGTGAGTACATAAGCAGGCATAAAAGGCTTAAGGCTTTCGTGCCCGAAGACTACGATACCCTGCTTAAAATCATTGAAAACGCCGCGGAAGTTCTTGTAACCCCGAACATTTTAACTGAAACCTCCAACCTCGCGGGCTACATTTCGGAGCCGGCCAGGAGCGAGGTACTGTCTGTCCTGCGGAAACTCGCCTCGTCCGCTCCTGAGACCTACATCCCCAGCGAAATAGCTTGTCAGCGTCCTGAATACCTCCGACTCGGCCTGACCGATGCTTCAATTGTCGAAGCCTGCTCGGGCGACACCACTCTAATCACTACTGATCTGAGTCTTTATCTGGCTACGCTTGCCTCCGGCGCCAATGCGATCAATTATCACCATCTCCGTAGCTGATAGTTGTCACCTATCTATTAAAAAAGTGCGGCAGGAATTATCAAATGGCTATTTTCATGGCGGTGGCCATACTGGAAAGGCTGTACCGGGGATCACTGGAGAGAAAAATGAAAACAAAATCAACCATCATCGCCGGGCTGGCCAGCCTGATATTCGCCGCTCCTGCCGCCCATGCCGTCGTCATCGATTTTAATGGTCCGGGTGTCTGCAATACCGATGCCGATGGCAATGGCGCCATCGCAGCTTGCGGCAACTGGGCGTACATTGCGCAATCCTACGGCGACATGCCGGGCGTGGTCGATGTCGCGTATTCCGCACCGCGCATCGCCGGCACTTCGCTTAATTGGTGGGATGCCGATTACAACACGCTGCGCGGTGTGGCCTTTGCCAATGGCAGTGACGGCAATTCGCAAGGCCGCATCGACCTCAAACCGCTCAACGGCATGGCTGTCATGCTGACGCACTTCGACATGGGGGCGTATTCCAATACCTCGATGGGCACCCACATCACGATCTCAGACCTGAGCGGCAATGTGCTGTTCACCTATGACGCGAATGTCGGTAGCGGCAGCCCGAACATGCCAAGCGGCTTTAATGGCAGCTGGATCGGCAACGACGGCATCCGCATCGAATGGCGGGACAGCGCCTACAACGTCGGTATCGACAACGTCACCTATGAGATGACGCGCGCCATACCGGAACCGGCAACCTACGCCATGCTGAGTGCTGGACTGGCCTTGCTAGGCTTGATGGCACGCCGCCGCCGTTGATGGTCAGGTGTCCCAGCGCCAAGCCTGCCGTAGCCTGGCTTGCAGATAGTCGATGAAAGCGCGCACGCGTGGCGCGAGGTTCTGGCTGTGCGGGACGATGGCTTGCAGCGGAGCGGTCGGCATGGAGTGGGCCGGCAGCACGCGTTGGAGCCGTCCGGCGAGGATGTCGTCGCCCACGTCCCAGATCGACTTGACCACGATGCCCGCCGCTTGCAGTGCCAGGGCGTGCGCGGCCTGGCCGTCGTTGGTGATCAGGGCACCGGTTACGCGTACCGACACTTGTTCTTCACCATGGAAGCGCCATTCGGCGCGGCGCTGTTCGCCTATCAGGATGCAGCGGTGCTGCGCCAGTTCCGATGGGTGCCTGGGCGTGCCATGCTGCGCCAGGTAGGCCGGTGCGGCGCAGGCGACGCGGTAGCTGGGCGCCAGCCGCCGCGCCACCAGTGTCGAATCTTCCAGGCTGCCGAAACGGATGGCCAGATCGTGGCCGCTTTCCAGCAGATTCAATACCGTATCGCTCAGGTCCAGCTGCACCGCCAGCTGCGGATGCTGGCGCTGGAAGTCCGCCACGATGGGCACAATGTGCTGGCGGCCGAATTCTCCGGGCGCGGTCACGCGCAGCAAGCCGCTCACTTCGCGCCGGCTGTGCGACAGCAGCGATTCCGCCTGTTCGATTTCGTCAAGGATGCGCAGTACGCGCGCATGCAGCAGGGCGCCTTCTTCGGTCAGCGCCTGGCGGCGCGTGGTCCGTTGCAGCAGCCGGACGCCGATGCTTTTCTCCAGTTGCGCCATGCGCTTGCTGATGACCGACAGCGGCAGGTCCAGCTCGCGCGCGGCGGCCGACATGCTGCCCGCGCTGACGATGCGGGCGAAGGCGGTGAGGGCGGGCAGGTCATCGATCATGGTGTGGATTCTTCGCGAAATGGAAAATATGATTCACTCGAAAGGGGCTATTTCCTTCTGATTCCGGCTTCTATTATAGCTACATCGATCACCCAACTATTGCTGAAGGAGAGATGATGAAGCTATCGACCGACACCGCGCATGCAGCGCGCCGTAATTTTCTCGGGCAGGCCGGCGCGCTTGCCGCCGCCGGCCTGTTGGCACCTGCCGCAGGCGTGCAGGCCGCTCCCGCCACCGATAGCGCCGCTGCCAAGGGCGTTTTCTGGCCCGGCGGCGCGCGACTGGTGGTTTCCCTCTCCATGCAGTTTGAAGCCGGTGGCCAGCCGCCCAAGGGCACCGACAGTCCGTTCCCCAAAGTCGACTTTCCCGCCAGTGTGCCGGCCGACCTGACCACCAACACCTGGTTCGCCTACGGCTACCGCGAAGGCATACCGCGCCTGTTGGATCTGTGGGACAAGCATGGCGTCAAGGTGACGTCGCACATGATCGGCGAGGCGGCGCGCCGCAACCCGCAGCTGGCGCGCGAGATCGTCCGTCGCGGCCATGAAGCGGCGGCACACGGGCCGCGCTGGAGCTCCCAATATGCGATGAGCCGCGCGCAGGAGCGCCAGTTCCTGATCGATGGCACGCGCATGGTGGAGGAGGTGACCGGCCAGCGCCCGACCGGCTACAACGCCAACTGGTTGCGGCGCGGCCCGAACACGCTGTCGCTGTTGCAGGAGCTGGGCTACACCTATCACATCGATGACCTGAGCCGCGACGAACCTTTTATCGAGCAGGTCAACGGCAAGGACTTCTTAGTGGTGCCGTACACGCTGCGTAACAACGATATCCTGCTGATCGAAGGCCGCAACTACTCACCCAGCCAGTTCCTTGAGCAGATCAAGCTGGAGTTCGACCAGCTGTATGAGGAAGGCGCCACGCGCCGCCGTATGATGTCTGTCAGTACGCACGACCGCATCGGCGGCTCGCCACAGATGGTGCGGGTGCTGGACGAATTCCTGCGCTATGCGAAGTCCCATCCCGGCGTGGTCTTCATGCGCAAGGATGAAATAGCGCGCTTCGCCGCCGGCAGCACGGATACGCTGCGCGAAACCGAAACTATCTAAGGAGCCATCATGAGCAAACTCGAAGGAAAAACAGTATTGGTCGTCGGCGGTAGTGCCGGCATTGGCGAGGCGGCGGCACAGGCATTGGCGGCGCTGGGCGCACAAGTGACGATCGCCTCGCGCGACCCGGTCAAGCTGCAAGCGGCGGCGGAGCGGTTGGGCGGGGCGGTGCGTACGGCCGTTCTCGACACGTCCAACGATGCCGCCGTCGAAGCATTCTTCGCCGCGCAGGACGAATACGATCACGTTGTGGTATCTGCCGCGCAGACCAAGTCCGGCCCGGTGCGGCAACTGCCGCTGGTCGATGCGTATGCCGCGATGAACAGCAAGTTCTGGGGCGCCTACCGCGTGGCGCGCGCCGTGCGCATCGCCGCCGGCGGTTCGCTGACGCTGGTGTCGGGTTTCCTCGGCACGCGGCCCAGCAAGACCTCGGTGCTGCAAGGCGCGATCAACGCCGCGCTGGAATCGCTGGGGCGGGGACTGGCGCTGGAGTTGTCGCCGGTGCGTGTTAATACGGTGTCGCCGGGTGTGATTGCCACGCCGATGTGGTCTGGCATGAGCGACGAAGCGCGGACTGCCAAGTTTGAGACAGTGGCGGCGCACCTGCCGGCGCGGCGCGTGGGGCAGGCGGAAGACGTGGCCAACGCCATTGTCTATCTGGTCACCACCCCGTTCGCCACCGGTTCCACCGTGCTGGTGGACGGCGGCGGCGTGATCGCCTGAGGTCAGGTATTGAGGGTGAACTCGGTGAAGGAAGCCTCGCTGCTTGGCGCAGGCTTGACTTCCGGCTCATCGGCCTTGGCCAGTTTGCTGTCCGGGCCATTATTCAAGAGCCACAGCAGGTTGGTGGCGGAATCGGCGTTGGCCAGCGCCTCGTCCTGGCTCACCAGGCCATCCTGCACCAGCTTGAGCAAGGCTTGCTCGAACGATTGCGAGCCAGGCGACATGCTCTTTTCCATCGCCTCCTTGATCTGGCCGATTTCGCCTTTCTCAATCAGGTCCGCGATATAGCGGGTGTTGACCATGACTTCCACCGCCGCCGAGCGCGTGCCGCCATTGACCGAGCGGACCAGCCGCTGCGACACGATGGCCTTCACGGTGCTGGACAAGTCCTGCAACAGCGCGGCGCGGTTTTCGATCGGGTAGAAGCTGATGATGCGGTTCAAGGCGTTGTAGCTGTTATTGGCGTGCAGCGTGGCCAGCACCAGGTGCCCCGACTGCGCATAAGCCAGCGCCGCGGCCATGGTTTCCTTGTCGCGGATCTCGCCGATCAGGATGCAGTCCGGCGCCTGGCGCATGGAGTTGCGCAGGGCGGTGTAGAAGTCCTTGGCGTCGCTGCCGATCTCGCGCTGGTTGACGATGGATTTCTTGTTCCGGAACAGATACTCGATGGGATCTTCCAGCGTCAGGATATGGCCGGAGCGCAGTTCGTTGCGGTGATCCAGCATGGCCGCGATGGTGGTCGATTTGCCGGAACCGGTGGAGCCCACCAGCAGCAGCAAGCCGCGCTTTTCCATGATCAGGTCCGCCAGCACCGGCGGCAGCTGCAAGTCGGCCAGTTGCGGAATGGTGGCGGGCACGAAGCGGAATACGGCGGAGATGGTGCCGCGCTGCCTGAACGCGGACAGGCGGAAGCGCCCCAGGTTGGGCACTGAAACGCCCATGTTCAATTCATTGATGTTGGCCAGTTCTTCCATCTGCTCCGGCGAGGCGATTTCCGCCAGCAGGGCATGGATGTTTTCCGGCTCCAGCTTTTGCTGGTTGATCGGGATGAGGTTCCCGTTGATCTTGATGTGCACCGGAGAGTTCACCGCAAAGAACATGTCCGACGCGTTCTTTTCCTTCATCAGTTGGAACAGGCGGTCCATGGCCATGGCGAATCTCCGGTGTGTTTAGATCATTATACGCCGCGCAGCAGTTCGTTAATGCTGGTCTTGGAGCGGGTTTGCGCGTCCACGCGCTTGACGATCACCGCGCAGTACAGCGAGTACTTGCCGTCGTCCGATGGCAGCGAGCCCGATACCACCACCGAGCCGGCAGGCACGCGGCCGTAGGTCACTTCGCCGGTGGCGCGGTCGTAGATCTTGGTCGACTGGCCGATGTACACGCCCATCGAGATCACCGAGTTCTCTTCGACGATCACGCCTTCGACGATCTCCGAACGGGCGCCGATGAAGCAATTGTCTTCGATGATGGTTGGATTGGCCTGCATCGGTTCCAGCACGCCGCCGATGCCGACGCCGCCCGACAGGTGGACGTTCTTGCCGATCTGCGCGCACGAACCAACGGTGGCCCAGGTGTCGACCATCGCGCCTTCATCGACGTAGGCGCCGATGTTGACGTAGGAAGGCATCAGCACCACGTTCTTGGCGATGAAGGAACCACGGCGCGCCACTGCTGGCGGCACCACGCGGAAGCCGCCCTTGGCGAAATCGTCGGCGGTGTAGTTGGCGAACTTGGTCGGAACCTTGTCGTAGAACTGCATGGTGCCGTCCGATGGCAGGACCACGTTGTTCTCCAGGCGGAACGACAGCAGCACGGCCTTCTTGACCCACTGATTCACCACCCAGGTGCCGGTGGCTTTGTCGGCCACGCGGATGGTGCCCGCGTCCAGGCCGGCCAGCACGTGGTTGACGGCGTCGCGCAGTTCGGCGGAGCCGTTGGCTGGGTTGATGTTCGCGCGGTCTTCCCAGGCGGTTTCGATGATGTTCTGGAGTTGTTGGCTCATGATGGACTCGTAGTGACTCTTGATTTAAAGGGACTTGCAGAATTGGACGATGCGCTGCGCGGCTTCCAGGCCTTCCGCCGTCTCGGCGACCAGCGCCATGCGGATGCGGTTGCGGCCCGGGTTGATGCCGTGCGCTTCACGCGCCAGGTAGCTGCCCGGCAGTACGGTGACATTATATTCGGCGTACAGGCGCTGGGCGAATTCGGTGTCGGACAGGCCGGTGCGGCTGACGTCCGCCCACAGGTAGAAGCCGGCGTCCGGCAGTTCCACGTCCAGCACTTCCTTCAGTAAAGGCGTGATGGCGTCGAACTTGGCGCGGTATTGTTCGCGGTTTTGTTCGACATGGGTTTCGTCGTTCCACGCCGCGATCGACGCAGCTTGCACGGAGAGGCTCATGGCGCCGCCGTGATAGGTGCGGTATAACAGGAATTTTTTCAGCACATCGGCATCGCCGGCCACGAAGCCGGAACGCATGCCCGGCACGTTGGAGCGCTTGGACAGGCTGCTGAACACGATCAGGCGCGCATACGGCTTGTCGATAGTGGCCAGGCCCAGTTGGTGAGCTGCTTCCATCGCGCCCAGCGGCGCCTGCTCGCCGTGGTAAATCTCGGAATAGCACTCGTCGGCGGCGATCACGAAGTTGTAGCGCTCCGACAGGGCAAACAGGTTTTCCCAGTCGGTCAGCGACAGCACCGCGCCGGTCGGATTGCCGGGCGAGCAGACGAACAGCAGCGCGACTCGTTGCCATACCTCGACCGGAATGCTGTCGTAGTCGCAGCCGAAGTTGCGGGCCGGGTCGGAGTTGACGAAATACGGCTCGGCGCCGGCCAGGTAGGCCGCGCCTTCGTAGATCTGGTAGAACGGATTCGGGCTCACCACCAGCGACTTCGCGTCCTTGTCGATGACCGCTTGCGCCAGCGCGAACAGCGCCTCGCGCGAACCGTTCACCGGCAGCACCTGCGTGGCAGGATTCAGCTTCGGCAGGTTGTAGCGGCGTTCCAGCCAGCTGGCGATGGCGTTGCGCATCTCGGGCGAGCCGATGGTGGTGGGGTAAATGGCCAGACCGTCGAGATTATCGACCAGCGCCTGCTCAATGAATTTCGGCGTAGGATGCTTGGGCTCACCCATGCCCAGGCTAATGGCTTTATGCTGCGGGCTGGGAGTGACTTGCTCAAACAGCAGACGCAGTTTTTCGAACGGGTAGGGGTGCAGCTTGTCGAGAAGTGGATTCATAGTCTTTGATTATAGCGCCTCTGCGCCAGACCGGTCATCCATGCTAAATTATTAAAATAATCGAATTAATAAGCAAAGGCGGCATCATGGAGCAAAACGAGATCGCACTGGAGGCCCAGGTCAGCCGCAAGGTGATGGGTGCGCGGCTGGCCATCGGCCTGTTACAGGGGCTGCTGCTGTATTGGCTGTACGCGTCGGCGCGCGACGTGGCCTGGCCGGCCACCGCGCCCTACGCCATGGTACCGCTGACCACCCTGATGTTGATCCTGCCAGTACTGTTGATCTCCAGCCTGGGGCACCTGAAGCCGCGCCAGGTGGCGGTCTGGCTGTTGGCGGCGTTGGCCGTGCTGCTGGTGTTTTCGTTGCATGATGTGTGGCGCGGCCTGAACGACCAGCCATTGCTGAGCAACTGGGAGCACAAGCAGATCTACTCGCCGTCGGTGCTGGTGGTGGTATTCAGCGCGGTGTTTTTCTTCATCGCCCACACGCTGGTGTTGGCTGGCGCGCAGGAGGGGAGGCGTATCGCCGGCTACAACGCCTACTTCGAAACCGCCTGGAAGCTGGCTATACAACTGTTGTTTTCCGCGTTCTTTGTCGGCGCGCTGTTTTTCGTGCTGCTGATGGGATCACAACTGTTCCTGCTGGTGAAGCTGAAATTTCTGCAAGAGCTGCTGCGCGAATCGTGGTTCAACGTGCCGGTGATCTGCACCGCGTTTTCCTGCGCCATGCACGTCACGGACGTGCGGCCTTCGATTGTGCGCGGCATCCGCACTTTGCTGCTGGTGCTGATGTCGTGGATTTTGCCGGTGGCCGTGGTGCTGGTGACGGGCTTCGTCTGTTCCTTGCCGTTCACCGGCCTGACGGCGTTGTGGGAGACGCGCCACGCCACGTCAGTGCTGCTGGGCGCCGCGGCGCTGTTGCTGGTGCTGATCAATGCCGCTTTCCAGAACGGCGAGGCGATTGTGGCGCTGCCGCTGCGCGTGAGCGCGCGCACGGCCGCCATTCTGATTCTGCCGGTGACGCTGATCGGCGTCTATGCACTGGGCCTGCGGGTGGCGCAGTACGGCTGGACGACGGACCGGGTGATTGCCGCCGCCTGCCTGCTGGTGGCGACTTTCTACGCGGCCGGCTATCTGTGGGCGTCGTCGCAGTACGATACCTGGCTCAAACCGGTCAGCACCGTCAACGTGTGGGCCTCGTTTCTGGTGCTGGCGGTGCTGGCGGCTTTATTCACGCCGCTTGCCGATCCTGCGCGCATCGGTGTGAACAGCCAGATGGCGCGGCTGGAAAAAGGTAAGACCAAGGCGGCCGATTTCGATTTCCGCTACCTGCGTTTCGAAGGCGGCCGCTATGGCCTGGCCGCGCTGGAGGAACTGAAGAAACGCAGCGCCGGCCCGGATGCTGCGGTGCTGTCGCGCGAAGCCGCCGCCATGTTGGCGCTGGACGACAGCGACCGCTGGAAGCAATCCAGACGCGCCACCGCGCCGGTGTCGGTGGCCGATAACCTGACCGTGTGGCCTGCCGGTGCGCAGCTGCCGGCCAGCTTCCTCACACAAAAGTGGGAGACCATGCAAGACAACCTCAAGCCCGATTGCCTGAGCAAGCGTGAAGGCAAGTGCGATGCCTTCGTGATTGATGCCGACGGCGATGGCAAGCCGGAAGTGCTGCTGATCGAGAAGCTGCACGCCGGCGGCGGCCAGGTGTTCGCGGAAGGCAGCGACGGCGCCTGGACGGTTGTCGCCAACATGGCTTATCGCGACATGAGCTGCAAGCCCTTGGTGGATAAACTGCGCAAGGGCGAGTTCACGCTGGTGACGCCGCGCTTTAAGGAGTTGGACATAGGCGGGCGCAGGGTGGAACTGACGGCGACCTTTCAGCACGACGCAGCGGCCTGCGACAACATCAAGTAGCGGTGTTTCGATAGTGCTTGAATGGCCGCGTTTTTCAGGCTAATATATTTCAATATTTATTGAAATATCGAATCATGAAAACTCAAGACGTCCTTGCCGCGCTGGCAGCCATAGCGCAGGAGAGCAGGCTGGCCGTGTTTCGCCTGCTGGTGCAGGTGGGGCCGGACGGTCTGGCCGCCAGCAAAATCGGCGAGCAGCTCGACATCGCGCCGTCGTCGCTGTCGTTTCACCTGAAAGAGCTGACGCACGCCAGGCTGATTACTTCGCGTACCGAAGGGCGCTTCGTCATTTACTCGGCCAATGTGGCGGTGATGAATGGCCTGGTCGGGTACCTGACGGAGAACTGCTGCGGCGGCGTTCCTTGCGGCCCTGCGGGCTGCGTCACCAATCCAACTCACTCCAACAAACGATGAACGTACTGTTTCTTTGCACCGGCAACTCCTGCCGCTCGGTTATCTCCGAAGGCACTTTCAACCATCTGGCGCCAGCCGGCATGAGGGCCATCAGCGCCGGCAGCCAGCCGGCCGGCAAGCTGCATCCGCGCGCGGTGGCGCTGCTGGCTGCGAAAGGCATCCCGACCGACGGCTATTACAGCAAGTCGTGGAACGACCTGCCGCTGACGCCCGATATCGTGGTCACTGTCTGCGGCAGCGCTGCCGGCGAGACTTGCCCGGCCTATCTCGGCCCGGTGCTGCGCACGCACTGGGGCGTGGACGATCCGGGTCACGTGGTGGGGACAGAGGATGAAATCAATGCGGCCTTCGAGCAGACCTACCGCATCATCCGCGCACGTATCGAGGCCTTCCTGGCACTGCCGTTGGCCGAACTGGCTGGCGACCGCGCGCGCCTCAAAACAGAGCTCGACAAGATCGGCGCCATCACCGCTTGAGCGTGCAATGACAGCTTTTCTCATTTTCGTCGCCACGCTGGTACTGGTGATCTGGCAGCCGCGCGGGCTGGGCATCGGCTGGAGCGCCGCGGCCGGGGCGTCGGCGGCCCTGCTGGCGGGCGTGATCCACTTCGCCGATATCCCGGTGGTGTGGCACATCGTCTGGAACGCAACGGGCGCCTTCATCGCCATCATCGTCATCAGCCTGCTGCTGGACAAGGCCGGGTTCTTTGAATGGGCGGCGCTGCACGTGGCGCGCTGGGGGCAGGGCAGCGGCAAGCGGCTGTTCGTGCTGCTGGTGCTGTTGGGCGCGGCCGTGTCGGCGCTGTTTGCCAACGATGGCGCGGCGCTGATTCTGACACCCATCGTCATCGCCATGTTGCGCGCGTTGCGGTTTTCGGAGCGTGCCACGCTGGCTTTCGTGATGGCGGCCGGCTTCATCGCCGATACTTCCAGCCTGCCGCTGGTGGTGTCCAATCTGGTGAACATCGTCTCCGCCGATTACTTCAAGATCGGCTTCGCACGTTACGCCGCCGTCATGGCGCCCGTGAATCTGATATCGGTCGCCGCCACGCTGGCGGCATTGATGTGGTTCTTCCGCAGGGATATCCCGGCCAGCTACGATCTGCGCCAATTGAAAGCGCCGGCGGAGGCCATCCACGACCACGCCACTTTCATCACCGGTTGGTGGGTACTGGGTTTGCTGCTGCTTGGCTTCTTCTGGCTGGAGCCGCTGGGCGTGCCGATCAGCGCGGTGGCTGCTGTTGGCGCCTTGCTGCTGCTGGCGGTGGCGGCGCGCGGGCACCGCATCTCAACGCGTGAAGTGCTGCGCGGCGCGCCGTGGCAGGTGGTGGTTTTCTCGTTAGGCATGTACCTGGTGGTCTACGGCTTGCGCAACGCCGGGTTGACCGGCTACCTGACCGCGCTGCTCAACGCCTGTGCGGCGCATGGTGTGTGGGCTGCGGCGCTGGGTACGGGCTACCTCACCGCCATCCTGTCTTCGATCATGAACAACATGCCGACCGTGCTGGTAGGCGCGCTGTCCATCGACGCCAGTAGCGCACAGGGCGTCGTGCGCGAGGCCATGGTGTACGCCAACGTGATCGGCAGCGACCTCGGTCCCAAGATCACGCCGATAGGCAGCCTGGCCACGCTGTTGTGGCTACACGTATTGGCCGGGAAAGACATCCGCATCTCGTGGGCTTACTACTTCCGCGTCGGCGTGATACTCACCCTGCCGGTACTGACCATCACACTGGCGGCGCTGGCCTTGCGGCTGGCGTGATTTGAACAAAGGAGAACGCATGGACAAGATCGCCGATCTGCCCAACATCAATCCGTCCCAGTTAGACATGCCGACGCTGGACAAGCTGGCTCCGGTAGGCGACATGGATCACCCGCCACGTATCCTGATGCTGTATGGCTCGCTGCGCGAGCGCTCGTTCAGCCGCTACCTGACGGAAGAAGCCGCGCGCATCCTCGAGCACTTCGGCGCGGAAGTGCGGATCTTCAATCCGACGGAGTTGCCGATGGTTGGCAGCGTCCCGGATAACCATCCCAAGGTTGTGGAACTGCGCGAGCTTTGCCTGTGGTCCGAAGGGCAGGTCTGGTGCAGTCCCGAACGCCACGGCGCCGTCACAGCGGTGATGAAAAACCAGATCGATTGGATACCGTTGGAGATGGGAGCGATTCGGCCAAGCCAGGGCCGCACGTTGGCCGTCATGCAGGTGTGCGGAGGATCGCAATCTTTCAATGTTGTGAATACTCTGCGCCTGTTGGGGCGTTGGATGCGCATGTTCACCATCCCCAACCAATCGTCGGTGCCGATGGCATACAAGGAGTTCGACGAGAGCGGGCGTATGCGTCCATCCGGTTACTATGAACGCGTGGTCGACGTGATGGAAGAGTTGTTCAAAATGACGCTGCTGCTGCGCGGCCGTGCGGACTACCTGACCGACCGCTATAGCGAGCGCAATGAGCGGTCGATGCGGGCGATCGATCAGTCGATCAAGAAGATTTGATCTTTGGCGGTTTCTGTCAGCGCTGGCTTTGCAGTGGGCAGGCCTGCATGTTGTCACCGAGGCGGCGTGCCAGTTCGCTGCGCAGCAAATGCAGGCCATTGATGCGCTGATCGATATCGGTCAGCTTGCGTTCCAGCGCGGCGCGCAATTGGGGCGCGGCGGCGTCGGGCTCGGACAGCAGCGGCAGGTCGGCTTCGATCTCCGCCAGCGTGAAGCCCAGCGTTTGCGCCAGCCGGATATAGCGCAGCAACTCGACGGCTTCTGGCGGATAGTCGCGATAACCGTTGGCGCTGCGGCGCGCGCGCAGCAGGCCGCGCTTCTCGTAAAAGCGCAAAGTATCGCGGCTGATGCCGGTGGCGCTGGCGATTTCCCCGATTTGCATGCATGGCCTCCAAAAAGTGCTTGACCCTGGAGTGTACTCCAGCCTTTAGCATGGCTGCATGAAAACTACCACCTACCGCAAAATAGTCCTCGGCAGCGCGATCTACGATTTGATCGTGACTGCTCCTTTCGCCACGCCGTGGAGCTTCGCCTTCGCGCACGATCAGCTCAACGCCATCAACCAGGCGCTGGGCGGAATGGCGCTACCGGCCTTCACACCATTCCACGTGCTGTTCGCCTGCCTGCTGGGCAGCGTGGTGCTGGTGTGGGCCGCGCTGCGCGTCAGCGATCCGCAGACCCGCTATGGCCGTTTCGACGGTGTCGCCCGCACGATGTTTTCCACATGGATGATCTGGACGCTGGCCGTCACCGGCGCGCCGCTGCTCTGGCTCTTCATCTTGCCCGAGCTGTCCTGGGGCGTGGTCCAGTGGCTACCGGTCCAGTTTGATGAACCTCTAATTGGAACCAGCGCGCCACGGCAATAATAGGAATTCCGACAGCAACCTCATGAGGTGGTCGATGATTCCGCGAATAAATGCCGATCTGATTTTGCCACCAGTTACGAGCGTGGGGCCGGGTACAGGTACCGTGAGATCTCCATATAGCGCATCTATCTCTGAGGTCGTGCAGCGATTTTCCACCACGATAGAGCGCGCAGCGATTCTACGCGGACTGCTAACATACAGACAGGCGGTAATTGGCTTGGGCATGACTGATGGCCACATGTGGCTGGATGGAAGCTTTGTCGAAAACATCGAAGCCAAGGCCAAACGGCCTCCGAACGATATCGACCTTGTTACATTTGCTGTCATTCCAGCCGGTAGTCTTGCGGAGAAAGACGAACTGCGCAAAAGAGTTCCAGAGGTATTTGATCCAGACGAGGCAAAGAGAAGATTTCGTTGTGATGCGCACTTTGTTGACTTGGCAGAGCCGCTATCAATGATTCTAAAAAATACCTGTTACTGGTACGGCTTGTTTTCCCATCAGCGCGATAGCAATCGATGGAAGGGAATGCTGCAAGTACCTCTGTTATCTGATGACTCGGTGGCAGGGGTTATATTGCGCCAGGCGGAGCAAAGTTTGGGAGGTTGAGACCATGTTAAGAAAACTTGAACGTGATTTTCTGATGGCGGATTTGGGAGCGGTGGAAGAGATGATTGCCTTCCACAGTGCGGATATACATTCTTTTAGCTATCACCAGTTCATTCAGCGGAAAAAGTCTCTTGAGCGGCAGTTGAAAGAGATGGATGTCGTCATTGAGAGCCAGTTTGAAATTGGTGTTTATTTCGGCGGTGATCCCGTGGAGAACGAACATGGTATCACTGTGGATTTCGCCAGTAAGTTGCTTCATCATTTCAACGCCCTGATTGTTCAAACCTCGGAGGCGCAGCGTGCGCGGTTGTTTTTGACGATTCAGCAGCGCAGGATGATGGGCTTTGTTCTGGAGGCATGCGAAGAGGATCTTGCCGCGCAAACTCATCTGCGTGCATTGGATCTTCTTGAAGCAGGCTCGCGGCAGCAGCATCCCCAGCTAGATGGCTTGATCTGTTTGCTGAAAGAGCATCAGGCGACCATGCAGGTTCGCTGCGATGAACGAGAGTTCACCGTTTCACCGCGTTGATGGCCGCGTTGCAGCCGGTACGCTCTCCACCAGGAAATCGATGAAGGCGCGGACGCGGGCCGGTTGTTGCTGGCGGCTGGGGTAGTAGGCGTACAGGTCGGCCGAGGGCAGGGTGTAGTCGGGAAGGACCACTTGCAGGCGGCCGCTGTTGAGGTATTTGGCTGCGTCCCATTCGGACCGCAGCAGGATGCCGTGGCCGTCGAGCGCCCAGCCCAGCACCACGTCGCCGTCGTTGCTCGACAGGCTGCCGTGTACTTTCACCGATTCGTGCTTGCGGCCTCTTTGTAGTTTCCAGGTGCTATACGTGTCATCGTTCTGACGGTGCAGGATGCAGCGGTGCCGGGTCAGATCCTGCGGCGTGCGCGGCACGCCGTTCTTTTTCAAATACGCCGGCGAGGCGCACAGGTAGCGGTGGTTGGACAGGATTTTGCGCGCGCCCAGCCGCGTATCCGGCAGCTCGCCGAAGCGGATGCCAAGGTCATACGCGTCTTCCACCAGATTGATGGCGCGGTCGGTCAGCTGCAACTGCACTTCCACATCCGGATGGCGCCGCGCAAACGCCGACACCAGCGGCGCGATAGTGGTGCGGCCGAAGCCCAGCGTGGCGTTCACCCGCAGCAGCCCTTTGGGCGCGGCGCGGCTGCTCGATACCGATTCCTCCATGTCGCGGATATCGCCCAGGATGCGCGCGGCTTGCGCCAGATAGGTTTCGCCCTCGCTGGTCAGGCTGACGCGGCGCGTGGTGCGGTTCAGCAGGCGCACGCCGAGACGCTGCTCCATCAGCATCAGCCGCTTGGTGACGGCCGGCGGCGTCAACCCCAGTTCGCGCGCGGTGGCCGCCAGGCTGCCCAACTTTGCCAGCTTCACGAAGAAGGAGAGCTCGGAGACGATATCGTTATTCACTTGAAGTTAATAAAGGAATTAATATCAGTAAATTATACGACTATCCTTCAAGAGTAAGCTGTCATCCATTGTTTAACGGAGACGCACCATGAAAATCGTCGAAATTCGCGAAAAGACCATCCCGATCAGCTCCCCGATCCGCAACGCCTATATCGATTTCAGCAAGATGACACTGAGCCTGGTGGCTGTCGTTACGGACGTGATCCGTGATGGCAAGCCGGTGGTCGGTTATGGCTTCAACTCCAATGGCCGCTACGGCCAGGGCAAGTTGATGCGCGAGCGCTTCATCCCGCGCATTCTCGAAGCCGATCCATTCTCGCTGCTGAACGACGCCGGCACCAATATTGATCCGCACAAGGTGTGGGACTGCATGTTCGCCAACGAGAAACCTGGCGGCCACGGTGAACGCTCGGTTGCCATCGGCACCATCGACATGGCGATCTGGGACGCGGTGGCCAAGATCGAACGCAAGCCGCTGTTCCAGCTGCTGGCGGAACGCTACGGCAGCGGCACGCCGGACCGCAAGGTGTTTGTGTACGCCGCTGGCGGCTACTATTATCCGGGCCAGAGCCACGACGCGCTGAAAGATGAAATGCGCAGCTACATCGATCGCGGCTACACGGTGGTGAAGAAAAAGATCGGCGGCGCCTCGCTGGATGAAGATCTGCGCCGCATCGATTCCATCCTGAGTGTGCTGGGCGACGGCCAGAAGCTGGCGGTGGACGCCAATGGCCGCTTCGACCTCGATACCGCGATCAAATACGCCAAGGCGCTGTCGCAGTACGATTTGTTCTGGTACGAGGAAGCCGGCGACCCGCTTGACTTCGAGCTGCAAGCCACGCTGCGTAATTATTACGACAAGCCGATGGCCACCGGCGAGAACCTGTTCTCAATGCAGGATGCGCGTAACCTGATCCGCTACGGCGGCATGCGCGCGGACCGCGACTGGCTGCAATTCGACTGTGCCCTGAGCTATGGCCTGGTGGAGTATCTGCGCACGCTGGACATGCTGCACCAGCATGGCTGGTCGCGCACCCGCTGCATTCCGCACGGCGGCCACCAGATGTCGCTGAACATCGCGGCGGGTCTGGGC
This sequence comes from Duganella radicis, assembly GCF_009720825.1. Classification (GTDB taxonomy): domain Bacteria; phylum Pseudomonadota; class Gammaproteobacteria; order Burkholderiales; family Burkholderiaceae_D; genus Rugamonas; species Rugamonas radicis. Next base: position 27,925 of record NZ_WNKY01000022.1, on the reverse strand, counting down.
CTGGGCGGCAACGAGTCCTATCCGGACCTGTTCCAGCCATTCGGCGGCTTCCCGGATGGCGTGCATGTCGATAACGGCTACATTACCATGCCGGACCTGGTCGGCATCGGCTTTGAGGGCAAGTCGAATCTCTACAGCGAGATGCAGGCCCTCAGCGCATAATCAGGCGGCTTTGGCCAGCGCCTGCGGGCCGCTCCACACCTGCTGCGCCACACGCATCATGTTGCGGCCGAGGACCAGTTCCGCTTCCTTGTCGCTCATGCCGGTCTTGCGCAGCGCGGCGGGCAGCTCGCGCCAGACTTCCGGCGGCGTGAAGCTGGGCGGCTTGTCCATGCTGTAACCGGCGGAGGCAGGCCACCAGTGGCCTGGATCGAAGGCGCCGGGAGGCGTGTCGTCCAAGCCCGGCTGCTGGAAGCAGATGTCCAGCCCTATGCCGGCGTGCTGCACACCGACCAAGTCGGCGATGTAGGCGGCATGGCGTGCCACGTCGTCTGCGCAAGGGTGTTCGCTGCCGAGGAAGAAGGAGAGGCCGGAGACGCACACCACGCCACCGGTTGCGGCGCAGGCGCGTATTTGCTCATCGGTGACGTTGCGGCCGTGCTGCACCAGCGTGTACGGATTGGCGTGGCTGAAGATCACCGGCTGCGCCGAGGCGTTCATGATCTCCAGGCTGCACAGGCGGCCGGTGTGCGAGCAGTCCATCAGGATGCCGTTGTCGTTCACCGCCTGCACCATGCGGTGGCCCAGCGGCGTCAGGCCGCGCGGCACATCGTGGCAGCCGTCGGCCGCACTGTTATTGCGGTTGTAGGCGAAGTGAATCTGGCGCACGCCCAGTTGCGCATACAGCGCCACCATGTCAGGCTGCTCCAGCAGGGGTATCGCTCCCTCCAGGTCGAAGGTGATCGCCATGCGGCCATCGGCGGCGGCCTGGATGATGTCGTCCACGCTGGATACCAGCACGTAGCGTTCCGGATCGGCTGCGATGGTGGCACGGTAGCCGGCGATCACCGACATCACTTGCGATATCGGGTTCATATCGGCGCCTACGTTCAGCGATACGTAATTCACGCCGGCGGCATGCAATCGGCGGACTGGCGTAAAGTCGGCCAGGGGATGTTGCGGCAGGCAAGCGTGGGCGTCCCAGTTAATCATGATCGTCGGCGTGGTTGGAAAGCTATATTATACTGACGGCTTTTCATCGTCTCCCAAAGGCCATCATGTCTTTTTCTTCACTGGGCCTTGCACCCTCGCTGCTTAACGCCGTCACCGAAATCGGTTACGACGAACCGACCGCGATTCAACGCGCCGCCATTCCCGCCATTTTGCGTGGAGGCGATGTGCTGGGCGCTGCGCAAACCGGTTCCGGCAAGACGGCAGCCTTCGCGTTGCCGCTGCTGCAATCGCTGCTGGAAAAGCGCAAGTGGCCACGCAAGCTGCATGGCCTGGTGCTGGTGCCGACGCGCGAACTGGCGGCGCAGGTGGGGGAGGCGATCAGCAAGCTGGCGGCGCATCTGAATGAGCCGGTGAAAGTAGTGGTGGTGTTTGGCGGCGTCTCGATCAATCCGCAGATGCTGGCGCTGCGCGGCGGTGCTGATATCGTGGTAGCCACGCCGGGCCGCTTGCTGGACCTGATCGATCACAACGCGCTGCATATCTCGAACACGCAAATGCTGGTGCTGGACGAAGCGGATCGCCTGCTGGACATGGGCTTTAGCGAAGAGCTGAACGAGATCCTGGAGCAACTGCCCAAGCAGCGTCAGAACCTGTTCTTCTCCGCCACGTTCCCGCAGGCGGTGCAGGCCCTGGCCGACAGCCTGCTGCACGAACCGGCGCGCATCGAAGTGCTGGCGGAGCCGGAGAGCAAACCGGATATCCAGCAGCGCGCCATTTCTGTCGATGTGCCGCGCCGTACCATGCTGCTCAAGCATCTGATCCTGGAACACAAGTGGCGCGGCGTGATGGTATTCGTGGCTACCAAGTATGCGTCCGACCATGTCGCGGAGAAGTTGAATCGCAATGGCATCAGCGCCAGGTCGTTTCACGGCGAGTTGAGCCAGGGCGCGCGCACCGATGCCCTGAAGGACTTCAAGGACGGCCGCTTGCAAGTGCTGGTGGCGACCGACGTGGCGGCGCGCGGCATCGATGTGGCGCGCCTGCCGGCAGTGGTGAATTACGATCTGCCGCGATCCGCGGTTGATTACACTCACCGCATCGGCCGCACTGGCCGCGCGGGCATGAGTGGCGTCGCGATCAGCTTTGTCACCGCCGAAGCGGAGCAGCATTTCCGACTGATCGAAAAGCGTCAGAATGAGCGTGTACCGCGCGAGATCATTCCCGGCTTTGAACCAACCGAGGTGGCCGCGCCGTCGAATGGCGTGACCGACATCGTCAACGGTGGCATCAAGGGCAAGCGCAAGAGCAAAAAGGACAAGCTGCGCGAAGCCGCAGCCGCAGCAAGCGGCGAATAATCAGGCCGCGCTATCACGGAACTGCCGGCGGTAGGCCGATGGTGAAGTGCGCAGCGTCGCCTGGAAGTGCTGCCGCAGCGACAGCGCCGAACCAAAACCGGCTTCCTGCGCGACCACTTCGATCGACGCATCGCTGCTCTCCAGTAGCCGCTGCGCGTGCGCTACACGCTGATTCAATAGCCATTGCTTGAACGAGGTGCCGGTGGCGTCGCGGAAGTGGCGCGTGAAGTTACGGCGGCTCATGGCCGCACGCGCCGCCAGCGCGTCGATGCTATGGTTGTCCGCGAGATGCCGGTTGACCCAGTCCAGCACCTGCGCAAAACGGTCGTCGCTACCGCTGGCCGGCACCGGGCGCTCAATGAATTGCGCCTGGCCGCCTTGCCGGTGCGGCGCCACCACCAACTGCCGCGCCACATGGTTGGCTGCCTCCGCGCCGCGCAACTGGCGCAGCAGATGCAGGCAGCAATCCAGTCCGGCCGCCACGCCTGCCGAAGTCAGCACGTCATCATCGACATACAGTACCTCGCGATCCAGCGCGACGGCCGGGTGGCGTTCGGCCAGCAGGTCGGCAAACGACCAGTGCGTGGTGGCGCTGCGGCCATCCAGCAGGCCGGCTTCGGCCAGCGGAAAAGCGCCGAGGCACAGGCCAACGATGCGCGCACCGCGCTTGTGGGCGCGCTTGAGGGCCTCCAGCAGGACCACCGGCGCCGGGCGGCAGTCGTCGTGCCACGTCGGCAGGATGACGATGTCGGCGTGGCTCAGTGCGCGCAGGCTATGCTGGACGGTGATGTCGAAACCACCAGTGGTGCGTAGCGGCGACGGATCGGCTGAGCAGATTTTCAGCTCGAAGCCCGCGTCGCGGAACACCATGCCGGGCACGGACAAATGGAACGGCGTGATGCCGTCAAACGCGATGACGGCGATCCTGTGGCAGCGCGAGGTTGGTGTATTCATTGGCGTATTCATGGCCCAATTATATCGTTTGTATGCCTTCGGGCCACTGTTGGCCGGACGCGCGCAAGCGCACAATGTCTCTCATCGTAACTCACTGAGGAGAACTCAAATGCGCCGTGCCCTGATTGTCATCGATGTGCAAAACGAATACTTCACCGGTCAAATGAAGATTGAATATCCACCGGTGGCCGTCTCGCTGCCGAATATCACCCGCGCCATGGATGCGGCGCGCGCGGCTGGCATTCCGGTTGTGGTGGTGCAGCATGATGCGCCGGAACAGTCACCGATCTTCGCCAAAGGCTCGGATGGCTGGCAGTTGCACGCGGATGTGGCCAAACGCCCGGCCACGCACCATATCAACAAGGTCTATGCCAGCGTGTTTACCGGTACCGATCTGGCGCAATGGGTGACCGACAACGGTATCGATACCCTGACCATCGTCGGCTACATGACGCATAACTGCGATGCCGCCACCATTTACGAAGCGGCGCACAAGGGATTGACGGTGGAGTTCCTGTCCGACGCCGGCGGTTCGCCGTCGTATGAGAATGCGGCCGGCAAGGCCAGTGCGGAAGAGATTCACCGCGTATTCAGCACGGTGTTCCATTCCAGCTTTGCCGCCGTGGGCAGCACCGAGGACTGGATTGCCGCAGTGCGCGAGGGGAAGGCGCTGGAGCGCGACAATATCTTCATGTCGGTCCAGCGTACAATCAAGTAAGGCTTAGCCGCCTACGCGCTTGGGTTTGTGGCCGAGTTTAGCCAGTTCGGCCATCACGCGTTCGCAGTGGTCGCCCTGGATTTCAAGTACGCCGTCCTTGACGGTGCCGCCGGAGCCGCAGGCGCTGCGCAGTTGTTTGCCCAATGCGGCCAGTGCGTCGGCGTCCAGCGGGAGACCACGCACCAGCGTGACGGTCTTGCCGCCGCGCCCCTTGGATTCGCGCGATACTTTGACGTTGCCGTCGCCGGCAGGTTTGGCCTTGGAGGCGTCTTTGCAGCTGCAAGCGCTCAGCGGCTTGCGGCAGTCGGGGCACATGCGGCCGGTTTCGGTGGAGTAGACGAGGGCCATGGCTTAATCCTTCAACAGTCGTGGCATGAAGATTTCAAAGAAGCGTTTCTGGTCGGAGGCCAGGCACACCTGTGCGTTGGGTGCGCCCGCTTGCTCGCGGGTGTAGCCTTCGTTGTCGACCACGATGCGGAGCGGCGTGGTCGGGCAGACGGTCGGGTCGAGCATCCATGCCACTGGCACCACGTCGAACAGCGATGGCATGTTGCTGGACCATGGCTGGTAGGCGTTGATCCATTGGTGGTAGAGCAGGGCCAGTTGGTCGGTGATGCGCGAGCCGTGGCCGAGCAGGGCATTGCGTTCCACTTCGTCGAGGCGGATCTGGGTGGAGTCGATCGGCATCATCACGATAGGCACGCCGGAGGTGAACAGCTTTTGTGCGCCGGCGATGTCGGAGACGATGTTGTATTCCTTGTCGGCCGGACGCGATGGCACGTATTGCGATTTGCGGTAGCCGCTGCGCACCGAGCCGCCCATCATGGCGACTTGTTTGAGTTTGCCGAAGGTGGCGGCGTCGCGCTGGATGGCGGCGCCGATGTTGGTCAGCGGGCCAAGGGCCAGCAGGGTGATCTGGCCGGGCTGGCGCTTAATCTGGTCGAGCATGAAGTCGACCGCGTCGATTTTGGCCGGCAGTGCGCCGCGCTGGGCGTAGCGCGCTTGTGTGAATGGCTGCGGGTTGCCGGTGGCGCGGATGCCTTGGGCGACCGGGATGTTGCTGTGGCCTGTTTCGCGCAGCATGCGTTCCAGCAGTTGCGCACGCAGGGCGGTGTCGCCCCAGGCGGTAGTGATGCCGACGATGTCGATTTCCGGGCTTTGCAGCAGAAGACCAAGGGCAAAGGCATCGTCGATGTCGTCGCCGATGTCCATGTCGACGATGACTTTCTGCGGAGCGGCATGGGCCAGCATCGCGCAGGTCAGCGCGGCTAGCGCGAAAAGCCCGCGCAACGGGCGAGTGAAGGAGGATGCCATGTAAATCCTTGGTGCGTTGGAAGCGGGATTTTACAGGAAGCTGGCTTTCCTCATCGTGGCGGGAACGATACGGCGGTGCGCCGGGGCGACGAAGAACATGTAGATACGTCCCAACGCGTTGTGGATGTGGACCACTGTGCTGACAGAGACTTGGTGCGGCGTTTTGCAGACCGAGAGTTCAACGCGCAGGTGTTTGTCGGCATCCCCGAGGATGACTTCCTGTTCGCTCAGGTAGCGGATGCGGAAGATGCCGACACGGTCGCCAACCTGGTAGGCGCTGGCCGGTTTGGCGGGATCGATGGCGCTGAGCAGGCCGAGGTCTTTCAGTCCGAACAGTTTGACAATACGGTTGCGCAGGGCCATGGCCAGGTTGACCCAGCGTGGTGTGGTGGCGGCGACTTTCAGATAGGTCTCCAGTGCGGAGAGCTGGTTCGGTTGCGTGTCCATGGTGTAGCAATCGTGGAAGTCCGCTCCGGGCAGGCGCTGGGCGATTTCGCTTTGCTGCGGGATGGTGGTTGCGGTGGTGGTCATGGTTAGGTTGGATTCGTGATCAGGGCGATGCGGCGCTTGATGCGTTGGGCTTCGATGGTGTCGCCTGCTTGTTCCGCGCGCATGGCCTGCACGCCTAGCCAGGCGAGGAGTGGCCGGCGCCAGCCTTGGGCGGATGCGGTTTCCACTGCGTCCGCCAGGAGTTGAGGCGTGGCGCGGCCGGCGCGCAGAAGGACGCCGCTGGCGACCAGGCGGGAAAGCGGATCGGCGATAGCTTGAACCGCGCCCGCCGCCGTCACATCGCTCGCCGCCGCCGCCACTGCGCGGTGCTGCTCCGGCAGCAGTGCCAGATCGGCCGCCGCAAGCGGTGCGGCAGTCGGCGGCAACGCGGTGGTGGGGGACTGCGTGGTCGAAGGCATCGCGCCGGGCTGGGGAGCGATGGCTGGTTGGGCTGGCGCGGGAGCGGCGGGGAGGCGGCCGGCGAGGTAGGTGGCGTAGGCGCGGTCGGCGGGGCTGGCGTCCTGGGCCAGCTTGTCGTAGCCGGTGCAGCCTTCGAACACCAGCGAGGCGACGCGGGCGGCGCAGCGGATCAGTTCTGCGCGGATGATCAGGTCTACCTTGCCGGTGCTGGCCAGCGCTTCGCGGGCGCGCGCGAATTCGGCGGCTTCCACGCGCGCGTTGCCGCTCATGTAGGCTGACGTCGCGCGCTCGATGCTGCCGTGTGCTGTCATCTGCCAGTCCGGCACCGGTGGATTGCTGCCGCAGCCGGCCAGCAGCAGGGCTGCGGACAGCGCTGCCGCAAGCGCGCCGTGTGGGCGCGGCGTCGGCTGCGGTGTGGCGGCGTGCGAGATGCTTGTCTTTTTCATGGCAGCTTGATCTCCGTATCGCGCTTGAACGGCCATTTGCGGTTAATCTCATTCACCAACTGCTCTACGCGCCGCAAGCTGCTTTCCACTTCGCCGCGCAGCGTGCCCAAGTCCGCGGTTGCTTCCTTGGTGTTGGACGCCACCGCCTGCGCCTCAACCAGCACCGCATCCATCTTCTTGAGCGAATTGCGCGCGTCGGCCAGCAAGGCGTTGAGCTGCTGGATGGTGGCCTGTGCATCGGTCGCCACACCGGCCGGGCCGAATACCCGCTCGTCGGCATGGCCGATCAGGCTATCCGCCTTGACCGCCAGCGCATTGACCGTCACGAGCAATTTGTTGGCGCGATCCGCCAGCTGCTGGGCGCTTTTCTCATCGCCGGCGATCAGGCCCATGGCGCCATGCGGGCCATTCAGCTTGCCCGTCACGCCCGCCACATTGGCCAGCGACGCCGCCAGCGCCGAATTTTCCGCCGTCAGGTCGTTCAGGTTTTGCAGCAGATCCTTGGCCGCCGCCAGCAGACGCGGAATCTCCGCGCCCGGATCGCCCACCAGCAGTGAGCGTGCGGCGCCATCTTCCAGCGGCGGATCGGTCGGAATCCCGCTGAACGCGCGCAGCTTGGCGCCGCCCACCAGTCCACGCTCCAGCGTGAAGATGCTGGAACTGCGCAGCCAGTGCGCGTCCTGGCGCGGCACGTCCACCACCACGCGCGCCTTGCCCTCCGGGCTCAATTCGATGCGCCGCACCCGGCCGATGGGGAAGCCGGCAAAGGTGACGTCCATGCCGACCACCACACCCTCGGAATCGTCGGCCTGCAAGATCAGCGTCTGCGTCGACTCGAACGCGCCACGTGCATACAGCAGATACACCGCCGATCCAAGCACCAGCACCACCATCAGCACCAGCAGCACGGCGGCCTTGAATTCGGCATTGCGTACCGGCGCGGCTTCGTTGTTCTGTTCTGTCATATCAGTAGTAATTACCCATCAGCGATGCGACCTCGATCAGCAGCATCACGCCAAACACCCGGACCATGTCCGACAGGCCGTGCGAGATGCGCGTGGAGGTCGCCATCGGAATCAACCCGACCGCAAAACTGAAGAATACAATCTTCAGCACCAGTATCAGCGTGACCGCGGGATTGAACACCTGCCCGACCACGCGCGTGTAACCAGCCAGCGCCCATGGTGTAAAGCCATACAGCGACAGATAGGCCAGGATCAGCGTCAGCACGCAACTGGCCGCCGCCAGCATCCACACCGCAAAAATGCTCGCAACCACGCGCGGGAAAAATTCGCGATGCAGCTCGCTGCCGCTGGCCGTGCCGGCCGCATGGCGGCGCTGCGCCAGTTCCAGTCCTGCTGGCAGGGTGGTGCGCAGGGCGACGAAAGCGGCGGCGGTCAGCGGTATCAATTCCAGCACCAGCACCCGTACCACCATCTCCAGCGCAAAGCGCGACAGGCCGTAACTCTGCGACGTCACCACCACAATGCGTATCAGCACAAGGCTCACCAGCGCCGACAGCACGCCGTACCACGCCAGATTGGGCACCGTGTCCGCCACGAGGTGGCGGGCGAGCACCGGACGATTGGCGCGGCCATAGCTGGCCGGCGTCAGCGCCATGGAAAACATTAGCACCGCGAAATGCAGCAGCCGCCACCAACCGTGCAGCCAGGCGACAGCGCCTTGGTGCAGTCTTTGCAGGATGCCAAGTGTGGATGCTTGCGTATTCATGTTGGCATATTAGCACCGTCGTGGCCTGGGCAGGAGCACGCTACTTGTCCGGGAAGCTGGCGATGATGGCGTCGGCGGCCGCCCGCACGCGGGCGCTGCGGCTTAAGTCGGCGTGCATCACCAGCCACACGTCGTAGTGGTCGACCCGTTCCGGCCAGATGCGCACCAGCCGCTTGTCGCCGTCGGCCATGTGGCAGGGCAGTTCGGCCACGCCCATGCCGAGCCGCGCGGCTTCGATCATAGCCAGTCCGCTGTTGACCTCCATCGCCACGCGCGCGTTGTGCACCGGTTCAAGGCAGATCTTCTCCTGATGGCGCGGCGCCACCGCAGATTGGTAGATCACGATGTCGTGCCCGGCCAGCCCGTTGCCCGGTTCCGGCATGCCGCGCGCTTTGATGTAACCCGGCGTGGCGTAGAGGCCCATGCTGCGTTTGCTTAGGTGGCGCGAGATCAGGTCCGGGCTGGTGGGCTTGAGCGTGCGTACCGCCAGATCGGCCTCGCGCCGCGTCAGGCTGGTGATGGCGGTGCTGGTACTGAGCGCGATGCGGATATCCGGATGCTGCACATGCAACCGTTGCATGGCGGCGATGACGAAGTGCGCGGCCATGGTGTCGGAGGTGGTCACCCGCACCACGCCGGAAAGGCGGTTGTCGATGCCCTGCATCTCGCGCTGGAACTGCAAGGCGGCGTGCTCCATCTTCTCGGCCGCGCTGACAGCAAGTTCGCCTGCCGGCGTGGCCATGTAGCCGGACGGCGTGCGCAGGAACAGGCGCGCGCCGAGCGAGGTTTCCAGCGCGTTGAGGCGGCGGCCGACCGTGGCCTGGTCGATATCGAGCAGCGCGGCGGCGGAGCGCAACGTGCCTTTGCGGTAGATGGCGAGGAAGATGCGGGCGTTATCCCAGTCCATAATGGTCTCCAGGCAGATGCATTTTTGCATCAGAGTGCTGATGTTATGCGTATTTACTGCATCATGCAAGCGGCCTACCATGAAGGCATGAATACCTCCACGACCGCCGCCGTGCCGGCAAGGCACGTACCTCCTTTATTGATGCTGATGACGCTGGCCATCGGCTTTGTGATGGCGATGATCGACGTCACCGCCGTCAATACCGCGTTGTCCGACATTTCGGTCAGCCTGTCGGTGCCGCTCACCGGGCTGGTTTGGGTGGTGGACGGTTACACCTTGACCTTTGCCGCGCTGCTGATGGCGGGCGGCGCGCTGGCGGACCGCTTCGGCCCCAAGACGGTGTATCAGGGAGGCTTGAGTGTGTTCATACTTGGTTCGGTGCTGTGCGCGCTGGCGCCGAGCGGCCATGCCTTGATCGCTGCGCGGCTGCTGCAAGGCGCCGGTGCGGCCTTGTTCATGCCGAGTTCTTTGAGCCTGCTGACGCATGCCTATGAGGATCAGGCTACGCGGGCGCGCATGCTGGGTACGTGGTCGGCGATTGTAGGCTGCTCGTCGGCGGCCGGTCCGCTGGTGGGCGGCCTGCTGGTGCACGAATTTGGCTGGCGCAGCGTGTTCTGGGTGAATGTGCCGATTGGCTTGCTCGGCATCGTGCTGACGCAGGTGCTGGCGCCGGCCACGGCGCGTCATGAGCGCGATTTGTCCATGTTGAGCCACGCGCTGGGCGTGGCGGCGCTGGCGGCGCTGAGTTTTGTGCTGATCGAAGGGCCGGTGCTGGGATGGGCGTCGGTGCAAGTGTTGGCTGCTGGCGTGCTGGCCGTGGTCGCGGCATTGCTGCTGGTGCGGCGCGAGCGCACCGGCGCGCATCCCTTGCTGCCCAAGGCTTTGTTTGAGACGCCGGCATTTGCGGCAGCCAATGGGGTTGGCTTTTTAATCAACTTTGCGGTGTTCGGCCAGTTGTTCCTGCTGAGTTTATTCATTCAGCAGGGCGGTGCGGATGCGCTGCAAACGGGCGTCAGGCTGATACCGATGATGGCTGCTTTCGCCATCGGTAATCTGACTTCCGGCCGGATTACGGCGCGTGTCGGCACCCGGCCGCCAATGCTGTATGGCCTGATGGCGGGATTGGCGATGGCGGTGTTGATGCTGGTCGGGCTGCGCCCCGAGACGCCTTACTGGCTGCTGGTGACGGCGGCGGTGGTGATGAATGTCGCGATCGGGATTGCGATCCCGGGCATGACGGCCACCGTGATGCTGGTGGCCGGCAAGGCCAACGCCAACAGCGCCGCCGCCGCGCTGAACGCCAACCGGCAGATCGGCGCTTTGGTCGGCGTGGCGATGATGGGCACTGTGATGCATATCGCGCCACAGTGGGCGCTGCGCCTGCCGCTGGCGTTCACGCTGATTGCGGCGACATACGCGGGCGCCTTGCTGCTGGTGTACCGCTACATCAAGCTCGCCAGGCCGGTTTAGACACCATGCTTCTTACGCCACTCGATCATCTCGGCGATGGTCAGGATAGGCATCTGATGCAGTTCAGCGAAGCGCTCGATATCCGCGCCGCGCATCATGGTGCCGTCCGGGTTCATTAGCTCGCACAGCACGGCCGATGGATTCAGGCCGGCCATGGTGGCCAGGTCCACCGAACCCTCGGTATGGCCTTTGCGCGCCAATACGCCGCCCGGTGTGGCGCGCAGCGGGAACACGTGACCCGGATGCACCAGATCCGACGGCCTGGCATCGGCCGCCGTCGCCGCGCGGATGGTGGTCACGCGGTCGGCCGCCGACACGCCGGTGGTCACGCCCTCGCGCGCCTCGATCGACACGGTGAACGGGGTGCCATAGCGGCTGCCGTTATTGGCAGCCATCATCGGCAATTCCAGCTCGCGCACCTTGTCGGCGCTCAGGCACAGGCACACGATACCGCTGCATTCGCGGATCATCATTGCCATGGTCTGCACGGTCATTTTTTCGGCGGCGACGATCAGGTCCGCTTCGTTTTCGCGGTCGAAGTCATCCAGCAGGATGACCGGCACGCCGGCGCGCATGGCGTGCAGCGCGGCGTGGATACGGCCTTGCAGATCGTCGGATACCAGGGAATAGGGGGATATTGCGGATTGGTCAAACATGAGGAACGCTCCTGAATAAAATAGGAACGCGACAGGGCAAGCGAATACGCGCAGCCGGCCGCTCCGATGGCTCGGGCAGCAGGATACGTACAGCGCACATCTTCTTTCATCCGGACTTTAACCGTCGGCCCTGGAATTGCACCAGATCTGCGCATTTGCGCTCGCGGGCTTCGTTGTGTAACTTTACCGCCGGTGGGGAATTACACCCCGCCCCGAAGACGTTGTTGTTACCTGCCAAGCGGCAGGCAGCGAGGATTTTAGCCCAAATGAAGGATTTCAGTGTATGGTAGCTATTCTCTAAAAATCCAAGCATCCGGAGACGAAGTTGATTACCCTGCGTACCCTGTGCGGCGCCGCGCTTCTGGCCTGCACGCTCCCGGCGCTAGCCGGCGATCTTAAGCTCAGTGACAAAATCCCCGTGGGGCCGCAGGTAAAAGTTGGCAAATTGGCCAACGGTTTGACCTATTACATCCAGAGCAACGGCCGTCCGGAGAAAAAACTGGAGTTGCGGCTGGTGGTCAAGGCGGGCTCGATCCTGGAAGACGAGGATCAGCAAGGACTGGCCCACTTCACCGAACACATGGCCTTCAACGGTTCCACGCATTTCAAGCGTAACGAGCTGGTATCGTATTTGCAGTCGATCGGCGTGAAATTCGGCGCGGACCTCAACGCCTACACCAGCTTCGACGAAACCGTCTACATCCTGCCGATACCGACCGATAAAAAGGAAATCGTGGAGCAGGGCTTCCAGGTGCTGGAAGACTGGGCGCACGGCTTGTCCTTCAACGATGCGGATATCGACAGCGAACGCGGTATCGTGCTGGAAGAGCTGCGCCTCGGTAAAGGCGTGGACGACCGCATGAACAAAGTGGTGCTGCCCAAGGTGCTGAACGGCTCGCGCTACGCCGAGCGCATGCCGATCGGTAAAGAGGATATCCTCAAGACCTTCACATACGACGCCATCAAGCGCTTCTACCACGACTGGTATCGTCCGGACCTGATGGCGGTGGTGGTGGTGGGCGATATCGAGCCGGCCGACGCGCAGCGCCTGATCGAACAGCACTTCACCAAGCTTAAAAATCCAGCCAACCCGCGCCCGCGCGAATACGCGAAGATTGCGGAGCGTGAGGAGTCGGAAGGCATTGTCTTCACCGACAAGGAAGTCAGCGCCAACACGGTCTACATCCGCTATCCGATCCAATCGTGGCCGGCCGGTGAAACGGTTGCCGACTATCGCCAGAAGCTGATCGAGGGCATGTACAGCTTTATCCTCAGCCAGCGCATGTACGAGTTGACGCAACAGGCCAATCCGCCGTTCCTGCAAGGCGGCAGCGGCATGAACAAGATCGTGCGCGGTTACCGCTCCTTCGGCGCAGGCGCGGTGCTGGGCAAGGGCGGCGCCACGCCGGCCATCAATGCGCTGGTGCAGGAAGACCAGCGCGCGCGCCAGTACGGTTTTAGCGCGGCGGAAGTGGAACGCGCCAAGAAGGGCATGCTGCGCAACTACGAACGCATGTACAACGAGCGCGATAAATCCGATTCGTCCGGCTATGCGGCGGAATACATCCGCAATTTCCTGGAGCAGGAATCGATTCCCGGCACGGCGGCGGAATACCGTTATGCCGCCGAGCTGATACCGGGCATTACGCTGGAGGAGGTGAACGCCGCCGTGCGCGCCGCCATTCCGCATAACCAGAGCAAGCTGGTGATCTACACTGGCGTCGACAAGCCGGGCGTTGTGCAGCCGAAGGCCGACGAACTGCTGGCCACCGCCAGCTCCGCTGAAAAGATCGCCGTCAAGCCGCTGGAAGACAAGGTCTATGCATCGCAGCTGATGCCCAAGCTGCCCAAGGCTGGCGGCATCGTCAGCGAAAAGGTCAACGACAAGATCGGCACCACGGAGCTCACGCTGAGCAATGGCGTGAAGGTGGTGCTGAAACCGACCGACTTCAATAACGATCAGGTGATCCTCGGCGGCTTGCGCTACGGCGGCTGGTCGCTGCTGCCGGACAGTGATGTCTTTGCCGCGCACTATGCGAGCAGCATCGTCGGCCAGATGGGCGTGCTGAATTACACGCCGAACGATCTGGTGAAGGTATTGGCCGGCAAGAGCGTCAGTTCCAGCGCCAGTGTCAGCTCGCTCAACGAATCGGTGGGCGGCAGCTCTGGCAGCACGGACGTGGAAGCCATGCTGCAACTGGTCTACCTGCAAATGACGCAGCCGCGCAAGGATGCCGCCATTTATACGGCCTATGTGGATCGCCAGCGCGAACTGGCGCAGAACAATCTGGCGCGGCCGGAGTCGGTGTTCTATGACACCGTCACCGCCACCCTGTACAACAACAATCCGCGCGTGCTACGCGCCGCCAGGCCGGCCGATTTCGACCAACTGGCGCTGGACCGCGTGCTCGATATCTACAGCAGCCGCATGTCGAGCGCGCGCGACTTCACCTTCTTCATCATTGGCAGTTTCGAGGTGGAGAAGATCAAGCCGCTGATCGCCACCTATCTCGCCAGCCTGCCGGTGGGCGAGATCCCGGTCGCCTTCAAGGACGAAGGCGTGCGCCCGATCAAGGGCGTGGTAAAGAAAGAGGTGCACGCGGGCTCGGAGCCGAAGAGCACCATCTCGCTGTCCTTCACAGGCGAGGTGGAATACTCGCGCGCCGCGCGCATGCGCTTGCAGGCGCTGGTGGAGGTCATGAATATCAAGCTGATTGAAACCCTGCGCGAGAAGATGGGCGCGATGTACAGTGGCGGCATGAGCGGTTCCATGAACCGCATCCCGTACGGGAACTACAGCATCAACGCCAGCCTGCCGTGCGCGCCGGAGAACGTGGACAAGGTGCTGGCCGCCACCTTTGCCGAGATCGAGAAGATCAAGCAGGACGGCGTGGAGGAGGCGGATCTCAACAAGGTCAAGGCGGCGTGGATCAAGAACTACCGCAAGGGCATGCGCGAGAATGGCTACTGGATGGCGTCCCTGCAAAACGCCTTCTTCAACAATAACAACCCAGAGGATATACTGACGTACGAGTCGCGCGTGAACGGCCTGACCGTGGCGGACCTGAAACAGGCCGCGCAGCGCTACTTTGATACGAACAACTACCTGCAGGTAGTGCTGTACCCCGAGAAGTAAGGAGCATTATCATGGCAAAGAAAAAAGAAGAGCTGGACCCGGAAACCCTGGAGCTGATTAACTGGTGTATCGAAGTGGAGGGTTTCCTGGTCAAGGGCGGCGCCACGCAGCAGCAGGCGCAGGAACACATTGAAGAACAGGTCGAGTGGTTCACCGACCAGTTCTACGAAGGGCTGACGCCCGAAGAAGCGGCCAGGGAAGCCTTGGCCTAAGCTGCTGGTGCGTCGTGGCAGACGACGCACAGTTTATTCCCCTCGGGGTCGCGGAAGTAGGCGCCGTAATAGTTGGCGTGATACTGCGGCCTCAGTCCTGGCGCGCCTTCACAGGCGCCGCCATGCTCCCGCGCCGCCGCATAGGCGCGGTCCACCATTTCCCTTGACGTTGCCATCAGCGCCAGCATCTGGCCGTTGCCGCAGCTTGCGGGCTGGTTGTCGTATGGCGCACCGATGATGAACAGCGGCCGCGCGCCTTCGGCCGGCTGCCACGCGGCCCATGGCCGGTGCGCGTCGACGAAGCGCTGGCGCGCGCCCAGTTCCGTCATCAGCGCGCTGTAGAACGGCAGCGCCTCCTCGAAGTTGTTAATTCCCACATAAACGTGCGACAGCATTGCTTCCTCCGGCGAGTGAGTATATCGTCAACATTTGGAGATGATTATATGCTGACCCGAGAAAAAGACATCATGGAGCTTAAACCCGGCATGGCGCCATCGCCGCGTCGTATCGCCGACCTGCCGGGCCCCAAGGGCCGCCCGCTTTTCGGCAATGTACGCGATATCCGCGCCCGGCCTTTTCATCTGGTGATGGAAGGCTGGGCACGCGAGTATGGCCCGCTGTACCGCTTCCGCATCATGCGCCGGCAGATGCTGGCCACCGCCGACCGTGACCTGATCGCGACGCTGTTGCGCGACCGGCCGGACGTGATACGCCGCTCGACCCGCTCGGCTGACATGCTGAATGAAGTCGGCACGCGCGGCCTGTTCACCGCGGAGGGCGAAGACTGGCGCCGTCAGCGCAAACTGGTGATGCGGGCACTGACGCCGGAGGTGATCCATAACTTCTTCCCCACGCTGGCGGCGATGACGGAGCGCTTGCGTCTGCGCTGGGAGCGCGCCATCGCCGCCGGCCAGCCGGTCGACCTGCTGCGCGACTTGAAGGCTTACACGCTGGACGTCACCATCGGCCTGGCGATGGGACAGGACATCAATACGCTGGAGCTGGAAGAGCATCCGCTACAGCGCGATATCGAATTCCTGTTCAAATTGGTGGCGCGCCGTCTCACCACACCGTTCGCCTACTGGCGGGTACCCGTGCTGAAACGCGCGCAGGACCACGAGGCCACAGCGGCATCGGCGCGCATCCAGACAGCGATTGCCGGCTTTATCGCCGACGCGCGCCAGCGCATCGCGCAGAATCCAGCCTTGCGCCAGAAGCCCGCCAATATGCTGGAAGCGCTGATCGTGGCGCGCGACGAGCCGGATTCCGGCTTCACCGATGCGGAGGTGATCGGCAATGCCATCACCATGGTGTTTGCCGGCGAGGACACCACTTCCAATACCATGGGCTGGCTGCTGGCGTTTTTGGGCGATCATCCACCGGCGGCGGCGCGCATGGCGCAGGAAGCCAGGCAGGTGCTGGGCGAGCGCGTGGTGCTGGACGATTACCATCTGCTCGATCAGCTCAAATACATCGATGCCGCCACGCGCGAAGCCATGCGCCTCAAGCCGGTGGCGCCGTTCATGGCGGCGGAAACCAATCAGGACACGATGCTGGGCGACCTGGCTGTGCCGGCGGGGACGGTAATCTTCATGCTGTTGCGCCATTCGTCCGAGCGCGAGAACGACATGGCACAGCCGGAGCGCTTCCTGCCGGAGCGCTGGCTGGAAGGCGTGAGCACGCAGGGTGATGACCCGGGGCGCAAGCTGTTCCCGTTTGGAGGCGGACCACGTTTCTGTCCGGGGCGTTACTTGGCCATGGCCGAGATCAAGATGGCGATGTCCATGCTGGCGCGGCACTTCACGCTCGAGCGTGTGCCCGGAGCACCGGCCGCACGCGAATGCTTTACCTTCACCATGACGCCGGATCAGCTGCCGGTGCGGCTGGTGCGCAATCCATAAAAGGAGAACACCGTGTTCAAGAAAATCATCGTAGGCTTGTCTGTGCTGATCCTGATTGTGCTGGCGGTGGCGGCGTTGCAGCCAGCTACTTACAGTGTCACGCGCAGCATCGCCATCAAGGCGCCGCCGGAAAAGATCCAGCCGCTGATCAGCGATTTTCATAACTGGCCGCAGTGGTCACCATGGGAAAAGCTGGACCCGGCGATGACGCGCAATTTCAGCGGTGCGCCCAGGGATCTGGGCGCGGTCTATTCCTGGCAGGGCAACAAGGATGTGGGCTCCGGCCGCATGGAAGTCACCAGCCTGACGCCGGCCAAGGTCGGCATCAAGCTGGATTTCCTGACGCCGATGGCGTCCACCGCGCAGACCGATTTTGTGCTGGACCAGAAGGGTGACACCACCACCGTGAGCTGGACCATGTCCGGCAAAACCGACTACATCGCCAAGCTGATGACCATCTTCGTCAGCATGGACAGCATGATCGGCCCGGCGTTTGAGAGCGGGCTGTCGCAGATGAAGGCTGTGGCTGAGAAATAAGCCGTTCAGCTGTTGCGGTAGGCGCCCGGATTGACGCCGGCCCATTCCTTGAAGGCGTGATTGAAGGCGCTCTGCTCCTGGTAGCCGAGCAGGAAGGCGATATCGATCAGGCTAAGTTCCGAGCGACGCAAATAGTCCTTGGCCAGCGCGAAGCGCGCCTGGTCCAGCACTTGCTGGAAGGTGGCGCCGGCTTCACTCAGCTTGCGCTGCAAGGTGCGCGGCGACAGTTTCAATGCGTCGGCAATGGAGGCCAGCCGCACCTGGCCGTGCGCCAGATTGGCGACGATGGCCGCATGCACTTGCTGCGTGATGGCCGGTGGCTGAATGGCGCTGCGCTGTTGCAGCAGTTGCTCCGCGTGCTGTTGCAGTACCGGATAAAGGCTGACGTCCGCGTTCGGCACAGGCCACGTCAGCATGGCGGCGTTGAAGCTGGCGGTATTGCTGTCGGCGCCGAAGATGGGCATGTCGCCCAGCACGCGTACGTATTCCTCGCGCAGTTCGGGCGGTCCGCCATCGTGCGTCAATCGCAGTTCGTTGGCGGGCAGAGTGATTCCGGCCAGCCAGTTGCTGAAAACGCGGATGCCGGAGAATACGCTGTCCACCAGGTGGCGCTGCGCGTTGCTGTAGTTACTGTGCCAGCTGTAGCAGGCGATTTCGTCTTCGATGGTGATGCTGGAGCGGCCAAGGTCGTGGGCCAGCTGCTCGTAGCGCATGGTCTGCTCAAATACCTGGCCGAAGTCGCGGCAGCTCAGCAAAATCAGGCCGTACACGGTGTAGGTGCCCAGCTTGACGCATTGACCCACGTGCAGGCCAAAGTGGGGATCGTTGGCCAGTTTGGCACCGATGTCGAGCAGGCGTACGTAGTAGTCGGCGGGTAGGGATTCCGGCAGCGGCTCCAGCGATCCGGCCGGGAGCCGGGCGGCTTGTTCCAGCGCTTGCGCGCTCACGCCGCGCTGGGCGGCGGCTTCCAGCAAAGGCTGCAAATACGAGCCGGCGACGCGGTTGGCATGATCGAACAAGGCAGATGTCATGAATGCGCAATACCGGCGGGCGGCATTGTTTTAATCTCAAGTGGTGAATAAAAACCAGTATAGCGCCATCAGGAAGAGAACAAAACAATGAAACGTTGGAACGGTTGGGGTGACGAGTCGGTCGAATTTGCGCTGAGCGCGGAGGCGTTGGCCTTTCTGCGGCAAGGCATTGGCAGCGGCAAGCCGGTGGCGGATGCGGCGTTCGGACAGGCATGCGCGCAGATTGCGGAGTCGCGTCTGCCGGCGCATCGGCTGATCGATACGGCGCCCGAGGTCCGGTTGCGCAATGCGCTGGGCCAGAGTTTGCCGGACTGGCTGCGCCTGCGCTATGGGGTGATCGGCACGGCGCCGGATGGCGTGGCCTATCCGGAAAGCGCGCAGGATGTGCGTGACCTGATCGATTATGCGCAGCAGTATGGCGTGGCTTTGATACCGCAGGGCGGCGGCACCAGCGTGGCGGGACACTTGACGGCGCCGGCCGGCGCGCCGTCGCTGACGGTGAACATGACGCGCATGCGGCAGTTGCTGTATCTGGATACGGAATCGCAGCTGGCGACGTTTGGCGCCGGTGTGCTGGGGCCGGACCTGGAGGCGCAGTTGCGGGCGCGCGGCTACACGCTGGGGCATTTCCCGCAGTCGTTTGAGTATTCCACGCTGGGCGGCTGGGTCGCCACGCGCTCGTCGGGCCAGCAGTCCTTGTGTTATGGGCGCATTGAGCAGATGTTCCGTGGCGGGTCGGTGGAGACGCCTTTGGGTACGCTGCATTTGCCGACCTTTCCGGCATCGGCGGCGGGGCCGGATTTGCGTGAGATGGTACTGGGCTCCGAGGGACGGCTGGGCATTCTGACCGAGGCCACCGTGCGGGTGACGCCAGCGCCGGCCTATGAGGCGTTTCATGCGGTGTTCTTTCCCGATTGGGCTGCCGCGGAAACGGCGGTGCGGCAGATCGTGCAGGCCGGATTGGCGCTGTCCATGCTGCGCTTGTCGAATGCGCTGGAGACCACCACCATGCTGGCGCTGGCGGGCCACAAGAAGCTGATCTCGCTGCTGGAAGGATATCTGTCGCTGCGCGGTTGCAAGGAGGGCAAATGCATGTTGATGATCGGCGTGAGTGGCCGCAAGTCGCTGGTGCGCGCGGCTTTGCGCGAGGCATTGGTACTGACTTCGCCGCATGGTGGCGTGCACGTGGGCCGCTACATGGGCGAGAAGTGGAAGCAGAACCGCTTCCGCAATGTGTATCTGCGTAACGCGGCGTGGTCGCATGGTTATGCCATCGATACGGTGGAGACGGCGGTGGACTGGCCGCGCGTGGAGGTCATGATGCGGGCGGTGGAAGGTGCCGCCGTTGCGGCGCTGGGCCAGTTTGGCGAGCAGGTTCACACGTACACGCACTTGTCGCATCTGTATGCGCAGGGCGCCAGTGTTTATACGACCTTTGTGTATCGGCTGGCGGGGGAGTATGAATCGGATCTGGCGCGCTGGAAGGCGTTGAAGAATGCGGCCTCCATGGCGATTGTGTCGAATGGTGGAACGATCAGCCATCAGCATGGCGTGGGGGCGGATCATGCGCCGTATCTGGCGGCGGAGAAGGGGCGGTTGGGGATGTCGTCTTTGCGCGCTTTGTTCGAGCATCTCGATCCGCAGGGGATCATGAATCCGGGGAAGCTGCTGCCATGAGCGGGCGCGAGGTGTCTGCCGGGCCTTGGGATGCGATCGTGATCGGTGGCGGCATCACGGGCGCGGGGATTTTGCTGGAGGCGGCGCGGCGTGGTTTGCGCGCCTTGTTGGTGGAGCAGCGCGATTTTGCCTGGGGGACGTCGAGCAG
The DNA here is from genome assembly GCF_009720825.1 of Duganella radicis. Lineage (GTDB taxonomy): Bacteria > Pseudomonadota > Gammaproteobacteria > Burkholderiales > Burkholderiaceae_D > Rugamonas > Rugamonas radicis. The sequence continues at coordinate 7,710 of NZ_WNKY01000022.1, read as the reverse complement.
GTCTTCAAAGCTGGTGCATGGCGGCTTGCGCTATTTGAAGGAAGGGCAATTTGCGCTGACACGCGAGTCGGTGCATGAGCGCGAGCATTTGCTGCGTCAGGCGGCGGGCCTGGTGGAGCCGCAGAGTTTTGCGTTTGGTGATTATGTTGGGCGCAAGCCTGGCAAGCGGGCGTTTCTGCTTGGCCTGGCGATTTATGACCGGATGGCGGGGCAGCGCGGACGGCATTACTTTGAGCGCGATGCGTTCATGGCGATGGCGCCGAACATTGCCACGGATGGTCTCCAGGGTGGCATGGTCTACACGGATGCCAAAACGGATGATGCGCGGCTGGTGCTGCGTGTGTTGCAGGAGGCGCGCCAGCACGGCGGCGTTGCGATGAACTACATGGCCGTCGAAGCGCTGCTGCGCGACGAGGATGGCGGGGAGGTGCACGGTGTGCTGCTGCGCGATGGTCTCAGCGGGGCGCAGCACGAGGTGCGCGCACGGTTGGTGATCAGCGCCACCGGTGCGTGGGCTGACCGTTTGCGCGCCTCGCAGGGTGGCCAGAGCGGAGGCGGGGCTGCGGGGGCGCCGGGGCGGCGACTGCGGCCTTTGCGGGGAAGTCATCTGGTGTTGCCGGCGTGGCGGCTGCCGCTGGCGCAGGCGATCAGTTTGATGCATCCCGCCGATGGCCGCCCGGTGTTCGCGTATCCCTGGGAGGGCGTCACGCTGGTCGGCACCACCGATGTCGATCATGCTGACGACTTGTCGCGCGAAGCGGCCATCACGCGCGCTGAGTGCGATTATCTGATGGCGGCCTTGCACGCCCAGTTTCCACAACTGAATCTGACCGACGACGATATCATCGCCACCTACGCCGGCGTGCGTCCGGTCATCGATAGCGGCAAGGCCGATCCATCCAGGGAAACGCGCGACCACGCGCTTTGGCTGGAACACGGCCTGCTCACTGTCACCGGCGGCAAGCTGACCACCTTCCGTGTGATCGCGCTGGATGCACTCAAACTGGCGGCTACGCGGCTCCCTGAACTGCAAGGCCAACTGACGCCGCTGCCGGTGTTCGCCGCCACGCCGCCGCTGCGCTACACGACCGCTCTGCCGCCCGGCCAGGCGCTGCGCCTGCAAGGGCGCTATGGCGCGGCGGCGCAGGCACTGGTCGACGCCGCGCATGAAGGCGAACTGGCATGCATACCCGGCACAGAAACCATCTGGGCGCAGCTGCGCTGGGCGGCGCGTCATGAAGACGTGTGCAAGCTGGAGGACCTGCTGCTGCGCCGTACCCGCATCGGCATTCAGCTGCGTGGCGGCGGTATCGATGTCATGCCGCGCATCCGCGCCATCTGCCAGCCGGAACTCGGCTGGAGTGACGAGCGCTGGGCCGCCGGCGAGTCGGACTATCTGGCCCTGTGGGCCGCGCATTACAATCTACCAAAACGATCATGAGACACGAATATCTGCTTTCCATCGACAACGGCACGCAAAGCGTGCGCGCGCTGCTGTTCGACTTGAACGGCAACCTTGCCGCCAAGTCGCAGATCCACCTGCAAGCTTATTTCTCCGAGCACCCCGGCTGGGCCGAACACGATGCTGACGGTTACTGGGACGCGGTATGCGCCGCCTGCCAGCAGCTCTGGCAATCCACCGATATCCCGCGCAGCGCCGTCAAAGGCGTGGCCGTCACCACCCAGCGCGGCACGGTGGTGAATCTGGATCGTGACGGCAAAGCGCTGCGTCCCGCCATCACCTGGCTGGATCAACGCCGCGTAGGCAAGCAAAGGCCGCTTAGCTGGTGGTGGCGTACCGCGTTCAAGGTCGCGCGCGTGAGCGACACCATCGAATACTTCCGTCGCGAAGCGGAGATCAACTGGATCGCCGAACAGCAGCCTCAGATCTGGGCGCGGACGCACAAATATCTGCTGCTGTCCGGCTTCCTCAACTACCGCCTGTGCGGACGCCACGTCGATTCGACCGGATCGCAAGTCGCCTACCTGCCGTTCGACTACAAGCGCCACAAATGGGCCGGTGCGCGCGACTGGAAATGGGAGGCGCTGAAAGTCCGCGCCGACATGCTGCCGGAGCTGGTGGCGCCGGGCACGGTGATCGGCTCCATCACCGCCGCCGCTGCCGAAGCGACCGGCATCCCGCAAGGCACGCCGCTGGTGGTCGCGGCCGCCGACAAGGCCTGCGAGGTGATCGGCGCCGGCAGCCTTGAGCCGCACATCGCCTGCCTGAGCTACGGCACCACGGCCACCATCAACACCACCAGCAAAAAATATGTCGAGGTGACGCCCTTCATACCGCCTTATCCGGCGGCTGTTCCGGGCGCTTACAGCACCGAAGTGCAGATCTTCCGTGGCTACTGGATGGTGAACTGGTTCAAGGAGCAGTTCGGCCATCTGGAGCAGATGGCTGGCGCGCGGCAGGGCATGGCGCCGGAAGCAATGTTCGATCAACTGGTGAACGAAGTGCCGCCCGGTTCCATGGGCCTGATGCTGCAACCTTACTGGAGTCCTGGCATCCGCATTCCCGGCCCGGAGGCCAAGGGCGCCATGATCGGCTTTGGCGACGTTCACACGCGCGCCCATATGTACCGGGCGATCCTCGAAGGTCTGGCGTATGCGCTGAGGGAAGGCAAGGAGCGCATCGAAAAGCGCAGCGGCGTGACGGTGACCGAATTGCGCATCGCCGGCGGCGGCTCGCAAAGCGACGCTGCGATGCAGCTGACGGCCGACATCTTTGGCCTGCCCGCAGCGCGCGCGCATGTCTACGAAACCTCCGGCTTGGGCGCGGCGATCGCCATCGCCGCCGGCCTGGGCCTGCACAAGGACTTCGACACCGCTACCCGCGCCATGACGCGTCCCGGCCGCGTGTTCCATCCGATCGCCGCCAACCAGAAAATCTACGACCAGCTATACCGGCGCGTCTACCTCAAGATGTACCAGCAGTTGCAACCGATGTACCAGCAAATCGCCGATATCACCGGCTACCCGGAACAGCTCTAGCGCATCGCCATTGCCTTGACGGCGGCCAGCGAGGCGCCGCTGGTCTTGGTGGCTTGCACCTGATTGCGGCCGCCTTCCTTGGCCAGGTACATGGCGCGGTCGGCCGCCACGAACAGCGACTCGGTGTTATCCAACTGGTGTGGATGGATGGTCGCTACGCCGATGCTCACCGTCAGCCAGGCCGACGTGGTCGAACGTGGATGCGGAATTTGCAGCGATTCGATATGCGCGCGGATCGACTCGGCCAGCAGGTAGGCCGAATCACCGTCGGTTTCCGCAAACAGCAACACGAATTCCTCGCCGCCGTAGCGCGCCGCCAGGTCGGTCGACCGCAGCGCGTGCGAGGCGATGGCTTGCGCCACCTGCTGCAAGCAGGCGTCGCCGGCCGGGTGGCCCAGCGTGTCGTTGTATAGCTTGAAGTGGTCGACGTCCAGCACCACCAGCGACAAAGGCAAGCCGCTGCGCATGGCGCGCTGCCATTCCTTCTCCAGGAAGGAATCGAAGTGGCGGCGGTTGGCGATCTTGGTCAGCGGGTCCACCATGGCGGCGCGCTGCAAAGCGTCTTCCGATTGCTTGTGGTGCGTGATGTCGTGCAGCAGGCCGATGAACAGCGGCTGGCGCAGGTACATCGGCGTCAAGGTCAGGTCCATGCACACCGAACTGCCGTTACGGTGGCGGATGATGACTTCGCGCGTGCCGTGGTTGTGCGCCGTCTGTGGCGCCGCCGCGTAGCGGGCAAAGTAGTCGAGGTATTCCTGCGCCACCAGGGGGTTGAGCAGGTCGTGGATGCTGCGGCCGGCCAGCGGCTCCAGCTGGTAGCCCAGGTATTTGTCGCAGGCCGGATTGGTCATCTGGATGCGGCCATCGGCTTCGAAGATCAGCAGGCCCTCGGCCATGTTGTTGACGATGGTGCGCAGGCGCTCGGCCTGTTCCTCATGCGTCTCGCTCTTGCTGCGGATTTGCAGCTGCGTGCGCACGCGCGCACACACTTCCGCCATACGCAGTGGCTTGCCGATGTAGTCGACCGCGCCGATGTCGAAGCCCGCCACCACATCTTCGGTATCGGTGCGCGCGCTCATGAAGATGATGGGGATGCGCTGCGTGGCCGACTGGCTTTTCAGCTGGCGGCAGGTTTCGTAGCCGTCCATCCCCGGCATCATGATGTCGAGCAGGATCAGGTCGGGATGCACGCGGCGGGCGATTTTCAACGCGCGTTCGCCGCTGGTCGCCACAAACGTCTGATAGCCCTGCTGGACCATCATCTTGCGCAGCGCGCCAAGATTTTCCGGTGCGTCGTCAACGATTAAGATGGCGGCATCGCGCCGCGTGGCATAACTCAGACTTCCTGGATTCATTGCGGTGCGCCTTTAACCGGGTGGGTTGCGTTGGCGTGAGTCGTCAGTTGCGCGGGTGGGCAACGGAGGGGGCAAGCGGGGGTGATGGGTGCGCGTTTCAACAAAGGCTGGCCTGACTTGAAAGTGACTATCCGTTCAAATCATACCCCGTTGCAACGCTTGTCGGGGGAAAAATATCCGATGTTTTTTTGAGTATTGTCTCGGTGTTATCAGGCCGCAGCCAGACTAGCGCCTAATGGTGTAAGGAATGTTGGCGGGATGTTAAAGGATTGCGCGGTTTTTGTGACTATTGGTGATAAAGTCACTTTTGGCGCTGTTGTATTTTTGTGGGCGGCGAGCGCCGCCCACGTAGGCCGTTTTAGATCTTGGCGGCGATCAGTTTGCCCAGCACTTCAATGCCGTGGCGGATGCGTTCCGGCGGCACCGTCACGAACGACAGGCGCAGGGTGTTGGTGGCCGGTTCGTTGGCGTAGAACGGCGAGCCTGGCACGAAGGCCACCTTCTGCGCGATCGCTTCGTCCAGCAGCTTCATGGCGTCGATGTGCTTCGGCAGCGTGACCCAGATGAACATGCCGCCTTCCGGCTTGGTCCACTCGACACCGGCCGGGAAGTGCTGCGCCATCGCGTCCAGCATGACCTGGCACTGATCGCCGTAGAGGGTGCGGATTTTCGGAATGTGCTGGTCCAGGAAACCGTCCTTCACCACTTCGTGCACCACCATCTGGGTCAGCTGCGAAGTGTGCAGGTCGGCCGCCTGCTTGGCCAGTTCCAGGCGGCGCGCCAGCGGCAGCGGGGCGCACACGTAGCCGAGGCGGATGCCCGGGGTCAGCACCTTGGAGAAGGAACCCATGTAGATCACGCCGTCCGGGTTCATGGCCACCATCTTCGGCGATGGCGCGCCCTTGTAGCTCAAGGCGCCGTATGGATCGTCCTCGATCAGCGGCAGGCCGAGACGGGCGCAGGTTTCCACCAGCTCCTGGCGGCGCTCGACGGACAGCGAACGGCCGGTCGGGTTCTGGAAGTTCGGCAGGGAGTACAGCAGGCGCGCGCCTTGCGCGACCTTTTCAATCGACGCTGGCACCAGGCCGTGGTCGTCGGTGTCCACCGATTTGAATTCAGGGCGGTAGACCGAGAACGCTTGCAGCGCGCCGAGGTAGGACGGGGTCTCGACCAGCACGCGGCTGCCTTCGTCGATCAGCACTTTGCCCAGCAGGTCCAGCGCTTGCTGCGAACCGGAGGTCATCAGGATTTGTTCGGGCACGATCCTGGCGCCGTTCACGGACAGGGAGTCGGCGATCCACTGGCGCAGCGGGGTGTAGCCGTCGGTCGGGCCGTATTGCAGGGCCACTTTGCCGTTTTCGCTCAGGACTTTGTCGTAGGCCGCTTTCATTTCTTCGACCGGGAAGGTGGCTGGCGATGGCAGGCCGCCGGCGAAGGAGATGATCTCTGGCTGCTGCGTGATCTTCAGGATCTCGCGGATGAAGGAGGCTTGCAGCTGCTCGGCGCGTTCAGCGAAGCGCCACTGGATCGGATTTGGATTTTCGATTTTCATACTTGTCTCACTCAGGGATTTTATTCTTACGCGACTTCCGCGATCAATTCGATCTCGACGCAGGCGCCAAGCGGGATTTGAGCGACACCAAAGGCGGAGCGGGCGTGCTTGCCGGCGTCGCCGAAGACTTCGCCCAGCAGCTCGGAAGCGCCGTTGGTGACCAGATGCTGTTCGGTGTAGTCCGGGGTCGAATTCACCAGACTCATGACTTTGACGATGCGCTTGACGCGATTCAGGTCGCCGCCGACGGCCGCTTGCAGCGTGCCGATCAAGTCAACGGCGATGGCGCGCGCGGCGGCCTTGCCTTCCGCGGTGTCGATGTTCTTGCCCAGCTGGCCGACCCATACGCTGCCGTCTGCGCGCTTGGCGATGTGGCCCGATAGGAATACCAGATTGCCGGTTTGGGCGTACATGACGTAGGCGGCGGCTGGGGTAGCCGGCGCCGCCAGGGTGATATCAAGCGCTTTCAGTTTTTCGTAAACAGACATGTGGATTTCCAGTTGCGGTTGTTATGTTATGTGTTGAGACTGATATTGTACTCTTGCCGGGATGGATGCTCACAGTTGAGGCAAAATCAAGATACTGTATGGTGTCAGGCGCGTTTTACCTGCATTTTGCGGCCTGCGCCCACCACGGCGATGACGGCAATTGCGAAGATGACAGTTTGCCATTCCAGCGCCTCGCCCAGCACCACGGTGGCGGCCAGCACAGACAGGAAGGGCTGGACCAACTGTACTTGTCCCACCCGCGCCACCCCGCCCAGCGCCATGCCGCGATACCAGAAGAAGAATCCGATAAACATCGAGAACACGGACACGTAGGTGAAGCCGGCCCACGCGGCACTGGCGGCATGGCGGATTTGCGCGGCGTCCTGCCAGCTGATCCAGCCGACCACGGGCAGCAGCGGTGGCGCGGCCAGCACCAGCGCCCAGCAGATGGTTTGCTGTCCGCCCAGCGTTTGCGACAGACGGCCGCCGGCGGCATAGCCCATGGCGGCGGCCAGTACAGCCAGGAAGATGGCCAGGTCGGCCGCGTGCAAACTGCCGCCGCTCTGGCGCAGCGCAAAGCCCACCACCAGTACAGAGCCTAAGATCGCCATGACCCAGAAGCCTTTGGACGGCTTTTCGCCGCCCAGCAGGGCTGCGAAGACGGCCGTGGCCAGCGGCAGCACGCCGACCAGTACAGCGCCGTGGGCGGCCGGCAGGGTGCGCATGGCGACCGAGGTCAGCCACGGGAAGCCGATCACGCAGCCGCCCGCGACCATGGCCAGTGCGGGGAGGGCGGAGCGTGGCGGCAGCGGGGCGCGTTTCCACAACAGCCATGCGCCGGCCAGTACAGCCGCGGCCAGGGCGCGGCCGAGGGCGACGAAGATCGGCGAGAGGCCGGCGCCGGCGCTGGCCTCGGCGCCACCCACCGCCAGCCGGGTGAAGGGCAGGGTCAGGCTGAAGATGGCGACGCCGACCAGGCCAAGCAGCATGCCGGCGGTTTCGTCGCTCACGCGGCGCTGGGTGGTGAAGGTGGTTGTGGTGGGATTCATGGCTTTATCCTACGTGACAAAACCAGTACAGTGCCAGTACACTTGGCAATATAATTTGACATACTGTGACGGTAAAATGACCAATACACGAGCACGCACTTCCCTGTTGGGCGCCGCGGCGGCTGCCGCGGCGGAGGCAGTCAACGAAGCGCTGGCCGCCGCCCAGGCCGAGATGCCGGACGCCGGCGATCCCGCCGCCATGCGGCGGGACCAGGTGTTTTTATCGCGCCAGATGATCGGGCCGCCCCCCGCCACCAACGCCATGG
>NZ_WNKY01000021.1 GCF_009720825.1 Duganella radicis | reverse complement strand
CAAGACACCCGGCGGCCGGCGGCGCAATCACTACGACAAACAACTGCGGCGAGTCACCGTGGCGCGCCCTGGCGCTGCGCCGCTCGTCTTTGCCACCAACGATTTGCAAAGCACGGCACTCGAAATTGCCCAGCGCTACAAGGAGCGCTGGGGGATCGAACTGTTTTTCAAATGGCTCAAGCAGCACCTGAAGATCAAGCGTTTCCTGGGGCGCAGCGAAAACGCCGTCCGTATCCAAGTACTGACCGCCCTCATTAGCTACTTACTCGTCGAGCTGCATCGCCAGCAAAGCTCGTCAAAGCAAAGCATGTGGGAATGCTTATGCGTTGTGCGAGCCACCTTATTCCAGCGCGTTGAGACTGAAATGTCCGCCTATCGGCGACGACGACAGGACAGGGCAACCATCGCGCACCTTCAGCCTTCACTCTTTTGAGACTATGTCAACAAAATTATTCCGGACACCAGTGGGCGCAGGCCGGAATCCGTAGGACTCGCGAGCTGTGTTATCGCATGCGTTCTACGGCCGGAATGACGGGCTTACTCCGCGTCCGGCTGCTGCGCTGGGTGGGCTTGCTGGAATGCCGGCAGCTTGCCGCAGGCGGCGTGGATGCGCATCACGGTCGGATAGGCCGCCATGTCCACATTGAAGCGCTGGGCGTTGAACACTTGCGGCACCAGGCAGCAATCGGCCAGAGTCGGCGTGTCGCCGTGGCTGTAGCGGCCGGTGCGCGGGTCGTTCGCCAGCAGAGCCTCCAGCGTTGCCAGCCCGCTGCGCAGCCAATGTTGCTGCCAGCCCAGCTTCACCTCTTCCGACACGCCGATCTGGCCGGTCAGATATTTCAACACGCGCAGGTTGCCAATCGGATGCGCGTCCGCCGCGATGCTCAGCGCCAGCGCGCGCACGCGGGCGCGGCCGGCCGGATCTTGTGGCAGCAGCGGTGTTTGCGGATGCGTCTCTTCCAGGTATTCGATGATGGCCAGCGACTGGCCGATCACATTGCCGTCATCTTCCAGCGCCGGCACCAGCAACGACGGGTTGACGGCGCGGTAAGCGTCGCCCAGCTGCTCGCCGCCATTGCGCAGCAGATGCACCGGCACGGCGTCGTAGACGATACCTTTCAGATTGAGCGCGATCCGCACGCGGTAGGCGGCGGAGCTGCGGAAGTAGGTGTAGAGCTTCATCAGTGGCGCTCCTTGTAGTGGGTGACGATCTGGTCGATGGCGCCGAAGATGCTGTTGCCGTCCTTGTCGTTCATCTCGATGCGCACGCTGTCGTCGAACTTGAGGAAAGGCGTTTGCGGCTTGCCGGTTTCGATGGTCTCGTACATGCGCACTTCGGCCAGGCAGCAGTAGCCGACGCCACCGTTGGCAATGCTGGAACCGTGCAGGCTGCCCTGCTTGTTGGACACGGTGCCGGAGCCGATGATGGTGCCGGCGCCCAGCTCGCGCGTCGCGGCCGCGTGCGCCACCAACTGGGCGAAGTTGAAGGTCATGTCTTCGCCGGCATTCGGCTTGCCGAACGGTTGCTGGTTCAACTGCACCAGCAACGGCAGGTGCAGCTTGTTGTCGGCCCAGTCGGCGCCCAGCTCTTCCGGCGTGACCGCCACCGGCGAGAAGGCGCTGGCCGGCTTGGACTGGAAGAAGCCGAAGCCCTTGGCCAATTCGTTCGGGATCAGGTTGCGCAGCGAAACGTCGTTGACCAGCATGACCAGGCGGATGGCCCTGGCCGCCTGCTCCGGCGTGGCGCCCATCGTCAGGTCGCCGGTGATGACCGCCACCTCGGCTTCCAGGTCGATGCCCCAGTCTTCGCTCAGCACGTAGATGGCGTCGCGCGGGCCGACGAAACTGTCGGAACCGCCCTGGTACATCAGCGGGTCGGTGTAGAACGAAGCCGGCACTTCGGCGTTGCGCGCCTTGCGCACCAGCTCGACGTGGTTGATATAGGCCGAACCATCCGCCCACTGATAGGCGCGCGGCAGCGGCGAGTGGCAGTACTGTTGATCGAAAGGCCTGGCGTCGGCACTGTCGCCCTTGTTCAGCGCGGCATAGATTTCTTCCAGGCGCGGCGCGACCAAGTCCCAGTTGTCCAGCGCGTGCTGCATGGTGGCCGAGATTTTCGGCACATGCTGGTAATGCTTGAGGTCGCGGCTGACGACAACCAGGCGGCCGTCACGGCTACCGTCTTTGAGGGTGGCAAGCTTCATCATGTCTCCAATTAGATGCCGGCATTAGATGATAGTTTCAGATATCATACAAATCATATTTTTCTTCTTATTTATCAGATTTCCCCATGAATCCCAGCCTGCGCCAAATGCGAGCCCTGGTGGCGCTGGCCAAGACCGGCAGCTTCACGCTGGCCGCCGCCCACCTGAACCTGACGCAATCGGCCCTCAGCGGCCAGATCAAGGAACTGGAGCAGATACTGGGCGTGCGCGTGGTTGAGCGTACCACGCGCAAGACCCAGCTTTCCGAACTGGGACGCGAACTGTATCCCTTGTTCGACAAAATGCTGCAAGACCTCGACCGCGCCATGGGCGACATCGCCAGCCGCAAGGCGCTCAAGCAAGGCTCGGTGCGGGTGGCGGCGCCGCAAATGCTCTCCTGCACCATGCTGCCGGAAGCGATCGCCGCCTACCGCGCGCGCCATCCCGAGGTGCAGGTGCGGCTGACCGACTGCCCGCTGGAACAGGTGTCGGCGCGGGTGTTCAGCGGCGAGGCCGACTTCGGCATCGGTCCCGAGCGCGACGCCACCGCCGAGATCGAAGCCCAGCCGCTGTTCGAGATGCCGTTCGTGGTGGTCTACCCGCCCGGCCACGAGCTGGACCGGCGCAAACGCATCACCTGGAGCGACGTCAACCGCTACCCGTTCATTTCGCTGCAAGGCCAGTTCACCGAGCGCCTGCTGCGCGATGTCCATGTATCCTTCCGCGCCCTATCGCTCAGCCCGTACAACGAGGTTGCCTTCATGACCACCGCCCTGGCCATGGTGCATGCCGGCCAGGGCATTACCGTCTGCCTGCCCTACGCCGAAAAAATGGTGCAACTGTACGGCCTGAAAATGCGTTCGCTGGAAGCGCCCGCGCTGAGCCGGCGTTTCTTTGTCTACACCCGCAGCGTGCGCGCGCTTTCCCCGGCGGCTGAGAGCTTCATGTCATTTATGCATGAATTCGTCGGCGTCCACGAGTGGAATTTGCCGCTGACAGCCAACTGAATCAACTCGCTTACAAATTATTTCAAATAAGAAAACATTTTTGCCAAAAATTCATTGTGGAAGCGCTTTCATATTGTGTATCCTTCATTGATGAACATTTTGCACATCGACTCCTGCGCCCTCGGCGACCACTCCAGCTCGCGCCAGGTGACCTCGGCCGCCATGACCGCGCTGACGGCCGCCTATCCGCACGCAACTGTCCTCTACCGCGACCTCGCGGCATCGCCCCTGTCCCACGCCAGCGGGCCGCTGCTGCAAGTCATCAGCCAGCGCTGGGATGCCGACATTCCCATGCATGCCGAGTTGCGCGCCGAAGCACTGCAAAGCGCCTCGCTGATGCAGGAGTTCCACGAAGCCGACATCATCGTGCTGGGCGCGCCCATGCATAATTTTTCCGTGCCATCGACGCTGAAAGCGTGGCTGGACCGGCTGCTGGAACTGCCCAGTGCCGACAACACGCGCCGCGAGGTGCGCCTGCTGCTGGTGACGGCCGGCTGCGGCGCCCTGAAAGTGGCCGCCGCCGACCAGTTGATGAACTATCACCAAACCCAGCTCAAGGCCGCCTTTGCGTTCCTCGGCATCGAGCGCGTGAAGGTCATCACCGGCATGGACGACCTGCCAGCAGCACTGGATTTCCGACACGCCGCCTGATAGCGCTAACGCTGTTTTATAATGCATCATCATGACTGCGAACACCATCGCCATCAATCAACAGATGGACAAGTTTGACGGCCATCACAGCGTTTGGCTGTTTGGCTACGGCTCCTTGATCTACAAGGCGGACTTCCCCTACCTGCAACGCCGGCCGGCCAGCATCCGCGGCTGGACGCGGCGCTTCTGGCAGGGCTCGCACGACCATCGCGGCACGCCGGAAGCGCCGGGGCGCGTGGTCACCCTCATCGAAGAGGCCGGCGCGGTCTGCCACGGCATGGCCTACCTGATCACGCCGGAGGTGTTCGCCCATCTCGACCATCGCGAAAAGAACGGCTATCTGCGGCTGGCCACGTCCATCGCCTTTGAAGACGGCGATGAAATCGAAGGCCTGGTCTACATCGCCACGCCGGACAACACCGCCTTCCTCGGCGCCGCCTCCGAACAGGAGATTGCCGCCCACATCGCCCGGTCGTCCGGACCAAGCGGGCCAAACAGCGACTACCTCAACCACCTCGCCACCGCGCTGCGCGAGCTGGGCCGCCACGACCAGCATGTGTTCGACATCGAGCGCCATCTGGCCGCGCTAAAATAAATCCATCTGCCCCGCCTCGGCCGCCGCCCTGGCGCGCGCCGGCGCCACCACCGGCCGCACGAACTGCGACGCGTCCATGCGGTGAAAGCGGCTGCCATGTCCCGTCAGCCCCAGACGCTCGCTGGCGATTTTCACGCGCTGGCGTATCAGCTCCGCCCACACGCCCTCGCCTTTCATGCGGGTGGCGAAATTGCTGTCGTAGTCTTTGCCGCCGCGCATTTCGCGCACGCGGTTCATCACCCGCTGCGCCCGCTCCGGGAAGTGCGCTTGCAGCCATTCCTTGAACAGCGGCGCCACTTCCCACGGCAACCGCAACACGGTGTAGTGCGCGCTCACCGCGCCGGCTTCCTTGACCGCCTCCAGTATCCGTTCGATATCCGGCTCGGTGATGAACGGAATAATGGGGGCGATGCTGACCGCCACCGGGATGCCAGCCTCGGTCAGCGTGCGGATGGTGCGCAGGCGGCGTGCCGGTGCCGCCGCGCGTGGTTCCAGCGTGCGGGCGATGGCCGGGTCCAGCGTGGTCAGGGTGATGGCCACGCCGGCCTGCTGTTTGGCCGCCATCGGCGCCAGCAGGTCGATGTCGCGCTCGATCAGCGAGGACTTGGTGATCAGGCCCACCGGGTGCTGGCATTCGTGCAGCACTTCCAGCACGCGGCGGGTCAGCCTGAGCTGGCGCTCGCAGGGCTGGTAGGCGTCCGTATTCACGCCCAGCGCGATCGATTGCGGTTCGTAGCCGGGCCGGGCCAGTTCCTTGCGCAGCATTTCCGGCGCATTGATCTTGGCGAAAATCTTGCTCTCGAATTCCATCCCCGGCGACAGCCCCAGATAACTGTGTGTAGGCCGTGCAAAACAATAAATACAACCGTGCTCGCAGCCGCGATAGGGATTCAGCGATACACTGAAGGGTAAATCCGGCGAAGCATTGCGACTGAGGATGGACTTGCATATCTCCTCCGTTACCTGTGTTTTGACCGGCCGCGTTTCCTCCTCCTCGCGCTCCCAGCCGTCGTCATAGGCTTCACGCGCGTTGAGTTCGTAACGGCCCTGCAAGTTCGACACCGCCCCACGCCCTTTTTGCGCCTTGAGCGATGGCGGCGGCAGCATTACCTGCTCTTGATTGTTTTCATCGTGGGACATGGCTGGATCCAAATACTGTATATACATACAGTATTCTAGGCGCTCCAAACCGCCATATCAAGGGAAATATCAAGTATCATGCCGGGCTTCGCCGCAACGCGCGTCCGGCGCTGCGTTCGGCAACCTTACACAGTGAGTAAATACATGACCAATTCGAGCCAACCTTTGCCGTCTTTCTTCAGCCGGATTTCGATCGCGATCGGCGCCTTCTTCCGCGCCCTGTCCGACGCTGAATATGCGGCCCGCCTGACCCGCATCGACGACGCACCACAACCGGCAGCCGCGCCGGTGGCGCCGGCCCCTGCGCCCGCTCCGGCCCCTGCGCCGGTGACGTTACGCGTCGCCACGCCAGACGCCGCCCTGCAACTGCTGTCGCTGTTCCAGCGCGAAGCGCGCCTGATCGACTTCACGCAGGAAAATCTGTCGGCCTACTCCGACGCCGATATCGGCGCCGCCGCGCGCGTGGTGCACGAAGGCTGCGCCAAAGTGCTGAAAGAACACTTCACCATCCAGCCGGTGCGCAGCGAGGCCGAAGGCAGCCGCATCGAACTGCCGGAGGGCTTTGACGCCGCCGCCGTGCGCCTGACCGGCAACGTGGTCGGCAAGGCGCCGTTCAAGGGCACGCTGAGCCATCGCGGCTGGCGTTCGGCCGAGGTGCGCCTGCCGAAACTGGCGGAAGCGCACGACGCCTCCATCCTGGCGCCGGCGGAGGTGGAACTGTGAGCGATCCTCGTTACGCCATCGGCATCGACCTTGGCACCACGCACAGCGCGCTGTCGTATGTGAACCTGCAAGCCAGCGACGGCGAGAAAACCCAGCACGGCGTGCTGGCCATCCCACAGCTGACCGCACCGGGCACGGTGGAAGAACTGCCGTTGCTGCCGTCCTTCCTGTATCTGCCGCATGCCGAAGAACTGGCGCCGGGCGAGAACAATCTGCCGTGGCAGCAAAGCGCGGAAGAACTGACCGGCGTGGCCGGCGAGATGGCGCGCAGCCGTGGCGCCACCACGCCGATTCGCCTGGTCTCCAGCGCCAAGAGCTGGTTGAGCCATCCGGGTGTGGACCGCCGTTCGGCACTGCTGCCCAGCGACGCGCCGGAAGAAGTCTCGCGCGTATCGCCGCTGGACGCGTCGACCCGCTACCTGACCCACCTGCGCAAGGCATGGGAGCAGGCACACCCTGACGCGCCGTTCGGGGAGCAGGCGGTGACGGTGACGATTCCCGCATCCTTCGATCCGGGCGCGCGCGAACTGACCGCCGATGCGGCCCGCGCCGCCGGCTACACCAACCTCACGCTGCTGGAAGAACCGCAGGCCGCTTTGTATAGCTGGATTCAGGGCAGCGAAGGCCGCTGGCGCAAGGAAGTTAAACCGGGCGACATTATCCTGGTGGTCGACGTGGGCGGCGGCACCAGCGACTTTTCGCTGATCGCCGTGCTGGAACGCGATGGCGTGCTGGAACCGCATCGCATCGCGGTGGGCGATCACATTCTGCTCGGCGGCGACAATATGGATCTGGCGCTGGCGCATCTGGTGGCGCGCAAGCTGGCCGCCAACGGCACGCAGCTGGACGCATGGCAGATGCGCGCGCTGACCTACGGCTGCCGCACCGCCAAGGAAAAGCTGCTGGCCGATGAAACCGTGGCGACATGGCCTATCGTGGTGCCGAGCCGTGGCTCGAAGCTGATCGGCGGTTCGATTCGCACTGAGCTGACGCGCGAAGAAGTGTCGACCTTCATTCTCGACGGCTTCTTCCCGCAAGTGGAAGCATCGGCGCGTCCAGCCGTGCGCGCGCGCGCGGGCCTGACGCAGCTTGGCCTGCCGTACGCGCAGGACGCCGGCATCACGCGCCATCTGGCCGCGTTCCTCGCACGTCAGGTTGGCGCGACGGCGGAGCTGGAAGGCTACGCCGGCAAACAAGGTGCCGACGCGACGTTCTTGCATCCGACCGCGGTGCTGTTCAACGGCGGCGTGTTCAAGTCGGACCTGCTGGCGCAGCGCATCATGGGCACCATCAACGACTGGTTGTATCTCGAAGGCGCGGAACCTGCGCGCATGCTGAGCGGCGCCGATCTGGATCTGGCGGTGGCACGCGGTGCGGCTTATTACAGCTACGTGCGTCGCGGCAGCGGCGTGCGCATTCGTGGCGGTACGGCGCGTTCGTACTACGTGGCGATCGAGTCGGCCATGCCGGCGATTCCGGGCATGGAGCCGCCGATTCAGGCGCTCTGCGTGGCGCCGTTCGGCATGGAGGAAGGCAGCGAGATCGAGTTGCCGAACCAGGAGTTTGGCCTGGTGGTTGGTGAGCCGGTGCAGTTCCGCTTCTTTGGTTCTTCCGTGCGCCGCCAGGACCAGATTGGCGATCTGCTGGACTTCTGGGGCCCGGATGAGCTGATCGAGATGAACGAGATTCAGGCCAATCTGTCGCCGGAAGGCCGCCAGGCCGGCGATGTGGTGCAGGTGCGCTTGCATGCCATGGCGACGGAATCCGGTACGCTGGAACTGGCCGCTGTAGCCAATGACGGCCAGCGCTGGAAGGTGGAGTTTGACGTTCGCAGCGCATGAGTAAATACGTCGTCAGCATCGATCTTGGCACCACCAATACGGTAATGGCCTATGCGGAAGCCGGCAGCGCCGAGATTCGGCTGTTCGATATCGATCAGCTGACGGCGCCCGGCGAGATTGGTGCGGCGGCGTTGCTGCCATCCTTGCGCTATCACCCGGCGGATGGCGAGGTGGCGGACGGCGATCTTCAGTTGCCCTGGCGGGCGGAGGATGTCGCCGGCGTGCGGCAAGTGGTCGTCGGCCGTCTGGCGCGCAAGCTCGGAGGGCAGGTGCCGGGCCGGCTGGTGGCCAGCGCCAAGAGCTGGCTTTCGCATCCGCAGGTGGATCGCATGGCGCCGATTCTGCCCTGGGGTGCGGAGGCGGACGTGGCCAAGGTGTCACCGGTGGCGGCCAGTGCTTCGTATCTGGCGCATTTGCGTCATGCATGGAATGTGCGCTTTGCGGCGCATCCGCTGGAAAAGCAGCAAATAGTACTGACCATTCCCGCGTCGTTCGATGAGGGCGCGCGTGCGCTGACCCTGGAAGCGGCGCGCATGGCGGGATTGCCTTCGTTGCGATTGTTGGAGGAACCGCAGGCGGCGTTTTATGATTGGCTATATCGCCAGCGCGATGTCCTGGGCGAGCAGTTGGCCGATACGCGGCTGGTGTTGGTGTGCGACGTCGGCGGCGGCACCACCGACTTCAGCCTGATGAAAGTCGATGCCGTCGATGGTGCGCCGGCCATCAGCCGCATCGGCGTCGGCAACCACCTGATCCTCGGCGGCGACAACATGGACCTCGCCCTCGCTCACTTGGTCGAATCGCGCATGGCCGGTGGCGAGCCGGCGCGCCTGTCGGCGGCGCGGCTTTCGCAGTTGGCGGAGCGCTGCCGTGCGGCGAAGGAGTTGCTGCTGGCGGCCGATGCGCCGGAGCGCACCACCGTCACGCTGCTGGGCTCCGGCTCACGCCTGATCGGCGGCTCGCGCTCCGCTGACCTGACGCGCGACGAGGTCACGGCCCTCGTCGTAGACGGCTTCTTCCCGTTCAACGAAACGCAAGAGCCGGCGAAACGCGCGCGCGGCGCGATCATCGAATTCGGCCTCCCCTACGCCAGCGATGCCGCTATCACACGCCATCTGGCCGGCTTCCTGCGCCAGCACGCCGCCGCCGCGCGTGAAGCTCTCGGCCTGCCCGCCGACAGCACCATCATCCCAATCCCGGATACGCTGCTGCTCAACGGCGGTGTATTCCGCGCCGACGCACTGGCGCGCCGCCTGGAGGCCACGCTGGCAGGCTGGCGCCAACAGGCGCTGCGCGTCCTGCACAACGACAACCCCGACGTCGCCGTGGCACGCGGCGGCGTCGCCTACGCGCTCGGTCAATCGGGACAAGCGCCAGTGATCGGCGGCGGCTCCGCGCGCAGCTACTTCCTGCTGCTGGACGACAGCGGGCCAGCCGACAAGCCACGCCGCGCCATCTGCATCCTGCCGCGCGGCGCCGCCGAGAACAAAGAACTGCTGCTGGCCGACCGCACCTTCGCCCTCCGCCTTGGCCGGCCAGTACGCTTCCACCTGACCTCCGCCACCGCCGACGCCCCACGAGCCGGCGACGTGGTCGAGCTCCAGCCGGACGAGTACATCCAGCTGCCGCCGATCGCCACCGTCCTGCGCGACAGCAGCGCCGCCGACGCGCGCAAGGAAATCCCCGTCCAACTGGCCGCTACACTGAGCGAAGTCGGCACGCTGGAAGTCCACTGCGTTGCCAAGGAAGGCCAGCAACGCTGGCTGCTCGAATTCCAGCTACGCGGCGACACCACGCCCGAAGCCGAAGCCATCGACGAAGCGCCAATGCCGGCCGGCCTCGCCGCCGCCATCGAAAAAATCGACCGCATCTTCGGCAGCCGCGCGCAACAAGTCGACATCAAGGAAGTGAAGCAACTGCGCACCCAGCTCGAACACCTGCTGGGCAGCCGCGAGAGCTGGACCACGCCTGTGCTGCGCCGCCTGTTCGACACCCTGATGGAACGCGCCAAAGGCCGCCGCCGCTCGTCCGAACACGAACGCGCATGGCTTAACCTGAGCGGCTACTGCCTGCGTCCTGGCTTCGGCCACACGCTGGATGAATGGCGCATCGAACACCTATGGGCCATGTTCGAAACCGGCGTCCAAAACCACAAGGATAGCCAGGTCTGCGCCGAATGGTGGACGCTGTGGCGCCGCGTCTCCGGCGGCTTGAGCGTGGCAGCGCAATTGCGCGTGCTGGACGATTTCGCCTTCAACGTGCAAGCCGATGCCGCTGAACGCGGCCGCCGCCCCGTCACGCTGGTCAACGGCAGCGAGGAAGACATGTTGCGTTTAGGCGCATCGCTGGAACGCATCCCCGGCAACTACAAGGCCGAAATCGGCGCCTGGATGCTGGAGCAGCTGCATAAAGCCACCAAGGCCGCAGGCAAAGCCGCCGCCGACAAAACCCGTAACGGCGCCGCCAATCTGGCCAAGGCCGAAGCCACGCAAGGCCGCTTCCTGTGGGGATTGAGCCGCGTCGGTGCGCGCCAGCCCTTCCATGGCAGCGCGCATGATGTGGTGGACACCGCCACCGTCGAACAATGGCTGGACGCGGTACTGGGACTGGATTGGAAGAAGGTGGAACCGGCCGGCTTCGCGGCCTCGCATCTCGCCCGCATGACCGGCGACCGCTCGCGCGACATCAACGAAGCCCTGCGCGCCGAAGTGCTGCGCCGCCTGAACGCCGTCGGCGCGCCGGCCAACTGGAGCGCCATGGTGCGCGAGGTGGTACAGCTCGACCAGGCCGACGAAAAACGCATGCTGGGCGACGCCCTGCCGCCGGGTCTCAAACTGATTTCGTAACGTAATTCGCCTGCTGCGCGACAAAGCCGTCAAAGGCGTCGATCAGCGGATTGAATTTGTTTATATCGTTTTCCAGCTGCGCCAGCGCGTACACCGTGGCTTCCAGCGTGGACAGCTGGTCCGGCAAGTGTGCCTTGCGGATCAGGTAATGCGACGGCGGCGTATCGCGCAGTGGAAGGCGCGGCAAGGTTTGCAGCAGCGGATTCAGATACAGCATCTTGCGGCTCTTGCGCCAGGTCCCGTCCAGCACCACCAGCCGTAGCGGCCCGTCGAGCCAGGCGGCATCGAAGGACGGCGGCCGCGCCAGGCCGCGCGATGCATCTTCCGTATCCGGGTACAGCAGCACGTTGCGCCGCTCCGGCGAGAGCAGCGCTTGCAGATGCCGCGGCTCGAACGTCTCGCCCACTTCCAGCCGGCTATTGGACAAGCTCAAATGCAGCAGACGCGCGCTGCCCTTGGCATTGCTGACTTCCATGGGATGTTGAAGTATCAGGACTTCCACCTGATTAGGCAGCGCAGTCACCCAACGGCATATGCAGGTCTGCTGTGGACGGAGACACGCGGCGCACACTGCGCGCCGCGTGGATAGCTTGGCGGTATTCATAGACCGCCATTGTACTTAGAACTCTTCCCAGTCGCCCGATTCGTTGGCGGTGGCGACGGCCTTGCGCGGCGCGGCAGGCGCCGCCGGCTTGGGCGCGGCCACCGCCGGCATGCGGCGTGGCAGCGCCTTGGCGCGCGCCGGCGCCGCGGCACGCGGCAGGGCTGGCGGCGCATTCGCGGCGTCCAGCTTGAACACGCTGACCACGTCCGCCAGCTTGGCCGACTGCTCCTGCATCGATTCCGCCGCCGCAGCCGCCTCCTCCACCAGCGCGGCATTCTGCTGCGTCACCTGATCCATCTGCGTGATCGCATCGTTCACCTGTGCGATGCCGATGCTCTGCTCCTCGCTGGCATGGCTGATCTGCGTCATGATCTGCGTGACGCGGCTGATGCTCTGGACGATTTCCTCCATGGTGTGGCCGGCCTTGTCCACCAGCTCGGAACCCTGCTGCACCTTCTGTACGGAATCGTCGATCAAGCCCTTGATGTCCTTGGCGGCGGCGGCCGAACGCTGTGCCAGCACCCGCACCTCGGACGCCACCACGGCGAAGCCGCGTCCCTGCTCGCCGGCACGCGCCGCCTCCACCGCCGCATTCAGCGCCAGGATGTTAGTCTGGAAGGCGATACCGTCGATGACCGAAATAATGTCCACGATCTTGCGCGAAGAATCGTTGATCGATCCCATGGTGTTCACCACCTCGCCCACCACCGAACCGCCACGGCTGGCGATTTCCGATGCGCTGATCGCCAGCTCGTTGGCTTGGCGCGCATTCTCCGCATTGAAGCGCACAGTGGACGTCAATTGCTCCATCGACGACGCGGTTTCCTCCAGCGAGCTGGCTTGCTCCTCGGTGCGCGACGACAGATCCTGATTGCCCACAGCGATCTCGGTGGATGCCGTTGCCATCAGGTCGGTGCCGTTGCGTACCTGACTGACGATGTTCACCAGATTGGTGTTCATGGTTTTCAAGGCGTTCATCAACTGGCCGGTTTCGTCGCTGCTGTGGATCTGGATATCGCTGGTCAGGTCGCCCGAGGACACCGTCTCCGCCACCTTCACCGCTTCATTGATCGGGCGCGTGATGGTGTGCGTGATCCACCATGCGGCCACCACGCCCAGCACGATCGCGGCCACGCCCAACAGGATCAACAAGTTGCGGCCACTCTTGTACTGCTGCTGAATGTTGGCGGCGGTTGCGTCCAGCAAAACAGCCTGCTTGTCGGCGAAGTTCTTCAGCGCGCCCAGATAGCGGATGCGGCTCTGGGTCATGTCGCCTTCGTAGATTTTGTTGGCGGTTTCCAGATCGCCGGCGTTCTTCGCCGTGAAGACGGCTTTGCGGAAATCGGTGTAGGTCTTGCGCGTATCCAGCACCTGCTTGAACAGCGGCTTGAGTTCTTCCTCGTCGACCTCGGCGCCGATCTGGTCCTGGATCTGGGTGGCGCGACCGGACGATTCGGCCATCAGCGCCTCCAGCTTTTTCTGGTCGGCCGGGTCGTGCACCATGAATGCGCCAGTGGTGCGCGCGGCGTTCACCTCAACGATCTTGCTCCACTCCGCGATCAGGCGCTCTTCGCGGATTTTTTCGTTGATCATGACATCAGTCATCGCGCTAGCGCTGCTCAGGCGCAGGATGCCAATGACCGTCATCGCCACCAGCAGTAACAAAATAAGCGAGAAACCAAAGCCGAGGCGGGTACCGATCTTGAGATTGTGCATGACTAACTCCCTGGCTAAAAGTCTGGATTGTCCAGTTCATGCTAGCACTATTTGTTCACAATCTATAATTTCAAAAGAAACTTTTTACGCTGCGGCGCAGCAATCACTCCGGCCCGGCAGTTGCCCCGAGCAAATCCTCCAGGCCGGCGATGGCGGCCTGATCCTTGATAACGGCGCGCAGCCAGACATGCAACGGCATGTCGCCCCAGTTGGCCGCCCGCTCAGCGAGGTAGGCGACCGGGCTATGCGGCTCGGTACGGTGGAAGAAATCCGCGATTGCACGCAGTTGCTGCAAGGCCTGCGCGCGATTTTGCAGGGCACCGCCCGGCGCTACATCAACGCTACCAATAGTGGCCTGACCACTGTCGGCCAGCACGGCAAACTGCCTCGCCGGCGCGAGCTTGCGGATCACCGATTGCAAGGCATCCCTGGCAGCCGCGAAACCGGGGCCGTCAGCGCCCAGTTGCGTATCTACCACGCGCTCCAATTGAATCAGCCCGGCGAGACAGGATTCAGCATCGGCCAACGCCGGCGAGGGGCATTCCCGCACCAGCGCGGGCGTGCGCGCGAGCAGCCAGAACAGGTTGCCGATGCGCCGTTCATAGTCGCCGTCATCGACCAGGGGATACAAATCGGTCCAGTACTTTTCGCACAATCCCGCCAGCAGCGCGAAACCCTCGCCGAGGCCGCGCAGGCCTTGTGTCTTGGCGAGGGCTTCGGCCAGCCAGGCGGCCAAGCGCAAATCCTTGCTGCGGGTGGCGATCAGCTGCGCGCAGCGATTGGCGACGAACTGCCAGTCGGCTTCCTTCAACGCCGTCTGCCATTCGCCTTGATCGAGCGTGGGATCGTCATGCTGGCGCGCCTGGTCGATGTCGTCGATCTCGTTGCTGAACGAGAGATCCTCGCCGCAGCGCTGCTCCGCGCTGACCGGTTGCAGCAGTTGTTCGATACTGAGCATGGCGCGCTCCTATTTGACGATGTATTTGAACTGGCCTTTGCTGTTGGCGCTGACCTTGATGCGGCTGACGCCCTGCTCCTGCGCCATCTTCTCCAGCACCGCCTGCGCGATTTCGGGCAACAGCGTGCCGCTGAGGATATGGTCGACATTGCGCGCGCCGGAGTCGACCTCGTTGCAGCGCGCCAGAACGGCCTCCACCAGCGATGGCTCCCAGCTGAAGTCCGCGTGATGGTTCTGCTGGATGCGCTGCGCGATGCGCGCCAGTTTCAGCGTGATGATCTGCGCCAGCACCGCATCAGGTATCGGATAGTACGGTGCTACTTTTACTCGGCCGAGAAAGGCTGGCTTG
Source organism: Duganella radicis (assembly GCF_009720825.1). Taxonomy (GTDB): domain Bacteria; phylum Pseudomonadota; class Gammaproteobacteria; order Burkholderiales; family Burkholderiaceae_D; genus Rugamonas; species Rugamonas radicis. Next base: position 83,182 of record NZ_WNKY01000021.1, on the reverse strand, counting down.
AAGTGTTTGACCAGTTGGGGGCGTAGCAGCGCTTCCAGTTGTTCCGGCTCCGGCGGCGCCTCCTTGTTCAGGCAAGCCTGCATGATGGCGGACGAACCGGCGTTGGAAGTGGCGATGATGATGGTGTTGCGGAAGTCGATCTCGCGGCCTTCGGCATCGTCCATCACGCCCTTGTCGAACACCTGGAAAAATAACTCGATCACGTCCGGGTGAGCTTTCTCGATTTCGTCCAGCAGCACCACGCTGTAAGGATTGCGGCGCACCGCCTCGGTCAGCACGCCGCCCTGGCCATACCCGACGTAACCCGGCGGCGAGCCTTTCAGGCCGGAGACACTATGCGCTTCCTGGTACTCGCTCATGTTGATGGTGATGAGTTTGCGCTCGCCGCCGTACAGCAGATCGGCCAGCGCCAATGCGGTTTCGGTCTTGCCGACGCCGGACGGACCGACGAACAGGAACACGCCCTTCGGCTTGTTCGGATCATCGAGATTGGCGCGCGCCGTGCGCACGCGCTGCGCCACGGCAGCGACGGCATGTTCCTGCCCGAGGATGCGCGCTTGCAGCGCGTCTTGCAGCGACAGCACGGTGCGGATTTCATCCTTCACCATTTTCCCCAGCGGGATGCCGGTCCAGCCGGAGACGATGGCGGCAACGGCGGCACCGTCGACTTCCAGCGGCACCATCGGCGCTTCGCCTTGCAGTGCCGCCAGTTCTTCTTTCAGCGCGCGCACTTCGTTAGCGCCATTGGCATCCGCCCACTGGCGCGTGATGGCGGCAACGATGGCCTGCTCGCGCTGCCAGCGTTCGACGTACTGCGCATGTTCTTCCATGAAAGCCGCATGCGATGCCTGTAGCTGCTGCATGCGCTGATGCAGCGCTGTGCTGCCCTCCTCACGTTGCAAGGCGGTGATTTCAGCGGCGATGCGCTCCATCTGCCGGGCCGCGTCTTCCAACAAGGCCGGTGTGCCGCTTTGTCCCAGCGCCACGCGGGCGCAGGCCGTATCGAGGACGCTGACCGCCTTGTCCGGCAACTGGCGCCCACTGATGTAGCGATGCGAAAGGCGCACCGCCTGGGTCACGGCTTCATCGCGAATGCGCACGCCGAAGTGCTGCTCCATCAGCGACGCCATCGCGCGCAGCATGGCGCTGGCGATATCCTCGGCCGGCTCTTCGATCTTGACAACCTGGAAGCGCCGCGCCAATGCGGCATCCTTCTCGAAGTACTTCTTGTATTCGCTCCACGTCGTGGCGGCGATGGTGCGCAATTCGCCACGCGCCAACGCGGGCTTGAGCAGATTGGCGGCGTCGTTCTGGCCCGCCGTGCCGCCGGCGCCGATCATGGTGTGCGCCTCGTCGATGAACAGGATGATGGCACGCGGGCTTTGCTTCACTTCATCGATGACGTTTTTGAGGCGGTTTTCGAACTCGCCCTTGACGCTGGCGCCAGCTTGCAACAGGCCCATGTCCAGCGAACGGATTTCCACCTCTTTCAATGCGGACGGCACGTCGCCAGCTGCCACGCGCAACGCCAGGCCTTCCACCACGGCGGTCTTGCCGACACCGGCCTCGCCGGTCAGGATAGGATTATTCTGGCGGCGGCGCAGCAGGATGTCCACCATCTGGCGGATTTCCACTTCGCGGCCGATGACGGGATCGAGCTTGCCGTCGCGCGCCAACCGGGTCAGACTCGTGGTGTATTGGTCCAGCGCCGCCGTGCGCGCCACATGGGCAACCGGGGCGGCGGAGGTTGCAGGGGCTGCGGCCGTTTCTTCCTGCGAGCCATGCGTGTATTTCTCCAGTTTGTGTTTGACTTCGTCGATGGGGATTTTTGCAAACTGCTGCGAGGCGCGCAGCGCCAGTTGTTCCAGCTCCGGTTCCGTCAGCAGCGCCACCAGCAGATGCGCGCTGCGGATCTCTCCCGGCGGCGTCGCCAGAGAGGCAATCAGCCAGGCATGTTCCAGCAGCAACGGCAACTGGCGCGAAAACACCGGGGTGCGTGTGCTGCCATTCCTGAACTGGCTGATCTCCTGATGCAGGTCCGCTTCCAGCGCTTCCAGGTTCAGGCCACACTGGCGGGCGATCAACACCACGTCGCTGCGCTCCTGCTCCAGCAATGCCAGGAACAGGTGTTCTATCTCCATCTCGTGCTGGCCCAGCGCCACGCAGATGCTGGCGGCACGGGTAGCGGCCTGGCGGGAAGTCTCATTCAATTTTCCGATCAGCGATTTCAGATTCATTTACGACCTCCGCGTGCGCTGCGATTGATCGAGTATTGCAGCGATGACGGTTGCAGCACCGCGTCAAAGCTGACGGCTTCGGTGTAAGGCAGTCCGGCCAGCGTGCCGTAGATGGCGAAGCGCACGCGGTTGATGGCGCCGGGTTCATGTTCGATGCGAGCCTGCACGTTGCGCAGGCGCGGTTCATGACGTTCGATGGTGGCCTTCATGGCGGCGCACACGTGGAAACGATCTTCACTGCTGTTCATGCACATGCCGGCAAAGTCCAGCAGGCCGTAATTGGCGATGGAGCGGGCGCATTCGGGATAGGCGCGCATCATCGTTTCCGACAACGCGCAGCGGGTGTTCAGCAGATCTTCCAGATCGCGCGCAACACAGTCCTTGAGCTGTTCCAGCGACATGTTCGTCACGACATCGCCGAGCAAACGGTCCAGCAGGCCGGGAGTAAAGCCATTCATGCCATGCTTTCGAAAAAGAGCCAGGCCCATGCCAAGGCCTGGCTAAAAGCGCGCCGCGGGGGTTCGCCACGAAGACCAACGCGGGCGCTGGGGAGTGATCAAACGATGCGGTTGGTGGACAGATCCCAGCCACCGGAGGTATTGCCGCCGGCGCCGCCGCTGATTTTCTGCTGCGTGTATTTCCATTTGATCTTCGAGAATTTGAAGGCCACGTCCTCGCTCAGGATGTCGCCCTCTTCCACCGCCGGCGAAACGGCGCCGATCAGCACATTCTCGATTTCGATCTCGTAGTATTTAACGCGCTCGCCCTGGGCATCCGCGCGCATGAATTCGAACCTGGCCTTGGGGATGGTGCGGCCGGCGGAACAGGTTTGCAGCAGGATGGGCGAGGACAAGTCGGCCAGCTTGGAGATCACGATGTCGCGATGCTCGCAACGCTCCGCCGTGTGGCCGCCGCCGGTGGAGGCGGTGGCGGACTTGGGCTGCTCCACGCCGAAGCTGACCGACCGGCATTCGATCCAGTCCTTGTGACGGTCGTCATTGGACTCGCCCTTGATGCCATCAATGTACAGATAAACGTCGATTGCCATTGCATGCTCCTCTAAATTGTTGGGGGATCAGTAGTTGGTCGATTGCGGCAACTCCGCGACCAGACGGAGGGAAACGGAGAGTTCGTCCAACTGGAAGTGCGGACGCAGGAAGGACACGGCGCGGAACACGCCCGGCCGCCCCGCCACCTCGTGCACTTGCACCGAGGCTTCCCGCAACGGGAACTGGGCTTTCTGTTCCTGGCTGGCGTTATCGTCCAACAAGACGTACTTCATCAGCCAGCGGTTCAGGAAGTCTTCGACGTTGGAGGCCGAAGCGAAGCTGCCCACCTTGTCACGCATCATGGCCTTCATGTAGTGGGCGATGCGCGATACGGCAAAGATGTATTGCAGCTGCGACGACAGCACGGCGTTGGCGTTGGCCGCTTCCGAGTTGTACTTGCGCGCCTTCTGCGCCGATTGCGCGCCAAAGAAAGCGGCATAGGCGGTGTTTTTGCAGTGGACCAGCGAGATAAAGCCCAGATCGCTCAGTTCTTTCTCGCGGCGGTCGGTGATGGCGACTTCGGTCGGGCACTTGAGCGCCACTTCGCCCTCGTCGGTCTTGAAGGTGTGGGTAGGCAGATCGTCCACCAGACCGCCGCCCTCCACGCCGCGAATCGCCGCGCACCAGCCAAAATCGTCGAAGGCTTTGGTCAGTTTGGCGCCGAAGGCGTAGGCGGCGTTGCACCACAGGTACTTCTGATGGTCGGTACCATCCACTTCCTCGACAAAGTTGAAGCCTTCCACCGTGGTGCCGTCCACCGGGTTGAATGGCAGGCGGCCGAGGAAGCGCGGTAGCGTCAGGCCGACGTAACGCGAATCTTCGGACTCGCGAAAGGCCTTCCATTTGGCGTATTCCACGGTGTCGAATACCTTGGACAGGTCGCGTGGTTTGGACAGGTCGCCGTAGCCTTCCAGCCCAAACAGCTCGGGAGAAGCGGAGGCGATGAACGGCGCGTGCGAAGCCGCCGCCACGTGCGACATCTGCTCGATGAAGTACATGTCTTCCGGCTGGCGCGAGATTTCGAAGTCGCCCAGCAGCGCGGCATATGGCGCGCCGCCGAAGGTGCCGAATTCCTCTTCGTAGATCTTCTTGAACATGGCGCTCTGATCGAACTCCAGCGCCGACTGGAAGTCCTTCACCAGTTCACGCTTGGTGGCGTTGAGCATGCGGATCTTGAGTCCCTGGCCGGTAGCGGAATTCTTCACCAGATAATGCAGACCGGTCCAGCTTTGCTCCAGCTTCTGGAACGCCGGCGCGTGCATGATGGCGCTCAATTGGCTGGAGATCAGCCGATCCAGCTCTGCCACGCGCGCATCCAGCGTTGCCGACAAATTGTTGGAGACCACCACCGTGCCCTCCAGAACCTGACTCACCAGCTCCGTGATGATGTCCTTGGCGCGCTCGTGCTCCACGCTGGATTTGGCCACCTTGCTTTCTTCGACAATCTGGTCCAGCAGGCTGGCGCCGTCGATGGTCAGGGCTTCCTGCACCGGATTCAGTTGTGCGGACATGTCAGTTCCCCTTGGCCGTTTTCAGGCTGGCCAGTTTGTCGGTGTTGGTCAGCACATCGCTCAGGATGTCTTCCAGCTTGTCATTGCCCGCCAGCTTGTTGCGCAGGTCAGCCAGCTTGCCGCGTGCCTCCAGCAGTTTGGCCAGCGGCTCCACCTGCCGCACCACCGACTCGGGGCGGAAGTCGTCCATGGTATTGAAGCGCAGCTCCACGTTGAAGCTACTGTCATCGTTGCTGAGCTGATTCGGCACCTGGAAGCGCGCCACCGGCGCCACGCCGCCCAGCACCTCGTCGAAGTTGCCGCTGTCGATGCTGACGAACTTTCGGTCTTTCAGGCGCTTTTTCTCCGCCTCCGAATTGCCGCCGAAATCACCGACCACGCCAACCACGAAGGGCAGCTCCTTGTTTTCCATCGCGTCGCCGATCTCCACGTCGTAGGTCATCTGCACGCGCGGAGGACGTACTTTGGTCAAGCGCTTTTGAATACTGTCGCCGTTAGCCATACGAGCTCCTTATTTCAATCCGCCGAACGGATCGCTGTTGTTGGTCTGGTTGTTGGTCTTGGACGACTGGCCGTTGGCGGCGGTGGCGCCTTTCTTCGCTGGCACCGGCGCAGGGATAGCCTTGCGCGGCGCATTCGCCCCCGGCACCAGCACTTCTTCGCCGAGGCTGGTGCGCAGTAGCCTGGCAAGGTCCTGCGCTTCGGAACGCAACGAGCCATTCAGGTTGTTCTGCTGGCTCAGGTCCGCCAGCGCCTTGGTCGACAGACGCAAGCCGCTGACGGCGACGATGCTGTTTCCCAGTTTGTCGTTGGGATCGCGCTGCAACGCTTCCAGCGCATTCATGATCGCTTCGCCGTAGCTGGCGCGGTCGAACTTTATCTGCGCCATGTGCAGCCACGGCGTCTTGTCGGTGGGGTGGTTGGTGGCGGCGGTTTTCAGAATACTCTGCGCCTTGTCGGTTTGACCTGCTGCCAGTGCGGCGTCGGCATCGGCCAGCGCGCGGTCCAGCGTTGCGGCTTGCGGCTTTTCGGCGCGGACGCTGGCGCCATCGGTGACGCAGGCCGACAGCAACAGCAGGCTGGCTACGCAAGGCAGCCATGTTCTTGTCATGCTCATTGGTTTCTCCTTTTGCGTAACCAGTCGGGAAGGCCATTATTCATGAATGCTTTTTGCAGCGATTGCGCTTACTCAAGCTGCGGCTTCTTTTCTCTTTGCTTGCGCCGACGCAAACAGCGCACGCACCGCTTTCGTTCTAATGGAACGTCCATCAACCGGGAGAAGCCATGAGCATTCCATCCAAGGTACTGTGGGGAGAAGGCCTGTTTCTGCGTCCGCAGCACTTCCAGCAGCAGGACTGCTATCACGAAGCGCGCCTGCGGCAGACGGCGCAGGCTCTGCATCCCTACCTGTGGGGCGTGCGAGGAATCGCCTGGGACTACGATGCGCTCAAGGCCGGCAAGCTGCGGCTGGAAGCGCTATCGCTGATTTTCCGCGATGGTGAAATCGTCGATGCGCCGGCAAGCGTGCCTCTGCCGCCGGCGGTCGACCTGTCGCGCATCCCCGCCAGCGTGATGGAAGTGACGTGGCATGCCGCCCTGCCCTCGCTGGCGCCGGGAGGTCAGAACGCAGCGGCACATGGCGAGCAGCACACGGGGGCACGCTACCTCCAGTCCAGCAAGGAGACGGCGGACCTGTACACGCAAGCCGTCGGCGCCGATGTCAGTTTCCTGAAAAGCGCCGTGCGGCTGCTGTCTGATCTGGAACCGCTGGGCGCATTCGAATGCGTGCCGGTGATGCGGCTGCGGCGTGTGGTCACCGGTGGTTTCGAGCCAGATGCCAGCTTCTTCCCTCCAAGTCTGGCCATCGCCAGCGCGCCGGCGCTCAAGGCATTGCTGGACCGGCTGCTGGACGCGTTGCAGGCCAAGGTGAATTCGCTGCAAGGGCACATGCGTGAGCCCAGCCGCAACGTGATCGAATTCCGTTCCGGCGACGTGTCTTCCTTCTGGCTGCTGCACACCGTCAGCACCTCGGCGGCGGCGCTGATGCACTACGTGCGCAATCCGGAGCTACATCCGGAGCGCCTGTTCGAATCGCTGCTATCGCTGGCAGGGGCCATGATGACCTACTCCAAGCAGTACGCGCTGATCGACCTGCCCAGCTACCAACACGATGATCCCGCCTCCTGTTTCTCCGCGCTGGACCACATCCTCCGCGACCTGCTGGACACCGTCATCTCCACCAAATACTTCTCCATATCGCTCAGCGAGGACAAGCCAAGCTATCACCTCGGCAAGCTCGATTCGGGCAAGATCGACCAGCGCACCACGCTGTACCTGGCGGTCAGCGCCTCGCTGCCGGCGCTGGAACTGGTGGAAGTGGTGCCGCTGCGCGTCAAGGTCGGCGCACCGGACGATGTGGAGAAATGCGTGCTATCGGCCATGCCCGGCGTGAAGCTCACCCACGCGCCGCAAGTGCCGGCCGCGATTCCTGTTCAACCAGACACCTACTACTTCGCATTGGAGGGCAAAGGCATGTTGTACGAACAAATGCTCAAAGCGCAGTCGATTTCCATCTACGTGCCGGCCGGCATCCGCGACCTGCGCCTCAACCTGATCGCGGTGACAGCATGAGCGCCCAGGTCGAACGCCGCGCCATTCCCACACTGATGGGTGGGCAACGCAAGCAAATCCAGCCCGGCTACGGCCACGTGCAAACGCTGCTCGATCTGCTGCAAGACGGTTTCTACCTGCTGTTCATGCTGAAAAATGGCAGCGTGCCGCCGACCGAGGCGCCCTTCCTCGATACCATCACCGCCTTCCTCGCCGACTTTGACCGAGAGGCGCGCAAGCTGCGCGCACAAGGTGAAGATATCGACGCCGCCAAATACGCCTTCTGCGCGGCGCTCGATGAAATCATCCTGGCATCGCAATTTCCGATGCGCTTTGCGTGGGAGCGCCGTCCACTGCAACTGGTAATCTTTGGCGACCAACTGGCCGGCGAGCACTTCTTCGACCGGCTGGAAGCATTGCGCAGCGTCGGCGGCGCGCGGCTGCCGGCGCTACAGGTGTTCCATATGTGCCTGCTGATCGGCTTTCGCGGCAAGTATGCGCTGGACGCCAGTGACAAACTGGCCTACCTGACCGCGCGGCTGGGCGATGAAATCGCCCACATGCAGGGCAAGAGCAAAGGCTTCGCGCCGCAGGCGGAACGCCCCGACCAGATCGTCCACAAGCTGCGTACCAATACGCCATTGTGGGCGGTGTCCGCCGTGTTTGGCATGATGGCGATGGCGGCCTACATCGGACTTGAGGCCTCGTTGTCCAGCTCCACGCAAGCCACACTGGCCGCGTATTCGGACTTGGTGAAGCTGGCACCACGGCCAGCCTACGTCACTATCACCTTGCCGTAGTCACTGCGCTACGCGGAATTCGATGCGGCGATTGCGCGCGCGCCCTTCCGCGCTGGTGTTCTCGGCCACGGGGCGATCCGGCCCTTGGCCGGACACCATTACCATCTCCGGATTGATGCCCTTCTCGTTCAGGTAAGTCCGCACCGCCTCGGCGCGCGCCTGACTCAAGGCCCGATTACTTTCGCGCGGGCCGACGTTGTCGGTGTGGCCGATCACTTCCACCTTCTTGCCTTTGACCTTGTGCAGCGCTGCCGCCATTTCATCGAGGATGGTCTGGCCGGATGGCGTCAGCGTCGCCTTGCCGCTGTCGAATTCGATGATGCGCCTGTCCAGCGTGGCATCCAGCAGATTCTGTTCGGCGGCGCTGACGCGCAAGCCATTGTTGACGGTGTAGCTGGGATTCAGGCTGGTGGCGATGTCGCTGGCGATCTGCTGCCGTTGCGCTTCATTGGCCACCTCGCCGCGCACAGTGACATTGGTGCCGTCGATTTTCAACTCTCCCTTGCTGATCAGTTTCAGATTGGGGCCGATCAGCTTTTGCATGTAGCCGCTCCAGTTGGGCGGCAGCGCGACCTGCGCGATGCTCAACTGGTCGACCACGCGGTCGGCGCCATACAGGTTGCGAAGTTGCGCCACCATCGCCGCCTTGCTGGCCTCATCGGGCACGGCACCGGTGACCACGATCTGCCCTGGCATCTGCGCCAGCGCCAACGTAGGCGCCAACATCGCAATCTTCATCAGCTTACGCATGTCTGGAACTCCTTTACGCAAAGGTTTCATGGAATAGCGCCTGCACGGAACTGAGCGAGAGCTGCCCCTGCTCCAGATAGGCCGACAGCTTTTGCACGCGGGCGTCACTGGCAATCAGCTCGTCCACCCAGCCGGCGTAATCGAAATGGATTTGCTGCTCGGCCGCGCTGTGCGGATCGATGATGGCGGCCAGCGTCTCTGGCGCGGCGCCGCCAAAGCCGATCACGAAGGACGGTTGCCCGCGCAGGTCAGCAAGAAACAGGCTCAGTTCAAAGTCGGCCTGCTGCAAAAAAGGGGCAATCAGATCGAGCCAGAATGCGGCCACCAGGTCGCGCTGGCGCGAGGACAGCGGCAACGGCAGCACCAGGCTTTTGTCGAGTCGCTCGGCGCCGCTGCGGCGCACCGGCTGCAACAGCAGGCCTATCGCCAACAGCGTGCGCCGCACTGATGTGCTACCCAGCATGGCCTCCAGCGCCGACACAGTGTGCCGGTCGAGGAAGTCGGCAAAGCTTTGTTCGTGCATCCGGTCAGCGGGATCAATTTCGACGCGCGCGCCAGACAAGGCTTGCAGCGCCGCTTCGGGATCGCTGGCGTCCAACACATCGGCTATCAGCAGATCCAGCTCGGCCCACAAGGACGACAGGATCACAGGGCTGCGCGGCAGAAAGGTGGCGGGCTTGTCGACTTCGATCGCGGTCATGCTGAGGAAAGGATAGCGCCGCCCCGAGCTGTCGCTGCTGGCGGCAAGATGGCCGGCGATCGCACGCCGGCTGCGGGTGCCGACGAAGGCGAAGTGCAGCGGGCGCATGGCGTCGTAGTTCAGTTTCCAGCGCGGATCGGCGCTCAGCACGTTCATCACCTCGGCCAGCCAGTCATCCAGCAGGCTGGCCAGGGCCGGATTGTCGGCGGCTTTGATGAAGTCACCGCGCGCCGGCAGTTTGCCGAAGTAGCCGATGTGCGCCGGCCGCGGACCGCGCTTCATTGCGTGGCTCCCGCCAGCGCGGTGGCCGGCGGTCCGCCACCGCTCGGCATCAGGGGCGGCATTGATGGTGCGGAAGCCGCCAGCGGCGCGCCGACGATGGTTTCCGGCAGCCGCAGGCCACGGAAGCCCTGATCCTGCGGAGTGCCTCCGCTTTCGGCGCTGCTGATGATTTTCAGTCCCATGGCCACCGTGATGCTGCCGCTGCTCCAGCGCAGTTCAAACACGCCGCCATCGCGTTTCTGCTTTGCCGCCGCATCGATCATGCGCTTGAGCCCTAGCTCACCCGGCTCGTTGAACACATCGATATTGCGGCCATCGAAGGCCACCGCCGTGATGCGGGCCCCGGGTGCGCCCTGCGGACTCGGATGAACCATGCTGGCCCATTGCGCCGGCGTGTTCCGGTAGCGCAGCTGCTGGCCGTCGATCTCCACGGTGTATTCCAGCGTACCGGGCGCCGGCATGGGCTGGATCTGGAAGATGGTCTGAGCGCTGGCCGGCGACGCCACGCCGCCGGCGCTGATCGGGGCGATCCAGCCGGGGAATCGCGCCACCGTTTGCGGCGACAGTGCGATGCCCATGTCGGCCCATGTGCGCGGCGCCATCACGTCGCCACGGCGCAGCACCAGCGGCCCCATGGCGGTGGTGGCGAATTTGGCGATCTGGCCATCGGGGCCGAACAACTGCGCGATTTCCGCGCTGGCGGCTTCGACGCGGGCGTTCGGCGAGAACGGATATTTGTTGGCCAGCGTTTGCTGGAATGGCTCGTAGACCTGCGCCAGCCAGGTCTTGTTGATCTCCGCCTCCGCCGCTGGAATCAGCACGGCAAAGGTCTGCATCAGCGGCCGTACAAGGATGGGGCGGATGGACTGCTTCTGCATGTCGCTCATCCCGATCAACACTTGGTCATCCACGTAGCGCAGCGCGTCGGCCAGCTCGGAGCCGCTGCCCTCCAAAGTCTGCTGCATGAACTGGCGTGCGGCGGGGCCCGGATCGCCCTGATTCTTCAACTGGTTCAAGCGACTGCGCAGTTTGGACAGCTGGTCCAGGTAGGCGCGCATCAGCGATGCATCCTTGTCCCTGGACGCCATCAGCTTGCCGATGGCGGCGAACTCGCGCCCCACTGGCCCCAGCGTAGCTGCTCGCTCGGCCGGGAGGTTAATGTTCACTTGCGCCGGCGAGCGACGCAACAAACTGTATTTGATCCAGTTGATCAAGCCGGTCTGCGCTTCCTTTACCTCCGCGCTCATCGCGGAGGGATTGTCCCACGAGGTTTGCTGGTGAATTTCGCCCAGTATTTTGGACAGCGGCGAAGACTGAGGGTCGCCCAGCCGGTTCATCGCCGTGACGGCGCCGTCCAGGCCATTCAGATTTGCGATGCTCACGCCTTGCACAAACTTCTGCCACTCGCGCGCGTAGTCGGCCTTGTACAAATCGGTGAGGCCTTTCTGGATTTGTTCCGGACTGCCTTCCAACGTCAGGTCATCGCGGGCGGCGGTTTTCAGCACCCAGTCGGTGCTTTGCAGTTCACGGTTGGCGGCATTACGGAAAGCGTCCTGTACGAACTTCTCCCACGCTTCGCGCGTGTAGGCGCCCGGCACCGCGTAGCTGCCGGTGATCAGCGCCTGATCCTGTTCGCCCAGCATGCGCGCCACCGTCAGCGTCGGGAAACGCGTGTTGGCGCGGGCGCGGATGTCGGCATAAACGCGTTCCCGCGCCGGCATGCCGCGCACCACGCGGCGCAGGTTCTCGCGCGACTGATCTACCAGGGCCAGCTTCAGGTCGATGCGCGGCCAGGACGGATCGGGAATCTGCGCCAGATAGAACGTCATCAACCGCTCGGCGCTGTGAATCATCTGCTCGCGCGGCATGGCGCCGCGATTATTTTCCAGCCAGGCGCGCCAGTGGCGCGGCAACTGGTCGTTCAGATGGCTGGCTTCCGCGTGCGATTTATCGGCCAACATCAAGTAACCTTTGAGCGCGTTGTAGGCATCATCCACGTTGGTGGCGGAGGCTTCCTGAAACTGGCCGCCGGCCGCTGGCACCGATGCCGCACCGCGCGGCTGCAACTGGTTCGCGTGCGCGTTCATCTCGGACAACAGCGTCTCAAGACTGGCCACCACCGGCATCAGCATCACATTCTTGACGCCGGCGAAGTATTCTTCGCGCAGCTTGCGCTCCAGAAGCTCGCCCTGATAAAGTCCCATGCGCAGTGACCATGGACGCGCATCGCGATACTTCTCCAATTGCGCAATGCGATCCTGGATGATCTCCAACGCCTCCAGCCGCGATTGCAGGTCGAGCCGTTTGGCCTGTAGCTTGATCACCTTATCGAGATCCGCCTGCACATTGCTGACCAATTGGCGATTGCCCATGTAGGCCCAGCTCCAGCCGCCCAGCGATGCGCCCAACAGCAGCACCGCCGCGAAGAAGGCGCCGTACTTCAAGCGCACCTTGGTTTTGCTGGCGTACTGCGATACCAGATCCTTGTCGGCGAAGATCACCTTGCGGAACAGGTTAAGCAGGAAAAAGCCCGCATGCCCGGCGCCTGCGGCCGGAGGCGCATCCGGCGTGGTCAAGGCAAAGCGTTGGGCCACACGCTGCGATTGTTCGCTGAGCGGCATCCCTTCCTGCAAGGCGCTGGTGAAGTAGAAACCGCGGAAAACGGGCTTGAACTGGAACGGATTCTCCTCAAACAGCGTGACCAAAAACGATCGCAGCGGCGCGCGGATGGTGGAAAACTCCAGTGGGAAGGTGAACACACCCGGCTCCATGCGCTCGCGCCGCTGCTGGCTCATGGTGGCCACGCTCATGGCCTTCAGGCCGTCGCACAATTCATCGAAAGCGTGATCGAAGAACGCCATCACCTGCTGGCTGCTGGTTTTGCGCTGATACGGCATGGTGGCGCCCCAGACGCGCTCGCGCTCCGCGCGTTCGGACTGGGCGAAGAATTCGCCAAAGCCGGCAATCAGATCGGCCTTGGTGAACACCACATACACCGGCGCAAACACCTCCAGTCGTTCGATCAGATCCTGCACGCGCTTGCGCAGGCTGCGCGCCAGCTTGATGCCGGCTTCCGGATCGTCGCCGCGCAGTTCCGCGATACTGACAGCGATGACGATGCCGTTGATGGGCGCGCGGCGGCGGTACTTTTTCAGCAAATCGAGAAAACCGAACCACTCGGCGCGGTGTTCTTCCAGCACCGAGTAGCGCCCCGCCGTATCGAGCAAGATGCCTTCGGTGGTGAAGAACCAGTCGCAATTGCGCGTGCCGCCCACGCCTTGCAGCACTTTGCCGTCGGCAAATGGGAACTGCAAACCGGAGTTGGTGACGGCCGTGCTTTTTCCTGCGGCCGGATTCCCGATGATCATGTACCACGGCAGTTCATACAAGGCGCGTGCGCCGGAGACGATGCCCAGTTTCGAGCCCTTGATTGTCTCGATGGCCTTGAGCATGCTGTCGCGGATGGCCTTGACCTCGGCCGCGCCGGGATCGGGACTGGACTGGCTGATCGCCTCGCCCAAGGAGGCCGATTCGCGCCGCGCGCGCCGGCGGCGCCACCACCAGATGGCGCCGGCCAGCGCCAGCATGGCCATCGTCGCGACCAGCACCCAGATCAGCGCCAGCTCCAGCACTTGCGCGCCAAGATAAAAAAACGCCGCCATCGCCATCAGGCCGATGATGGTGAGGTGGCGGCTGTCAGTCAGGAAGGTCCAGATTCTGCGCATCATGAGATGGTGTCCGGCGAAGAGGCGGCGCCCAGGCGACAGGCGGACCGATCAATGTTGCCACCAACAAAGCCGGGATTTCTTGCGCAAAAACAATCCGACTTACTTCTTTACCGTGCCCGGCACGCGCAGTTCGGTGTGACCGAAGTCCATCATGCTCCAGCGCCCGCCCCAAGTCAGTCCGGCCGCTTCGGCGGCGGCGCCGTACAACTGGTAGCCGCGCATGGCCCAGGGATCTTTCTCCGAAATCACCAGTTTGCCGTCGCGCAGGAAGGCGCAGTCGGCGGCCAGGCCGAACTGGTGATAGCTCTGAAAAGCCCGCGCGTTGGTGACGCTGGGGCCGGCGTCGGCCAGCGCGTTCTGGCGTTCGGGACTGCGGTAGCCCTCCAGAATGGCCATGTCGTAGCCGTGGCGCTCCTTCATGATCCGGAGCACCAGCAGCAGGCGCTGGGCGTAGGCGGGATCGAGCAGTTGCCAGTTGCGGTTGGCGCTGTCCAGCATGGGGCGAACCAGCGTGACTTCGGCCGTGGTGAAGGCCGGCGGCGGCAGTGGCGCGGGCGCGGTCAGCTGTTCGCCTTGCAGCAGGCCGGCGATCTGGTCGTTGATGGCTTGGGTGTCGCTGTCGTAGCCGGACAGCATGCCACGCCCGCTCAGCATCAGCGCCAGCATGGGTGGCACGGTCAGCAGCACCGACGCCGCCAACAGTAGCGGATAGCGCCGCTTCACGAATGCGAGCGTGCGGCGCAGCGAACCGCCAGCCTCGCGTCCCAGCCCGCCGGCCTGCCGCACGCCACCGCGCACCTGGTGGCCGATGCGGCGGCCCAGCGCGGCCATCGACTGCGCTACCACATCGCGCCCGGCGGGAAACAGCAACAGCCAGGCGCAAAAACACGTCACCACAAAGAACAACAGCACGGAAAAGAGAAACATAGTGCGCTCCATCAAAACGGACGTTTGCCACAGACCGGACACTGCATCGTAGGCCGTTCGCAGCACAGCGACCTCGGCCAGATCAAATGCAAGGGGGATAGTGTGGATAAAGCGAAACCAGATTTGATGAGCAGCACCGGCAGGCGTCGACCGGCGGATAGCAAGCGCATTCTGGCGCAGCTGGAGCATGGCGTGCGTCCCGCCGCCAAGCCTGCGCACACGGCCGGCTGGAGCATCGATGGCTGGACCATCGGCCTGTGTGCCTTGCTGTTGTTGATGTGCTGCGTGGCGTGGGTGATGCACGACAAGACCATCACGCCCAAGACCTTCCGGCGTGACTACAGTGGCACCACGGACCGCAGAGATGCCCCGGTTTTGCAGGAGAACGCGTCGCAGCCCGAGCGCGCCGCCACGATTATCGACGTCGCCTCGCCGGCGATGGCGAAGGCCGATGGCGAGGCGAAGGCAGCCAGCGGGGCGCGGCAATCCGGCGCGGCACCGAACGGCGGCACGTCGAGTGCTTCCAGCGCGATTGGCGCGACGATGGTGGACGGTGCCGCCGCAGCGTCGTCAACGGCAGGCCCGCTGATGCGCGTCCCGGGCGTGCAGCACAAACCGGCAACGCCGGCTGTCCGCGCAGTGCCGCCCTCCGCAACGGCAGCCAGTATCGCCATCCCGGCCCCTCACGCCAGCGATACCGACGTCGCCCTGCTCACCGCCCTGGTGGCACACAGCAGCAAGTCAGCCGCCGTCACGCCAGAACGCCCGCGCGACATCGTCGAACGCCAGGACGGCGACAACACCGCGCAGCTGCTGGCACGCTGCAAGCAACTGGGCCTGATCGAAGGCATGCTATGCCGCTCGCGCATCTGCTCCGGCCGCTGGGAAAGCGACGCCGCCTGCCGCGCGCCCAGCCACTAGATCAGCCGCGTGGTGGAATTTCCAGCCCTTTTGCCACGGCGGGACGCGCCAGGAAGGCATTCAATACGCGTTGCACGTTGCTGAACTGGTGGAACTCCACCAGCTCGCCAGCGCCATAGTAATTCACCAGATTGCGTACCCATGGGAAGATGGCGATGTCGGCGATGGTGTAATCGTCGCCCATGATCCACTGACGGCCTTCCAGCCGCTGCTCCAGCACCGCCAGCAGGCGCCTGGATTCGTTGATGTAGCGGTCGCGCGGGCGCTTGTCCTCGTACTCCTTGCCGGCGAACTTGTGGAAGAAGCCGACCTGGCCGAACATCGGGCCGATGCCGCCCATCTGGAACATCAGCCACTGGATGGTTTCATAGCGGCCGGCGGCGTCTTTCGGCACCAGCTGGCCGGTCTTGTCGGCGATGTACAGCAGGATGGCGCCGGACTCGAACAGCGGCAGCGGCTTGCCGTCCGGGCCGTTCGGATCGATGATGGCAGGGATCTTGTTATTCGGATTCAGCGACAGAAATTCCGGCGACATCTGGTCGTTGCGGTCGAAGCTGACCAGATGCGCTTCGTACGGCAGGCCGGTCTCTTCCAGCGCAATCGACACCTTCACGCCATTCGGCGTCGGCAGCGAGTACAGCTGGAGGCGCTCAGGATGCCGGGCCGGCCATTTGCCGGTGACAGGAAATGCAGACAAATTCGACATGGGACACTTTCAAAAGAAAATATCCGTCGATTATCTACGAAGCGCGTGAAACGTGCAGGCAGGCACTACGGAAACAGGCGCTTGGTGCGTTTCTGGTAATCGGCATACTCCTGGCCGAAGTGGTCCAGCATCATCTTCTCTTCCTTTTCGATGCGCGAGAAGTAGAGAATGGAAAACGCGATCAGGAAGGCCGGGCCGACCACGAAGTTGGCCAGCAACAGCGTCTGCGCCAGCGCGTTCAGGAACACGGCGGTGTACATCGGGTGACGCACCTTGCTGTAGACACCGCTGGAGACCAGCGTGTGCGCCTCCTTCATCTCCAGCTTGGGCGAGAACAGCCGGCCGAGATCGTGATGCGAACGCCAGAATATGTACACGCCCACTGCGGCCACCGCCACGCCCAGCACGCCTTGCGGCAGGCTTTGCTGGTAATTGGCAAAGTCGAACCAGGGCGTGGCGAGGTACAGCACCGGCATGGTGATCGAACCGGTGAACACCAGCAGCAAATTGAAGCGCTCCTTGCCGCTGTCACGCGACTCCACCGCCCTGGACTGCTTGTTACGGAACTCCCATGGACCGCGAATCAGGAAACACAGCACCATCATGGCGACAAAAATCCAGTCAAACACTCCCAGGTGATGCATGCGCTTCTCCTTTCGCGGTCGGTCATTTTCGATCAGGATAGCATAAGCACAGCGCCGGCAGTCGGTCACTAACCTTTTAGTACGTACTTATCAGGCCGCCATCCCTCCTTTACACTTTGAACTCATCATTCAAGAGGGGGGGTTATGAGCAAGGTTATTGTGGTCTACCATTCGGGCTACGGTCATACCAAACGCGTGGCGGAATACGTTGCCGAAGGCGCGGCCGGCGAACTGCTGGCCATCGATGCCGAAGGCAATCTGGCGGAAGGCGGCTGGGAAAAACTGGCGGCGGCCGACGCCATCATCTTCGGCACCCCAACCTACATGGGCAGCCCGAGCTGGCAGTTCAAGAAATTTGCCGACGCCACTTCCAAAGTCTGGTTTACGCGCGGCTGGCAGGACAAGGTCTTCGGCGGCTTCTCGAACAGCGCCAGCCTCAACGGCGACAAGCAAGTCTCGCTGATCGCCTTGCAGACGCTGGCCTCGCAACACGGCGGCATCTGGGTCAGCCTGGGTCTGATGCCGGCCAACACCAAAGCCGCGCAACGCACCGACGTGAACAACCTCGGCGGCTCGGTCGGCCTGTTGGTGCAATCGCCATCGGATGCCAGCGTGGATGAAATCCCGCAAGGCGACCTGGATACCGCCAAAGCCTACGGCAAGCGCGTCGCCGAAGTGGCGGCCCGTCTCGCCAGGTAAGCTTGATTAGCGCCGGAAGACCAGGTCGCCCGGCGCATAACTGTACAGCGGGCACTCCGGCAACGCCGCCGGCACATAAGCGCAGCGCCGCAACAGCGCTTGCGATCGATAGTTGGCCGGCGTTGTCGTGGCCCAGCACGCCTTCACCGCGTGGTTGCGTGCCAGCTCATCATGCAGCCAGCGCAAGCCGGCGGTCGCGTAGCCGCGTCCCCAATGCCGATGGCCGAAAACAAAAGCCACTTCGGCTATCCCGTGATGCACGGTGGCTTCCGGCCGTCCCAGCATCGTTCCTTCCACATCGCGCACCAGATAGTGAAGCCAGGTTTCGTCCATGGCCGAGCCGGCAGGCCCGGCGATGGCGCGCTCCAGTCCCAGCTTGAATTCGTCCAGCGATGGCAACTCGTCCTCGATGTGCTCGCAGACGGCGGGATGCAGCAAGACCGTGGCCAGTTCGTCGAGATGCGCAGCCGCCAGGTTCTCGATCCGCAGCGCTGGCGGCAAAAGCATGGACGAACTCAAAGCTGTGGATCGATCATGAAGACGCGCAGTTCCTGCGCGCAGCGGCATGCCTTGGCGAGTCGTGCGGCCCACGCAATGGCGTCCGCGCGCGATGGCAATTCCAGCACGGTGAAGCCGCCGTCCAGTGGCGGTGCCCAAGGATAGCCGCCCTCTTCGACCGTGCCGTCGGCCGATACCAGCGCCGGTGCCGTGTTTTCGTCTATGCCACCGGCAAAGACGTAGACACCGGCCGCCTTGGCCTCCTCAATCACAGCGTGCGCGGCACGGCCCACCTCCTGCCACTCATCATCAGGAACCACCATTGCCGCGCTGGGGAAGGAAATCAGGTATTTGCTCATGTTTATCCTCACTTGCCACAGAGTTCACTGCGCTTGGCCGGCACGCGCAGAATGCGATCAACATAATAACCCAGCGCCGCTTCGGTGTACTTGGGGTCCGGATGCATGGCGACGAACGCCGCGCCCTGCTGCATCCACGTCGCGACACAAGTGGCGGTCGGCTGGCTGCTTTCGGCGCAGGCGGTGAAGGCATCGAAGGCCTTGCGGTAACTGGAGAATGCCGCATGGTCCATCGGCAGGCCATGCCCCGGCACCAGCGTCTGGAAATCCAGCTGATCGATCTCGGCCAGCGCCTGGCGCCAGCCTTCCGCGCAGCCGGTATCGAAGAATGGCAAAGGCGCCACCACCAGGTCGCCGGCGAACACCGTCTTGCTTGCCGGGTCGTGCCCCCAGACATCGCCTTCGGTTGCGGCATGCCGGGCCAGATGCAGTTGCAGCTCGCTTTCGCCCAGCGGGATCGACATCGGCCCGTTGACTGGCTGGTCTGGAATCAGGTTGGCCGGATCACTGATCGCCTTCAAGTACAGCCGCGTATCGATCTTGCGCAGCTCGGGCACGGCCGGATCATCCAGACTGGCCTTGGCCTTGTCGACATCGCGGATCAGGAAGCCATGCAATGCGCCTTCCACGGCGGTACTAGCATACAGCCTGGCGCCCGGATACGCGGCGCGGATGCGCGCATTGCCAGTCGCGTGATCGAGATGCCAGTGCGTATTGACGATGGCGGTGATCGGCTTGTTGCGTGCCTTGGCGAGCGCAATGATCTTATCAGTGTGCTCGGGATGGCGGCCGGTGTCGATCACCAGCAATTCCTTCGGTCCCTCGATGACAATCGAATTCCCGTCAGGCTGCACATCGCCGCGTACCTGGCCTTCGATCAGCGTGTACGGTACTGGCGTTGCGGACGCGGCGGCCAGTGCCAGCATGGCGATCAGGCTCATATCTTCCCCTTAACGACTTGTCCTTTGTTGCGAATAGATCAGGCAGGCTAGTCCCCAAAACACAGCGCTGAAATTTCCAATCGTAAAAATCACATGAAATAGACGCGGCTCGGAAAACCAACCCTGCAGGTGATGAAATCCAAGCAGGGTTTAGGCATGCTCTCCTCGTCGCCTGGTGTCGTTAAATGAACCGGCGCGCGTCAGCGCATCCGTGTCGATGAAATGGTTGGGCTGTTTTATGCGCCATCACTTCTTTTGCGGCCACATTGCAGCGGCGATTCCGCCAAACAAGCCAACGAATGCAGCCCGGGCGAAATCGAACTCGTGAGCAGAACTGAGCAGGCCGGTGTATATGAGCGTCCCGATGGCCATGCCCGAACCGACGGAAAGAAATTTAGACAAAGATCGTTTCATAGATGACTTAACTGAGTTGGTCCACGTGGTTTAGTCAGCGGCACCGTCAGGCGTCCGTTGGATTGAATTATTGGACATGCCAACCGCATCAATAGAACGGACCAACGCCGCAATCGCCAAAAGATACAGGCTCCCTTTGACAACGATGACAAATCCGTTCGAGAAGCCTGACACATCAGTCGCCGCGGTACTGCGAACTTGATAGAGGAAACTGCCGAAGAATCCACCACAAAGCATAGCCCACGCGGCGACCAACAAGACCTTCCCTCGCGGAGATCCTCGCACAACAGCCCGTGCCGCGTACAACAGGAACGCCCCAATCAGGTAATCATCGAGGTAAGCGGGAATGTTGTCGAAATTGATTCCTCTTCGAATGGTTTCTAACGCAGGGAGCGCGACACCCATTACGAACGCGGCCCTCACTTCAAAACGCATCTTGTTCATGGGCTCCTTCAGTCCAACGTGGCGTGGACGTCATATTGAAGTTTTAAAAACATCAACATGCCAGATAACGACAATCTGAGCAAGATCCCGGAGCGACTTTCGGCTTCCGATGATTGTGAACAAAGCGGCGAGTGTCAACTTCGGAACAATGGAGGGATTCCCACGCAGGAGTCCAATCATGACGGCCATACCAAACGAATCGCGCGCACAACCGGCGTATGATGATCACGAAGCCCGCCTGACGAAAGTGGAGCAAGCTGTGACGGATCTGCAATGTGACAACGCGCTGCTCAGGCAGCAGATGGAAAGTGGCTTCGCGGCGGTTCAGACGCAGTTTGCGCTGACCGAAGAAAGGTTGCGGAGTGAGTTTCGCGATGGCCTGCACGCCCTTGAGCAGCGCATGAACGCAAAGATCGAGGCGGAATCGAAGCGGCTGGAAAGCATGTTCAGCGCCCAGCTTCAAGGCGCGGTTCAAATTCTGATCGCCAGGATGGATCAGCAAGATACAAGGATGGATCAGCAAGATGGAAGGATGGAGCAGCAAGACGCCAGAATGGATCGGCAAGACGCGAGACTGGAGCGGCTGGAAGCCAAGATAGACCGGCTCGACGCCAAGATCGACCAGCTGACCAAATGGCTGATCGGCGCGCAAGTGACCACCATGGCTTTTGTGATTGGCATCGCGGTACAGCTTTTCCTGCGCTGACAAAGCAAAAAGCCCAACCAAAAGGCTGGGCTTCTCTTATTCTGGCTCCCCGACCTGGACTCGAACCAGGGACCTGCGGATTAACAGTCCGTCGCTCTACCGACTGAGCTATCAGGGAAAGGAGGCCGCATTATATACGGCCCTTTTTCAGCTGTCTAGGCTGATCGGCAATTTCTTAGAAACCGCCGCGGAACTGCACGCCAAACTGGCGCGGCTCGTTGACGAAGCCGGTCAGGTTGTTGAAGTCGATGCCACCGATGATGCGCTGGGTGTTGGTGATGTTGCGGCCGAACGCAGCCACTTCATACTTGCCGCCATCCCAGTTGTAACCGATGCGCACGCCGCCTTCCAGCATTTCCTTGCCGGTGAACTCCTTCGATTCGTACAGGAAGAAGTTGATCTTGCTGCGATACGACCAGTCGGTCAGCACGAACAGGTTGCCATCGGCCAGCGGCCAGTTGTAGCGCGCCGAGGCGTTCACGATGTACTTGGCGGCCTGCGGCAGCGGGTTGCCGTCGATCGACGCGCGGCCATTGACCAGCGGGTCGGTCACGGTGCAGGTACCGCAAACGGCGGCGTACAGGCTTGGATCCTTGATCTCGGTGAAGTTGTACGAACCGCTCAGGGTGACCTTGAAGTCCGGGGTCACGAAACCTTCGATCTCGGCTTCCACGCCACGGCCGACGGTCTTGGCGGCGTTGATCAGCTTGGTCACGTTGGAGGTGCCGCCCACCACGGTCAGTTGCTGGTTCTTGACGTCGTAGTCGTACACGCTCACCGATGCGCGGGCGCGGCGGTTGAACAGGTCGGCCTTGATGCCGGCTTCGAACGAGGTGATGGTTTCCGCATCGGCCACGGTGATCGGCACCGATGCCGAGGCGGCGGCGATCGACGGCGCGCGGAAGCCGGTGGCGACGCGGCCGTAGGCGCTGACGTCCTTGTTGATCTTGTAGGTGCCGCTCAGATCCCAGTTGGCTTTGTTCTTGCTCACGTCCACCGACTTCGGACCGATCTGGGTCACGTTCCAGGCGTTCACGGTGCGGAAGTCTTTCTGGTCGTGGGTGTAGCGCAGGCCGCCATGCAGGGTGAAGTCGCTCGACACGTCGTAGGTCACCGAACCGAAGGCCGCGTAGGCGGTGTTGTTCTGGTGGCTGGTCAGGTCCGAGGTTTGCGCCTGGGTGGTGCTGTCGAAGTTGTCGCTGAAGCCGGTGCCGCTTTCCTTGAAGTAGTACACGCCGGTCTGCCAGTTCAGCGGACCCGCGTTCTTCGATTCAACGCGGAATTCCTGGCTGTACTGTTTCAGGTCGGTGATGCCGCCGGCGGTCTGCACCGGGAAGCGCGGCGGGTTGGCTGGCGAGCCGCCGTCGATGTCGCCGCGGGTGTAGTAGTTGTCCACGCCTTCGTAGCCGGTGATCGAGAACAGCTTGACCGCGCCCAGGTCCCAGGTCAGGCGGGCGTTGGCGCCGTTGGTGCGCAGGTTCTGGAAGTTCAGGCCGTCGGTCGAGATCTTGGTGAAGTCGTAGCCGTCGGCGAAGTCGTTGGTGCCCTTCTTGATCAGATTGGCGCGGAACAGGCGCGCGCTGCCGTCGGTGGTGCGCGAGTGCACGTTGAACAGGGCGTTGAAGGCGGCGTTCGGCTTGTACAGGAACTGCACGCGCTCGGCGTGTTCGTTGTAGCCTTCCAGCGAGTCCACTTGCTTGGTGTAGGTGTTGTCGACGAAGTCGTCACGGTGCTGGCGCAGGGTCGAGACGCGCATGGCCCACTCGCTCGACAGCGGCACGTTGGCGGCCGCTTCCAGGTTGGTGGTGTTGTGCGAGGCCCACGAGACGCTGTAGTAGCCTTCGACTTTTTCCAGCGATGGCTTGGCCGACTCAAACTTGACCACGCCGGCCGGGGTATTGCGGCCGAACAGGGTGCCTTGTGGGCCGCGCAGCACTTCCACGCCAGCCACGTCGAATACCGGGAAGCCTTTCAGGATGCCGTTCTCTTGCACTACGTCGTCATACACCAGCGAGACCGGCTGCGAGGCGAAGGTCGAGAAATCGGTGTTACCGTAGCCGCGGATGTAGAAGCGCGGGAAGGTACGGCCGTTCGACGATTCCACGTTCAGCGACGGCACTTTGCCGGCCAGGAAGCGGATGTCCTGGCCGCCGGACAGCAGCACGTCCAGCTTCTCGTTGTTCAGCAGCGTCACGGACACCGGCACATCCTTGATGTTTTCCGCGCGGCGCTGGGCGGTCACGGTCACGGTTTCCAGTTGCGGCTCAGTGGTTTGGGCGATGGCGGCACCGATAGGCAATACGGCGCTCAGCGCCAGTACGCGCTTGTGCATCTTCGACAGTTTGATCATTCAATTTCCCGATTTAAATGTAGTGCAAAGAGTTAAAAACAGTGTCTCCTGCTTTCTCTTTTATGCGGTGCAGCGCTTGTAGCAGCTATCAATAGTGCACTGACTTTTTTGAAAGGCGATATTCTTTCAGATTGATACCACGTATTGCAAGCTGAATATAACTGAACCCAAATTAACGGTTGGAAATTCGGTTAATCATATGCAAAGACTGAATATTCAGTGGCTTAGGCGTGTCGCATTCGCCACCAAATGATGGTATCGATCAGCTTGGCGGGGAGGCATCGGGCGGAAGACAGGGCCGGCAATTGTAGGAAAATTGCCACAAAAGCAGCACGGCCAGCGCAGGGCTGGCCGTGTGGGAAGGGTTACATGCCGAGCGATTTCAGCAGCTCGTCGGCGTCGTTATCAGCCGTCGGGGCTGGCGCGGCGGCGCCCTGCTGGGCCGCGCGCTGCTGGTCGAGCAAGGCGTCCGGGTCGTCGATCTCGCTGGCGTCGAAGTCGTGCAGGCGGATGAATTCGGTGCGGTCGATCGCCAGTTCCAGATAGAACACGTTGCCGCTCTCGGTGTAGAAGCTGACGCGGCGCATTTCCGGGCGGTCCAGCGGGGTGTCGACGCTGAGCACGATCTGCTTGTTCAGCACCAGCATTTTCGGCTGGTTCTGAGTGATGTTGGTTTGCAGCTCGCGCCGCACCTTGCCCGTGAAATCGCCGACGATCTGGTTCATCAGCTCGCCCATGATGTTGGCCACCTCGTCCGAGGTGTGGGAGCCGGCCAGTTCCGACTTCGGCATGCCCATGTTGAGCATGTAGCGCTCATAGATTTCCATCGCCGTGCCGGCCGCAAAGTTCAGCACCACCAGGCCGGTAAAGCCGCCGTCAAACAGCACGAAGCAACCGATGTCGGGCTTGAGGCCGATCTTGGTAATGCGCTGCACCATGCCGGAGTACACCACCTTGTTCTGGGTCGCGGCTTCCAATACCTTGGTCACCGACTTGCACAGGCTCTCCAGCAGGTCTTCCGTGCCGTAGACAACTGCTTTGTTTTCGCTGCTCATAATCAACCTCTACTCTATTCAAACTTGGTCAAGAAACATCACTCAGAATACCGAGTGGAAAGTTTCTCGTCCATAGGAATCGCGTAATAGTGTGAGATTTACGCCCAAGCGGCCTCAGCGCGGCGCGGCCAGACGGAAGAAGGCGATGGCCTCCTGCAATTCCTCGGCGCGCCGGCTCATTTCCTGCGCCGTCGACGCCAGCTCCTCCGAGCCGGAGGCATTGCGCTGGGTGACCACATTGACCTGGTTGACCGCCGCGTTGATCTGCGCCAGGCCGGCGTTCTGCTCCTCGGAGGCGGCGGTGATCTCCTGCACCAGGTCGGATGTCTTCTTGATGTTGGGCACGATCTCGCCCAGCAGATGCCCGGCCCGCTCGGCCAGCTCCACGCTGCTGGCGGCCACTTGGTCGATTTCCTGCGCCGCCACCTGGCTGCGCTCGGCCAGCTTGCGCACTTCCGAAGCCACCACGGCAAAGCCCTTGCCGTGGGCGCCGGCGCGCGCCGCTTCGATGGCGGCGTTCAACGCCAGCAGATTGGTCTGGTAGGCGATGTCGTCAATGATGGCGATCTTCCGGGCGATCTGGCGCATGGCCTGCACGGTCGAGCTGACGGCCTGGCCGCCCTCGGCCGCCTCGGTGGCGGCGCGGCTGGCGATGGCATCGGTGACCTTGGCGTTTTCCGTGTTCTGCGCAATCGAGGCGCTCATCTGCTCCACCGAGGCGGTAGTCTGTTCGACACTGGCGGCCTGCTCGCTGGTGGTTTGCGACAACGATTGCGAGGTGGCGCTGATCTCCTCCGCCGCGCGGGTCAGCACCACGGCGCTCTCCCCGACCTCGCCCATCACCGAGGACAGCTTGTCGACCATGGCCTTCATGGCGTGCAGCAGGCTGCCGCGGTCGCCCCGGCGCAGCTCGACCTTGATCGCCAGATTGCCGGCCGCCACCTCCTGCACGATGCCGGCCGTGTACGCCGGCTCGCCGCCCAGCTGGCGCATCAGGCTACGGTACAGGAAATACATCGCCACCGCCGAGGCCAGCAGCGAGAAGCTCATGATGCTCAGGGTGAGCCGCAGCGCCCGCGCGGCGGCGGCTTCGGCTTCGGCCACCGCCCGGCCGGTGCGCTGGTCCAGCATCTCCAGGAACTGGTTGACCGGCTTCATGATTTTGGCCTTGTTCTTGTGGTAGTTGGCGTCGTGCGTCAGGCGCCGCGCCAGTTCGGCGTCGGGCGCGCCTTTTTTGGTGAAATTGCCGGCATCGTCGGCGTACAGACCTTTGACGGCGTTCATCGCCACGGTTTCGGCCTTGATCAGATCATCCGAATTGGCGGCCGCTTCGCGCAGCTTGCCGAGTTCCTGTTCCGTGAAGCCGGCTTTTTTCATCAGGTCCAGCAGCGGGATGGATGCGGTGTCCGGGCTGGGCTTGGGATCGCCGGCGGCCACGAAGTCCCAGTAGATGCGCTCATAGTCCTTGGGACGCGGCTTCTTGCCGTTGCGGATATCGACGATGTCGCCATATTGCTTTTCATAGTCGGGGGCGCCGGTGACCACGTAGGTGCGCGCCAGGCGGGTCAGGTCGTCGGAGCTCTGCCGCAACTCATCGGCCAGCAGATAGGATTGATAGCGCGCGGCGTTGGCGGCGCTGACGTTGTTCTGGGCAGTTGTAATCCGCATCAGGCCCCACAGCGTCAGGCCTGCCAGCATGGTCAGCAGGATCAGAAACAGCCAGATCGTGCTCTTGAGCGTCAACGACTTCTTCATTGCTCTCCCCTCCGGAATATTTTTATTCTCTGCAACGATCATATGCCGCAGGAAAATAGAGGGCAATAAAGTGCTTGAAACAACTACGCAAAAAACCACACGCTGAAAAAACTTACGCCAGGCAGGCGTCAAGCGACCATTCCAGATGCGGGAAATGCGCGGCCGGCGCCAGCCGCACCTGCGCCTGCGGGTAACAGCGGCGCCACCACGCGGCCGCTTCGACCGGGTCGAACAAGGGGTCGGCCACACCAAGGATGATGTCGACCGGGCCGCGAAAGGGCACGGCTTGCGGCAGCAGCGGCGTGCGCTGGTAATCGTCAGCGATCGCCATGTGGGCGGCCAGGTCGAACATTTCAGGCAAGGCCAGCATCTGCGCAAACCAGTCCGCGCGCGGCGAACCGGGCAGCCAGTATTGCTTCACCAGCGCGGGGTGCGACAGCAATGCATGAAATACGGCCCAGTACGATTCGCGCCCCGGCGCCTGATCGTGACGCGCCAGCGCGGCATCCAGCGCCGGCGCCGGCTGGCCGGACAACTGCGCCACGCGGCGCGCCACCCGCAGCAAGCCCTGCTCCAGTTCCGCAACCGGACTCAGCAACACAATGCGCGCGATCAGCCGCGGCGCCACACGTGACAGATGGGTGGCCAGCACGGCGCCGAATGAGCTGGCCAACAGCGTCAGCGGCTGGCCATGCAATTGCGCCTGGCGGCGCAGCTCGACTTCCGCGGCATCGCATAAATCCTGACAGGGCCGGCGCGCGCCGACCACCGGGCGCGGCTGGTCCCACCAGTGGCAATCGATCCGCTCGGGATATAGCGCACGCTCCATGGCGGCGCCCATGGCCGGACCGCCATGCAGGAACAAATAACGGTAGCTCATTGTTGGTCTCCCTGCGCCGCTCCGCGCGCGGGGCGGCGCAGGGGCACGTTACTGGCCATAATGGCGTTCGCCAGTTGCGCCTTATCGCTGACTTCCAGCTTTTGATACACCTTTTGCAGGAAGTTGCGCACTGTGGCCGGTGCCAGTCCCAGTTGCTGCGCCACTTCCTTGGAAGACAGGCCGCTGGCAAAACTGCGCGCCACCTCCATTTCGCGCGGCGACAGCTGGGCAAACTTGAAATGCTTGCGCGCGCGCAGGTATAACCAGCGCTCATGGACCATGCACGACACCAGCAAATGGCGCCCGGCATAGACGCCGTCCGGGGCGGACAGCGCCGTCATCAACGCGGCCGGCAGTCGCTGCGCCTGCCAATCGGGCCACTCCAGCTGTGCCAGCGTGTGGAAGGCCGGGCCGCAGAACTGCACCGCGCCGTCGAAATCCACAATTGCCAGATCGCTTTGTGCCGGCTGGCCACTCATCGTCTGCTGGTTGATGTGCAAGGCTTCCTGCACATGTTGCGCCAGGTGCTGCATGGTGTGCTGCTCCGCCCCGCTGAAATGATCGTACTCGCCCGCGCGATACAGCGCCAACGCTTCGTACAGGCCAGTGAATGAATCACGCTGCATCAGTACCAAGCCATTGCGATGCTCGTAGCGCGCCGCGTAATCGCGCATCAGGGCGGTGTCGGGGCCGGCAAACAAGGCGCTGGCATGATAGTTGATGGCACGGCCCAGATTGGCGCGCGCGACATCGACCACGCTGTCCTGACGCGCAATCGCCACCCAATCCAGCAACATGCCATCGGGTTCGTTATGCAGCAACATCGAGCGCACCGTCACGCTCCCTTGCCCCAACTCGGCGACGGTGAAACGCGCTTTTTCAAAGCGAATGGCCGTTTTCAGCAATCCCAGCGCGAAGTCGGGGTAGTCGCTGGTAGGCATGGTGCGCGCGCCGCGATACAAAGCCAGCAATAGTGAACCATGGGATTCCATGAGGACCTCTCGGACCGGAAAAGTGAACGACTAGCTTAGCGAATAATTACCATATTTACAATTTCCTTTTGCAAATGGGATGTCAAAAAACTACGATCAATTGCTTTATGAAACTTCATCATTCAAGCGCGGCCGCCTGCAGATCGCAAAGCCACGGCCGCTATGCCAAAATAGCGCTTTTCACTTAACCATTTGCAAGAGTACTCATGCCACAACCGAACTTCAGCGACAAATTCTCAGACAACCTGGCCCAGCTTCCCGTCATGGATGCGGTGGCTGCTATCGAACTGGTCGACCAGTCCGGCACGCCGGTGGCAAAGATCGAAAACAAACCCGGCCAGGCCGGCTCGCTGCGCGTTTATCATTGGCTGGCTGCAACGCTGGGGGCGATTACGCCCGAGGCGGCGGAACTGGGCCTGAAGATTTATGCCGAGCACACGCAGGACGCCCGCGCCAACCCGGGCAAGCACCCCAACATCGACCGCCTGTTCAACATCAAAACGCCCGAGCAGGCTCTGCAAGTGAAAAGCCTGTAAGCCTGGCCTTGGCGGCCGGTGACTGCCCTTGGCCGCCATGGTGGATTAGCACTTCTGATATACCTCATCAGAACACGGTATAAATTTTCCCGTTACACAAGGCCACGACTTCACAAAAACTCCTTTTCCCCTCACTCAAGCGGGAACGCACCTCGTTCAACATCTCATTCAGGATGTACTCTTCACCTTGATACAGATACTCGGGCGGAATCACGACCAGCAGGGTGGCGTTGGCCGGGTAAGTTTTCTCTTGCTTTTTAGCGATTGCAGCGACGACCTTCCCAGCAAGGCTATCGTTAGCCTTTTTCAGTTCATGTCGCGTTTTCACCGGCAAATCGCCCTGCCATCCTTGATTCACTATGGAGAACAGGAGGTGATCCCCTTCGGGAAGTGCCGAGGTGATTTCCAGGCTCATGGAGACTTCGTTCGGGAGCTTGATCTTGACGTCAATTTCTCCTTTTTCCAGCCCAAACTTCATGGTTGCCGCGTCTGGAATCCGCCGTCGAAGCATGAAGTAAAACGCGGGAATGAGTTCTTCCCTAAGATATTTATTGGGCCGGTGGACAGTCGAAAAAAAGCCGTCCGGCGCCAACAAATACTTTATGTGCGCGATTGAAGAGTGGGACAAGTGCTCGCCGATCTGGGCCTTGAATTCCTCAACAGTAATTTCCTTCTTGAATACGTCAAGGTCAAGATCGGGTTTGTCGTAGCTCTTCTTCGCTCTTGACGGGTACACCGGCAGCAGTTCCTTGTCAGCCAAGTCCACCAGGGACACATAGTAGCGGGCGAAGTCTGGCGTCATGTCGAACTCGTCACTGTGATTGCGCAAGACCATGCTGTCGCGCAGCTCCGCAAACTGCGACATGATGCTTTCAATCCGCGCTTGCAGGCGTTTGCTCAACGTTTCCCGGATGCCCGGATCAGCTTGAAAAAAACTGAAGCACCAGACGAAACAACCTTCGATGTGCGGAAACTCATGCTCATGCAAATACACCGTAACGCCAGCCTGCTCGGAGTCGCCTAAGGCAGCCAGAATCAAATCATTGAATTCGCGATAGCGCGACCATCCCAGCTGACAATAGGGCGGCCCTGCGTCAAAAAAGACAAAAGCGTGCGATTGCGACTTTTCCTTCTTTTCAAATTCCATTCAACCTTCCTTTTGAATCCGGCTTGCGACTGGCAGACATGCGGCTCAAGGTGCATCTTGTGTTTTCAAACACATCAATGTTACTCTATATTAAATAAGTTTATTGCAACTTGTTGTAGCCGACAGGAGACACCGATGGGACGAATCGAAGGGCCGGCCAAAAGTCAGGGCAAGCGCATTTTCACCAGCGACTTCGGCCCGTCCGGCATATGGGCCACAACACTGGCCCCTCTCGACGCCATTCTGGTCTGCTCCAGAACGCTTGAGCACGACATCAACGCGTGGGACAGCACACAGTTGCCGCAGGCAGTCCGGCCATCCCTGGCGTTTCAGCCAGTCAAGGATACGAAAGCTGAATTCAATGGTCCCCCGCTTTTTGCATCCGTGGGCGAGACACCGGACTTCTTCGGCCAGCCAATTGCGATCGCTTTTTACGAGGACAGCGAGACGGCCTTTTTTGCCAACCAGTATTTGCGTGAGCTGAGCCAGTTTCAGGGCAAGTACCAACCTGACGACCAGTTACGGCGCCGTTTTTCGCTCGATGACGATATGGAGGCATGGCGACAGCTGAAGCTGCCCCAGGCCAGCACCGGCGCGATCAGCTATTTGAAGACACCGGGCAAAAGGCCCGCGTTCGATAGTGGTCAGGCCGGCTTTAAAACGCGCAACGTGGGCGATCCGCCCACGCCGCGCTTCAGCGACAACATCGAAGCCGAAGAGGCCGCCTGGGACGTCTATCACGAGGTGAGGCAGGCGTTAAAGCCGGCAACCGGGAAAGACCCCAACCTGTACGTGCATAAATCCACCACCATGCTGGGCGATAACGCCTTTCTGGAGCCGGAATCCGGCTTGGCTTGGTACGAATCGGCAAAGAAAACCCTGCATCTACAACTTGGCAGCCAGAATATTTACACCGACATCGGCAACGCCGGCGCCGCCATTGCCGCCTATCGCAAATCGCTCGGCCTGGGGGAGAAGGACAAAATCGAAGTCCAGGCAAAAAATCACGATATCGGTGGCGGCTTTGGCGGCCGTAACGGCTCGTTGTTCGTCTATTATCTGGCGCTGGCTGCGGTGTATGCCAAGGACAGGCCGGTGCGGCTGCGCTGGGATCGCTTTCAGCAATTCCTGCTAGGCCTGAAACGGCATTCTTCCGTCGTGCAGTCCACCCTGCGTGTCGCGCCGGAATCGGCGCAATTCCTGGCACTTGAGGCATATTATGTGCTCGGGGCCGGCATCCACGCCAACCTGAGCGGCCCCATTGTCGCGCTGGGCGCCCTGCACCTTACCGGCCCCTACAATATCCCGAAGACATCCCTGCACGGCATGGCTTCCTTGCGCCCTCATACACCCTGCGGCCCATCGCGCGGCTTTGGCATCCCGCAAGCCTGTTTGCATATCGAGACGCTGGTGGACCGGGTCGCCCATCAACTCAATATCGATCCGCTCGAACTGCGGATGCGAAACCTGTTCAAAAAGGGCGATCTGGACCCCGCCGGTTATCCGCTCAACTTCCACGTTGCCAACCAGGAGACGCTGGAGCGCGCCCGTGCGCATGATGTCTGGCTCAACCGCAACGCGCGCCAGCTTGAAATGCGGGAACGGGGACTGGCCTACGGCGTCGGCTTCGCCGCCAACATGGAGGCGTATGGCGCGTCCAGCGATCCCGTGTTCGGCGCTGTGCAACTGACGCGTGATGGCCGCGTCATGATGTATTCCGACGCGGCGGAAATGGGACAGGGCAGCCGCACCTCCCTGGCCCTGATCGTCGAAACGCTGCTGGGCATCCGGCCGGAGATGGAAGACATCAGGTTGGCCGAGACCGGTGTGTTTGAAACGCCGTTTCCTAATCGCCTGGTCCACAGCTCCAGCACCGCGTCGCGCACCGCCTTCATCCATCAGCATCCGATCCGTGAAGCCTGTGCCATGCTGATGCAATACGGTTTCCTGCCCGCCGCGCAAGCTCTGCTGGGCCTTGCCGCCCTTCCCGCGGAATACCATTGGGAAGGCGGTGCGCTGCATATTCCGGGCGAGGCACCGATTGCGCGCGCCACGCTGCTCGATATGATCCGTGAGAAAAAGCTATGGAGCGGCGTCATGTGCCATGCCGCCTTCCAGAATGGCTGGCGCAAGTCCAGCGCGATTCTCAACCAGACCAAGACCCGGCTGTTCCTTGATGGCCTGGCGATTCAATCCACCTTCGACGAGGTATGGGAGGCGCAGTTGGTGGTCCCGGAAGACCCATCGAAAAGCGCGCCGCAGCGCTCGCTGTACGCGGCGGCGGGCCACCTGGTGGAAATCACGGTGGACCGCGCCAGTGGCCGCCTGACGGTGCTGTCCTGCCATTCCATCCTGGACGCGGGCGACATCATCAGCAAGGAAATCGTCGAAGGCCAGGCCGAGGGGGGCTTCGCCATGGGACTGGGCTTCGCGCTGTCCGAGCAAATCCCCGACGACCCGCGCGACGCGGACTTCATGAATTTCCATACCTACCGGGCGCCGCGCTTCAAAAACGTGGCGCCGGTCCGGCACACGCTGGAATTGATACCGCTGCCGGCCGGCGTCAGTATCTTGTCCGACGACCAGCCTAAAGCGCGCTCGAAAGGCATTGCCGAGGCGGTCATGACGACCGTCGCCCCCGCCCTGGCCAATGCGATCGCCCACGCTTCCGGCAACTACCAATGGCTCGGCGAACTGCAACTGCCGCTGACCCGCAAATTCATCCTGACAGCCTTTGAGGACCATACCTGATGGATAAAATCGACATCCGGCTGAACGTCAACGACGAGGAAGTCCACGTCTCGGCGAACGGCAGCAGATCGCTGCTGAATCTGCTGCATGACTATCCCGATCTCCAGTTCAGGGGCACCAAGTTTGGCTGCGGCATCGGTGAATGCCGGGCCTGCACGGTGCTGGTGGATGACCCACAGGCAGGTCACCGGCGCGCGCAGCAAAGCTGCATGACGCCACTACGCCATTGCCAGGGCCAAAGCGTCTATACCATCGAGTCCGTCGCGGGAACCGCGTATGCCGACGTGCAGAAGGAATTTGTCGACCAATTCGCGTTCCAGTGCGGCTATTGCGCGCCGGGTTTTATCATGTCGACCATTGGTCTGCTGGAACAACTGAAGGTCAAGCCGGTTGCCATCGATCAGTTGCCGCAACTGATACACGATGCGCTGGGCGAAAATTACTGTCGCTGTACGGGCTATGCCAAATATTATGCCTCGGTCAAGCGGCTGGCGGCCAACGTGATCGGCGTCAACCCGGACGACGTGCCCGACACGTCGCCGTTGACGCCGCCGCCGCCCTACTTCGAGACGATCGCCAAACCGGCGGGGCGCACCTTCGCATCGGCCCATCTGGAGCTGATCCGGCTGTTGCGCTCGGCGGCGGAAATCGAGCATTCGTTGATGATCCAGTACCTGTATGCGGTTTTTTCCGTCAAGCTGCCGCGCTACGCGATGCTTGCCGGCTGGAGCACCCACCGCCACGGCGGCCCACCCAACAGCTTGCTTGGCGTGGCGATCGAAGAAATGGTGCATCTGCATACGGTGAATCAGCTGCTGGTCGCGCTGGGCGCGCGGCCCAACCTGGGCCGCCAGCAATTCCCTCTCGAAACCGATATCTATCCGTTCCCGGTGCATCTGGAACCGCTGAGTCCTGGCAGCGTCGCCAAATATGTCTACATCGAAGCGCCGCACGGCAAGATCCTGTCCGATGACAGCGATGACATCAGCAAGGCGGTCAATCACTGGCTGAACCGCTATACCCGCCTCAATCCGGTCGGCAGTATTTATGATCGCATTGTCGCCATGCTCGACGAGCTGGACACTTCAGGCCACTTTCCCGGCCTGGACTATGCGCATTGGCGCAATGAGCTGGGCAAGATCAAAAATGAAGGCGAAGGCGGCCATTTTGAATTATTCAGCAGCATCTTGCTCGGCACGCACCCGGCATTCGCGGGCGTGGCGAACCCGTGGGAATTACCGCCGCAGCACGCCGACTACCCAGCATACCCATTGCCGCTCAATCCGAGCGCGTTCGACTCCGCCGATGGCGCGATCCAGTCGCCGACTTTCCGGAAAGTGGCATGGCTGTCCAACTTGTACTACTGGCTGGTGTGCATGGCGCTGGATTGGTCGCATCTGCACGACAACCGCCTGCTTCAAGCCGCGCGCCGCATCATGTGGGGCCCCATCCGCAGCCTGGGCCAATTCCTGGCCTGCAATGGCGTCGGCATCCCGTTCGACACCTTGCCGATGACCTACTCCCCGGGATTAACCGACCCCGACCGGCTGCACTTGATGGAAGAGATGTGCGAGGAAATTGCCAGCTGCGAGCAGGACGTCCTGCGTCACCTTCCGGAAGATTACCCGCTGGACACTATTCGAACCTTTATGCAGGAAATAAAGTCAAATAGTTCGGTCCGCGAGCTGGATGGGGCCAAAAACAAGTCGGAGCACAGCACACTCCGATAAGGACGGCATTCGGCAGGTTCGCTGGAAACCGGCACAGAAGCACCTATAATGTCTGTAATAGCCACTAACGACTCTGTATCAGCGTATGCGAACCATGACCTCCCTCGAAGCGCAGAATCACTTTGGCGAAATGATTGACACTTCCCAGCGCGAGCCCGTGCTCATCACACGACGCGGCCGCCCTGTGTCCGTTGTAATTTCTCCGAACGGGGATGCGAAAGAGGCGCTTTTCCAGTTCATGAAAGTCGTACGCGAACTTGCCCCCTTGCATGGCAAGGAAGCCTCTAATGCTCTGGCGGACGTGCTGTCTCGCATCGGTCATCAGGCGAAGGCGGAAGGGTTGACGGAAGCCGATATAACTCGCCTGGTAAATGACACAAAGTAATTTGCCTCATCTCGTTTTCGATACCAATGCCCTCATCAGCGCCGCGATCATCCCTGACTCGGTAAGCCGGAAAGCATTGCTGCAGGCCGTCGAACGTTACCAACTCGTCCATTCCGAAGAAACCTGGGCAGAGTTCGCCGAAGTGATCGCGCGCAAGAAATTCGACCGCTATTTTCCCGATGCGAGCCGCATCGAATTCATGCTGATGATGGCGAGGAGCAGCAAATTCCTGAACGTGTCTATCACAATCTCCGATTGTGCAGACCCCAAGGACAACAAATTTCTGGAATTGGCGATGGAGGCCGAATCGCCAATTATCGTGAGTGGCGACAACCACCTGTTGGACATGCACCCATATCGGGGAATCTCCGTGTTGGCGCCAGCTGAGTTCCTGCGACTAGCCGAGTAGAGTGGATAGCGCCCCGCCCTCTTACGCCGCTTCCAACACTTCCAGCACGACCATCGCCGCCTGATCGGCTCCCCGCATCGCGACTGACGCACTATTAGCCGCGCCCTGCAGGGTCCAACAACCGGCTTGCAGAGTGCTCGCCTGCGCAGCGCGAGCCCAGCCTAATGGGTAGCCGCCACCCGCCCCCCAACAGCCTCGCTGCGGTCCACTATGCGCAAATAAACGGGCCCTAAAACGCAAAAACCCAACCGGGTTAGGGCTGGGGTCTTGGCATGCTACAGTATTCTGGCTCCCCGACCTGGACTCGAACCAGGGACCTGCGGATTAACAGAACGGCGATCCGGCAAGCAGATAACCACCAAGTCGAAGAAACGCAATGGGTTTTCCAGCCCCTGCCGCTGCGTCTCTCAAAAACCGACCTAATACCCCCCTCTGTCAAAATAGTTGTCGCCTCCAGCAATTGGAGTTCTAATCCGCCCTGGGGCGATGGATTTGACGATGACGAAATACACCAACGAGAAGAAAGAGCACGCGCTCAGCCAAATGAGCGCGCCGCATAAAAGGGACTTGCGCCGCAAGGAGAAGGCCTTGGCGGAGACGGCGGCGCTGCTGGTGTCGTCCCGAAAGTACGAAGCGCTGTGGACCGACGGCGAGGACGCATGATTGCGTTGCCGCAGCGCCAGGAGTTGGTCGCCGATATTGAGCAAGCCTGCCAGGATGGCGCCCATCTTGGTTCGGCTTGTGCCGAACTGGGCCTGAGTGCGCGCACCGTCGAGCGCTGGCGTCGCACAGGCGAGGTCCGTGCGGATGCGAGACCGACGGCGGCCCGGCCGGCACCGACGCACAAGCTGAGCGAGCAAGAACGCCAGCGTGTGCTCGACGTCTGCCACGAGGCGCGCTTCGCCGACTTGCCGCCGGCGCAGATTGTGCCGCGTCTGGCCGACGAGGGAACCTATCTGGCGTCCGAATCGTCGTTCTACCGCATACTGCGAGCCGCGCAAGAATAGCGGCATCGCGGCCGCGCCAAGGCGCCCCAGCGCACCGAACCGCGGCACCACGTGGCCCACGGCCCCAACGAGGTGTGGAGCTGGGACATGACCTACTTGTCCCGTCAGGTGCGCGGCATGTTCTTCTATCTGTACGCCGTCATCGACCTGTTCAGCCGCAAGCTGGTCGCATGGGAGGTGATGCGCGCGAGGGTGGCGACGAGGCGGCCGCGTTGGTTGAACGAGCCTGCTGGCGCGAGCGCCGTCGCCACAACACGCCGCTGGTGCTGCACGCCGACAATGGCGCGGCGCAAAAGGCGCACACGCCCAAGTCCAAGCTGGAGATACTGGGCATCACGCCGTCGCACAGCCGCCCCGGCGTATCGGACGACAACGCCCATATCGAAGCTTGGTTTCGCACTTGCAAGTACGCGCCTGGCTATCCGCCGAATGGATTCAAGGACATCGAACTGGCGCGGCAATGGGTGCTGAAATTCGTCACCTGGTACAACGGCGAGCACCTGCACAGCGGCCTGTCCTTCGTGACGCCAGAGCAGCGCCACAGCGGCGTTGCCGACGCCGTTCTGCGGCAGCGGCGAGAGGTCTACGCGCAGGCGCGCGAGCGCCATCCGTCGCGCTGGAAACGGCCGCCACGCGCGTGGCAGGTGGCTGACGAGGTTTGGCTCAATCCGCCGTCCAAACTTGACCAGCGTCGCGCCGCATGACCCGCTGAGGAAAGGACAAAACCGACGCATTCTAAAACAGCTTTATGCGACAACTGCCTTGACACGTACCGATACCGAAACAGTATAGCTGCTGCCGTGGCCCTGTTGGCAAAAAGTTGATGCAGCTCAAGGGCTTACAGCTGCCGAACGCCGAACCGGAGCCGAGCACAAGAATCCGGAAACACTCAGCCCAATTTTTTCGTCCATTGCTTCGCTACTTCCATCCATTGGCTCGCACACCATTGAAAATTGCCAAATGAATCGCAACGATAGCATTATGGTACTCACCCAATCTTTCTCGTGTCATCGGCACTGTTTTCCCTACCCACTCGGCCAAATGCGTTACATTTTTAGCATCGCCGCTCCCCAGTCGCCCATAGCGATGCACAATTACATTTCTAATCATTGAGGCCTCGTTATATCTGGCCGCAACATCAGGAGCAATGTTCAAAGATACTCCCAGCCAGTCGAAGAGTACAGTTAGTCTGGCTGAGATATCCCAGCCGCCATCAGGAGTTTTATCTTTCGCCTTCTGATCAAGTTTTTGAGCAATCTCAAGACATGTTTCATTGGGCCAAGGCCAATTTTCCATATTATAACGGCCAGCAGCAAATTTCGATGCCGCCACTTTAGCAGATTCCTTTATTGTTTCAATAATTGCAGCTATGACATTTTCATTTCCGGCTTCTTGCGCAGCCCATTCGCTTATAAATGTTAATGTATGAATCTGATGATAACCGTCCTCTCGAAATTCTTTCGCCCATTTAATATTATCATCCGCACGTGCTAAAATTGTCTTTATGAGCTCCGGATCACTATTTTTCTCAACACCTTCTTTTTCTATAAGTATTTTATGGATATGACCCAATCCTTCTGCCATACCAATGCTTTCAGTGATATAGGCGGGGAGAAAAAAATCACCAACTAGTAGCGACCCAGTCTCTCCAAGACAATATAAAATTTTAGCGTTTTCAGGTGTTTTAATTTTAGGTCGACACAACTGAACCATATCAATTTTCCAAAATATTTATCAAACAACTTTTCACTAATCATTCTCGTGGATAGCGACTATCCAATCATCAGGCAAATCGTCAATTTTCCGCGCAATAAGACGGGCATCATTCGCGACAGCGGACTTGAGTGCAGCAATGAAATCCTCTCGCTTATCTGTGGCTCGAGCGATTGCTGGGATCTGTTTAAAAAAATATTCACCGACATAGTTCTGAGTGTACCAATTTTGTCTCAACAATGAGACCAAGTTATCGGCAAGCACTTCAGGATGAGAAAAGCGCCGCCAAAACCTATTAGCATGCGTTCCGAGTGCTCCGCCATTTAATTTTTTTGTGCTGTGAATGTCCTTGTGTCCGGCAAGTACGTCCTTGACGATAAGCCCCTCAAGTTTGACTCTCAGGCGAACACCTAATGAATCCCATCCTTTACGACCGAATGCATAGAGTAGACGAAGCCCTGGCACCCAGCGGCCTTTGGGCATTTCGACATCCAGAATTTTTCCGACTTCCAGTGCAACCTCTTTCTTTTCCATATCACCCAATCGATCCCATAACAATTCAATATAAGTCTGCTGACGAGACTCATATGAATTGCTTTCTATCAGTTTCTTGAAGAGTGGCACAATAGTTTCGTCTGCGGTTTCCTCTGCGAGAGCCTCGGCATATTCAGGACCATCTACAAATGCTTCTTCTGTTAGACGAGCAAACGCATGTTCGAGGGCTCGCTCTGTTGCGACTCCTGTATCAGGATTTAATATAGAAAGGAACGCTGAGCGGATATCGTCAATCGCAGAATCAGACTCTAGAAGATTGTTGAACTCTGTTGCTTCCGCCGAGTCGAGCTCAGAATGAATAATCAATTGCTGAAGCATGAGCCTCAGGCCCAAAATATCCTTCCTAAGTCGAGAGGATTTTTTCTCGGTGCTAAGTGTCGCAAGTGAATTAAGGTACAGGATGTCAATCACTTTGGCCACGCCCTCAGCGACCATTATATTCTCTTCATGAAGATCGCCGTGGGCAAGGCCTTGTGCATGTATATGTGCCAACCCATCTAATATACCTAAGCCTAGCGATTCGACCTCCTTCAAAGTCAAAATTTCGCCCTCGAATGTTTCGGCTAGCGTCTGCCCTCTAATCAATTCCATTACTACACAGTCAACCTTCCCCTTTCCATCAGGATCATCAACTTGTTCAAGAGTGAGTACAGCAACGACATTGGGATGGCTAGCTCTCGCTAAAGCCTTCGCATGAGCGAGAGCATCGGCAACGCCTACGTTTGCAGGACGAACAATTTTCACTGCTACATCTCGCTCTAGCTGGTCAGTTGCGTGCCAAACATCAGCGAATGCGCCATCGCCGAGTTTTTTGTGAAGGGTAAGTTGCATAAATTTATAGGTTAAGTTGAGCTTTCACGGTTCCGAAACCAAATCCGGTTACATACCCAGAATAGCATGTTGCCTTGTTGAAAAATTCACAAATTGTCACAAGAACCTTTTCGACAGAGTTCTTGACAAGCGTTCGAAACGTGCTGCACATGTACTTGCCTGTACTTCATAACCCGCAACGTCTTTGGTCTCCAATAATTTACGAAGCTTTGCCAACTCCTGGTCGCGCAATGCGTTGGCATCCGACCGCGCCTTCACGATAAAAGAGGCATGCTTCGAACTCGTTTTTGTGACGGCGCCGCACGTCTTCCTCATACGACTTGAAGGGCACTCCGGTTCCGAACGTGACGTTGGAATAGAACTGCTTGACCGGCAGCACTACGAGGCTCTTCATAAGCTCGAAAGCGAGCAGAACGTACCCAGCGTGCGCTAGCGATTGCGTCAGCTCACGTTCGCCGATTTCCTCGATTCGGATCATCTAGCCCTCCAGTTAGGCGGGTAAGGAGCTATCGATTCTTTCCCAGCTTGAGGCAATACCAGCAGTCCCCTCCTACCGGTCCTGCGACGTGTACCATACCTGGACGATTTCCACCCGTCAGGGCCTGATCCGGTAGGAAAGCAGGTAATGGCCGTGGACGACCAGTTCGCGGATTCCCGGAATTACCTCCCGCACGAGGAAGGGATGTAAGCGAAGCACCTCCGCCTTTGACCGGATCTCGTTCGCGAGCTGTTTTTCCGCTACCAGGTTGTCCCTCGATAGGGAGGCACCTTACCGGCAAGGCGCCGCATCCGAGAAACGGAGTCTCCTACGAGATCGTCAATCGTAAGATCGTACATTCCGACGACTCCATGCTTTTCGCTTAGAACAAAGAAAAGGTCCGCCGTTCCGCAGAAGACCTTTTACATAGTCATTGTAGCAAAAAGGCAATAAAATCAAGTCCCGGCACCGCCATACTTTTTCAGCCCGCCATCCGATGACGACAGAACCCAGCACCACAGCCCGATCCGAAGAGCAGTTCATGGCCGATTACTTGCGCGGCCTGGCCGAGCTCGAAAAGCAGCAGCTCGAATCGCATCGAGCCGAAATCGAAGCCCTAATCTCGGTTGCGCGCAGGAAGGGAATCGACCTGACTGACAGCGACTTCAGATATTTCCAGACGACTGGCATCGTCGCGACGGCACCGAAGTTGGTCGAGAGACTTCTCTCCCCGGTACCCCGCGAGAAGGACGGACTGGTGCCGTTTGGCTGGCTCGCTGAAAATGCGAGTGAGAGTTCCCAAACCGGCTACGTTCAGTGCGAGCACTTCACCGTCATGGCCCACCCGCACTTCCGCCGAGCACTGCATGAAGCGAGCGGCTTCACCCCGCTCTTTGTGGACCGTTTCTGGGCCTACGCTGGCGAGGAAGTGCTGAAGTACATCGCCATTGATGAGGATCGCGTGAAGCTCAATAGCAGGAGCTACATTGCGGAACTTGACACTTGGTTCGGCGCCCCTTTCAACGAGGAAGTATCCAAAATTCCCGATGGGATCACGAAGCTGAAGCCGCCCTTAGACCTGAGCGATTCCCACGTTTCCATGTTCTTCACCGATTCGCACTGTTTGGACATCAAGTGGAGCTCCGACGGAAGAATCAAGACATTCCAGGCTCTCGAAATCAAATCGGAAAGGACAACCATCAAACTTGGTGACAGCATCTTCCACCCCGCCCGGTACGTCCATGCGGAATTCGACTCGGAGACGGGAATGTTCCGCCATTTCGACGGCGCGATGCAGTACTACTCGCCGTCAGAGTACATGAGCCGACGCGATTCGGATTTCAACTACAACGCGAAGAACAGCGAGCAGATCAAGTCCCGCTCTAAAAAACTGTTTAAGCTGAACGGAGCAGTCAGCACCGCCGACTGGGTGAACCTATGCTGCCACTTCTTCGCGCAGAATCCGTTGACCTCCGAATATTTCAGCGGCCAATACCCGAAACACATCACAGAAGTCTTGGAACGCATAAGGAGTCTATAGCGGTTCGGCGACGGCCTAAGCTGCCTGAATACTGAAGGCGTCGCGATTGCGCTGGAATGCCGGTGTAGGCATTGCCAGAAACACCCATAACGAAACGCAGGCTCAGCGGCAGAGCGTTGCATAAGGCATAGTGCACGCCCCATCCTTCCCCCACAGAGAACCCTACCTGTAAAATGCCCATTGGAAAGGCGCCATCCGGCGCCAGCGTCCAGACTACTGTCCGTAATAGGGCCCGGCGCGCGCAACAGTGAGAAGCAAAGCGAAATGAAAAAAGGCTTTCCGCAGTACTCGTCGTCCGCCAAGCTTGGGGAACTCGGCATCGGGATCGTGTCCCGCATCGTGAGCAATTCCTTCGGTTGGCTTTTCAAGAGGAACCACCAAGAGCACGACTTCGGGATCGACGGGCAAGTCGAGCTGGTCACCGAGGAAGGATCCGTCACGGGCCAGATGCTCGCGGTCCAGATCAAGTGTGGCAAGTCCTTCCTGAAGGAAAGGAACAGGTGGGGATTCGTCTACAGGGGGGAATCCAAGCATTTCAACTACCTGGTGAACTATCCAATTCCCGTAGTGGTCTGCCTCTGCGACCCGGACACGCACGACTGCTACTGGGTCATGTTCCGGCCGGAAGAGACCGAATCGACGGAATCGGGATGGAAGATCACGGTCCCCTTCGAGAACAAGCTTGCGGAGGCCGAACGGCAACTGCTCGGCATGGTAGACCCAATCCGCGACGGCCTCGCCGAGCTCGAAGTCTACTGGAAGGTCAACCAGATGATGGGCGAATCGTCGGTCATCTACTACACGCTCGACGAGACCGACGTGACGACCCAAGAGGTCGCGCTGCCGCGAGCGTTCTTCGACCGGATGCGCGTGACGAGACAGATGGCCGCCCAGTGCCAAGGCAAGGTCGAGCTCATGTTTTCTGGCTACGACACCGACCCGCGCGAGCTGTTCGAGATACCAGAGGTCCGCGCATACGTCGCCAAGCTCGACGCAGCTCTGCCCGATCTGATCTTCTTCGCGAGGGCGACGCAGCCGACGTACACCCTGTCCACGTTCGCGCTGTGCCAGATGGACGTCGAGTGGGCGAACGGCCGCTCCACGAAGAAAGCAGTCAAACAGGTCAGGTTCGACGTCCGGCAGGCGTTCGATTTCCTGGATCGGCACACTCCTCCGTTGAACGAACTGACCGAGTGGGTCAAGATGCCCCTGGAGGAAGAGAAGCGGATCTATTTCAATGCCGTGAGGTGCATCGGGTTGCGCGTACCTCCTGGCGAAGAGTAGTTCACAAGGCAGTGCAATTGCATTCAGGCCGGAACTGGAGCAGTGCCGTGGGATGTAACTTGGAGCGCCCACGATGCAGCATCCATTACAGCCTCCCCCCCAAAGGGGTTGTATCCTCAGCACTTGACGCCTCATGCAGCAGTAAGGGCGCAGGTATGGTCGCCCCAGAGAGATAGCCACGAAGCCCGACGTGAGGCCCGTGACATCGACCGGCGTCGAGCTGCTCGTCGTCGCTCCGTTCCCGAAGTGGGAATATATGGGGAATAACCAATGAGAAAAGGCCCGTGATTTTTCACGGGTCCTTATGAATTCTGGCTCCCCGACCTGGACTCGAACCAGGGACCTGCGGATTAACAGTCCGTCGCTCTACCGACTGAGCTATCAGGGAATTGAGGCCAGAATTATATACAGCGCATCCCCCGTTGTCTAGTCCTGAACGAAACTTCTCCGTTGAGGGCGCTACTTGGACTTAGTACCGCCATAGACGGGGCGAAGGAAGTCAATTGCCCGGCGCAAGATGTCGGTGAATGTCAGCCGCTCTTTTCTGGCCACCCGCTCCAGAAACTCCACCTGCTCACTGGGCAGGTTCACGATCACTTGTGTAATTTCCATACCCCCTCCCCTGGACGCCATCGCCAGAGTGTACGACAGAAGCGCCAAGCCACAGGGACCGCATCACAAGGAGTGTGAGGGATATCAAGTCCGGCGTTGGCGAACGTCGCGCGCATCATGTTCGTCGTCAGATCCGGGGTCGCGGCCCCTCCTTCTCGACAGGGCCCCCTCATCGGACGGGCCGGAGGGGAATAGGTCCAATAATGGCCGCTGAGCCGAGCGTTGAATCTCGGCCGCCTGAGCCTGTAGCGCGGCATGGGAGCGAGCGGGATTCTGTGGCGCGCGGGCAAGCGCGCCGGCAGCCGATGACACTTCAGCCGCAGCGGCCGTGGCCTCCTTGACCGACGCACCGAGTTCCCTGAGCACGCTCGTGGCAAGCAGCTTATTGCGAAAATCCGCGCTTTCCAATGCCGGCAGATCCAAGCGAAACATGGTCATGTCATGCAGGTCTGACATCTTTTCGCTGACATCATTGGCAAAGGCGGGATCGATGATCGGCGTGGGGTTGAATACTTTTCTCTGTTCGAAACCATGCGCTGGCAGCCGTTTTCGCACTGCGTCGATTCTGCCCTCGATAACGCCGCCCTGCTCGGCCAAAAAATTCGCCTTATCCGCCAATGCGGCCGGCGCCGTCCGGGCGTCATACGAAAAATCGCTCACCCGCTGTTCGGCCGGTATGGCGGACGATGCGAAAAGCGCGTCCTCCGCGTGTATCGCCGGACCCTCGCCCCAGGCATCCACAACGATAGCGGGCCGCTGATCCGGGGGCGATGTGCGCACTTCGGCCCAGCCGTGATCGGCGGCGCGGTTATAGACGCTGTGCACTTCCTCGTTTTCGGATAGCCGGGCCGCCAGTTTGTGCGCGGCCACTGCGGAATGCTCGCCGCAGTTCCCCGCTCCCGCGATCTCGGCGATGGCGGCCCGATGCATGGGCAGTTCATCCAGCTTCTTGCTCTTGCGAACCACCCTGGCCGCTGAGCAAGTGAGGGCGCTGCGGCCGTCGGTGGCGGCAATATCCGTCGTGACGTTTCCACGCCCGATGTGCAAGGCCTCACGCGACTCCTGCAAGACATTATTGGCCTGGCGCAGGCGCGCCAGCTCCTCACCCTCGATCTCTCGCCCCACCACCCTGCGGCCCATCAGATAACTCGCCAGCTGCTTGTCATGCCCGGCGATTTGGTTCACGAAAAGCGTGCGCGAAGAACCCGAAGTCGTCGCTGCGGGAGGAAGGCGCGCAGGGGCATCCGGCATCGGTGAACCGGCACTCTCAGCACCACCGGCTCCCGGTGCGGGCTCCGGGGCCGGATCAATGCCGGCCAGCGAGGATTGCGTTCTTGAAATAGCAGGGAACATGCTTGAGATCCAGTAGTGGCATTTTGGACTACTGGAGTTCAGTGGCCGTACGACTGGAAATAGTTCCCTGACGGGAAACGAAAACGGCCCCGCGATGACTCGCGGGGCCGTTGGTATTCTGGCTCCCCGACCTGGACTCGAACCAGGGACCTGCGGATTAACAGTCCGTCGCTCTACCGACTGAGCTATCAGGGATTAGAGGCAACATTTTATACTGTTTCTTTCGTTCCGGCAAGGCCCGATCGACTGCGGTATTTCATGCTGCCTTTCGCATCAAGCTGTGCAGCTCAACGCGAAGAAACAAGAGTTTAGAGCACTTCGGCGATGGCGTCAATAACGATATCGATATTACGCGAATTCAACGCGGCCACGCAAATGCGGCCGGTGTCCACGGCGTAGATCGATTTGGCGCGCAGTTGCTCCACTTGCGCCTTGCTCAGGCCCG
Source organism: Duganella radicis (assembly GCF_009720825.1). Classification (GTDB taxonomy): domain Bacteria; phylum Pseudomonadota; class Gammaproteobacteria; order Burkholderiales; family Burkholderiaceae_D; genus Rugamonas; species Rugamonas radicis. Next base: position 38,448 of record NZ_WNKY01000021.1, on the reverse strand, counting down.
AGTACGAGAACATGCCAACCTGATCGCGCACGAAGGCGAAGTCGTGGCCCTTGGCTTGCAGCTTGACCACGAAGGCTTCGCGCATTTCCTTGATGCGCACGCGCATCGCGGCCAGTTCGTCTTCCCACATCTGACGCAGTTCCGGGGTGGTCAGCACGGTTGCCACCACCTTGCCGCCATGTACCGGTGGGTTGGAGTAGTTGGTGCGCACCACGCGCTTCAGTTGCGACATCAGGCGCGACGCTTCTTCGGCGGTGGCAGCCACCACGCTCAGCGCGCCCACGCGCTCGCCGTACAGCGAGAACGATTTGGAGAACGAGTTCGATACCAGCAGCGGGCCGCCGGCGGCAGCGAAGCGGCGCACCACGGCGCCGTCTTCGGCGATGCCCGCGCCGAAGCCCTGGTAAGCCATGTCCAGGAACGGCACCAGGCCGCGCGAGGTCACGGCGGCAATCACCTCATCCCACTGGGCCGAGGTCAGGTCGGCGCCGGTCGGGTTGTGGCAGCAGGCGTGCAGCAGCACGATGGAGCCGGCTGGCATGGCCTTGATGTCGGCGATCATGCCGGCGAAGTTGACGCCGTGGGTGGCGGCGTCGAAGTAGGCGTAGTTGTTGACTTTGAAGCCGGCGCTTTCAAACAGGGCGCGGTGGTTTTCCCAGCTTGGGTCGCTGATGTAGACTTCGGCGTCCGAGGCGAAGCGCTTCAGGAAGTCGGCGCCGATTTTCAGTGCGCCGGTGCCGCCGATGGCTTGCACGGTGACGGCACGCTTCTCTTGCAAAACAGCGCTGTCGGCGCCAAATACCAGCTCTTGCACCGCTTTGTCGTAGGCAGCCAGGCCTTCGATCGGCAGGTAGGTGCGCGGCGCCGGCGCCGCGATCAGGATTTCCTCCGCTTTCTGCACGCACGATAGCAGCGGCACTTTACCGTTGTCGTCATAATAAACGCCAACGCCCAGATTGATTTTCTGAGGGTTCTGGTCGGCGTTAAAGGCTTCGGTAATACCCAGGATAGGGTCGCGTGGTGCCATGTCGATGGCGCTGAACAAGCTAGGATTCGTCATGATAAGATTGGATTCAATTGGAAGCGGTTCGCAGCAGAGATGTATAGACAGCGCCCTTAAAATAAACACTTCAGGCCGCCGGCAGGCCATTATTCTAACAAAGGTCTGAGCAAGATGGCTGATTTACCTGTAGCAGATACCCCCAAAGCGACCGTGGTTACGTTCCCGGATTCGCCGTTCAAACTGCACCAGCCCTTCCCGCCCGCCGGCGATCAGCCGACGGCGATCGATCAGCTGTGCGAAGGCATCGACGACGGCCTGTTTTTCCAGACCCTGCTCGGCGTGACCGGTTCCGGCAAAACCTACACCATGGCCAACGTCATCGCGCGCAAGGGCCGGCCGGCGATTGTGTTCGCGCCGAACAAAACCCTGGCCGCGCAGCTGTACTCGGAGTTCCGCGAATTCTTCCCGGAGAACGCGGTCGAGTACTTCGTGTCCTACTACGATTACTACCAACCGGAAGCCTACGTGCCGCAGCGCGATCTGTTCATTGAAAAGGATTCGTCCATCAATGAGCACATCGAGCAGATGCGCCTGTCGTGCACCAAGTCGCTGATGGAACGGCGCGACGTGGTGATCGTGGCGACGGTGTCGGCCATCTACGGTATCGGTAATCCGAACGAGTACCATCAGATGATCCTGACCTTGCGCCAGAAGGACCGCGTGGCGCAGCGCGACATCATCGCGCGCTTGATCCAGATGCAGTACACGCGCAATGAGGTGGACTTCGGCCGCGGCACCTTCCGCGTGCGCGGCGACACGCTCGACATTTTCCCGGCCGAGAATGCGGACCTCGCGGTGCGCCTTGAGCTGTGGGACGACGAGCTGGAATCGATCCAGCTGTTCGATCCGCTGACCGGCCGCGTGAAGACCAAGATCCCGCGCTTCACCGTGTATCCGGGCTCGCACTACGTGACCCCGCGTGCCACCGTGCTGCGCGCCATCGAGACCATCAAGGAAGAGCTGCGCGACCGTCTTGAGTTCTTCCGCAAGGAAGGCAAGCTGGTGGAAGAACAGCGCCTCGAACAGCGCACCCGCTTCGACCTGGAGATGATGGCCGAAATCGGCTTCACCAAGGGCATCGAGAACTATTCGCGCCACCTGAGCGGCGCGCTGCCGGGCCAGCCGCCGCCAACGCTGGTGGACTATCTGCCGAAAGACGCGCTGATGTTCCTCGACGAGTCGCACGTGCTGATCGGCCAACTGAGCGCCATGTACAACGGCGACCGTTCGCGCAAGACCAATCTGGTGGACTACGGCTTCCGCCTGCCGTCGGCGCTGGACAACCGCCCGCTGAAATTCGAAGAGTTCGAGCAGAAGATGCGGCAGACGGTTTTCGTCTCCGCCACACCGGCCGAATACGAGAAGTCGCACGCCGACCAGGTGGTGGAACAGGTGGTGCGTCCGACCGGCCTGGTGGACCCGCAAGTGATCGTGCGCCCCGCCCTGTCGCAGGTGGACGACCTGATGTCCGAGATCACCGACCGTGTGGCCAAGAACGAGCGCGTGCTGGTCACCACGCTGACCAAGCGCATGTCGGAACAGCTGACAGAATACCTGAGCGACCATGGCATCAAGGTGCGCTACCTGCACAGCGATATCGAAACCGTGGAGCGTGTGGAACTGCTGCGCGACCTGCGCATCGGCACCTTCGATGTGCTGGTCGGGATCAACCTGCTGCGCGAAGGCCTGGACTTGCCCGAGGTGTCGCTGGTGGCCATCCTGGACGCCGACAAGGAAGGCTTCCTGCGTTCCGAGCGCTCGCTGATCCAGACCATCGGCCGCGCCGCGCGTAACCTGAACGGCGTGGCGCTGCTGTACGCCGACCGCATGACCGATTCGATGGAGCGCGCCATCGGCGAGACCGAGCGTCGCCGCGCCAAGCAGATCGCCTTCAATGAAGCCAACGGCATCGTGCCGCGCGGCGTGAAGAAGGTGATCAAGGACATGATCGACGGTGTCTACAGCGAGAAGGAAGCGAAGGAAGAGCTGGAGGTGGCGCAGGAGACGGCCAAGTACGAATCCATGAGCGAGAAGCAGATCAGCAAGGAGATCAAGCGCCTCGAGAAAGCCATGCTGGATCACGCCAAGAATCTGGAGTTCGAGAAGGCCGCGCAAGTGCGCGACCAGCTGCATCATCTCAAGCAGCAGTTGTTCGGCGCACCGGGCGCCGACAACATCGCCTGACCTGCCACGCTGCGTCATTCCGGCGCAGGCCGGACTCCAATGCGCGCCACCCCAGCGCTTCATTGGGTCCCGGCCTTCGCCGGGACGACGGCTTAGTGAGCCACGAAGCTGCTCAGCGCCTCGATCAGTTGCGGCGCGACCGGCAGGTCCGGGCTGGCGTAGGATTTTTGCTGGAGGGCTTTGTCGTCGCCGACGATTTTCAGCACGTGGTTCATGCCCTCCACAATCACCACCTTGGCCTGCGGCGCGGCGGCGGACAGCAGTTTCGCCTCCGCCTGTGGCACCTGAATGTCGGACGTGCCTTGCAGGATCAGCACCGGCATCTTCAGCGCGGCAATCGCTTGGCGCGGATCATGCCGCAAGGTGGAGATCAGATACGGCTGCACGTCCGGGCGATACAGCGCCATCAGCGGCGGCGGTACTTTGTCGATGGTCTTGCCCTGCTTGAGCGAAGTCAGAATCTCTTCACTCTCGGCCAGCAGCGTTGGCGGCAGCTTGTCCTTTAGCTGTTCGCGCAAGATGTCGTCCAGGCCATGGCCGATACCGGCGATCAGCACGCAGGCATCCGCCCCGCCCTGCGCACAGGCTTCCGATGCGATCAGCGCACCTTCGCTATGCCCCGCCATCACCACGCGCGAGAAGCGCGGATCGGCACGCAGCCTGCGCAGCCAGGCGGCGGCATCGCCGATGTAATCGTCGAGACGCAGATTCTCTTCCCGCCACACCGGCAGCGCGCTGGAGCCGATGCCGCGCTTGTCGTAGCGGATCGACGCGATGCCATTGCGTGCCAAACCTTCCGCCACCATTTTCAGGGAATCGTTAGGACCGGGCAGCAGCTTGCTGTTGCCATCACGGTCAGTGGGGCCGGAGCCGGCGTGCAGCAGCACCACCGGCACCTTGCCTTTCACGCCATCGGGCGTCAGCTCGGTGCCATACACCGTGCCGCCACCCACCTCCAGCGACACCGGCCGCGAGGCGGCCAACACGGACGAGGACAGCATCATCAAAGACAGCAACAGCTTCATACTTTTCTCCATTTATTGAGGAAGACGTTTGTACAGCAGCAGCGAGTAGCTGGCCGCCACCGGCGCCCACGCCATCATAATCGCCAGCAGCAGCCAATGCGGCGCACCCAGCCACACCGCGAGCAAACCAAGCGCGCCGCTACCCACCATCAGCTTGCCGGCCAGCCGATGCGTGGCGTGCCATACGCGCTCGCTGGCCAAGGTCCAGGGCGTGCGGATGCCCAGGAAGAAATTGCGCCGCACCTTGCCCATAGGATTGCCGATCAAAATCAGCACGATAAACACCAGCGCCGGCGCCACCCGTTCGACCGGCACGTGCACACCCAAGGCCGCGCACAGCACCATGACCTCGACACAGGCCATCAGCGCGACCGGAATCGCCATCAGGTAGCCGTAGGTGGCGCCGGAAGCCTGCACCTCGAACTGTTTCGGCGACAGCCACGGCAGCGCCATGCCCAGCAACAGGAAGCCGCTCATGCTGACCGGCCCCAGCAGCCACAACTGCCAGCGCGGCCCGTAGCCATCCACCTGCCCGGCCGCGTTCCAGTGCATCGGCATCCACGCCGGCAGCGAAGGATAAACATAAGCGGTGACCGCCGTCATCGCGACGATCATCAGGATGCACAGCAATAAGGCACGAGGCTTCATTTCTTTCTCCCTGGAGGTTGGTCGCCGGCCAGATCCATCATCCAGGCCAGCACGTCTTGCAGCACGGTGGTGTTGAGGCCATACCAGATGGTCTGGCCTTCACGCCGACGCGTGATCAGGTCGGCTTCCGCCAGCACGGCGAAGTGATGCGACATGGTCGGCTTGCTCATGTCGAAATGCTCCGCCAGCTCGCCGGCCGTCATCTCGCCGCCGCGCAGCAAACGCAGGATTTCACGCCGCGCCGGATCGGCGATGGCTTTGAAGGCGCTGTTGGTAGCATTCATTAGGCAATCATCTAATTAGACAGTTGTCTAAATATAGACCCGCCGGCCGGCGAAGTCAAGCTTCCGCTTTTAAAGTAAAGCGATGCCGTCGCTGTCGAAAACGTGCCAGCGGTCGGGTGCCACCCGGACCGCCGCCATCTGGCCGCGCTCCCAGTGTGCCTCGGCATCGACGCGGGCGATGAATTGTGTGGCGCCATCGTCTGGCGTCAGATAGATGTAGCTGGCATCCCCCAGCAACTCGGCGGCTTGTATCGTCACGGGGATATCGCCACCGCCGCTGACGGCCAAGGTCATGTGCTCGGCGCGCACGCCCAGGGTGACGCCGGCGCCGGTGGATAATCCCGCACGCGTGGTCGCGGCTACCACCGCGCCCCCCGCCAGCCGCACCATCATCTCCGGCCCATTGACCGCCTCTATCCGGCCGCCGATGAAGTTCATCGCTGGAGAGCCGAGGAAGCCCGCCACGAACAGATTGGCCGGACGCTGGTAAAGCGCCAGCGGTGCGCCGACCTGCTCCACCACGCCGCCCCGCAACACCACGATACGGTCAGCCAGCGTCATGGCCTCCACCTGATCGTGGGTCACGTAGATCATCGTACTGCCCAATGCGCGGTGCAGGTTCTTCAACTCGATACGCATCTGCACACGCAATGCCGCATCCAGATTGGACAAGGGCTCGTCAAACAGGAAAACCTCCGGCTGACGCACAATGGCGCGGCCGATCGCCACACGCTGGCGCTGACCGCCGGACAGCTCCTTTGGTTTACGCTGCAATAGCGCTTCGATGCGAAGCACGGCGGCCGCCCGCATGACCTTCTCGCGTATCTTGTCCGGCGCCAGGCCGGCCAGCCTGAGCGCGAAGCCCATATTGTCGTAGACCGTCATATGCGGATATAGCGCATAGCTCTGGAACACCATCGCGATGCCGCGCTGCGCCGGTGGCACGTTCGTCATGTCCCGCCCGCCGATCAACACCGCGCCTTCGTCGCTGGTCTCCAGACCGCAGATCGTGCGCAACAAGGTCGACTTGCCGCATCCCGATGGCCCGACAAACACCACGAATTCGCCATCGGCGATATCCAGGTCGATGCCGCGCAATATCCGCTGCTGGCCAAAGCCCTTGCGGATTCCTCGTATCTCCAATCCCGCCATGTGCCCTCCTCAGCCCAGCACGACTTCGACGCGATGCGCGGCACCGTCATGCCACAGCGGGATACGCGCCACGCCGCCATCGACCGGCACGGGGCTGCCATCCAGCGTAGCCGACACCACCGCGGAGGAGTGCCGCCGCGGATTGCGCACCACGATGTCATAGGCGCCGCCTTGCGGGAGATTGTAGTGGATGCTGAATTCCGGCCAATCGTCAGGAACGCGCGGGGCAAGGACGATGTGCCGCCCTTCTTCGATGGTAAAGCCCAGCACGGATTCAAGGCCGACGCGGAACATCCATCCCGACGATCCCGTGTACCAGGTCCATCCGCCACGGCCGATGTGCGGCGCCTCGCCGTAAATATCGGCGGCGATCACATAAGGTTCGACCTGATAAATCGACACCGCGGCCGGGTCCAGCGCATGGCTGACAGGACTGATCATCTCCAGCAACCTGGCGGCGCGCTCGCGGCGCCCCGCCTCCGCCATGGCGCGCACCGCCCAGCAGGCCGCGTGCGTGTATTGGCCGCCATTCTCGCGCACGCCCGCCACGTAGCCCTTGATGTAGCCCGGGTCGTTGGGGGTGTTGACAAAGGCGGGCGTCAACAGGCGAATCAGGCCTTCCTCCTCGGAGATCAGGCGCTGCTCCATTGCGTCCAGTGCCTGATTCACCCGCTCCGCCGGCGCAACTTCGGAGATCACCGCCCAGGCCTGCGCCAGCGCGTCGATCTGGCACTCGTCGCTGTCCCTGGAGCCGATGACGGCGCCGTTATCGTAGAAAGCGCGGCGATACCATTCGCCATCCCAGCCGTCCGCGTTCAGCGCGTCATCCAGATGATCGCGATACGCGCCGTAGCTGACGATGCGGGCCTGGTCGCCGCGACGCTCGCAAATCGGCAGGAAGTCCTTGATGATACGGGACAGGAAGAAGCCCATCCATACGCTTTCGCCACGGCCTTCGCGGCCGACACGATTCATGCCGTCGTTCCAGTCGCCAGTGCCCATCAGCGGCAATCCATGTTCGCCTTGCGTCAGCGAGCGATCCAGCGCGCGACAGCAATGCTCATAGACGTCGCCGCTGGTGCCGGACAGTTCCGGCTTGAGATAGACTTCGTCCTCGCCGTCCGCCAGCAGCGGCGCCTTCAGGAACGGCTCCACCTCATCGAGCACGCTCCAGTCGCCGGTATTTTTGATGTAGAACGCGGTGATGTAGGGCAGCCAAAGGAGATCGTCCGAGAAGCGCGTGCGCAAGCCCTGTTCCATCGGTTCGGTATGCCACCAGTGCAGCACATCGCCTTCGACAAACTGATGTGCCGCATGAATGCGGATCTGCTGGCGCGTGATATCGGGACGGGCGTAAATCATGGCGCTGGAGTCCTGCAACTGGTCGCGATAACCCAAGGCGCCGCCGGACTGATAGAAAGCGGAACGGCCCCAGATACGGCAGCCCAGGTTCTGATAGGCCAGCCAGCCGTTGAGCATCATGTCGACGGCGGCCGCCGGCGTCTTCACCTGCACGGCGTCGACGGTATGACGCCAGAAAGCGGTGATTTCCTCGTAGGCCTTGCGCACCGCGCCCTCGGCCCGATAGCGCCCGACCAAATCCAGCGCGGCCTGGCGCTCCACCGTTTCGCCCAACAGGAAGACGCATTCCATGGTCGCGCCGGGCGCGAGCTCGTGCACGATCTGGAAAGCGGCGCATGGATCCAGTCCCGCGCCGGTCACACCATCCAGCATTGGCGCGGCCAACGCCGCCGGAGTGGCGGTGCTGCCGTGCAGGCCGATGAAGGCGGCGCGGTCGGCGCTGTGATGCACAACCGCGTCGCCAGCCAGCGCCGCGGCAAAGGTCACGCCGTCGGCAAAAACGCCGGCCAGCGGATTATGCGCCAACAGCACGCCTGACACGTCGTGTTCGGTGACCACAAAACGGCTGCTATCGGCGGGGGTCCCGCCCAGCACCAGACGCTGATAGGAGAACAGCGACAAGCGGCGTGCCGTCTTGCCGAGATTCGTCACACGAACGCGGATCAGTTTCACGGGATCGTAACGGGGCACAAACAGCACGGTTTCCTGTTCCAGTTCGTGGCTGGTATGTTTGAAGCGCGTATAACCGAAACCGTGAATCGCTTCGTAATCCGCATTGGCCGGCGCCGGGCCAGGCATGGGCGACCAGAAGGCGCCGCTGTTTTCGTCGCGCAGATACAGCGCTTCGCCATGCGGGTCGCGGACAGGATCGTTGTACCACGGCGTGAGGCGATGAACGCGGCTGTTGCGGCTCCAGGTATAGCCGGCGCCACTCTCGCTGACCAGGAAACCGAAATGCTCATTGGAGATGGCGTTGGTCCAGGCCAGCGGCGGACGATTCAGGCCACGCCGAGGGTCCCAATCCATGCGGATGACGTATTCATTGCCCGCCTCGCTGAAGCCGCCGTTGCCATTGAAGAAGCGCAGCGGCGGGCGCGCTTCGCGCGCAGCGGCGGCGCTGGCGGTTGCCGCCGTCATCGCCGCTATCGGCGGCGCCGGCAAGGCCGTGTCGGCGCCATCCGGCGTATCCAGCGCAGGCAAGCCATTACGCACAACCAGCCACGCATGCATTTCAAGACGCGCCAGATCGGCCGGTGCGAAGTCCGCCGGATTCCGCACGTAGACGCCATCTTCGGCAGTCCAGGCCCCCTCCGTCCCCAGCAGCAGCACGTTCAACCTCAATCCCAAAGCCGCCCAGTAGCGGCGGGCACGCAGAATCAGGTCGACATCGGCGCCGCGCGGCCACACCATCACCTGTATGGCGGGCAGGCTGCTCGCCGCGACGCTGACCGGGTCCCCCTTGATGGCCGCTGCGCTGACGGCGGCGCTGGCAACCGCCGCGTTTTCGCCGGTGATGCGTACCGCCGACTGCCCGTAAAGCAGCGCGCCGGCCAGCCATTGGCAGTACGTGGCCTGCGCGGCATCCAGGCCGGCGTGCTGTAACGCCGCCTGCCCGGCGGCACGCGCGGACGACAGCAACGGTTCGCCATCGCCCTGCAACGCGCTGGTGAGGGCAAGCGCCTGTTCGCGGCTGCCGGCGGCACCGAGGACGAACACCACGCGCGTCTGTCCGCCCGGCGCCAGCATGACGCCGCGGCGCAGGCTGAATGCCGGGTCCAATACGTTACCGGCCGTGCCGGACAGCGCGCCATCCATGCCTTTCGGCGCACGCGGATCACGGCCGCGCCCTATAAAGCGCGCACGGTCCGTTTCAAAGCCCGCATCGACGCCGCCACTCGCGGCATGCACCATCCACAAGCCGGCCTCCCCCTCGCCACGCGGACGGCGACGCGCCAGCAGCGCACCGCTGGCGGCGTCGCGCTCGGTCTGCACGAACAGTTTGGAAAAGGCCGGATGCGCCGCCTCATCGGCCTGACGGTTCAGCACCACCTCCAGATAACTGGTCAGCTCAATGTGCCGCTCCCGCTCCGACAGATTGCGGATCAGGATACTTCGTACCTCCACATCGCGCCGCGGATCGACCGCCACTTCCATGCGGGCCTGTATACCGTTGGCGGTGACATCAATCCAGCAGCTGCCGGCATCGCCGCCGGCGTCCCGTCGGTCCACGCCATCGCCACCGGGCCGCAGGCCCAGCGACCATTGCCGGCCGCTGACGGCGTCGCGCAGGTAGAAGAAATAGCCCTCCGCGTCCTCGATACGGTCGCCGCTCCAGCGCGACAGCATGGTTTCGCCGACACGGCTGAAACCCGTTCCGGCGCCGGTCAACAAGGTGGTGAATCTGCCGTTCGACAGCAGTTGCGCGTGGCGCATCAATGGCGTTGTGGTCATGGCGATACTCATACGGGTTGGTTCAGGCAGGCGCCGTTGCTGGCGACGATATCGGCATACAGGTAAGCGCTGTCTTTCAAAGTGCGCTGCTGGGTTTCGAAATTGACGTGGATGATGCCGAAGCGCTTGGAGAATCCCAGCGACCATTCCAGATTGTCGAGCAGCGACCACACCATGTAGCCTCGCACATCGACGCCCTGCTCCAGCGCATCGCTCAGCGCACGCATGTTCTTGCGCATGCAGTCGATGCGCAGCGGATCATGGATGCGGCCCTCGTCCGCATTCGGCGGGTCGTAGAAGGCAGAGCCGTTTTCCATCACATACAGCGGCGTGTCGCCGTAGAGCCGCTTGAAATTCACCAGCGTGTCGGTCAGGCCTTGCGGGTAGACTTCCCAGCCGGTTTCGGTGTAGGTGGCCTGGGTCTGGCGCACCGGCATAACCTTCAGTGGCCAATGGGTGGGCTCATTCCGCACCACCGCGCGCGTGTAGTAGTTAATGCCGACGAAGTCCAGCTTCTGGCCTATCAGCGAAAAATCGGCGGCGGGCCATTCCGGCCAAGCGTCGCCAAACATCTGTTTCATCTCCTCGGGATAGCGGCCATGGAAAACCGGATCCAGGTACTGGCGGTTCATATAAGCATCGGCGCGGCGCGTCGCATCCAGATCCTCCTGCGACTGGCTGGCCGGATACTTGGGTTCGATATTGACGACGATGCCGATCTGATGTTTTCCCACTTCGCGGTACACCTTCACCGCGCTGCCATGCGCGCGCATCAGATTGTGGCTGGCCAGCGCCGCTTCGTGCGGACTGCGGTGGCCCGGCGCCAGCGTGCCATGCATGTAGCCGCCGTCCGTCACCACCCACGGCTCGTTCAAGGTGGCCCAGTATTTGACACGGCCATCGAACGCAGTGAACAGGATACGGGCATAATCCGCGAACCAGTCGGCGATGTCGGGATTGAGCCAGCCGCCACGGTCGTCCAGCGCGGCCGGCAGATCCCAGTGGTACAGCGTCACCATCGGCTCGATGCCGTTGGCGAGCAGTTCGTCGATCAGATTATTGTAGAAATCCAGCCCGGCCTGATTGATCCGTCCTCTTCCCTGCGGCAGGATGCGGCTCCACGAAACGCTGAAGCGGTAAGCCTTCAATCCCAGCCTGGCCATCAGGGCCACATCGTCCTTGTAGCGGTTGTAGTGGTCGCATGCGACATCGCCGCTATCGCCGTCACGGACATTGCCCGGCACGGCGCAGAAGCGTTGCCAGATGCTCGGCCCTGCGCCATCGGCCAGCGGTGAGCCTTCGATCTGATACGCGGAAGTGGCGCTGCCCCACAGGAAGTTGGGCGGAAACTGGATTGCCTTGTTCATGTTGTCGGTGTCCCTTGAATACGGAAGTTAAAGCGGTGCGCCATCGATATGCAGAACCGCGGGCAGGCTGGCGATCGTGTATTGACGTCCCTGCCAGCTGAAGATCAGGCCCCCCGGCGGCATACGCGGCATCGCTTCGACCCGCAGCATGACGCCATCGTCTTGCTGCGCCAGTGTGTAGCTGAGCGGGCCGTAAGGCGTGCGCAGGCCGTGCAGGGCAACGCCCTCTCCGCGCAGCCATGCGATGGGGATGCCTTCGGCCAGCAGCAATGCGTGGTCGGATTCGCGTTCGTAGGCAAAGGAGTCCAGTGCGGCGCGGATGTAGTCGGACGAGATCCAGCCGTGCGGCATATCGCCAAGGAAGCGCGGTTGGCGGGCATCGCGACCGACCACTTCGGCCCACTGGTTCCATGCGCGCGGGCGCTGGTCGGCGTAGAAGTAGTCCAGCAGTTCCGTCGCACGCTCGCGCCAGCCCAGGCGGATGAAGGCGCTGACGTTGCGCAGTTCGTACGGCGTATAGTCGTCCCATGCGCGGCCGCCGTCGCGACGGGTGCGGAAGAAGTCCCAGTATTTTTCGTAGGTGGCATTCAGCGCCGCCGGCGGCAAATGCCGCTGCTCGCCGCCGGGTGTCAACGCGATGGTGGACGAGGTGGGGTCGAAATCGCCGAGTTCTTCGGCTCCGGGCAAATAGTGGATGCCGTGCCTGCGCATGCTGGTCTCCAGCGATGCATACAGGTCGTGGCGGAACTGGTCGCGCGCGGCAGCCAGGCTGCGTGCCTCCGCTTCATGGCCCAGGATGGCGGCCATGTCGGCGGCGTCCTTGTAGCCGCGCATGGCCCAGAAGTCGTCCCAATAGGAATGCATCGGTTTTTCCGAGTAGCCCTCGTGGCTGATCGACGCAGGCATCAGACCGCCGCTTTCGGACTTGCGCAGCGTCTCCATGTAGCCGGCGGCGGCTTTGACGCGGGGCCAGACGGCAGCCAGTGCGGCCTTGTCCTGTGTGTAGCGATACAGCTCGGCGGCGAGGAAAATCAGTTCGCCCTGGCTGTCGTTTTCCGGCACCGGATCGGCGCCGCGCAGGTCCACGCAGCATGGGATTTTGCCGTTGTCGAACTGGTAGGGGGCATACCAGCGCAGGTAGTTGGCGGCGATGTCGGCCTGCCCCAGGCGCAGCAAGGCTTCCGACATCATGGCGCCGTCGCGTATCCAGGATCGGCGATAGGAACGCGTGCCGGGTTGCAGGGCGGCGCCCTCCCGGGTCATCAGGATATGCGCGAGCGAAGAGCGCAGCGTGTCGCTCATATGCTGGCCGGCCGCAGGAACTTTCAGCGTGACGCGATTGAGCTTGCCGCGCCATTCGGCGGCGACTTTTTCCTGCTCAGCGGCGAGCCAGCCAGCCGCGCCGCCTTGAACGGCAGGCGCCACGGCCTGGCCGGCCATAGGCAGGACCGCGCCCAGAACGACGGCGCCATGCGGAGGCAGCGTGAGGTCGTAACTGAGTGCCGCCGAAGCCATGCCATTGCTGTCGTCCGTCACCGTTCGCGCAGACAGGTTCCGGTGCTGGACGGGTTGCGGCAGCAGGCCGGCGTCGAACGAGGATAGCGCTATGCCGGCGGGCGCTTGCAATGGGTAGACCTGGGCATTCCCATTGACGGTTATCGCCTTGCCGTCCCATGCCAATTCGTGGATCGCGCTGTAGCCGCCAGGTGTGTTGAGGAACTGGCGCGGAGCGTTGACCTGGAAGGGGCGAACGACCAGCACCAGCGTCAACTTCCTCGTCGCGGCGGTGAGATTTTTCAGCTCGTAGCGCATCAGCAGTTGCGAGGACGCCGGCGTACCGGAGGCCGCGGCGGTGACATTCATGGCCCATGTGGCCTGCTTCCATGTCACGCTGGGCAGCGGCAGGTAGCCGTCTCGCAGGCTTTGAGTGACTTCAACATCGGCCCAGCTGAACAAACGGCCGCCGTCAAGCACGAACGGCTCAAGCGAGAAGCCGCCCTGCTTTGCCTCTACCGCGCCGTCTTCGGAAATCAGGGCGCTGTGATCACCGCCGCCATCCACGCCGACCAGCGTCCAATACGGTTGCTGGCCGCTGAAACCGCGCGGGTACAGGCCCCGTTGCGCCGTGGCGGCGACCGCGGTGATGAATTGATTGGGTGTGGCGCCGTAATCCAGGTCCTTCAATTCGACTTCCGACAAGGCATAAGAGGACGCGGGGCCGGCGTGCAACGACAGGCGGATGTAGCGCGTTTCCGATTCGGCCAGGCGCAGAGGATCATCGCCGCCATTCCCTTCGGTGACGCGGCGCACGGTGCGCCATTGCTGTCCATCGTCGGAGAACTCGACATCGTAGCGGCTGGCATGGCGGCGGCCTTGCCAGCGCAGCAGCAACCCGCCGAATTCGCGCGCCATGCCAAGGTCGATAACCAGCCGCTGCTCCTTGCCGGCGGCGCTGTTCCAGGCCGTGGCGGCATTGCCATCAACCGCGTTGCCGGCATCGGCGCCAGGGCTGGCGGAGGATGCGCTCGCAACCGGCGCCGGCCAGGTCGCGGGCGTTGGCGGCAGTTCGCGGATGGCCAGTTGACGGATGTAGACCGAGCCCTTGCCGCCGCCGCTACCGGCGCTGACCACAAATTCCACGCGATCGGCATGCTTCAGCTGACGGTCTTTCGTCGGTCCCCATGCAAACACGATCTGGCGCTTCTTGATACGCACCAGTTGCCAGGCCTTCGGGAATGTATAGTTCTGCCGCTGAAACCACCAGACATTCTCGCCGCTGGCGTCGGTCAGCTTGAATTCGAAATGATTGGTTGGCGCATCGGCGCGGACGTAAAACGAGATTTCGTAATTGTCCGGCAGGTCCAGCGGCAGGCTGCGGCGAACGAAGGCGTAACCGCCCTTGCCGGCGAAATCGAAGTCCAGACGCAGGCCGCCGTCAGCGACGCCGGCTCCGGCCTGTACGCCATCCGAAGCTTGCGCCTGCCACGCCGCGATCGTCGAGAAGTCGTCCAGCACGCGCGATGGCCGGGCGAGCACCGCCGCAGTGGCCGCCAGCAGGCAGCAGGCGAGGATTGCGCGTATCAACTTCATCCTTTTACGCTCCCCACCAGCAGACCTTGAATATAGTAGCGCTGCAAGCCGAGGAACAACAGCAGCACAGGCAGCACGGTCAGCACCGAACCGGCCATCATCAACTCGTTGTCCTGCACATGCTCGCGCGACAGCGAGGCCAGTGCGACCGGCAGCGTGTACAGGTCTTTATCGGTCAGCACGATCAGTGGCCACATGAAGTCGTTCCAGGTGCCGAGAAAAGTGAAGATGCCCAGCGTGACCAGGATGGGCGTCAGCAATGGCAGGACGATGATGCGGAAGATCTGGAATTCGGTCGCGCCATCCATGCGCGCGGCCTCCAGCAAGGCATCCGGTATCGTCAACGCATACTGGCGGACCAGGAAAATGCCGAAGATGCCCGCCATCGCCGGCACCAGAACGGCGCCATAGCTGTTCACCAATCCCATGTACTTCAACAGCAGGAACAGCGGCAGCATGGCTACCTGGCTCGGAATGACCAGTGCCCCAAGCATGATCTTGAAGAGGCGGTCGCGCCCCCGAAAACGCAGCTTGGCGAAAGCATAGCCCGCGCTGACGTTAAACAGCAGCGACAGCAAGGTCGCCGCGCAGGACAGCAGCACGCTGTTGAACAGGTACTGGCCGATGCCGGCATGGCTGAACAGCTCATGGTAGTTATGCAAGGTAGGCGACTGCGGCAAGAAGCGCAGCGGGAAGGAGCTGGACTCGCCCGGCGTCATCAGCGAGGCGGACAGCATCCACAACAGCGGAAACAGCGTCAGCAAACCAGCGACCAGCATCACGCCGTTCATCGCCAATGCGCGGGGCTTCATGCTTCGGCTCCTTTCGCAAAGCGCAGCTGCAACAGCGTTACGCAGAACATGATCGCGAACAGCACGAAGGCCACCGCCGATGCCGCGCCCAGGTTCCACCATTTGAAGCCCTGCTCATACATGAAGTACAGCACGCTGACGGTGCTTTGCACCGGCCCGCCCTGCGTCATCACATAGGGCTCGGCGAACAGCTGGAAGTAGCCGGTCATGCTCAGGATACTCACCATGAGCAGCGTCGGCCCGAGCATGGGCCAGGTCACGAAGCGGAACTGCTGCCACGTGCCGGCGCCGTCCAGTCCCGCAGCCTCGTACAAATCATCCGGTATGCTTTGCAAGCCCGCCAGGAAGATGATCATGTTGTAGCCGAAGTTCTTCCAGACCGCGAACAGGATGATCGCCGGCATGGACCAATGCGGATCATTCAACCAGTCGATGGCGGGTAGTCCAAGCTCCTGCAAGCCGTAATTGATCATGCCATAGCGCGTATGCAGCAGGTAGCGCCAGATCACGGCCACCGCCACCAGCGAAGTGACCACCGGCGCGAAGAAGGCGGTGCGGAACAATCCCTTCAGCCAGGTGAAGCGCGAATGCAGCAGCAATGCCGCGCCCAGCGAAGCCGCGATGGACAGCGGCACGCCAACCACCACGAAGTACAGCGTGTTGCCCAACGCCTGCCAGAACAGCGGCGTTTGCAGCAGTTCGATGTAGTTGCGCAGACCGACGAAACGCAGGTTGCGCGGATCGGCCAGCGCATAGATGTCGAAGTCGGTCAGGCTCATCACCAGCGCGACCAGTACCGGCATGAAGAAAAACACGCTGATGACCAGCAGCGCCGGCCCGGCGAAGCACCATGCGGCGCGTTGCGTATTCATCGCGCGCCTTTCCGCGCCAGCATCCAGCGGCGCTTTTCAAGGATGTGATCCGCCTTGGCGTCCAGCAGTTCCGCCGCCTGCGCGACGGTCAGCTCGCCATGGGTGACGCGCTCCGCCACCAGGCGCATCTCGGTGGCGATCTGTTCCCACTCCGGCACCTTGGGCGTCGGCCGCACGCGCTCGAACTGCTGTTCGAACGCGCGGGCATAGACGTCGCCCGCCAGGCGCGGATTGGTCCAGCTGCTGCGGCGTGGCGGCAGGTCGCCGGTTAATTCGTGGAAGCGTGACATGGTTTCGGTACGCGACAAAAATTCGACCAATTGCCAGGCTTCGGCCTTGTGTTTCGACGACGCGGCCAGCACCAGGCTGGAGCCGCCGGCCACGGAGGCTGCGGGGCCGGCCGGTCCTGGCAGGATGGCCGTCATCCAGGTATGCTGCTTTTCCGGCGGAATGCGGCGCTTGAATTCGCCGATATTCCACGGGCCGGAGATGTAAAACGATACGTACCCCGTCGCGAATTCGTGATAGACGTTGGTGATTCGGTTCATCGGCGCCAGTTGCCGCGCGTAGATATCCGCGTACAGTTGCAGGCTGCGCTGGAAGCCGGCGCTGCGGAAATTGCCATAGCGGTCGCCGTCGCGCAGCAGTGGTTCGTCCTGCTGCAGGGCCAGCGCCAGCAGCGGTTCGAATTCCTCGCCGGGCAGCAGGATGGCGTAGTTGTCGGGGCCGACGATGCGTTTGATGGCCAGCATCGCCTTCATCCACTCGGCCCAGGTTTGCGGCGGCTGCGCGTAGCCTGCGCGTTTTAGCAAGTCCTGGCGATAGAACATCACGCGCGTATCGACATACCACGGCAGTCCCCACAGTTTGCCGTTGACGACATTGGTGTCCCAGATGCCCGGAAAATAATCGTCACGCCTCACCAACTGCGATGCGGCCACATAACCATCCAGCGGCGCCAGCGCGTTCAGGATTTCAAACTCCGGTATCCAGGTGTTCCCGAGCTGGAAAATATCCGGCATCACTTCGCCAGCGAAAGCGGTCAGCAGCTTTTCGTGTGCGGCAGTCCATGGCAGTTGCTGGACTTCGACACGCACGCCGGGATGCGTGCGTTCGAACTCCGGTATCAGCTCGGTGACCACCTCGCCCTCGCGTCCCATCGCCCAGAATTTCAGGACGACGCCTTGCTGCTGGCGCGGCGTGCACGACGCCAGCACCGCCAGCATCAGGACGATGACCATCCGCCGCATCATTTAACCAGCCAGCCGCCGGTGAAGCCGGCCCGCTCCAGTCCGCGACGGATCGCCGGATGCCCGCGCATCACGCGCCATACCAGCCCGCTGCGGTAGTTCTCGGTCATGGCGATGATCGGTCCCTGGTCGATGCCGAGATAATCGCTGTCCACCCAGCCCTTGCCTTCGATAACATGGCCTTGCGACACCGGCACGTTGTAGGTGAAGGTCGGATTGAAGGCATCGTAGAAGCCGTACTGGCCGTAGATGAAGTCGCCGTAACGCTGCTTCATCTCCAGCACGGCCGGTACCACGATCTCCGGCGCGAACGGCAAGGAAGCGGCGGCAGCGGTTGGCGCCAGCGTACAGTCGTCATAAGCCTTGAGGCCACCCACGCCGCGTGCCGCATAGGTGCGGAACGGCAGCTGCTTGCCGTTGTACTCCAACGTCTGGTCGACCGGGCCGTCACTGGCGGTGATGCCCCAGACATTCTGTCCATATCCCTTGCAACCCAGCGGATTGGCGACGGCGTAAGCCTGCTGCGCATAGGTCGCCCGGCGACTGTTCTCGAAATAATCGAAGCCACGTTCGCGCATGTAGTCGTCGCGGATGCCGCGGAAGTCTATCCACACATGGCTATACTGGTGCACGAACAGCGAGGGGAAACCCAGATGCTGGCGGTCGCCCTTGCCTTCCAGGCTGCGTTCGTAAGTGCTGGTCCACGCCCGCCATGCATCCGGCTGCACCGGGTGCGTCGGCGATCCCAGCGCCAGCACGTAGATCAGCATCGCTTCGTTGTAGCCTTTCCAGTCATAGCCATGGAAACCGGATTCAGGTTCCCAGCCCAGCGCGATGGATGGCTTGCGGGCCTGCGCCCACGACCAATCGACGCGCTCGTAGATTTCCTTCGCCAGCTTGCGGATTTCCTGTTCGCCGGCGTCGCCGCCATTGAAATAGGATTCGCAGAACATGGCGCCCGCCAGGAACAGCGCGGTATCGATGGTGGACAGTTCCACCTTGTCGTTGTGGCGCAGCCCCGTCTTCATGTCGAGGAAGTGATAGAAGAAACCCTTGTAGCCGCTGTTGACCATGCCCTTTTCCGGTCCTTGCGGCGCATTGCGGAAAAAGCGCAGCGTCGCCAGCACGCGGTCGCGCGCCTGCTGGCGCGTGATGTAGCCGCGCTCCACGCCGATCGGATACGCCGTCAGGCCGAAACCCACCGCCGCCACGCTGGAAAACGATGGCGTCGGGTAGCGGTCCGGCACCAGGCCGTTGGCGGGATTGGCGGTATCCCAGAAAAAGCGGAAGGTGCGCTGTTCGATGTCATCGAACACCGGCGGCAGCGCCATATCGCGCGCGGCCGCCTGGCCTGCGCCCAGCAGCGCACAGGCGGACAGCAGCAGATGCGTAACGGTACGGTATCGCATGGTGTCCTCAGAAAGCGTAGCGGGCGCTGAACTTCACGGTGCGCATTGACCCGCCGATGGAATTGGGCTTGCCCAGGTTGGCGTTGTCGCCGCCGTAGCGGTTCTGCGGATTGCCCGGACCGCCCACCCAGCCGTCATAGCCGCCGTAATTGATGCTGTTGAACAGATTCAGCACGTCGGCGCGCAGCGATACGCGTCCGAACCGGAACGCCACCTCCTTCGACAGGCCGACATCCAACTGGTGGAAGGCATCGCCGTTCCCCTTGGCCGAGACGCATTGATCGAAGCCTTTCGAGCAATCGGTGATGCGGTAAGGCAGGCCGGAACCCAGCGTCAGCTTCCCGGACAACATCAGCCCCCACGGCAGCCAACCATCCGACACGCCAGCCACCACCAGCCGGTGCCTCTCGACGTCGGTCGACGGATTCCATGCATAGGCGTAGCGGCCGTAAGTCCAGTTGAAGATGTTGTTGGTCCATTCCTTGTTGGTGGTCTCGCCGCGGCTGTAGGTATAGGTCGCGTTCACGCTCCAGGTGGAAGCCTTGGTGTACGGCTTATCCATCTTCATGTAGACCGAATCGGTCTTGGCCTGGGTGACGAAATCACCCAGGATCAGGGTCGAATAGCCCGGCACCGAACCCCACAGCGGATCGATCGGGCTCTGAGTGCCCCAGCCGCCATTGACATCGCGGTTGCCGCCGAACCAGTTGAACTGGTTATGGCTGCGCGAATTGGTGTAACCCAGTTCGCCGTTCCACACCCCCAGCGCCTGGCGCAGGCCGAAACTGTATTGATCCGTGTAGGCCATCTTGTGGTCGTTCTTGATCAGCCAGATCTCGCCGCCGGGCTGGGCGTTCTTCTGCGCCTCATCCAGCGCATGGTTGGCAATGGTGCGGTCGTAGGCACGCCCCCAGCCCGCGAACAGCACGGAGGAGCGGTCGCCATGGATGTCGTACGATGCGCCCAGGCGCGGCGCCCAGGCGTTCTTGAACGGCTTGCGGCTGCTGCCGGTGCTGATGTAGTCCCGGATGTTGACGCCGCCCTTGGCCAGCGACTGCGCATAGGTCTGGCCTGCCGGCGCGCCGTCGCGCGGGTCCTGCTTGTCGAAGATGGCGGCGCGGTCGGCCGGCGTGACGTAGCTGTCGTTCAGCATATTGTCTTCGTAGTCGTAGCGCAGGCCGAGGTTCAGCAGCAGCTTGTCGTTGTACTGCCAGTCGTCCTGGAAGTAAATGCCATACTGATTGTTGGCGAAGTCGACGCCGGTAGCCGGCACCGCCGCCTGCGAGCGGATCACGCTAGGCATGCCGGTAACGGTATCGATGCGCTCCCAGGTCTGGTCGACGGCAAAGGCGGTGCCGGACAGGTTGTAGGTGATGTGCTTGACCTTCACCCCGCCCTTCATGGTATGACCCTTGATGCCGGTATAGGTCAGGTCATCCTGCGCCAGCAAGCCGCTCTGTTCGCGGTGCTGGTTGTTGGGCGAACCGCCGACGATCAGCACGTCCACCACGTTGTTGTCCGTGTTGCTGGGCGAGACCTGGTAATGGATCTCCGGCTTGGTCGCATTCGAATGCGGATTCCAGGTGTACTTCTCGTAGCCCAGGCGCGCCTCGTTGAGGAAGCTGTCGCTGCTCCACTCATGCTTGAAGTCGTAGCGATCTTCGTCGTTGCTGCGGTTGACGGCGTTCTCCGGCAAGCTCAGCTTGATGTCTTCCGGGATGATGTCCGATTCGCGGCGAATCCGCGCGCTCGCTTCCACCCGCTGGCTACGGTCGATCTGCGCATCCACCTTCAGCAGGAACAGGTCCTCCTTAAACGACGACACGGTGGCGCCCTGCTGCGCCAGCAGCGAAGGCACGATGCCGGCGTTCGGCAGCAGGTCGGTGCGCTGGGCGACCACCTGGCGCGGACTGTCGATCTTCTTGCCTTCGTAGGCGAAGAAGAAGTGCGCCACGTCCTGCCTGATCGGACCGCCCAGCGTAAAGCCGTACTGGTCCTGCGACGACGCGGGGCGTGCCACGCCCTGGCGTTCGGCCTCCTTCTGGAACGGATCGAGCGCGGTCAGGTTGGTGCCGGTGTGGTCCCAGAAAACGTCGCCATGCAGTTGGTTGCCGCCGGATTTGGTCACCGCCGTAATGGCGGCGCTGGACACCTGGTCGTACTCCGCCTTGTAGTTCTGCGAGATGACCTTGTACTCGGCGATCGCCGATTGCGGAAACGGATTGCCGCGGCTGGAGTCCAGGCCCGCGGTGCCGCCGCGCAGGATATTGTTCTTCTGGCTGACGCCATCAATGAAGACGTTGATGTTGTCCTGGTTCTGCGCCCCGCTCTGCACCTTGACGTTGCCGCTCTGGTCGACATCGAAACGCACGCCCGGAGCCAGGTCGGCGAAGGACAGGAAGTTGCGCGTCACCTGGGGCAGCTTCTCGATCTGCTGGCGCGACACGGAAGTGCCGACTTCGGAGCCGGCGACGTCGCGCCGCGCCGCCGAGCCGGTGATGACCACTTGCGTCACGCCTTCCTGCAGCGCCAGGTTGACCTGGCTGGTCTGGCCGACGCTGACGGTCACCAGTTCCGATGCCTGGTCGCCGACCTTGATCTGGTAGGTGCCCGGCGCCACGCCGGTCAGGATATAGCTGCCGTCCGCGCGCGTGACCGCGTTGTAGGCATAGCCGTTCAGCTGATTGACCGCGACCACGGGCGTGCCGGGGGCGGCCGCGGCGCCGCGCGTGACCTGCCCCTGGATCGTGGCGCTGCTCAGCTGCGCGTGGGCACATGGCGCGCTGAACAAGGCGGCGGCCAGCGCCGCGGCCATCAGGGATAAGGCGGGTGTGCGATAGGGTTTGCAATGTGTGGCTGTGTTCATGGTCGTCTCCTGATTTTTGTTGTATGCATCTAGGTCATGAAGCTGTGGTCTTGCAGTGGTGGTTATGCGGTGCTGGATTCTCCCGTCGATGCGCGCAGCACCAGTTCGGCCGCCAGCGTGTGCACGGTGGCGCTGCGGTCGCCCGATTGGCCGATGGCCGCGTGCAGCCGCGCCAATGCCTGCACGCCCAGTTCCGCGATCGGAACCCG
This sequence comes from Duganella radicis, assembly GCF_009720825.1. Taxonomy (GTDB): domain Bacteria; phylum Pseudomonadota; class Gammaproteobacteria; order Burkholderiales; family Burkholderiaceae_D; genus Rugamonas; species Rugamonas radicis. Next base: position 16,404 of record NZ_WNKY01000021.1, on the reverse strand, counting down.
CACCGTGGTCAGCGCCGGGCTGACATAGCGCGCGATGGGAATATCGTCGAAACCGGCCAGCGCCATGTCGCGCGGCAGTTGCAGGCCGCCCTGGGTCAGCGCCAGCAGCGCGCCGATCGCCATCATGTCGTTGGCCGCGAACAGCGCATCGGGGCGCCCGAGAGGCGGCAGCGCCAGCAGCGCCTGGCCTACCGCCTGGCCGGACTGTTCCGAGAAGTCGCCTTCAAACACACGATGCGGCGCGTCGGACGGCGCCAGGCCGGCCAGCGCCGCGTGGTAGCCGCGCAGGCGTTCCTGCGCTTCGAAGTTGCCGGCCGGGCCGGCGATGAAGGCGATGTCGCGGTAGCCGCGCCGCACCAGGTGCGCGACCATCGCGTAGGCCGCGCTGTAGTTATCGACCGACAGCGACGGGTAGCGCACGCCGTCGGCGGCGCAGTTCATCAGCACGATCGGCAGCTCCTCCGGCAGATTCTCGGTCAGGAAAGCGGCGTCCACGTGCGGCGACATCACCAGCAGGCCGTCGACGCGGCCGCGCATGGCGCGCATCGCGTGCGCCGCTTCGTCGGCGTCGCCGTGCAGGCTGGAGACCATCAGGTGCAGGCCACGCTGGCGGGCCGCGGCGTCTATGCCGCGTATCATCTCGGAGAAGAATTCGCCGTACAGGTCCGGCAGCAGCACGCCGATGGTGTTGGTACAGCTGGTGGTCAGGCTGCGCGCGCCCACGTGCGGCACGTAGCGCATGTGCTTGATGACCGCCATGATGTGGCGGCGCGTGTCGTCCGTGAGGCTGGGATGACCGTTGAGCGCGCGCGACACCGAAGCCACCGAGACCCCCGCCGCCTGCGCCACATCCCTGATCGTGACTGCCATTTTTGCCCTTATCAGCAAATGTAACCGGTTACATTTTGCTCAAAAAATAAAACCGATCACTTTCGCAAGAAATGTAACCGGTTACATGGAATATTGGTTTAGTCTAACCGTGCACAATGCACAATGTAAAGCTATTTTTGCAATCGTGCGCTACAGGGTTTTCACGAATTCCCGTATGCCACCCAGCAGCATCTCGACCGACATCGCGGTCAGGATCAGACCCATCAGGCGCTCAAAGGCGGTCATCACTTGCGGGCCGAGGACTTTTTGCAGCTTCTCGGCGCTGAGGAACACCACCAGCCACACCACGCCCACCGCCGCCAGCGCCGCCACGTGCACCAACACTTCGCCGGTGCTCTCGCGCGAGAACAGCAGCACCGTGGCCAAGGCGGACGGCCCCGCCAGCGCCGGTATCGCCAGCGGCACGATGAAGGGTTCGGCGCCGTCGGTGCGGCCCAGAACGCCGTCGGGATGGGGGAAGATCATGCGGATCGAGATCAGCAGCAGGATCACGGCGCCGCCGATGCGCAGCGCCACCTCGGACAGGTGCAGCGCGCTGAGGAAGTGGCGGCCGAAGAACATGAAGATCAGCAGCAGCACGAAGGCGATCGCGCATTCGCGCACCACGATGCGCGGCCGGCGTGCCACCGGCACCGGATTGAGCACGCTGGCGAACAAGGGCACGTTGCCGAACGGGTCGGTCACCAGCAGCAGCAGGATGAAGGTCTGGAAAAAGTCCTGGGTCATGGAAGCTCGAAGTGGAAAAGAAAAACGGGAGCCGAAGCTCCCGTTTGAGTGTACCACCAGTTCCGACTTAGGCGGACTTGCGGCGGCGGGCGATGGCGCCTACCAGGCCCAGGCCAGCCAACATCATGGCGTAGGTTTCTGGCTCCGGAACCGGGGCGACATCGTAGGTATAGGTGACTTTGGCGTAGCCGTCCATCAGCAGCACTGGATCGTAGGTGGCGTTGCCGCTACCCCATGCTTCGGCGCTCGAGGTGCCGGTCAGCAGCGCGTGGTAGAAGGTGCCGGCGCCGGTGAAGGCAGCCAGGGCGGCGCCGGACGACAGGGTCAGCGAGTTGCTGACGGTCCATGGCGACAGCGTCACGCTGCCGTAGGCGCCCGATGCCAGGGTGAAGTCCTTGCTAACGGTGCCGGTGACGGCCAGCGCATTGCCCACTACGTCGCCTTCGAGCTTGCCGGTGGCCGACACGAAGAAGGTGCCGGTGCTTGGGCCGTCGTTGGTCACACCGATGGAGCCGCTCAGGGTGTTGAACAGTTCAATTTTTACGCTGGTCAGGTTGCCCAGCGAGGCGTCGAACTTGGCCAGGGCCAGGTCGCCATCGTTTTCTTCGATGTTGGTGGCGGTGTTCGAGGTGTACTCGATGACGGCAGCGTTGGCGCCCAGCGCGAAGGTCATGGCTGCGGCGGCCAGAATGGTTTTCGAGAAGTTTTTCATAGGAGATCCAGATCTTGGTTGTCAGGTTGGCGTATCAGGCTTGGGCCGAACGCGATTTGCGCTTGGCGGCGTATGCCACAACACCCAGGCCCAACAGCAGCATGCCGTAGGTTTCTGGCTCCGGCACTGGAGCGATGTCGTAGGTGTAGGTCACTTTACCGGCGCCGTCGGCCAGCGTGGTGAATTGGGGACGGACGCCGGACGAGACAGCGGCGGCACCGGTGGCGTTGATCGCCAGCGAAGCGGTGACCGAACCGGTGCCAGTGAACAGGCCGAAGTAAGCCGCATCCAGCGCCTGGCTGCCCGACAGGTTGCCCTCGCCGCTGGCCACAATCACGTTAGTGGTGTTTTTCACGGCGGTAACAACAACGCCGCTGAACAGGGTGTCGGTATCGCTCAGCGACAAACCGCCCGGACCAGTCAGGGCCATGGTGGCGGTCAGGCCGACGGTGGCGCTCTTGTCCTTGGTCAGGCTGCTATTGCTCAGGGCAACATGGCCACTGACCGCCGATTCGTACTCGATGGTGATGCCGGTCAGGGTGCCCAGCGAGCTGTCGAACTTCTGGATCAGCAGGTTGGTCAGGATATTGGTCTGGGTGGTGTTCAGGGACGTAATGTCGTATTCGACCACTGCGGCCATGGCTGGAGCGGCGAAGGCGCCGGCTGCAACACACAGGGAAGCGGCAGCAAATTGTTTGAGTTTCATGAGATTTCCTTATTTTTGTGTCTGGTAAAGATCCAGGGCCTTGATTTTGGTCGGCCGCAGAGTCTTTCCTTTGCTGCCTTCTTCTTACTTAGAGCAATCTTAACATACAATATGGAAATGTCATCGCCATTTCGGCAATTTTCGATAGAAAAATGAAATTATAATTGCCGAAAAGTAATTCAAATAAAAAACGACCCGAAAGGGTCGTTTTTTTGCTACAAACTAGGTAAAGCCCTTAGGGGCGCTTACTTGGTGGTCTCGCCTTTTTTGATCCAGGCCGCCAATTGATGCGGGCGCAAGCCGTCGTAATCTTCAAACGGCTGGTGAATCCACGGGTTGTGCGGCAGCTCTTCCATCTGGTAGTCCGGCTTGAAGGCCGAGCTGCCCTTGGTCCAGATCACTGCGGTTTTGACTTCGGTCACGCCGGCGAAGTTCTGCTTCAGGTGGTCCACCACCTTCATCAGGGTCACGCCGGAATCGGCCAGGTCGTCCAGCAGCAGGATCTTGCCGCTCAGCGGGCCCTTGGTCATGGTCATGTACTTGGCGATGTCGAGGTCGCCCTGCACGGTGCCCTTCTCGGCGCGGTAGGAGCTGGTCGACAGGATGGCCAGCGGCACGTCGAAGATGCGCGAGAACACATCGCCCGGACGCACGCCGCCGCGCGCCAGGCACAGCACCATGTCGAACTTCCAGCCCGACTCATGCACCTTGAGCGCCAGGCGCTCGATCAGGCGGTGATACTCGTCCCAGGAGACCCAGAGGTGTTTTTCGTTGGATTGTGGGGTGCTCATACTTTTCCTTATTACGCGAACGGATGGCGCAGGACGATCGTCTCTTCACGATCCGGACCGGTCGAGACCATGTCCACCGGCACGCCGACCAGTTCTTCGATACGCTTGATGTAGTTGCGGGCGGCAACCGGCAGGGCTTCCATGGTCTTGGCGCCCACGGTGCTGTCCTTCCAGCCCGGCATTTCTTCGTACACCGGCACGCAGCGGGCCGCCTCTTCGGCGCCCGATGGGAAGATGTCCACGGCTTCGCCGTCGATGGTGTAGCCGGTGCACAGCTTCAGGCTTTCCAGGCCGTCCAGCACGTCCAGCTTGGTGATGCACATGCCGGTCACGCCGTTGATCTGGACCGAGCGGCGCAGCAGCGCGGCGTCGAACCAGCCGCAGCGGCGGGCACGGCCGGTCACGGTGCCGAACTCGTGGCCCACTTGCGCCAGGTGGTGGCCCACGCCGGCGTCGGTTGGCAGTTCCGATGGGAACGGGCCGGAACCCACGCGGGTGGTGTAGGCCTTGGTGATGCCCATGACGTAGTGCAGCATGCTCGGACCGACACCGGCGCCGGCGGCGGCGTTGCCAGCCACGCAGTTCGACGAGGTGACGAATGGATAGGTGCCGTGGTCGACGTCCAGCAGCGAGCCTTGCGCGCCTTCGAACAGCAGGTTGGCGCCGGCCTTGTGCGCCTTGTACAGGGCGCTCGACACGTCGGTCACCATCGGGCGCAGGCGCGGCACGTAGGCCAGCGCGTCGTCCAGGGTCTTCTGGTAATCGATCTTCGGTGCCTTCAGATAGTTTTCCAGCACGAAGTTATGGTAGTCTAGGTTCTCTTTCAGCTTCTCGGCGAAGCGGCCTTCGTTCAGCAGGTCGGCGATACGGATGGCGCGGCGGGCCACCTTGTCTTCGTACGCGGGGCCGATGCCCTTGCCGGTGGTGCCGATCTTGGCGTCGCCGCGCGCGGCTTCGCGCGCGTGGTCCAGCGCCGAGTGGTAAGGCAGGATCACCGGCGCGGCGTCCGACACCTTCAGGCGCGAGGCGACTTCCACGCCCACCGCTTCCAGCTTGTCGATTTCGCGCAGCACGTCCGGCACCGACACCACCACACCGTTGCCGATGTAGCAGGCCACGCCTGGGCGCATGATGCCCGACGGGATCAGTTGCAGCGCAGTCTTCACGCCGCCGATGACCAGCGTGTGGCCGGCGTTGTGGCCGCCCTGGAAGCGCACCACGCCCTGGGCGTGGTCGGTCAGCCAGTCGACGATTTTGCCTTTACCTTCATCGCCCCATTGGGTACCGATGACGACGACGTTTTTTGCGTTTTTGTTTGACATCACATTAACCTAAGTTTTTAAGAATCCAGTTACTACCATTCTCTTCGAGCACCAGTGCGCGGTCGCACTCGAACTCGTCCAGTTCGTGGCTGTGACCCGGCATACTCTGGATCACCACTTCGCCGGACTTGCGCAGCTCGGCGATTTTTTCCTTCAATTCCGGCGCATTGCCCCATGGCGCGCGGATCGAATGCTTGCGCTCCGCGGTGGGCAACAGGCGCGCCAGTTCGCGCAGGTCGAGCGAGAAGCCGGTGGCGGGACGCGCCCGGCCGAAGGCCTCGCCTACGTGATCGTAACGACCGCCGCGCGCCACCGCGTTCGGCAAGCCTGGCACATACAGCGCGAACATCGCGCCGCTTTCATACTGATAACCGCGCAGGTCGGCCAGGTCGATGGCCACTTGCGCGCGGCCGATGGCCGATGCCGCCAGCGCGGCCAGTTCGGCCAGCGCCTTGGCGATGCCCGGCAGCTCCGGCAGCACTTCGCGCGCCTTGGCCAGCACGTCGACGTCGCCGTACAGCGAGGGCAAGGCCAGCAAGGCGTCGCGCACTTGCGGCGCGTAGCCCCTGGTCAACGCTTGCAGGTCCGGCACATCCTTGGCGCGCAGCGCGGCGTGGATTTTAGCCTGATCGCGGCGGGCGGCCGGGCATTGCTCCAGCAGCGCATGCAGCACGCCGACGTGAGTCAGGTCCAGCCGCACTTCGATGAAACCGGCCAGCGCCAGCGAGGCCAGCGCCAGTTCCTGGATTTCGGCGTCGGCTTCAAGGCCGGCATGGCCATACATCTCGGCGCCGATTTGCAGCGGCTCGCGGGTGGCGTGCAGGCCCGATGGACGGGTATGCAGCACGCTGCCGGCGTAGCACAGGCGCGTGACCGAGGCGCGGTTCAGCAGGTGGGCGTCGATGCGCGCCACCTGCGTGGTCATGTCCGGGCGCAGGCCCAGCATGCGGCCCGACAGCTGGTCCACCAGCTTGAAGGTGCGCAGGTCGGTATCCTCGCCGGCGCCGGTCAGCAGCGACTCCAGGTACTCCAGCAGCGGCGGCATCACCAGCTCGTAGCCGTACAGACGGAAATTATCCAGCATCAGGCGACGCAACTCTTCAATCTTGCGTGCTTCCGACGGCAAGACGTCGGCGATATTCTCGGGCAGCAGCCAATTAGGCATGGGACTATTTAATTAAGAAATGAACAATGCGGCGCGGAGGCCTCGACCACCAAAGCGGAGGGCCGAACCTGATATTTTACGCGAAAACGCGTCTACAGAGGGGAAAAAGATGCGACCGGGATGCCTTGTGGGCATCCCGGTGCGAGGTCCCTGCTATGACTTACTTCTTGGCTGGCGCGGGTGCGGCGCCGCCGGCGCCAGAGCCTTTGAAGTATTTGAAGAAGTCCGAACTGGAATCCATCACCATCACGTCGCCGTGGTTCTTGAAGGTGGCGCGATAGGCTTCCAGGCTGCGATAGAACTTGTAGAACTCCGGATTCCGGCCAAACGCTTCGGCGTAGATGGCCGAGGCCTTGGCATCGCCCTCGCCGCGAATCTCTTCCGCATCGCGATAGGCTTCCGCCAGAATCACCGAACGCTGGCGATCGGCGTCGGCGCGGATCTTTTCAGATTCCGCCGAACCGGTCGAACGCAGCTCGTTGGCCACGCGGGTGCGCTCGGCCTTCATGCGCTCGTACACCGAGTTGTTGATCTGCTCCACGTATTCCACGCGCTTCAAGCGCACGTCGATGATCTCGACGCCGATCTGCGCGGCCTCCTGCACCACCTTGGCGCGGATGCCTTCCATCACCTTGCCGCGCTGGCCGGAGATCACTTCGGCCACGGTGCGCTTGGTGATTTCCTCGTTCAGCGCCGCCTTGATGATCTGCGACATGCGATCGCGCGCACGACCTTCGTCGCCGCCAAAGGTGACGTAGTACAGCTTGGGCTGATTCTCGCCGCGGCCGATGCGCCATTTGACGAAGCTGTCCACCAGGATGTTCATCTTCTCGGCGGTGATAAAGCGTTCGGCATCCGGCGACTCGATGGTCATGATGCGGTTATCCAGCAGCAGCACGTTCTGGAACGGCGGCGGCAACTTGAAGTGCAGGCCCGGCTCGCGGATCACTTCCTTGATCTGGCCCAGCGCGAACACGATCGCGTACTTGCGCTGGTCGACCACGAACACGGTCGACGACAGCAGCATCAGGGCGATGAAGCCCAGGACGACGGTACTGGCTATGCGATTCATTAACGGCTCTCCCGGTCACGTAAGGATTCACGCGAGCGCGAGTCGCGCGTGCGGTTCACTTCCACCGACGGCATCAGCTCCGACGGCAGCGTGGTGCTGGCGGCCGGTGCGCCGCCCGCAGCTTGCGCGGCGCGCGCGGCGGCGGCTTGCGCATCGGTGGCCGCCGCCTGGGCGATCAGCTTGTCCAGCGGCAGATACAGCAGGTTGCTGCCGGTCTTGGCGTCCACCATCACCTTGGAGGAGCTGGAGAAGATCTGCTGCATGGTGTCCAGATACATGCGGTCGCGCGTGACCGCCGGCGCCTTCTGGTACTCGACAAGCACCTGCTTGAAGCGCGAGGCGTTACCGGTGGCGTTTTCCACCACCATCGAGCGATAGCCCTCGGCTTCCTGCAACAGGCGCGAGGCGGTGCCGCGCGCTTTCGGAATCACGTCGTTGGCGTAGGCCTGGCCCTCGTTCTTCTGGCGCTCGCGGTCCTGCCCTGCTTTCACCGCGTCGTCAAAGGCGATCTGCACCTGCTCCGGCGGCTGCACCGCTTGCAGGGTGACGCTGGAAATCAGCACGCCCGAGGCGTAGCGGTCGAGGATCTGCTGCATCAGCTGCTGGGTTTCGAAAGCCACTTTGTCGCGGCCTTCGTACAGCACGAAGTCCATCTTGTTCTTGCCGACGATTTCGCGGATCGAGGTCTCGGCCACCTGACGCACGGTGTCTTCCTCGTCGCGGTTATTCATCAGCCACGCGACCGGGTCCTTCAGCTTGAACTGGACGGCGAACTGGATGTCGATGATGTTCTCGTCATCGGTCAGCATCAGCGATTCGCGCGTCTGCTTGTTCTTGATATTGCCGCGGTAGCCGATTTCCACCATGCGCATCTGCGACACCTTGACCGTTTCATCGCTCTGGAACGGGTACGGCCAGCGCCAGTTGAAACCGGAGCCGGTGGTATGGCTGACTTTACCGAAGGTGTAGACCACGCCGGTCTGGCCTTCCTGCACGATGAACGAGCCGCTGGCGAGCCAGATCAGCCCGACCACCGCGCCGATGGCGCCAGCCGTGGCGCGCACGCCGCCACTCATGTCGGGGCGGTTGCCGCCGCCGCCATCGCCGCCGCCGTTGTTATCGCCGTTGGGACGTTTTTGCCCGAACAAGCCATTCAGGCGCTGATTGAAGTCGCGCCACAGCTGTTCCATGTCGGGCGGGCCCTCGCCGGGCTTCTTGCCTTCGTTGGCTTGCGGCTTGTTGTCCTTCCCCCAGCGAGGGTCGTTCAGCGACAGCTTCAAGCCAAGTCGTTTCATAAGTGAGGAGACACGCATTAGTGTGATCCAACGTGAGTGAGGGTGGGACTGCTCTCTACTTCTTCTAATTCTTCTTTGGTGGCCCATTCAGTGATGGCGTCGCGCAGCAGGTCCAGTCCCTGCCCCGTGCGCGCACTGAGGAAGACCCTGGAAATCTTATCATATTCATCTCGCTCCACCGACGGCTCCAGGCCTGCGGCGTCGATCTTGTTCCACACCAGAATCTGCGGGATGTGATCGGCGCCGATTTCCTGCAGCACCAGGTTGACCTGCTCGATCTGCTCCATGCGCACTGGCGACGCGGCGTCCACCACGTGCAGCAGCAGGTCGGCATGGATGGTCTCTTCCAGCGTGGCGCGGAACGCCGCCACCAGCTGGTGCGGCAGCTCGCGCACGAAGCCGACCGTGTCGGACAGCACCACGTGCCCTACTTCCGCGTTCATGTAGACGCGGCGCGAGGTGGTGTCCAGCGTGGCGAACAGCTGGTCGGCCGCATACACGCCGGCCTTGGTCACCGCGTTGAACAGGGTCGACTTGCCGGCATTGGTATAGCCGACCAGCGAGATCGAGAAAGTCTGGGTGCGGTTGCGCGAACGGCGCTGGGTCTCGTGCTGCTTGCGCAGCTTGGCCAGGCGCGAACGCAGCATCTTGACACGCTCGCCGATCAGCCGGCGGTCGGTCTCCAGCTGGGTTTCGCCGGGACCGCGCAAGCCGATACCGCCCTTCTGGCGCTCAAGGTGAGTCCAGCCGCGGATCAGGCGCGTGGCCAGGTGCTGCAACTGCGCCAGCTCGACTTGCAGCTTGCCCTCGTGGCTCTTGGCCCGCTGGGCGAAGATATCAAGGATTAAGCTGGTCCGGTCCAGCACCCGGATATTCAGGCGCTTTTCCAGATTGCGTTGCTGCGCGGGCGACAGCGCGTGGTTGAAGATGACGATGTCGAGGCGGTCGGCCAACGCGGCCTGGCCAATCTCGTCGGCCTTGCCGCTGCCGACGAAATAAGCCGCGTCCGGCGAAGAACGCTTTGCCGTGATCATCGTCACCGGTTCCGCACCGGCTGAACGAGCCAGCAGTTGCAGTTCCTCCATGCTGGCGGCAAAGTCGCCCTTGCCGAAATCGATACCGACTAGAGCTGCACGCATACGACGGTCAGGCCAGGTAAAAAGAAGCGATACAGCAAATGCTTATTCCGCTTCGTTTTCAATATTGAGGTTGACGGCGCGTGCCGGCACCACGGTGGAGATGGCGTGCTTGTAGACCATCTGGGTCACGGTGTTACGCAGCAGTACGACGTATTGATCGAACGATTCGATATGGCCTTGCAGCTTGATGCCGTTGACCAGGTAGATCGAAACAGGAACGTGCTCTTTGCGCAAGGCATTGAGGAATGGGTCTTGTAACAGTTGCCCTTTGTTGCTCATAACAGCTCCATTTTATGTTGTTGTGTTGGAAGTGGAGGCGAAACGCTTGATTTCAAGTACGTGGCTCAGCAAAAAGTCTAACTAAAGTCAAACAATTTTCGCTGAAACACCGCTCGCCACGTCAAAAGTGGTGCTTCTAAGCCACTGTACCTTGTTTTTGCTTTTTTTGCAGGGAGTTCCTGTAAAAAAAACGCTTATTTTTCCGAAGATTTTGCGAATGGATTTTTACCGGTGCGCAGTTCGATGCGCAGCGGCGTGCCGACCAGGTTGAACGTCTCGCGGAAATGCTTCTCCAGATAGCGTTTATATGGTTCGCTGATGGCGTCCAGCGCATTGCCGTGGATGACGATCACCGGCGGATTCATGCCCCCCTGGTGGGCGTAACGCATCTTCGGACGGATCGAGCCTTTGCGCTTCGGCTCCTGCTTCTCCACCGCCTCGATCAGCGCGCGGGTCAGCTTGGGCGTGGACAGGTCGGCAAAGGCGGCGGCGTAGGCCTGGTCCAGGGATTTCATCAGCGGGCCGATGCCCTGCGCCTTCAGCGCCGAGATGAAGTGCATCTTGGCGAAGCCGAGGAAGTCCAGCTTGCGGTCGATGTCGATCTTGATTTCGTCGCGCTGCCACGATTCCAGGCCGTCCCACTTGTTGACGGCGATGACCAGCGCGCGGCCGGTTTCCAGCACGAAGCCGGCGATGTGGGCGTCCTGCTCGGAGATGTCCTGCTGAGCATCCAGCATCAGCACCACCACGTTGGCTTCCGAGATCGATTGCAGCGTCTTCACCACCGAGAACTTCTCGATGGCTTCAAACACCTTGCCGCGGCGGCGGATGCCGGCGGTGTCGATCAGGGTGTACTTCTTGCCGTCGCGCTCAAACGGAATCTCGATCGAGTCGCGGGTGGTGCCCGGCATGTCGAAGGCGATCACGCGCTCTTCGCCCACCAGGGTGTTGATCAGGGTCGACTTGCCGACGTTGGGACGGCCGACCAGCGCGATCTTGACGCCACGGTCCGACTTCTCCAGCTCTTCCGGATCTTCCGGGCGCTGTTCGAAGGCGGTATCGAGGGCCAGGTCCACCAGGTCGTGCACGCCGTCGCCGTGTGCCGACGAAATGACAGCCGGTTCGCCTAGTCCCAGTTCATAGAAGTCCGCCACCACCGAGGTGTAGCGCATGCCCTCCGCCTTGTTCACGACCAGGATCACCGGACGGCCGCTCTTGCGCAGGAAGTCGGTGATGGTCTTGTCGTGCGGCGTCAGGCCCTGGCGGCCGTCGACCAGGAAGACGACAACGTCGGCTTCGGCCACGGCTTGCTTGGTCTGCTTCGCCATCTGGTGGAGGATGCCTTCCTTGGCCACCGGCTCAAAGCCGCCGGTGTCAATGACCAGGAAGGGACGTTCGCCGACACGGCCCTCGCCATAGTGACGATCGCGCGTCAACCCAGGCAAGTCCGCCACCAGCGCATCGCGCGAGCGGGTCAGACGATTGAACAAGGTCGATTTCCCAACGTTGGGTCGACCCACTAATGCGATTACCGGCTTCATTTTATTATTCGACCGCCAGAGCGGTCACAGTCCCTGATTGGGTTTGGAAAATCAAATTCGTGCCGGCGATGACCGGGTCAGCCTGGATAGGGCTACCGTCCGTCGCCACACGACCTATAAATGCGCCATCTTCCCGCGACAGGAAGTGGATGTAACCCTGATAGTCGCCCACCGCCACCGCGCGGCCATACGACACGGGGGTCGACAGCACACGGTACGACAGCTTGTCGTTCTTCCAGGCGTTGGCGCCGTTTTCACGGCTGTAGGCGCCAACTTCGCCTTTGTCGTCGGAGACGAATACAAAACGCTGGTCCACCGCCACGCCCTTGTCGGACGATACCGGCTTGCTCCAGTGCGGCGCGCCGGTGGTGGCGTCGAAGCAGGCCACACGGCCTTGGTACGACACAGCGCAGACATCTTTTTCGAAGATCACCGGAGTGCCGGCGATGTCGGTCACACGTTCCAGTTCCGTGGCGCCGCGCGGTTCGCCCACCACCACTTCAAAGCGTTGCAGGCCGCCGGCCACGTTCAGCGCCAGCAGCTTGCCGCCCGGCTGGGCGATGTAGGCGTTAGGACCGCTGATCACCATGCCCGGCGCATTGCGCAGGGTCAGGGCCGGCGTGGTGCGGGCCACGTTCCATTTCCTGGCGCCGGTCTTGGCGTCGTAACCGGTGATCATGTTGTCGACACTGCGCACCACCACCACACCGCCGCCGGCTTCCGGCGACGACAGCACCTCGCTGGTGGCTTGCGCGGTCCACAGCTGCTTGCCGTTGCTGTCGTAGGCCAGGATCTTGCCCTTGACGCCGCCGACCACCACCACCTCGCCGTCGCTGCCCACGCCCGCGGTCAGATCGGTGCCGGTGCGGATGCGCCAGATTTCCTTGCCGGTGGCGGCGTTCAGGCGCGCCAGCGTGCCGTCGGCGTCCGCCACATAAATGCTGTCGCCGGCCACTGCGGGGGTGAACACCGCGTTGCCAGCCTTACCTACCGAGTACTTCCACACCACCTGCGGCGTGAGCGAAGGATTCTTCAGCTCCACCAGCGGCGCTGGCAGGTTCTTGGTCTCCTTGGAGGAGAACAGGGAACAACCGGCCAACATCGCAAACACGCTTGCTGCAACTACTTTTTCGGTAATACGCATAGTCTATAAACCTTGGTGCTTGAGTGATTAGGCGGCGCCGCCGATGGCTTCCAGTTTCATCTGAATCAGTTGACGGCCAGGGTTCTTCTTGTCGGTGGCGTCCAGCGCGGCCTTGTAGGCGGCACGGGCTTCGGTCAGCTTGTTTTGCGCGGCCAGCACGTCGCCCTTGCGGTCCGCCACGGCACCGGCAAATGCCGCGGGCACGTCGCCGGCCAGCACTTTCAGCGCTTCGTCGTAGGCTTTTTCATCCAGCAGCACGCCGGCCAGACGCACTTTGGCGACGGCCTTGAATTCATCGGCGCCATGCTCCGCCGCCCATTGCAGCTGGGCTTTGGCCGATTTCAGGTCGTTGGCTTCAAACGCGCTTTTTGCCGCCACCAGCGCGGCCATCGGCGCGTAGGCGGTGCTGGCGAATTGCGATTCCATGTCGCCGGCGGCGCGCAGCACCTTGGCGTTATCCTTGGCTTCCACCGCCGCTTGCAGCTCACCGTACAGGGCCGAGGCCTTGCCGGCCTGGTCGCGCTGGTAGTAGTTCCAGCCGTTCCAGCCCGAGTAGGCCGCCAGCGCCGCGATCAACACCCAGGTGGTCGCATTGCCGTACTTGTCCCACCATGCTTTGAGGGTTGCTATCTGTTCTTGTTCTTCAAGATCGTATGCCATGGTATTCGTCTGCCGTTGTTGTTGATTGAATTAATGGTTGCAGTGCTCGTCGTGCACGTGGTGATGGTGATCGCCGCCGTCGGTGATTTGGTCGACCACGAAGTCTACTACCTGGTCGAACGGCACCGTGCTTTGCTGCTGCTCGCCTTCCGCCGCGCGCATGGACTTCACTGCGGCGGTGTTGTTCTTCACTTCGTCCTCGCCAATGATGACGGCAAAGGCGGCGCCCGCGCCGTCGGCCTTCTTCATCTGCGACTTGAAGCTGCCCGCGCCGGCCGCGGTGGAGCCGTGCATGATTACGTCCAGGCCGGCGTCGCGCAGGCGCTCGCCCAGCACGAAGGCTTGCAGCTGGGCCGCCTCGCCTTGATGCACGAGGTAGACGTCGCACTGGTTAGGCATGTCCGGCTCGCCGGCTTCCTTCATCAGTTCCAGCAGGCGTTCGATGCCCATGGCGAAACCGACGGCGGGCGTCGGTTTGCCGCCGAAGGAGGCGATCAGCGGATCGTAACGGCCGCCGGCGCACACCGTGCCTTGCGAGCCCAGCGAATCCGTCACCCATTCGAACACGGTACGGTTGTAGTAATCCAGACCGCGCACCAGGCGCGTGTTGATCACGTACGGGATGTTGTTGTGGTCGAGGATCTTGCGCACGCCGTTGAAGTGCGCCAGCGATTCTTCGCCCAAATAGTCCATCAGCTTCGGCGCGGCGTTGACCATGTCCTGCATGGCAGGGTTCTTGGTGTCCAGGATGCGCAGCGGGTTGCTGTGCAGGCGGCGTTTGGCTTCGGCGTCGAGGATGTCTTCGTGCTTTTCCAGATAGGCGATCAGGTCGACGCGGTGGCGCGCGCGCTCTTCGGCGTCGCCGATCGAGTTCAGTTCCAGGCGGATTTCCGGCAGGCCCAGGTCGTCCCACAGGCGGCGGCACATCATGATCAGTTCCGCGTCGACGTCAGGACCGGAGAAGCCCACGGCCTCGCAACCGAACTGGTAGAACTGGCGATAGCGGCCGCGCTGCGGACGCTCGTGGCGGAACATCGGGCCGGTGTACCACAGGCGCTTCGGACCTTCGTAGACCAGATTGTGCTCGATCACCGCGCGCACCGCGCCGGCCGTGCCTTCAGGGCGCAGGGTCAGCTGGTCGCCGTTCATCGAATCCTCGAACGAGTACATCTCTTTTTCGACGATGTCGGTCACAGCGCCGATGGCGCGCTTGAACAGGGCGGTGTCCTCCACGATCGGCGTGCGGATCTGCTGGAAGCCGTAGCTCTGCACCACCGACTGCGCGGTGTTCTCGAACAGCTGCCACAGGTGCGAGTCCTGCGGCAGGATGTCGTTCATGCCTTTGACGGCGGTGATTTTCTCTTGTTTAGACATGTTTGCTGTAATTCTTCTTCACGTAATTCAGTACGATTTCCTGGAACTCTTCCACGATGCGTTCACCGCGCAGCGTCGCCACCTTGGCGCCGTCCACGAACACCGGCGCGGCCGGCGATTCGCCGGTGCCCGGCAGGCTGATGCCGATGTTGGCGTGCTTGGATTCGCCCGGACCGTTGACGATGCACCCCATCACGGCCACGTTCATCGCCTCCACGCCCGGATAGCTCTTTTTCCACTCCGGCATCTGGTCGCGCAGGAAGGTCTGGATATTGTCGGCCAGTTCCTGGAAAGTGGTCGAGGTGGTACGGCCGCAACCCGGGCACGCGATCACCATCGGGGTGAATTTGCGCAGGCCCATGGTTTGCAGAATCTCCTGCCCCACCACCACTTCCTTGGTGCGGTCGCCGCCCGGTTCCGGCGTCAGCGAAATGCGGATGGTGTCGCCGATGCCTTCTTGCAGCAGCACCGACAGCGCGGCGGTCGAGGCCACAATGCCCTTGCTGCCCATGCCCGCTTCGGTCAGGCCGAGGTGCAGCGGATAGTCGCAGCGCTTGCCCAGCTCACGGTACACGGCGATCAGGTCCTGCACGCCCGAGACTTTGCACGACAGGATGATCTTGTCGCGGCCCAGGCCCAGTTCTTCGGCGCGCTGCGCGTTTTCGATGGCGGAGGTGATCAGCGCCTCATACATCACCTGCTGCGCGGTCCACGGATTTTCACGCACGGCGTTTTCGTCCATGATGCGCGCCAGCAGCGCCTGATCCAGGCTGCCCCAGTTGACGCCGATGCGCACCGGTTTGTCGTAGCGCGCGGCCACTTCGATCATTTGCGCAAACTGCGTGTCGCGCTTCGCGCCCTTGCCGACGTTGCCCGGATTGATGCGGTACTTGGACAGCGCCTTGGCGCACTCCGGATAGTCTTGCAGCAGCGTGTGGCCGTTGTAGTGGAAGTCGCCCACCAGCGGCACGTCCACGTCCATCTTGTCCAGCTGTTCGCGGATGTAGGGCACCGCTTCGGCGGCTTCCGGACGGTCCACGGTCAGGCGCACCAGCTCCGAGCCGGCACGCGCCAGGTCGCGGATCTGGATCGCGGTTTCGATGGCGTTGGCGGTGTCGGTGTTGGTCATCGACTGCACCACCACCGGGGCGTCGCCGCCCACCCAGATCTTGCGCTCGCCGTGCGAGATCAACACGCGGCGGCTGGCGCGGCGGTCGGTCGGTCCCGATGGAATAGCAGTTTGCGTCATGGTCGTTCTACTCTGTTCTTACTTGATGTTCACACGCGAAATCGTGCCGCCAGGGATCAGCGGCAGCGCCAGCGGCGCGCCACCCAAGGTGGCCTCCACGCCGCCCGGCTTGCCGACGATCAGCAGCGCCGGGTCCTTGATGTCAAAGGTCTCGGTGCTGCCGGCTTTCACCACGCGCGAGATCAGCGAGGTGGTGCCGGGGCGGCGGATTTCCACCCACGAATCTTCCGTCACTTTCAATACCAGCTGATGGCCGGAGCCGGCAGCGACTGGCGCTGCGGCGGGCGCCGGGGCTGGTGCGGCGGCAGGCGCGGTCGCCACTGGCGCCGGGGCCGGGG